>NZ_JAPDPD010000018.1 GCF_026283965.1 Dyella subtropica
GAAGCCCAGGCAACTGTTCGGGTTGTGAGGAAAAGTCCCCGCCGACCCAGGCTCACCTACGATCTCGTGATCCGAGGGGCAACGGTCTGGCGGGGGTAAAGCAAACTTACAAGGGGTGGGTGCTCGCAATGGCCTCTCAATCTCGTCACCCCGGCGTAGGCCGGGGTCCAGTGGCGTTGCCGTTTGATGTTCGCGTTATCGCGACCGGGCTCGCCTGCGGCGGGCTTCCGTCCTCCTGCCGGAGGCCGGGTCACTTCTCTTTGTTTGGTCAAAGAGAAGTAACCAAGAGAAAGACCACCCCTCTTCCGCGCTCTACGGGCTTCGCCCTCCGAGTCCGTGAGGTCTGGCCGGGCTTTTCGACACGACGTTTGGTGTCCTGTCGGGAGGCATGGGCATCCGTGCCCATGCCCCTGCGGGCCTGATCGTCCAGCCCTCACCGCTGCACAGGGGCCCCCAAGATCAAAAGCAAACCCTCGCTCATCGGAGGGCCATCAAGTCCCGTCGCGTCGAAAGAGCAGTTCCATGCCGACGTGAGATGACCTTCGCGGGACGACGAACACCGTGACGTTTCCCACACACCTCCGAGAGATTTTCACACGGCCGCGCGACTGCTCCCGATAGTGGTCGTTCACGCGCCTTATCAATCGCTTCCCTCACTTGAACCTGGCCATAGCAACACGCACACCGTGTGGAAATTCACACGGCACCCTGTGTCTGCATGGCTGGTGCATACATGGATGTTCAATGGATTCAATGCTTTGCCTGGTTGGCACGGCTCTTGAATCATCTGATCCGCAACGCGTGCACACCGATCGATCGAATCCAAGTTGCCGCCATTTCAGCGAGGCCTGTCCATGACTGTCGAAAGCATCCAGAAGAAGCTGCTGCGTGTGAGGCCGCCGCGCGTACGCATTACTTACGATGTCGAAACCGGCGATGCGATCGAGAAGGTGGAGCTGGCTTTTATCGTGGGCATTTTTGCCGATCTGTCGGGCGAGGTGCCTGCCAACACCTTGCCGTCGATGAAAGACCGGCGCATGCGCGATATCGATAGCGAGTCGTTCGACAAGGTACTCGCGGAGTGCACGCCGACGATCAAGCTCGATGGCATTGCCGATCTGATCGCCGGTGGCGGGAAGAAGCTCAATGGCCCAATGCAATTCGGCAGCTTGGCCGATTTCGAGCCGCTTTCGATCATTGGAAAGGTCGATGGCCTGAAGCAGCGCTACGACGCCCGTGCCGATCTGCGTGCCTTGCAGTCGATGGGCGAGTGCAATGATTCGCTGGCCTCGGTGCTGGATGGTTCGCTGATCGATGCCGATGCGATCGGTGCCTTGAAAGGTGCCTTCGGCACGCAGGTGCCGGCTGATTGGGTCAATGCCACGCTGGTTCCCAGCACGGTGTCGCCGCTGCCCAGCACTGGCAAGGATGTGCCCGTCGCGCTGGTGACCTTGCTGGCCGCGCAAATGGCGGGCAATGCGGCGATGGCTGATGCGGCCAAGGACGCGGCCGATGCGGCGAAGCAGGCGGCTGATAAAGCCAAGACGGATAACGATACGGCGGTAACCGCTCTGACCACCGCGAAGCAGGCGGCGAAGGATGCCGCCACCGCGTTAGGCACGGCCGGCGACAATGTGAAAGCGGCCCAGGGCGACAAAGCCATCGCCGATGCCAATGCCGCCCTGGTTGCCGCGCAGAAGACGAAGAACGATGCCGATGCGGCTCTGTTGCTGGCGCAGTCGCAGGCGGATGCGGCCAATAAGTTGATGGTCAATACCGCGCAGACGGCCAGCGATCGCATGCAGTCGTATCTGACGGTCGATCCCTTGTCCAAGGCGCGCCGTCTGGTTGGACGCTTCACCAACGAGATCATCGTGCCGATGGGCGCGAAGGAACTGAACAGTGTCGCGCTGGGTGTCAGCGGCATGATCGACGAGCGCGCCGGCGGCATCGATATGCAGATCGGCCTGCAACTGGACGCGATCATGCATGCGCCGAAATTCCAGGAACTGGAAGCGACCTGGCGGGGCTTGTATTACCTGGTATCGCGTACCGAAACCGGCCGGCTGATGAAATTGCGCGTGTATAACGCGTCGATGGACGATTTGCGCAAGGAATTGGAAAAGGCGGCGGATTTCGATCAGAGCTGCATTTTCAAAATGATCTACGAGGCCGAATTCGGCACCTACGGCGGCTCACCCTACAGCCTGCTGGTGGGCGGCTACGAATTCGACCATTCGCCCAATCATATGTCGCTGCTCGGCAAGATGACCCAGGTGGCCGCGTCCGCGCACGCGCCGTTTATCGCGGCCGCGTCTCCGGGCCTGTTTGGTCTGGACGGTTTCGACAAACTGGCCAAGCCGCGCGATCTGGGGCAGCTGTTCGAGTCGCCGGAATTGGCGCAATGGACGGAGTTCCGGGGCAGCGAGGATTCGCGCTATGTGGCGCTGACTCTGCCGCATGCCTTGATGCGTTTGCCGTATGGCAAGGATTCGCGTCCCGCCGAAGGCGTGAAGTATGAGGAGACCGTCACCGGCGACAACGGGCCCGAGCACAAGAACTTCCTGTGGGGCAATGCCTCCTACGTGCTGGCGGAACGCGTCACCCATGCTTTCGCGCTGTATCACTGGACCGCGGCGATCCGTGGCGTGGAAGGCGGTGGCCTGGTCGATGGCCTGCCGGTGTACACCTATCGCGACGATGCGGACATGGTGAACATGATCTGTCCCACCGAGGTGTCGATTACCGACCGGCGCGAAAAAGAATTGAATGATCTCGGCTTTATCGCGCTATGCAATTGCAAGGGTACCGGGCAGGCGGCGTTCTTCGGCGGGCAGACCGCCAATCAGCCGCGCCAGTACATCACCGACGAAGCAAACGCCAATGCCAAGCTGTCGGGGATGCTGCCGTACATTCTCGCCGCATCGCGTTTCGCGCATTACATCAAGGTGATCATGCGCAAGAAAATCGGCGCCTTTCTGACGCGCGGGAATATCGAGGGATATCTCAATACCTGGATCGCCCAGTACGTATTGCTGGATGACAACGCCTCGCAAGAGGTCAAGGCCAGCTATCCGTTGCGTGCCGCGCTGATCAGCGTTACCGACGTACCCGGTTCGCCCGGTGCGTACAAGGCGACGGTATTCATCAAACCTCACTTCCAGCTCGAAGAACTCACCACCTCGATTCGCCTTGTGGCGGATCTGCCGGCGGCCTGAGCAGGCATCGGCCACGGCTAACAGATCACAGGAGCGAATATGGACCTGATACTTTTGCAACCCGGCGACCCTGCCATTTTCGGTTCGCCCAATAACTGGCAAATGGGTGGCAGCCTGATCGACGGCGAATGGCGCGACCAGGTGCTGAAACTGGGGCAGTGCATGGAATTGATGTCCGTGCATCAGGGCATGCAACAGCAGATCACCACCGATGTCAGCAACTCGGCGCGTACCTCGGGCCGACCGATCATTACCGAGTTCACCTGCGTCAAGTACGTGGACAAGACGTCGGTAAAACTCTATGACTATTGCTTGCGCGCCGAGCCGCTGGGCAAGGGCAAGGACAAGCCCACCAAGATCTATATCGCGCGCAACTCTGGCAAGAACACCGCCAATATCCTCACCATGGAACTGCGCGACGCGATCATCAGCGAGATCCAGTTCCAGACCAACGCCGACGACATGCCCACCGAGCAATTCAAGCTCAACTTCACCGAAGTGCTGTGGACCTACACCGTGCAGAACGCCGAAACCGACGCCGCCGGCAACATGCTCGCGGGATGGAGCGTGGCGAGGAACCGGCCGATCGGACAGTTCACTTCATAAGCCTGTTTTTCGGCCGTTCCTTTGACGATGAATGCGTTGACAGGGAGCGGGACCGTACCGGAGACCGCATGCCATTTCTGCTCGAACGCCTCCAGCACGCACACGCCAGCTTGGCCGATCACGTTGCCGCGCAGATCCAGCGGCTGGTGGAATGCCGTCCGTATATCGCGCCAGGCGGTGTGCATGTGTGCGATTTCGGCATGCCCGCGATCGTCGATCTCGGCACTGGCCTGCACGACCAGGAGCGTTACGGTGCGGCCCTGACCAAGGCGATCGCGCAGTACGAACCGCGCTTGCGCGACCTGCGGCTGGAATGGCTGCCCAGCGGACGCACCCTGGTGGTGACTGGACGCCTGCAGCAGGAGGCGGAAAACCACTCCTTCCGTTTTGAATTGCCGATGCAGGGGGCGGCCGCATGAATAACGCCGCCGCGCCGCGCCTGAAGATGTGGTTCGAGCAGGAGATGGCGGCGCTGCGCGCGGACGCGGTGGAGTTCGGGCAGGCGTTTCCCGCGATCGCCAAGAGCCTGGAGCTGAGCGGCGGGCGCAGCAATGATCCACAGGTGGAGATGCTGCTGCAATCCTTCGGCTGGATGGCCGGGCGTTTGCGCTACCAGCTGGAAGTTGATCAGGCGGTGTTGCCCAATGCGCTGTTGGGCCTGCTGTATCCGCACCTGGAAGCGCCGCTGCCGTCGATGCTGCTGGCCGAGATCGAAGTGCGGCCGGAAGGCGCCAATTTCATGCATGGCGTGACCCTGGGGCGCGGACGTTACGTGTACGCCACAGCGGTCAATGACCTCGGACAACAGCTGCGCTGCCGCTTCCGCACCGGCTGCGATACGCCCCTATGGCCCTTGAAGCTGACCGATCTGGCCATGGTCAGCGCCAATACCTATCCCTTACGTCGCGGCGACACCCGCACTTTATCCATCGCGCGGGCCAGCATCGAATGCCAGGGCAAGGACCCGGCGCATGCGATGAAGATGCCGCAGCTGCGCTTTTGCATTCACGCCGAGCACAAGCACGCCTACCCGTTTTACGACGCCTTGTCGACGCATCTGGTACGGATCGCCTTGCGCGTGCCGGAAACCGGCGAGCTGCGCTATATCGATGCCGATCAGCTGCGCTGGTGCGGCTTTGACGATGACGAAGCACTGCTAGGCACGCATCCGCTGACCCATCCCGGCTACCGGCTGGTGCAGGAATACTTTGCCTTTCCGCAGAAATTCCTGTTTTTCGAAATAGGTGGGCTGGATTGGTCGGGCGTGGGCAAGCAGTTCGAGCTGCTGTTTCTGCTCGATACGCCCGCGCCGAAACAGAATCCTCTGGATCGCGACCTGCTGCGTCTCAATTGCGTACCGCTGATCAACTTGTATCCGCAGCGCATCGAGCCTTTCGTGCTGGATCAGCAGCATTACGAATACCGTTTGATCGGCGATCAGCAGAACCATCGCTATTGCGAAATTCACAGCCTGGACGAACTGGTCTCGATCCGCTCCGATAGCAGTCCGCGTCCGATCGCGCCGTATTTTTCGCTCGACGAGATGCAGTACATGGAAAAGCTGGATTACTTCTATGCGCTGCGCCGCGAGGTGAACCAGACCGGTGCGGTGCAGGGCACCGAGACCTATGTGTCGTTTCTGGACCCCAATTTCGATCCGATGCTGCCGGCCGAGGAAATGATCGGCGGCAGCGCCTTGTGCACCAACCGCCGCCTGCCTTCGCAGCTGCAGCTGGGCAGTCCTCTGTATCTGGAAGGCGCGGGACCGGTATCGACGCTGACCGTGGCCAGCAAGCCCACGCCGAACCAGCCGCCGCAGATGGTGGGCGATCGTCCCTGGGCCCTGGTGTCGCAGTTGTGCTTGAACCATCTATCGCTGATCGATGGCGAACGCGGCCCGCCGGTGCTGAAGAACATGTTGCGCCTGCATGTGGGGCCGGCCAGCGCCACCGGCTACCGCCAGATCGACGGCCTGCGCGCGCTCAGCAGCCGGCGCGTGCAGCGGCGTATGCCGCGCCGCGAGGTGTGGCGCGGTTTCGCCGATTGCATCGAGGTGCACGCGCAGGTGGATCTTGGGCATTTCGAGGGCGGTAGCGCGGTGCTGTTCGGCAGCGTGCTGCACCGTTTCCTGTCCTTGTACGCGGAGGTCAACACCGTCGTCGAGCTGATTCTTGAATCGTCCGATCTGCATGGGGAATTGAAATCATGGCCACCGCTGACTGGCGCACGGGCGAATCTTTAAGCCTGCGGCTCGCGCGGCGTCCGGCGAGCTTCGATTTTTTCCAATGGGTGCGGCTGAACTCCTGGCCGGCTGGCGTGGCGATGACGCCTTATGCGGTGGAGCACGGTGTGCGCCAGGTCAGCCCGCGGCTGCGTTTTCGCGGCGAGCTGTCGCCGGCTTTTCCCGGTAGCGAAATTTCGGCGGGGCGTATGCGCCTTCCCGTGCGTGCCGCTGGCATGCCGGCGCAGGTGGAGGCGCTCAAGCGCATCGATTTGTATGTCACCAATTTCACTCTGGCCGGCGTGCTTGGCCCCTTGCCCGACAGTTACACCGAATGGGTGCGGCAGCAGCTGGGCTTGCGCGATACCGCGATGGCCGAGTTTCTGGACATCTTCAATCACCGCCTCAGCACGCTGCGCTACGAATTGAAAGCGGCCAGCGTGCCGGCCTTCGATGCCTTGCGCCCCGAATACACGCGCTGCGCGGAAGCAGCCGGCGCGCTGATGGGCCTGACCGCGTTCGAAGGGGAAGGCGCGCGCATGCTGGCGCAGCGGGTGCCGATGCCACGGCGCGCCTTGCTGGCTTTGTGCGGCCTGGCCGCCGATGGACGCCGCGGCCTGGCGCAAGCCTTGATCGTGCTGCGCATTTATCTCGGCATGCCGCTGACGATCGAGCCGCTGCATGGCGCCTGGCGCAAGATCGATCCGCGCGACCGCAGCTTGCTGGGGCGGCGCCGTTTGCGCGATACCGCGCCGCTGGGGAAGCGGGTGTGGGTGAATCATGCGGCGGTGGCGCTGGCCTTGGGTCCGGTGTCGTATGAGCGCCTGTGCGGTCTGTTGCCGGATCGCACGCGCGGCGCGAAGACGGGGCTTCGATTCGGCCGTGCGTATCGGAACTTCGCAGCGATGCTGCATTACCTGTTCGACCGACAAGTCGATGTGGTGGTGACGATCAGTGTGGACGAAGCGGCTATTCCGCCGCCCACCTTGTGGCGTCCGCGTCTGCTGGCGGGCTTCGGCAGCCACGGTTTGCGGCTGGGACAGACAGCGTGGCTGCGCGGTCGTCCGAAGGCAGTGCGGCAAGTGCGCTTCACGATCGCGGCGGACGCGGTGGTGGAGGCGGCATGAATGCCATGGTTTCCAACACGATCGGCCGCACCGCGATCGCGCCGATCGGCCGCGCGGGCCAGTCCGATTCACCCTTGCTCTATCTGCACTGCGGTATCTGCATACAGGGCAATACCTGGCTCAGCGATGAAACCTTCCGGCTGCTCTCTTTCGAAGGCGAGGAGAATGTTTCCCAGCCTTTCGAATATCAGTTGCAGCTGCGCGGCAATACGGCGCCGCAAGATGGCCGGCCGCTGAGTTTCGAAGCGGTGATCGGCCGGCCCGTCACGGTCGGTATCAACGATCCCACGAAAGTCAGCCAGCCCGATGCCGCCGCGCGCTTCATGCAGGCGCTGCGCACTGGCTCCGCGCCGGATATCACGCTGTACAACGGCATCGTCAGTTCGTTCGCGATGGACGAACCCGGCGTGTACCGGCTTGGCATGAAGCCGGCGCTGTGGAAGCTGACGCTTACCAACCGTTACTACGTGCATGCGCAGATGAGTGTGCGCGACGTGATCGCCGCCGTGATGCGCGAGCATTACATCCATTACTCGCTGGAAGCGGTTTCCGGCAATGACAATCTGGCCGTAACGCGGGTGCAGGACTGGCTGCAGGCGGGCGAAAGCGACTATGAGTTCCTGCAGCGCCTGATGTCGAAGGCGCATATCTATTACTACGTCACCCACACCGGCAATCGCCATACGGTGGTATTCGCCAATCGGCCGGCCTATCCGCAAGCATTCGGCCATCGCCCGCTGCGCTATACCCACACCACGCTGGAAGAGCTGGGGCGGCACCAGAACGATGTAGTGTTCCAGTACAGCTATCAGCAGTCGATGACCAGCAGCGGTATCAATACCTCGTTCGTGTATCAGGAAAGCGCCTGGAATATGGATCCAGTGCCCAGCTTCCAGACCTATGCCGCGACGACTCCCGCCGATACCGGCGAATTGCCGTTCAATCTGTATCGCACCTACCAGTACGGCATCGACAGCGCGGAAACGCGGGACTATATGAAGCGCACCGCGTCCAGCCTTGCCAGCTCGGCGCGGCAGCTCTCGGGCAGCAGTACCTGCACGGGCTTCCGTGTAGGCCATCAATTCACGCTGAGCGGCGACATGGCGGCTGGCGTGCAGCCTTCGCCAGTGCGTCCCACGCTGGAAGGCAAGCCTTTCGTGCTGAGCAAGGTCACGCACAAGGCCAGCGCTGATGGCGGCTATACCAATGAATTCGAAGCCACCGACGCCAGCGGCATGCTTACCGCGTTCTCGGTTTCCGATACGCAGCAGGGCGTGATTCTGGCGCGCGTGGTGGATACCCAAGGACAGCGTCCGGCCGACTGGCGTTATTACGAGCCGAGCAATTTCGATCCCGAATCCAGCGTCTATAGCGACAGCACCGCCAATCCGCGCGAGCTGCATGCCCAAGGCGTGTACGTACAGTTTTCCACGCCCGGCGGCGGCAGCAAGCCGGTATGGGTGAAGCTGGGCGCGGGCATGCAGACCGTGCCGGAAATCGGCGTGACGGTGCTGGTGGCGCGCGCGCAGGACGAGTCGGAACTGCCGGAAATCCAGCAGATCGTGCAGGCGAACGGCACGATGACGGTCACCCCGTCGGGCTGGACCGCGACGACCCACGTCGGCAGCAGTTATTCCACCAACTATGCCGATACCAAGAACATCCGCTTTGGCCGCAATACGCCTTACGACCTGGATACCGCGATCGCCACGATCAGCGACGCCTACGATACCGGCCAGTTCATCGAATGCGGCTACACCCTGGGTGGCAGCTACAGCTATACCTCGGCGGTCGAGGGCTATGGCGGCATGCTCAGCACCACCGAAACCATCGGACGCACTTACAGCACGCACCAGGGGGAAATCTCCTGGAACAAGAGCACGCTGACGCAAAGCACCAGCTACTCCAGCATCGTCGACAGTTTCAGCGAAGAGACGGTCAGCGGCACGGCGACGTCCATCTCCACTCGCAATATCGTCAACAGCACCGCCACCGACAACGTGGTGACCAGCGTAACGACGCAAGGCATCGTCACCAATACCACCACGCAAGGCACGGTAAGCAATACCACCACGGTGGACACCGAGACCAATGTGGTGAAGCAGGGCACGGTCACCAACACCACCACGCAAGGTACGGTGAACAACACCACCACGGTAGGTACCGAGACCAATGTGGTAGAGCAGGGCACGGTCACCTCCACCACTACCCAGGGCACCGTCACCAACGTCACCACGCAAGGCACGGTGGCCAACACCACCACGGTAGGTACTGAAACCAATGTGGTTCATCAGGGCACGGTGACCACCACGACCACGGCGGACACGGTTACCAACACCACCACGCAGGGCACGGTGAACAACACCACCACCGTGACCACCGAAACGAACACCACCCATCAGGGCACGGTCACCAGCACCACCACCCAGGGCACGGTGAACAACACCAGCACGGTGGACAGCGAAACCAATGACATCACGCAAGGCACGGTGAGTACGACCACCCATGCGACTAGCGTCACCAACAACACCACGCAAGGTAAGGTCGACAACACGACCGATATCGGCTCGGAAACCAGCACCACCACATACGACAGCAATAAGCAGACCACCACCACCGGCACCAGCAATGTGGTGTCGATCACCGGTGCGATGGCTCAAACCAATATCGTCGGGGCCAGCGTCGATACCAATATCACCGGCGCGATGCAGCGCACGAATATCACCGGTGTCGGCAGCACAGTGTCGGTGACCGGCGCCAGCTCGGAAATAAGCATTACCGGCGCCGATGTGAGGATCAATGTGATCGGCGCGGGCCTTAGCGTGACCCGTCGCTCCGTCGGCGGCGATATCGATCTGTCGCCAGAGCGCGGAAAGATGTCGATCGAGCAATTGGTGGTGAAGATTCCCATGCTTCGCATCTTCCTATGAGGAACGCATGAAGATCATCAAACCCATGACACTTGGGCTGATGCATCGCCCCTATCGCTGGCAGGGGCGCCATCGCCTGCTGGTGATAACGGTGGCGTTCTTCCAGCTGGGCGGACGTGCCGAAACGCTGCTGCGCGACAACCTGCAATGGCGCAAGGTGATGGCGGCCTTGCCATCAGGCCGCGCACTGGATGAGTTGATGCCCAAGGCGCGCGGCGAAGTATTGCTGGCGGGTAGTGCCTATGCCGAGGATGGCCTGGCGACGACGCAACAGGATGTGCGCCTGAAGCTTGGCAGCATCGACAAGCGCTTGCGCGTGATCGGCGATCGGCGCTGGTTCGACGGCTTTCTGCCGTGGTTTCGCCAGCTCAGAGCCGCGCCGTTCACCAGTATGCCCCTGGTATGGAGCCGTGCCTTTGGCGGCCCGCGTCATCCGGGCAATCCGGAAGGTTGCGGCTATGCGCGCAATCCCTTCGCTGGCCTGTTTTCGCGCAAGCCCATGATGATGCCGAATGTGGAGGACCCCGATCATCCCGTGCGCAGCCGTCTGCGCCGTTATGCGCCCGCGGGTTTCGCTGCGCTGGATGTGAGCTGGCAGCCGCGGCGGGGCTGGGTGGGCAGCTATGGATGGCGCTGGCGGAAGGATGGCTGTGCCGGTATGGCGCATGACACGAATCCGGAATTCTTCAATGCCGCGCCTTGCGATCAGCGCATTGCCGGTCCTTTCCAGGGTGGTGAGGCATACCGCCTGGAGGGCATGCATCCGGACATGCCGGTGATCGAAGGGCGTCTGCCGGATTTTCGTCCGCGCGCCTTCGTGCATCGGCAGAACGCGGCGGCCGACGCGGTGGACGAAGTGCCGCTGGCTTTCGATACGGTGTGGTTTCTGCCCGATGCCGAATTGGGCATTGCCATTCATCGCGGCGAAGTGGACGTGCAAGACAGTCTTGCGCTGGATGTGGATGCGGTGATGGTCGGCTATGAGCATCTCGCTGACCCGCCGCGCACGCTCTCGCATTACGGCGAAGTGCTGGCCTTGCGCATGAACCGCGATACCGCGATCCGCCATGTGTTCAATGAAGCGCAGTTGACGCCGGAGCCCAATGCCGCCCTGCGTGCGGCGCGGGCGCAGGAAGACCTGCAGGAGCGCGCGCAGCGCGAAGCCGAACAGCTCGCCTTCAAGGCGGCGCTGGCGGAGGAATTCAAGTCCAGCACCGGCATGGAGATGCCCCCGGCGCCCGCATCGGATATGCCGGAACTGGCGACGCCATCGATCGCGGCGATGCGGCGTGGGGATTTTGATCTTGGCGCCATGCTCGACAGCGCCGACGCCATGATTGCGCAGGTCAAGGCCGTCGCGGAAAAGCATGAGGCAGAGGCCAAGGCCAAGCTTGCCGACCTGTCAGCGCCAGTAACGGCTGCCAGCGCCACCGTGGACGAAGTACTCGCTCGCGCCAGCGGCCGGGATCAACGCATGGCCAGCCTGGCTGAATTCAGCGCGGAGCATGCGGTGCCGGCGGCAACCATCGAATCCCTGCACGACTTGCAGCGCCGTGCGCGCCTGGCCGCGCCGCAAGCTACCGCGCCGGTGACGCCGCCGTCGCCTGAAGCGGCGGCGGCGATCGGCCAATGGGTGCTGCTGCGCGTGCGCGAAGGCGCCTCCTTGCATGGCTGCGATCTGGCTGGCGCCAATCTGCGCGGGGCGGAATTGTCCGGCGCGGATTTGCGTGGCGCGCTGCTGGAGTCATCCGACTTGAGCGGCGCCAGACTCGATGGCGCGGATCTCAGCGAGGTGGCGCTGACCGGTGCCACGCTGGATGACGTCAACGGCGACGCCGCTCGGCTCGATGGCGCGAATCTGTCCCGGACGCGCGCGCATCGCGCAGTATTCCGTGGCGCGAGTTTTCGTGACGTACAGGCGTCCGATGCCGATTGGAGCCACGCCGATCTCAGCGGCGCGCGCTTCGAGCAATGGACCGCGCCGAATATCCGGTTGACCGGTGCCAACCTGGCGCACACCGTCTTGAGCGATAGCGTGATCCTGCACGCCAAGGCCAATGGCAGCCGCTGGTCGCATACGGTGTGGCAGAAAACGATCGCGCTGGGTTCCTCTTTCAGCGGAAGCGAATGGCAGGAGGCGGCGTTGACCCGCAGCGTGCTGATGGAGAGTTGCCTGGTCGACAGTGTATGGAACAGCGCGATCTTGAGCCGCGTGCAGGCTGGCGGTGGCGCTGATTGGAGTCGCGCCGACCTCAGTCATATGCGCGCCGAGCACAGCAGCTGGCGTGATGCGACGCTGAGCGAGGCGAATCTCAGCGATGGTGAATTCCGTTCCTGCGATTTCAGCGGCACGCGTCTGACCGATGCGGCGCTGGAACGCACGCTGTTCTATCGCTCCTTGTTCATGGGGGGCGTCCTGAGCGGCTGCCACGCGGAGTCAGCGGATTTCTTCCAGGCCAGTTGCCGCCGCGCCGATTTTCGTGGCGCGGATTTGCGGCACGCCAATTTTATGCAGGCCGAATGTGGCGAGGCGCATTTCGAACGGGCGCGGCTGGATGGCATCCGCATCGAGCTGGGCAGGAAGTTGCGGTCATGAGCAGCTGGGCCGATATCGAACGATTGCAGCGCATGGGCCGCCCGGTTCAGGACACGGATCTGGGTGCGCTCGACGGCAGCGGCCGCGCGATCGAGCACCTGGTGTTCACCAAGGTGGTATGGCGCGGGGCCGCGCTGCGGGGCAGCCAGTTACGTGAACTGACCTTCGTCGATTGCGACCTCAGTGGGGCGGATCTTGAGGGCGCGGTGATCGACAGCTGTACCTTCACACGCTGCGATCTCGGCGGGGCGCGCTGGCATGGCGCGCGCGTCGAACAATCGGCCTTGGCCGAATGCAAGCTTGCTTACAGCGATTGGCGCGATGCCGAGGTATCGATGAGCGTGGTCCATAGCTGCGACCTGCGCGATGCCATCCTCGCGCGCGGCCAATGGCAACGCTGCATGATCGGAAGCTGCCAGCTGGATGGCGCGAATCTGGAGCAGGTGAAGCTGTTGCAATCGGCGCTGCCGAATGTCGACTTTCGCCTGCTGCGCTTGAGCGGTCTGGTGGCGGAAGCCTGTGTGCTGCACCAGGCCTGTTTTGATGGCATGGATTTGCGGGGGCTATCGCTGCGCCGCTGTCAGCTGGATTCGGCAAGCTTTGCCGATGCCGATCTGTGCGGGGCGGATCTGCGCGAAACCAACTGCCGCCAGGCCCGCTTCCTGCGCACAGCGCTGCGTGGCGCCGATCTGTCGGGTGCCTTGCTGATGGAAGCCGTGCTGGAACACGTGGATGCGCGCGCCCTGCGTTGCGAAAACCTGATCGCGCATGGCGCGAACTTGAAAGACGTCAATCTCGCCGCGGCGCAGGCCAAGCAAAGCGTGTGGGACCACGCACGCCTGCACAAGGTGAATTTTTCGCATGCCGTGCTGCGCTATGCGCGTTTCGATCATGCGCGCGGCCGCCGTATTCGTTTCGCCTATGCCGATCTGAGTTACAGCAGTTGCCATAACACGCGTTTCAGCTGGACGAATTGGTTTATGTCACGGCGCAAGCGTTTGCGCGCCACGTCGCCTGCGCGCCTGGCTGCCGAGCGTCGGGCCTTGTCACTCGCATGAATTCGAACACGTGAATTTGAGCACGTGAATTTGAACAGGAGATCGCCATGTTTGCCGCCTCACGCCGCAGTATGACGCGCCACCGCAACAGCCCGCAGCTCTCCGAAGCTGTGATTCACGAAGCGCTTGGCGATGAGCTGTGGCGCCTGGACGATGGCCGCTCAGCACGGCAGGCCACGTCATGCCTGATCACGCCGCAGCCAGGCGATCGCGTGCTGCTGGTGTGCATGGCCGACGAAAGCCATTACGTGCTGCATGTGCTGGCGCGCAAAGACGGGTGCGGTGCCACGCTCAGCGTGCCGGGCGCGGACAGTTTGTCGATACGCCAGCGCCATGTGGATGTCGCGGCGACCCAGACGATTGCCTTGCGCGCCGCCTGTGACGTGGAGATTACGGCCGTGCAGGGACGGCTTTCGCTGAGCGCGCGCGACATATTCACCAGCGCCGCCGAATCGCTGGTGCATATCGCGCGCAGCTTCGTGGGGCAGGTCGACCGTTATTTGCTGGACGCACGGCAACTGCTGCGGCTGCATGGCGAGCACACGATCGTCACGGCGCGGCAGGACGCGAAGATCGATGCGGAGCGCGTGAGTTTGGGTTGAAATCATTGAATCAGAAGGAACAAGCCGTGTTCGCCAATACCACTCTAGGCGTGTTCAATTTCGCCTTCCCGGATGTCTGCAAGGTGCCGATCCTTGGCGTGCCTGTGCCTTTGCCATTTCCAAATATCGCTTTGTCCACCATGGATATTCCTTCGCAGTTCCAGGTCATCATCGGCGGCGGCCTGGCGGAAAACCTGGCCACCGTCGGCGCGATGAGCCTGGGCGATACGCCAGGCTTGGAAGGCGGCATCATCTCGCAGCTGTTCATGGGGCCGTTCCGCGGCCTGCTGGGCAGTTTCAATGTCTTCATGGGCGGCATCCCGGCCACGCGGCTGACCAGTTTGTTCGGACAGAATGGTTTGCTGCCCAATGCATTGGGGGCTTCGCTGACTCCCTCGCAAATCGTCGTGTTGCTGCTCGGATGATGTCCATGCCGCGCGCCCGTATCCTGCTGACAGTCACGATCGCGATGGCGTTCGTGACAGCGTGCGGCACCCTAAAAAAACTCATACCCGGCCATACGCCCACCACCAGTCTGTCGAGTGTGCGCGTGGCCGCACCGCCTGGCGCCAATCTGGATTCGGCGACCGCGCTGGATCTGGTGTTCGTCTACGACACGAACAGCATCGCCATGCTGCCAAAGACCGGGCCGGAATGGTTTGCGCAGAAGCAGGCCTTGCAGAATGGCCTGGGCCAGTCGATCGAGGTGGTGTCCTTGCAAGTGCCGCCCGCCACCGTGGTCGATCCGGCGCGCATGCCCAAGCGCGCGGGCGATGCCGTGGCGGTGTATGGCTTTTCCGATTACCTGTCCGCCGATGGCCAGGCACGCTGCGATATCACCCAATACCGTCATGCGGTGATCTGGCTGGCCGCCACGCAAATCCAAATCAGCGAAGGCAGGTGATGCCATGAATCTGTTGCCCGATATCCCGCCCTTGCTGCCCGAAGCGATCTCGTGGTCGGAAGGCATGCTGCTGTCGCCGCAGCATTTCCAGCAAAACGATATCTATTGGGGACGCCTGTTGCATCACCAGCTCTCGGTGCTGCAACCCTGGTGCTGGGGCGTGCTGGAGATGGCGCTGGACAACACCGAGCTGGTGAAAGGCAAGGTGGTGATCGAGCGTCTGCGCTGCGTGATGCCCGATGGTCTGCTGGTGGAATACCCCGGCTATTTCGCGCCGCAGCCGCTGACGCTCGATCTGTCCAAGCACGACTGGAACGCTGCGCCGAAAGTGTTGGTGCAAATACGTGTGCCGGTACGCGGTAAGGGCGCAGCGAGCAAGATCGGCGATTTGCAGCGTTACACCGCCGAGCAGGGACAGCTGGAAGCGGATGAAAATACCGGTGGCGATGATATCGAGGTGGATCGTCTGCGCCCCTGTATTGGCCTGGTTGCCGGCGATGCGATCGCCAAATGCTATGGCGCGATGCCGCTGCTGGAACTGCAGGGCGATACGCGCGGCGTGCACCTGACCGATTACCACCCGCCGATGTTGCGCATGGCCGCCTGTGCGTTCCAGGGCGACAGCGGCTTGCGGTCCTCGCTGAAACAACTCTCCGAAGCGATTTGGAGCAAATACCGCGATCTGCTGGGCCTGCGTCTCGCAGATCGCGGCGAGGCGCGCTTTGCCGGTGATTCCAATCCACAAGTGCTGGCGGCGCACCAACTGGTGACGGGCATGCCGTTCTTCGATGTGCTGCTGCACGCCGATGTCACGCACCCCTATGACCTGTACAAGGCACTGGCGCAACTGGTGGGTTTCACCGCCGCCATCGCCAGCGCCGAGCCGCCCCCGGCGATGCCTGCCTATCTGCACGAGCAATGCATGCCGGCGTTCCGGCAGGGCCTGGATTACGTGAACGCGCAGCTGGCGCGCCTGCATGCCGGCTATAGCGTGATCGATTTCGAACAGGTCGGCGCCGCCGGCTTCCGCTGCCAGCTGCCGTCCGGCATCGCCACCGACAAACTGCTGATCGAACTGCGCCCGCGCCAAGGACAGAACGGCGGCAACTTGAATCAATGGTTGAACAACGCGCGCACCGCGACCGAAGAACTGATCTACCTGCTGGTGCGACGCCGCTATCCCGGCGCCACCGTGCGCGCCGCAGGCGCCACGACCGTCGCCGCGCTCAATCTGCGTCCTGGCGCCTACGTGTACGAGGTCATCAATGGCAGCATCGAGGTGGATACCCAGACCATGCGTCCGCTGATCGTAGACGGACATACCCTGGTGATCATGGGCGAGCCCGACGACAACGTACCGGGCGGCATCACGCTGTATCTGCCGCGTACACGGCGCGAGCAGGGAGCTTGATCCATGGCTGGGATCGACTCGCCACGCTTCCTGCTGGCCAGCTTCGCTTCGTTCTATGAAGAAGTGGCGCGGGTGAAGCTGGCGATCAAGAACAAGGAGCTGGTCCGTCTGCTGCAGCCCGAACAGCCCTACGAGGCGATCGAGCCACAGGAGCTGGCGGAGCGTGTTTCGCACCGGTTGCGCGCGATCATCGATCAGCAATCGCACGATATTGCCGCGCAGGCCAACGATGCGGAAATGGAGATCTATCGGCGCGCGCGCTATGCCATGGTGGCGCTGGCCGACGAGATCTTCATTCTCAACCAGCCTTGGCCTGCCGCGGAATACTGGCCTGAATACTTGCTCGAATACGCGGTGGCCGGCACGCGTATCGCCGGCCGCAAGTTCTTCGACTACGTGCAGGCGCAGCTGGACTGCCGTGAACGCACGACGCTGGATGCCGATCTGGCTGCGGTCCTGCTGCTGGCCTTGCAGCTCGGCTTCCAGGGCATGTATCGAGGCAAGGAAGGGCAGGCGGCTCTGCGCAGCTACCGCGCCAAGCTCTATCCGCTGGCCAGCGGGCGCAAGCTGGGGGGCGATGAGCCGCGCATGTTCGCGCAAGCCTATGAACACACCGTGGTCTACGATCGCGACAACACGCGCGTGGCGCTGACGCCATGGTTGCGCATGGCGGCGTATGGCACGGTGGCTTACCTGTTGTTGTCGTCGCTGGTTTGGCTGGTACTGACCTGGTCGCTGCTCAAGCTGATACGGAGCGCGATATGAGACGGCAACGGGAGGGTCGGGCCGAGTGCAGTGAAGTCCGGCATCGTCGGGGTTCGCCTGCGCTTGCCCCGACCCGCCCATCGGCGATGCCCGCGTCATGATCACCCTGGCGCTGACGCTGCTCTTGCTTGCCGTCGTTGCCTTGGTGCCGGCATGGCGCCAGCGGAGCGTCAAACTGCTGGTTTCCGCGGCAAAGAAAATCCCGCGACTCACCACGGCACAATGGCTCCCGCTTTGGACACGTCTGCGCGGCAAGATCGACGACACCTGGCGCCTGGTGGATCGTGCATGCCGTTATCTGCTGGCTCGTCGCGACTGGCGCTACCAAAGCTCCTGGCTGTTGTTGATGGGTTTTCCCGGCGATGGCAAAAGCAGTCTTGCCGCATCGATTCCCGAGCCCTTGAGGCGGGAAAGTCTGCGCAGCAACGCCAAGCAGGAAGCATGGCTGCGCCACGCCCTGCCGGATGCGCAGTGCGGCTTCCTGAGGCGCGGCATTTTGCTCGACCCGCAAGGCGGGATCGGCGAACCCGGCGTGGCCAGCGATGCGCGTTGGCCGAACTTGCTCGCCGATATCGACAGCCTGCGTCCCGACCGCGCGCTGGATGGCATCGTCTGGGTGGTTTCCGCCGCGCGCCTGCTGGCCGCCGACGAAGTCCAGTGGAAGGCGATGGGCAAGCACGCCTTCGTGCGCATCAATGAATTGCAGGAAGCCTACGCCTTCGCCTTGCCGGTCTACGTAGTGATCAGTCATTGCGATGCCGTGCAAGGTTTCGACGCGTTCTGGCTGGCGCAGCCGCAGGCGTGTCACGGCGAGATCGTCGGCTGGTCCAGTCCCAGCGTTGACGACAATGGCACACCCGCCGAATGGGTGGACAAGGCGTTCGACCGGCTTACCGACGGATTTCGCGCGCTGGTGCTGGAGGCGGCCACACGCCGCGATGCCATCGACGATGCGGATAATTTCTTCTTGTTTCCGCGCTATATGCGCGAACTGTTGCCTCCGTTGCGGACGTTCCTAGGTGAGCTGTTTCGGCTGGATGCCTATGAGACGCGCGCATTCTGCCGCGGTATCTATTTCACCGGGGTGATGGGTCTTTCCGCAGGTAGAGCGGCCGCTGCCACGCCGCGCGGGGATGTCGCCTTTGTCGAGGACTTGATCGCGCAAAAGGCATTCGCCGAACAGCGCCTTGCGCAACGCACGCAAAAAGGCCTGCTGCTGCGCAACCAGCTGATCCGGCACTTGCAGCTGGGCATGATCGGCGCCGCCATCCTGCTGGCGATTGCCTTGCCATGGACCGCGGCACGGGTGAATGCCCAGGCGGAAGCCTTGCACAACACCATGGTTGACGTGTCAGTGAGCAGCAAGCGCTTGAGTCAGCGTGGCTGCCTGGACCAGGAGCATGTCTATCAATTGCTGGAAGAAGTGGCGACGCTGGATACGCGCACGCGCTATCTGATGATTCCGCTGTCGTGGGTGGATCCCCGCGTCAAGCATGGCATACGCGACGTGGTCGCCAAGCAAGCCCTGGAACAAGTGATCTTGCCTTCGATGGCTTGCAGCCTGGAAAAGCGCATCGATGCCTTGTCGTCGGTATCGCTGCAAGCCGGCACTGCCGAAGACGCGCCGGCCACGGCCAACCAGAAGCTGCTGAACCAGGTCAGGCAGGTGTTGGCCGATCTGAATGAGTTGGAGAATCAGCTGGACCGCTTCGCCTACGTATCGCGGACGGGCTCGGAACTCGATCATCAGCGCATGCTGCAGGATTTCAGCGCGCTAGCTGACTATATTTATGGCAAACCCTTGCCGTCACATCTACTCAATAGCGACAACATCCTTGCCGATGCATTGGTCACGGCCAGCTATCCTGATCCACCGCACATGACCCAGGCGCGACGCGCGCAAATTTCGCGGGAAATGAACACCCTGGCTCAGCAGGCGCAGCGTCTGCTGCTGCAGCGGGTACAGGCCGGCACTTCCTTGCTGAGCGTGCTGCAGGAAAACAAGCCGCCATTGCTTCCGCCGATGCGGCGCTTCAATGCGTGGATGGATTGGGTTCGCGAAGCCTGGCTGACCTCGACGCCGGCCTTCAATCCATGCTCGCGCATCGTGGCCGATTTGCAGCCGAATCTCGATCTTCTGATCGACAAGCATCATTACGATCCCGGCTTGCGCGCCAGTCTGGACCGTTTCGATACACAGAACTGCTATCTGCCGGCGGTGGATATTCTGCGCGGCGCCACCCTGGCGCCGTATGGCGCCCTGTTCGTGGTGAATCCGGATACGCACCGGCTGGAAGGCATCAACCCCGGTCTGTTCGCGGAAGCCAGGGGGCTCACGGCCCTGGTTGATCTGGACTATATGCAATTGCCGTCGCCGCAGCCGTACCGCTGCAACGGCGCCGCCAGCGGCTGGCGTAGCGACACCTTTGGGGAGTTGTCCACGCAGATGCGGCAATACCTGGTGTTCGCGGCTGAGCGCAATATCAGTCCGGTTGGCACGCAACAGGATAGTCAACCGTTGTTCGATCGGCTGGCGCGCGGCCAATTGAAGCTGGCGCTGGCCGACAGCCTGGCGCGCAATCAGCGCACGCACCTGGATGTCGGCGTCGATACGGGGCTGGATGCGACCTCGCCGCTGGAGCAGATGCTAGCCACCGAAAGCGCCAACTTTGCGCAGGCGATAGGGCCGTATCTGGAATCGCTGCGGCGCATGCGCCAGCTGGGCATGAACGATCTGGCCGGCGAAATGGATCAGTGCGCGCGCAACTATGCCGCCGACATGTTGCTGGATATTTCGGGGCTGGCCACATCGAGTCATCTATACGATCCACCTGCGCTGACCGCGCATGACGACGGGGCGGTGGTGTTCGATCTGGGTAGCACGCCGGTTTTGCAGTCGTATCTCAATCGGCAGCTGGCGCGCGCGCAGGTGCTGGCGGGCTATGCGGCGCCTTTTGCCACGTTGCTGAAGAATTCCGGCGGTCTCAATGACAGCCATCGTGTCAACACTCAGGCCGATACGTATTGGGCCAATACCATCGCTGAGCTCAATCGCCAGGTGCAGTTCGCTGATCCAGCGGGGCAGGTGGCGCAACTCAACGACTTCTTCCTGAAGCAGCTGGGGGCGTTGAGCTACGGCAATTGCCCCAGTGCCTTGAACACCTATGCGCCCGCGCAACCAGGCAATGATCTGTTCTCCGAACGCCGCGTGGCGATGCTTCGCACGGCGCAGGTGGCATGCATCGGCAATAGCGAAAGCGATGCGTCCCTGCATTTTGTGCGCATCTCTGCCTTGTTCAACAGCCAGTTGGCCGGACGCTATCCGTTCGGTGCGCCGGACGCGCCGGAAGTGTCGCCGGCGGTAGTGAAAGCCTTCTTCGTCTACTACGCCAACGAAAAGCCCACGCTGGAAACCTGGCTTGTCACTGCCAGGAGCAGGGAGGCGGCGCGCATCAAGGGCTTCATCGATCAGCTGGACGCAGTACAGACATTCTTTGCCGGCAACCTGCTGGCCACGCCGCAAAGTGTGCCGATATCGCTCGACGTGGGCTTCCGCGCCTTGGCAGCCGATTCGCCGTACAGCAATCAGATGATCCATTGGAGCCTGCGAGCGGGCGGCAACAGTGCGAACTGGCCGGGCTCCGCGACCTCGTTGATATGGAATGTCGGCGATCCAATGGCGCTGGATCTGCAGTGGGCGGATCTGTCGCGCTACACGCCCTTGCCTGACGCCAAGCAGACCGATCTGAGTGTCAGTGGCTATCACGCCGTGTTCCAGGCCAGTGGCGCATGGGCGCTGCTGCGTCTGCGCGATCTGCATATATCGGGTGCTGGCGGCTCGAATGCGCTCGATCCGGCGCAGCAACTGCTGCAATTCCAATTGCCGGTGTCGCAACCAGCCGGCGCGGGTTCGCCGGTAAGTACGGGAAAAGCACAGTTCTATCTGAACTTGAAACTGTCAGCGCGCGACCCCGCCAGCAAGGCAATGGCACCGCTGGTCGTTCCCGATTTTCCTCAGGTGGCGCCAAGGGAGCAGTGACCGATGAAAAAGCCAGATCGCACAGCTTGCCGTCATGCGTCCCCTGCATGCGAGGTGGCGCCATGACCATTCCTGCTACCAGCATGCACCAAGACGCCGCGCCATCCACGCTGACCATGGGCTTCGATGACGGCGGCTACTTCGAACTTCATCTGGGTGCTTCACTGGCACGCTTGCTGGCGCCGGTCGATGCGGTCAACCCTGCCGGCCTGCCAGTGCGCGGCAACATGATGTACCGGATGGTGGAACAGGCGCGCAAGGACGACGACGCCAGCCTGCCGATGGGTTCATGGACGGTGGAATTGAAACGCGCCAATTGGCCCAAGGTGTCGCGGCTGATCGCCGATCTGCTGGCGGGCAGCGCGAAAGATCTGCAATTGGCATCGTGGCTGCTGGAGGCGGAGATCCAGCAGCGTGGCTATGCCGCGATCGCGCCCTGCATCGTACTGATGCACGGCCTTTGCGAAACCTGCTGGGATAGCCTGCATCCGCAAGGCGACCGCGGCGATTTCGATGCGCGCATCAATATTGTGCGCTGGGTCAACGAGAAGCTATTGCGCACGCTGTCGCTGGTTCCCCTGGTCGGCGACGAGGACGATCAATTCGCCAGCTGGTCTGATTGGGAGTTGGCGCATCACTACGAACGCCTGCGCGCGGTCAACGGCGAACTGCCCGCCGAGGCGGAAGACGCCGCCACGCTGGATGATCTGCACAAGCTATTGACAGCTATACCCTTGAGCGAATTGCGCACGCGCATGGCGGAGCTGGATGCCGCGCGTGTCGCGATCGAAGCCTTTGAACAATGCCTGCGCCGCCAGCTGGCGCAGGAGGCGCCCTCGCTAAGCAAACTCGATGCCTTGCTCGGCAGCGTGCAAGCGCCGATACGTGCCGAGCTGAGCCGGCGTGATGTCCGTCCGCAACCGTTGCCGGACGACGAGTCTGGCGACGAAGAGGAATCCAATGGCGAAAGCGATTTCAGCGAGCGCGATCGCGCCTATCGCGTATTGGCGAATATCGCCGATTTTCTTGCGCGCATCGAGCCGCATAGCCCCGTGCCGTATCTACTGCGCCGCGCGGTGGTATGGGGCGGCCTGGATGCGGCGGCGCTGCACAAAGAGCTGTACGCAAAGAACAACGGGCAGATCAGTGTGGCGGATCTGTTCCAGGAGTGAGCATTCCTCGCCACGGCCACCAGGGGTGTAGAGCATGTCATCGGACTGGAAGAGAAGAACGGTTAAAGACAAGGCGACCGGCAAAGCCGTCGCGCAGTTGACCCATTCCGTCAGCACGAAAGGGAAATATGAGGCGTTCAAGAAGTTGGCCCAGATCAAACGGAAGCAAGGGGCATTCGGCGCCAGACAGGAGTTCACGAAGAAGAAGATGGTCAAGGCATTTGTGTCAGGCCGTATCCGGCGCCGCAAGGCCGGTGCGAAGCGGGATCCCTTGAGCAAGATTGACGTGCTCAACCCGTCGTTCAAACCAGCGAAAATCCACAAGTCGCACCTGATGGCGGATATTTTCGGCGGCCCCAGCAGCCAGGAAAACCTGGTCAACGAAGCCCATTCTATCAATCTTGGCGCGCACAAGCCGGTGGAAAATCGCATCGACAAGTTCATCGACCTCAATCGCACCGATGACAATCCGCTGAAGCGCCGCGGCAGCATGGTGGTGATGGATGAATTCGACGACAACGGCGCCGTGCAGAAGCGCACTTACGGCGTGCATATCGATGCGGGCACCGGCGTCGAGAGCTTCCACAGTTTCACCGTCACGCGCAAATAGCGACTGCGATCAGGAGTGGAGCGATGCAAGCACAGGCTGGCTGTTCCGCAAGCGAAGCGAGTACCCAAGCCCTCTCTCTACGCCAGAGAGAGGGACCCATTGAAGCGAGCAATGACCGGCTTGCGAATGTCTCAGAGAGCACCGGTTACATCGCAGAACCCTTTGCCAGCATCGCCATCAGCATCCGCACTCCCGCATGCCATGCCGACCGCTATGCCAGTCCTGGCCTCGCCGACGCCTGGGCACAAGCCATCATCACCAGCTGGCAAGCCGCCTACCGCGCCGGCCAGCTCGATCCGGCCCAGCCGCTGTACCTGCTCGACCTCGCACCTGGCAACGGCCATCTCGCGCGCTTGCTATGGCGCGCCTTGCAGCAACACTTGCCATCCTTTCCGTGCTGGGGAGAACAAGCCACTCGGCCATGGACCATCCGCTACCTGGCCTGCGCCGCCCCCGGCTTTGGCGAACCCAAGCTTGTCGACGAATATTTCGATACCTTGCCGTGGTCACCCTTGGACGATCACGACCCACCGCCAAGCAGCCGCCACGCGCATCTCTGGCATCAAAGCAGCAACCCCCTCATCGTGCTTGCATTGAACTATCTACAAGCCTTCCCTGGTCAACTGCGCGCCGTGCATGACGGCAACTGGCTCGAGGGCCGCGTACTTATCACCGCGGAACACGATGACCGCTGCGAACTCGATGTCGACTGGCAAGCGATCGACGACGATGCGTCATGTCCCGCAAGCTTGCGGCAACGCTATCTGCGCACGCTGAGCAATAGCTGCGTGCTGATCCCCGACGCCGGCTTGTATGCGCTACGTCGCATCGCGGAGTTAACCCACGGACGCTTTCTATGGCTGGCCGCCGACCAAGCGGTGATCAATGAGCAACAGCTGCGCTTCGGTGCCATGTCGCCACCGAGCACTTGGTTGTATGAGGCGCCGTGCATACCCGTCAATTTTCACGCACTGGCTTACGACCAGGCTGGGCAGGGGGCGTGGTGCTGGCACGGCCAGCAGCACACGGATGGCATGGCCGTGCAGGCGATCTGGCGTCATGACGGCATGCCAACGGCACATGGTGAATGCTCAAGGCTTGCCGAATACCTGTGCCGCTATCAACCCGACGATACCTGCCGGCTGGAAACGCTTGCCTCCAGCTTGGCGCCGGAAAGTCTGGCTTCCATGCATCTGGCTCTGTTGCGCGGCGCTCATTTTGACCCGCGCGTGCTTCGATCAAGCCTGGCCGCCTGGATGGAAAATCCCCCCGAACTTACTGATGTGGAACGCAGTGATTGGGGCGATGCCATCGCGCGCGGGTGGCAGGTTTGCCCCGGTAGCGACGATGAAACTGACCTCCGACACAGCTTGGCTGTATTCGCGGTGCAGCTAGGCCGGCTGGATATCGCCAGAGCTATATTCGAGCACGATGGAAATAGAGCATGCATGGCCCTGTGCTACTCGCTGGGCGGCCGCGTTGACCTCGCGCTTTTGTGTGCGGATGGTGTCGACGATCCATCTGTCGATTCGTTGCGTAGCGATTTGAAACAGCGCTTGGCACGCTGGCAGGCGCTCGGTTGGTATCACGCCGAAGGCTCGCATGACGGCGAGCTGTGCCTGGTGCCCCTGGATGAGGATCATGCGCAAGAGCTGTATGAGCAATACCGCGATCCGCAAATCGGTGAGCTAACGCGGCTGCCGGAGTTGGATACGCCGGAGATGGCGCGTGAGTGGATCGCGGAACAGTCGCACCAGACCGGACGCGCCACGTATGCATTGATGCATATCGACATGGGGCTGATTGGAGTGGTCAGCGTGCAGACGCATGGCGAGGACGCCTACTTCTACTTCTGGATCGGTAGTGCGCATCAGAACAAGGGTTTGGGTCGACGTGCCGGACGTCTTCTGTGTCTGCAGGCCGAGCGACTGGGATTGCAGCGGCTATTCACCTCCGCTTATCAAACCAATCATCGCTCGATCGATGCTTTACACGCGCTTGGATTCCGGTCGTTACCCCTCCAAGCCATGACGCCTGATGATGATTTGCTTTTCTTTGTAAGAGACGAAGCGGCTCTTCCGACACCGTGGGATATATGGCGCGAACGATTGAAGGCCTTGCTTGTCGCTAACAAATCGCCCATCGAGCTTGCCATTTCGCCGCACGAGGTATGTGGTTCGATGTCATCCGGCGACAACATCACTATCGGGCTATCGAAACGGCGCGCTGTCCCATGATTGCGCCGCTGCGTTTACCGTCACCATCAAACACACTCAATTGAAAGGAAAGTCGTCATGAGCAGTTTGCTTAAACGAAAGATTCCTGCCTCCTCCTTCCTCTCCAATTTTCCGGCCCCTGCCGCGTTAAAACATTTCGCTGAAAGCGTATCCAACGCACTAGCGGTCACCGCAAACCGCAAGCGTATCTCGCGTATAAATACCGTCATCGATCCATCACTACATTACGAAAGCGGTGAGCACCATTACGTTGGTGGAAGGACATGGAATGTCATCGCGGGACCAAGGAGCAAGAACGGGAAGCTGGCCTTTCTTACGGTGGAAGATAAAGGCTATCAGCTTGATAAATTCAAAAATACCGGTGTCGGTCATCGCGACGGCCCTGCCAATGCACTGGCGCTTTACGTTAAACGGGTGAGAGCTCTGACAGTTTGGAGGCCACCATCTACCTCAACTAAATTTCCTAAATAGGGGGTCCGAATGCTGAGGTACCCCACGTTCTTTTGCATGTCAAATCATGTAAATCACAAATGGAGCGCATGCGGCACGAGGCGTGGTTTTGCTCGTCATTCCGGCGCAGGCCGGTACGCGGAGAGAGCACATGGATGTGCTCGGGTTTGAGGAGCGAGGGATCCAGTTTTAATATGCCGTGCGAAGCACACAAAAACTGTTTTGAGTGCTTCGCACAGCACTTCTACGGGATGACCAGCTTCGCTGTTGTGAAGCGCCTCCGGCCTGCGCCGGAATGACCGTTCAAAACGTGGGGATACCTCAGTCGTTGGAGGCTCCCAAGGTATGACATCTATATGAGGATGCGATTGTGAACTTGACATACAAACAAAGGTACGACCGCGTCAAAACTCAGGTGGATGCTCAAATGGGTCGTCCCCTTGGTAAATGGGGGCGATTTAAAGCCTTCCTCGGTGGAAATAACTTGAGCGACGCCAGGAAGCAGGCGATACACCAAGCCGAACAGGGCGCAGAGAATCGGCTATACCAACCGCAAAACGTCATCGGAACGACTTCGGCCCAGGGACAGCTTCCTACTGTTTACTATCGAACCCAAAGCGGAACTTTCGGGCACATCACACAGCAGCACAATGGCCCAACTAATGTTGGCCGGGAGCCGGCGCGTAAGCATGCGGCATATAGGTATGGAAATGTCAATGTCGGAGGAAGGCCGGTGCTAGAGGAGGAAATACCTGGAGTGTTGTTCCACCGATCCCGGAATGCATTACAACCTATCGTGACGCAGGCCCAACAAAACGCGGCGAATAACGCGCACCTCAATTTTCCAGCCGTCAAACAACGGGTTGTCGTTACTGGCGCCGAGTATGGGCGTCAGTTTATCGCGGCCGGTCAGGGGGTTCATACCAGACATAACTGGTAGCGTCTCGAATTGCCGGGGGCGGGGCGGAAGCGGGGCAGAGTGGAGGCATAAAGGGGGTGATAACGTCTCCGACCCCTATTGGCGCGAATCAGCCAAGGTCTCAATCAGAGGAAATGATCGTGAACCCGACCTACAAGCAGCGATATGACCGTGTGAAAGCCCAGGTGGATATTAAAATGGGCAGGTCGCTCGGCAAGTGGGGCCGCGTCAAGGCATTCTTCAGCGCCGACAGTTTGACGGATGCTAGGAAGCAGGCCATACACCAGGCCGAACAGGATTTGCGGGCGGACAATCCGGAGGTTTGGCTGTATCACCCCCATCACGTGATCGGTACCACCTCGGCCCCAGGCCAGCAACCCACTGTTTACTACCGCACTCGCAGCGGAACATTCGGACATATCACGCAGGAACACCGTCTGCCGACAAACATTGGCCGGGAACCGGCGCGAAATCATCATACGTACCGATTCGACAATGTCACTAATGCGCGTGGCGAGACGGCATTGCAAGAGGAGTTGCACGGCGTGTTGCTCCATCGGTCAAGAAATGTCTTTCGGCCCATCAGCACGCCACAACAGCGCGAGGTGGCAAGTAATGCACATCTTGCCTTTCCAGCCATAAAGCAGCGGGTGGTCGTTACCGGCACCGAGTTGGGCCAGCAATTCGGTGCATTGCCTCCGGGAGAGCACATCAGGCGCAACTGGTAGACAGGCTGTCAGTCAAGCGGGCTTATTCGTCTTCGAAGCTGTCCAAGATCTTGATACAGGTCATGCCCGTTGCATCGAGATCAACCGTTGCTTGAACGACTTGCATGGCCGCCTTGCGTGAAGCCGGCGCCGGGGCAGGGCCGCCATGGAGGCGGCGCTGCAGTGCTTCGTTGACGCGATATGACAGCGCGGTCTGCACCCGTTGCGGTAGCGGTGTATCGATGGTGGCGTTGGGTTGTGGCCGGGCCGGGTTGTCCGGATGGCCCCAGCGTAGAATCGCGCGCGCCCGCCGATCATCCCGCTCTGGTCGCGACTGCCCCAGCACCACGCGGCTGGAGCTGGATAGCTTGAGCACCGAAATGCGCTCGTAAGGTGAACGTCCGCCAGGCTGCTTGGGTGTTTTCATAAAAGCCGGAAGAAGTGGAAACGACTGAACCGGGATCATACGCCATCAACGATATACTCTTTTCTCACTGCTGACCCCTCTCCACTCACTCCTAAGAATCCATGGCACGTATCTACCAAGCACAAACCATGGGCGAAGCGGATGTCCGCGTGGCCCTGGTAAATGATCGCGGACAGGCCGATTTATGGGTGCATCGTGTGAGCAGTTGGGGCCTGGCGCAGGGCGATGCGCGTTGGTTTATTACTCGCGATCGTTATGACGCCACTAGCTGGGTCTATTTCTGCAGCATCGGCATGGCGCAGGTTTTGGTGTGTTTCGTGGATAGTTACGGCGAGGCGGGCTGGCGCGATCCCGAGCATGCGAAGCGCGGCCTGTTTCTACGACGCGGGTTTGGCGGGTAGTTTGATGGCTGGCGTGCTTTCCAGTCCCACGGTGGCCTGTACGCGCGGCGCCGCTTGTTCGGCGGCATCCTGGCTCGGAAATTGGCCGATGGCCAGCACCGTCCATGGGTCCTTGTTTGAATCGACCACCGCCAGTGTGGTCATGGGCAGGCCCAGCCTGCGTGCCGCTGCTTCGTAGCGTTGCATGGCCGCGTCGGCTTGCGCGCCGTTGATGAATTCGCCTAACTGCAAGGCGTAGATTGGCTGCCCTTCCGCGATCGCGGGAGTGGCGACTCGAGTGCCGATAACCAGGCTGTCCGCGTTGGCGGGGGTGCTTACATATTTCGACCAGGTTGCCATGGCATGACGTTGCAGTTGTGACGCCTGCAAGGCGATGAATTGGCGCCAAGTATCGGGCGCCAAGGCGCCGCCGGCAAAAGCAAAGCCTAGTAGTAACAGAAATCCCAATCGCTTTAACATGCGAATCGCGCCTGTATCAAAACGGATGTTTATTAAACGTGACGCTGGAAGGCCTTGCTGAGAGTTTAGAGTAATCGATCACAGGCATATTGCGATGGTGAAGTAAACAGGGCTACATTCGCGACCCTGGGGACGGGGGTAAAGCGATTTGATTGGCCTGGGCGCGCCGTGCTTGTCAGGCGCATTGCGGTCGGTTTTGCTGCCTTCATCCTGCCCTTCTATGGGAGGTTTTTATGGGCGATGTGATGGAGTTCAGTCTGCTGGGTTCTTCGCCGCAGTTCGCGCACGTGCTGGCGCAGATACGCCGTATTGCGAAATTCGATGTCGCCGTGCTGATCGGCGGCGAAACCGGTACCGGCAAGGAGCTTGGCGCGCGTGCCGTGCATTATTTGAGTGCGCGCGCGAATCGCCCGTTTATCCCAGTCAATTGCGGCGCCCTGGCCGAGTCGCTGGTGGAAAGTGAACTGTTTGGGCATGAGCGGGGGGCGTTCACCGATGCGCGGCAATCGGCGCCGGGCCTGATCAGCGAGGCCGACGGTGGCACCTTGTTCCTGGACGAAGTGGATACCTTGTCCTTGAAAGCGCAGGCGGCGCTGTTGCGGTTTTTGCAGGATGGCACGTATCGGCGCGTTGGCGGAACACAGACGCGGCATACCAATGTCCGGCTGATCGCGGCGAGCAATGCCAATCTGGAGCAACTGGTCGAAACAAGGCATTTCCGACGCGATCTGCTTTACCGCCTGATGGTGATGCCGCTGGTGATGCCGCCTTTGCGCGAGCGCGGCAATGACGTCGCTGAATTGGCGCAGGCATTTCTGGATCGCCTCAACTTGAATTATCGCGGCCAGACCGCGGTAAAGCATTTTCATCCGGATTTTCTGGCATCTCTCCGTTGTTATAACTGGCCGGGCAATGTGCGCGAGCTTGAGCATTTTATCCAGCGTGAATACCTGCTGTGCGATGGCGAAGTGCTAAAGGCCAGTATGCCCAGTGACAGACAGACGGAGGCTGGTCCGGAAGTCTGTTACGAAACGGGTTTCAAGCAGGGCAAGGCGAAGACCATTGCGGAGTTCGAGAAGAACTTCGTGCGCACCATGCTGGATCGTACCCAGGGCAATATCACCCACGCCGCGCGCATGGCCGGACAGGATCGCAGCGCATTTAGCAAGCTGGTGCACAAATACCGTCTCGCCAATCAGGTCGAACAAGAGCAAGATTTGTCGGGTTCTTGAATCTGGGCGCCGTCGTGAGCAGCTATACCGAGCGTGCCATTGCCGATGTGATCATGGACTTCCTTGCCGCGAATCCGGCCTGCGCCGATACCGTGGAAGGCATAGAGCAATGGTGGCTGCGTCCGCAAGGCATCGTGCCGCCGCGTGAGTTGATCGAACGGGCCTTGGCCTTGCTGCAGCAGGAGGGGGCGATGATGTCGCGCTGCCGTGGTGGGCGCATAGTGTGGCGTGCAGCCGTGCGCGGGGCATAGATCTAGGAGTGAGGACCGAGGAGCGAGGGGCGAGGAGTGAGTGAACGGCAAAAACGGCCTAGGGTGCTCCCAGGCCGCGATTGAGGTTCGAAGCTAGTCACGAAACAACGGCAGCTTGCTCATAGCGCGCCTTCCTCAACAGCCATCTGATGCTCGCGCAGCCGCTAAGGCTCGCGGTGTGTGCCGCGCAGGCCAGCCTTCCCTGCGCCACGCAACCCCCACCGCAAGCCTTCTGGGCATCATGCCGCCTGCGTTGAATAGATCAGAGCATCCTTAACCAAGTTGGCCGAGGTATCGCTGCGCCTCGTCGGCGGAAAGTACGTTGGTATTCTGTGCGTTCTGGATCGCGCTCTTCGCCGCCTGGTCCCAGCCGTTGTAGGCAAATTCGGTCCCCATCTGCTTCACCCAGGTGTCCAGTGTGCCGTTGTCCTTCATGACCTTGATGATCTCGGATTGATAGACGGGGTCGTGATTGCTTTTCAGTAGATTGCCGATCTGCATCTGTGGCGATCCACTTAAAGATTGCGCCACTTCGTATTGGCGGTCGGCCTGGCGGCGCGCGCTGCCGGCGGCGCTGAACACATCCGGCGCGTGACTTTGCACGTAGGCCTTGGCGTTGGTAAAGCCGCCACCGCCGATCAGGTCGGCCAGGTCATCGCGGTTGGTGAGCGGGGTGGTGGGGGTGCCGCGGGGCTGGCTAAAGAAGCGGACGTAATCCGGGTTGTCATGGGCGAGCGCGTCGACGAAGCCGCCCACGTCTTCGGGTTTGATCTGGCAGGCCTTGACCACGTCAATGAGACCTTGCGCATTACCGGCGCCTTGATCGAAGGCTTCGCGATGGGCCATCAGTACGTCTTGCGCCTGCTGCGGGCTAAGTCCGAGTTGTTTGGCGAAGGCATTGATCGCCTCGCCATCTTTGGCCAACACCTCGGCTTTGTCTTTGTCGATGCCGCCTGCCTCCAGGTATTTCACCTGTTCTTCCTGGAAGTCCTTCTGCTCCTTGTTGCCGTCGATGATTTTGCCGACCAGCTCGAACGGTGCCGACATCAGTATGCCGATACCGGTCACGACCGCACCTGGCACCTCGGTGACGCCGGCGGTTTCCATAAAGCTGCCTATGACGGCGATCGTGTCGCCGAGCAGCGCGCCCGCATAGGCGGGATTCTGATTGTCCCTGGCAGCATTGAAGTCCGTTACGAAAGCCGCGGTGCTGGCAATCACGGACAGCCCGGGCACGAACTTCGCGCCCAACTTGGCCATTGTCTCAGCCGTTGCGTTGTAGGCGCCGAACTTGCCGGCATCGGCCAGCGTCTTCAGTGCGCCGGTACCGACTTCAGTGACGTCGCCACCTGCCATGGAGAATTCACCGATCATCTCGTTGATCTTCGTGACGTTGACGCCGTTGACGCTGTCGGTCGTCACCGCCGCCACCGCCCAGGCCTTACCGGACAAACCCATTTCTTTGTAGCCCTGGGCCAAGGCTTTGGCGTTGAAAGTCCCATTACCGTCGATCTTCTTCTCGAAGTTTTCCTTGACCAGGTTCCAGCCGTTTCGAAACTTGAATACCGGGGAAGCCAGCTCGAGCAACTGGCTACCGGCCATCTTGGTGTCACCACCGTCCTCGACCAGCAGTTGCCCGTGCGCGGATGCCATGGCGTCGGGCAGGAACTTGCTTTCGTAGTCGGAGAACTTGCCGAAGGCCTTCAATGCCGCGGGATCGTTCTGCACATCGCCGGCGAACTGTAGTGCGAGCTTTCCCTGGCCTGACTGCGCCAGATCCTTCATCGCGCTATAAAGTTGCTGCGCCGCGTCCGGGTTGCGGCCAGCCGCGTAGATCAGGCTCGCCTGGTTGGTTTGCATGTACCCGGCGAGTTTCTTCGCAGCATCGGCATCTGCCTGATAGGCCTTGGCATGGTCCGGATCGTCGCGATAGGCCTTGATCACCGCCTGCTTCTGCTCGTCGGTCAACGGCCCCGCCTTGGCCAGCAGCTCAGCCAGCTTCTGATCCGTCTGCTGGGCTGCGGCATGGGCGGCATCGTAGGCTTTCAACGGGCTGCCGCCATTGTTGGCGAGGTAGTCGTGTACACCTTGCGCGCCAGCATCAAACGCGCGGTTGGCAAGATCGTTCAGGCCGGGACGGCCGCTGAGTTGGTTGCCAAGCGCGATCGCGAAGGCTGGGCTGCCAGCCGAGCCATAGCCCGGGCTTTGGCTGATGCTGGCCGTCAATGGACTATTGGCGCTGTTGGCGGCACCGCTGGCGGTCAGGTAACGCACGGCGCCGAGATTGCCCGCATAGGCCGCAGCGGCCTGATTGATCACCGCGTTGGCCTGGCCGCTGTCGCCGAGACCGGCGAGCACGCTCTGCACGCTGTCGAATGGCACCATGCTGCCTTGGCTGCCGAGCTCCAACTGCGCGATCTTCTGGATGGTCGGCATGCTGGCCTGGGTGACTGCCGTGGCGAGCGCAGGGGGTAGGCCGTCCGTAACCATCTGCAGCTGGCCCGCCGCCTGGCTCGCCTGATCGACGGCATAGTGCTCGTTACCCGATTTGACGTGAGCGTAGGGCTGGGCGACCTGGTCCGCCGCGGCCTTGACCCAGCTCTGCACATTCGGATCGGCCAGCACGCGGTCGACCACCTCCTGTGGCTGTCCCTGAAGATTGGTGCTCAAGCTCAGCAGCTTGTCATGTGGACTGAAGTCGCCTGAAAACGACGGGATCAGCGCTTGCGCCTTGCTGGTCAGCTGGTAGTCGCTGACTGCAGCGCTGATCGCTGATTGCGTGCCCGGGTCACCCTGGTGGCGCTGCAGGATCGCCTGGCCGGCGCTGGTAATCAGTTGATCGGTCGGAGTGCGGAACTCAACGGGCGTGCCGTTGTTGCGGTAGGCGACTTCGCCGGCGATCTCATTCTGGATCGCGGTATCCATGGCTTTTTGCGCGCTATCTACCGCCGGTGATTCGGACTGCCGTATGTCGGCGCGGATGGCTCCGTTGTGCGGAGCGTTCTGGATGAGCTCGTCGCGATGCTTGACGGCGTCCTGGTAGGCGCTGATCGCGGCGTCGGTCTTCTGTGCAGGCGTCTGCGCCGGTTGCGAACTATCGTCGTGGGCAGGCGGCACCGCGTTGGCAGGCAGCGTCAGCGTCTGGATATGCGCAAGATCGGTCGTGACGGAAATGCCGTTGGTCCGCGCCAGTTCCTCCGGCGTGACCTTGTACGTCTGCGCCACGCTCTGCACCGTATCTTTTGGCTGTACCTGGTAGGGCGGTGGCTGCGGCGCGGCGAGCGGGATGTATCGGGCCGAGGAGCCGGGTTCGACAGGGAGCATGGCTGATCTCCATCTGGGGGAATACCTGTCGGGCATTTACCGCCTGTGCCAGCGGCGCGGACAATACGGGGGTTCCCTAGGTTTCCAGGCGCCTCGGAGCTGGGGTCCTTTTAGGTATGGCATTACACAGAACTTGAACATCCCGCCGTAACATCGCGCGCCAGCAGCAACGCGGTACAACTGGCGCCAGAGCGCAAGCGCTGCCGGACAGCGGCTTCTTGATGGGGATGGGAAAAACGGGACGGCGGTCGTTAAGTGCATTCAACGACCGCCGACCCGTTTTATTTTCGTTTTGTTTCCGTTTTGTTTCTCTGCGCCAGCCCAGAATCGCCGAACGGACATCGGCGTCCGTCTGGAGGCCCCCATGAAACGCCTGATCATCGCTACAACTATCGCGCTCGGTCTGGTCTGCGCCGGCAGCGGCAGCGCCGCCCAAGACCAGATGCGCACCACCAACTTGCAAAATGTCACCGTCAACGCACCAGGCCAGTACGAGACCTACGTCCTCGACTTGCCCATGGGCTACGGGTTTGAGGCCTTTGTCGGCAACACGCACAGGCAGTACGTACAAGCGCAGCAGGCGGCGGAGAGCTCGGAAGCCCTGCGGAAGATGGGTATGGCCCCGCAGCCGTATGTCGCCGTAGCCGTCGACAACTCGACCGGCCCTGGCGTGGCGAAACAGTTCCAGCTGATCGATTCCGCCCAAAACACGGTTGCCATCGTGAACGTGTATTGCAAGCGAGTCGCACCATCGGGAGGCAAACGGTGCCTGTTGGCTCCCCAGTCGGTTAGCTTGAGCCAACGTCTAGCCAGCATCTAGTGTCGAGGCAGGCGGGACGCCTTACAGCTCACGGAGGCGGATCAGCATGGCTGAGCGCGGATGCGCCGCGCCTGCTTAATACCCGCGATGGACCGACGGCGTTCTGCCGCCAGTCCGTCGCCGCGGAGGCGGTCAGGCGCTGAAGGTGTTGCTTGTGCTGGAGGATGCCTGGTTCGGATTGAATTCGCTGGTGCGACCGTTCAGTGCCGAGGGAAACGGGACGCGGGAAAATGGGGGGCAAGTTGCCTTACTGCTAGCCAGCAAACTTCGGAAGTCGACTCGACCTCATTTCTTGCTAGCGCTGCATCACCGGGCCTGCCTGCTGCATGGCCTGATCTTGTTGCAGGCTTTGTTGTTGTTGCGTTTGTTCCTGCTGCTTCTGGAACTGCTGCATGGCTTGCGGCCACTGCGCTCCGCTCTGCTCCATAGGCATGTTCAAGCCCTGCAGGGTATCGATCTTGCAATGCTGGTCGAAGAAGTGATCGCGAACGCCGGGCGGGCGCTGTGCGCCCCAGAGCGTGTTGGCGTCTTCGCTAAGCGCGATCTGGTCGATTCGTTGCAGACCACTTGCCCTGGCAGAAACGGTCAAGGCAGCGGCAAGTTGATCGCTACGCTGGTCCGGTGTGCGGCCATTCTGCTGATCGAGCTGGTGAACCTGTGAACGCGTTTGGAGATAGAGCGCGTTGTCGGGGTGCGATGGGTCGTCCAGGCGGGCAGGGCATTGCCACTGATACGAGCTCGTATTGGGCTTGCTCAGTGAGTGGGTTTGTTCTTCCATGGCCTTCAAGGTAGCGGGACCCGCAACGCCATCGGGTTTTAGGTTGTGTGCTGCCTGGAATGCCTGTACGGCGGCATGCGTTGATGGGCCAAAATGCCCATCGGGTTGCAATGGCTGGCCATCCGCGTCTGTATACCCAAGCCCCTGCAAGCTCCTTTGAAGGTTGGCAACATCGTCACCCGTGCTTCCCTGCTTCATTGCGTGGCTATGCGGGCCTCCATGTTGGCTGTGGTGATGATCGACGGGCCACCCGCCGAGCTGAGCCAGCGCCTTGAGTTCCTTGTTCTCAACAATATTCAAGTCACGCCCATGGTCCCGAAGGTAGTCCTTCAGACCGGTTTCTAGGAATTGCCGATCCTCTGCCGACAAATTGGCTTTGACCTCATCCACTCCGACAGCTTCGACAATGTTGGAAATGCGCCGCAGTACATCCTTGGCGCCCGAATTGGATTGGCCGTACTGAGTTTCCAGCTTGTAGCGAATCAGATCCTCAAGGCCGAGCTCTCCCTCTACTTTGATGGTCGCTGGAGAAGTCCTCCCGGGCATGGGCATGGCCGGGTCGTCCTTGGACATATTCAGCAATGCTTTCAGGCCATCGTTCACGGTGGAGCCGTATTGATTGGCTGTATCAAGCACGATCAATTTGGCAACAGGACTGCCTTGAAGAAAGTTTCTGTTCGCGTCGTTCTGGATGCCAGCCACGGCATCATTCATCGTCTTGACCTTGGCATCCAGGACCGGCAGGTAGTCTCGATTAATAGCCTGGATCCCAGCCGAAGAACTCAAGGTCTGATCGAGCTTGGGCTTCATCTGCTCATAGACATCCCTATCTTCGGCGCTAAAGCTCCGAAAGGGCTTATACAAATGCTGCTTGATGTTGCTCAGATCCTGATCGCTGATGATCCGGCTGCCCTGCGCGTCCTTCGCATCAGTAGCAATGCTTTCTAACAAATCTCTGCCATGCTGATTGGCACCGATGTCGTACTGAAACGGACCAAAGCTGGGTCCGCTGGCGGCCTTTTGAGCGTTGCTGATCTGATATGCCCCATGGCCACCTGCTAGTTCATTGCGCATCATCGCCTGATGCGTGTAGTACTGCATCGTGCCCGGTTCCAGAGCATCGCCGCCGGAAAATGTCTCGTTGCTCATAGCCAACTCCTGTAGGTGATCTTGGGTCCCTGCAAAACCAAGCTATGCCATGCGTAGCTCGGTTTCTCGTCTTGAGGCGGATCAAGGCTGATGAGTAGCTACATAGCTATTGCGCCAGTCTTCTAGTTCCTGCGCGCGAATGGCTGTGCTCTCCATTCGGCAGGTTGACAAGGTGCTCGGCCCCGGGGTGGAGCCGAATCGGTCAGCTCTTACTGCGCAGTCTTTTTCATAGAAGGCAAGCCATGCACGCTGTGCTGCCTGAATCTCCTTGATGGCATCTTTGCCTTCTGAGACGGTAATTGCAGACACAAGCGCTTTGTAAGCTTTGTTCAAGCGCGCATCCTGGTACGTAAATTCGGTGTCGGCACAATCGCCTTTAAGCGCCACTTGCTCCTGGGTAGCTTTGATGCATGCGTCGTAACTAGGCCTGATGCCGTAATACCGTGGCGATATGTAGGAAAGTCGCTCTACGCCAGGCATCAAGGCAATGCCATTGATAACATCGCCATCGTCGGTGGACTTGGCCTGGTGGTTTTCCGGGCTGGCCGCTTTGGGTGTTGTTTGTGGTGTCGATGCCAGCGCACTACCGAAGAGAGATAGGCAAAGCAGGGGCGCAGCCAAGACATTCGTTGCCCGATTCATCACTTCGTCCTCCAGACATGTAAAGTTGCACCGAGGAACAGCTCATTTGAGCATCATGGATGCCCGTGATCTGCCGCACCTGTCTTCAACGATAGCATTCGGAAACGTATTCAATGGACGACATATTTCACATATGTCGCGCAGGCGATCCCCTACAGACGCCCTTATCCCCTTTTGCTAGTTTCGATCCGTCGCTAGCGGAGTCAGTCGAACGTCGGCGCAAGCAACCATTGGAGCTCCCATGATGTGCTCCTTCATTCACCAGTGTTGTAGAACTCGTCCACTCTCAACGTTGTTTTGATGTCTTTGAAGACGGGTTGATCCTGGGTGGTTCTTATGACCGCAACGTAATGTCCATCGTGGGTGGCGCGAAACCCTGCAATCAAGACGTTGGAAGTCTTGCCGTCGGTGGCATAAAGGTGCAGGTGGGCCATGGGGTTATCGGCCTTTACGGCCGCCCCGTAAGCAGTAGCCAGGATGGTGTCGTTGTCTTCCGTGGGGACAGGGACGCGATGTCCGCCTTCTTCAAAGAAGACTTGTACTTCGATGGGCAAACTCTGCTGTTGAATGGCGTCTTCGACCGCGCCTTTCTCAGTCTGGGGGAAGTCCAGGGCAAGCATCAGCCGGCGACGGGTATCGATCTTGCCCTTCTCGACCCAGAAATCGATAGCGGCAACGTTGCCAGCCTTGTCCATCGCATAAGGTTTTGTGATCGGCGGTATCGGGTGCCTGGGGGGCGATGAAGCTGCCGCCAGTGTTCCGACCATGCATCCGATGGTAATGCCCAAAGCCTTAAACAGCCTGTTCGTCATGAGATTCCGCTCCTTGGGACGAAGGGCATTCTTGCATGCCTTTGATGCTCTCGCTGGCGGCATAGCGTGAATGGTCTTGTTCCATTCAGTAGTGGAATTAGTTGAGCCAAGACCCTTCGTCACGATCTCTCTTATGCGGGCTCATTCACACGCGCCCGCTGCGTAAACGCCACCACCATCGGCGTCGTCATCACCGTAGTCAGAATCGCCATGATCAGCAGGATCGTATACATGCGCTGATCGATCGCACCGATATCCAGCCCAACTTTGATGACGATCAGCTCCATCAAGCCGCGCGCATTCATCAGCGATCCCACTGCAAAGCTCGTGCGCCATGACCGCCCAGCCAAGCGCGCACCAGCGACACCACCCAGCACCTTGCCGACTATTGCGACCGCCAGCACGGCGGCCATCGCCAGGCCCGCTCCGTCGGTGAGCATGTCGGGCGTGGTGTTGAGTCCGGAGAGCACGAAGAAGATGGGTAGCAATACCAGAACGGCGACGTGTTCGATGCGTTCTATCAGGGAGTGAAGCAGGCGGTCGTCGCGCGGTAGGCTCAGGCCGAACAGGAAAGCGCCGAACACGGCGTGCAGCCCGAGCCAGTCGGTGATCGCGGCGAAGCCGATCGCGCCGGCGAGCAGGATCGCCAGCATCGTATTGGCGGGGCGGCCATCTGGCGCCCGCCGGGCCAGTAGCCGGATGAGTAGCGGGCGCAGCATGCCCAGTCCGACGACTGTCACGGCTGCGAGGCCGATACAGGTGCGCCAGAACGGTGCCCAGTTGCCATGGGCGGAGATGAGGGCAACGATCAGTGCGAGCGCCACCCAGGCGAACACATCGGTGATCGCAGCGGCGGCGATCGCCAGCTGCCCGGGCTCGCTTTGCGTCAGGTGACGATCTTTGAGAATGCGCGCCATGACTGGCAGCGCCGTGATCGCCACGGAAACGGCGATAAACATCGCGAACGGCCAGAACCCGATGCCACGCGGCGCGTAGTCTGAGTAGAGCATGGGGGCGATGCAAAGGCCGAGCGCGGCGGGCAGCAGAACGGCAAAGCTGCCGACATAGCTGGCATCCCTCAGTTGCCTTCCGGCGCCGCTGGGGAAGCGCAGCTCGGCGCCGACGATGAACATGAAAAGCACCAGTCCGATGGTGCTCAGACTGTTCAACGCTCCAAGGGTCGACGGCGCGAAGAGCGCGTTCTGCCATGTGGGTGCGATGGCGCCGAACACGATCGGCCCCAACAGCAGGCCGGTGATCATCTCGCCGATCACGGGCGGTTGCCCCAGCCAACGCAGCGCCCACGACACGGCCCTGGATACGACCAGGATCACCAGCAACTGCACCAAGAGGGGCGTGTGAGCCATCCGTTTCTCCACCGCGACTGATAGTCGGGCAGCATAGGCGACAGTCCATGTCCAACCAAGGGCGCCAAAGTAGGATCAGGTTCACTTCCGGTGATGGTCAAGCGAGCCTGGCGCCGTTGATTTGATAGCTGGCGAGCATCCAAAATCAGTCTGACGTGAGCGGATGCGATCGCCAGATCCATACGACCCAGAGGATGGAGTCAACTATGCGGGTAGCACTGCTCTTTGCTGCAACACTGGTAGTGTCGACGTTTAGTGCGCCTAGTCCAGCGGGACAGGCTTGGTTATCCGCGGTGGACCCCGTCGTGGCTGCAGATCGGAGCGCGACCAGCCATGTGGCGATGACCAGCACCGCCGCCGATGACTTCATGGAACTATTCAAACCGGAGGCGGCTTGGTCGAAATCCGCATCCTCGATCAAGGTTTTTAAGGTCTCGACCCAGTTCCTACACCGTGCGACCGACCAGCAGTTGGCCACGGTCATCCAGGATCTGCGTCGGCGCCACATCGCTCTTGGCCTTGAGGCCGAGATCCTGGCGACATCCGTTCAATGCGGCAACGGAGTACCTGGCTACACGACCACGGCGGTTATTCAGAAGCTGGCGAATCGCGTATCCGGGTTGGGTGGCAAGATCGAGTATGTCGCTTTCGATGAGCCGATGACTTGGGGGCATTTCAGCCATGGCGGCCACGCCTGCGGTTATACGACTGAAGCGCTGGTTCAAAACATCGCACCCAATATCCGCATACTGAAAGCGGCATTTCCAGGCGTTAAGTTCGGTGATATCGAGCCTGTTACCGACCAGACGGCTGATCGGCTGGATGAAATCATGGATTTTGCCAAGGTGTTTCACGAACAGCTGGGCGAGAAACTGACCTTTCTGCAGGCCGACATCATCTGGCAGAACAAATGGCAACCGCAATTGGTGGAATGGCGCAAGCGGCTCCATGCGACAGGCATGTCCTACGGCGTGATCATCGACGGAGATCCCGGCGACAAAACCGACATCGACTGGACCCGTCACGCGATAGAAAGGTACCGCATCGTTGCGAGCGACCCCAACATGAAGCCCGATGATTTCGTCTTCCAGAGTTGGCAGTCGCGTCCGACCAGGATCCTGCCGGAGAACGAGCCGGGGACGCTAACCTCCGTCATTCACCAGACCGTGGCCGCCCACTGACTTCCTCAGCTTCAGTTGATCGTTCTTCTCAAAGCATTCGCGGCTCTGTTCGCTATCTCATCCTGAATCGCCAGCTTGTCGGCATAGGGGCGGTCATAGGTTTCCGACCAGACGACAAAGCCGTCGTCGACGCGAACGAGCCGTGCGGCAACTCGCAGGGAGGCCCCTGATTTGCGCACGCTTCCATCCATGACGTAGGTTACTTTCAAGGCCTTGGCGACGTCGGCGATGGCCACCTTTTTGTCCTTATAGAAGAACGAATCGGTGGGCGAGGCGACCTTCAATTCGGGCATCTTGCTGAGTTTATCGATCAGCTCTTCGGTCATGCCGTCCGCAAAGGGCTCTTCGTTCATGGCGTCGGTGAGGTCGAGAAGGGGGAGCACGGCAATGGACTGCCGATGGTTCTCGGTCTGCAACGACGCGCGTGCAGTGGGGGCTGGCGAATAACGATGGAGCATCCAGTAAGCGCCGAAGCCAACGATCAGTACCAGTGCGGCAACGGCGAGCACCAGGGCAGGGCGGTGTGCTGATTCCTGTGGAGGCGCGCCTGCGATTGGAGCGGCTGCCGGTTGCGAGGGCTCTTCTACGGGCACCTCGACTTTCGCCACCAGTCGATAGCCCCGCCGCGGCACGGTCGCAATGTAGGTCGGTTGCTTTGGATTGTCGCCCAGCTGGCCACGCAAGGACGCAACGGCCTGGTAAACCGAATCGGAAGTAACGATGACTCCGGGCCAGACCTTGCTCAGCAAGTCGTCGATGCTGACTACGGCGCCCGCGTGCTCGGCGAGGCACAATAGAAGGCGCATGGTTCGGGATTCGAGGCGGATCAGTTCCCCATGCCGCGACATTTGATCCGTCGCCGGATGGATCGACCATTCGCCGATGCGCAACGTTGCTCCCGGTGGACACTCCATTTCTTGCGCTCGCCATCCTGTTGTTGATAGCTCGCTGACGCGAGGACGGCGGATGGTCGCACTTACCCCGCACAGCGGCAATTGCCTGTAGGCACTGCGCCTCATAGCGACGGCGCCGCAAGGCGTTGAATACCTTGGCTTTCAGAACTCTTCAGAAGTTCTCAGGGCTGCATCAGGACTATTCGCGGCCGGAAAAGCACAGTGAAGGCCGCCTGCGCTCACCCGCATTCCGGGTGCGCCGCACGCCTTGCCACATCCCTCAAGGAGTCCTTACTGATGATCCGCCGCCTTGCTCTTGCCGCCGCTCTTGCGCTCGCTTCCGCTCCGCTGTTCGCCTCCACCTATCTTTTGGAAACTCGTCACACGCAGGGCGTCATTCGCTGGAATCACCTTGGCTTTTCCAACCCCACCGCGCAGTTCAGCCAGGTGGAGGGCACGCTGGAGTTCGACCCTGCCAACCCGACCAAGGCCTCGGTAACGGCCACGATCACATTGGCCAATCTCACCAGTGGCGTGCCCGATCTCGACGAGGACTTCCGGGCTGCCAGGTTCTTCGACATGGCCCAATTCCCCACGGCGACCTTCAAGAGCACCCGGGTTGAGCAAGGAAGCGCGCCGGATCGACTCAGAGTCACCGGGGATCTGAGCCTGCGCGGCGTGACTCGACCGGTTGTGCTGGATGTCACCATCAACAAGGTCGGCACCAACATCCGAAGCCATTTGCCTTCCGTGGGCTTCGAAGCGCTGACCACCTTGAAGCGTTCCGATTTCGGACTTGGTGCTTTCGTGCCTCAAGTCAGCGACGAGGTGCAGATTCACATCACCAGCGAGGCGGAAGAGTCCAAAGCCTACGTCGCAAAGCTCAAGGCTGATGCGGCTGAGGCCGCCAAGAACTCCATGGAAGCGGCGAAGGAGGTGGAAGCTGCGGAAGCCGCCTTGAAGCGATAAGCCGTCGCGAGGACTTGCCCTTTCCTGGGGCGCTCGCTTGCTTTCCCCAGGAACTCGTTCCGTCCCATACCTGGTACGCCTATGTCGATGCACTGATTCTCGCGGGCATGCTGCGCGACTGGCTGATGACGCGCCGCATGCATCCCGTTTACGCCATAGGGTTGTCCGCGCTCGTGCTGGGACAGATGGCAACCATGTGGATATTGATCAGCAAGGCGGCGTGGTGGTGGGGCATTGCGAATCGACTTCTCTGATCCGCCTTCCGGCACAGGTCCATAAGCACTGAAGGACTCGTGTGACCACGGTCCCATGAGGTTTCTCCTTTGATAGTTGCCCACAAAAAAGAACGGTGGGAAAGGGTGATTGCGTACGCTGATTGAAATGATCACGTGAACCGATTCAACGCGATCGGTCAACCGAAGCAGATCGTAGAGGGATGCGATTTGGCGTTGCTGTGATCCATTCCATCAGCGACGGGATGGCTGTTGACCTGGGGCAGCAGCGAACTGCGAAGGCGCTCACGCTCCAGTGTGCGGCATGACCGATGGCAGTGCCGCGCCGCGACATGCTGCGCAAGGATACGCGCCAGGACATTTCTTCACGTACCCCAAGGACATCGTCATGTCGTGCACTTCCCGCTCGCGCCGTTGGCACCTTTCGTTGCGCCTTGCTGCCTCGGCCTGTGCCCTGACACTCGGCGCGCTGCCTGCTGTTGCCGCGCAGGCTGACGGGCCGCCGACGGCGCGTACGGTCGACGTCGTTGACCATCTCTTCGGCGCCACCCTGCACGATCCCTACCGCTGGATGGAAGGTGAGCACAACGCCGAATTCCAGCAATGGCTCGGCGCCCAGGGCGACGACGCGCGCGCCAAGCTCGACGCGCTGCCCACGCTGAAGGCCTGGCAGCAGGCCCTGCAAAACACCAGTGGCACCACTGTGATCCACCGCGCCCAGCGCTATGTCGGCGGAAGGTTGTTCTTCATCCGCGAGGTGGCGCAGGGCAACGGCACCCTGATGGTGCGCGAGGCCGATGGCTCCGAGCGCGCGCTGCTCGATCCGGCGACACTGAACGGTGACGGCGGCCACGCCTCGATCACCCTGTTCACGCCCTCGCAGGACGGCAGCAAGGTGGCGGTGAACGTCGATCACGGCGGCAACGAGATCACCCGCCTGGAAGTGCTCGACGTGAAGAGCGGTAAGCCCACCGGCGACGCGGTCGAACCCGTGTGGGGCCAGTTCGGCGCCGAGTGGCTACCCGACGGCAGCGGTTTCGCCTACACCCAACTGGCGCCGCCCGATCAGCGCACCAACGGCGATCCTCTGCAGGACATGCGCCTGCGCCTGCACCGGCTGGGTACGCCGTCGGCGCAGGACCCGGTATTGCTACGGGCAGGCACGGGGCAAGGCGCCAATTCGTCATTTGCGATTCCCGCCAACCGCTTTCCGGTCATCGAATTTCCCACCGGCTCACACTGGGCGCTCGCCGTGGCGGCGGGTGCGCAGTCCGAAAAGCGCTATTGCGTAGCCCCCCAGTCCGACGCGATCAAGCCCGACGTGACTTGGCGCTGCATCGCCGACCTGGATGACAAGGTACAGGCGGCCGCCGTCCACGGCGACACGCTCTATCTGGTCTCCAGCCGCAAACGCTCCAACGGCGAGCTACTCTCGCTGGACCTGTCGCGCCCGGATGCGTCGATCGCGAATGCGCGCTCCATCCTGCCGCTGCAAGACGACGAGATCATTGTCGGCTTCAGTCTTACCGATACACAGACGCTCGCGCCGGCGCACGACGCCTTGTACGCGAAGGTGTCCAAGAACGGCATCGACGACATTCGCCGCATCGACTACGTCACGGACAAAGTCGAAACGGTGCCGATGCCGCTGGCTGGCGCGGCCTCGCTGTTCCACGCCGGCAGCAACCAGGACGGGTTCCTGCTCGAACTGCGCGGCTGGACCATGCCGCCGAAATCCTGGCGTTACGATCCGACGGACCGGGTCCTGCACAGCCTTGGCCAGGACCAAGCCAGCCCGGCCGACTACAGCATGATCGAGGCGACCGAGACTGAGCTGGTCAGCCAGGATGGCACGCACGTGCCGCTCACGATTCTGCACCGCAAGGACGCCGCGCTGGATGGCAGTCATCGCGCCATTCTGTTCGGCTACGGCAGCTACGGGCTGTCCATCGTGCCTTCGTTCAAGCCCGTCCGGCTGGAATGGGTCAAGCAAGGCAATATCTTCGCTTATGCGCACGTTCGCGGCGGCGGCGAGAAGGGCGAGGCGTGGCATCAGGCCGGCAAGGGACCGAACAAGCACAAAGGTGTGGAAGATTTCGTCGCCGGCGTGGCGCGGTTGAGCGAACTGGGTTACAGCCGCCCGGAACGTACCGGGCTGGTCTCCGGTAGCGCAGGCGGCTTGCTGATTGGCGGTGCAGTGGTAGGCCATCCCAAGCAGTTCGGCGCCGCCGTGTTTCTAGTCAGCATTCTCAATCCGGTGCGCCTGCCGCAGGCTGCCAACGGCGCCAACCAATTCGGCGAAATGGGCGACCCGCGCAAGGCTTCGGATTTTCCCTCGATCCTGGCGATGGACCCCTACCAGCAGATCCGTCCGCACACTGCCTACCCGGCGATGATGCTGGACGTTGGCCTCAACGACAGCCGCGTCTCTCCCTGGGAGACCGGCAAGTTCGCCGCGCGCCTGCGCGTTTCCAACACCAGCGGACGGCCGGTTTGGATACGTACCAACGCCAATGGAGGACATGGTATTCAGGCCTCGCTCGGGGCCGAGGCAACCGAATTCGCCGACATCTTCGCCTTCATGGATGCGCAACTGCCGGCGCCCTGAGCATTGACGTAGCCCGTGGAGGCCTTGGGCCCCACGGGCAATCCCGTGTTGGTGCTGTCAATGTAGCGGCGGGTTCGTGGCCTTAACTGATCAACATCAACAATGCGATCGGAATCAGTCGAGCGATCTGAAAAAGTGGTCTTCTGATCAGAGCATCCCTAGATAGGCGCCATAGGCGGCTGCCTTCGCGCAATGACCTGTCTCTTGACGATGGATGAGCTTGTGGCGGCCTCGGCCGCGAGGCTCTCCAACACCTCGTCGAGATGTTCCATGGATCGCACGAACAGGCGGGCGACGAAGCAATCGTCGCCCGTCACCTTGTCGCACTCCACGATTTCGGGTGTGGACTCGATCAGCTTTTGAACGATCTGCACGCGCCCCGGCAGCGGCCGGACCCTCACGAGTGCCTGGATGGCATAGCCCAGCTGTTTCGGTTCGACGTCGATGGTGTAGGCACGGATGGTGCCGCGCTCTTCCAGGCGGCGGAGCCGCTCAGTGGTGCTTGGCGCTGATAGTGAGATGCCGGCTGCGAGCTCCTTGAGCGAGAGGCGCGCGTTGCGGGCAAGTAGCTTGAGAATCGAACAGTCGATGCGGTCGATCATTGAAGAAGCCTGTGGCTGCGTTTGGCCTAAGATAATTAGGTTTCTTGCCGAAAGAGTGTGCCTTATTGCATGGTGTGATGGCCTTTCCGCTTCTACATTGCGTGCTCGGAAACACGAGGGTGGCGGATGAGCGAGCAGGCACGTGGTACCGCCGAAATGTCGGTGGCAATGGCGATCGCAGGAACGATTGGCTGGTTCGTGGTCACGTCAGGGCGGCAGGTATTGGATGTGGTGTTCTGGCGGTGCGCATTCGGTGCGGTGGCGCTCTTTGTTGCATGTGCCTACCTGGGGCACTTTCGAGGGCATCTGACCAAACGCGTGCTGGGGCTGGCGACGCTGGGTGGTATCGCCATTGTCCTGAACTGGATACTGCTGTTTGCCGCCTATTCGCGAGCGTCGATCGCGATGGCGACCATGGTCTACAACACCCAGCCCTTCATGCTGGTGTGTCTCGGGGCTTACTTTCTTCGTGAGCGAGTAACGATGGCCAAGCTGGCCTGGCTGGCCCTGGCTTTCGGTGGTCTGGCCTTGATTGTCCAGGTGGGCGCAAGTTCAGGGCCGCAGTACACCGTGGGCATCGTCATGGCTTTTGGGGCTGCCTGTGCGTGGGCGGTTGCCGCACTCGTCACCAAGCAACTCGCCGGCACGCCACCACATCTGATCGCGCTGATCCATGTCTGCGTGGGCGTTGTGGCGCTGATGCCGTTCGCCGATCTTGCGCATCCACCGTCAAGTGCTGGCACGTGGGGCATGTTGCTGACTATCGGTGTTGTGCATACGGGGCTGGTCTACATTCTGATGTACGACGCCATACATCGCCTTCCCACTCATATCCAAGGCTCCCTGTCCTTCATCTATCCCATCGTCGCCATCGCTGTGGACGTGCTGGCATTCGGGAGACGCCTGCAGACGATGCAAGTCGTGGGATCGGTCGCCATTCTGATCGCGGTTTTTGGCATGAACGGCTTGGGCGCGTTCTGGGCGAGGCGGAGCCAGGCAGATTCGGCGTCACACGCCTAACGACCCTTCGCCAGGCAAATGTGATTCAAGGAGAGCGATTTGGCAGTGACGTATCGCGTCTATCAAGTTGACGCTTTTACCCGCACGCGTTTTACGGGAAATCCGGCTGGTGTCGTACCCCATGCGGATGGACTGAGCGACCCTCAAATGCAGGCGATAGCTCGAGAGCTCAACAACTCCGAGACGGCTTTCATCTTCAAGCCGAGGGCAAGCGATCACGATGTCCACATTCGCTTTTTTACGCCGACCATCGAAGTGCCGGTCTGCGGGCACGCCACTATTGCCGCGCACTATGTGCGTGCCATTGAACGGACGGCGGTTCGTGGGTGCGTGCATCAGCTCACGGGGGCAGGTGTGATGCGGATTGAGATAGAGCCGTCAGAGCACGGAGATTTTCGGATATGGATGCATCAGCGCCCGCCGACTTTTGGTCTTGTATTGACTGAGGGAAGGCGAAAGGCGTTGATTTCGGCTTTGGGTATCGACGAGCTGAGTCTGGGGCAAGGGCCTGTGGCGGTCGTCTCCACAGGGCATTCCAAAGTCATGGTTCCGCTGAGGGATCGTGCAACGCTCGATGGATTGAGGCCCGATCTTTCGGCATTGGCTTTGCTGAGCCAGGAGATCGGCTGTAACGGCTATCACCTTTTCACACTGGCCGATCCAGATCCTGGCGTCCTCGCGCACGGGCGAATGTTTGCGCCTGCGATCGGCATTCCCGAGGATCCTGTCACGGGCAACGCAAACGGGCCGCTCGGTGCGTATCTCGTACGGCATCGCCTGGTGCCGCTAGCGGTGGGGCAGACCAAGTTCTCCTGCACGATGCGACAAGGCGAAGCGATGGGACGGGCGGGTCTTGTCCAGGTCGAGGTGACCATCGATCAGGAGTCGCAGCTGCCCCTGGAAGTAAAGATCGCTGGCGAAGCTGTGGTCGCCTTTCGCACCGAGCTGGAGCTTTGACCCGCGCGACGCGATCGGAGCGAAGCACGCCTATACCTCGCGCGTGCGCTCTTCCAGCAGCCATGCGCGAAAGCTCGCCGCAGCCGGCGATGGCGCGGCGTCCTTGGGCCACACCAGGTAGTACGAGTAATCGGTGGCGACGGCGGTGTCGAACAGGCGCACTAGCGAGCCTTGTGCGATATCGCGGGCGGCAATGGCGCGACGGGCCAGCATGATGCCGCGTCCGTCGATGGCGGCTTGCAAGGTCAGGTTGGCGTCGTTGAAGCCAAGCACGCTGCGCGGTTCGACAAAACCCACGCCCGCCGCTTGAAACCATGGGTTCCAGCCGGGCGGCTCGGCTTGTAACAGTGGAAGTGCGAGCAGGTCTTTCGGCCGCCGCGGCAGCTTTCCGCCGGCGAAATCCGGCCGGCACACCGGAAACTGTTCCTCGCGCATGAAGAGTTCGGCGTGGACATGGGGCCATCCGCCAGGACCGAACCGGATGGCCAGGTCCACTTCCTCGCGCGCGAAGTCGACGTGCGCTGTCGACGTTCGCACGTTGACGTCCAGGCCCGGATGCGCGTCGAGAAAGCGACCCATGCGCGGCATCAGCCAGCGTGATGCAAACGAAGGCAGCATGCTGACCACCAGCCGGTTGGCCTGTTTGCGGCGCCGGATCTGCTCCGCCGATTCGGCGATGCGCTGCAACGACATGCTCACCTGCTCGGCAAGCTCGCGCCCCTCCTTGCTCAGGGTCAACTGTCGCCGCCCATGACGCAGGAATACCGGCGTACCGAGAAATGCCTCAAGCGATTTGATCTGGTGACTGACCGCACTCGGCGTCACGTGCAATTCCGCTGCGGCACGCGAAAAGCTCTGCAGACGGGCTGCGGCTTCGAACACCCGCAAGGCACTCAACGGTGGCAGTTCACGCGACATATAGATTAGAAATATTCACAAGACTTGCGAAAAATCATCGTTAGTAAGCCAAGCAGGCTGCGCCTAGCATGGCGGCATCTTCAACCAAGGATGCACGTGATGTTAGTCAAGCTCAACACAAAATACCTTGGCGCCCTGCTGTTGGCGTTGCCTCTTGCGCAGGCTCCAGCACTCGCCGCGGACACGCCCGACACCTCCAGCCCCGACACGTCGGTGCCACTCAAGGCTTTGCATTGCGGCCACCTGATCGACGTGGAGCAGGGGCGCACGTTGGGAGAGACCACCGTGCTCGTGCGCGGCGAGAGGATTGAGAACGTTGTCCACGGGCAGGCCGCGCCTGCCGACGCACAACTGATCGACCTGACGCACGACACCTGCCTGCCGGGCATGATCGACAGCCACGCGCATCTCACCTACCAGATCAGCCCTTCGTCGTTTTCCGACAAGATCCGGCGGAACCTCGCCGACTTTGCCATCGCCTCAACGGTCTACGCACGGCGCACACTGCTCGCCGGCTTCACCACTGTGCGTAATCTTGGCGACTACGGCAACGAGTCGATCGCGCTGCGCAATGCGGTCAACACCGGCACTGTTCCTGGGCCGCGCATCTTCGCTGCCGGCGTGCCGATCGGATCCACCGGTGGCCATGCCGATCCCACCGACGGTTTTCGCGCCGACTTGCAGGGCGACCCAGGCCCGAAGGATGGCATCGTCAACAGCCCCGACGATGCGTTGAAGGCTATCCGCCAGCATTACAAGGATGGTGTCGACGTGATCAAGATCATGCCGTCCGGCGGAGCCCTGGACGAAAGCCGCAGTGCAGACCGCGCGCAGATGACGCTGGAAGAAATCAAGGCCATCGTCGCCACCGCCCACGATTACGGCTTCACCGTGGCGGCGCACGCCCATGGCGCGGAGGCGATCCGGCGCGCCGTGCTGGGCGGCGTCGACTCCATCGAACACGGCACGTACATGAACGCCGAAGACATGCGGCTGATGAAGGAACACGGCACCTGGTTCGTGCCGACCTTGAGCCCGCCGGACTATTTGATCGGCAAGGCGAAAACGCCCGGTTACTTTTCGCCCCAGGTGACGGAAAAAATCTTGCACATGGGCAATCGCAACCAGCAGATGGCGCGTGATGCCTATAGAGCTGGCCTGAAGTTCGCCTTCGGCACGGATGCCGGTGTATATCCGCACGGTGACAACGCGCATGAGTTCGAACTGATGGCAAGCGCTGGCTTGCCGCCGATGTTCTGCATCCAGAGCGCCACCATCAACGCTGCGCAGCTGCTGGAAAGGGAGCGCGACCTGGGTAGCCTCGCGCCCGGCAAGTACGCCGATATCGTCGCTGTGCCCGGCGATCCCATCGACAACATAAGCCTGTTGCGCCACATCGACTTCGTGATGAAGGGCGGCGCCGTCTACAAATCGGGCGGCATCGCGACAGAGCCGAAGGCAGCGCCGTGATCGCTTCGCTGGCCTTGTTCGCCCTGTCGGCCGCCGTTGTCGTTGCGGTACCGGGACCCACCACGCTACTGGCGATGCATAACGGCGCCAGTGGCGGTTTATGCCTGGCCGCGTGCGGCGTGGCCGGCGCCGTGCTTTCCGACCTGCTTTTGATGGCTGCCGTCGCTGCGGGCATCAGTGCCTTGCTCGCCACCTCGGTGCTCGCATTTGTCTTGATCCAATACGTCGGTGCCGCGTATCTGGCCTGGCTGGCATTCAAGCTGTGGCAACACCCTCAAGCCATTGCGCCAGAGGGGCAGGCGGCCACACCTTCCTGCTTCCACGCATTTGCACGCAGCTTGCTGGCCGCACTGGGCAACCCCAAAGGTTGGTTGTTCTTCTTGGCATTGCTGCCGCCGTTTGTTCACCCACAACAAAATCTGGCTACGCAATATCTCAGGCTCGCCTTGCTCTTTGTGGTGATCGACGCGGTGCTGATGAGCGGGTATGCCCTGGTGGGCATATATGCCGCACGCGGGTTATCGCCTCGCTATGTGCAGCTGCTTCACCGCGGTGCGGCGCTGACGATGCTGGTGCTGGCGGTGAGTCTTTTGTTGTACGCACAGCCGCATCGATGAGTGGCTTCACGATGCTTGTGAGATCGCGAAGATGAGCCAGTCAAGCGACTATTCCTTGTAGGAGCGCAAGATACTGTGGCGTTTGATATGTAGGTGCCAGGCGCGGTGAGCGGTTACAGCAGGCTGTCGATGGGAAGCAGGCGGAGAAGCGTTACTTCCGCACGTCGCTTGGTGTTCGCCTCGGGCTCACTCCGGTAAGTGGCATCCTTGCCATCATCCGTGGCGTGCCAGACGAGTTGATGAGAGCCGGGATCAACGGTCACCTGATAGGCGTTGGAAGGAAGCGTCGCGGTATTGAAAAATAGGCCGATGGCGTGAGCAAGGCCGGGGGAGTCGACGATGACGCCCATTTCGGTATTCAGCAATTTTGAGCGCTGATCCATGTTCAAGGAGCCGATGAAAACCTGGCGACCATCCACCACGATGGTCTTTGCGTGCAGGCTGATGCCCGAGGACTTGCCGAGCGCCGTCGGCTGCTGACTCTGACCGGCGAACGGCTTCAACTCATAGAGCTGGACGCCGCCATCGAGAAGGTCCTTGCGATAGTGCACATAGCCCGCATGCGCTGCCGTCTCATCGGTGGAGGCAAGAGAGTTTGTCAGCACCTTGATCGATACGCCGCGCTGGGCGAGCGACGCAAGGTGTTTCGTGCCTTTGTCACCGGGAATGAAGTAAGGCGTGGTGGCCAAGATCTCGTGCTGTGCACTATCCAGCATCTCCTTGAGCCTGGGGCCGATGCGTAACGCCGGCACGTCGTGCGAGGCCTCGATCTTCTCAGGCTGATCGGCTACCAGTTCGGCGTCACCCCAAAACCAGGCGCCGCGCCGATCGGCGGTCGGGCCATTGGGGAGCTCATCCAAGACGGATAGCGCATAGTCGGACTCTGCAAAGGTGCGCATTTCTCGCTGCAGGACCTTCCGCGCGGTGCCAAGGCGTTGTGCGGAGTCGTCGGTATTGGCGGGACTCTGGAGTGAATACGCCGCATCGCAATTCCAGTAGGCGTCGAAGGCTACGGATGCCTGCTGGACAACGGGGCCGATCGCTACGACGTCGAGATCCCGAAAGTGCGTGTCGCTACCAGCATCGAAATACGGGTCGCCGATGTTCCGTCCGCCAATGATCGCCACGTTGTTGTCGACAATGAATGATTTGTTGTGCATGCGCCGATTGAGGCGCTGCCACTCGAGCATGAACTGCGCGGCACGGGAGAGCAGGGAAGGGTCCCGTGTCTGGAGAGGATTGAACAGCTTTATCTTGATATTGAGGTGTGAATTCAGCGCCTCAAAGAGGCGATCCTTATCGGTGAAATTGTTGCCATCGATCAACATTCGAACGCGCACGCCGCGATCGGCCGCAGCAAGGAGATGCTGCATCAAAAGATGGCCGGTCAAGTCGTTCGCGAAAATGTAGTACTGCAGATCGATCGAATGCTTGGCGTGATCGGCGAGAGCCACACGGCTCAGTAGCGCATTCGTGCTGAGAGTCAGCAATCGAAAGCCGGATTGATTCTGATGCTGGTTGACTTCCGCATGAGCGTACCGCGCGGAAGCTGTGTCGGAGGCTGGCGGCAAATGATGCGACTCCTCCTTTCCCTGGCTCAGCGGGAGCGTGGAACATGCCTGAAGGAAAAGGCAAAGCATGGTGAAGGCAAACGCGACGATTCGACGATCTGTTCGCATGTTCGCGCCCCGACATGGCTGTCTCCTGTCGCTGGGCGATCGTCGAAACTATCGTGGTCTCGAACGTACCGCTTCACGCGGGAGGCGACGAGTGAGTCTTCAGGTTCACCTAACCGATACAGGAGGTGGGTCAGGCCCTGTGAGCTGCTCTACGATAGCACCGCTCGACAGTCACACCGTTCGATCGTCAAACAAAAACATCTGCACATCAGGCGCCAACACCCGCCTGCCCGCCGCTGGAGGGCTACATGCTGCTATGAATGGCGGTATCGCAACGCGATGTTGGGAGGGGCAGATCGAGAACTGAAGAAGGGCCGCAGGTATCCATGCCCGCGCGCCCTCTCGACGCGCCCTCTCGATAAGAGGTCACGCGTACTTCTTCACCGCCCCTTCAATGGCAGCGCCAGCCTTGGCCAGGTCCTCGGGCACCATTACCGGGTGGAATTCGACGCTCGCATTGAAGGCGAGGAACCAGGGCTCGGCGATGGCCGGGATTTCGGCTGGTTCCTGGATGTCCAGAAAAATGAGGCCGGAGCGCTGGCCGTTGTTGTCGGTGAAGTACGTCGCCTCCGGCTTCAGGTCGCTCAGTATCGACTCGATCGTGGCACCGAGCTTTCCGGCTCTGGCGGCAGCGTTGCCCGATTCGACGGGAATAGTGACCTTGAGTAGGAATCGCATGACACGCCTCCTGGATGATCGGGTTGACGTAGGTTCGCGCGCCCTCTGGGCGCACGAACCTCATCCCGTTGCGGGGGAGGAACGCCGCCGGAGGACGCACGTTCCACTAAGGCTTCGCTGCGGGCTTTGCGGCCGGGTCGGCGGAGGCATGATCCACTGTGTACATCCAGTGGCCGCCGATCCGCTTTACCACCTCGGTGTAGCGCCCGGTGTCGGTCGTCGCCGCACCGCCGGCCTTGGGCGTATAGGTGATCGAATACGTACCCCAGCCGATCGAGTCGGCACCCATGGTCTTGCTGCCCATCCGCTTGAGCTCCACGTTGGTCACGGTGTGCTCGGCGAAGAACTTCGCATAGCTGTCATGGATGGCCTTGTTGCCCATCGCCATCGGCCCGCCCGGTGGCCACAGCACGGCGTCCGGTGCGTAGCACGCGGCCTCCGCGTCCGCATCGCCCGCGAGAAAGGCTTTGCGCCAGCAGGCGTCCGCCTGGTCCGCGCCGGAGTCGGATGCGTAACCGGGCCACGAGAGGGCGCACAGCAGCGTTCCGGCAACGATATACGTGAGTCGGGGCATGATCGGATCCTCCACGTTGGGCTTCACTGGGCGGCCTCGGGACGCTGGACCGCGACGCCGCAATCCACCGCTACCCGGCCGGAGACATAAGCGGCGCGGCCTGGCGTTTTGTCCATACGGCATTCGCTCTATGTCGCGGCCGGCAGCCACCGTCCCAAGCTTCCGCCATAATCGCCACCCTCGTGCCCCATGGAGCGGCATGAGTCTTTGCGCACACCACGTTAGGGAGAACATATGTTTCCGCGCAGCTTTCGTTCGCTATCTGCACTTGCCCTCGCCCTCGCCCTCGCCCTCGCCCTCGGCCTGACCTGCCTGGCTCAGGCTGCCTCCGCCGACGACTACAACCACAAAGCCCCCACGGCGTACCCTGAGTGGTTCGTGCCCATCGACGCCCTCGGCGTCTCGACCTGGCTGAACTCCGACGAGGCTTCGCTGATGGGGCATGGGCCGGATCACCATACCTATATCGGCAAGAGCCGCTTGTCACCGAAGCAGCTGGTAAGTCTGGTGCAGGCGTTCGCCAAGGCGAACCACTACGACACGATCGATGTCGTGGATCCTGAGCAGCAAATGTCCGCTCTTGAGTTTGATTCGGAGAAGCCAGCCAGCATGCAGCACGCGCTGGCTGTCAATCACAATCGAGTGGTTTCCATCGAAGCCTTCGACGACCACTTCACGCTGGTTTTGAACGACGGTCTGCTGGAGTAAGTTCTGCGGTGACACCTACCGCATTCTGTGCGTAGCGCGGTTGCTCAACCGCGCACGTCCGCTGCCGGAGGGCTGCCTTCGCCACCGCCGCGCTTCAACAACCACGCCAATACCGGCGGCAGCTCAATAACCGGGGCGCCTTCTTGGCTTTCGCAGTGAGCCGATCAATTACCCGCCGAAGCACTTGGCGTTGGTGAATTCGATCAAATCTTGCTGGAGCGGCGGCTCGGTGACCTTCTCGATGGCGAAATGCCCAACCATGTCGTCGTTACAGATCTTCACGTGGCTGCGTTCGGTTCCGTTCTCCAGCGTGCAGTAGCCACCGAAGCTGTTGTTGCTACCGGCGTAGCCTATCGGCAGGGCGATCAGGGAGGTGCAGCCCACGATTTGGCCTGCCATTTTCTGCTTGATCAGAGACTGGTTGAACGAGTCAATTCGGCTGCTTGAGTCCCGGCAGAGCACTACGCTGCGGCAGCTGTTCCCATCAGGGATGTCGCAGGAAGCCTTGTTCACGATGTATTTCACATTGCGCCCGAGCACGTCGATCCGGGCGGCGTAGGCGTCCTTCAAGCAGGCCTCATCCTGACAGAGATTGCGCGTGTACTTGATCCAATGGCGTTGCTCGCCGATCAGCTTGGCCTTGCTGGATGGATCGATGGCAGATAGCGCTTTTTGGTAGGTGTCTTGCAGTTGCGTATCCAGGCGGGAGACATTCGCGTTACCGCAGATCAGTTTCTCCACTGTGCTCTCGGCTTTGCCGCAATCGAAGCTGGCGGCAAAGGTACTCTCGGCGCATAGCACCAACACCATCAGGACCAAACAACGGATGGCTTTCATGGAATCACCTGTAAAACGAAACGTGTCGCAGACCGGGAGGTAGATCAGGACGCGTGTGACAGGTTTGATCTCGGAAGATCTGCTGCTTACCAACGCAACCGCCGCGCCAGGGCATCGCGCGGTTGCTCAGCCGCGCACGTCTGGTGCCTGCGTGCTGTCGTCGCCACCGCGCTTCAACAACCAAGCCAACACCGGTGGTGTCACCATCGCCGTAAGCAGCGACATCGCCACGATGATGGCGTACATACGGTCGCTAAAGACACCTGCGGCAAGGCCGAGGCTGGCAATGACCACGCCTACCTCGCCGCGTGGCACCATGCCGAAGCCGACGAGGGTGGCACTGCGCTTGCCGAGCGACAGCGCGCCGAGGAAGCCACCGGCCAGTTTGGAAATGATAGCGATGACCGTAACCACGGTGAGCATGATCAACGCATCGGCACTGGCCAGTTGGTGCAGGTCGATCTTGCTGCCGGTGATGACGAAGAAGAAGGGCGTGAGCAGGGCGAGCAGGGGTTGAACCTGTTTTTCCAGCGTGTGCTGTTGGCGCGTTTCCGAGGCGATCATGCCGGCGAGGAAGGCGCCGATGATGGCGGCCAGGCCGAACAGGGTGGAGATGTAGGCCAGGCCCAGGCAGAGGGTCAACACGACGGCCAACGCCGAATGTTTCCCATGTGGCTTGTCGAGCCAGGTGGAGTTCCAGCGCATCGCCCGCGCACCACCGAGGCCGATCACGGCGATGAAGCCGATGGCGCCGACCAGCGTGGTGGCCAGGTGCATCACGTTGAAGCCTTCGCCGCCTTGCAGCGACACCACCACGCCGAGCAGCAGCATAGCGAGGATGTCGTCGATCACGGCGGCGCCGAGGATCACCTTGCTCTCAGTGCGCTGCAGCGCATTCAATTCTTGCAGCACGCGCGCGGTGATGCCGGCCGATGTAGCGACGAAGGCGGCGGCGACGAACAGCGACTTGCCCCAATCGAATCCGCTGAGGTGTGCCCAGACACCGCCCATGCCGAACGGCACCAGCACACCGAGCACGCCGACGAGGAAGGCCACCTTGCCTACCTTCTTCAAATCTTCCAGCCGGGTTTCCAGGCCTACGGCGAACAGCAGCAGCACCACGCCGATCTCGGCCAGCACATCCAGCGGCGTGCCTACGGCGATCTGATCGGGAGTGATCCAGCCGAATACCGAAGGACCGACGATGCAGCCCGCGGCGATTTCGCCAACCACGCCCGGCAGCTTCAGGCGTTGAGCGATTTCGCCGCCGATTTGCGCGGCGATAAAGACGATGAAAAGGGTGAGCAGGATGTCGCTGGCGTGATGCATGCACAGACTCTTTTCGACGCAAAGATGCCCGGCATGCTACATGCTCCAACGCTGGCTTGTCCCTTGAGAGACGTCTCAGGCGAGCCGTCTGGGGTGATCCATGGCCAATCGGCTGAAGACCCAGCTCGCTGTGGCGGTGACCACGCCCAGCAGCAGCACGGTCCAGTGGAAGGCGATCACGTAGTCGTCATGGGCATGGCCTTGCAGCAGCGCCTCCATCAACAGCGAGGCCAGCGCGATGCCGAAGCTCATCGACAGGTATTGGGCGGTGGCAGCCATCGATGACGCCATCGAGGCGTGCTTCACGTCGAGGTCGTTGTAGATCAGCGTGTTCATGGCGGTGTATTGCAAGCCCATGAAGCCGCCGTAGATGAATACCATCGGTGCGATCACCCACATCGGCGAGTGTTTGCCGAGCAGGGCGAACGAAGCCAGCAGGAAGGCGACGATCAGCGTGTTGGTGAGCAGGAAGCGGCGGTAGCCCATGCGGGTGAGCAGGTGGTTGATCACCCATTTGGCGCTGATCGAACCCAGCGCTTGCGGCACCATCATCAAGCCGGCCATGGTCGGCGACCAGCCGCAGCCCACCTGCAGGAACAGCACCAGCAGCAGGAACATGCCGGACACGCCCAGCCGGGTGAACAGGTTGCCTGCGAGGGCAACCCACACGCTGCGTACGCGCAGCAGGGTGAGGTCGGCGACGGGGTGGGGCGTGCGCCGGCTGTGCCACACGTAAACGCCGCCGAAGATCATGGCGAGTACGCCGCTGATCGCGATCTGCGGCCATTGCCCGCCACCACCGCTGGCGACTTCCGATGCGGTGAGCAGCATGGCCGAGGCGACGGCAAACAGCAGGAAGCCGAGCAGGTCGAAACGGTGGGGATCGTCCAGGCGGTAATCCGGCATCTCGCGCCGGTTCATCCAATAGCCAATCACGCCCATCGGCACATTGATCAGAAAGATCAGGCGCCACGAGGTGTACTGCGCGAGCAGGCCGCCCAGTAGCGGCCCCAGCACCGAGCCAAGCAACCCCACCGTGGCGACGGTGCTCATGGCGCCCACGAAGTCGCGCTTGTCGACGCTTCGCACCAGCACGTAGCGGCCTACCGGCATCAGAGCAGCGCCACCCAGGCCTTGCAGCACGCGTGCGGCGACTAACTGGGACAGGGTTTGCGCCATGCCGCAAAGCAGCGAGCCGATGGTGAATACTGCGATGGCGGCTGCGAATACGCGCCGTGTGCCGAACCGATCGCACACCCAGGGGCTGGCGGGGATGAAGATGGCCAGCGTCAGCACATAGCTGGTCAGTGCGATGCGCATGCCCAGCGGCGTCACACCCAGCGCATCGGCCATGGCCGGCACCGCGGTGTTGACGATGGTGGAGTCCAGCGCCTGCATAAAAAAAGAGGCGGCGACCAGCCAGATCAGGCCGCGATAGCGCTCGCGCGAGGAAGCAGGAGGGGGCTGCCCGTCAGATGGATTGCGACCGGTGGGGTCGGAAGAAAGGGGGGCTTCCGCGGCGACGATGTTTTCTGGCATGACCGGCGCATGATAACGGCAAGAGCCTGTTCACGCCGCGCGCGGGTGCAATGTTCATCCGTGTTGGACCCCAGTTCGAATCGCTACTTGTAGGTTCATCCGCCTGGCGCAATTCTTTGGCACCTGCTTAAACGGCCCCGCTGGCGTTGGCGCAACGATCTGCAGCTCGCTGGCGATAGATAAGCGTTAATACCTATGCTTTTCGACCAAAGTCACAACTGTTTCACTTTGGGCTCTACAAGCTCACGTTCGAGTTTCGACCATCGGCGCGGGGACATCTTTACCTCGGCGCGTCTTTGTGCAATCGGCGCGGAGGCGCGCCGCATGGATAGGACATCATCATGAGTAGCAAGCCACCCATCGTTCTCTCCCGTCTTGATCTGGAACGCATCGAAGCCTTGCTGGAGCGCTTGTCGCCGGCGCAGGCGGATGGGTACGACGCGTTGCGCGCGGAGCTTGACCGGGCGGAGGTGTTCGAGCCCGCCGAGATGCCTCGCGACGTTGTGACCATGAATTCTCAGGTGACGTTCGAGGACGAGGGCAACGGCGAAAAGCTCACGCTGACCTTGGTTTATCCCCACGGCACGGGCACGCCCGGCACGGTGTCCATCCTGGCGCCGGTGGGTAGCGCATTGCTGGGGTTGGCCAAGGGGCAGCATATCGACTGGCCAACGCCGGATGGCAGGCAGCGGCGGCTGCACGTACTGGAGATTGGGTATCAGCCGGAGGCAGCGGGGCAGATGCATCGCTGAGTTCGGTTGAGCTTTGGAGGGGCGAGTGCTCAGGACGACCTGCTCCCTACGAGGATATGACCACCTCCCGACGAGCGAGGGTTTGCTTTTGATCTTGGGGGCCCCTGTGCAGCGGTGAGGGCTGGACGATAAGGCCCGCAGGGGCATGGGCATGGATGCCCATGCCTTTTCGACACGACAGGGACGTCGTGTCGAAAAGCCCGGCCAGACCTCATGGACTCGGAGGGCGAAGCCCGTAGAGCGCGAAACCGGGGTGGCCTCTCTTTTGGTTACTTTTCTCTGGCCAAACAGAGAAAAGTGACCCGGCCTCCGGCAGGAGGACGGAAGCCCGCGGCAGGCGAGCCCGCGCACGCAGACGTGACAACCGAGCGACAAGGCACTGGATCCCGGCCTGCGCCGGGGTGACGAAGTAGAAGCTCTATCGCGAGCACCCGCCCCTCACCCCAACCCTCTCCCCGGCGGGGAGAGGGAGCAGAAGCATGCTCATACACGCATTGAGTTGTGCACAAGAGACAGCTGCCAGCAGGTGGAGGAGCTAACTCCCTCAATCCCACTTTTTCGAGAACCCCACCTGCACGCCGCCCGGCAGCAGGCTGACGATCCAGGGCGATTGCCGATGCTCGGCCCACAGGCCCACGCTGACACCGATGGCCGCGCCCACCAGCACGTCGCTCTGCCAGTGAGCGTGCGCTTTTACGCGCGCCACGGCGTCATACGCCGGCAATAAGGCCAGTGCGTATACGGCGGGGTGTTCGTCGCCGTAGGTGGCGATGATGGGTGTGACGGCGGCGGCGATGGTCGATACCTCTCCGCTAGGGAAGCTCTGCGCGTGCCAGCCTTTGAACCACCGGTTGGGGCTGTTGGTTTGCGTCGGGCGTTGGCGCTGGAAGGTCCACTTCAGCGCTTGCGTGCCGACGCTGGTCACCACCATGGCATCGACCGAGCGCCAAAGAGTGTCGCCCAGCTGGTCGTTGTCGCCCAACCATAGGGCGCCGCCACTCACCGAAAGAATGGTGCCGTAGAGCAGCACCTGCTGGTTGCTGCGCTTCCAGATGCCGCTGTTGTCGTAGTGGATGGTGTGGTCGATGCCGAAGGGCCCGCCCCCGGCCCAGGCCTGTTGGGGTGCCAGGATCGCCCCCAGGGCGACCGTAAGCAGAAGCACGGTGAACCGTAGCGTGCGCATGGTCCGGTCCTCCCGCGACGGACGGACGCCGCCGCATCCGTGGCGAACGTAAACCCGTCCGCTTTCGGGCGGCTTACTCGTTAAACTCTGGCGTATGAGCCCCCTTGCCGCCCCTCTTCAGACCCGTGCAGCCGAGCTGCGCGAACGCATCGAACGTGCCAACTATCGCTATCACGTGCTCGACGATCCGGAAATCACCGACGCCGACTACGACCGCATGATGCGCGAACTTGAGGCACTGGAAGCCGAGCATCCTGCGCTGGCCACCGCCGACTCACCGACCCGCCGGGTGGGCGCCCGCGCCCAGGGCGGCTTTGCGGAAGTGCGCCATGTGCTGCCCATGCTGTCGCTCGGCAACGCCTTCGAGCAGGAGGGCGATGGCGACCGCGAGCGTTTTCGCGAAGTGGCGGAGTTCGAGCGGCGCATCGAACAGACGCTGGATCGCCGCGAACCCGTGTTTTCGGTGGAGCCCAAGCTTGACGGTTTGGCTATCAGCCTGCGCTATGAGAACGGCGTCTTCATGCAAGGCGCCACCCGCGGCGATGGTGAAACCGGCGAAGACGTCACCGCCAATCTGCGCACCGTTAGCGCGATTCCGCTGCGCCTGCGCGGCACCGACTGGCCGCGTGTGCTCGAAGTGCGCGGCGAAGTGATCATGCTGCACAAGGACTTCGAGGCCTTCAACGAACGCGCGCGCGCCGCGGGAGAAAAAACCCTCGCTAATCCGCGCAACGGCGCTGCCGGTTCGTTGCGTCAGCTCGATCCGGCGATCACCAAGAAGCGCAAGCTGAGTTTCTTCGCCTATGCCATTGGCGTGGTTGAAGGCGGCGTGATGCCGCCGACGCATTCGCAAACGCTGCAGAAGCTGCGCGAGTGGGGTTTTCCGGTATCGCCGGAAGTGAGTACGGCGCGTGGTTTCGATGGATTGATCGCCTTCTACCGTCGCATTGGCGAGAAGCGCGACAAGCTGCCGTATGACATCGATGGTGTGGTCTACAAGCTGGACGACTACGCCGGCCAACAAGAGATGGGTTTCGTCTCGCGCGCGCCGCGCTGGGCGATTGCGCACAAATTCCCGGCGCAGGAACAGACCACCACGGTCGAAGCGATCGAGATCCAGATTGGCCGCACCGGCGCTGCCACGCCCGTGGCGCGACTCGCGCCGGTGCCGGTAGCCGGCGTTACGGTCACCAATGCCACGTTGCACAACGCCGATCAGGTCGCGCGCCTCGATGTGCGCGTGGGCGATACGGTGATCGTGCGCCGCGCCGGCGATGTGATTCCGGAAGTGGTACGGGTGATTCCCGAGCACCGGCCGGCGCATACCGTGCCGTGGTCGATGCCGACGCATTGTCCGGTGTGCGGTTCCGCGCTGTTGCGCGAAGAGGGCGAGGCGGCCTGGCGTTGCTCGGGCGGCCTGGTCTGCGCAGCGCAGCGCAAGGAGGCGTTGATCCACTTCGCCGCGCGCCGCGCCATGGACATCGAAGGCATTGGCGAGCGTTTCGTCGATGCGCTGGTGGATTTCGGTTACGTGCACACGCCGGCCGATCTGTACCGGCTCACGCTGGACGATTTTCTCGAGATGAAGCGCCGCGCCGACGAACGCGAAGGCACCACGCCGGAAACGGTGAAGCAGGGCAAGGTCGCTACCAAGTGGGCCGAGAACCTGATCGAAGGTATCGAGACCAGTAAGCGCACGACCTTGCCGCGCTTCCTGTTCGCGCTGGGCATCATGCATATCGGCGAGAGCACGGCGAAGACGCTGGCCGCGTGGCTGGGGCGGCTGGAGTACGTGCGCACCATGCCGGAGCCGGTGCTGCGCGTGTTGCCGGATATCGGCGGCGAAGTGGCGAGTTCCATCGCCGGCTTCTTCGCGCAGGCGGGTAACCAGAAAGTGGTCGACGATTTGCTGGCGTCCGGTATCGTGTTCAGCGACGAAGCCGAGCCTTCGCCCAAGCTGCGCGAGCGCCTCGGGCTGGACGTGCTGCTGGACATGGTGAAGATCTCCAAGCTGGGCCCGAAGAGCACCAAGCAGTTGGTCCAGCACTACGCGAATCTGAAACAGCTGATGGCGGCGGGGCAGGCGCAATGGGTCGTGGCGGGTGTGCCTTCCTCGGCGGCCATCAATCTCGACGCCTTTCTTGCCGACGAGGCGAACGTAGTGCCGTTGCGCGAAGCCGAAGCCGCCATGCAACGCCTGCTCGAAGCCATTCCGGCGTCGGCGGGCGCCATGGTCGCTCCGCTGGAAGGATTGACCGTGGTGCTCACCGGTACGCTCTCTTCGCTTGGCCGCGATGAGGCCAAGGATCGGTTGGAAGCGCTGGGTGCGAAGGTGTCCGGTTCGGTGTCGAAGAAAACCAGCTTCGTCGTGGCTGGCGAGGCCGCCGGTTCCAAGCTCGACAAGGCGCAGGAGTTGGGCGTGGAGGTGTGGGACGAAGCACGCCTGCTGGCCTTATTGGCCGAGCACGAGGGCGGGGCATGAGCACGCAAGACGGCGACGACCGCGTCATTCCGTTGGGACGTCATCATGCGCCACTGCAATTGCGCGCGCGTCTCTATGCACAGGTGCGCGACTTTCTCGCTGAGCGCGGCGTGTTGGAGGTGGAGACGCCGATCTTGTCCGCGGCCGGCAATACCGATCCGAACATCGAAAGCTTCAGCGCGAACTTCAGCGGTCACGTCGATGCCGGTCCGCGCGAGCGCTGGTTGCGTACCTCGCCCGAATACTCGCTCAAGCGCCTTCTCGCCGCGGGTGTGGGCGATTGCTACGAGCTGGGGCGGGTCTTCCGCAATGGCGAAGCGGGCGGACGCCACAATCCTGAGTTCACCATGCTCGAGTGGTACCGCGTGGGTTGGGACCATCGCCAGTTGATGGAAGAAACCATCGCTTTGGTGGAGACCGCGCTGACACTGGTTGGCCGGCGCGGGGAAGTGGTGGTGGAGAGCTATCGGCAGCTGTTCCTCGATGAGTTGGGGATCGACCCGATCCATACCGAGATCGATGCATTGCGCGCGCCGTTGAGCGAATTCGGTATCGACCCGGAGGGACTGGGTCGCGACGACTGGCTTGACCTGTTGATCACGCACAAACTGCAACCGGCTTTCCCGCGCGACCGCATCACGGTGATCCACGACTACCCGGCCAGCCAATGCGCGCTGGCCAGGATTCGCCCTGGCGACCCGCCGATGGCGGAACGGTTCGAGCTGTACCTGGGGCGCTACGAACTGGCCAACGGGTATCACGAGTTGAACGATGGGACCGAACAACGCAAGCGCTTCGAGCGCGACAACGCGGTGCGCCGTGCGCGCGGCTTGCGCGAAGTGCCACTGGATGAGCACCTGCTGACGGTGCTGGATGCGATGCCCGATTGCGCGGGTGTGGCGCTTGGGATGGAGCGCTTGCTGATGTGCCTTGCCGGCACGGATGCCATTGCCGACGTCCTGGCGTTTCCGTTCGCGGAGGCTTGAGCGTTTTGCCGCTCCCTCTGCTAGCGGTTGTCCCTTGTGCACAACTCAACGCGTGCATGAGTGTGCTTCTGCTCCCTCTCCCCGCCGGGGAGAGGGTTGGGGTGAGGGGCGGGTGCTCGCGATACCGCTTCTATTTCATTACCCCGGCGTAGGCCGGGGTCCAGTGTCTTTGCGCTTCGATTGTCACGTTTAATTGCTTTGGCTCGCCTGCGGCGGGCTTCCGTCCTCCTGCCGGAGGCCGGGTTACTTCTCTTTGTTTGGTCACGCCTGAGCAGGAGCGAAGGCGAACAGCGCAGCTGGCCCGAAGGGCGGAGGGCATGGATGCCCGGAGTCAAGAGAAGTAACCAAGAGAAAGACCACCCCTCTTCCGCGCCCTCCGGCTTCGCCTGCGGGTCCGTGAGGTCTGGCCGGGCTTTTCGACACGACGTCCCTGTCGTGTCGAAAAGGAACCGCCATCCATGGCGGTCCCCCTGCGGGCCTTATCGTCCAGCCCTCACCGCTCCACAGGGGCCCCCAAGATCAAGAGCAAACCCTCGCTCATCTGGAGGTAGTCATATCCACAAAGGTTTCGATTGACTCGCCCGCCACGGCCACGCAGAGTGGCCCGCGTGCCACTACCTATGAGGCTTCAATGAAACCGAGCGCTCCCGGCCTGATCCTTATCGTGATCGGCGTGTTGTTCCTGCTGCGCAACCTGGGCTTTGACCTGCGGTTGGGTCAGCTGTTCGCTACGTGGTGGCCTTTGGTGCTGATCGCCCTGGGCGTCGGCATGCTGTTCCGGGGCAATCTGCCCAAGCTTTGAGCGCGTCGCACGGGTCAGTCGCGCGGCGGCTGGCACGTGCGAAAAAACATGGAACAGGCATGAGCAACCCGCTGCTATCCGCCATTCACCACGTTGCTTTGATCTGCTCGGATTACGCGCGCTCCAAGGCGTTCTATAGCGAGACGCTGGGGCTGCGCATCGTGCGCGAGGTGTATCGCGAGGCGCGCGATTCGTGGAAGTGCGACCTGGAGGTAAGCCCGGGTGTGCAGCTGGAGTTGTTCTCTTTCCCGTCACCGCCGCCGCGAGTTTCGCGGCCGGAAGCGCAAGGCTTGAGGCATCTCGCCTTTGTGGTGCCGGACGTGGAGGTGGCCGTCGCCACGCTGCAGCAACGCGGTGTGAGCTGCGAACCGATTCGTGTGGACGAATACACCGGCCGTCGCTTTACCTTCTTCGCCGATCCGGACGACTTGCCGATCGAGTTGTACGAAGCGGGTTGAGGTATCGCGGTGGGGCGCCGCGAAGAGCCGGAGCCCGGCAGCATCGGTCTCCGATGCATGGCCAGACTCCGGTGGATGTCACTTCATCAATCCTTGCTTTCCAGCAAGTGACGATAGATCAGGCCGCCCACGGCACCGCCGATCAGCGGAATCAGCCAGAACACCCACAGCTGCTGGATGGCCCAGCTGCCCTGGAACAACGCGACGCCGGTGCTGCGCGCCGGGTTTACGGAGGTGTTGGTGACCGGAATGCTGATCAGGTGGATCAGTGTCAGGCTCAAGCCGATGGCGAGAGGGCCGAAGCCGGCCGGTGCGCGCTTGTCGGTGGAGCCGTGGATCACGATCAGGAAGAAAGCGGTAAGCACCAGCTCAGCCACTATGGCCGCGTGCAGCGAATAGTGGTCGGGGGAGCGGTCGCCGTAGCCGTTGGAAGCAAAGCCCGCACTGGCGTCGAAGCCGGCCTTGCCGCTGGCAATCAAATACAGCACGCCAGCTGCCGCGATGGAGCCGATGACCTGCGCGACGATGTAGGGCACCACGTCCTTGGCAGGGAAGCGGCCACCGGCGCACAAGCCTACGGTCACCGCCGGATTGAAATGGCCGCCGGAAATATGGCCGACCGCGTACGCCATGGTCAGCACCGTCAGGCCGAAGGCGAGCGAGACGCCCACAAAGCCGATACCGAGTCCGGGGTACGCAGCGGCCAGCACGGCGCTGCCGCAGCCACCGAACACCAGCCAGAACGTGCCGAAGAACTCGGCGGTCAAGCGCTTGCCTATATTCATGTGTAGGTCTCCTTGCGACGGCGGGAAGGGAAATCCAAAAAGAGTTTTGTTGCCCCTGTTGGCAGGGCTCCATGCCCATGCGCGGGGCTAGCCTAGCAAACTGTTCGGACGAGGGAATATGGGGCGCGTCCGATGGCTGGCGGTGGTGAGTGCGTTTGGTGCTATGTTGCCCGGCACCTTCCGATGCCGCACCGCGCACCCATGATGCAAGCCGCTCCGTCAGTGCCCTCGCTTGAGACGTCCGCTTCGCCTCTCTCCCGCAACGATTTCCGTACGCTGTTTCTGGCTGCGCTAGGTGGCGCGCTGGAGTTCTACGATTTCGTCGTGTTTGTGTTCTTTGCTTTGCCGCTGAGTGAGCTGTTCTTTCCGAAGGGCACCGCTCCTTGGCTGGCGCACTTGCAGGTGTACGGCATTTTCGCGGCCGGCTATCTCGCGCGACCGTTGGGCGGCATCGTGATGGCGCACTTTGGCGACCGCCTCGGGCGCAAGCGCATGTTCACGCTGAGCGTCTTCCTGATGGCCGTGCCCACGTTGGCGATCGGCTTGCTTCCGGTGTATGCGCAAGTCGGGCTGCTTGCGCCGATGCTGCTGCTTCTGCTGCGCATCGTGCAGGGCGTGGCGATCGGTGGCGAAGTGCCGGGAGCATGGGTGTTCGTGGCCGAGCATGCGCCAAAGGGGCGGGTGGGTTTTGCCTGCGCCAGCCTGACCTCCGGTCTGACTGTCGGCATTCTGATTGGCTCGCTGACGGCGGCCTGGATCAATCATCACCTCAGCCATGCGGAAGTGCTGGCCTGGGGTTGGCGCATGCCGTTCCTGCTCGGTGGTGTGTTCGGCTTTATCGCGGTATGGCTGCGCCGCTGGTTGAGCGAGACGCCGGTATTCGCCGCCATGCGCGAACGCAAGGAGCTCAGTCGCGAACTGCCGCTGCGTACCGTGCTGACCTCGCATCGCGGCAGCGTGGTGACGTCGATGCTGGTGACCTGGATGCTGACGGCGGCCATCCTGGTGTTGATCCTGATGTTGCCGAATCTGGTGCAGAAGCAATTCGGGCTTGCGGCCGACGTGGCGTTCCTCGGCAACAGCCTTGCTGCGTTCTTCCTTTGCCTGGGTTGCATCAGCTATGGCTGGCTGGTCGATCGGATCGGTGATCGCCAGGCCTTGCTGCTGGGTTCGGTGGCGTTGTTGGTCGGCACTTATGTGTTGTTCGGCGACCTGGCGAACGGCGGCGCGCATTTCCTGGTGTTGTATTCGCTGGTGGGGTTTCTGGTGGGTGCAGTGGGTGTGGTGCCCGCCGTGATGGTGGCGGCCTTTCCGGCGCCGATCCGTTACTCCGGTCTGTCTTTTGCCTACAACGTGGCTTATGCCGTGTTTGGCGCCAGCACGGCCACACTGATCGATGTGTTGGCCGAGCGGGTGGGGCGGATGGCGCCGGCGCATTATGTGGCGGTTACAGCGGTGGTGTCGGCTGCGGTGGCTGTGTATCTGCTCAAACAGCGGCGCACCCCTTGGTAGGAGCGCACCCGTGTGCGCTCCTACAGGGCGGTTTAGAACTCGAGTTCTTGTGATGCGCAGAGGTAATCGATCATCGGCGCGATGCGCTTGAACGTGGCGACGATCCACGGCAGCAGTTCGGCCGAGCAGGCGAGTTTTTCGTCGAAGCCTTCGCCGGCCGCGAAGTCTTTGCGTTTGATGTCTTCGATAAGTTCATGCTCCGGATCGAAGCCGCGCGGCGGACGGCTCAGCGCTTCGCCCCAGAAGGTGAAGTGTTCGCGGAACGCTTTGCTTTGCGTGGCGCGCTTCCAGGCGGTTGGGTTGTCGGCGAGGAAGGCACGCAGGCGTTTGAGGGCGTCGGGCTCCGGATGCCACATGCCGCCACCGGCGAAGCAATCGCCGGGCTGGATGTGCACATAGAACGACGGCGCCGGGATTTCATGGCGACGCTCGTGGAAGAAGCGCGAGCCCTGCCACGGCTTGTAGGGCAGCTTGTTGTTGGAGAAGCGCGTGTCGCGATAGATGCGGAACAGCGAGCCGCCGTTCTTGCGCGGATCGGCGCGGTAGTGCGGGCTGATCTTCGCCAGTGGCGCCTGCATATCGGTGATCAGGGCCAAAAACGGGTCGCGCACGTCGCGCTCGTATTCGGCCTTGTGGGCCTGGAACCATTCGCGGCTGTTGTTACGGTCGAGCGCGCGCAGGAAGCGGAAGGTCGCGGGCGAGAAATAGCTGGTGGGCATATGGCGTAGGGGTCAGGCGGAAAGGGGTGTGATGTCGGCGGCCAGCTGATCACCCCACGCTTGCAGCTGGTCGAGCAGCGACAATTTGCTGGTGTCGTGCGAGTGCTCGCCGCGCAATGCGGCGACGCGGGCGAAGTAGTCGTCGAGCGTGAGGCCGGTCAGCGCGGTCGGCTTGAGCAGGCGGTCGCGGCGGAAGGCCTCCCAGCGCGCCTGTTCTTCCTGCGTGAGCGTTTCCGGCCAGTTGCGGGCGCGATAACGGAACAGCAACTCCGGATAGCGCGAATCGCGGAAGGGAAAGGCACGCGAACCGAGCTGAGCCGGCGGCGTAGCGCGCACGTCGGCCAGCAGGCGTTTGTCGGCATCGGGCAGGAAGCTGCCGTAGATGGCCAGCTCGGGATCGGCCGGCGGCGGCAGGTCGGCGGCGCGTTTGAATACACGGCGCAACTTCTCCGCCAGTCCGTCGATGGAAGCAAGCACGTCGCGATGGGCCAGGCAGCGCTCGACGTCGAGTTGCAAGCGCGCGGTATCGGTTCCCTTTAGCACGGACAACGGCGCCAGTGCCGGCGCACGATTGGCGCGCACGGTGCGTAGCGGGATGCGTTCCACGCCTTCGGGTAGATCGGCGCGTGAGGTGAACACGCGGTCGGCGATTTCGTCCTCATCCAACGCGAGCAGGGTGCTCGGGTCAGCCGACAGGTCATACACGATCACTTCACCGGGCCGACTCGGATGCTGTGCCAGCGGCGCGACGATGGCCAGGCAATGGCGGCTGGCCGGATAGCGCGACGACACGTGCACCACTGGAGTCATGTTCACTACGTCGAGCAGCTCGAAGACCTTTTGCTTGCGGCGCAGACTGAAATGCCAGTCCCACAGTCGCGGTTGTCGCACGCGAATCAGGCGGGCCAGATCGATCAGGGCGTGCACGTCGGAAAGCGCGTCGTGGGCACGTTCCTGCTGCAGATGATTGGCCGCGGCCAGGTGCTCCAGCTTGAAGCTGGGAGAGCCATCTTCACGTGTCGGCCAGGCGATGCCCTCCGGGCGCAGCGCTTCGCACATACGCACCAGGTCGATCAGGTCCCAGCGCGAATTGCCGTTCTCCCACTCGCGGCCATAGGGCTCGTAGAAGTTGCGGTAGAGCATTTGCCGGGTGAACTCATCGTCGAAGCGCAGCGAGTTGTAGCCCACGCCGCAGGTGCCGGGCGCGGCCAGCTGCTCATGCACACGGGCGGCGAAGTCGGCCTCGTTCACGCCGTCCCGCTCGGCCTGCTGCGGGGTGATGCCGGTGATCATGCAGGCGTCGGGATGGGGCGGCATCTCGCGCGGAGGCTTGCCGAAGAACATGACCGGCTCGCCAACGATCTCCAGCGCCATGGTGGTGCGGATGCCGGCGAACTGCAGGGGGCGGTCGCGCCAAGGGTCTGCGCCGCTGGTTTCGTAGTCGTGCCAGAAGAAGGTCTGCATGGCTGGGATGATCGCATGGCATCCAGGAGCCTGTTTAGCGTCTCTGCCTAACCTTGTAGGAGCCCACCCTGTGGGCGAGCACCCCACGCAGCGGGGTTCGAGAGCACCCGGTCGCCCACAGAATGGGCTCCTACTGGGGGCTGCGAAGTAAGAGGATGCAGCACCTGCTGCTAGACTGCGCGCCCAGGAGGGTGCATGAACCAAGCCAATGACGACAACCTGATCTGGATCGACCTGGAGATGACCGGTCTCGATACCGACAACGACTCCATTCTCGAGATCGCCACCATTGTCACCGATAAGGATCTGAACATTCTGGCCGAAGGGCCAGTGTTCGCTGTCCATCACCCGATGGAGCAACTGGAGGCGATGGATGCGTGGAACCGCAACCAGCATCGCAAATCCGGCCTGTGGGAGCAGGTGCTGTCTGCCACCGACGACCATATCGCCGCGGAGCAGGCCACGCTCGAGTTCCTCAGGGCTTGGGTGCCCGCCGGCAAGTCACCGATGTGCGGCAACTCCATCTGCCAGGACCGCCGCTTCATGCATCGCCAGATGCCGCGGCTGGAGCGCTACTTCCATTACCGCAACCTCGATGTGTCAACGCTCAAGGAGCTGTCGCGCCGTTGGTCGCCGAGCATCGGCAAGGGTTTCAGCAAGGAGTCCGCGCATACCGCACTGTCGGATATCCGTGATTCCATCGACGAGCTGCGCTATTACCGCCAGTACATGGGCGCGCTGGGTGGCGCAGGTTGACGCGTCGGTATCCCGTTCTTGCACCTTGTTTTACTGTGTGATCCAGGAGTGAATATGTCCACCGAACTCTTCGCCCCTGTGCTCGATTGCGCCGGTCGCCCGCTACGGCTCGACCGGCCCCGCGTGGTCGGCATCCTCAATGTCACGCCCGATTCGTTCTCCGACGGCGGCAGCCACGCCACTACCGAGGCGGCCGTCGCGCATGGCCTGCGCATGGCGGAAGAGGGCGCGGACATGCTCGACGTCGGTGGTGAGTCCACCCGCCCCGGTGCCGGCGAAGTGTCGGTAGAGGAAGAGTTGCGCCGCGTCGTGCCAGTGATCGAGCAATTGGCCGCCCGTACTTCGCTGCCCATCGCCATCGATACCTCCAAGCCGGAAGTGATGCGCGCCGCCGTGGCCGCGGGCGCGGGCATGATCAATGATGTCTACGCGCTGCGCCGCGACGGTGCGCTGGATGCCGCCGCCGAGCTGCGCGTGGCGATATGCCTGATGCATATGCAGGGCGAGCCGCGCAGCATGCAGGCCGAGCCGCATTACGACGACGTGGTGGGCGAGGTGCATCGCTTTCTCACCGACCGTTTGTTTGCTTGCGAACTGGCTGGGATCGACAAGCGGCAGGTGATGGTCGACCCGGGCTTTGGCTTCGGCAAGACGCTGGAACACAACCTTGCGCTGCTGCGCGCGCTGGAGCGGTTTGGCAATCTCGGCAGCGGCGCTTATGTGGGGCTGTCGCGCAAATCGATGATCGGCACTCTCACGGGCAGGATGGAGCCGTCGCAGCGCGAGGCGGGTTCTGTCGCGGCCGCGGTCCTTGCCGTGCAGCGCGGCGCTCGTATGGTGCGCGTACATGACGTGGCCGCTACGGTCGATGCGCTGGCGGTATGGCAAGCGGTGGCGGCAGGGGATACGCCGGTGCGCCGCGACAGTCGCCCGACGGCACCCCGTTGGCCGGACGACGAATAACAACCTAGATAGCGCGTGCGTGCGATACGACGCGTTCGGGATACTCCAATGAACCAACGCAAATACTTCGGCACCGATGGCATTCGCGGCCCGGTGGGCCAGTGGCCGATCAGCGCGGACTTTATGTTGCGTCTCGGCCATGCGGCCGGTGTGGCTCTTGCGCGTAACGCCAAATCGCGCCCGAAAGTGCTGATCGGCAAGGACACCCGCATTTCGGGCTATATGTTCGAAGCGGCGCTGGAAGCCGGCCTGGTAGCGGCTGGCGTGGACGTAGGCCTGCTCGGCCCGATGCCGACGCCGGCCGTCGCGTTCCTCACGCGCTCCCTGCGCGCGCAGGCGGGCATCGTGATCAGCGCCTCGCACAACCCGTATCAGGACAACGGCATCAAGTTCTTCTCGTCGAAGGGGGAGAAGCTCTCCGATGAGCTGGAGCAGGCCATCGAGCAGGAGCTGGATGCGGAGTTCGCCACCGTGCCCTCCGAACGGTTGGGCAAGGCCAGTCGCGTCGATGACGCTGTGGCCCGCTATGCGGAGTTTTGCAAGGCCACCGTCGACGAGCATTTCAGCCTGCGCGGCATGCGTATGGTGTTGGACTGCGCCAACGGCGCGACCTATCAGGTGGCTCCCAAAGTGTTTGCCGAACTGGGTGCGGAAGTGATCGCCATCGGCGACCGCCCGGACGGTTTCAATATCAACCGCGGCGTCGGATCTACCCATCCGCAGGCGCTGCAGTTGGCAGTGCTGGAGCATCACGCGGATCTCGGTATCGCCTTCGACGGCGATGGCGACCGCGTGCAGCTGGTGGACCGCAGGGGCATGCTCGCCGATGGCGACGACATGCTCTACGTGCTGGCCCGCGCCTGGCACGCACAAGGTCACCTGAAAGGGCCGGTGGTCGGCACCCTGATGAGCAACTACGGCTTGCAGCAGGCGTTGGATGCGCTGGGTGTGCCGTTGATCCGCGCCAATGTGGGCGATCGCTATGTATTGCAGCAGCTCAAGCAGCATGGCGGTGTGCTCGGCGGCGAAACCTCCGGTCACATCCTGTGTTTGGATCGCGCCACCACCGGCGACGGCATCGTCTCCGCGCTGGCCGTGCTGGAGGCGCTTGGCGGGCTTGATTTCGCCGATGCACGCCAGGGCCTGCTCAAGGCGCCGCAGATCATGATCAACGTCCGTGCTGACGGCGCCCGCGAGGCGCTGCAGAGTGACGCCGTAAAGCAGGCGCTGGCCGAGGTGGAGCAGGCGTTGCTGGGCCGGGGCAGGGTGGTGCTGCGCGCTTCCGGCACCGAGCCGCTGGTGCGCGTGACGGTGGAGGCGGCCGACGAGGCCGAGGTGAGGCGGATGGCGGAGAAGCTGGCGGAGGTCGTAAAATCCTCCGCCGAACGCTCGTGAGCCAGTAAGGGCCTGCCTTTAGCGCAGGTTGCCTTGCCCAGGTCGCCAAGGAATGGCCCGACGTGCCCCGCCCCTGCGGTGGCGGACTGAATCGACCGCACGCCAACCTGTGGATCACGACATGAAACAAGTACCGACCCTGGATATCCGTCGTTACGACACCGACCGCGCCGCCTTCGTGGCCGAACTCGGCGCGGCTTACCGCGAATTCGGCTTCTGCTGCATCAGCGGGCACGGCATTTCGCGCGAGCTGATCGATGGCGCGTACGACGTTTTTCAGCGCTTCTTCGCGCTGCCCACCGACACCAAGATGAAATACCACGTGCCTGGCAGTGGCGGCGCGCGCGGTTACACACCGCTCAAGGTGGAGACCGCCAAGGACAGCCGGTACGCCGACCTCAAGGAGTTCTGGCACGTGGGGCGCGAGATTCCGCGCGACTCGCGTTTTGCCGATGTCATGGCCCCCAATCTGTGGCCGGCCGAAGTGCCGGAGTTCAAGCAGTACGGCTACGGTTTGTTTGAAGCGCTGGATCAGCTCGGTACGCGTGTGCTGCGCGCGCTGGCCCTGCACATCGACCTGCCCGAGAACTATTTCGAGGACAAGACCGACCAGGGCAACTCCATCCTGCGTCCGATCCACTACCCGCCGATCACCGAGGAAAACATCCCGAACGTGCGCGCGGGCGCCCATGAGGACATCAACTTCATCACCTTGCTGGTGGGCGCCAGTGCCGAGGGTCTGGAAGTGCTGACCCGTGAGGGCGAGTGGCTGCCGATCACCACGGAGGGTGACGCCATCGTGGTCAACATCGGCGACATGCTGCAGCGCCTGACCAACCACGTGTACCCGTCCACCACGCATCGTGTGGTCAATCCGCCGAACGAGAACGCACGCAAGCCGCGTTACTCGGTGCCGTACTTCCTGCACCCGAACCCGGACGTGGTGCTTGATCCGCTACCGCAGTGCGTGACAGCCGAGAATCCGAGCCGGTACGACACGTCGATCACTTCGCATGAGTATTTGTTGCAGCGATTGCGCGAGATCAAGCTGATCTGATCGCTGGCACGCATGACTTCCGGTCGGTTCCGTCCGGCTGGAAGTCGGCTAGCCTCGGCTCCTTCATTGAGGAGCTCAGCCATGCGCTACCCGTTGCTGTTTGCTGTGGCGCTTGCGCTAGGTCGTGCGAGCACAGCCTTCGCTGCCGAGCCTTCAGCCCAACCCATCCGCGCAATGGATGCTTTGATCGGCCATTGGCAATGTGATGGCGTCTTTCCCGCCAGCGGCAAGACCATCGCTTCGACCATGCGCTTCGAGGCCGACCTCGGCGGCAACGCCGTGCTCAAGCACCATGATGACATCTCGCCGCCTGCGAGCTATCACGCCGTGGAAGCCTGGGGTTACGATGCCAAAGCCCAGCGTTTCAACGCCACTATCCTGGATAGCTTCGGTGGTGCCCGGCGTTTCAGTTCCGACGGCTGGAACGGCGACACGCTGACCTGGACCTCCGCACCGGAGCTGCAGCCGGCGCAGCGCTTTGTCTATGTGCGCAAAGACGCGAGCACCCTGACGGTTGACTGGGACATCATGCGCGAAGGGCATTTCGTGGTTGGCGATACGCTGATCTGCAAACGCCAGTAATTCGCTTTCGTAGTCGCTGCACTTTCTTCTCTGCGGTTTAAAGTGGCGCCTTTCTCCAAGGAACCATCGCCATGCCCCTGACGCCGCATACCGAGAGGCACTTTACCGCGTCGGATACCGTGCGCGATCTGGTCATCGGCATGGCCGACGGTCTCACTGTCCCGTTTGCGTTGGCGGCGGGTTTGTCGGGCGCCGTGGCGGCGAGCCATGTCGTGGTGGTGGCTGGTGTCGCCGAGATTGCGGCGGGTGCGATTGCGATGGGGCTGGGCGGTTATCTCGCGGCGCGTGGCGATGCGGACCATTACCAATCGGAGCGCGCTCGCGAGCATTACGAAGTGCGCGAGCTGGCTCATCGGGAAGAGGACGAGGTGGTGCAGATCTTCTCGCATTACGGTCTTGATCGCGCCGCCTGCGCACCGATCCTGGCGCACTTCCGCACCGACCCCGACGCCTGGGTCGATTTCATGATGCGTTTCGAGCTTGGACTGGAACAGCCCGAACCGAGCCGCGCGCTGCGTAGCGCACTCACCATCGGCGGTGCTTACGTCATCGGTGGCCTGGTGCCGCTGCTGCCCTACATGCTGATCGGCGAGCTATCGCGTGCGTTATCGGTGTCGGTGGTCTGCACGCTGGTCGCGCTCGGCTTATTCGGTGCCGCCAAGGCACACTTCACCGGCATCGGCATGTTGCGTGGTGCGGTGCAGACCATGTTGGTGGGCGGCATCGCTTCGGCGGCCGCCTTCCTGCTGGCGCGGTGGATCGGCGGTTAGTTCTGCGTAGCGTGGCGATAGCGCTTCGATTCGCGCGCGGACAGCCACAATGCCAGCCGATCCGGCATCAGCTTCACCAGCGATTTGATGAAGCGATTGACGCGACCCGTGACGTGAACCACCTCGCCACGTTCCGCCGCATCGCAACCTTCGCGCACCACGTCTTCGGCGGTCTGCCACATGAAGCCAGGCATCTTGTTCATCAGGTCGCGAGTGCCGGTGACGTCGTGGAATTCCGACCAGGTGAAGCCCGGGCATAGCGCGCATACGTGTACGCCCAGTGGCTGGTTTTCCAGCGCTAATGATTGCGAGAACTTGATCAGATATGCCTTGGATGCGGCATACAGCGTGTGGCCGGCCGAGCCCGGCACGTGGCCGGCCAGCGAGGCGATATTGACGATGCGGCCGTAGCGGCGCTCACGCATGCCGGGCAGCAAACGCCAGGCGAGTTCGGCGGGCGCAGTCATCAGCACCTGGATGAAATCCGCGTGCGTCTTCCATGCATTGGCTTCGAACGTGCCCGGCACGCCGTAACCGGCGTTGTTGATCAGCCAGTCCACGGCCAGTCCGCGTTGAGCGAGCGCATCGCATAGCTGCTGCGGCGCGGCGGGATCGGCGAGATCGCAGGGCAGCACGGTGACTTGGTTACGGTGCTTCTGTCTCAGTTCCTCGGCCAAGGCTTCAAGTCGATCGGCGCGGCGTGCCGTAAGCACAAGGTCGTGTCCTCGCGCGGCAAGCTCGCGCGCGAAGGCGGCGCCGATGCCGGCAGAGGCGCCCGTGATCAGGCTGAGTGGGCGGGACTGCGACATAGCTGCCTCGGGTTGGGCCATAAAGTCCGGCGATCTTGCCGGTTGGCACCCACTTCCGCCAGCCGGCTCGGCATTGCCGTGTCATGGAGCGCTCGCTAAGCTTTCGCGTTTTGAAACAAGGGACGCAGGCCATGCGCAAGAAGCTCGTTGCCGGTAACTGGAAAATGCACGGCAGCCGTTCGATGGCAGAAGCGCTGGTGGGCGAGATCGTCGCCGGCAAGCCGACCGATGTGGATGTGGCTGTGTTTCCCCCGTTCCCTTACATCACTGCACTGGCTGACAGTCACGCAGGCTCCGGCCTGGGTTTCGGTGCGCAGGACGTGAGCGAGCACCAAGGGCAGGGTGCCTATACCGGTGAAGTTTCCGCGGCCATGCTGGCCGACAGCGGTGCGCAGTGGGTGCTGGTGGGCCACTCCGAGCGCCGCCAATATCACAGCGAGAGCGACGAGCTGGTCGCCCGCAAATTCGCCGCTGCTCGCGCGGGTGGCCTCACCCCTATTCTGTGCGTCGGTGAAACCTTGACTCAGCGCGAAGCCGGCGAGACCGAAGCCGTCATAGCCCGCCAGCTGCAGGCCGTGATCGCGCTCAATGGCATCGGCAGTTTCGATACCGCCGTGATTGCCTATGAACCGGTTTGGGCCATTGGTACCGGCCGTACGGCCACCCCCGAGCAGGCCCAGGCCGTGCACGGGTTCATTCGTAGCCAACTCGCAAAAGAAGATGTTATGATTGCCCGTCTGACTCGGCTGCTTTATGGCGGCAGTGTCAAAGCGGCAAATGCCGCAGAACTGTTCGCGCAACCGGACGTGGACGGGGGACTCATCGGCGGTGCCTGCCTGGCATCCAATGACTTCCTCGCTATCTGCGCCGCAGCGCACTAAGCGCACGGACTCCTAACGACCCATGTTCGTCATCTTCAGCGTCTTTTACATCCTGATCGCCGCAGCGATGATCGTGCTGATCCTGATGCAGCGCGGTGCAGGCGCCGATGCGGGCTCCGGCTTCGGCGGCGGTGCCTCTGCCACCGTGTTCGGTGCGCGCGGTTCCTCCAGCTTCATGACGCGCGCCACCGGCGTGCTGGCTGGGCTGTTCTTCCTGCTCAGCCTCGGCATGGGTATCTACCTGAGCCGTCATGGCGCGCCGCAAAATACTGGCAACGATCTCGGCGTGATGTCCGGTCTTGCCAATCCGCCGGCCGCCACGCAAAATGCGCAGCCCGCTGCACCGGCCCAGGCCAATGCGGAAGTTCCGCAGGCCACCAAGCCCGCAGCGCCTGCTGGCGAAGTGCCAGCCGCTACGGCCCCGGCTGCAGCCAAGGACGCCAGCGCTAAGAGCAGCAGCGAAGTTCCAGCAGCAACGGAACCCGCCAAGAAAAACTAAGTAAGACACCTGCCCAGGTGGCGGAATTGGTAGACGCACTACCTTGAGGTGGTAGCGACGCAAGTCGTGGGGGTTCGAGTCCCCCCTTGGGCACCAATAAGAAGTCTAAGGACGTCCAGAGGAGTCCAAAAAGACTAAAGAAACCCGCTATTTAGCGGGTTTTTTGTGCCATTAGGTTTCATGGCGCCCCGTCCAATCCCGCAACAATTGGGGGTATATGGCAAGATGGTCACGTATCCAGGGAAAAATACCCCCAGAAGATGGAGCTGACTTAGCAGCAGATCTGTTAAGGCGGTGCTAGACGAATGCGCTTCAGGTCATGCCCTGAGGATCTTGGTCTGATCGATGTACGGCAGGGGCGTGGGGTCGAACTTCCTCGTCCCCCGAGTAAGTGGGCGCCGCGACGTTGCCCGTTGTTGATGGATGACTGCTGCCGCGCCGGCGCCCAGGAATGGCCCTGCATGGTTATGGACGCGAAGCCCATATGGTTATGGACGCGAAGCCCATGGCGAGGAAGCACTTATTGGATATGAAAAGGAAAGGCAGCGCAGTCGAGTCACACAACACCTGTAAAGGTGAACTGCTCGCCTGTATCACCATGGCGCTGGCCATTGCCTGTGTCTTGCCCACAAGCGCAATGGCGGATACCTACCCTGTGGTCGACGGGGGGAGTTTCACCAACGCCGTCTACTTGGCGAACTCGCTGACCGGCGTCAGTTCCACGATTCTGCTCCAGAACGACATCGCGCTGCTCACCCCGTCGAGTTCGTTGCCGACTCTGGTCAATCCGCTGATCATCGACACGGGAACGCACGCGCTCACAGGCACGCTCTCCTTCCTCGACACGGGAGCGCCACTGACCATTGCTGGCACGTTTCATGGCGTCGATGCAGGTTCAATGGCCGGCGCAAATATGGGCGGAGCCGGCATTCTGACCCAGAGCACCACGCTCTCTTCGTCCATCATCAACAATGGCCATATTATCGGTGGCGGCGCATCGACTGCTCTTCCTGGCGCAGCCGTGACGTTGGCCTCCACGACGTTTGTCAACAACGGAACGCTGACCGGAGGCCTCAGCACCGGAAGCGTCACCGGTGGCTCCGGCGCCGTTGTGCAATCCGGCAGTTCGATGACGAACTACGGCACCATCGAAGGAGGAAGTTCCCAACTGGGAATCGGTGGCATTGGTATTGACATGGGGGCGTCGGGTACGAGCCAAACACTGGTCAATTACGGACAGATCCGTGGTGGCGCGTCCATTAGTGGTGCCGGAGGCTCGAGTCGAGGCGTCGGCCTCATCGTTCGCTCGGGCACAAATCTGATCAGCAATGCGGGCGCGATGGAAGGCGGTGTCGTAATTGTTGGGAACGCAGCGATCACCCTGATCAACAGCGGCGTGATTCGATCGGACACTGGGTCGCCCTACGCCATTGCGGTGGCCTTTGGTGTAACTGCGCCACTCACGCTTGAACTGCACGCGGGCTCTGTGATTGCCGGTATCGTCTCTGCCACCGGTTCCACAAACGACACGCTGCGCCTGGGTGGTAACACGGACGCGACGTTCGACGTCTCCCAGGTCGGCCGCTTCATAGGTAACTATCAGGGGTTTGAGCAGTTTCAGAAGACCGGCACCAGCACATGGAGCCTTGTCGGCAAAGGCACCGACTCGACGCCATGGAATGTCCAGCAAGGCACGCTGCAGGTCGGCAGCGGTGGCACCAGCGGCAGCTTTATCGGCGACGCAACGTTGGCGAGCGGCGCCACGCTTGCCTTCAATCGCATCGATGCCTTTACCTTCGCCAACAACATCAGCGGCACAGGCTCGGTCAGCCAAATGGGCGCCGGAATCGCCACGCTCTCCGGCACCAACAGCTACACGGGCGGAACGACCATAGCATCAGGCACGCTGCGCGTCGGCAGCGACGCCAACCTCGGCAACGCCGCAGGCGGCATCATCTTTACCGGGGGAGTGCTCAACACCAGCGCGGACATGGCGACAGCGCGAAGCATCGCATTGAATGGTAACGGTACGTTCTTTACCGACAGCGGCACCACGCTTACGCTCAACGGAGTGGTCGGCGGCAATGGTGGCCTCGCCAAGGCGGGCGCGGGCGCACTGGTGCTGTCAAAGGCCAACACATATACCGGCGGCACGACGATCAACGCTGGTGAGCTGCGCATCGCCAGCGACACCAGTCTCGGCGCGGCCGCTGGTGGAGTCGCCTTCACCGGCGGCACACTGCACACCACGACCGACATCACCACGTCGCGCGCGATGAACCTGAGCGGCACCGCCACGTTCCTCACGGAGGCGGGCACCACGCTGACGCTCGATGGCCCAGTGACGGGGAGCGGCAGCATGACCAAGGCGGGTGACGGCACGCTCGTTTTGGGCGGCGGCAGCGGCTATACCGGCGGCAGTTCTATCAGCGCTGGCACGTTGCAGCTCGGCAATGGCGGCGCTTCCGGCAGCATCGCGGGCGACATTGTCGACAACGCGACGCTGGCCTTCGACCGTACGGACACCCTCATCGTCGCCAGCACGATTTCCGGCGGCGGCGCGCTGATGCAGAACGGCAGCGGCACCGTCATCCTCACCGGTAACAATACGTACGGCGGCGTCACCACGATTGGCACCGGTGCGCTGCAGCTCGGCAACGGCGGCGCCAGCGGCGGCATTGCGGGCAATGTGGTGGATAACGGCACGCTCGTGCTCAACCGCTCCGACAACGTTACCTTTGCTGGCACCATCTCCGGCAGCGGTAGTGTGGTGCAGGCTGGAACGGGTGCGACGGTATTCAACGGCATGCACACCTACATCGGCACTACGACGATCGAAGCAGGTCAGCTGGCTGTCAATGGATCGATCACTAGCCCCGTGATGGTGAGTGCTGCGGGTACGCTTGGGGGTTCGGGCACCATCGTCGGCAATGTGACGAACGCCGGCACGGTAGCACCGGGCAACTCCAGCGGTACGCTCACCGTCAAAGGTAACTACATTGGCCAGGGTGGCACGCTGCAAATCGAGGCTGCATTGGGCGGCGACAACGCGGCGACAGACCGGCTGATAGTGATGGGCGATACGTCCGGCAGCACGCACGTGAAGATATTGAAGACGGGCGAACAGGGGGCGCCGACCCTCAAAGGTGTCAAGGTGGTCGACGTGCGGGGTGCGTCGAACGGCGCGTTTGAGTTGGTCGGGGATTACATGTTCCAGGGCGAGCCGGCCATCGTGTCGGGGGCTTATGCCTATCGCCTTTACAAGAACGGTGTGAGTACACCCAACGACGGTGATTGGTATCTGCGTTCCTCACTCAACTCGCCAACCGACGCCCATTCCCCCGCGCCACTCTACGCGCCCAGTGTGCCGCTCTACGAGTCCTACGCCGCTGTGCTGCAGCAACTCAACGGACTTGACACACTGCAACAGCGCGTGGGTAACCGCGACTTCACGAGACAGGCGCGGATGCAGGACGCCAGCGTGGACAACACCAGTGCTGCGTGGGTGCGCGTGGATGGCGGCCATGCCGACCTCACGCCGGAAACTTCCACCACTGGCACGCACCGCGATGCCACCACGCTGAAGGTGCAGGTTGGCCTGGACGGCACGGTACACGAAAGCGAGGCCGGTGTGCTCGTAGTGGGCGGCACCATGCAGTGGAGCAAGGCCGATTCCAACGTTGCTTCCACCTATGGCTTGGGTCAGGTCAAGACCACCGGCTACGGTATCGGCGGCACGCTCACCTGGTACGGCGCGGGTGGTTTCTACGTCGACGCGCAGGCGCAGTGGAACCGTTACGATACCGATCTGGCGTCGCGCACGCTGGCTCGCCTGCTAGCTGATGGCAACAAGGGGACGGGCCATAACTTCGGCCTCGAAGCTGGCCAGAAATTCGTGCTGAGCGATTGCTGGTCGTTGGTTCCACAGGGCCAGCTGGTGTATTCATCGGTGCGCTTCGATAACTTTGTCGATCCCTACGGTGCGGCAGTGCGACGCCAGGAGGGTGACAGCCTGCTCGCTCGCGCCGGTCTTGCCGTGGACCGCGAGAATGAATGGCGCAGCGACAACGGCAGCATGACGCGCTTGCACATCTACGGCATCGCCAACCTCTATTACGACTTCTTCGATGGCACCAAGGCCGGCGTGTCGGGCGTCGGCCTCGTCAGCGAGGACGCGCCGCTGTGGGGCGGCGTTGGCCTTGGCGGCTCCCTCAACTGGAACAGCGGCCGCTACCGGCTATACGGCGAAGCTCTCACGCAGACCAGTCTGCAGCACTACGGCGACAGCAGTTCGTACGGCGTGAAAATAGGCTTCCGTATGAGCTGGTGATGGATAGGATCGGGCGCACAGTTGTATGCGCCCGACCTCCATTTTTTACGAAGGTTTTTTTACGGTTGGCGGTTTCAACCTCCAAGTGCATCAGCCGGTACCAAGCCATCGCGGGCCTTGATGTAGTGCTCGAAGAACACTTCGGCCGGCGAACGCAAGCCGAGCGTCTTGCAGGGCCGGGTGTCGAGTTCCCAGGCGACGGCGTCCAGCTGCGCCTGACTGTGCACGGACAGATCGGTGCCCTTGGGAAAATACTGGCGTAACAGGCCGTTGGTGTTCTTAGCGAAGTCGCGCTGCCAGGGGCTGTGCGTAGATGGCCAAACCGGTCCGCTCGCTCAACGTGTGATGCAAAGCCATCTCCTTGCCCTGATCGTGGGTCAGCGTCTTGCGCATCGCTTCGGGCAACGGCATGAACGTACGGGCGAAGCCCTCCAGCACGCCCAGCGCGGTGCTGTCCTCCACCTTGACCAGCATTGTTAACAGGCTATGGTGGCGCGCCAGGGTGCTGATCGCCGAGCGGCTATGGGCGCCGATGATCAGGTCCCCTTCCAATGCCCCGGGAGCAAACGCTCGTTGGCCTCGGGTGGGCGCAGGTGAATGCGCTGGGCAGATCCGGCAAGCGGTCGCGGGTCTCGTCGCCTTGGCGCGTCCCCCGGGCCTGCCGAAGTAGCCCGATGAGCTGGCGACGCAATTCGCTCCGGGGCATCGCGTAGATCGCGGTGTAGATCGTTTCGTGGGACACCCGGCATGGCTGATTGCTCGGGATAGCGCTCCTTGAGTGTGTCGGCGATTTGCTCAGGCGACCAGCGCAGCCGCAACCGCGAGTGCACATGGGCCCATAACGCACCTTGCCGGTGCAGCTTGGGGGGGGCTGGCTGACGTTGCAGACGACGAGCCTGCTAGCCCGCGCGATGCACGTCGTAGCCGCCAGCGATTAAACAGATAGTGCTCTCCTGCGGCGCGGGTGGCGATAGGGTTGGGGAGCCATGGTAGGCGGTGTCGATCATGGTGCGGTGATATTCAACGTCACTGAGGTGGGCAGCCTTACGCCGCGCTATGCATCCATGGCAGTAATGTCATGCGGCATTGTGATTCTCGACCTGCTGCAGTCGTCGGCCGCGATGGTCATCAGTACGGTGCTGATCTCGCCGTTGATGGGGCCGATTGTGCAGTTGGGCTTCTTTCTGTGCGTGGTGGATTTCCGCCTGATGCGGCGTGCCCTGTTGGCGCTGGTTGTGGGCGTCGGCCTGGCTCTGCTTATCGCGATCTGCTTTGTCTGGGTGTCGCCGCTGCGCGAGCCGACCTGCGAGATTCTGGCGAGAACGCGGCCTACCTTGTTCGACTTGCTGGTGGCAGTGTTCTCCGGCGTGGCTGGTGGTTATGTGGTGATCACCCGCAAGGGTGAGGCCATCGTCAGCGTGGCAATTGCTACGGCGTGAATGCCGCCGCAGGCCGTGGGCGATATGCATATCGCTGGCGGCGCGTTCTTCCTGTCTATGACCAATCTTCTGGCGATTGCGTTGAGCGATCACTTTGATCGCCTATTGGTACGGCTTCGGCATCGACAATTCGCCGCGACATACAGCGTGGCAGGAGGGCGTGATCGTGGTGACCTTTCTTCTACTCGCCATTCCGCTTGGTTTGGTTCTGCACTACATCGCTGATGCAAATGCAGGCGGGCATAGATGTTGCCTCACGCATCCACGATCTCTCGCTGCGGCAGCTTGGCGAAGTCTCTATCGACGACATGGAGCGCAAAGTTGTGCTCCATGTCGCCCACGGCATCCATTTGGACAAGGTGGATAGGCAGGCGCAAGTCACCGCACTGGAGCATGCCGACCCGGGCTGGCATATCGAGCTCGTCCCAGCACTACCCGATCGCGAAACCAGCACGTCCGGGGGAGCGCCGGCAGAGATGCAAGGCCGCCCAAGCCGAACGGCTCCGAACCCGGTCATGCGTCGTGACGTTGCGATAGGCACAGCGCGGCGGCCTCCGCCTGCCATATGGGTTCAGGAGATTTCGGGTGGTGGTACCAGTCCCACTTCAGCCGCGAATTTAAACAAGTCGGCATCGGAGCTAATGCCTAGCTTCGCCATGGCGTTTACCTTCTGTGTACTCACGGTCTGCTTGCTTCGATCCAGGCGCCTGGCAATGTCCGTGATGCTGTTGCCGGCTACATAGAGCGAGATCACTTCCGTCTCGCGTGCCGACAACTTGGTGATGGGCGCGCCGCCCGACAACGATTGCACGATGGTGGCGATACTCGGTGAGAAATACCGGCGCCCCACATGCGCTGCCTGCACGGCAGCGGCGACGTGCGAGATGTCATCGGCTTTGCTGAGCAGGTGATCAATGCCCCTGGCGAGCAAGGTCCGTATCAACACCGGCTTGTCGATGGCGGTGATCACTACGATGGCGAGTTCCGGGTAGCGCCCGGCAAGGAAGGAAAGCAGGTTCAGGCCGTCGCCGTGGCTGCCGCCGGGCATGGCGTAGTCGGTCACCAGCACGTGGCACGGGTGTTCATCCAGCAGGGCGACCAGTTCGGACGAGTTTCGTGCGGAACCCACACGGCGGATGGTTGGGATGTCATCCAGCGCAGCTTCCATGCCCAGCCGAATCACCGGATGATCATCGGCGATGGCGACGCGAATGTGTTTGCTATCCATGATGATCGCTAATGTTGGGTCCAAGGAAGACGCCGCCCCGCCAACTGGCATGGCGAGAGCGGCCGTAGTATATCGACACGTCGGGCGCAATGATGGCCCGTGAGCATCGGGCGCCGCCTCGTGACAAACGCGGTTACCATCGCATGGCGACAGAACGCCAAGGAGCATGCATTTGACCATTCGGGTTGCGATTGCCGACGACCATCCGACCATGCTGGCCGGGATGGAGCACTTAATGGCTGGATTCGCGGGCATGACGGTTATTGGGCTGGTGACGGATTCCACCCAGCTGGTCCAACTGCTGGGAAGCCAGAGCTGCGATGTCGTAATCACCGACTTCTCGATGCCCAAGGGGCGCTACGGCGATGGCATCTCGTTGCTGCGGTTTCTACAGCGTCGGTTCCCCTTGGTGAGACTGGTTGTGCTTACCGGCGTCGAAAGCGAAACGGTGCTGCGTAGCATTCTTGCCATCGACGTCAGAGTCATCGTCAGCAAGTCAGACGACTATGCCTGCCTGGAAACGGCCATCCATCGGGCGCGTGATAAGCAGGATTTTCTTTCGCCAGACATAGAACGCATCTTGCAGGCCGCGTCAGCCAGCGGTGCGCTCGCGCCTGAAGCAGGTGGACAGCTCAGCAAGCGCGAAACGGAAGTGATGCGGCTCTTTGCGGAGGGTCTCTCGGTGTCGCAGATCAGTGAGCGGATTGGTCGTAGCCGCAAGACGGTTAGCGCACAGAAAGTCACCGGGATGAAGAAACTGGGCCTGCAGCGCGATGCGGATATATTCCGATACGCGGTGGCCCACGGCCTCGTTCAGGCATCGGAGTCAGCACGTAGCGGCGCGAAAGAAGCCGACGAATAGTGTGATGTGCGTCGCCGAATCGCGCAAAGATGTGCTATCGCGCGCCGATTAGGCGCTGTCCCATAGTCCTCTTCTCCACTCGTCCCTAGGCTTTTGAAAAACGGGTCATTTAGGCATGACCCACATAAAAAAACGCCGCGCTGTAGGTGCAAGGACGTGGAAGAAATCAACGAGGCAGAGGTCTCACTGCTATTGCTAGGCTTCTGTAGCCTGAGCAAGGCGGAGCAGAGCCTTTTCGTTGATGGATTGAACGGGTTCCTGTTTGTGTCCCCTGGCAAACGTCGCCAGTTAATCGAGCGGTGGAAGCGGATCAGCAAGGCCGAAAACGCCAAGAGCATGCTCCGTTTGCGAGAAGACGCTTAGCGCTTCTCTTTCCCCCTGTGTGCAGGGAAAGACTGAGGAGGGGGCGAGCCATCTCGTTGCCGGCAAACGACAGCGCTCGGAGTGAAGTCGTGATTCCCCGCATCCTTCTCGCAAGCGACCCTCCAGTCGCCCTCATAGGCATGGCCGATGTCATTACACAGGGCCGCGTTGTCATGGTGGCCGGTGAGGCAAGTGACATGGATGGCAGCATCTCCCGCAAACGGAGCCCTGAGATTGGATCGTCATCGATTTCCGCATGCCGCAATCCGACATGGCTGGCGGGCTCGCATGGTTGCAAGACATACGCACCGCATATCCGTTATTCCCATCGGTGGTCACGACCACCACAGGCGAGCCCGCCATCTATCACGCGATGCTCTCCACTGATGTAAATGCGCTCATCAGTAAATCGGACGACATCAAAGAAATCTGACAGGTCATCGAAGACGTACTGGCAGAAATACCTAACTCAGCACCGCGGTACTTTGCTCGATCGTTCGGAGCGGGGCTCTGGGTTTCTAGTGGCTGCGATCGACGTGTCCAGGGTGTGAGCAACGCAGAATCGTCCGCACCCGGGAAAAAGTTTCGTCGATTGATGACATCGCAAACGCAATTTAAGCCGTGTCTGATGTTATGCGTTCGTTACGCTTTTTAGTCTATTCAGCAAGACGTAGCGGCACGAAATCCGCGAATAACACAGGCGCATCGGCGCCTGCTTCGCAGTAACAGAACCAACTCCATAAGGTGAGACGACATCAGAAGGCGAAACCCTTCTGAGCGTTCCCTTGCGGCCGATATTCGGATCAAACGTGGTTTCTTTGGCGTTTGTTCCACCCTCTTTGTTGCCAGTTGCATGACGGGCGACGAAGGCGGTTCGCGTCCCCTGCGAACCTAACTGTTCAACAAACCCAATAAGGATTCCTTCCTATGAAGCAGATCAAGCTTGCCTCCGCGATCGCACTCGCCATGGGCATCGCCGTGGTTGGTTCGGCCCAGGCCGCCTCCGGCGGCACCATCACCTTCACCGGCTCGGTGACCGACGCAACCTGTACGGTTTCGGGCGGTGCGGGCTCGGACGGTGGTACCGGTAATTTCAGTGTGGCTCTCGACGAGGTGAATGCCAACCAGCTGGCAGCCGCTGGCGATACGGCCAACAAGAAGGCCTTCAGCGTGATCATCGGTGGCCCGGGTCAGGGCACCTGCACCGACGGCAAGGTGGCTTCGATGTCGTTCCTGCCGTCCAGCATCCATGTCGATGCAGCCACCGGCGCCCTGAAGAACGCCCTGACTGGCGAAGCCACCAACACCCAGGTCCAGCTGCTGGACGGCGGCGCCGCCGGCACGCCGATCAATCTGGCTGCTGGCACCTACGCCGCGACGGCGACGATCGCCAACAACACGGCGACGATCCCGTTCTCCGTGCAGTACCTGGCCGTCAATGGCGCAGCGACCCCGGGTCTGGTCAGCACCAACGTCGTGTACGCGGTCACCTACAACTGATCGATCAGCACGCTTGCGTGACCCGCATCGACGGCCGTCTAGGCGGCCGTCGATGTCCTTCCCCCAAAAGCAGGTGATGTATGACGAACGTATTGCGCTATGCCATGGCGGGCTTGTTCCTCTGCACGGGCATCTTTGCCAGCCAGTCCGAAGCCACGGTGGTCGTCGGCGGCACGCGCGTGGTGTATCCCGCCGAGGGCAAAGAGGTCACGGTCAAGCTCACTAATCAAGGCAGCATGCCCGCGCTCGTACAGTTCTGGCTGGATGCCGGTGATGAGAAGTCGATGCCCGACACTGCCAAGGTGCCGTTCTCGGTGTCGCCCCCCATTTTTCGCATGGAGCCAGGCAAGGGCCAGGCTGTGCGCGTGATGTACACCAAGGAACCCTTGCCGACGGATAAGGAATCGCTGTTCTGGGTCAACGTGCTCGAAGTGCCGCCGAAGTCGGCCGATGATGGCCGTAACCTGCTGCAGTTCGCCTTCCGTACGCGCATCAAGCTGTTCTTCCGTCCCGCTGGCTTGCCGGGTGAAGTCAACGCCGCGCCGGAGAAACTGACCTGGACATTGGTCAACGGCGAAGGCGGTAAGGGTGTGGCCCTGCATGTCGCCAACCCGACCCCGTACTACGTCAACTTCGCGCATGTCGGCCTGAAGATCGGCGAACGAAGCGTGATGGAGAAGGGCGGCGGCATGGTGGCTCCCGGTGGCACCACCACCTTCCCCATCACGCACCTCGCCAGCCGGCCGAGTGGCGACGTGAAAGCGCAATTCGACGTCATCACGGACTTCGGCGCCGTCAACACGATCGTGCAGCCACTGGCGCCGTAAGCGCCCGTGGCTCCCACCGATACCAAAAAGTTTTGTGAAGGTCGCGCACGGCGCGGCCCGTCATCACGGTTGATCCGTGTCATTGCAGGAGAGGTTCCGTATGTTGGCCAACGCTAATGGATTATCTGTGGGCCCATCGGTGACGCCGTTGCGTCGTGCTCTGATGCCTGCGCTGATCCTGAGCGCGCTGGCAACGCCGGCCTATGCGGCCGACCCGGCAGCCGGCCCTGCTGTGGAACCTGCTTCGCCGGGCGGCATTAGCTTCGATACGAGCTTTTTTCCGGCCGGCATGGCACCCAAGGTCGATCTATCCCGCTTCGAGAAAGGCAACGTCGTCTTGCCGGGCACCTATCGCGGCGACGTGTACTTCAACAAGGTGTGGAAGGCGCGCAACGACTTCGTGTTTGTGGCCGTGCCGGGCAAGGACAACGCACAGCCCTGTTTCGACGCGGCCACGCTAATCAGCCTCGGCGTGGATCTGAAAAAAGTCCTCACGCAGACCGAGGATCCTTCGCTCAAGAAAATACCCGAGGGCCAGTTCTGCGGCGCCATCGGGGACTACATCCCGGGCGCCACGGCCGACTTCGACATCGGTACGCAGGAGCTGTCGCTGTCCGTACCGCAGATCTACACCAATCAAGCAGCGCGCGGCTATGTCGATCCCTCGCAATGGGATGCGGGCATCAATGCGGCGGTGCTCGGCTACAACACCAATCTGTATCGCTCGAATTATGGCGGCCAGAACCAGACCAGCGGTTATGTCGGCCTCAACGCATCGCTCAAACTGGGCTCCTGGCAAGCGTATACCTTGGGCTCCTTGAGCTGGTCCAGTCGCACCGGCAAGCGCTACCAGAACACCGCAACGTATCTGCAGCACGATATTCCCTCGCTGCAGGCCCAGGTCGTGGTGGGCGACACCTTCACGCCCGGCGATATGTTTGACAGCGTGCGTCTTCGTGGTGCGCGCCTGTACACCGACGATCGCATGCTGCCCCAGTCCATGCGTGGCTATGCGCCCATCGTGCGTGGCATCGCCGAAACCAATGCGCACCTGGTGATCCGGCAGCACGGCTATATCATCTACGACGCCAACGTAGCACCCGGTCCGTTCGCCATCGACGATCTCTACCCTACCGGTTACGGCGGTGATCTCGATGTGGAAGTGATCGAAGCCGATGGTCGCGTTCAGCGCTTTACGGTGCCCTTTTCCGCCGTCGCACAATTGCTTCGCCCCGGGCAAAGCCGCTTCAGCATCGCCGCCGGCAAGGTCAAGCAGCTCAATCTGCTCAATACGCCCACGATGGTGCAAGGCACCTATCAGCGCGGTATCACCAACAGTGTCACCGCGTATGGCGGTGCTACCTTCGCCAACAGCTACGGCGCTGTGCTGGCGGGTGCAGCGCTCAGCACCAAGGTTGGCGCCTTTTCCGCCGACATCACTTACGCGAGTAACCAGGCGCCGGGCCAAAGTGCCACGCGCGGCACCAGCCTGCGCCTGGGCTACAACAAAAACATCATCGATACCGGCACCAATTTCGCGGTGGCCGCGTACCGCTATTCGACCAGTGGCTATATCGGCCTCAATGACGCCGTCGCCATGCGCGACGCGGCCGCACGCGGTTGGGGCGCCAGCTACATACCGCGCCAGCGAAGCCGAATGGACGTCAATATCAATCAGGCGCTTGGCAGCCGCTATGGCCAGCTGTTTCTCCAGGGCTCGGTAACCGATTACTGGAACAGTAGCGGGCGTCAGACCAACTTTTCGGCCGGCTACAGCAATCGCTGGAAATCGCTCAACTACAGTTTTACCGCTCAACGGCAGCTGATCAGTGCCAGTCAGATTGGCGTGCCAGGTGTTGCGCCGATCGACGAGATTCCCGGTGCGCCGAGTGCATTCAATCTTCAAACCCCCGGACGTCGCGACACCCTTTTTCTGTTTACCGTCAGCGTGCCGCTCGGCCGCAGTGCACAGGCCCCCCAGCTGACGGCCATGCTCAATCGCGCCAAGGACAGCGGCAGCAGCAGCCAGGCCACGGTGAGCGGCTCCGCCGGTGCAGACAATCGATTCAATTACGGTGCCACCGTCGGTCAGACCGACGGCAGCGGCACCACCGGCGGTGTCAACGCTCAATACAGCAGCCCGCTCGCGCAGATCGCCGCGGGCTACAGCCAGGGTGGCGGCTATCAGCAGGTCAATGCCGGTGCGTCGGGCAGCGTGGTGGTGCATAGCGGCGGCATCACGTTCGCGCCGCCCACGGGCGAAACCATTGGCCTGGTGCATGCGCCCAACGCCACCGGTGCATCGGTGTCCAACGGACAAGGCGCAGCGGTGGATTCACGCGGCTACGCCGTGGTGCCGAACCTGATGCCGTATCAGCTCAACACCGTCACGCTCGACCCCAAGGGCACCGATGCCGGCGTGGAGCTGAAAACCACCACCGCCAACGTCGCACCGCGCGCAGGTTCGGTGGTGCGGTTGAACTATGAAACCACCAGCGGCCGTGCGCTGATGATTGAAACCACCTTGCCCGATGGACATCCGGTGCCGTTCGGTGCCGACGTGTTCGATGCGCAAGGCAATAGCGTCGGCGTCGCCGGTCAAGGCAGTCGGCTGTTTATTCGCGACATGCCAGCTTCTGGCATTTTGACGGTGAAGTGGGGCGGGGACGCGACAGAGGCGTGCCGGATCAACGTGCAGTTGCCACCCGTTAGCAAGGGGCGTCAGGCCGATCTGCAAACGATCCATGCCGCCTGCCAGATCGAAGATGCAGCGACCGTCCATAAGTCCGAGGCACAAGACCGCCCTGTAGGTAAACCCGTTGCCACGATCACCCCGATACAGCGTTATCCGGGTGTTTACGGTACACCGTCCATGCATGCGAATGGCTTTGCGCTTGCACGCATCGACCATCAAATCTCTGGTTTGTCAGTGAGGGCCGCTGGATGAACATCTTAAAGCTAAAATCTATCGCACTGCTGGCTTGGTGCTTGCTGGGATTCATGTGTTTCCCGCGAGCAGCATCAGCACAAACTTTGTGCAGGGGTCCTTTTCCCGTACAAACGGTGCATCAGACCATCAATTTTGGCACGATCACGGTGCCTGCGTCAGCCCCGATTGGCTCCGTGCTTGGAGAAACAACGTACCGCTCGTCCCCAGGATTTTCATCAGCACCTTACTGTACCACTCCCGGTATTTATGTATTGGTTGATACTACTGCTGATTTATTCACGACGTTATCCGGCATTGATGGTGTATACAATACAAATATACCGGGGGTGGGAATACGAATTACTGGGATTAGTTATGCTGGAACAAGTGAGCTCCAGGGGCCGGGTACCAGAGGATGGGTATATGACAACGCCACTTTCCGTGTGAGGCTATTCAAAACAGGAAATATTACTTCGGGTGGAAACATTACAACCGGGATGGCATCCAGAGTTATGTCTCAAGGCACAACTATGATGTGGCTCAACATTACCGGCGGCACAATTGTAAAGCCTACCCCCACCTGCTCCCTCTCCACCTCCAGTGCCACCTTCAACATGGGCACTTTGGCAACGTCGACCTTTACCGGCGGTGCTGGCAGCACGTATCCATGGGTCGCCGACCAGTCCCTGGTATCCGGCGGCTGCAATGCCAGCACGGTGTCCATGACGTTCGCAGGTACGGCCGCGCCAGCGCCCTACGCCAGTGCGTTTGCCAATGCCGGTACCGCGAAAGGGGTTGCCATGCAGCTATGGCAAGCCAGCGGCGCGCAAGCCATACCCAATGGCGGGGCGATCAATTTCGCGCCTCAGGGCGCGGGCGGAAACTACAGGTTCTCCGCCCGCTATATCCAAACAGCTCCCGTCGTCACCACCGGCTCGGTCAGCGCGACCGCCACGGTCACCGTCAACTATCAATAAGGGATGAAGATGAGACCCCTATTTCATTGCACCCTGCTGGCAGGTTTGATCGCTACCGGTTCGGTCTCGGCCGCGGATACGGCACATATATATTTCGTCGGAACGATTAACGGGGCGACGTGTTCTCTATCGACCTCCAATATCACCATTCCTTTGGGGGGGGTGAATAAATCGGCCTTTACAGGTGTAGGCAGTGTTTCGGCTTGGGTGGGGGGTAGTCTGGTTTCCGGTGGTTGCAATGCTTCCCTGGTATCGATGACCTTCACCGGCCCAGCCAATGCCAGCAATCCCAAATTATTTGCGGTTATCGGGGGTGCTGCCGGTATCGGCATCCAGTTGGACCAGGCCGGCGGGGCGCAACAAGCCATACCCAATAGCAGTACCCCGGTGACGTTTGCACCGGCGGCTGCAGGTGGGCTCTACTCGTTCGGTGCGCGCTATGTGCAAACTGACGACGCCATTCGCACAGGGCCGGCCAATGCGACGATCACTGTGTTGATTACTTATACCTGAGATGCCCGGCATGAAAAACACATACGTATTTGCCAACATCTGTTCAGGCCAGCGTCGATGGGTTGCCGCTTTGTTGGCGGCCGGCATGGCCTTGGCATCTAGTGCTGCCTTCGCACAGAGCAGCGGCAACGCAACGATTAAAGTCACCGGAACAATTACCGGGGCAACGTGTTCTCTATCGACCTCCAATATCACCATTCCTTTGGGGACTGTGAACAAATCGGTCTTTACAGGTGTAGGCAGTGTTTCGGCGTGGGTGAATGGCGATCTGATTTCCGGTGGTTGCGATGCTTCCCTGGTATCGATGATTTTCACTGCGCAGGCCAATGCCAGCAATCCCAAATTATTTGCGGTTGTCGGGGGTGCTGCCGGTGTCGGCATCCAGTTGGATCAGTTTGGCGGTGGGCAACAAGCCATACCCAATAGCAGTACCCCGATGACGTTTGCACCGGCGGCAGCAGGTGGGCTCTACAAGTTCGCTGCGCGCTATGTGCAAACTGACGACGCCATTCGCACAGGGCCGGCCAATGCGACGATCGCTGTGTTGATCACGTATACCTGATGAGATGCCCGACATGAAAAACACATACGTATTTGCCAACATCTGTTCAGGCCAGCGTCGATGGGTTGCCGCTTTGTTGGCGGCCGGCATGGCCTTGGCATCTAGTGCTGCCTTCGCACAGAGCAGCGGCAACGCAACGATTAATGTCACCGGCACGATTACCGGAGCAACCTGCTCGCTAAGTACGTCGAATATCACGATTCCTATAGGTACCGTAGATAAATCGGTATTTACGCATATAGGCAGTTTTTCGGCTTGGGCGCCGAATCAATCTTTGATTTCATCTGGCTGCGATGCCTCCCTGGTGTCGATGACGTTTACTGGCACACCGGCACCTGGCAACGCAGACTTATTTGCGGTCACCGGCGGCGCGGCAGGTGTCGGTATACAATTGCAAAAGAACAATACGAATGGCGGCCCCGGCGGCGGGCAAGCCATACCCAACAGCACAACGTATCCCGTCACGTTTACACCGGCCGCGTCTGGCGGAGGCTATGGTTTTTCTGCTCGCTATGTACAAACCGCTGACAAAATCACTACCGGCCCGGCTAACGCAACCATAACCGTTTTGATCACCTATATCTGATGGGCCCGAACATGAAGAGCATGCGCCTATTTCATGAGTCCTGTTTAGTGCATCGTCGCCGGGCTATCGCTTTATTGGCGGGCTTGATCGTCTCGACACCCGGCGCTGTACTGGCTCAGGCCGGGAGCGCCGCTATCGGCGTCACCGGCGTCATCGGCGGCGGCGCCTGTGCCATCTCGACGAATCCGGTGGACCTGGGCGCGCATGATGCCAGCGAATTTACCGACGTGGGTTCCTCGCCATCCTCGGGCTGGGTCAATTTCCCAATCACCTCGCAGGGATGCAGTGCCGATATCGTGACCCTGCATATGGGTTTTGACGGCAACGCCGACACTACGAACAAGGGCTTATTTGCGATTACCGGTGGCGCTAGGGGCATCGGCATACAACTGCAGACCCAGGATGGCAGCGCCACGGTGGTGCCCAACAGCACTACCGATTTATTGAACTGGACCCCGGTCGGTGTAGGTAGCACATACCCCATGCGCGCACGTTATGTGCAAACATTGGACGCCGTCACCCCTGGTGCGGCCAATAGCGTGGTAACCGTCATGCTGTCGTACAACTAGTGGGTTCTTTCGCCATGGATGTTCCCATCTTATGTTTGGAGACGACATGATCCGAGTGCTTTTCGCCCCTCTGTTCCGTGTATTTGCTGCGGTCTGTCTGGCCGGCTTGCTGATCGTGCCGGCGCGGGCCGATATCGTCATCAACGGCACGCGTGTGATTTATTCCGCCAAGGAGCGTGAGGTCACAGTCCAGCTTACCAATGATGAGAAAACCGACCCGCGTTTAGTGCGCGCCTGGATCGACAGCGGCGACGTGCATGAACCCCCTGATCATATCGATGTGCCGTTTACTCTGACGCCGCCGATGTTTCGCCTGGATGCAGGCAGGAGTCAGGCGTTGCGCATCATGTATATCCCAGGAAGCGACAAGGCGAGGTCGTTGCCCAAGGACAAGGAATCGGTGTTCTGGCTCAACGTATTGGCGGTACCCCCCAAGCCGGCCGACGCGGCAGATGGAAACATTCTGCAATTTGCCTTCCGCACCCGGATCAAATTGTTCTTTCGTTCCGAAGGGTTGGTGGGGCGACCCGACGGTGCGCCGGCGCAGTTGACATGGAAGCTCGTGTCCAGCGGCGCCGAACCGGCGCTGGAGGTCCATAATCCCAGTGCTTATCACATTTCGTTTGCCAAGGTCGCGCTGCGGGTGGGCGGCAAAGACATTCAAAGCGACGCGCCCCCCATGCTCAGCCCGGGCAGCACCGGGCGGTACGTGCTCAAGGGCTTGACCCACACGCCTGATGCCACGGCCGAAGTGCATTTTTCGGCCGTTGACGACTATGGCGGTGAGCAAACCTACGCGGCCAAATTGCAATCGGATTAATGTCGAAGCTCTGTTATAGGACACCTCGAAAAACTCCGCGCCAAGTTCGTCATCCCGGCGAAACCCCGAATGACGAGCGAAGAGAGGTTATTCGTGGTGCCCTATGGCTCGTCATTTCGGCCTTCCCCGGAACGACAAGCAAAAGACGGTCTTCGAGATGTCGACTAACGATAGGTACGGGATGATGAAGAGCCACTACTTTCGCTATGTATGCGTGCTGGCTGCGTGGTGTCTGGCCTGCCTGTCAGCAGCGCCAGCCCGGGCGGGCGTGGTGATCGACAATACGCGAGTCATCTATCCGGCGCAGCAGCGCGAAGTCACCGTCAAGCTGATCAATGAGGACAAGCAATCGCCACTCCTCGTTCAAGCCTGGATAGATGATGGCAATGAAAAGAGCACGCCCGACCAGCTCAATGTGCCGTTCCTGCTGACACCGCCGGTGTTCCGCATGGATCCGGGTAAAGGGCAGGCGCTGCGGGTGGTCTACCTCAAAGATCGGCCGTTGCCGGCGGATAGAGAATCGGTGTTCTGGCTGAATGTGTTGGAAGTGCCACCCAAGCCCAAGGTGGCCAAGGGTGAGGAAAGCAACACGCTGCAACTGGCCTTCCGCACGCGTATCAAGCTGTTCTACCGGCCTGAAGATCTGAAGGGCAGTGCCGCGGATGCGCCGAGCCAATTGCGCTGGACTCTGGTGACCGATGGCGCGGGGCGTGCCCTGCAAGCGGAGAACCCCAGTGCCTATCACGTTTCGTTCGAGAGCGTGGCTTTGGCCGTCGAGGGAAGGGACATCAAGAGCGAAGATGTCAACATGATCGCCCCCCATGCGACGCAGCGTTTCTCGCTCAAGGAGGTGAATCTAACCGCCGACGCCAAGTTGGAGGTGCATTTCACCAGCATTGGCGACTATGGCGAGCTGGTAACGCATGCGGCGAGGTTGACTCCATAACGACACACAATGTGTCATCACCACGACCGATCGCTATCGGGAATGTCAAATAATTCGTTATCAAGTTCGCCATCCCGGCGACTTTACGTTCTTGAAGAGCAAGGCACTGGATAACCAGCTTCGCTGTTGTAAAGCGCATCCGGCTTTCGCCGGAATGACGAGCGAAGAGAGATTATTCGAGGTGCCCTGAAGTTGAAGTTTCGGCCCGGATGCGACGCATTCGGGTTTTTTTTTATGGCCAAATCGGCGATAGATAATCCAGAAGCACGGCTAAGCGTGTGAATGGCTTACCGTCAGCCCGTCGATTTAGGACCTGTCAGATATCTACAGATTAGGCTAATCCCTAGCCTTGTCTCATCACGCCATGGACGCGAAGCCGCAGGCGTATGTGTGCCCATAACCGCTTTGAACGGATGTAGTCAGGCCAGGACGGCTGGAGGAGCGGTGCGCGGACACCGCTGATATCCACCCCAGAGAGGCATGACTTGGCGCGAAGTGCGCCACAGGGTCACTCACCGTTTCCTATGTCCTATCGACTCGACAAGCTGATGGTCGCCTTTGGCCGGCGTCGCACCCACGTATCGGGTGATGGCGACCTGGCGGCTCTTCGGCGTTATCAACGACAGCTGCTGTATGGCGGCGGCTTGGTGTTGAGCCTCGTGGTCGTGCTTATGTTAGGCGCGGTACTGGCGCAGCGCATGACGGACTATCAGACCGGTCAGCTGGATGAGTTCAACACGGCGAGGTTGGCGGTCGAGTCGCAATTTATTCAACGCGACGCGGGCTATGCGCGCACGCGCAACACGCTTCAGTATGCCTGGCGTCATCGCGGGGCGACGCTCACAGCAGAGGGGCGCACGTACCTGCGTGACTTCCTCGATCACGGTGAGCAGGCGATCGTGAGTGCTGGCCCGGGGGCCCTGCCTTGGTTGGTTTTGGGAAAGGGGGCTTCAACCCTGCCGCGGACGACACTGGATCGCTACCTTGGCTTGGTCACTGAGCTGTCGACGATCGTGCAGACCCCGATCACAGAACAGAGTCGGCCAGACTCGACCATCGGCTATTTTTTTGATCCCAGTGGGTCGTTCTTCGCTTTCGGCAACGGCCTTGACGAGGATGGGTGGCGTGCAGCCACCGGGCGGGCTGATCGTGCTTCGATGTTTGCCCGGCTCGCGGAGCAGGGCCATCCGGTGTGGTCGCCTCACGGCACGAAGTTGCCCTGGGTGCGGATGTCTCTGGGCAAGCATCCGGTGACCGGTGAGCCGGCCATCACCGGTGCCTTCGCGGTGATGGATGGCAACGAACGGATTGGCGCACTGGTGATGTTCGAGCCGGCGCAGCGGTTCGTGGATAGGCTGCGTGAAGTGACGCAAGGCGACTTCACCCTGGTCACTCACGAAGGAGACATCGTATTCGGCACCGGGCCTGTGCAGGCGACCGCGACGATAGTGAAGAACTTTCGCCTGGCAGATGGATGGTCCGCATGGCGCAGTGGCGTCACGGCGCACCGATATGGCGGGCAGTTCTTCATTGCCGATCGCGTCAAGGGCACGGACTGGTCGTTGGTGTATGCGTACAGTTGGCGTGATTTCGTGCGAGAACGGGGGGCGTCCGTAGCGATCGATGCTGCGCTCGCCGGTTTGGTGTTGCTCGGCGTTTGGCTTCTGCTGATCTGGCTTGACCGCTCGACCTTCAAGCCCGCGCTGGCGCGGGCATCGAGGGTGTACGAGAGCGAAGCATTGAGCAGGGCGATCATCGAAACATCGCCGGTGGGTTTGTGCTTGATCGCTGCGGATGACGGTGCGCTCATTCTTCAGAACGACCTGGCGCGGGAGTACGCAACGGAAGTCCACCACACGCACCGAACGCTGTATCGCCAGCTGGTGGAAGGCTATGCGGCGGCTACGCAATCGCCCGCGCAATCGCCCTCGCAATTACCCAGGGGACGGCCGGAAGGGCGTGAGTTCAAGCTGACGCTTGGGGGCTCGGGCGCGCAGCGACATCTGCTGGTAGCGGCAGCGCCTACGATGTATCAGGAGCGCCCGGTGTTGCTATGCGCGCTGCGCGATCTCACTTCGCGCATTGACATGGAAGCATCCCTGCGCCAAGCGCGCCAGGTGGCGGAGTCGGCCAGTCGTGCCAAGTCGGTGTTCGTGGCGACCATGAGTCACGAGATTCGCACGCCGCTCAACGGCATGCTTGGCCATCTGGAGCTGTTTGCAAGAACGCCGATGAGCACCCATCAGCACGATCGCCTGACCCGCATTCGCCAATCGGCCGATGCGTTACTGGTGGTGATCGGCGATGTGCTCGATGTGTCCAAGATTGAAGCGGGGCAGCTGGATATTGAGGTGTTGCCCTTTGATCTGCGTGCCATGGTGGAGCGAGTCGCGCTGCTGTATGCGCCTGCCGCGCTGGCCAAGGGCATTCGGTTGTCCTTCCGCATCGACCCCACTTTGGACTGCAGGTATCGCGGTGGCTCGGCGCGTATCGAGCAGGTGTTGCGCAACTTGGTCAGTAACGCGATCAAATTTACGGCGTCGGGCAAGGTGGTGGTACGGGTGTCGCCGGTATCTGCGATGGAGGGCTCGCACACATGCGTGCGCTTCGAGGTGGTCGATTCCGGCATCGGCATGTCTGAAGCGCAGCAAGCGAAGTTGTTCGAACCGTTCGCGCAAGCCGACGCCAGCATCGGCCGCCGCTTCGGCGGCACGGGGCTTGGGTTGGCGTTATGCCGGCAGTTGAGCGAGTTGCTGGGCGGATCCATTTCGGTGCTCAGTACGCCGGGGGTGGGCAGCGCATTCGTTGTCGAACTGCCCTTGCAGGTTGACGACAATACGCAGACGCACGAACGTCCGTTGGAGGGTATGCGAGTGGCGTTGCTGTCGAGTGTGCCCGAATGGCGCGATGAGATTGGTGATCGACTCGCGGCATGGGGTGCCTTGGTTGACGCGGCGGCGCATCCCGAGGAGCTGAACCAAGACGCCATTGCCTCGGCATCGGCCCTGGTGATTTTCGACATGCCGTGGGGCGCCTGGACCGATGACGAGGAGGCGGCTCTGGACGCGCGACGCGTCGTACGGGCCCAGAGTGACGGCCCACTGTTGCCCGAATGGCACGAGGGTGGGGCCACCGTGTCCTGCTATTCCAGCGACGCGCTGCTGCGGGCGCTGCAACCAAGCTACGCGGCTGGGGGAGTGGATCAGGTGTCCGTGCTGGAGCCGAACAACCACCATGGGCGCAGCCGCATCCTTCTCGTCGACGACAATCCAGCGAATCGGGCATTGGCGCAGCAGCAGTTGGAGCTGTTGGGCTATGCCGTAGAGACTGCCGAGCATGGCGCCGCCGCCTTGGCGCGCTGGGGGGCAGGGAGGTACGACATCGTGCTGACCGACGTGAACATGCCGGTGATGAATGGCTACGACCTGACCCGGTCCCTGCGCCATCGCGGCGCGACGCTGCCGATCCTGGCCTTTACCGCGAGCACGGAACAGGAAGAGCGGCTGCGTTGCGAACGGGCCGGCGTCACCGAATTGCTGCTTAAGCCCTTGTCGCTCGACCAGCTCGGAGCGTCGTTGTCGCGGCATGCCGGGTAGGGCTTCTGGCAGGGATACCGTTCGGTTCCAATAGGATGTTGGGAAAGGGCTTTCCTGCCCTTTCCCAACTCGCCGAGTCCGGCGCATGTCCGGACTCGGCTCCGATGAATCAAGCACTTGAAGTGCTTGATTCACGGCAGGCCATCCCTGGCCTGCAGTAGCAGGCTGTTTCTCAACAGCCTGCTAACAGATCGTCAGAAAATCGGATAGATTGCTCCGAATTCAGGCTCAACCTCCCTCGTCCTGCAGCGAATCTCCGGGTTATCGATGAGCCAGACCGAAAACCAGCGGCCATTGTCGAACTCCCTGCCTGCGCAGGGTGGTCATCGTGAGTTGGCGTCGCTGCGCAGCCACCAACGGCAGTTGCTTTATGGCGGTGGTGGACTGTTGACGCTGGTGATCTTGCTGGCAGCCATCGGCAGCTGCCTGCTCGGTATCGATGATTACCACACCAGCCAGCGACAGCTCTTTCAGGATGGCCGGGAGGCGATCGACACCTTCCTCGTCCGGAAGAACCACGGCTACACCGCCAGCCTGTATTTCAACAACGCCTCGTGGGTGACACGCCAGCCGCTGCTACTCCAGAACGGCGAGCCGCTGGCGAAGCAATTCGCCGCTCAGGGCGAGCGGTTGACGTTGCGAGCCAACGATTCGGCGGTGCCCTTTCTGGTGCTTGGGCGCGGTTCCGCCTCGCTGCCAGCAGCGCGCCTGGCCGCCTATATGGGCTTGATCTATGAATACTCGTCCGTGCTCTCGTCGACCATCGCTGCGATGGAGTCCACCAAGCCGCTCACCATGTACGCCTATGAGCCCGGTGGCTCGCTGTTTGCTATCACTGGGGTGCGTGATGAGGCGCAGTTGCTCAGCGCGCTGAAGGTCTCCACCCGTGAGGAGGCGTTCGCACGCCTGACCATCCCTGACGCTCAGTGGCAGGCGGCGATGGCGGGCTCGAACGGTGCCGTACTCGCGCGAGGTGGCAAGGTGTCGTTCTACTTTGCACGTAACCCGGTGACCGGCGAACCATCGCTGGCGTGCGCCATGACGCTTGCCGTGGACGGGAAAATCTATCTCAGGCGAGTGGCCTTTGAGTCAGCGGATAGGGTCAAGGAAAGTTTGCCTTCGACGTCGCCTGCTGCTTTCACCATCGTCACTCGCGCGGGCGACATTGTGGTCGATAGCGGCCAAGGGGAAACGACGCCTGCAAAGACTCAGGCGCTTCTGCGTTCGGCCGGGCTTTGGTCGTCCTGGCCATCCGGCGAGGTGTTTCGTCGCCATGGCGGTACCTATCTGATCGCGGATCAGCTCGAAGGTATCGACTGGGCCATTGTCCATACCTATACGTGGCGACAGATGCTGGGCGACATATGGCAGCGCATGGCGCTGATTGTCGCGGCCGTGTTACTGATTCTGGCGGGTTTGTGGACGCTGCTGTTGCGGATGGATCGGCGAGTGCTGGCGCCCGCGCTGGCCGACGCATCGCGCGTGTACGAGAGCGAAGAACTCAGCCGGGTCATTATCGAGACCTCGCCGGTCGGGTTGTGCCTGCTCGACCACGTGCAAGCACAACCCGTTCTGCAGAATGACGTCATGCGTCGTCTTGCCGGACAGGTCGGTGATTCCACGTCGCTGTACGCACAACTTGCCGAGCACACGCGGCATCGGGACAGCGCCTACGGCGCGCCCGAAGCCATCGACTTCCAGTTGGATCTGCATCGACCGGATGGCGATCGTCTCCATTTGCTCGTGGCCGCCGCACCTATCAGCCATCGCGATCGGCAGGTATGGCTATGCGCACTCCGCGATGTGACGGCGCGGGCCGAGTTGGAAGAACGTTTGAGGCAGGCGCGTCACGATTCGGAGCAGGCGAAGCGAGCGGCGGAAGCGGCCAGTCATGCCAAGAGCACGTTCGTGGCCACCATGAGCCACGAGATCCGCACGCCGCTCAACGGCATTCTTGGTCATCTGGAGCTGTTGTACCGCTCGCAACTGGAAGCGGCGCAGCGTGAACGGCTGGATCGCATCCGTCTTTCCGCCGACACCTTGCTCGGGATCATCAGCGACGTGCTGGATTTCTCAAGGATCGAGGCAGGGCAGCTGGATATCGATCCTGTACCGTTCGCGCTGCGTCCACTGATCGAACAGGCCGTCCTGCTGTTCGCGCCGTCGGCGCAACGTGGCGGGCTCAAGCTCTACTTCGGCATCGCCCCCGCGCTGGCTGCGAGCTATATCGCCGATGCGCATCGCATCCGGCAGATCCTCAACAATCTGGTGAGCAACGCGGTGAAGTTCACCGAGTCGGGGCGGATCAGCCTGCGCGCATCGCTGGCGGACACTCAGCCGGACGGCAAGCCGCGTCTGCGCTTCGAGGTGGTCGACTCCGGCATCGGTATGTCCGAAGCGCAGTTGGCGCAGTTGTTCGAACCGTTTTCTCAGGCGGACGCCAGTATTTCGCGTCGTTTCGGCGGTAGCGGTCTTGGTCTGGCCTTGTGCCAACAGTTGGCGCAACTGCTTGGCGGCTCTCTCAGTGCGCAAAGTACGCAGGGTGTCGGCAGTGTTTTCACGTTGGAAGTTCCGGCGGAATCCGACCCTGAGGCACGGGCTGTCAACGGCAGCTTGCTCGCAGGAAAGCGCATTGCCTTGCTATCGGGCGCCGCGGAATGGCGTTCGGAAATTTTCGCGCTGCTGAGCGCCTGGGGCGCCGATGTCGTCGTTGCGGGGCAGCCATCCGACTTCGACCAGGCATGGCGGCAGCGCGCTGACGTGCTGCTGATCTTCGGCACGCAACCGGCGTGGAGCGACGAGGATGAGCAAGCCCTGATCGCCGGTGCGCGACACGTCGTTCGCGCGCTAGCGGATGGGCCGTTGTCGCCCGTTTGGCACGATGGCACCGTACATATTTCCTGTTATTCCAGCAACGCCCTGCGAATCGCCATGCTGCAGGAAAGCGCCGCCGGGCCGCTGGCCGATGACGTCGCGCCGATGGGCGTGCAGCCACGTGGCAGCCAGACACGGGGCAGGGTACTTCTGGTCGACGACAATCCCGTCAATCGCGAATTGATCTTCCAGCAACTGGAGGAACTGGGCTTTGGCGTCGATGGCGCTGAAGATGGCGGGGTGGCTTTGCGCATGTGGAACGCCGGCCTCTACGCCGCCGTGCTGACCGACATCAATATGCCGCACATGAACGGCTACGAGCTGACCCGCGCGTTACGAGAACGCGGCGAGACCCTGCCGATCCTTGCCATCACTGCCATGGCCCTTGCCAGCGAGAAGCACCGCTGCAAAGAAGCCGGCATCGACGACATGTTGCTCAAGCCCATCTCGCTGGAGCAGCTCGACGCCGCCATGTCACGCCATGTCGCCGCTGCGGCGCAGAACGAACCGCAGCCGACACCCGTACGCAAACCTTCGGAGAAGGTGCGGCGAGTGTTCGTCGAATCAGGCACGCAAGATGTCCAGGCTATGCTCGAAGCCTGGCATCGCGGCGACGAAACCGTTCTGTTGGAGCGGCTGCATTCCTTGAAAGGTGTGCTCCTCATGCTCGGCGAGCGCGACGCAGCCCGAGCCTGCGCGGCGATGGAGCTGAGCATTGAGGCTGACGGGGTCGATGGTTTTGAGGGCACGGCAGATGAGCTGACGCAGATGCTCCTTGCTGTCATCAGCCGTTATGAGGAAGGCAGCCCCCTTAGTTGATCGATGTCGGTGCCGGCAGCACACTTTCTGCTTTCAGCGGGAGCGGAGATCGTTGCATGCCTCGTTGCAGCGGGTAGCAATAGGGCGCCCGGATATTTGGCATTCAATGGATGAGATAACCGATGAAAGCCCTTGTTGTTGTGGGCCACCCGGCCGTGGCCAGCTTCAATCATTCCATCGCAGAGACCATACGGGATGCATGGCGGGCGGCCGGATGCGACGTGTCGTATCACGACCTTGCTGGGGAAGGGTTCCATCCCCTCCTGACAGCGGCCGAAGCACGCGGAGAGCCATCCACGGACCCTTTGGTCCAGGCGCACATCGCGCAGTTGCGCGAGAGCGACCTGCTCGCCGTGATCCATCCCAACTGCTGGGGGGCCCCTCCCGCCATCGTGAAGGGATGGATTGATCGCGTTTTTGCTCCGAACGCCGCGTATACCTTCGCCAAAGGAGATGACCAGGGTGATGAGCCCATCGGTCTGCTGAAAGCGAAGGTGGCGCTAGTGATCAACACGGGCAACACGCCAGCCCATCGGGAAACGGCTGTCTTCGGCGATCCCCTCGAACGCATCTGGAGAGATTGCATCCTGCGCTACTGCGGCGTGCAGCATGTCGTGCGTGCGCTGTTTGGCGTGGTCGCCACCAGCTCGATGGACGAGCGTCGACGCTGGCTGGCGGAGTCCGACCTCCTCGCACGTCAAGCTATCGAGACGGCGATGGAGGTAGGGCACTAGCCAGCGGCCTGGTGGCAGGCCACTGGCTAGCCGATAGATGTATCCCGCGCCGACACCACGCTGCGGGCGCCGCCTAGCATGACCCTGGCCGCTCGCTCCGAGAACTCACCCTGTTCGATCAGGGCGCGCTGCTGCGTAGACAGGACGTATTGCAGCACGGCGTCGGGAAGTGGTAGATCATTGACGTCGACCACCGGCCAGTTGGCCGGGTCGTCGTCGACGCGGAAGTTCATCGAATCGTTCGACAGGTCGTAGTCCGGATTGTCGAGGGCGGCGTACCACAAGGTTTCATTGCGAACCGTTACGCTGCTCTTGTTGTAGAGCAGGTGGCCGATGCCGCGCTCGATCACCAGATGAAACCTCGGGTCCGGGTGGAGCGTCAGGTCGACGCGCTGGTGGAGGGTTGGCGAGCCACGCCGGCAATCCACAAAGAAGGCGCGGATGAGCGTATCCGCCGGGCCGAAAAAGGTGAGCCGATCGACCTGGCCGACATGCAGACTGCGAGTAGGTGGCGGCGGAAAAGTAGTGAAGGACGTCGACGACGCCACCACCCACGCCTTCGATGAGGTGAATGTTGCCGTTACCCGTGTCGAACCACAGGTTGGGCTTCCACTCGACGCCCGCGATGACGCCGCATGGCGTTGGAGCGGCCGACTTCGGCTTGGTCTGCGTCACGGCTTTTCGAGCTTGACCGTGAAGTTGGGGCCGAACGCATTCTTCAGGTCATCGAAGGTCCTGGCGCCGGCAATCTTGCTCTTGTCGCCGAAGACCAACGGCGATTGCATGATCTTGCCCATGATGGTCACGTCCGGGCCTAGTTTCTCGGCCTGCGCAATGAAAGCCTTCAGCCCCTTGGCTTCCTGCGGGTCGGTGGTAGTGGCCAGCTGTTTCTTCAACATATCGAGATCCATGGCGTCATCCCTCTTGAACAATGTCGATGAAGATCACTTTGCGGAAAGGTGCAGTCGGCGCTGCTCTTTTCCGAGCAAGGCGCGGGCGGCCACCGGACGCTGCTTGCCGGTGCTGCAGTGGCGCCGCTGCTGCGCCAGCACGTATTGCTGCACCGTGTCCGGTACGGGCAGATCGTTGACGGTCACGGTGGGGAAATGGTCCGGGTGCTCGTGGCCCCAGAACACGATGTTGTCGTTGGCCAGCTCGTAGTCCGGGTTCTTTTCCGCCATGTACCAAATGTTTTCCACGCGCAATCGTCACTTGAGGTTTGAAACAGCATGTCGCAGACGCCGCCGCCGAGACTCTCGATCAAGTGAATGCTTCCGTCGACCTTGGTGGCGATTAGGTGGCCGGATGCAAGGCCGCCAGGTTCTCGCGCCGGATCAATAGAAAGCCCTTGCTGTGCACGGTGATTTCCGTTTCGGCCGGTACACGAAGGCTATGCAGCGGGTCCGGTGCGAATTGCAGTGTTGGACTCAGGCGGCCAGGGCTCTTCAGCGTGACACGGATACGGCCGCGCCCGAAAAAGGTGAGCAGCGCGCCGCCGTCGTCCTGCCGCCAGGTGATCTGCGATGCGGTGCCGGTTTGTTCGGGAGTGATGAAATCCACCTTCTCCACGCCGGGACTTTGGATGATGTAGTAGCTGTCGCCGCCCGATGCAGCGAAGAAGGAAGGTCTCCAGGCAGCCTGCCGCAGCCAGTCAGGTATGGCGCAGGGTACGCCATGGCCAGGGGGCATCTGCCAAGTATTCTGCTTGACCAGCGCATAGCGCTCCGCACCGTCCTCCCATATCCGGTAACGCGTGCCATACACCGGAACTTGCTTCAAGTAGGTCTGATGCTGCCTTTCCAAAACGTATTTGTAGCAGCAGTCAGGAATGGGCAGGTGGTTCACCGGAACGATCGGAATCGCCTCACCGCTGACGTCGAGCGGAAAGTTAAGCAAATCGTTGCCGAAGCTATAGGCGGGATTGTGCTCGGTAAGCAGCCATAGCGGCTCGTCGCGTGTCACAACGTGTTCGATATGGCTGAACGTATGGGCAATACCGCGATCGATCACCAGCTTACGCAATGGCGAAGGCTCGAACACCAGCGATACCTTCCGGTGCAGTGTCGGCGAACCTATTCTGCAGTCGATAAAACTGCCGTGGATGCGTTGCCCGGCTTGGCCGAAGAACGTCAAGCGATCGATCTGACCGATATGGATGCCGTAATGGTGATTGGTGAAACCCGCTTCGTGAGTCACGATTTCGGCCACCTGGGGACCCGGGCTTGCCCCGACCAGATCGGCCGCGCCAAGCATCGCCGAGGCATTCGCTTCCCAGCGGAGGCCATCGATCGCGGTGCGTTCCAGCGTATGACCTTCGTACCTACGCATTGACCTCTCCTCAGTTAAAGTGAGGGAAGTAAATATTCGGGTCTTCTAGTTATGCCGCTTACGCTTGTTAGACACTGCCATGGATAATATGTTTATCCATGACCTCGCTTTGATAAGCACGGAATTCTTTAGCGTCTCATACGAAATGTATTTATGAGGTGTATTTACAGCCTCTGCATCAGATTCGTTGTCACCCCAATAGGCCATCCCTCTCGCCTGATTAGCGTCGAATTTCAGCGACGCGAGCTCTTGGCTCCCTCCTTGCGACCGAAGGAAGTCCCTTTTCGGGGCACGCAGAGGGAGGGGCATCGCGCCAACTGAGATTCGACGCTAATCAGGACGCCTGGGAAGGTATGGGCAAATCCCCGTCCGGGGGGGGCGGACTAACGCGAGGAACGTCCGCAGGACGGCCTGAAGGTGTGAGCAAAGGGTGAAGCCTAGTGTCGGGTCGGTGCCTCGCCGCCTCCGAGGGGACGAGTTCAGCATCGCGCTGAACTTTGTCTAGAGTTCGTGAAGACTGAGGCTCGTATTGATTACCCATACGTCTGGGTATAGCTTCGCGCCCATTGATGGCCGTCGTCGGGATGACGGGGAAGAGAAGTCAACGTTAAAACTGAATACTGATTCGTGAGATGCCTATCGCCATGATCAATCAGTATGTCGTTTTCGTCCTCGATGAACAGCGCTATGCGCTGCACTTGTCTGTTGTTGACAGGGTGGTGCATGCGGTCCACATCACCGCGCTTCCACAGGCGCCGGACATTGTTCTCGGTGTCATCAGCATGCAGGGGCGCATCGTTCCTGTCATCAATGTACGTCGCCGGTTTCGTCATCTTGAGCGAGCGATCGCTCTGACCGACCAACTCATCTTCGCGCGTACGGCGCGACGCGTCGTTGCATTGCTCGTCGACAGAGTGATCAACATCGTCGAGTGCGCCGAGCAGGACCTGATCGTGGCCAGGAATATGGCCCCAGCCATCGACTATGTTGAAGGGGTGATAAGGCTCAAGGACGGATTGATCCTTGTTCACGATCTCGACGCTTTCCTCTCCCTGGAGGAAGAGGCGTCGGTGGATCGTGCCATGGGAGCCGCCTAAGGCACCTTATGCAAACCACCTTGCCGCATGAACTCCTATCGCGCTTAAGTGATTTGCTCGCCGTGCGGACTGGCCAGCATTTTCCGCGGGAGCATTGGGGTGATCTCGAGCGTGGCATTGCCGCCGCTGCGCCCGCTTTCGGGAGCGCCGATGCCGAGTCCTGCGCCGAATGGCTGTTATCCGCGCCGCTGACACGAAACCAGATTGAGACCCTGGCCAGTCATCTGACCATCGGCGAAACCTATTTCTTTCGGGACGACGCCTGTTTCGCGGCGCTGGAGCAGCAAGTCTTTCCGGAGCGGCTGCGTGCGCATATGCACAGCGATCGACGCTTGCGTATCTGGTGCGCGGGCTGCAGCACGGGCGAGGAGCCGTATTCGCTGGCCATGCTGCTCGACCGGCTGCTCGTGGGGCTCGGCAACTGGAACGTGACCATACTGGCGACCGACATCAACCCGGTGGCGCTGCGAAAGGCGGCACGTGGGGTGTATGGCGCATGGTCCTTCCGCACCACACCGGCCTGGGTGCAGGCGCGCTATTTTGCACGGGATAACAAATCTGGCCTGGAAATTCGGCCGTCCATCCGTAAGCGCGTGACATTTACCTATCTCAACCTGGTCGACGATGTGTACCCATCGCTGTCGAACCATACCAATGCGATGGATTTGATCGTTTGCCGCAACGTACTGATGTATTTCACGGCGGATCAGGCCAGGAAGGTCGTGGAGAATCTACGGCTCTCGCTGGTCGACGGCGGATGGCTGGTGGTGGCACCCGCCGAAACATCGACGAGCATGTACGCGCGATTCGCCTGCGTCGAATTCCCTGGGGCGATTTTCTATCGCAAATCGGAAGCGGAAGCTTTGCCGGAACCTCCGGCCTTGCACACGGCCTTGGACAGGATGGAGATCGGTCCGTGGCGCGAGATGGTTCCTGTGGAACTAATCGCCGAGACGGCGCTGCCGCAGAACGCTTCGTTCGAGATCTCCGCGACGTCTTGGGTTGCGGCCAGTTCAGAGGTGTTACCGGACGGACCATCGCCGCCGCTATCGCCGCCGCCGCAAGCGATGGACGGTAGTAAGGCACGAGAGTATGCCAACCAAGGCAGGCTCGCCGAAGCGGCCGAATGCTGTGAGAAGGCGATGGCCGCCGACAAACTGAATCCGGCGCCGCATTACCTGTATGCCGTTATCCAACAGGAGCAAGGTCAATACGATCTCGCCATACAGTCGTTGACACGTGCCGTCTATCTCGACTCCCGTTTCGTGCTGGCCTATTTCGCGCTGGGCAACCTGCATCTGGCGCTTGGGCGCCGCCGAGAGGCGGGCCGGCATTTCAGGAATGCGCTCGAACTCCTGCAGCAGCTCCCACCGGACGACATCGTCCCCGAATCGGAAGGCTTGAGTGCCGGCCGGCTCGCCGAGATCGTCAGCTCCGTACTTTCCAGTCTGCCAAGCGCTAAGACAGCCGACGCATAAGGGGCGAAAGCAGCATGCCAAGCTCAAAACCAACTACCGGCACATCGGGAAAAAGAGCGGCGAAAAGAGCGGCCGTAGACTGGCGCGAGCTGGAGCGGCGCCTGGCGACGGCTCGCCACGCGATCGAGCATGGCTGGGCGACCTCGCCAGACGAGAGTCGACGCATCCTGCAATCGAGGGCGCAGCATCTGGCCCAAGAGGCCGAGCCGGATGCCCGCGCCGATGAATACATCGAGATGGTGGAGTTCGACCTCGCCTACGAGCGCTACGCCATCGATTCGCGCTACGTGCGCGAGGTCTGTCCGCTCGAAAACCTCACGCCGCTGCCGTGTACGCCAAAGTTCGTGCTCGGCATCATCAATCTACACGGTGAAATTCTTTCGGTCATCGACATCAAGATCTTCTTCGAGCTTCCTGCGCCAGGCTTGACCGATCTGAACAAGGTTATTGTTCTGCAGGCCGGGAACATGATCTTCGGCGTGCTGGCGGATTCGGTTGTCGGCGTCCGCCAAGTCCCCGCCGCTGATATTCAGCGCTCCCTGCCCACGCTTACGAAAATCCGGGCGGCCTATCTGCTGGGTTTGACCTCGGCCCGGACCGTGATTATCGACGCGGAAAAACTACTGTCCGACGCAAACATCGTCGTGAACGAGCAGGTGTACGAATAGCACGAAACTCAGACTTCTGGATCGCGAAGGGGGATGGCGAGATGAAACTGACCGTGGGCGTGAAGATCGGAGCCGGGTATGCCTTGGCGTTATTGGTTCTCGCCGCATTCGGCATACTTTCATATCGAAATGCGACTGGCTATGTGGAGGCCATTGGGCGTCGTGTGAGTGACTATCAGTTGATCGATAGCCTCCAAGGTGTGATGTCGGCCATGCAGGATACCGAAACCGGTCAGCGCGGCTACCTCATCGTCGGCGAGGATCGCTATCTGGAGCCGTACCGGTCCGGGATCGCGGCGGTCGATAAATACCTGAGCAAACTCCGGTCGCTGACTGAAGCCAATACGGACCAGCAGCGCGAGCTCGACGCGCTTGAGCCACTTGTCGCGGCAAAGTTGGATGAATTGAAGGAAACGATTGAACTTCGAAAATCCAAGGGCTTCGACGCCGCGTTGAAGGTGGTGCAGACCGATCGCGGTAAACAAATTATGGACGATATTAGAAAAATAGTAGGTCAGATGAGTGGCAGGGTTCGCATGTCGGTGGCACAGCTTGATGATGAAATCAGTGCGCGATCGCGTATGTCTATTTACGGCATCGTTTATGGCATACCGGTTGCCGCTATAACGCTGTCACTTTTAGGTCTTCTGGTCACGCGCACTATTACCCATCAATTACGGGAGAGTATCGCGCAACTATCGTCCTCGGCGGCCGAGATTCTGGCAACGACCACCCAGCTGGCTTCGAGTGCGATGGAGACGGCTACCGCGGTCAGCGAGACGACCGCGACGGTCGAGCAAGTCAAGCAGACCGCGCAGCTCACCAACCAGAAGGCACGCTACGTGTCGGATAGCGCGCAGAAAGCGGCAAACGTCTCGACCGTCGGCCGTACTGCGGTGGGGGATGCCGTGCAGGGTATGCATCGCATTCAAGAACAGATGGAGTCTGTTGCCGACAGCATTGTGCGCCTGAGCGAACAGGGTCAGGCGATCGGCGAGATCATCGCCACCGTCAACGGGCTGGCCGAACAGTCGAACCTGCTTGCCGTGAACGCGGCCATCGAGGCCACCAAGGCGGGCGAGCAAGGCAAAGGCTTCGGCGTGGTGGCACAGGAAATCAAAAGCCTTGCCGAGCAGTCCAAGCAGGCGACCGCCCAAGTGCGGACCATACTCGGTGACATTCAGAAGGCCACCAGCACGGCGGTGCTCGCTACCGAGCAGAGCAATAAGGCCGTGGATGCGGGTGTGAAGCAGACCGGCGAAACCGGCGAATCGATCCGCCTGCTCGCCGACAGCATTGGCGAGGCTGCGCAGGCGGCGACGCAGATCGCCGCGTCCAGCCAGCAGCAGATGGTGGGCATGGATCAAGTCGTGGTGGCGATGGAGAGCATCAAGCTGGCCAGCACGCAGAACGTCGCAGGAACCCGCCAGGCGGAAACTGCCGCACAGGATCTCCATACGCTAGGGCAGCGGCTTGGCGACCTGATCGGGAGTCGAAGTGCCTGATCGAAGCTCTGGCAAGGTGGACTGACACCACGGTGCCAGTTGAATCGACGATGAGCTTACAAAGGCGTACATCATGGCCGAAAAGAACGACGATCCACTGGAAAGGCTGCTAGTGACCTTTCGGTCCGAGGCGGACGAGCATCTGAAGTCGATGTCGTCCGGCTTGCTCGTGCTCGAGCAAATGCCGAAGGGGGAGTCGTCGACGGCGATCATAGAAACGATATTTCGCGATGCGCACAGTCTCAAAGGAGCCGCGCGCGCGGTGAACCTCAAGCCCATCGAGTCCGTCTGCCAATCGCTGGAAAGCGTTTTCGCCGCGTTGAAGCAAGGGCGCCTCGGCGTGACTTCGCCTCTACTCAATTTGTTGCACGACGCGGTGGATGCGATAGGTCGGCTGCTGTCGATGGACAAAGTCGCGCTCAAGCGGCGGCCCCCGCTGGCGGCGACCATCGTCCGGCGTCTGGACGATGCCTTGATCGACGTGCCGGTCGACCCGGATATGCCGGTCGAGCCTTCCGCGGACGACGTTACCCAGGCGCAGCCCGTGCAGCTCTCTCTGGCGCCTGAGACGGTTCGTGTTTCCATCGCGAAGCTGGACACCGTGATGCATCATGTGGAGGAACTGCTGGGGCCGCGACTGGCAGCGCGTCAGCGCGCTCAAGAGCTGCGCGAGGCCGGCGCGGCGTTCGCGCTTTGGAAGAAGCAGCGCTTGCGCCTGCAGCCGAGCTTGCGTCTGCTCGAGCGCGCTTTCTTATCCGAGTCCAGGCGAATGCAACCAAACGGCAGCCGCGATGGCACGGGCAACGGCGTAGCCGGCAGGACGCAGGAACTCTCCCGATTGCTCGAATACCTGGATGCCGAGCAGGTGCAAATGAAAGTTCTGGAGGACCGATTGGCACGGCTGAGCCAATCGGCCGAGCACGATCAGCGTACGCTGGCCGGTATGACCGACAGTCTGTTGCGCGACGTCAAAGAAATGCAGTTGCTGCCGTTTTCGTCGCTGATCGAGGTCTTTCCGCGGCTTGTCCGCGAACTCGCTCGCGAGCAAGGGAAGAAGGTGGAGTTGGTGATTCAGGGCGGCGAGATCGAAATCGACCGGCGCATCCTGGATGCCATGAAAGATCCTCTCATCCATCTTCTGCGTAATAGTGTCGATCACGGCATCGAAAAGCCATCAGTCCGCGAGGCCAAGGGCAAGCCACCACGCGGAAGAGTCACCTTGTCGATCTCCCAGATAGACAGCGGCAAGGTAGAGGTGGTCGTGGCTGACGACGGCGCTGGGATCGACGCCGCGTCGGTCCAGGCGGCAGCCCGCAAGCTGGGTGTCGCCGCCACGCGGGATGCGGGGCAGGTGGACGAAAAGGAAACCTTGGCGCTCGTGTTTCGCTCCGGCATCAGCACCAGCCCCATCATCACCGATGTCTCCGGCCGCGGACTCGGGCTGGCGATCGTGCGTGAAAAGGTCGAGCGCCTGGGCGGCAACATCGCCATCGAATCCCAGGCGGGTGCCAGGACACGTTTTCGCATCGCGCTGCCGCTGATGCTTGCCAATTTTCGCGGTGTCCTGGTTCGCTCAGGCGGGCAGATATTCGCCATCCCCGCGGTTCATATCGAACGCGTGTCGCGCATCGCCCAAAGCGACATCCGGACCGTGGAAAACCGGGAAACGATGCTGGTCGATGGCGAGGCGGTTTCTCTGGTATGGCTCAGCGATGTGCTGGAATTGCCGCGCCCGCACGCCAATGCTCAGCAGACCGATTACGTATGGCTGGTTGTGCTTGGCATGGCGCATCTGCGCGTCGCTTTTCGCGTGGAAGAGGTCATCGACGAGCACGAGGTTCTGGTCAAGCATATCGGCCGGCAGCTTGAGCGCGTGCGCAACGTCGCCGGCGCAAGCGTGCTCGGAACCGGACAGATCGTGCCGGTGTTGAATGTTTCCGATCTTCTGAAGTCCGCGATCAAACATGTGTCAGTACCGATGCCGGTCGGGACGAGCGTTTCGGCTGGCAACGGCACTGAGGTGGAAAATCCATCGATCCTGGTGGTGGAGGATTCGATCACCTCGCGTTCGCTGCTCAAGGGCATCCTGGAGTCGGCGGGCTTTGGTGTGACCACGGCGGTGGATGGCGCCGACGCCTATACCACGCTGAAAACCGGATCCTTCGACCTGGTGGTCTCCGACGTGGAGATGCCGCGCATGGATGGTTTCGACCTTACCGCCAAACTGCGAGCCGACAAGCAGCTCGCCGAGCTGCCGATCGTACTGGTTACGGCGCTGGGGTCGCGCGAGCACCGCGAACGCGGGATCGACGTCGGCGCCAATGCCTATATCGTCAAAAGTAGCTTCGACCAGAGCAATTTGCTGGAAGTGATTCGCAGGCTTCTATGAGTGCCTGAGGATGAGCGCCAGTGAATCCGCCTGTCGATGCCGTGTTGTGATGAAACTGGACGCATCATGAGACCACGCCATGATCAAAGTGTTGATAGTGGAAGACTCGGCCGTGATACGCGAAATGCTCGCCGGCCTTCTCGGTGCCGACCCCGACATACAAATAGTGGGTATGGCATGCGACGGCGTAGAGGCGATCGAGGCTGTCGGCCGCTATCGGCCCGACGTGATCGCGATGGATATCCATATGCCGAACATGGACGGCCTGGAGGCCACGCGGCGAATCATGGAAACCAAGCCGACCCCCATCGTCATCGTCAGCGGGAGTCGCGACGTTGGGGAGATGGCGACGACCTTCAAAGCGCTTGAGGCGGGCGCCTTGACCGTGCAGCCGAGGCCGGCAGGTATCGGCCACGCCCTGCATGAAGTGATGGCCAAAGAACTGCTGCAGACCATGAAGCTGATGTCGGAGGTCAGGGTCGTGCGGCGTTGGCCGCAGGGGCGGCTGGCTGCACCTGGGGCAGGCCGGGGAGAAGCAAGCGCTGCCGTAACGACGAGGCAGCGCATCGTCGCCATCGGCGCTTCGACCGGGGGGCCGATGGCGCTGCAGATCTTGCTGGCGGGCTTGCCGGAGACCTTTCCGCTTCCCGTGTTGGTGGTCCAGCATATGGCGGATGGCTTTACCTATGGGTTCGCCGAATGGCTCAGACAGTCGGTCAAGCTGCCGATACATGTGGCCCGGCAAGGCGAAGCCATCCGCCCGGGTCACGTTTACTTGGCACCCGATGCCTATCAAATGAAAGTGGCTCGCGGCGACAAAATCCTCCTGCTCAAGGATCTGGGCGAGAACAGCGTGTGTCCTTCGGCGTCCTGCCTATTTCGTTCGGTCGCCGAGGTCTACGGTCGCGACGCCGTCGCCGGCCTGCTCAGCGGGATGGGCCGCGACGGTGCCGCGGAATTGCGGCTATTGAGAGATTTGGGGGCTATCACCTTCGCGCAGGACGAGGCCAGTTCTGTCGTGCATGGCATGGCTGGTGAGGCCATTCGGCTCGACGCGGCGATGTATGTGCTTGCTCCGGACAAAATCGCCAACTGGCTGATGACGCTAGCGAGTCATCGCGAACGATCAGTCATGGAACCCGATCCATGAAACACAGCAACAAGACGAGCGGTGTCGAGATTCTGGTGGCCGAGGACAGCCCGACCCAGGCGGAGAGGTTGCGCTTCTTGCTGGAGGGGCATGGTCATACGGTGACGGTCGCCACTGACGGTTTGCAGGCGTTGGAGGCATGCCGACAGCGCAAGCCCGTCTTGATCGTCAGCGACGTCATGATGCCAGGGATGGACGGCTTCGAACTGTGCACGGAACTCAAGCAAGACAAAGAGTTTCAGGACATCCCGATCGTGCTCCTTACGACGCTGTCCGACGTGTCGGACATCATGAAGGGACTGCAGTGCGGTGCCGATAATTTCATCCGAAAACCCTACGAGGACCGCTACCTGCTCGCGCGGATCGATTGCCTGCTCATGACCAACGAGTTGCGCAGGAACCAGAAGATCCGAATGGGAGTGGAAATCTATCTCGGCGGGGAAAAGCATTTCATCACGGCCGAGCGGCAACAGATCGTCGACCTGCTCATCTCGGTGTACGAAGAGGCCATTCACCTCAGCGAGGATCTCAAGGAACGGCAGCGTGAGTTGGCGGACTCGAACAGCATGCTGGCTGGCCTGTACCACGTTGCCGAAGGCTTGAATCTCGCCTTGAGCGAACGCGATGTGTGCGAGCAGGCGCTTGAACATGCCATGTACCTCCCGGGGGTCCAGGCTGGGTGGATAGCGCTTTGGGATGGCAGGGGTTCCTTTCGCTTAGGCGCGGCGCTCAATCTTCCCGAGGGGAGCATTTCGATGGATGGCGGTTGTGAATGCCAACGCCGCTTCCTGGCGGGTGAAAGGCAGTGCGCAAGCAACATGGAGGAGTGTGAACGTCTGAAGTCAGCGGGGGGTAAGAAGCGCCGCCCAAGTCACCACGCCTACATACCGCTGTGGAGCGGCAAGCAGAGTCTGGGCATATTGAATTTGGTCAGGGCGGAGCAGGGCGTTTTCAAAGAAGGCGAGTTGGAATCGCTTTACGGCGTGGGCCACCAAGTAGCGGTCGCGCTGGAGCGCGCCCGCCTGTACGAACATCTGGAGGGGCTCGTCGACGAGCGAACTGCCGAGCTCACCACCGAGATCGCCGAACGAAAGCGCGTGGACAAACGATTCCACATGCTCTTCGAGTTCGCACCGGATGCGGTCGTGATGATCGCGCCGTCCGGTGTCATTGCGCTGGTCAATCGCCAGGCCGAGGCCGTATTTGGCTACCCCAGAGACGAGTTGATTGGCGAGCGGGTCGACAAGCTCTTGCCGCATGGTTTTCGGCAGGCGCAGATGGATGTGGATCGCGGCCATGCCACGCCGCCGGCGATGGAGGGGGGCGGCATGGAGCTGATCGGCTTGCGCAAGGACGGTGCGAGTTTTCCGGTGGACATCAGCCTTAGCCCGATGGGATCGGGAGAGGGCGTCATGGTTGCCGCGGCCGTGCGCGACGTGACCCAGCGCAAAGTCTACGAGGCGAGAATCGCCCGTCTCAACCGTATCTACGCTGTGCTCAGCAGCATCAATACCACCATTGTCCGCGTACGCGAGCGCCAGCAGCTTTATGACGAAGCCTGCCGCATAGCGGTGGAGCTCGGCAATTTCAGCTTCGCGTGGATCGGTACGTTCGACGCGGTCACCCAAGCGGTCACACCGGTAGCCAGTATGGGGCGCGACGATGATTGCCTGCGCCGGATCGATTTGGGTGCGGCGGAAGAAGCGCCATTGAATTGCCCTTCTACCCTCCAGTTCATAGCCCGGAAGCAACCGGTGATCTGCAATGACATCGCTGCGGATGAAAACATGCGTTCGTTGCGGACGGACGCCCTGAGTCGCGGCTATCGATCGGCGGCGTTATTCCCTCTGATACTGCAGGACGAGTTGGTCGGTGTGCTGGGGCTTTACTCCGCAGAGGCAAATGTATTCGACGCGGAGGAGAACCGCTTGCTGGTCGAGATGGCCGGTGACATTTCATTTGCCATGGATCATATCGCCAGCGAAGACCGGCTCAACTATCTCTCCTTTTACGATGCGATTACCGGTTTGCCGAATCGCATGCTGTTCCTGGATCGCGTCGGTCAGAAGATCCATGCCGCGCGCCGCAGCCGCAAAGCGCTATCGGTCATCATGCTCGATCTGATCCGGTTCAGCCGGATCAACGAATCCCTGGGCCGGCAAGCCGGTGACGAGCTGTTGCGTCAGCTCTCCGCACGTCTGCGGGAAGAGCTGGCGGAGACCGACGTGCTCGCCCATTTTTCGACAGACCACTTCGGTATCGCGACCCATTACGACGACGAAAGGGTGACCATCGTGCATATTTTGGAGGGTGTGTTGTCCGCCATCCAAAATCGGCCGTTCTTGATCAGCGGACAGGAGCTGAGCATCTCAGCGAGGGCGGGGATCGCGTCCTATCCCGGCGACGGCAAGGACATCGACGCGCTTTTGTACAACGCCGAGTCCGCGCTTAAAAACGCCCGAATGTCCGGCGACAAATATTTGTTCTACCGACCGTCATTCAATGTGATGGTGGCTGAGAAATTGTCTCTGGAAAACAAGTTGCGGCGGGCGCTGGAGCGCGATCAACTGGTGCTGCATTACCAGCCGAAGGTCGATATCAATAGCGGAAAAATTAATGGCTTGGAAGCGCTCATACGCTGGAATGATCCGGAGATGGGTCTGGTGCCTCCATTGAAATTCGTCCCCTTGCTGGAGGAGACGGGGATGATCATGGAGGCGGGCATGTGGGCGCTTGGAAAGGCGGTATCCGATGCCCTCGACTGGCAGGCCAAAGGCCTTCCTCCATTGAGAGTGGCGGTGAATGTGTCGCCGGTTCAGCTGCACCAGAGAAATTTCGTCGGCATCATAGAGCACGTGTTGAATGGCCGAAGTGACGTGGCGGCCATACTGGAACTTGAAATCACCGAAAGCCTGGTCATGCAGGATATTGTCTCCAATATCCAGAAGCTCAGGGTCATCCGCGAGATGGGCGTGACGGTGGCGATCGACGATTTCGGCACCGGCTATTCGTCGCTCAGCTATATCGCCAAGCTGCCGGCCAATACGCTCAAGATCGACCGTTCATTCATCATGAACATGGCCAGCAATTCGGACGACAAGACCATCGTGTCAACGATCATCTCGCTTGCGCATTCGTTGGGTATGCGGGTGGTCGCAGAAGGTGTCGAAACCGACGAGCAGGCGAGGTTCCTGCGTTTGCTCAAATGCGATGAATTCCAGGGCTTTCTGTTCAGTCCGGCCGTTCCCGCGGAGCAGATCGAGAAGCTTTTGCGCGAGGGGACGTCGTTGCATTGCTGACCATGCAAGGGTTTCAGGTAGCGGTATGGATGGCGTTTATGCCAGCGTGAAGTAGAACGCGGCTCCAGTGCCGACGGCCGCCTCTGCCCAGATACGGCCGCCGTGTCTGCGCACGACGCGGTGCACCGTGGCGAGCCCGATGCCGGTGCCGGGAAATTCGTCCGATGAGTGCAGGCGTTGAAACGCGTTGAACAACTTGCCTGCATGTTTCATATCGAAACCAGCGCCGTTGTCCTGTACGAAGTAGATCTGCTGGTCTTCTTCCTTTCTTGCGCCGAACGCGATCCGTGCCTGCGGCTTCCTGCTGGTGTACTTCCAGGCGTTGCTGAGCAGGTTTTGGAGCGCGATGCGCAGCAAGCCCGAATCACCGGGAGCAGTGAGCCCGGGCGTGAGTTCCAGCTGGATATTCCGGTCGGGCTCCTGCGCGCAAAGGTTTTCGAAGATCTCCTGCCCCATGGCGCTCAGGTCCACTTGCATGCGCTGCAGTTCGCTGCGCCCTACGCGCGCAAGCATCAGCAAGTCGTCGATCATCTGGCTCATGTCCTGGGCGGCATGCAGCACATGGTCGAGGCATCGGCGGGCGTCCGCATCGAGCGCTTCGCCGTGCCGATAGAGCAGTACGTTGCTGAAGCCATCGATGCTGCGCAGCGGTGCGCGCAGGTCATGCGCCACGGAGTGGCTGAACGCCTCAAGCTCCTCGTTGGTGCGGGCAAGCTCGGCGATCAGCTCGTTGCGCGAGTGGGCCATGGTGAGATGGGTGCGTACGCGTGCGATCAGCTCCTGCGTGGTGAACGGCTTGGCGAGGTAGTCGTCGGCGCCGACATCGAGCCCCTCCAGCACCGCTTCCTCACCGGCACGAGCGGAAAGCAAAATCACCGGGACCGTGCGGGTCTTCCTGTCTTCGCGTAATGCTCGCAGCAGCGCGAATCCGTCCAGCCCCGGCATCATGACGTCGCTCAGGATAAGGTCCGGCGGGCGCGCCCTGGCGCAGGTGAGGGCGGTTTGCCCGTCGTTGGCGGTTTCCACCTCCCAGCGCGCGCGCAGCAGTCGGCTCAGGTACGTGCGCATGTCCGCGTTGTCGTCGACCACCAGGATGCGCCCGGCCCCTACGGGTGGTGCGGGCGCGGTTTGATTCGGTCGTGCTTGATCCGGTTCCGGAGCATCAGGCCGGATGTCGTTGGATTCGCTGCGCCGGACCCATTGGGCGGCTTCGGCGGCGTAGGCCGATGCAGTGACACCGGGCGATGTCGTGCCATGCCCCTGAACCATCTGGTCGGCAGGCAGATGCACCGTCCCAGCAGGGATCGAAACGACAAACGCCGTCCCTTCACCCTCAACGCTGGATACCTGCACCGTGCCGCCGTGGAGTTTGACGAGTTCCTGCACCAGCGCCAGGCCGATCCCGGAACCCTCGAAGCTCCTTCCCTTCGCCTGCGCCACGCGATGGAAGCGCTTGAAGATGTGCGGCAATTCCTGCGGCGGGATGCCTGTGCCGGTATCACGCACGCGTAACTCGGCACGATCATCGCGCCAGAGCATGGAGACTTCGATCTCGCCCTCGAAGGTGAATTTGTACGCGTTCGAAACGAGATTGAGGACGATCTTCTCCCACTGCGCCCGATCGACATAAACAAGTTCGGGGAGCGGTGTGCAGTTCACGATGAGCTTCATGCCTGCTTGTTCGACGAGCGAGTAGAACGCGCTCGCAAGTTCGCTCGTCAGCGTGGAGAGATCGGTGGGTTCGAAGGTGGACTGCAAGCGCCCGGCCTCGATACGCGTGAAGTCGAGCAAGCTGTTCACCAATCGAAGCAGTCGGATGCCGCTGCGTTGCGCCACCTCGAGATATTCGCCGCCCAGAGATTTTTCCGGTCGTGTCATCGCTTCCTCGATGAGGCCGAGGATCAGCGTCAACGGCGTCCTGAATTCGTGACTGATGTTGCTGAAGAAGGTGGTCTTTGCCTTGTCGATTTCAGCGAGCGCTTCGGCCCGCTTCTTCTCGGCGTCGTAGGCGCGAGCGCTGGCCATCACGTTGGCCACCTGATTGGCGGCAGCTCGAAAGAACGCCCAATATCGATCGTCGAGCGCACGATGTGGGCTCGCGCCCGCGATCAGGATCGCGTATGGCGCGGATTGCCCGGCACGGGAAAGCGGCAAAGCGATGGCCCGGTCCGGGCGTGCATTCCAGCTTCCCAGCGGTAGCGGCCCGAAACGTGCGGGGAGGTTGTCCACCACCACTTCACGAGCGCCGTGTACGACCTCTGCGAGTGGCCAACTGGCGCCGCCTGCATCTTCCCTGACAAGTATCCGTAAGGGTTTGGCAGGGCCTTCGTAGGTTTCCAAACCACCGCTCGCGACGAGCTGTGCTTCCTCCGTCTGCTCGTTCCATGCGTAGATCAGTACAAAGGGGAGATCCAGCTCGTTGGCGGAGAGCACTTCTGCTGCCATCCGGTAGGCGTCGTCTTCGGACTTCGCTTCCGCTGCCCGTGCGGCCAGATCGTGCAGCATGCGTATCTGTCGTTCGCTCTGTACCTTGGCGGTGGTTTCCTGCACGGTGTTGAGCAAGCCGCCGACCTTGCCGTCATCTCCTGGAACAGGGCTGTAGGAGAACGTGAAATACGTTTCCTCAGCCATGGTCCCGCTGGTGATGAAAAGCTGCAGGTCCTCGGTCCAGGTGGCAGGGCCGCCTTCCTGCACGCTCCTGGCCATGGGGCCGGCAACGTCCCAGACTTCGGCCCATATCTGCGCGGCGGGGGCCGCGAGCGATGCGGGGTGCTTGTCCCGCAGGATGGGGCGGTAAGCGTCGTTATAGAGGTGCAGCAGATCGGGCCCCCACCACAGCAGCATGGGGAACCGGCTACCGAGCACGACACCAAGCATGGTTTTCAGACTGCGCGGCCAACGTTCCACAGGCCCCAGCTTCGTCTTTGACCAATCCGTGGAGCGCATCAGCGCGCCCATCTCGCCACCGTCGGCGAACAAACCCTCAAAGGCATTCGCGGCAGCCTCGGCCGCCGCAAGGTCCATGGATTCGCTGCTTGCCATGTGCTTCTTGGTCACGGCGATGGGCTCTGCGATGCGGCATCGGATGTCAGCCAGTCGCGTTCGAGTTGTGCAATGACTTCGCAGGCTTCCTTGAAGCCCACCGGTTTGCGAACAAAGCCATTTGCACCGCGCCTGAGCGCCTCGTGCTTGTCCGAGTCCAAATCGGATCCGCTGTACATCACGGCCGGAAGCAGCCGCGTACGTTCATCCGCACGCAGGCGCTCCAATACCTGGAAGCCATTGAGCCGCGGCATGTGAACGTCCAGTACCAACAGGCGCGGCAATGGCGTGAGGCCACTCCCAGGAGGGGGAGCATCGCCAAGCAAAAGATCGAGTGCGGCCTCACCGTCGCGGACGACCTGGATGGTCGCGTTCGACTTGTTGAACTTCAGGGCGATCGCGAATAGCTCCGCCGTGGTGGGGCTGTCCTCGACCAGCAGGATATCGGGTGCGCCTTCGTTCATAGCGGGAGCCAACCGGGTCTGCGGATGAACGCCGAGTTTTTGAGCATGCTCTGCTCGGCGACGCATAGACCCCGTGAATGCGCTTGTTCACGCTTTTTCGGGGAAGAAATACGCGGTGGCGTTTGGCCCAATTCGTGCTGTACGCCGGAGGAGGCTGCTGCGCTCTATGCCGATGATGCAATGCACGTTGGCTACACTGACATGCGACCCGGCAAGACATGATGGCCTTCCAATGAGCGAGATGTTGCTTTTGCTCTTGGGGTCCCCTGTGCAGCGGTGAGGGCTGGACGATCAGGCCCGCAGGGGCATGGGCATGGATGCCCATGCCTCCCGACAGGACACCAAACGTCGTGTCGAAAAGCCCGGCCAGACCTCACGAACCCGCAGGCGAGCCCGGTTGCGATAACGCGGACATCAAGCGATAACGCTACTGGAACCCGGCCTACGCCGGGGCGACGACAGTGAGAGGTTATCGCGAGCACCCGCCCCCTTGTAAGTTTGCTTTACCCCCGCCAGACCGTTGCCCCTCGGATCACGAGATCGTAGGTGAGCCTGGGTCGGCGGGGACTTTTCCTCACAACCCGAACAGTTGCCTGGGCTTCAAGCCCGTTTC
>NZ_JAPDPD010000019.1 GCF_026283965.1 Dyella subtropica
AAAGGTCGCCATCGTCGCTTGCATGCGCAAGCTATTAACCGTGCTCAACGCCATGGTTCGCGACAACGCCTCGTGGCATCTGGAACATGCGACATCCGCTTGACTGCCAACACAGTTGCTCACCTCAGTCCTCTCCCCGGAGGGGAGAGGAGGCAGGGGGCGAACACCTTGAAAGGGATGCGCCTAAAGACATGCGGTCAATCCGTCGTAGATCGTTTGCTTCGTGTTCGGTAGCGGCGCATGGATGGGATCGCGCCCCTTCAGCGTGGCGACGAGTTGCTCCGCGCTGGTATGCGCGGCCAGCGGGCTGACGCATTGCCACTCGCGCAAGGACACCATGACCTTGCCATCGTTGGGGTTGATCTCTTCCTGGCTGGCGGCGATCACCCACACGCATTCACCGATGTTGCCGGTGGCGGCTTCCACCGAGCAGCGATAGCTCAACGCCTCGAGATTGGCGTATTCGCCTTCGCAAAAGGTATCGCCGCAGACATCGAGGAAGTTCATCTTGAGCTGGTAGGTGATGTCGAGCCAGGCATCACGGTCCTGCCAATCGGGCAGGTAGCTATGCATGTCGACATAGGCAGGTGGCTGGGCGTTGCGCGGCCTGTCCTTGCGCGGCGTGTCCTTGCCTGCGGCTGGCGATAGTGCCGGCATACACAGGCACAAGGCGGCCAGAGCTGCCGTCCAGCGACGGTGTGAAGTGCGAATCTTCATGAGTCATCTCCAGTAAGGTGGGATCTGCGCGCCCCAGTCAGGGCGCCTGACTCACTTTCATGGCATTCCCGGGTACGCGAACAGACGCACGCTTCGGAATGTTGCGTAGGCGCTCAGTGCGGCATCCGTAGAGAAAATCGGCAACGCCTTGAAGGGTTTGGCTACACCAGCTTCGTCCGTCGCCACCACGGCGTCACTTTCCCCTCGCGCACCAGGGTGAACAAGCCGGAGCCAAGAATCAGCGCGATGCCGATCAGCATCGGCCAGTCGAGATGATCGCCAAATAGCCAATAGCCGAAGCCGATGGCCCACAGCATCTGGCTGTACTGGGTGGGGGCGACGCGATTGGCGGGGGCGTTCTGGGTGGCGAGCATCAGCAGCACGCCGGCAAACCCAGCGAGCAGGCCGTAGCCCGCGAGCAGCATCCACTGATGCAGGTCGGGCCAGACGAACTGGGGCAGCATGAGCGCGAAGCCAGCGGCCAGCGGGCCGATCACTCCGGCCCCGTAAAGGCTGATGCGCTTCTCGTGGGCACCAGCCATGCGCAGCGCCACTACCGAGACGGCGCCGGAGAGTCCGCACACCATGGCCGCGACGTGGCCGGCACCTAGTTCACGAAAACCCGGCCGCAGCACCACCAGCACGCCGACGAAGCCGGCGATCACCGCGGACCAGCGGCGCCAGCCGACATGCTCCTTGAGAAACAGCACCGACAGCAGGGTCACGAAGATCGGCAGCAGGAAGATCAGCGCGAAGGCCTCGGCCATGGGCAAGGCGGTAAAGGCCATCACGGCCGCGATATTGCAAATGGCGCCGGACATCGCACGCACCCACCACAGACTCGGGCGCTGCGCCTTGAATACCTCGATCCAGCGGTCGTCCGGCTGGCGGATGAAGGGCAGGGCCGTAAGCATCAGCACTGCCCCGAAGAACACCGCCTCGTAGGCGGGTAGCGAGCCGTGCAGCGATTTCACGAAGGCATCGCTGATCGCGTAGGCCGCGAAGCACGCAAAGCCCAGGAGCACACCTTTAAGCATGGGGATTCCAGCGGAAAAACGGGGGGTTGCGGGCGGGAACGGCCATGGTCCCATAGCACGGCCACTCCGCCTACCCGCCGGTGTTGCACCTCGTCGTGACCTGGGTCGACGGAGACCGCTAGAATCGAGCGCTTGTCCCACCCCTCGCACGGAAACCCTGCATGTCCGCTCGCCTGAATCCGCTTGACCTGTACGACGTTCGCTCGCTGCTCACCGACGAGGAGCGCATGGTGCAGGACACCGTTGGCCGCTTCGTCGATGAAAAAGTGCTGCCGATCATCGGTGACGCTTTCGATCAGGCGCGCTTTCCGATGGAGCTGGTTCCGGAGATCGCCAACCTCGGCCTGCTGGGTGCGACCATCCCGGAGAAATACGGCTGCGCCGGCATGAATGGCGTGAGCTACGGCCTGATCTGCCAGGAGCTGGAGCGCGGCGATTCCGGCCTGCGCAGCTTTGCCTCGGTGCAGAGCTCGCTGTGCATGTATCCGATTTACGCCTACGGCACCGAAGAGCAGAAGATGCACTACCTGCCCAAAATGGCGGCGGGCGAGATCATCGGTTGCTTCGGCCTCACCGAGCCGCACGGCGGCTCCGACCCGGCCAATATGAAGACCCACGCCAAGAAGGACGGCGGCGACTGGGTCATCAATGGCGCCAAGATGTGGATCACTAACGGCAACCTCGCGCACATCGCCATCGTGTGGGCGCAGACCGAGGACGGCATCCAGGGCTTCATCGTGCCCACCGACACTAAGGGTTTCACCGCGCAGGAAGTGCACAAGAAGATGAGCCTGCGCGCCTCGGTCACCTCGGCGCTGTTCTTCGACAACGTGCGCGTGCCGGACGCTAACCGCCTGCCGAACGTGAAGGGCCTGAAGGGCCCGCTCGGCTGCCTTACCCAGGCGCGCTACGGCATCACCTGGGGCCCGATCGGCGCCGCCCAGGCTTGCTTGAAGGAAGTGCTGGATTACACCCAGGAGCGCATCCTGTTCGGCCGCCCGTTGGCGTCGAATCAGGCGGTCCAGTTGAAGATGGCCGACATGGCACGTCGCATCACCAGCGCGCAGCTGCTGTCCCTGCAGCTCGGCCGTCTGAAGGATGCCGGCAAGATGCAGCCCACCCAGGTCTCGCTGGCCAAATGGAACAACTGCCGCATGGCCATCGACATCGCGCGCGAATGCCGCGACATCCTCGGCGGTGCCGGCATCACCACCGAGCATTCGGCGATCCGCCACGCGCTCAATCTGGAATCGGTGATCACGTATGAAGGCACCGAGACCGTGCACCAGCTGGTGGTGGGGCGTGAGCTGACCGGCATCAACGCGTTCTGATCCGCGCCCCGATGAAGAGACTCCCGGCGTGAACCGGCAGGACATTCGCATCGAAACCGACCGCCTCATTCTGCGGCCTCCGCAGCGTGAGGATTTCGACGGCTGGGCGGCCCTGATGGCCGACGAGGTGGCCGCGCGTTTCATCGGCGGATACCAGCCGCGCGCCACCGCTTGGCGCGGCTTCCTCACCATGGTCGGCGCTTGGGCTATTCAGGGCTTTGGCATGTTCTCGGTGATCGAGAAGAGCAGCGGACAATGGATCGGCCGGCTCGGTCCCTGGCAGCCGGAAGGCTGGCCTGGCACCGAAGTCGCCTGGGGCCTGGTGCGCACGGCCTGGGGCAAGGGCTACGCACGCGAGGGCGCCATCGCCAGCATCGACTGGGCCTTCGAACACCTGGGCTGGGCCGAGGTGATCCACACCATCCATCCCGAGAACCAGGCCTCGCAGGCCTTGGCGATTCGGCTCGGCTCGCGCAGTCGCGGACCAGGTCAGCTGCCGGCGCCGTTCGAGGATGTACGGGTCGACATCTGGGGCCAGACCCGTGAGGAATGGCGGCAGCGTTGCCGGCAGGGATGAGCGAGACGATGGTGCGCGACGTCCTGGATCAGGTGATCGCTGCTGTGGTGCCGGATCTGCAAAGGCATTGCCGCGATCCATGGCATCTGATCGGTAGCGCGGCGGCGTGTCTGGCCGGCGTGGACGTCACCGTAGCGGACCTTGACGTGCTCACCAGTGTGAGCGACGCCAAGCGCCTGTTGGAGCACTGGCAGTCGCATCGCGAAGCAGTCTACGCGCCCGCAGGCGCCGAACGTTTCCGTTCGCATTTCGCCCGCTTTCGCTTTCCCGGCTTGCCGGTGGAAGTGATGGGCGGGCTCGAACTCAACACCGGGCAGGGCTGGCGAGCGGTGGACGTGGGCGAGACGGTGATGGTTCGTGTGGCTGGCCTCGACGTGCCGATGCCCAGTGTGGCGGAGCAGATCCGTATCTTGGAAAGTTTCGGGCGTCCGAAGGATTTGCAACGCGCGGCGTTGCTAAGAGCACTCGATCACCCGAAGCACTATGCCAAGAGCTAACCCCTCCCCAACCCTCCCCTGTCCCACGGGACTAGCTTCGCGTCGCAAGCAAGGGAGGGGGCTGGTTGTCGCGAGCTTCTGCTCCTCCCCTTGCTTGCGACGCGAAGCTAGTCCCGTGGGACAGGGGGAGGCTGGGAGGGGGTAAGCCCTTGAGACAACCTTTCCTCAAAAGCACCACCACAAACGCCACTACTGGCACACGCATCACCCGCAAGCCGATAATCAAACGTTCACCACCCCAAACCACCGTCCCCGACGAGATCACGCTGCCATCATGATTGCCCTTCCGTTTGCCCTCAGTGCCCGCCACAAAGGCTTCAACCGCGCGGAGATCGTCGACCAGAACTTCACCGAGTTCGTGCAGCTGTGGCAGGGCGAGGCGCACAGCGCACCGCGCGACGAGCAGCCGGTGCTGCCGGGCAGTGCATTGGATGCGCGCGGCTTCCGCGAACTATTGGAATCGCAACTGATCTCGCGCCATCTCGACTTGATGGCGCGCGTGCTGCGCGTGCAGAACAAGGTGTTCTACACCATCGGCTCCAGCGGCCATGAAGGCAATGCGATGGTGGCGCGGCTCACGCGCCACACCGACCCGGCCTTCCTGCACTACCGCTCCGGCGGCTTCATGGCCGAGCGTTTCCGCAAGCTGCCGGGCATGGACCCGGTGATGGACTCCGCGCTGTCGTTCGCCGCCAGCAAAGAAGACCCTGCCTCCGGCGGTCGCCACAAAGTGTGGGGCAGCAAGCCGTTGTGGGTACTGCCGCAGACCTCGACCATCGCTTCGCACCTGCCCAAGGCTTTTGGTACGGCAGTGGCGATCGAGCAGGCGCGTCGCATAGGTCACACCTTGCCCATTCCAGATGACAGCATCACCATCTGTTCGTTTGGCGATGCGTCGTCGAACCACGCGACGGCGCAAACCGCGTTCAACGCAGCGGGCTGGACGGCCTACCAGAAGTTGCCTGCGCCTGTGCTGTTCGTGTGCGAGGACAACGGCATCGGTATCTCGGTGAAAACGCCGACCGGCTGGATCGCCAACAACTTCAAGGGTCGCGCCGACCTCGACTATTTCTTCGCCGATGGTTTGGACCTGGCCGAAGGCTATGCGCAAGTACAGCGCGCCGTGGAGCATTGCCGCAACGCGCGCCGGCCGACCTTTCTGCATCTGCGGACCACGCGCATCATGGGTCACGCCGGCACCGATTTCGAGATCGAGTGGCGCAGCGTGGAGGAATTGTTCACGCTGGAATCCAGCGATCCGCTGCTGCGCTCGGCCGAGATCGCGCTGACATCGGGTCTGTACACCAAAGCATCGCTGCTGGAACTTTACGAAGCCACTCGCAAGCGCTGTTTCGAGGCTGCCGAAGATGCCGACCGCCGTCCGCGCATCACCGCGCTGGACGATGTGATGAAGCCGCTGGCGCCGTACACCCCGGCCGCGGTGAAAGCCGAAGCCGAGCGCGCCGACTATGCCGAGCGTCGCCTCGCCGTGTTCGGCAGCGAGGACAAACTGCCGGAGCAACAGCCGCCACGCCATCTGGCGATCCAGATCGGCCAGGCACTGCACGATGTGATGGCGAAGTATCCCGAGTCGCTGTTGTTCGGCGAAGACGTAGCGCAGAAGGGTGGCGTGTATACCGTCACCAAGGGCTTGTTCAAAACCTTCAAGGGCACGCGCGTGTTCAACACGCTGCTCGACGAAACGGTGATCCTCGGCCTGGCCCAGGGCTACGCCAACATGGGCATGCTGCCGATCCCGGAGATCCAATACCTCGCTTATTTCCACAACGCGTGCGACCAGATCCGCGGCGAGGCTTGCAGCCTGCAATTCTTCTCCAACGACCAGTACCGCAATCCGCTGGTGATGCGCGTGGCTTCGCTTGGTTACCAGAAGGGTTTCGGCGGCCACTTCCACAACGACAACTCCATCACCGCGTTGCGCGATATTCCCGGCCTGGTGGTCGGTTGCGCCAGCCGCGGCGACGATGCGGCGAACATGCTGCGCACGCTCACGGCGCTGGCAAAAGTCGATGGCCGCGTCTGCGCCTTCCTCGAACCCATCGCGCTATACATGACCAAGGACCTGTACGAAGCCGGCGACGGTGGCTGGCAGTTCGGCTATCCGGCACCAGGTGAAGCGATGACGCTGGGCGAAGGTCGCGTCTACAACGAAGGCGCCAACGATCTGGTGGTCTTCACTTTCGGCAACGGTGTGCCGATGGCGTTGCGTGCCGCGCGCGAGATCGAAGCGAAGCATGGCTGGCAGACCCGCGTGGTGGATCTGCGTTGGCTGGCGCCGCTCAACGATGCCTTCATCGCGGAACAAGCCCGCAGCGCCAAGCGCATCATCGTGCTGGATGAGGGGCGCAAGAGCGCCGGTGTGGGCGAGGGCGTCATCACGGCGATCGTCGAAGGCGGTTGTGGTGCTACGCCGTTGCAGCGCGTGGTCGGCGCCGATACCTATACGCCACTGGCCGGTGCGGCGTTGTTGGTGCTGCCAGGTGAAGCGGAAGTGGTGGCTGCGGCTGGCAAGTTGGCCTGATCGCCCCTGTAGGAGCCCACCCTGTGGGCGACCCGCGGCCCTGCCTTGCTGGGCTTCGCGCACAGGGTGCGCTCCTACACGAAATGTCAGGCGTCGGTTGAAGCGCGTAGGTTGGGGTGAGCGTCAGCGAACCCCAACACTGCATGATCGCCTTGGTCAGCGAACGGCGCACTCAAGCGTTGGTCGAAGCCCCCGCGCCACAAAGCTTTTCAAGCAGCTGCGATTGCGTGTTGCGTGCGATCTGCCCTGATGTTGGGTGCACGCGCGTGTAGTGGCTGTCGGGCTGCAGCTGCCAGGCGCTGGTGTTGTCGCTGAGGTACAGTTCCAGCTCTTTTTTCAGGCGTTGCTGCAGTTTTTTGCTTTCGATCGGGAAGCCGGTTTCCACACGGCGATCGAGGTTGCGTTCCATCAGGTCGGCGCTGGACAGGTAGAGTTGTTCGTCACCGTTGTTGGCGAACCAGTACAGGCGACTGTGTTCGAGGAAGCGGTCGACGATGGAGCGCACGCGGATGTTGTGCGACACGCCCGGCACGCCCGGCCGCAGACAGCACATGCCGCGCACGATCAGTTCGATCTTCACTCCGGCGGCGCTGGCTTTGTACAGCGCGCGGATCACCTTGGGGTCGGTGATGGCGTTGATCTTGATGATCATCTGCGCGGGTCGGCCTGCACTGGCGTGCGCGGTCTCGCGTGCAATCAGGTCGAGCAGGGTCTTTTTCAGCGTGAAAGGTGCATGCAGCAGTTTCTTCATGCGCAGCACCTTGCCCATGCCAGTGAGCTGGCTGAACAGCTTGTGCACGTCCTCGCACAGCACCTGGTCAGAGGTGAGCAGGCTGTAGTCGGTGTAAAGGCGTGCGTTGCCGGTGTGGTAGTTGCCGGTGCCCAGGTGGGCGTAGCGCACCAGTTCATCGCCTTCGCGACGCTGGATCAGCATCAGCTTGGCATGCGTCTTCACGCCCACCACGCCGTAGATCACCATCGCGCCGGCCTGTTGCAGGCGCGAAGCCAGCGTCAGGTTGGATTCTTCGTCGAAGCGCGCGCGGAGCTCCACCACCACGGTCACTTCCTTGCCGGCGCGCGCGGCATCCACCAGCGCGTCGACGATCTCGGAGTTGGCGCCGCTGCGATACAGCGTCTGCTTGATCGCCAGCACGCTCGGGTCCTTCGCGGCCTGATGCAGCAGATCCACGACGGGCGCGAACGATTCATAAGGATGCAGCAGCAGTACGTCCTGCTTGCCGATGACCTGGAACAGGTCTTCGGCCTTCTTCAGCGTCTTGGGTATCGAGGGCGTGAACGGCGGGTAGAGCAGCTGCGGCGCCTGCGTCTTGTTCGCCAGGCCAAGCAGGCGCGCCAGATTCACCGGGCCGTTCACCTCGTACATTTCCGCCGCGGTGAGGCCGAACTGTTTGAGCAAATAGTCGGTGAGCGCCTTGGGACAGTTGTCGGCCACTTCCAGGCGCACGGCGTCGCCGAAGCGGCGCGAGTACAGCTCGCCGCGCAGGGCGCGGGCGAGATCTTCCACGTCTTCCGGGTCGATGGTGAGGTCAGCGTTGCGGGTCAGGCGGAACTGGTAGCAGCCGTGCACCGACATGCCGGGGAACAACTCTTCCGCGTGCGCATGGATGATGGAAGACAACAGCACAAAGTTGTCGCCGCCCGTGCAGACTTCATCCGGCAGGCGGATGAGGCGCGGCAGCACGCGCGGCGCCGGCACAATGGCCAGGCCGGAGTCGCGGCCGAACGCGTCCACGCCTTCCAATTGCACAATGAAGTTGAGGCTCTTGTTCACCAGCAGGGGGAACGGGTGCGTCGGGTCCAGCCCGATCGGCGTGACCAGCGGTGCGACCTCGTGCCGGAAGTAGCGGCGCACCCACAGCTTCTGTTTGTGCGTCCACTCGGTGCGACGCACGATGCGGATGCCCTGGCGATCCAGCTCGGGCAGCACCTGCTCGTTGAGAATGATGTACTGCCGCTCGATCTGCTTGTGCGCGATCTCGCTGATCTCGGCCAGCGCGCGCTTGGGCGCGATGCCGTCAGGGCCGACGATCTCGTGGTCGAAGGCGATCTGGCTCTTGAGCCCCGCCACGCGGATCTCGAAGAACTCGTCCATGTTGGTGGAGAAGATCAGCAGGAATTTCAGCCGCTCCAGGATCGGCTTGCGCTCGTCCAGCGCTTGCTCCAGCACGCGGATGTTGAACTGCAACTGCGACAGCTCGCGGTGGATGTACAGGCCGCTGTCGTTGAGGTCGTGTACCGCGGCAACCGGCGGACTCACCGCCGGCAGCTCGTGGATAGACGCGGCTTCGTCGACCGCGGCTTCGTCGATCATGATCGTGGTGCGGTTTTCACTGTTGGACATCATGTCGGTCCTGGTTCCCTGCTGAGCAAGGACGCATCGGGAAGTAAGCATGCTACCCCGTTCCCGCGGCAAGCACGTCCATGGCCGGCCTCCGCAGCCGGACTATTTCGCAACCGGTCATATTGCTGCAGTGTTCTGACAGGGGGATGACGTGGTTGCTCGCCAGTGGGCTTATCGGGCTGTTTCCCTCTCCTGATTGGCGTCGAATCTCACCGATGCGAGCTGTTAGCTCCCTCCCTTGCTTGCAGGGGAGGGCTGGGGAGGGGTGAATACTTGAGAAAGCGTTTCGGGAGAGGTTATCGCAATGGCTCACCCCCTCCCGGCCTCCCCCTGCGAGCAAGGGGAGGGGAAAAGCTCGCATCGTTGAAATTTGACGCTAATCAGGTTTTCCCTTGGCGTAGCCGATCAGCGCCGCCGCCAGGTGGTCGAACAACCGGCGCACAGCCAGGTTGCGGCGCAGGTCCTCGTGCATCACCACCCAGGCCTCCATCGGCAAAGCGAGGCTTTCCGGCAGCAGGCGCACCAGGTGGGCATCCTGGGCGGCAAGCGGCACCTGGCAAATGCCGATGCCGTAGCCGGCGCGGATCGCCGCCAGCGCCGCCAGATCGTTGTCCGTGCGCAAGGCAAACAGCTCGCGCGAGTAGGGCAGGTTCTTGGGGCGCATGCTGCGGACGTAGGGTGTTTCCCTATCGAAGCCGATCAGACTGTGCTGGCGCAGATCGTCCAGCGCCGCCGGCCGGCCATGCGTGCGCAGATAGCGCTTGTGCGCGTACAGGCCCAGCTCGATGCGGCCGATGTGGCGCATCACCAACGCCTGTTGGGTGGGGCGAATCATGCGGATGGCGACATCGGCGTCCTTGCGCAGCAGATCCTGCGACTGATTGGACACGGACAGCTCGATCACCACCTCCGGCTGCTCTTTGCGGAACGCGGCCAGTATTGGCGGCAGCACTTCCACTCCGATGACTTCGCTCGCGGTCACCCGCACCACACCGCGCGTCTTGCCTTCACCCGCCGTTGCGGCGCGTCGCAGAGCCGCCGTGGCGGAGGCCATCGCTTGCGCATGAGGCACCAGTTCGAGCGCCATGTCGGTAGGCAGCAGCCCTTGCGGCGAGCGCGTGAACAGCGCCACGCCCAGGGCTGTTTCCAGTTCACGGATATGGCGCCCCAGGCTGGGCTGGGTCATGCCAAGCTCGCGCGCCGCGGCCGAAAGGCTGCCTTCGCGCATCACGGCGAGGAAGGAGCGATAGAGGTCCCACGCGGGTTCTGGCTTGGTCATACATATTTGTATAGCGGAAGTTAGCTGTTGAGCAATTTTCTTTTGCCTGACCGGGGCTCACGCTAGGAGCCTGTCGGACTTGAGTGGTCGAGGCGAAAATTCGACTGCGCGAGGACAGATTTTCGGCGAGTCGCAGGCCCATAGTGGTTCTATGGGTCAAGAATCGACGGAAATATGGACCGTGCAGGCGGATTTGCAGCCCGGCCGACTCAAGTCCGACAGGCTCCTAGACCCATCCAAACCAGAGGGCAGCACCATGAAGACGACAAAAGCGGCATTGGTGGTAGGCGCCAACGGTGGCATCGGCAGCGAAACCTGTCTGGCGCTGTTGAGGCACGGCTGGCGCGTTCGCGCCCTGGTCCGCACACCGAAGGCGGATGCCACGGACGGTGTTGAATACGTGCGCGGCGATGCGATGACAGCGGCCGATGTACTGCACGCTGCTGAGGGTGTGGATCTGATCGTCCACGCGGTGAACCCGGCGGGTTATCGCGGCTGGGACCGAGTGGTGTTGCCGATGCTGGACAACACCATCGCCGCAGCCAAGGCGGTCGGCGCACGCATCGTGCTGCCGGGCACGATCTACAACTATGGGCCGGACGCTTTCCCGTTGCTCACCGAAAACTCGCCGCAACATCCCACCACCCGCAAAGGTGAAATACGCGCGGCGATGGAACAGCGTCTGGAGCAGGCATCGCGCGAAGGCACGCCGGTACTGATACTTCGCTGCGGCGATTTCTTCGGGCCGCGCAGCACGGCCAACAGCTGGTTTTCGCAGGGGCTAACCAAGCCGGGCGTACCGGTGCGCAAAGTGACGTACCCCGGTCGTCTCGATATCGGTCACGCATGGGCCTACATGCCTGACGTGGCAGAGACCTTGGCGCGTTTGCTGGATCGCGAAAACGAGTTGTCGACGTTCGCCGTATTCCACTTTGGCGGTTACTGGCTTGATGGGCATGGGATGGTCGAGGCGATCCGTCGTGCGACAGGAGATCAGAACATCGCTGTCGCACGTTTTCCGTGGTGGATGGTGACGCTCGCGTCACCGTTTATGGAAACGCTGCGCGAGATGCGCAAGATGCGCTATCTGTGGCGGACGCCGGTTCAACTGGATGATGCGCGGTTGGTGGCGTTTCTTGGGGCTGCGCCGTATACGCCGATTGAAGAGGCGATTCGGGTGACGTTGGAAGGGGCGGGGTGTTTGTCGGTGGATGATCGCGTGGCTGGGGGCGGTGTCGTTGGCGGGCCTGTCAAACAAGCTGTGTAACTGAATCATTCACAGCGCACCGAGTGGTACGCGTTCCTCGCCAAACATCATCTGGAGGCTCTATCGAGCAGGCGAGCGCACGGGTGGCTTGCACATTGTCTATGAGCTCGTTAACGTTTTCGTTGCCGCACGCAAGCTGCGGCCTGGGAACAAAGGGGATGGGGCAGGGATGCAGCGGTGCTCCGCCTTGAAAGTCCAACGTGACCCGTATTTCTGTCAGTAGGGCTTTGGAAGAGCCAGCAAAGTACGGACCAGCACAATGACTGCTAATACCCTGATCTGGCCAGTTGTCCTGTGTGCGTTTCTGGTGGGCAGTCTCGTCGTGCCATTGACATCTGCCACAACAGGAGTGGCGCTGGATGCACCCAGCGCGTCAATATGCAGCGTGTGGCGGCATGCCGATGACTACATAGGGAAGGTGATTCATCTTCGGGCGATCTACAAATCAGACCAAATGTATTACGCGGCTCTATTTGATGAGTCGTGCGATAGTCAAAAGACTATAGATGTCGAACATCCGATCAGAACTCATGGCGACGATAGCGTTACGGCGTTCTACCATGAGGAGAGCGAGCGCTGCCGCAAGCTGAATCAACTGGTGTGTCCAGTTGAGGCCGATATCGATGCGGATGTATTGATACGCAAGCGATCAGATGAGGGTGTGATCGCGGAATTTATGCATGTAAGGAGCTACAAGCTTTCTCCTTGAAATAGCTCGACGTTTGGCTCTTGGCCCATCATGGGGCTATTGACCCGGACGGCGAAATGGTGCCTTCATTTGCCAAGGCGAATAAAGTCAATTGGGACACCCTCCATCGTGATGCCTGCAGTGAGGGCGGTAACCAGCTCTACGACGAGGGCAAATAAGCCATGCAACGCGTTGCTGCTCTCTTTGCGGTTGTTCTCGCTTTGATCTCCGGCTTGGTGCCCGCGGCGCACGGTGCCGAGCCGATCAGGGGCTATATCTATGATGAGATCGGTGGTGGTAGGGCCGGTGCACTCCACGACCTAGCCATCGTCATCGATGTCGCAAAAAATTGGGTGGAGATCCAGCGCAAGGCTGACGCACGCATTGGCTCCATGGATGGCGATTTTGGTAGCAAATACGAGGATTGCGGCAACGAAGCCTTCTATTGTCTAACCGGCCCGCTAGAGATCGTCATTCCAAAGGCGATGCCGATGAAGCAGTGGAAGTATCACGGTCTGTCTTGCCAAAGCGTCGCTCAGCCGGGAAGCGACGCCTACCGCATCACTTGTCGATCCCCCAAGTACCGCGGTCGGCCCACCTTTACGTATTCGCTCTCGCGTGGCGTCCTGTCCATCGACAGTTCTCCCGTAGCAGGTGGGTATAGGTACGAATTGCGCGGCGAACATGGACTGTTTTCGCTAGGGAGCAATCCCTAGCAGGCTGTTGAGCATGCAGCCTCTGCCAACAACCAGGCGAATCGTGGCCAGGTTTACCTACCCGCGCGCAACCTCAGGGGCGGAGTTGGAGTTTAGAGCTCCGCTGCAGCTGGTACTGCTGAGCCTTCGTCAGCGCACCAGTACAACACCCTCAACGACGCCAGACGACCTCTGGCGAAATCCCCCGCGCATCCGTCTGCCCCGTCAGCGCCATACTTACACTCAGCTCGCGGCGGATGATCTCGATGGCCCGTGTCACGCCGGCTTCACCCATCGCACCGAGACCATAAAGAAACGCCTTGCCGATAAGCCCTGCACGCGCACCCGTAGCCAACGCCTTGAGCAAATCCTGGCCACTGAGAATGCCGCCATCGAACAGCACATCCATGCGATCGCCGACGGCCTGGACGATTGCGGGTAGCGCATCGATGGTGGCCGGTGCTCCATCCAGCTGGCGACCGCCGTGATTGGACACCACGATGGCATCCACGCCGTGCTGTGCCGCGATTCGCGCATCTTCCGGGTCCATGATGCCTTTGACGATCAGCTTGCCTGGCCACAGTTCGCGGACCCAATCGAGATCCTTCCAGGTGATGGTGGGGTCGAACTGGCTCGCGATCCATTGCGCCAGTGTGGTGAGGCTGTCGCCACCGCCGATGCGGCCTTGCAGATTGCCGAACGAACGACTGGGTGCGCGCAGCACGCTCCAGGCCCAGCGGGGCTTGCTGGCGATATCCAGCAGGTTGCTCAGGGTGAGCTTGGGTGGCACTGATAGACCGTTCTTGATTTCGCGATGCCGCTGTCCTTGCACGGTGAGGTCGGCGGTGAGCATCAGCGCCGAGCATTCGGCGGCCTTGGCTCGTTCGATCAGTTCGCGGGCGAAGCCGCGATCGCGCATCACGTAGAGCTGAAACCAGAACGGCTTGTCCACGGCTGCTCGCACCTGCTCGATGGAGCAGATCGACATCGTGCTCAAGCAGAACGGAATGCCGGCCGCTGCCGCCGCACGCGCGCCAAGAATCTCGCCGCTGCCGTGTTGCAGGCCGGTGAGTCCGGTCGGCGCGATCGCCAGTGGCATGGATACCGGTTGGCCCACGATTTCCGTCGCCAGCGAGCGCTGATCGACATCGATCATCACGCGCTGGCGCAGCTTGATCCGGTCCAGGGCGAGGCGATTGTCGTGCAGGGTCACCTCATCATAGGAGCCGCGATCGGCGTATTCGAAGAAGGCACGCGGTACGCGACGCTTCGCTAGCGCACGCAAGTCCAGGACGTTGGTGATGGGCGCAGTCATGGGAGCGAATCCTCGGGTCAGGCGCTCAACGCGTCGGAAGACCCTAGCCAAACGGGGCCGTCCGGGAAGTGGTAGTCGGCGATGGAGCGCTCGCGCATCTGCGCCGAGAAGCCGGGCGTCTCGGGTGCAAGGTAACGGCCGTGGCGGATGGTCACTGGATCGACGAAATGCTCGTGCAAGTGGTCGACGAATTCGATGGCGCGATCTTCTTTCTTGCCGGTGATCGCCACGAAGTCGGCCATGGCCAGGTGCTGTACCAGCTCGCACAAGCCGACACCGCCCGCGTGCGGAAACACGCGCACACCGAACTTGGCTGCCAGCAGCAGGATCGCCAGGTTCTCGTTGACGCCGCCCACGCGTGCGGCGTCGATCTGCACCAGGTCCACGGCGCCGGCCTGGAACAGCTGCTTGAACATCACGCGATTGTGGGTGTGTTCGCCGGTGGAGACCGGCGTTGGTGCGATGGCGCGGCGAATCGCAGCGTGACCGAGCACGTCGTCGGGGCTGGTCGGCTCTTCGATCCAGGCGAGCTGGACGTCGGCCAGCCGGCGCATCCAGTCGATGGCGTGATGCACATCCCATCGCTGGTTGGCATCGACGGCGATGGCGATGTCCTGGCCTACCGTCGCGCGCATGAGGCGGCAGCGGCGCACGTCGTCTTCGACATTCAGGCCCACTTTGAGCTTGATGGTGCGGAAGCCGTCGGCCACGGCCTCTTTGGCGAGGCGTTGCATCTTCTCGTCGGAATAACCGAGCCAGCCCGGCGACGTGGTGTAGGCGGGATAACCTTCGGCAAGCAGTTGTTCTACACGCTGCTGCTTGCCGCGCTCAGCAGAGCGCAGCAGTTGCAAGGCTTCTTCCGGCGTGAGTGCGTCGGCGAGGTAGCGAAAATCGATGACGCCGACGAGCTGTTCCGGCGTCATGTCGGCGATGAAGCGCCACAGCGGTTTGTTCGCGTGGCGCGCCGCCATGTCCCATGCGGCGTTGACCACCGCGCCGATGGCCATGTGCATCACGCCTTTCTCGGGGCCGAGCCAGCGCAGCTGCGAGTCGCCGATCATGCGGTTGGCAAAACCGCCCAGATCGCCGATCACCTCCTCAAGACGCAGGCCGACTACAAACGGACGCAGCGCATCGAGCGCGGCTTTCTGCACGTCGTTGCCGCGGCCGATGGTGAAGACCAGGCCGTAGCCGGCAAGGCCTCGCGGATCATCGGTGCGCAGTACCACGTAGGCCGCCGAGTAATCCGGGTCCGGGTTCATCGCATCGGAGCCGTCCAACTCGCGCGAGGTCGGAAAGCGGACGTCGTAGGTGTCCAGCGCAATGATTTTCAGCGAGCTGTCCTTCACCGATCGGCTCATCGTGCACCGCCCTGATCGGCGGGATGTGCGTGAACCTGCTGACGTTGCCGCCCGAGGCCGTCGATACCGAGTTCGATCACGTCGCCAGGGCGCAGATAGGTGGGCGGTTTAAGGCCCAAGCCGACGCCAGCTGGCGTGCCGGTGCTGATCACATCGCCGGGCATCAGTGTCATGTAGCGGCTGATGTAGCTCACCAGTTGCGCCACGCCGAACACCATCGTGCGCGTATTGCCGGTCTGGTGACGATGGCCGTTCACTTCCAGCCATAGATTGAGATTCTGCGGATTGGCGACTTCGTCGGCAGTCACCAGCCACGGGCCGAGCGGGCCGAAGGTATCGCAGCTCTTGCCCTTGACCCATTGACCGCCGTGTTCGAACTGGAACTCGCGCTCGGACACATCGTTGACCACCAGATAGCCGGCCACATGCGCCAAGGCATTTTCGACGGTGACATCGCGAGCGACGTCGCCGATCACTACACCTAACTCCACTTCCCAGTCGGTACGTGTCGATCCGCGCGGGATGACCACATCATCGTTGGGGCCCATGATCGCGCTGGTCGCCTTCATGAACAGCACCGGCTGTTCGGGAACGGGGGCGCCGGTTTCGGCGGCGTGGTCCGCGTAGTTCATGCCCACGCAGATCATCTTGCCGACGTGCGCTACCGGTGCGCCGAATCGAGGGTTGCCCTCGACCTTGGGCAACGTAGCCGGGTCCACCGAGGCAAGGCGTTGCAGGCCAACGCGGCCGAGTGCGTACTGATCGATGTCGGCGATGAACAGAGACAGATCGCGCAGTTCGCCCGCGCTATCGATAAGTCCCGGTTTCTCGGCGCCGGGTACGCCGTAGCGGACGAGTTTCATCAACAGATTCCTAGTTGGACCAGCCGCCGTCCACGACGTGGACAGTGCCGGTGGTGAATGCGGATTCGTCAGAGGCGAGATAAAGCGCGAGCGCGGCGATTTCTTCCGGCGTGCCCAGGCGGCCCATCGGCTGCCGCTCGATGAAGCTTCGCCACACGGCTTCTTCGTCGCCGCCCAGTGCGCGCACGCGGTCGCCCAGCGACGGTGTTTTTACGGTGCCGGGGCAGATCGCATTGCAGCGCACGCCGCGCGCCACGAAGTCCGCCGCGATCGAGCGGGTCAGGCCGATCACGGCCGCCTTGGTGGTGCTGTAGGCAAAGCGATTCGGCACGCCCTTGATGCTGGAGGCCACCGAAGACATGTTGACGATGCTGCCGCCGCCACGTTCGAGCATGGCCGGCAGCACGCTCCGACAAAGGTGAAACATGCTGTCGACGTTGATCGAGAAGGAGCGTTGCCAACCCTGTTCGTCGGTGTCCAGGATGGTGCCGGCGTGCACGTAGCCGGCACAGTTGAACAGCACATCGAAGGGCGCATGGCTCGCGACCAGCTGAGCGATATCGTCGGGGCGGGTCACGTCCAGGCGTTGGGTGCGAATGGACGGATAGGCGGCTGCCAGCGCATGCAGTGCATCCGTGTCGATATCGGTAGCCAATACCTGTGCGCCGGCATCGGCGAAGGCGAGGGCAGTGGCGCGACCGATGCCGGCGCCTGCGGCAGTTACCAGTGCGTGTTTGCCGGCCAGTCGTTGGTTCATGGTGGAGCTCCCTTGTAGCTCGGGTGGAGTGCGGCAATGTCTAGGCGATAGAAGGCGGCCGCATTACCGCCAAAGATCTCCGGCTCGCGACCTGGCGCGAGCCGCCGTGTGTGCGCCAGTGCCAGGGACAGCCAGTGGCCGTAGTCGCCGTGCGTGGTCAGTACGGGCCAGTCGCTCCCCCAAAGCAGGCGCTCCGCACCGAAACAGTCGAACAGGTGGTCGACATAGCGATCGATGGCGTGTTCGCCCATGCCCGGCGCAAGCTGGGTCAGCAGTCCCGAGAATTTGCAGTACAGCGTGGTGCGTTTGGCCAGGCTCGCGATATGCGCCGACCAGGTGTCGAACCCGTTGCCGCCGATAGGCGGCTTGCCGGCATGGTCGAGCACCGCGCGCAAGGCGTGCTCGCGCGACAGTCGCTTCAATAGGGATGGCAACTGGTCCGGGCGTATCAGCGCATCAAAGGCGAGATCATGTTGCTGCATGCAGGCGAAGGCTGCGTCCAGGGCAGGGCGGGCCAGCCAGTCGGGATCGGCGATGTCCTGCGCCATCGGTCGCAGGCCGAGCAGACGTCCTTCGCCGTCGCGGACCAGCGCATCGATGCGCGACGACACGTCCTGCGCTTCGAAATCCACCCAGCCGACGACGCCGGCAATGCTGTCGTCGGCGCGTGCTAGTTCGAACAGGTAGCGGGTTTCCGCTTCGGTCGGTGCCGCCTGGACCAGCACGGTGCGTTGTACGCCCGCGGCCTTTCTTTGCACGGCCAATGCATTCGGCAGGAAATCCCGCTGCAGTTCCTTGGGAGCGTTTGCGAGCCAGTCGTAGTCGCCGCGTTGCACACGCCAATAGTGCTGGTGTGCGTCGACGATGATCATGGCGTGACGGCGCTGTCGGCGAGCAGGTCGGCTTCGCGCAGCCGGGCCCAGAGTTCTGCCGGCAACGTGGTTTCCAGTCGCGAAGTGGCGCTATACACCTCGCTCACCGAGCGCATGCCGCAAACGACGGTGGCTACCGCGGGATGAAAGAGCGGAAACTGCAGGGCCGCCGCACCGACGCTGGTGCCGGTTTGCGCGCAGATGTCGTAGAAGCGTTGCGCTCGCTCGCGCGTCGGCGCATCGGCGGGCGCGTAGTTGTACATGCTGCCCGGCGCATCGGACGCACCTAGCAGGCCCGAGTTGTAGGGGGCGGCGGCGAAGATAGCGATGTTGCGCCGGAGTGCTTCGCCCATGACGCGCTCGCTGTCCTTCTGCTCGAACAAGGTATAGCGGCCCGCGAGCATGATCACGTCCAGATCGAACTGCGGCATCACGTCCAGGCAAACGGCTTCTTCGTTGACGCCGATGCCGATAGCCGAGCAGATCCCTTGCGAACGCAGTTCCGCCAGGGTGGGCAAAGCTTCATCCAGCGCCTGGCGCAGTATCCGGGGGTGTTGAGCGCCGTGGGTCAGGGCGCCGATGTCGTGCAGGAGCAGTACGTCGATGCGATCCACGCGTAGCCGGCGCAGGCTGCTCTCGACCGAGCGAAGCACGCCGTCACGGCTGTAGTCGAACACTGCCTGCCGGCCATCCACGTCGAAACCGTCGGCGAGGTGCGGGCGATCATCCGCCGTTTCGATCAGGCGGCCGACCTTTGTCGACAAGGTGTAGCTGGCGCGAGGCATCCCGGCGAGCGCGGCGCCCAGGCGTTCCTCGCTGAGGCCGTAGCCGTAGTAGGGCGCCGTATCGAAGTGGCGGATGCCCCGGTGCCAGGCATGCGCGATGGCTTGCGCGGCGTCCGTTTCGGCGACGCCGGCATACAGGTTGCCGATTGGCGCGCCACCAAAGGAAAGCGGGGAGAGCTTGAGTCCGTGCGCTGCAACCATCGGCCTGGAGGGTGCTGGCGCTTCGTAGTCGTGCCGGTTGTTGAAGCCTGATTCCGCCATGGAGAACTCCGCGATTGCCTTCCAGCATCCCATCACTTGATTGGCGTCGACTTTCAGCTTGTGCGGTTTTGCCCCTCCCCTTGCTTGCAGGGGGAGGCTGGGAGGGGGTGAACACTTGAGAAAGCCTCTCCCGAAACGCTTTCTCAAGGGCTTACCCCTCCCCAGCCCTCCCCTGCAAGCAAGGGAGGGAGCTAACAGCTCGCGTAGCTGAGATTCGACGCTAATCAAGTGCCCGAGCGGGATGCGACAGGTCGTCAATTAGTGTGCACATATGAAAAACGAATTTACAAGTGATCTTTTCGGCTTGCACAGGGCTTGCAGATTTTCCTGTTGCAGCGCAACTTGCATCGATCTAAGTAAATATGAACTATGCGTTTGCCGATAAAAATCACGGCCGCTTCACAGCTGTGATTCCGGGTCGGGACTTAAAAGGTGGGGAGCTTGAGCGTGTCCATGCACGGTATGACTTCAGCATTTGCTCGCGTGGTCGCCATGCCGGAGTCCATCCGGAGCGGGCAGAGGTGGCGCGCGTGAGCGGCGCGGCCCCAGCGAGCTTGTTCGACCCACATAGGGCGCGACTGCCCGAGGCAGCAGCCATGAACACCCGCTCCCCCCGGCAGCAGCCGTTCCTGGCGGCGGATGTCGGCGGCACCAACGCCCGCATGGCCCTGATGGCTCCCGGCATCCGCGCGAGTGGTCCGGTGGTGCTGGCGTATCGGGTGTACCGCTGTGCCGAATACGCCAGTCTGGCCGACATCGTGCGTGCGTTCCGCGAAGAATTGACCGATGCACCGCGGCAGATGGTGCTGGCCTGCACCGGCTGCGCGGATGGCGGCGTGGTCATCAACGACAGCCTGCCTTGGCCGATCGTGCCGGCGGCAATGGCGGAGGCGCTGGGGCTGAGCGAAGTCGTCCTGCTCAATGATTTCGAAGCGCTGGCGCATGCGGCGGCGTACATCGACACGACCCGTTCGCCGCAATTGAACACCTCGCCGCACGTGGTGACCGGCGCGTCCGGTCCTGTCGTGGTGGTCGGGCCGGGCACCGGATTGGGCGCGGCGGTTCGGCTTCCCGGTACGCCGCCGACGGTGCTGGCGACGGAAGCCGGGCAGATCCAGCTGGCAGCGCGCGTCGGGCGGGAGCAGGAGGTGATGCGCATGCTCGCCTTGCCCGATACCTATGTGTCTTACGAGCACGTGCTGTCGGGGCCCGGCCTGTTGCGCGTCTACCGCGCGCTTTGCGCGTCTTCCCATCGTGCGCCCATGTGCAGCGAGCCTTCCGCCGTCACGGCCGCGGCTTTGGACGGAAGCGACACGCTGGCCGTCGAAACCTTGAACCTCTTCTGCGGTTGGCTGGGGTCCTTCGTCGGCGATCTGGCCATGCTCTACCAGGCCACGGGCGGCATCTATCTCGCTGGCGGTTTCCTGTCCGGCATCGTCGAGTTCCTTCGCGCCAGCTCCTTCGCCGAGCGGTTTCTCGACAAGGGCGTGATGCGCCCGTTCCTCGAAAAAGTGCCCGTCCGGGTGGTGGACCACGGCCAGCTCGGCGTCATCGGTGCCGCCAGCTGGTTCCTGGATCGCGCCAGTCTTGACCCGGTCGAGTGCTGATCCGATGGCGAACGTTTTCTTCCATCGCTTGTTGTCGCGCCGCGTCGATGTGGCCTGCGTGATGCTATTCCTGTTCGGTGCGGCGGCCATGGCCGGCACGCCGGACTCCCGTGAGATCGAACAGCAATGGCGGCAGGCCAACAGCCGCTACGACAGCGCGCGACAGGCGCTGCTTACACAGGTCGACGCGCAGGTCGGGCGCGGACCGTTTCAACCGGATTGGCAATCGCTGACCGCGTATCGCACGCCTGATTGGTACCGCGATGCCAAGTTCGGCATCTTCATCCATTGGGGCGTGTATTCGGTGGCGGCGTACAAGGGGGAGTGGTACCCGCGCCACATGTACGAGCGCGAGGGCGAGTACGCCAACTACTACCAGCATCAGGTCGACACCTATGGACCGATGCCGCAAGTCGGCTACAAGGATCTGATCCCTCGCTTCAAGGCCGAGCATTTCGATCCAGCGGCCTGGGCAAAGCTGTTTCGCACCGCAGGCGCGCGCTACGTAGTGCCGGTGGCCGAGCACCACGATGGCTTCGCCATGTACGACTCGCGGCTGAGCGATTGGACGGCGGTGAAGATGGGGCCGCATCGCGATGTCATCGGCGAACTGGCGAAGGCCGTTCGCGCCGAAGGCATGAAGCTCGGCCTGTCTTCGCATCGCGCCGAACACGATTGGTTCTTCGAATACGGCCGTCGCTTCGACTCCGACGTCAACGATCCGCGTTACGCGGCCTTGTACGGTCCTGCGCATCCACTGCAGGGCGCGAAAGGCGAGGATGGCAAGGACGTCGACTGGACCTTCGTGTCGGATGCCTATCTGGACGACTGGCTCGCGCGCTCGGCCGAGATCGTGCAGGACTACCACCCGGACCTGATGTATTTCGACTGGTGGGTCGGGCAACAGCGCTTTCGCGGCGCCTTGGCCAACTTCGCTACGTTCTACTACAACCAGTCGGCGGCGCGCGGCCAGCCTGTGGTGCTCAATTACAAACTCGACGCGATGCGCGCGAGCAGCGGTACGTTGAATATCGAGCGCGGGCAGGCGGCGGACATTCGGCAGCAACCCTGGCAAACCGAGACCTCGATCAGCCAGGCCTCCTGGGGTTATGTCGAGGGCGATACCTACAAGACCCCCGAAGAGATCGTGCACTTGCTGGCCGACGTGGTCAGCAAGAACGGCAACCTGCTGTTGAACATCGGCCCGAAAGGCGACGGCAGCATCCCGGCACCGGCGCAGAACATCCTGCAGTCCATCGGCGAGTGGATGCGCGCCAATGGCGAGGCGATCTACGGCACGCGTCCATGGACCCGTTTCGGCGAAGGCCCGACCCAGGTCGCGGCGGGCACCATGCAGGACAGCAAGACCGCGCCCTACACCGCGCAGGATTTCCGCTTCACCAGCAAAGAAGGGCGGCTCTATGCGATCGAGCTGGGCTGGCCGGCGGATGGCAAGGCGGTGATCCATGCCATCGGCGCCGACCTGCGCGTGAGCAAAGTCATCTTGCTGGCCACCAGTGCCAGCGTCGCTTTCCAGCAGCAGGCGGATGGCCTGCACCTCACTTTGCCTAAGTCACCCAAGGGGCTGCATGCCTATGCGTATCGCATCGAACTGCAGTAAGAGCCTGTCTGTTGGGCGCGCTGCGCTGAGTGTTGCACTGATATTTGCTTGTGTTGGCGCGCAGGCCGCCACAGCACCCACCGCAAAAACGCAAAGCCCCCAACAAAACGATCTTGCCTGGCAGCAAGCCAGCGCAAAATTCGAGCCGCAGCGCCGCGCATTGCTCGACAAAGTCGAGAAGGGCGATGCCACCGGTCCGTTCCGCCCCGACTGGGCCTCCCTGCAGGCCTACCGCTCGCCCACGTGGTATGACGACGCCAAGTTCGGCATCTTCATCCATTGGGGCGTGTACTCGGTGCCTGCATTCGGCAGCGAGTGGTACTCGCGCAACATGTACGTGCAGGGCAGCAAGGAGTTCGCCCACCACGTCGCCACCTACGGCCAGCAAAGCCAATTCGGCTACAAGGACTTCATCCCGAAATTCAAGGCCGAGCATTTCGATCCGGCCGCCTGGGCGAAATTGTTCCACGAGGCCGGTGCGCGCTATGTGGTGCCGGTGGCTGAGCATCACGACGGCTTCGCCATGTACGACTCGCGGTTGAGCGACTGGACCGCGGTGAAGATGGGGCCGAAGCGCGACGTGATCGGCCAGCTGTCCAAGGCGATTCGTGCAGAAGGCCTGCACTTCGGTTTGTCTTCGCATCGTGCCGAGCACGACTGGTTCATGGGTAACGGCCGCGAGTTCGCGTCGGATGTGAACGACCCGCGCTACGCCGAGTTCTACGGCCCAGCGCAGCTGCGCATGAGCGGGCCGGACAGTGACGTGCTTTCCGGCGACTTCACCTTTGTCTCCCAGGCCTGGCTGGACGACTGGCTCGCGCGCACCACCGAGCTGATCGATGACTACCACCCGGACCTGATCTATTTCGACTGGTGGATCGGCCACCCGACCTTCCGCAATTCGCTGCCGAAGATGCTCGCCTACTACTACAACGAAGGCGCGGCGCGCGGTGTGGTGGTCAATTACAAGTTCGGTGAGTTCGCCGATGGTGCCGGCGTGCTGGATGTCGAGCGCGGCCAGCTCACCGGCATCCATCCCACGCACTGGCAGACCGATACTTCGATCAGCAACGACTCCTGGGGCTACATCGAGAACGACACCTACAAATCGCCGCAGGTCATCGTCCATCTGCTGGCGGATGTGGTGAGCAAGAACGGCAACTTGTTGCTCAATATCGGCCCACGCGCGGATGGCGTTATCCCGCAAGGCGCGCAGGATGTGCTGTGCCATATCGGTGGCTGGCTGAAAGTCAACGGCGAGGCCATCTACGGCAGCAAGCCGTGGCGGCAGTTTGGCGAAGGCCCCACCGAAACCGTCGGTGGCACTTTCCAGGACACCAAGACCAAACCCTATACCGCCGAAGATTTCCGCTTCACCACCGGCAACGGCAAGTTGTACGCGATCGAGCTGGGCTGGCCGAAAGACGGTAAGGCGGTGATCCATGCGATCAAGGCCGCCGATGGCGTGCGCTCGGTGCAGCTCGTGGCGGATGGCAAGCCGGTGCCGTGGCAGCAGAAGGACGATGGCCTGCACCTGACCTTGCCGGCTCAGCCGGTGGGTGAGTACGCGTACGTGCTACGCATCGAGCTGGCTCAGTCACAAGGCGCGGCACGATGAAGCGCCTGCTCCTGTTGTGTCTGCTGATTGCATCGCCAAACCTGTTCGCCAAAGCGCCGAGCGCGATGTTCTATCTGATGGGGTCGCAGAAATCGATCGACTCCTTCGTCGCCCATGCCGACAAGATCGACGTGCTGGTTCCCACCTGGTACGGCGTGGACGAGAACGGCCTGGTCTCCGGTCAGCCGAATCCTTATGTGCTGAAGACCGCCAAAGAGCACCGCGTGCCAGTGATGCCGATCGTGTCGGCCAATGGCGAGCGTGAGAAGTTCCACAAGCTGCTCGGCAACGAGACGGCCAAGAAGGCCATGATCGCCTCGTTGATCGAGCAGGCGAAGCAATACGGTTTCACCGGATTCCAGTTCGATTTCGAGAACATCGCCTGGACCGACCGCGACGCCTTGACCCTGCTGACCAAGCAGACCGCCGACGCGCTGCACAAGCACGGGCTGAAGCTTTCGATGGCGGTGGTGCCGAACGCGCCGGGCTATGCCGGCAATGGCGCGTTTGCCAAGTGGATGTGGGAATACTGGCGCGGCGCCTATGACCTGAAAGCGTTGGCGCAGTCGCTGGATCTGGTCTGCCTGATGACCTACGACCAGCACACGCGCTGGACCACGCCGGGTCCGGTGGCCGGCATGCCGTGGACCATGGAGCACCTGGAGTACGCGCTGAAAGTCGTGCCCAAGGAGAAGCTCTCGCTCGGTATTGCGCTGTACGGCTATCACTGGTTCGCCGGCAACCCGGTGAAGGAAGACGGCAAGGAGTCGTCGAATATCTCGGCCAGCTACATCGACGCTGACGAATCGTTTCCGCTGGCGAAGCAGTTCGGCGCCTCGCTTCAGTGGGACCCGGTGGAGCACGAGTCCTGGTTCTACTTCTATCGCGACGGCATGCGCGAATGGGTGTTCCTGCCGGATGCCCACGCCTTCCGCGATCGCTACGAGGTCGTGAAGAAGTACGACTTGCAAGGTTTCTGCGCGTGGGTGCTCGGTGCCGAGGACCCCAAGGTGTGGGACGAACTGCCGGAGGCACAGCGATGATCAAGCGTATGAAAGGACGCGTGCTGCTAGGCGTGTTCGCACTGATGTCGGCAAGCTTCGCCCATGCGGAGCTTTCGCTGATTCCCTACCCGCAGCATCTCGAACAGCGCGAAGGTCGCTTCGTGCTGGATCGGCACACCACGATCGACGCGCCCGCCGATGCGCGCTCGCAGGAGATCGCTGGCTTCCTGCGCGTTGCTATTCGCGAACAGACTGGCGTGACGGTGCCCGAGCAGGCGAACAGCGACGACGCGCGCATCGCATTGCGCATCGACCCCTCCGTGCGCGGCGACGAAGCCTATCGCCTTACGGTGACACCGAAACACATCACTCTCAGCGCTTCCAACGACAAGGGCCTGTTCTGGGGCGTGCAGACGCTGCGCCAACTGATGCCGCAGGAGCCGTCCGGGCAGGGCGGCGCTTCCATTCCTGCGGTGCGGATCGAAGACGCGCCGGCCTTTGTCTATCGCGGCCACATGCTCGACGTGGGCCGGCATTTCTACCCGGTCGCCTTCATCAAGAAGCAGCTCGACCTGATGAGCTACTACAAGCTCAATACCTTCCGCTTGCATCTCACCGAGGACCAGGGCTGGCGCATCGAGATCAAGAAATACCCCAAGCTGACCGAAGTGGGCGCCTGGCGCACCGAGGCCGACGGCAGCCGCAGCGGCGGGTTCTACACGCAGAACCAGATCCGTTCCATCGTCGAGTACGCGCGCAAGCGCAACATCATGGTGATTCCGGAGATCGAGATGCCGGGCCACAGCTCAGCGGCGATCGCCTCCTACCCTGAGCTTTCCTGCGCAAAGAAGCCGATCCCGGTACCCACCGGCTGGGGCGTGTTCAAGGACGTCTACTGCGTCGGCGACGAAGCGGCCTTCACCTTCGTGCAGGACGTGCTCGACGAAATCATTCCGCTGTTCCCGGCGCCGTACGTGCATATCGGCGGCGATGAAGTGCCGGCCGGCGCCTGGGCCAACTGCACATCCTGCGAACCCTTGAAGCAGAAACTCGGCATCAAGGACGAGGCGGGCCTGCAGAGCTATTTCGTCAAGCGCATCCAGACTTGTCTGGCCGGCAAGGGCAAGACCATGATCGGCTGGGACGAGATCCTTGAAGGCGGGGTGGATCGCTCGGCCGTCATCGAGGTCTGGCGCGGCGAGACCGAGGGCCGCAAGGCGCTGGCCAATGGCAACCGCATCATCAACGCCGGTCCGTATTACCTGGACTCGCCCCTGCTGAAGCTGACTGTGGAAGGTGTCTACCGCACCGACCCGCTCGGCGACGCCGACTATGTGGCGCATCGCGAACAAGTGCTTGGTGCCGAGGCGCCGCTGTGGAGCGAGCGTGCCGACCCGTCGAATGCCGAAGCCAAACTCTACCCGCGGCTGCTGGCCTTCGCCGACCGCCTGTGGAAGGGTGGCAAGCCGGACGACGCAGGCTTCGCGGATTTCCAGCAGCGCTTGCGCGCGCAGTATCCGCGGCTGGATGCATGGAACGTTGCCTATGGTCCGGAAGGCCGCAACGTGGTCGATTACGACCTGTCGCTCGACGCGCAGCACGACGGCTGGCAGCTGCGCGCACAGCGCGGTTTCGACGATCTGCGGATTCACTACACCACCGACGGCAGTGAACCCACATCGTCATCGCCGTCCTTCACCGACGCGCTGGAGGTGAAGGCACCGGGCACGCTCCGCGTGACGCCGTTCCGCCGTGGGCATGCCTACGATCACTCGCGCACGTTTGAGCTAAGCCGCAATCTCGCCTTCGGTAAGCCGGTTCAGTACGAGCAGCAACCCAGCCCGACCTACGCCAAGAACAGCGCCACCGCGATGACCGACGGCGTGCTGGGCAGCAACGATTTTCATGACGGTGCCTGGATGGGCTGGGAGGAAGTCGATCCACGCCTCACAGTCGACCTGGGACAGGTCACCGAAATGCACGACATCAGCATCGGCGTGTTGCAGCAGGCCGAGTCGTGGGTGTGGTGGCCGTCGGAGGTGAGTTTCTCGGTCTCGGACGACCAGGTGCATTGGCAGTCGTTGCAGACCTCGAAGCCGGCGCCGGCCGCGGCCGAAAGCCAAGTGCAAGTTCAACGCGTGGCGTATTCCGCCGCGCAGCCGTTCAGTGCGCGCTATGTCCGTGTCGAAATGACGCGGCGCCCCTCGCTGGACGGTCGTCAAACCTGGACCTTTGCGGACGAGATTCTCGTGCGCTGAGGTTCGGGCTGCTTTGTACAACTAGATGCGGTTTCAGTTACATCTGCCTTTAGGGAGGCCATCATCCATGGGGAGTTCTGTCATGTTACGAGTTGCATTACGTCGTCGTGCGATCACCAACGCGCTCGCGATCGCTCTGTTCTCGCCGCTTGGTGTCTACGCGCAATCCGCGGCTGCGCCGCAGGACGCATCCACCCAGACGCCGCCCGCTGCCGATAAGAAAGCGGCCACGCTGGAAAAAGTCGTGGTGACCGGCTCGCGCATCGCGCGTACGGAGGTCGAGGGCCCCGCCCCGGTCAACGTCATCACCGGCGACGAACTCAAAGCGCAGGGCTTCACCACCGTCTACGAAGTGATGAACTCGATCACCCAGGCCGGTATCGCTGAGACGGCACCTACATGGGGCAGCACCTCGGTCAATGCGCGCCAGCTCAACCTGCGCAACATGGGTTCGAACCGCAGCCTGATGCTGGTGAACGGCCTTCGCGTGACCGACTACCCGATGCCGGCCAGCGGCAAGACCAACTTCCAGAACTACAACAACCTCCCGACTGGCATGATCGACCACATCGAGGTCCTGGCGACGGGAGCCTCGGCGATCTACGGCTCCGACGCCATCGCCGGCGTGGTCAATATCATCCTGAAAAAGAATTACCAGGGCGATGACATCAAGGTGCAGGTGGGCACCTCCAAGCGCGGTGGTCGCGACTTTGCCGACTTCAACTTCGTCGGCGGCAAGTCCGGCGAGCATTGGAACATCGTCTACAACCTGGAGCGTAGCCACCGCACCCCGCTGTGGGGCCGCGACCGTCCCTACACCGACTCCGACGGCGACGCCGGCTACGGCACCTGGGATCAGAACGCGCGCATGTTCGGCTACCGCCAGTACACCGGCCTGTCGCTCAACGACATCAACGGCAACTACATCGCGCCGCCGGCCGGCGCCTGTACGCAGGGCGGTTTCAAGAACAACTTCAAGCTCTATCACCAGCAGACCGTGGCCACCAACGGCAATACGGTCGATCCGACCAATATCACCGACAACGGCTCGTATTGCGCGCAGAACGCCCTGTTCGGCAATTGGGTGCTGACCCCGGGCCGCGACGACAAGGATGCCTACATCGCCGGCACCTACGACTTCGGCAACAGCCTGCAGGCCTACGGCTCGGTCGGCTACTGGGGCACCACCGGCGTGTCCAACACCCAGCTGCCGTTCCTCTATCCGTATGCCGGCAGCACGCCGGGGGCGCTGGGGTCTTTCTATGACCAGACCTCGGGACAGGTGATCACCAATTATTTCCGCCAGCTGACCCCGGGGGAGATGGGCACCTACGGCAATACCCACGACGTGGAGCAGAACTGGGACCTGCACGCCGGTTTGCGCGGCACCGTGCTGGACGGCCGCTTCAACTGGGACGTCAATGTCGGCCATGCCAAGTACATCGTGCGCGAGTCGTACACCGGCCTCAACGAACAGGGCATGTTCAACTTCTTCTTCGGGCCGCAGCTGGGCACCACCACGGTGGGCGGCACCGCCTATCCGGTGTATGTGATCAACCAGCAACGCTATTGGAACCCGATCAGCCCGGCGGACTACCGCAGCTTCGGCGTGGGCGGCGAGAACACCGCGGTGTCGTGGATGGATCAGGGCTCGGTCAATGTCACCGGCGACCTGTTCAACCTGTGGGCCGGCCCGGTCGGCTTCGCCGGCGTGCTGGAAGCCAACCACCAGGGCTACAAGCTCACGCCGGATGCGCGCGGCAACAACGCCGGCTTCAGCGACCCGTTCCAGGACTACAACGCCGGCGGCGGCACGCGCACGCGCCTGTCCGCGGGCACCGAGTTCCGCATCCCGCTGACCTCGACCCTGACCGCGTCGGTGTCCGGCCGCCTGGACAAGTACCACGACGCCAGCAGCGCCGACGTGGCGAAGACCTGGGGCGCGTCGGTCGAATGGCGTCCGGTCACGGGCCTGCTGCTGCGCGGCACCTACGGCACCAACTTCCACGCGCCAGACATGCAGTACCTGTACAAGCAGGACTCGCAGTCGACGGTCGGCATCTATTCCGACTACTACCAGTGCATTGCGGCCAACCAGTCGGCCTGTCAGGCCACCCAGCACAGCAGCTACTACACGCTGCACGCCGCTGGCGGTCGCAATCTGCTGCCGGAGCAAGGCCACGCATGGACCTACGGCTTCGTGTGGGACGTCATTGGGGTTGAAGGCCTGTCGGTCTCGGCCGACTACTGGCACATGGGCGTGGACAACGCCATCGACAACGTGGACCAGGACACCGTGCTGAAGGACGAAGCAGGCTGCCGCACCGGCCTGCAGGTGGGCGGCGCCCCGTACACCCTGCACCAGCAGGGCTCGGAGTACTGCAAGCAGATCATCGCCAACGTGATCCGCGATGGTCAGGGCAACGTCACCGCCGTCTACACCGGCCCGATCAACCAGAACAAGCTCTACGTCAGCGGCGTCGACGCGAACGTCACCTATCGCCTGAAGACGCAGGACTGGGGCAACTTCAACTTCGCCGTCGACTGGACCGACAACCTTTCGTACAAGCTGCGCAAGTACGCCAACGATCCGCTGCTCAATACCCGCTATGACCGCGTGGCGACCAGGACGCGTGCTACGGCGAACTGGCGGCAAGGCCCGTGGGACGTGACCCTGTATGGCGATCGCCAAGGTGGCGTGCGTGCTCCGCATTACGGCGGCTGCGAAGTGCTGCCAAATGGCATTACGCCGGGCATGGGCGATCCGCAATGTGTGATCTACAAGGGCCACACCCCGGCGTGGATCACCTACAGCACCACGATCGGCTATCGCTTCACCGAGCGTTTCAAGCTGGGCCTGACCGTGTCGAATATCTTCGACAAGATCGGCTCGATCCCGTACTACGCGGGTGGCTTCGAGTTCATCCCGACCTTGAATGGTGCGAACTACAACGGTCGTGAGCTATCGCTGCAGTTGGAATACAAGCTCGACTGATGGTGATGTGAAGGGTGTCGCAAGGGCTTACCCCCTCCCGGCCTCCCCCTGCGGCACGAGGTAGGTTTTTGCTCGTCATCCCGGCGAAGGCCGGGATCCAGTTTTAATAAGCCGTGCGAAGCACACAAAACTGTTTTGAGTGCTTCGCACGGCACTTTTACTGGATTCCGGCTTGCGCCGGAATGACGGCTCAAAACGTGGGGATACCTCAGGGGCTGGGGAGGGGTAAGCCCTTGGTGCAGACTCCAAGTAAGCGTTGTAACAAGCAGCGAGGAAGCCACAGCATGCCGAAGTTCTCACCCAGCCTCCCTAGCATGCTGTTGGCTTGCGCTTGTGTCGTGATGTCAGGAAGCATCTCCGCGCAGAACGCCGCGGAGATGCAACCCTCGCCCCAGCAAACGCATTGGCAAGACCTCGAATTCGGCGTGATCGTCCATTTCGGCACCAACACGTTCCTCGATCGCGAATGGGGTGACGGCAAAGCCGACCCCAAAGTATTCAATCCCGATCGCGTCGATCCGGCGCAGTGGGCACGCGCCAGCCGCGCAGCCGGTGCCAAGTACATGGTGATGGTCGCCAAGCACCATGACGGTTTCGCGTTATGGCCTACCGACCAGAGCAACTATTCGGTCAAGAGCAGTCCCTGGCTCGGCGGCAAGGGTGACCTGGTGCGCATGGCATCGGACGCGGCACGCAAAGAAGGGATGGAGTTCGGCATCTACCTGTCGCCGTGGGATCGCCATGAGCCGCGTTATGCCAATACCAAAGCCTATGACCAGTATTACCTGGGCCAGATGGATGAGCTGGTACAGAACTATGGGCCGCTGACGGAATGGTGGCTGGACGGTGCCGGCAGCGCCGGTCACGTCTACGATTTCCCCAAATACCTGGAAGAGCTGCGCACCTATCAGTCCAACGCCATGGTGTTCGCCGATATGGCGTTGTTCGAGTACGGCGACATTCGCTGGGTGGGGACGGAGGATGGACATATTCGCGGTGAGAACTGGAATGTGATCGATCGCCACGGTTATCAGCGCTGGCGTCCGGTGGAAGTGGATACGCCGCTGCACAAGCTGCACTGGTTCTGGCATCCAAATGACGAGTCCACGCTCAAGAGCGTCGATGAGTTGATGGAGATCTGGGAAAACAGTGTGGGGCGCGGTGGGCAGTTGATGCTCGGCATCGCACCCGATCGCCATGGTCTCTTGCCCGATGCCGACGTGGCTCGGCTAGAGGCTTTCGGCAAGGCCTTGCAGGCGCGCTATGGGGCGGCCAGCAATTTGGTGCTCAAGCACGCGTCGGCCGATCCCAACACCGCGAAGGCGCTGGATGGCGATCGCGATACGTTCTGGTCCGCGCCCGAGGGTTCGCACAACGCCATGCTTGAAGTCGATCTGGGCCACCCGGTTACGTTCGATCGCGTGCTCAGCATGGAATGGCTCGACGCGGGCCAGCACATTCGCAAGTATGCGGTAGAGATCTGGGACGGGCACGCTTGGAAGGCTGTTGCCCAGGCCGAAGCCATCGGTCACATGAAGATCGACGCGTTTCCGGCGGTGACGGCGCAGCGGGTGCGCCTCAACATTTTGTCCAGCGCCGGTGCGGCACACATTCGCGAGTTCCAGCTATTCAACACTGGCGTTCATTGAACATCACGCATGCCACGGACATCCCAAGACCATGCATAACGACACGGATTTCATGCCAAAAGCGCAACAGCGGGTGAGGGCATGGCGAGGTTGGGCGGCCGCCGTCCTCATGTTGGCCGGCGGCCAGGCGTTCGCCGATTCGCTGGTGAAGCAATCGCTGGATGACGGTTGGCAGTTCCGTCTGGCGCCACACTCGGAGGCCGCCAAGGCACACCAGGAGGCGTTGCCGTGGCGCAAAGCCAGCGTGCCGGGAAGCGTGCAGACCGACCTGCTGGCATCCGGCCTCATCGGCGATCCGTTCTTCCGGGACAACGAAGCCAAGCTGCAATGGATCGGCCTGACGGACTGGGACTATCGTCTGTCGTTCAAGGTCGATGCTGCGACCTTGCAGCGCGATCATGTGGAATTGGTCTTCGACGGGCTCGATACCTTTGCCGATGTATCGCTCAATGGCCGCAAGCTGTTGGCGGCCGACAACATGTTCAGAAGCTGGCGGGTTCCGGTGAAGGGCCTGCTGCATGCCGGCGAGAACAGCTTGCAGGTCGAGCTGCATTCGCCGATCGCACGGCTCCTGCCGTGGTTGCTCAAACAGCCCTATGCGCTGCCGGGCGAATTCGATTCGGCATTTGGTGACGAGCCCAAGGGCAAACAGACGTCTAATTACGTGCGCAAAGCCAATTACCAGTACGGCTGGGACTGGGGGCCGCGCTATCTCACCGCCGGCATCTGGCAGCCGGTGCGGCTGGAGAGTTGGGATCGCCTGCGGCTGGTCGATTTCCATGTCGCTCAGCAACACGTCGATGCCGAAACCGCACAGCTGCAGGCGCAGCTGAATGTTCACGCCGATCAGGCGGGCCGTGCGCAACTTCAGCTGAGCTGGACCGCGCCCGATGGAAGCCAGCGCGATGTGTCACAAGAGGTGTCGCTGACGAAAGGCGACAACGCGCTCAGCGTGCCGATTCGTATCGAACAGCCGCAGCGCTGGTGGCCGACGGGTTACGGTCCGCAGAATCTGTATCACTTCCGCGCACAGCTCAGCGCTGGCGGCAAAGAGCTTGCGAGTGCCGAACGCGATACCGGCCTGCGCAGCGTGGAGCTGCGTCGCCAGAAGGATCAGTGGGGCAGGAGCTTCGCGTTCGTGGTCAATGGCGTCCCGATGTTCGCCAAAGGCGCCAACCTGATTCCGTTCGACAGCTTTCCTGCGCGTGTCACGGACGAAAGCATGCAGCAGATCCTGCAGTCCGCCCACGACGCCAACATGAACATGTTGCGCATGTGGGGCGGTGGCCATTATCAGAGCGATGCGTTCTACGCGATGGCTGACAAGCTGGGCCTGATGATCTGGCAGGACTTCATGTTCGGTGGCGCCATTCCGCCCTATGACGAAGCCTACCGAGAGAACACCCGCATCGAGGCGACCGAGCAGGTGACCCGCCTGCGCGATCATCCCAGCATCGTGCTCTGGTGCGGTAACAACGAAGTGCAGACGGGTTGGGAATCCTGGCCGGATCGCAAGAAGTTCATGCAGTCCATCGCACCGGCCGAACGCGAGCGCGTGGAGCAGGGCATGAAGACCTTGTTCGGCGAGACGTTGCGCAATGTGGTGCATCAATACGCACCCGACGTACCGTACTGGGCCAGCTCGCCCAGTACCGATTACGAAGGGGAGGCCAACCAACTCGATAACGGCGACTACCATTCGTGGAGCGTGTGGTCCGGTTCGAAGCCGATCGAGGACTACCTCACCAGCACGCCGCGCTTCCAGTCTGAATACGGCTTGCAGTCGTTTCCGGTGATGGCGACGGTCAAGGCTTTTGCCGACGAAGCCGACCTGTCGCCAAACTCCCCGGTGATGCGTGCGCATCAGAAATTCGCCAACGGCGATGGCAACGATCGTTTGCTGTTCTATATCCGGAAATACTATGGCGAGCCGAAGGACTTCGAATCCTTCGTTTACCTCAGTCAGGTGATGCAGGCCGAAGGCATCGAGCTGGCGGCGGAACACTTGCGCAGCACCCGCCCGCAGGCGATGGGGTCGTTGTACTGGCAGTTGAACGATGTGTGGCCGGGCGCTTCGTGGTCGAGCGTGGATTATTTTGGGCGGTGGAAAGCGTTGCAGTTCCATGCGCGCCGCTTCTATGCGCCGGTGCGCGTGGCACCGATTCGCCGTGATGGCCGCAGTGAAGTGTTTCTGATTTCCGATCGCACGACACCGTTCGATGCGCAGCTGCGCACGCGCGTCATGGGTATGGATGGAAAGCTCGTGCACGAGCACACCGAATCCGTGCACGTGCCAGAACTTGCCAGCACGCGAGTGGCTGAGCTGAGCGACGCAGACTTGCTGCACGGCGCCGATCCGCATCGCAGCTTTGCGGTGTTCGAGCTGAGCGAGGCGAGCAAGCCAGTTTCCCGTCACTTGCTGTTCGTCGATCCGGCCATCGAGCTGCAGCTGCCTGATCCCGGCCTTCAAGCCGAGCTGCGCGACAACGGGCATGGCCTGGTGTTGAGCGTGAGCGCGAAGCGTTTGGCTCGCGAAGTGTGGATCGACTTCGGCTCGCTCGACGCGACGCTCTCCGACAACGCCTTCGATCTGTTACCCGGCGAGAAGGTCGAGTTGCAGGTGACCAGCAAAGCGCACGCGGACGAGCTGCGCAAGGCACTGCATCTCCGTTCGCTGGCCGACGCGACCAAGTCGAAGGAGACGAAACAATGATGGCCTCGCGGCGCTCGATGCTGAAGCTGATGTCCTTCGCCGCCGGTGGCGCGGCGCTGGGGATGGGGCCGCTGGCGTGGGCGGCACCCAAGGGCTTCGTCAGCAAGCGGCCACCGCCCGGCAAACGCAAGTTCACCAGCCCGGCGGTAGAGCGCCTGATCGCACAAACCAAGGCGCGCATCGCCGATCCCGAACTCGCTTGGTTGTTCGAGAACTGCTTTCCCAACACGCTGGATACCACGGTGGAACTGGGCAGCCTGCGCGGCAAGCCCGACACCTTTGTGGTGACTGGCGATATCGACGCGATGTGGTTGCGCGACTCGTCGGCGCAGGTATGGCCGTATGTGCCGCTGGCCAAGCACGACGAGGCGCTGCAGCGGTTGTTCCGCGGACTGATCCGGCGCCATGCCGTGTGCATCGCCATCGATCCGTACGCCAATGCCTTCATGCCGGACCCGCAGGCCAAGACCAGTTTGCATTGGGCGGTAGACGACGTGACCGACATGCGTCCCGGCGTGGCCGAGCGCAAATGGGAAATCGATTCGCTGTGCTATCCGATTCGCCTGGCCAGCGGCTATTGGAAGGCGACCGGCGATCGGCAGCCGTTCGACGAGGACTGGCGCGCGGCCATGCACAAAGTGGTGGCGACGTTCCGCGAGCAGCAACGCAAGGATGGGCCTGGGCCCTACCATTTTCAGCGGCGCTCGGAAGTGCCGACGGAAAGCCAGTTCCTCGGTGGCTATGGCAATCCCACGCGTTCGGTCGGCCTGATCCATTCGGCGTTCCGACCTTCCGACGACGCCTGCCTGTATCCGTTATTCATTCCAGGCAACTTGTTCGCCGTGCGCGCGTTGCGCGATCTTGCGCCGATGATGCGGGCGTTGTTTGACGATCACGCTTGCGCTGAAGACTGCGAGGCACTGGCTGCCGAAGTGGAGCGCGCCGTGCAGGCGTACGGCGTGATGCACGACGCGCAAGGCAACGAGATCTGGGCCTACGAAGTCGACGGCTACGGCAACCAGCTGTTCATGGACGACGCCAATGCACCGGGCCTGAGCAGCCTTGCCTATCTGGGCTGCTGCGCGCCTGACGACACTCGCTATCGCCGCACGCGCTCGCTCGCCTGGAGTACGCACAACCCGTACTTCTTCGCCGGCAAAGCCGCCGAAGGCATTGGCGGTCCGCATGAAGGGCTGCGCATGATCTGGCCGATGTCGATCATGATGCGCGCGCTCACCAGCCGCGACGATGACGAGATCCGCCAATGCCTGCGCTGGTTGAAGACCACCCACGCCGGCACCGGCTTCATGCACGAATCGTTCGACCAGGACGACCCCGCGCACTTCACTCGCGAGTGGTTCGCCTGGGCCAACACCTTGTTCGGCGAACTCATCGTCGGACTAGCGGAACACCGCCCCGCGTTGTTGCGCGCGTGAGCCAGGTTCCCGACATGTTCTTCCTTTCCGATCCTCTACCGGAGCACAACCCATGGTGACACGCAGGCGTTTCCTGCAAGGCGCAGTGGCCGCGGCCCTGCTGGGCAACCGGCTTGGTCCTTTCACCGGCATCTCGACCGCGCAGGCCGCGGGCGCATCGCCCACAGGTGGCGTGGCGGATGCGGCGACGGGTGTATCGCGCTACGTCGACGTGTTCGTCGGCACTGGTGGGCACGGCCACACCTATCCCGGCGCGACGATGCCGTTCGGCATGGTCCAGCTCAGCCCGGACACCTATAACGCGCAGTGGGATGCTTGCTCCGGCTACCACGAAGGCGACGGCTCGATCATGGGCTTCTCGCACACCCATCTGAGCGGCACCGGCGCCAGCGACATGCTCGACGTGCTGGTGATGCCGTGTACCGGTCCGGTGCGCTTGCAGCCGGGCGATCGCGAGTACAAGGGCACCAACTATCGCTCGCGCTACGACGGCGTGCCGCCATCCAACGAGCCGGTGCCGTCGCAGGCGTCAACCGAGCGCGGCTACCGCTCGCGCTACGATCGCGCTGACGAGCAGGCGCAGCCTGGCTATTACCGCGTGCGGCTGAAGGACTATGACGTCCTCGCCGAACTCACCGCCACCCTGCGCGCGGGCCTGCATCGCTACACCTTCCATGGCCAGGGCGACGGCCATCTGCTGGTCGACCTGGCGCATGGCTACCGCGACGATCCCGCCACGCCGACCAAGGTCACCGACGCGGAACTCAAGCTGGTCGGTAACGACACCCTGGTCGGCAGCCGGCGCGTGCATCAGTGGGCCAACGGCCGCCACATCTACTTCGCGATGAAACTGTCGCGCCCGTTCGACAGCGCCACGCTCTACAGCGATGACGCGCCAGTGGCCGGCTCGGCCAAAGAAGCCAAGGGCACCCACCTCAAGGCCGCACTGCACTACACCCACGCCAACAAGGCGCCCCTGCTGGTGAAGGTGGGCATCTCGGCGGTGGATATCGATGGCGCCTTGCGCAACCTTGATGCCGAGATCGCGGGATGGGATTTCGACGGTGTGCGCAAGACGGCGGCGGAGAGCTGGGAGCGCGAGCTGGGTCGCATCCGTATCGATACGCCATCGCAAGACGTCAGGAAGATGTTCTATTCCGGGCTTTACCACACCATGCTGGCGCCAACGCTGTTCAGCGACGTCGACGGCCGTTATCGCGGCATGGATCTGGCCGTCCATCAGCTTCCCGAAGGCGCGCACAACTACAGCACCTATTCGCTATGGGACACCTACCGCGCGCTGCATCCGCTGTTCACCCTATATCAGCCCGAGCGCGTGCCCGACCTGGTGAACGGCCTGATCCGCATGGCGGCAGAGAGCCCGGATGGTCCGCCGGTGTGGCCGCTGCAGGGCGTGGAAACCGGCTGCATGATCGGCTACCACTCGGCCGTCGTTGTTGCCGAAGCCGTCGCCAAGGGCTTCACCGGCGTTGACCATGCACGCGCGTGGCCGCTGTTCCGCAACCGTGCAATGGACGACGACTATCGAGGTCTGCCGCTCTATCGCAAGCTGGGCTACATCCCGAGCGACAAGGAAGGGGAGGCGGTCAGCAAGACGCTGGAATACGCCTATGACGACTGGGCCGTCTCGCATCTGGCGGATGCTGCTGGCGCTGCCGACGATGCCAAGAAACTGCGCGAGCGCTCGCGAAATTACCGCAATGTGTTCGACAAAACGCTCGCCTTCACGCGTCCACGCGGCAGCGACGGCAAGTGGTTGGAGCCGTTTGATCCGCGCGGCATGGGGCACTCCAAGCAATGGCGCGATTTCACCGAGTCGAACGCGTGGCAGGCGACCTTCCTCAACCAGCACGACCTGTATCACTACATGGATCTGTTCGGCGGCGAGCAGGCGTTCGAGCGCAAGCTCGACGAGCTGTTCAACACCAGCTCCGAACTGCCTGCAGATGCACCGCCGGATATCGCGGGTATGGTCGGCCAATACGCGCATGGCAACGAGCCGAGCCATCACGTGGCTTATCTCTATGCCTACTCCGGGTCGCACTACAAGACCCAAGCGCGGGTGCGCATGCTGCTGGAGACCATGTACCAGGCGCAGCCCGACGGCCTTGCCGGTAATGAGGACTGCGGCCAGATCAGCGCCTGGTATGTGATCAGCGCGCTCGGTTTGTATGCCGTCGATCCGGTCAGTACCAACTATGTGTTCGGCAGTCCGCTGGTCGATCGCGCTGAGGTCCAGATGGGCGAGCACCGTTTGATCGTGGAGGCGATCGGCAATGGTCCGGATAGTCCGTATATCCAGTCGGTGCTTTGGAACGGCAAGCCTTGGAGCAGGAGCTGGATCAGCCATAAGGAGCTTGCGGCGGGTGGCACGTTGACGTTCCACATGGGCAAGGAGCCGAACAAGCAGTTTGGTTCGGCGCCGGGGGATCGGCCGCCAGCTTTTGGTGTGTCTGCCTGAGCGCAGGCCTTTACTCCCTCCCCCCTTGGGGAGAGGGTTGGGGTGAGGGGCGGGTGCTCGGGATAACCTCTCACTGTCGTCGCCCCGGCGTAGGCCGGCCCCGGAGGGGTGAGCGAAGCGAATCACCCAGTGCGATGTCGCTCGGTTGTCGCGTTATCGCGTTCTGGTCGCCTTCGGCGTGTTCCGTCCTCCTGCCGGAGGCCGGGTCACTTTTCTCTGTTTGGCCAGAGAAAAGTAACCAAAAGAGAGGCCACCCCGGTTCCGCGCTCTGCGGGCTTCGCCCTCCGAGTCCGTGAGGTCTGGCCGGGCTTTTCGACACGACGTCCCTGTCGTGTCGAAAAGGCATCGACGTCCTGTCGATGCCCCCTTCGGGGCCTGATCGTCCAGCCCTCACCGCTGCACAGGGGGACCCGTCACGGGCTCGCTGACGCATCGCTTTTGCTTCTGCTCCCTCCCTTGCTTGCGACGCAGAGCTAGTCCCGTGGGACAGGGGAGGGCTGGGGAGGGGGGAGTGCTTGAGAAAGCGTTTCGGGAGAGGTTTTCGCAAGGGTTCACCCCCTCCCGGCCTCCCCCTGCCCCACGGGACTAGCTCTGCGTCGCAAGCAAGGGGAGGAGAACAGTGCGCACAGCTGAGATACGACGCCAATCAGGACTAGCTTTCAGCGAGACGTAGGCAAACGCGCCGGCAAGAATTTTTCCAGTACACGCGACAACACCACGCAACCCACGAGCATAAGCAGCCACGGATTACTGAGCATATGTGGGGGTAGCACGGCTTCGCTGGCACGAAGCCATTCGTGGCCGTGCGCAATGATGAGGGCGACCAGTGCGATCATCAGGATGCCGAGCAAGACGTAGCTCAGGGCCTTTTCGATGCGCATATCGGCGGCTTTATGACGACGAGCCTGTGCGTGGGCCAGGGCGGCGACGTCGTGAGCGAAATCCAATGGCAGCTGCTGGTCCAGCGGTTGGCGCAGTGCGTGTGCCACGAGGCGGTAGCGCAGCAGGTGGGCGTCGCCGTTCGTATCCAGGCCGAGTCGTTCGGCACGCCATGCGCGTTCCTGGGCTTGCCATTCGCGTTCGATCGCGTCGTTGTCGGGCTGGTGCGGATCGTGGTTCATGTGGGTGCTCCTATCCGGGATTCCAGCAGTTCGCGCAGACGCAGGCGAGTGCGAAACAGGTGGCTCTTGATCGTGCCGGCGGCGAGTCCGGTGATTTCGGTGATCTCGGGGATGGATAGTTCATCGAGATGGTAGAGCGTCAGCACGGCGCATTGCAGGGGCGGCAGTGTTTCGATGGCGGCGTGGAGATGCGATGCCATCTCGGTATCGGCATAAGCGGCTTCGAGATCGAAGCCGTCGCCGATGTTTTCCAGCAGGGAAGGCTCGTCGTTATCTTCCGCGGCTTCGGCCACGGTGATGCGCTTGCGCTCCAGATGGCGCAAAGCGATGGAATAGGCCACGCGCCCGACCCACGATTTCAATGCGCTTTCATAGCGGTATTGATGCAGGTTCTGGTGCACGCGCAGGAAGGTGTCCTGGCATAGTTCGCGCGCATCCTCGGGGTGGCGGACCATGCGGTAGATGATGTGCCAGCACAGCGCCTGATGCTCGCGCACCAGCCGCTCGAACGCGCCAGGCGCGTTCGCCAGCACAGCGTCGACCAGGACACGGTCCGAGGTCATGAGCGAATGGATTCCATGACGGGATGGATACGTGTGCAAGGTAAACGGTTGCACGGCGGAAGAACATATCGGATGGGGCTTCTGCCTCGGCTGCAACCGTTACCCGCTAGCCCGTATCTATTCCTCCAACAGGATCATGACCGATCCATCGAGGAGAGTGAGATGGACAAGCAGGTACTAGGCATACTGTTGCCGTTCGCAGCATTTATCTGCGTCACCTATGCGATCAAGTTGCTGGTCGATGCCCGGGTGCGCATCAAGATGCTCAGCACGGGCGGTTCTGCGGAACTGATCCAGTCGATCCTGCTGGGCGAGGAGCAGCGGCACCGCCAAGCTTCGCTGCGCTGGGGCATCGTGTTGGTGTTTGCCGCGTTTGGCTTCGGGGTGACTCAGCTCGCCGGATGGACCGATATCAACGCCGGCATGATTGCCGTCATGACTGGCGCCATCGGTCTAGGCAATCTTGTGTTCTTCACGATCGCGCGACGCATCGGCTGAGTTGCCCGCGGGCCTGCGTTGGGTCAAGGTCTGCTCTTGATCTAAGTCTGTTGTGTCTGCGGCGGCGCGGCCCGTCGGCGCGTTCGCGCCTTCAATTCAACCCAAACCGAGGCGCCGACATCGAACGATGACGGCGAGTGCCTTCCTGCGCCCCATTCAAGCGAGGAAACCGATATGCGCTTATTACCTTTTGCCGTTCTGTTCGCAAGTTTGCCGGCGGTTGCACCGGCCGAGTCCGTCCATGCGGTCGAGGTCCTAAACGGTATGCGCAGCGGCGTCGCTTCGTTCGCTGTCGCGCCGGCCGGCAGCGGACGGTGGGTGACGCTGGATATGCGCCGCGATCCGCCGGAATACGGTGTGGCCTTCACCATCGAGATCACCGCCATGAAGGCAGGGCCGGCCGGTAGTGATTGCCTTCACGATTTCCGCACGGTGCTGATGGACGGTCGCGTGGTGGTGGTGCGCGACTTTGATGTGTGCAGCCGGCACCAGTATCGGCTTGGGGTGGGCTACAGGCTCTAAGGAAAGAACGTCGCGCTGAATATGGCGCTCAGCACCGCCTGCGCCTTCTCGTCGGTCAATTCGTTGGGCATGCTGGCATTGAAGAAGCGCATGCCGTCGATCAGCGCCATGGTGCCGAAAGCCAGGTCGGCGGGTGGGGCAGGCGGGGTTGTCTTCATCACGCTGCAGAACTGCGTGATGAAATAGGCGATCACGTCGCGCTTTTCCAGGCACAGGGCGTTCAATCGCGCGCGGAACTTGGCGTCGCGCAGCGCATGCAGCCTGGCTTCGGCCCACAGCACGAAGTTGCTGCTGTCGCGGTAGGCCTGGATATAGAACAGCGCCAGATGCTTCTGGATGTCCTCCACCGGCAATCCTGCATCCAGGATCTGCTGCAGCTTCAGGTGGATGTCGTCGTGATCGCGCTTCAGCAGCGCGATGAACAGATCGGTCTTGCTATCGAAGTTCGAATAGAACGCGCCGCGGGTATAGCCGGCGTGGGCCGCAATGTCTTCCACGCTGGCGGCGGCCACCCCTTTCTTCGCAATGATGACGGCCGCCGCGTCGAGTAGGCGCTGGCGGGTCAGGTCACGGCTTTCTTCACGGGTGAGTCGCTTACGGGGCATGTACTTATCGTAGCACGGCAAGTCAAACCTTCATTTGGATACAGTGTTGTATTTGTATACAAGTATGGATTAATGTCCGCAGCTGAATCCCACCCGGCGGCAGCCGGTTTCCCTGACTGACTGCCGATCGCGCTTCCCGTTGCCGTACCCCCTCCAGGAGTGGCTCGTGACTTACCGTGATCCCCCCGCATCGAGCGGCCGCTTTCCCCGGCATCTTTGGTTGTTCGTTTCCGTGGCTGCGCTGGCCACGTTGGCTGGGTGCAGCAGCAAGGCCCCGCAGGCCGAGACCGCGCGCCCGGTGATCGCGCTGCCGGTCAAGGCATCCGATGGCGCGGTGGTGGCGCAGTTTCCCGGCGAGGTGCATGCGCGCTATGAGATGCCGTTGTCGTTCCGCGTGGCCGGGCAACTGACGGCGCGCTATGCGCGGCTGGGTGATGCCGTGAAGAAAGGGCAGGCGCTGGCGAAACTGGATGACGCCGATGCGGCCAAGACGCAAGCGTCGGCCCAGGCGGCGCTGGAGGCGGCGGAGCACCGTTTGGTCTCTGCCACGCAGCAGCGCGATCGCGACGACGCGCAGGCCAAGCAGAATCTCATCAGCCAGCTTCAGCTCGAACAGACGCACGACGCCTTCGCCGCGGCGCTCGCCGCGCGCGATCAGGCCAAGCAGCAACTCGCGCTGGCGCAGAATCAGTCGCGTTACACCACGCTGGTGGCTGACCGCGATGGCAGCATCACCAGCGAACAGGCTGAGGTGGGGCAGGTCGTGGCGGCTGGCCAGCCGGTGTTCGGCTTCGCTTGGTCGGGCGATCGCGACGTCTTCTTCGACGTGCCGGAAGATCGCCTCGCCAGTATCTCGGTGGGGCAGGTGGGTGGGGTAAGCGTGTCGGCCTTGCCCGGAAAGAGTCTTGCCGGCCATGTGCGCGATATCGCTCCGGCCGCGGACCCGCAGGCGCGCACCTATCGCGTCAAGCTCGCACTCGACGAGCCGAGCGAGCAGCTGCGTCTGGGCATGACGGCCGAGGTCTCGCTATCGGCCAAGTCGAGCGCGGGCGACGGCGTGCGTATTCCTGCCACAGCGCTATTCCATCAAGGCGACCGGCCCGCCGTTTGGGTCGTGCGGCCTGCGGATTCCACGCTGGAACTGCGCCCAGTGACCATCCTGCGTTACGGCGAGCGTGATGTGCTGGTCAACACCGGCCTGCACGCTGGCGAGCGCGTGGTGATGCAGGGCGTGCATGCCGTGTCCGCTGGCGAAAAGGTTGCGCCGATCGCACCGCCGCATCCCGAGGATGCGCCGCTATGAACGAGGAGGGACGTTTCAACCTTTCGGCCTGGACGCTGCGTCACCAATCGCTGGTGTTCTTCATCATGGTGATGGTGGCGCTGTTCGGCATGTTGTCGTACAGCCGGCTGTCGCAATCGGAAGACCCGCCGTTCACCTTCAAGGTGATGGTGATCCAGACCTTCTGGCCGGGCGCCGATGCGAAACAGATGCAGGAGCAGGTGACCGACCGCATCTCGCGCAAGCTGCAGGAAACACCATCGATCGATTTCCTGCGCAGCTATTCGCGCCCTGGCGAGTCGTTGATCTTCTTCAACGTGAAGGATTCGGCGCCGGCCTCCAGCGTGCCCGATACTTGGTACCAGGTGCGCAAAAAAGTCGGTGACATGGCGGTGCAGCTGCCGCCGGGCGTGCAGGGGCCGTTCTTCAACGACGAGTTCGGCGACGTCTACACCAATATCTACGCGCTCGAAGGCGACGGCTTCACCCAGGCGCAGTTGCACGACTACGCAGATCAGTTGCGTGCCGAACTACTGCGTGTGTCCGGTGTGGGCAAGGTCGATTTCATTGGCGACCAGAATCAGCGCATCTTTATCGAGATCCCCAATGCCAAGCTGTCCAAGCTCGGCATCAGCCCGCAGCAGATCGCGCAGGCGATCAACCAGCAGAACGCAGTGGCGGCGGCCGGAGTGCTGATCACGTCGGACGATCGCGTGTTTGTACGGCCGACCGGACAGTTCGACAATCTCGATGCGCTGAAGAACACCTTGTTGCGCGTCAACAACCAGACGTTCCGGTTAGGGGATATCGCCACCATCCGGCGCGGCTATGACGACCCGCCGAGCCAGCAGATGCGCTTTATGGCGCAGCCGGTGCTGGGTATCGGCGTCACCATGCAGCCTGGCGGCGATGTGGTTCACCTCGGCCAGGCGCTGGATACAGCCACCGTCGCGCTGCAGAAGCGCCTGCCGGCTGGGTTGAAGTTGACCGAAGTCACCAGCATGCCGCACGCGGTATCGCATTCGGTTGACGACTTCCTGGAGTCCGTCGCCGAGGCGGTGGGCATCGTGCTGCTGGTCAGCCTGCTGAGCCTGGGCTTTCGCACCGGCATGGTGGTGGTGATCTCGATTCCGTTCGTGCTGGCGGCGACCGCGCTGTGCATGGAACTGTTCGGCATCGGCTTGCACAAGGTGTCGCTCGGCACGCTGGTGTTGGCGCTTGGGCTATTGGTGGACGACGCGATCATCGCCGTCGAGATGATGTCGGTGAAGTTGGAACAGGGTTGGAGCCGGGTGCGCGCGGCGGCGTTCGCCTATACCAGCACCGCATTCCCGATGCTGACGGGCACGCTGGTGACGGTCTCCGGCTTCCTGCCGATTGCGCTGGCCAAGTCGGGCACCGGCGAATACACGCGCTCGATCTTCGAGGTCTCCGCAATCGCCTTGCTGGTGTCGTGGCTGGCCGCAGTGATCGTGATCCCGCTGTTGGGCTATCACATGCTGCCGGAGCATCATGCGCGCGCCAAACCCGGGCAGGAATGGTGGGCACGCTTTCTGCCGCGTCGCTGGAATGAGGCGCGCAGCGCGAAAGCGGCGGCCATCGTGCATCGCGAAGGCGACATCGAAATCTACGACACCGCGTTTTACCGGCGCTTCCGCGGCTGGTTGGATTTCTGCCTGCAGCACCGCTTCCTGGTGCTGACGTTGACGGTGGCGCTGTTTGTGGTGTCGCTGGCGGGCTTCGGGCTGGTGCCCAAGCAGTTCTTCCCCAGTTCGGACCGCCCGGAATTGCTGGTCGATCTGCGCCTGCCGGAAGGTGCTTCGTTCGAGGCGACCCTGAGCCAGGTGAAGCGCTTCGAGGCCGTGATCAAGGATCGCAAGGAGATCGCCAACTACGTCAGCTTCGTCGGCAGCGGCGCACCGCGTTTCTATCTACCGTTGGATCAGCAACTGGCACAGCCCAACTTCGCGCAGTTCGTGATTACCGCCAAGGACGTCAAGCAGCGTGAGTCGCTTGCGCGTGATCTGGATGGCGTACTTCAGCGCGACTTTACCGCGGTGCGCAGCCGCGTCAGCCGGCTGGAGAACGGGCCGCCGGTCGGGTTCCCGGTGCAGTTCCGCATCAACGGCGACGATATCGCCAAGGTGCGCGAGATCGCCGATCAGGTGGCCGCCGTGGTGCGCGCCGACCCGCGCACGCGCAATGTCCAGTTCGATTGGGACGAGCCAGCCGAGCGCTCGGTGCGTTTCGAGATCGATCAGGTCAAGGCGCGACAGCTCGGCATCAGCTCGCAAGACGTGGCCAGTTTCCTTGCCATGTCGCTCTCCGGCACCACGGTGAGCCAGTACCGCGAGCGCGATAAACTGATTGCGGTCGACCTGCGTGCGCCGAAGAACGACCGCATCCATCCCGACCAGATCGAACGCCTTGCGTTGCCGACTCCGAGCGGCGCAGCCATTCCGTTGGGGCAGCTCGGGAAGGTCAGCTACGGTCTGGAATACGGCGTGATCTGGGAGCGCGATCGTCAGCCGTCCATCAATGTGCAGGCCGATACGCGCAATGGCGCGCAGGGGCTCGATGTCACCAACGCCCTCGACAAAAAGCTCGACGAGGTGCGCAGCCATCTTCCGGTCGGTTATCGCATCGAAGTGGGCGGCGCGGTGGAGCAGAATCAGAAGGCGCAGGGCTCGATCAACGCGCAGATGCCGTTGATGGTGATCGCCGTGCTGACCTTGCTGATGATCCAGCTGCAGAGTATCGGCCGCACCTTCATGGTGGTGCTCACGGCGCCGCTGGGCCTGATCGGTGTGATTGCCTCGCTGCTGATGTTCGGTCAGCCATTCGGCTTTGTCGCCATGCTGGGCACCATCGCCATGCTGGGCATCATCATGCGCAACTCGGTGATTCTGATGGATCAGATCGAGCAGGATATTCATGCTGGCCAACCACGTTGGGAGGCGATCGTCGGCGCTACGGTGCGGCGTTTCCGCCCGATCACGCTGACTGCCGCCGCGGCGGTGCTGGCGCTGATTCCTTTGCTACGCAGCAACTTCTTCGGGCCGATGGCGACCGCCCTGATGGGTGGCATCACCGTGGCTACCGTGTTGACGCTGTTCTATCTGCCGGCGTTGTACGCCGCGTGGTTCCGTGTGCGGGCCGACGAGCCGGCGCGAGAGGTTGCACCATGAAACATGTCACCACGATGAGGCTGACGTTTATTGCCGCAGCCGCCACCACGCTCGCCGGCTGCTCGTTCGCACCGCCGGCCAAGCCACCGGCTTCGCCTTCGCCAGGCAGCTACACGGTCGAACCCGTTCCCGCAGTCAGTGCGGAGGCGGGCGGCGTCGCGCAGCATTTCAGCCTCGGTGCGCGCCCGGTGCCGGACTGGTGGCGGCAGTACGGATCGGACACGTTGAATGCCTGGGTGGACGAAGGGCTTCGCAACAATCCGTCGCTGGATGCGGCCAGGCATACGCTGGAAGTCGCGCATCAACAGTTTCGCGCGGAAGTCGGCGAAGCCCTGCTGCCGTCGCTCAACGCGGGCGGGCAGGCCAGCCGCCAGCGTGCGCTGGGATTCCCCAAGTTCGGGCCGCCGACCAACCTCTACAACGTTTATGCCGGCCAGTTGAACCTGAGCTACACCTTCGACCTGTTCGGCGCGGCGCGCTATGGCGTGCGAGAAGCGGCGGCGCAGGTGGATCTGCAGTCGTATGAGCTGGATGCGGCACGGCGCGCGCTCGCTGCCAACATTGTGGTGGCCGCCGTCAATGCGTCGGCCCTGGCCGAACAGGTCACTGCCAGCGAGCGGTTGACCGCGCTGGCGCGCGAACAGGCTGAGCTGACCGAGAAGTCGTTTCGACTGGGCTCCGTATCGCATGACGATCTGCTGTCGGCACAGCAGAACGCCGCCGCGTTGGAGGCCAACTTGCCGCCGCTGCGCACCCAGGCACAGCGCGCCCGACACACCTTGGCCACCTTGATGGGACGCACGCCGGATCAGGCGCCGGCGGTGCTGCCGCTCTCGCAGTGGCACTTGCCGGCCGATGTGCCCGTCAGCGTTCCTTCCGATCTGCTGCAGCAACGCCCTGATGTGCTCGCTGCCGAAGCCGCCGTGCATGCGGCTTCGGCGCAAGTGGGTATAGCGACGGCCAATCTGTTTCCGCGTATTTCGCTATCGGCCTCGTACGGCTCCGCTGCCTTCAAACGGGCTTCGCTGTTTACCGGCGTCGGCGAGGTGTGGAGCGTAGGCGCGGGGCTGGTGCAGCCGATCTTCCACGGTGGCGCGTTGCTGGCGCAACGCAAGGCTGCGATCGCGAGCTATGACGCTTCGGTGGCGCAATACAAGCAGACAGTGTTGAACGCGTTCCAGAATGTCGCGGATTCGCTTACGGCTTTGAATCAGGATGCGCTGGCCTTGCAGGCTTCGCAGGCGGCGGCTGCGGCGGCAGGGCAGTCGTTTACCGATGCGGGGGCGCGGTACAAGCTTGGTGCGGTTTCGTATCCGGTGACGTTGGTGAGTGAGCAGCGGTGGCAGAACGCGCGGCTGTCGGAGATTCAGGCTACGGCGGTGCGGTTGGTGGATACGGCGGCGTTGTTTCAGGCGATGGGGGAGGGGCGGGGTGAGGGTGTGCACTAGCGACACCTCTTCCTATTTCATCACCCCGGCGTAGGCCGGGGTCCAGTGTCGTTGACGTTCGATTTAAGCGTTATCGCGACCTGGCTCGCCTGCGGCGGGCTGTCGAACCGCTGCCGCGGTCCGAGTCACTTTCTCTTGCTTGCCCAAGAGAAAGTAACCAAAGAGAAGGGCACCCCGGTTCCGCGCCCTCCGGCTCCGCCTACGGGTACGTGAGGGCTGGCCGGGCCTGCTCTTAGATGACATGGGGACACGACGTCCCTGTCGTGTCGAAAAGGCATGGGCATCCGTGCCCATGCCCCTGCGGGCCTTATCGTCCAGCCCTCACCGCTGCACAGGGGACCCGTCACGGGCTCGCTGACGCATCGCTTTTGCTTCTGCCCCCTCCCTTGCTTGCGACGCAAAGCTAGTCCCGTGGGACAGGGGAGGGTTGGGGAGGGGTGAGTACTTGAGAAAGCGTATCGGGAGAGGTTTTCGCAAGGGTTCACCCCCTCCCTGCCTCCCCCTGCGAGCAAGGGGAGGAGAACAGCGCGCCAGCTGAGATTCGACGCTATTTGGGTGCCCGATCAGGCCCCATCCGCAACGAACCCCGCCGCCAGATGCGATAGATCGCAAAATGGCTTGTTCTTCGATTGCCCACAACGGCATAGCTTGGCTTCGGTGACACGAGCCACCGTGCGTCCGGTGCCTGCGCAGATTTCCAGGTTGCCGCGCACGTGTAGCGGGCCATTCTTCTGCGGTGCTACTTCCAGTGGTCCATCGCGTACGGCTAGTGGATCGACGCTGCTGCTCTTCGGCTCGCCGCTGGCGACAAAGCCGGCGGTGGCATGTGTGCCATCGCACCAGGGTTTGTTGTTGGATTGTCCGCAGCGGCACAGGGTGGCGCGGAAGCCGTCGTTGTTGCCGGCCAAAGTGAGCGGTGCGTGCAGTGCGTAGGGGCCGTTCTCGCGGATGCGTAGCTGGTTCACTGCGGGAGCCGCTTCTTCGGCGGCGCCGTCGTGTCGCTCATAGCGGATCGCGCCGGAGGGGCAGCTGTGGGCGACGGCGATCAGAGCTTCTGTCGATACAGTGTCGGGATAGATCCATTCTCCCGGCGTGTTGGCTTTGAACACGGAGGGCGCGTCGAGGACGCAATGGCGGGAGTGGATGCAGCGTCGGCCTTCGAAGATCACGGTGACGTCGCGGCCTTTCGCTGTTTCGATTTTCGATTCTGCGGGCGCTGCGGGCGTAGGCGACGGCGCTGGGACGTTCACCGGTGTTGCTTGTTGAGGCGTTGCGCTTTCGATGCCGGCCAGCTCAAGCAACGCAGCTTGCTGTGCGGCAAGCAGGTCGATGACGCCGGGCCACATTTCGCATCGCTCACCGTCGACCGGGTGCACCGGCAGTTCGATCGCACGCTGGCGCAATTGACCCATGCGTTCGGCGACGAACCTGGCCGCGTCGCTTTCCGGCAAGCGCGTCAATGCACGCAGGGGGGTGAACGTCAGTCCGGCATGTGGACCGTTCGCATCGTCACCTGCGGGGCGGGCGGCAAGGCCCTGGCCTACGGGTACCAGCGCGCGCATCAGCGAAAAACTCGCGGTCAGCCAGGTGGCCTTCGCACGCCGCTCGCGCGTGGCGAAGCCTTGCAGCAAACAGCGCAGCGAGGTGGTGTACATCGCGTTGCCGATATCGAGCCAGCGCGCGATGCGCGGCTCGCTGATGTACACGCGCTCGCTTGCGCTATGGACTGGTGCGTTCATCACCGGGTTGGTCGCCGCGGGCCATGCCGGTGCGAAGCTTGGATCGGCGGCGGTCAGTGCGGCCAGTTCGTCGGCGATACGCGAGAAGCGGGAGAAGTGCGAGTCGATTTCTTCGCTGCCGGCGCCTTCGCCTTGCGTCACGATGGTGGTGATCGCGCGGCGTGCACTGTCCAGGTCGGTCACCGCAACCATGCCCGGCAGCGGCGCCAGGCTGGCATCGATCTGCAGTGCTGGGTCGCCGATAAAGACGGCTGATTCACCTTGCGCGGCTACGCAGGCTTCGAGCGAGTGCGCGAGCACTTCGTACAACTCGCCGACGGTTGCGTAGTCGCGTGGCCCCGGGCTCAAGCGGCTTTCGGGAATGGCGCGTCGATACTGGCGCGTCGGCTCGAAGCCGGCGCCGTCGGACTGCGCTTGATTCGACGATCGCTCAAGGAATTTGAAGTGCTCGATGGTCTCGGCGGAAAAAGCCGCCAGCCGGATCACGAAGCCCGCCGGATAGGGACCGGCGTCGACCGGTAGCGCCGGTCGGTTCACGTGCGGCGTCGAGCCGAGTGCATTGGCGAGGTTGCCGACCAGCGCCAGATGGGTCATCTCCTCGAACACCACCGACATGATAGTGGCGCGCCAGCGCTTGACCGCTTCGCGCTGCGCCTCGCTCCAATGCGGGTCATCCCACTTCAAGCTGAAGGCTGCGTAGAGATAGCAGCACATCAGGTGGTGCTCTATTTCGGAAGCTTCATGCAACCAATAGATCAGTTGTTCGCGGCTGGGCAGGTGAACAGCGGATGTCACGGGAAGAACTCCATGCGGGGACGCTGGGCACGCATGGTAGAGCAGGCCGGGAGGCGTTGGCAGCTTTCACGCATACCCATATGGGTGAAAGCTGCCATGCCTGCGGAGGGGCAGCCCTCCGCTACGGCTTAGGGTTCGATGACGTCGAAGTGCACGTCCGGATTGATGTCCGCGTCGTAGTCCACATCCTTGCGCGCGAAGCCGAACAGGCGCAGGAAGTCGTGCTTGTAGCCGGCGTAGTCGGTGAGCTGCGACAGATTTTCGGTGGTGACGGTGGGCCACATCGCCTTGCAGGCCTGCTGCACGTCGTCGCGCAGCTCCCAGTCGTCCAGGCGCAGGCGGCCTTCGTCGTCGGTGTTCGGTGCGGATCCGTCCTGGCGATACAAGGCGTCATGGAACAGGCGGTTGATCTGCTCGATGGTGCCTTCGTGGATGCCTTTCTCCTTCATGATGCGGAACACCATGGAGACGTACAGCGGAATCACCGGAATGGCGGCGCTGGCCTGGGTCACCACCGATTTCATCACACCGACATAGGCGTCCAGCCCCTGCGCGGCATAACGGCTGCGCAGTTCGCGCGCGGTGTTGTCCAGGTGTTGCTTGGCGCGGCCCAGCGTGCCGTGCCAGTAGATCGGCCAGGTGATCTCGGTGCCGACGTAGCTGTAGGCCACGGTCTTGGCATGCTCGGCCAGCACGCCGGCCTTGCTCAGCGCGTCGATCCACAGCGCCCAGTCCTCGCCGCCCATCACGGTGACGGTGTCCTTGATTTCCTGCTCCGTCGCCGGCTCCACGGTTGCCTGGATCACGGTGTCGCGGTTGGTATCAACCGACGATGCAGTGAACGTTTCGCCGATGGTCTTCAGCGCGGAGCGCACGACTTCGCCGGTATCCGGCAGCTTGCGCACCGGCGACGCCAGCGAATAGACCACCAGGTCGATCGGGCCGCCCATGTCCTGCTTGATCAGCTCGATCGCGCGGGCGCGCGTCTCGTGCGAAAACGCATCGCCATTGATCGACTTGCTGTACAGCCCGGCCTGCTTGGCCAGCTTGTCGAACGCGGCGGAGTTGTACCAGCCGGCGGTGCCGGGCTTGCTGTCGCTGGAAGGCTTCTCGAAGAACACGCCCAGCGTCGCCGCGCCGTAGCCGAAGGCGGCGGTGATCCGCGATGCCAGCCCATAACCCGTGGACGCGCCGATCACCAGCACACGCTTGGGACCCGTGGCCGGCGTGCCGCTGGCCTTGGTGATCTCGATTTGCTCGAGCACGTTTTTCTCGCAGCCGGCGGGATGCGCAGTGATGCAGATAAAGCCACGAACCTTGGGATGGATGATCACGAACTACTCCGGTTACGTCACAAGGCCGCCATTTTAATCAGCCTGCGCAACATTCGCTGGCGCAGGGTGGGGCGGCGGCTTTTTGGGCGCTGACTGGGATAGCTGAGTCGTGGGCCAGACGAACTGCCCCCTCCCTTGCCAGCAGGGGAGGGCTGGGGAGGGGTAGGCACTTGAGAAAGCGTTTCGGGAGAGGTCATCGCAAGTGTTCACCCCCTCCCGACCTCCCCCTGCGAGCAGGGGGAGGGGAACATCGCGCCAGCCGAGATTCCGGGACAGGCACGTGCCTGTCCCGGTGCACGTGGATCACGGCGTTACGCTGAAGCTCACAGGCCCACTCAGCACACCGTAGCCATCGTTATAGAGATACCAGGCGGTGTAGCTGCCCGGCGACAGCGAGGACGTGTTGAGGGCCACGTTGCCATTGGCGGTGGGGACATATTGCCAGGTGATCGACGAGCTGGACCCCGGCGTATTGCCGGCGCTGTAGATGCCCACCCAGTTGGTGGCGCTCAGCTTGCCGCCGGTGGTCGCATAGTCGAGCACCAGATTGGCGCCTTGCGGCATGGTCGGCGTGGTGGTGGACAGCGTCGGTGCTACCGGCAGCGGCGTGGCCTGCGCGAACGCATCATTGATCGGCGCGGCGTAGGTGTCGTTGGCCGTCAGCGAGGACAGGCCCAGCGCCTGCTCGATGGTGCGGCCCACGCTGAAGTGGTTGTAGCTGGTGGAGCTGCCATAGCCGGCTCGCACCGCGCCTTGGGAATCCACCAGGATGGTGGCGATGTGATTGCCGGAACTGTTGGCCTTATCCGCGGACTCATCCCAGGTCAGGATCAGCAGCGAGTGCTGGCCGGTCCAGGCGGGGGAGTTGAAGATCGGCTGCAGGGTCTGCTTCAGCCAGCCGTCTTGTACCTGCAGGCTCGCCGATGAGCCGTTTCCCGAAGCCTCGCCGTCGTACCAGTCGTCGGCCGCCAGCCAGGCGAAGTTAGGGGTGCTCGCGGCGGTTTGCAGGTCGCTATTGAGCTGGCTCAGATCCACCAGGTGCGCCTGGCAGCGCGCGAAGTCGGTGCTGATATTGGTGAAATTGATGAAAGGCGCATCGTCGGGTCCGAAATACGAATCGTAGTTTTTGTTCGTATTGCACGGCGTGCCCATGCCTTGCTCATACGCCTTCCAGCTCTTGCCGATGGCTTCGAGGCGATCGCCGAGATGCGGCGAGGCGACGTGGATGTTCGGGTAGTAGATCGCGCCCTGGACGAAATTGTCGCCACCCGCGACGGCGAGATAGTTCTCGTCGCTGGGGTGGTAGGTCCCGCTGGAGTTCATCAGCAGCGTGCCGCGGTTGGCCAGGCCGTTGATGAAGGGCGCATCGGTGGTGTCGCCGATGACCTGGTTATAGGTGGTGTTTTCCATCATGACCATGAAGACATGGTCGTAGCCCGGCACGGTCGATGTTGGAATGGTCAGCGCCGGGGCGGGCACCGGGGTGGAAAGCGTCAGCGATACATTGTCGGCATAGCCGACGTTGTAAGTGCCGCTGGTACCCACAAAGCGCAACAGCACGGAGATCGCGCGCGTGCCGGCGGGCACCGGGTTGCTGATGGCGCGCGCCAGGAAGGCGTTGGCATAACCGCGGTCGGCCGCCGTCACGGTGGGCACGGTCGCCGACGAACCCAGCGGGGTGCCGCTGGCATCGAGGAAGGTCGCACTCAGCTCGGTGTGTCCGCTGTAGATGCCGTAGCCGCCCAACCAACCGGACAGCGTGTAGGTCGTGGTACCGGTGTCGATGGCGGCGCTGGCGGCCGACACATCCACTCGCTGCTGTAGCGCGGAGTCACCGTAAGGGCCGTCGGCGAGAAACGCCTTGCCGCGCGCCGGTGTGCTGGGCGTGGAGAAACTGGCGGCGGAATAACACACGACGCTCGGATTGCCTTGCAGCACGGTCCAGCCCGGCACTGTGGTGACCGCGTTCCAATCCGGCGTGCACGCGGCCGCTTCGCCGTCGCCACCGACGATCAGGTTCGCGCTCGTGTTCGCGCTGGTGAATGGGGCAGCCAATGCGGAGCTGGCCGAGCCTGTTGCAACGATCAACAGGGCGGCGCTTAGCGCCGCTCTATACGTCCTTTTCATGGGTGCATGACCTGTCAGCGCCCGTTATTGGGCCGCGCCATGCTCTGCGCTGCAGATGACAAACGTACTCATGCGAGAGGCGCAAAATCATGCGGATCGAAACTAAGGTTTCGGTCCGCATCTGCTTGAACTCGGCTTGGGCATCCGAGGCAAGCAGCTCATACTCGACTCGAGTAGCGCAGTTGAACATCCACTGCGCACCAAATCGGTCCGTCAGCCGGCCGAAGTAGTCGCCCCAGGGCTGCACAAGCCCCTGCTTGCAGAGGATGGCGCCAATAGCTCGGCTCGCTAAGCTTCGACGCTAATCAGGAGCATCGATACCGCTTCTGATCGCACCCGTAAGGAAGTCCTCACAGAACGATTCCAAGTGAAAGCCCACTATGCATTGCCGGCCGCCATGGAGGAGTCGGGAACATGCCCAACCTCATTGTTGCCAAGTTTGATACTCAATTCGCAGCAGCCTCAGCCGAAGGCAAGCTGCTATCACGAGGCATGCAGCGCGCACATGTGACGACTTGCGTCGATGAAAGCGTGGGCAATTCAGCGGCAAGTTCAAGCGCGCCGACGTCGGTCGTCTCCAGCATCAGCCATCAGGGCCATCGAGAGCATCAGAAGGTATCGGAACTCCGTTCGCCAAGCAGTCTCCCCGGACCGGCGCAAATGGGTCATGCCGTGGTCACTGTGGAACTGGACGATGAAATGAGTGCCGATGATGTGCGCCATCTCCTGGAACTCGTTGGTGCCAGGTCCATAGAGCTGCTGGATATGAAAGCGCCAACAGAGAATCCGCTCTTGTGCCCCGAACACGGCACCAGTGCTTCGGTCGATGTAGAGCGCGCCATCTGTGCCACCAGGGGTAGCGAGTCCTTGGGGCCGCATTCTCGGCATTAGCCGCATAGCGCTGGCCACGGCCATCATCCCGCTACCACTTTCCATGGCATGTTCGATCGAGGTGTTGTGGTGAGGTTACCCCCACCACAAGACCCTTGCCGATTAGTGCTTAGTGGGCACGATCACCGTATCGATCGCGTGGATGACGCCGTTGCTGGAGGCGATATCACGCTGGGTGATGTTGGCACCGCCGATGCTGAGCTTGTCGCCGTCTTTCCTGACGGACGCGGTTTGGCCCTGCATCATTTTCGGTGAGGTCAATTTCTCGACTTCGACGGCTGATGTCCGGCCTGGTAGCACGTGGTACTTCAGTACGGAGATCAATTCCGCCTTGTTCTCTGGCTTCAGCCAGTTGTCCAGCGTGCCCTTGGGCAGCTTGTCGAACGCTGCATCCGTCGGCGCAAAAACGGTGTAGGGACCCGAACCTTTGAGGACACTGGTGAGTTCGGCTGCTTCGAGAGCTTTGCCCAACGTGAGGAAGGAACCGTTGGCCGCTGCTGTATCGATGAGGTTCTTGGAGGAAGCCTGAGAGGTGTTGGAATCATGATTGGACATGGAGTTGCCTTGAGTGATGATCCGCGTAGCGGATCTTGAGCGGACGAAACCGCGACTCCGATGTAGATCGGAGAAGTACTCAGATGGCGTTAGGGAGAGGACCGCGTGGCTGAGACGCCTGCCAAGGAGGAGACTTGCTTTCCTGGCGCCGTCGCAGCATGCGCTTGCAGTTGTTAGGTAAGGGTAACGTGGCGAACGACTTCACTTGCGCCTGAGCTCGTGGAGTTCATCCCAGTGCAGGGTTCGGTAGTCGAAGTTCGCGGGCAGCTCCGGCTTGATGATCTGGAAATACGGTGAGATATCGAAATCGCGTGGCGCGTACAAGCTGCTGCTTCGTATGTGCAGAATTTCTGCACAAAAGGTATCTCGCCCGGGATGTTCTTCCGGTATGTGCTCGATATCGGGAAGGATCGGGTAACGAATGTTTTGAAATAACGTTGCAATCAGACTCGAGCAGATGGCCTTGGTGGGCTCACCACTGCCGAGCGCGATCATCCGCCGCCGCCAGTGCGTAGGCACCGGTGGCGTCGGCAACAGGTAGCGTGCGAGATCGAGGAGATTCCCCAGGTCATAGGTCTGGCCAACGTGGGTCAGGGCATCGGCGATCAGCTGCTGCACATCGTCAGGCGTCAAGCCCAGCGGGCGGCAGATGCGCGTATGCGCGTGCTCGTAGCGCGTTAGAGGCACCAGGCGCACGCCCTCCTGCATATCGGCCTCGATCAACATCGGCATGTCATGCCCCGTTGTTGCGTGCGCTTCGGCGCCGAGATAGAGGGCTGCGTGTGACCAGGTGGACTGAGTCAGATATTTGATTGCCAGGCTGACCCGCGAAGAACCCTCGATCAGCAGTACGTCACCGGGGAGCAATATCGCCGTCATGCGCTGTGCCGGCACCATGGCTACAGGTGCGTAGCGTTTCAATGGTTTGGTGAGGTAACGAGCAAGCGGGCGTCCGAACAGTCGCAGCAGATAGGCGAGCATGAGGCACCCTCTTGAAGCTTGGCTGATGGCATCCTACCGCGCTGCCCATACGCACACCCTGCCTGGCCGACAGCTTGGTAAAACATTACAGCCGCGTAACAGCGGAAAGCGCATGTTGATCGTACGACGAAGCTACTCTGGGCCAGCTCCGATCGTCTCAGGCTACGGTTTCCCTTCTAACGCCACTGAGTTCACTCCGGCCTGGTCGGATACGTGGGCTGCCGTCCGCTTATGACTTGCAGGAGGCAGGTCAACACTCAAGGCAACGCTTATGTACGCGCTCAATCAAACGAATTCGCTGTACTTCTACCCGCACAAGCTCAGTTTTGGGCCATTCCTGAAAGCGGCTGGCAGTGGGCAGCACAATCACCGATTTCCGGAGGACGACGCGTCAGCTACATGGCCACGTGCATCGACCTCAAGCCAGCATGGCCCGCCGATGCCCAAGGTGGACTCGCCGAAACAGCTCGAGAAGAACCTGCAAGACTTGGAGGCCCATCGTATGGATGATGACGGTGCAAGGCATTCAAGGATTGAATCCAGCGAGCGCTGACAGCACCCGTTGATCCTATCTATGGCCAGTCTATAAGGCAGCAGTCATGACAACCGTTTCAGGTATGACCACCAATGGTTTTACGTACGAAGGCGACTATGAGCATGCAAACTCGGGCCGCGTCACATGGACCGCTACGTACAGGCGTGGAGGTATTTTCTTCGGTATGCGGCACGGGCGTATCTACGAACTTCTCGGCGTTCCCATGACAGAGGTCGATACCGCTGTGAAGGATGACATCGAGTTCACGTGGGTCCAATCCAGCTAGATGGATTCCTGGCCGTACTTCGAACGTGTTGTTCAATCCGAACATCCATGCATACGGCCTTCGCTGGCGAGAACGCAGCGACGCTTCATTTCAGCGCGCATAGCGGCCCCCGGGCATGTGATTGGCCGAAGTCCGCAGGCCGTGCAGCGGGTCTTTCAAGGTCAGAATCGGTTTGGGTATCTGACGCGATGTAAAAGTTCGAGCTGCCGTGCGCGCTCTTCTGCCTTCTTTTTATCTTGAGCCAACATCAACTGCTGCCTGTGCGTCAGGGGTACAGGCACGGGAACTGGCTCGACGAATCCCATGTGGCGCGCGATGCGAGTAATGTGGTCCAGCCATGCCTGGAACAATGATGGTGAGCGAGGTAGTGATGTGCTGTGAGCGATCATGATCATGGCCTTTGCCGCATTTCACTGCTTATCGGATGGCAGCGAGCGTGTTACCCCTGCGAACAATATGCGCTCTTCATCATTAGGTGGTTGTAATGGGACGGTGTTTGAAGGAACGATCTTTGGATTGACCTTATAAGTGCTTGTCGTCCATGTGTTCTCCAATAGTGTGAGAATCTCTTTGGATCACGCGTGCGCGCCATGCGTTACGCCAGCGTAACAACTTCACGCGCATAGTGACTCAGTGCCTTGAATGTTCTTTGTTGCTTGGCACCTCAGCTCTGCGGTTATCTCCCTAACGCTACTGAGAACGTCCCCGCGCCATGCCGGGGTTGCGGTTTTGGCCGCCCGGGATCTGCGTCTGCGGATCCACATTCAAAGGCAATCTCATGTATAGCCCCGTCACTCGTGTTCCGGCCACCAACCTTGTCGACACCGCCGCTGCCCATGGCTCCTTTACGACGCTGCGCAAGGCGCTGGATGCCGCGGAGCTGACCCATGTGTTGCAAGGCACCGGTCCATACACGGTGTTCGCACCTACCGATGAAGCTTTCGGCAAGTTGCCCCATGGCACCCTCGAAAATTGGTTGAAGCCGCAGAACAAGGCTGAGCTGGTTTCGGTGCTCAAATATCACGTGTTACGCGGCTATGCCTCAGCGGCCGACATAGGCACCATGACTCACCCGCAGATGCTGCAAGGCCAGTCCGCCGATATCGAGAAGGACGGCGAGCGGATCAGCATCGACGGTGCGCATCTGGTCGGAGCGGATATCTCCTCCAGTAACGGCGTTATCCATGCCATCGACGCCGTGATTCAGCCCACCAAGCCGGCAGCAAACACTCAATGACTAGCGGCTGATGCGTGGAAATCGTGGCGAGGCTATGCCTGGCCACTTTTCTTTGTGTGCCCGTCAACGAAATCAGCGGTGATCGCAGGCTGGCGTACCCGCCTTTGAAGAGGAACGCGATGCTCGCTTTGCCTGCCCTGGCATGCATGGCCGCACCATGGTTGCAGCCGTGGCGTCGGTGGTCATGAGCATTTGGGACACAGCGCCAAGGCTAACCTGAGGTGGCTTTGAAGTAGCGGTCGAAGGAGCGGTTCACGGCTTCGCACGCTTCTCCGATGATGTTCCTTCCCCAGGTGAAGCCGAACACGTCGGCGAACTTGTAACCCTGCAGGCGTGACTGGATATTCCTGACGTCGCTCGGTCGCATAGGTATGTAGTTGGGGTAGCTGTACATAAACGTGACATGGCGGCGGTCCATCGCGACCTGCAATGCATCACCTGGGAAGAGCGCTCCGCCTTCGCGTGGCCCATGTTTCCAATGAAGGGCCGTGCTGCCGTCAAAATGGCCGCCGCAACGAATCAACGTGACCGTCTCTGAAAGCCTATGCTCGTCGCCGCTCCAGAACTGGATGTGTGGCGACGGCCTTAGCACCCAGTCCTTATCGGCTTCATGCAGAAGGATCGGAACGCCGCCAAAGGCCTCGCTCCATTCCACCATGGCGGCATAGAAATGGGGATGCGAAATAACGATGTAATCCAGCCCGCCGCGGGCCTTGAGTGCTGCCACGGCTTCGGGCGTGACGAGGCTGAGGCACTCCCACAGGATGTTGCCGGCATCCGTGGGCAGATAGAGCGCCCGTTGATTGATGGCGAACGCAGGTTCGAGACCGAGGGCAAGTAGGCCTTCTTCCTCCTGAAGGTGGAGCCTGTGCTCGGCGCCAAGTGCTTCGTGCGTCGTCCATGCCTGCCCAGACCATCCGACATATTGCCGTTCGTCTTCACATACGGGGCAGGTCGTCGGCGGAACGACTGACTCGGCGAATTGCGTTCCACAGGTGCTGCAAATAGGGAAGGGCATGGTTAACCACTAAAGGCGGATTTGGCGGGGAAGTGAAGCACGTTTGAAAGAGAGATCACATGGTGGTGCTGGTCGTCTCGGTCTGTTGTGCCAGATGGTAGCGTCACGGTCGCTGGTTGTGATCGATATCCGAGATGACCGCGCACGACTCGGCGCGATCAGCGGAGCATGAAGCACCGGCCGCCGCGTTGAATGGCCATGGCCGGGATAGTGCTAGCATCGCGGAAACTCACACGGACACCGCTCCGTCACTTGAGGGCAAGCTCCGGTCTGAGCACCGACTCTGCCGCAGCCTCTGCCGTTGTACGTTGGAGCACCGCATGAACACGCCTCAGCCTGTAGCTCACCCTGTCCATTTTGGACGTATAGCACCGACTGTGACGGTTTCGGATATCGAGCGAGCTGTTCGCTTCTATACCGAAGTTCTTGGCTTTACCAAAGTATTCGAGAATGGTTCGCCGGTCGGATTCGTTATCCTCAAGAAGGATGCGGCTGAGCTCCATTTATCGCTTTCAAAGCGGCATAAGGCGACTGCTCAGAATGTGGCTCACCTTATGGTGTCGGAGGCAGCTGCGCTGTACGCACAGCTCGAACAGAGCCAGGTCAGAATCATCAAGGCCATTCGCGATGCGGATTTCGGCCTCAGATGTTTCGTCTTCGCAGACCCGGACGGCAATCGCATTGATGTCGGCCAGAGCATATAGCGCGACGGATGGAAGTGTGAGTGGCGACAGGACTGGTGGGGAACGATGTCGCGAGCACCCATCCCTCACCCCAGCCCTCTTCCCGGCGGGGAGCAGAAGCATGCTCGCGCACACGTTGAGATGTGCACAGGAGACAGGTCCCTAGTCAGGGGCGTGGCTCGAAAAAGGCTTCACGGTTCCGAACTTTCCAGCGTGGTAGTCCGCGGTGGCTTGCTCAATCTCTTCGTGGCTATTCATCACAAATGGGCCCACCTGCACGAGCGGTTCGTTGATCGCCGGGCCCACAATGGCGACAAACTTCACTTCCCCATTCGCAGCATGCAGCGCCACCGTCCCCGTCACCCCGGCCGAGACGGTGACGGCTGCGCCCGAAGGCAGCTCGGTGGCATCGGTCTCCGTTGTGCCGAGTTCGCGCGCCGTCAGACTCCCGTGCCGGGCATAGAGCCAGAGATTCCAGCCGGCCGGTAGCGGCAGGTTGATACGGGTGTCGGCGTCCAGCCGACCATCCACGATAAGGATGGGTGCCGGGGTATGCAGCGGGGACGTTTTGCCTCCCAGCGAGCCGGCCAGTACGCGCAGGCGCGTTCCAGGGCTTTCGATCACCGGCACGTCGGCGGCGTGCACCAGCATGGTCGCCGGCTCAAGGCGCTTCAGCGACTGCGGCAGGTTGACGAATAGCTGCAGTCCATCCAGCCGGGCCTGTTCGCCCTCCGGCTGCTGCGTATGCACGATGCCCTTGCCGGCCAGCGTCCAATGCAGGTCGCCGGGCTCGATCCGATGATCGTTGTGCACGCTGTCGTGGCTGCTCATCCAGCCTTGAGTCTCCTCGAACAGCACGGTGACCGCCGACATGCCGGCATGCGGATGCAGCTCGAAGGTTGGGCCGGTCATCACGAAGTGATCGGCCAGTACCAAGGGGCTCATCGCACGATCGAAGTCGGTATGGCGGAACTGGCGGATATGGCAGTGCGCGCCGACGGCATGCGGTTCGCGCATAACCGGGCGCGAAAAGCGCAGGCGGCTGGGCCTAAGGGTGGGAGAGGACATATGTTTTCTCGTGATGGCGATGACCGAAACGCCCAAAGTGTCAGTGCGTCGACTTTCCAGCCGATGTTGCTTCCTTCGCCAGCGCTGCATGCGCCAGTTCGAGCGCCTTGTCGAGCGCCTGGTCAGGTGGTGTCGGTACATCCGGCTTTACGCCAACCCCTTGCCAGTCGGTGCCTGTGATGGGATTGATCGAACGCATCTCCGGCAGCTTGATCAGGAAATGATCGGTCAGGCGCCGACGCTCATACGGGTGCGCACCTCCGCCACTCGCTTCGCCCACCACGGTGATGCGTTTCATGGCTTGCAGGTCGTAAGCGAAAGCTTCTGCGGCGGAAAACGTTTTGTGCGAGATGAGCACATAGACGGGCTTGGTACCGCCGAATCGACGCCCAGGGACCCACACTGGCGTGGTAGTGCGGGTGAGCTGATTGCTAGGGCGATCGTAGATCGCGCTCATCTCCGCCGGCTTGTCCAGCAAATAGGCGGCCATCAGCATATCCATGCCGCTGTCGCCCCCGCCGTTGTTGCGCAAGTCGATAATCAAGACCTTGGACTGTGCCAGCAAGGTCATCGCGGATTGCAGCATGTCGGCGGCGACGCGCGGCGGCGCGAACACACGCAGGTCCAGGTAGCCGATGTTGTCGTCGATGCGACGCACGCTCTCGAAACCGTGATTGACCGCAGGGCCGGCCCAGCTGTCGTCGTCTTCTTCGTATTGATCGGCCGTTCGCGCGTCGGGGAGCGGCACGGGTTGGGCGCTGTAGTTGATGCGAAAATGCCCGTCACCGGAAAGCTTGCGTAGCTCCATCGTCAGCGCCTGCGCGAAAGCCTCGGGCTCGCTATCGCGCTTGAAGGCATCGCTCTTCGCCTCTTTGCGAATCGCATCGGCGACTTTGCGCCCCATTGCCGGGTCGACATACCGGGCCTGGATCACCTCGGCGGCCTGTTCGATCACTTCGCGTTGGCTGTTCGCTTTTAGGGCCGAAGCGTCGAGATCCGCGGCAGCGGCACAGTAGGAGCCGAGCGCCAATGAAATGGTCAGCACAATGCGTTTCATAGTTAGGGACCTGGGACGGAGATGCGATTGACGTCGAATATCTGCGACGCGAGCGGTTAGCCCCTCCCCTTGCTTGCGACGCAGAGCTAGTCCCGTGGGACAGGGGGGGGCAGGGAGGGGGTAAGCCCTTGTGAAAACCTCTCCCGAAACGCCTTCTCAAGTATTCACCCCTCCCCAGCCCTCCCCTGTCCCACGGGACTAGCTTTGCGTCGCAAGCAGGGGAGGGAGCTAACAGCTCAAAGCAGGGGGAGAGGGGAGCATCGCGAAGCGCTTACGGCTTGACGACCTTGATGGCTGCAGTGTCGGCTGGCGCCGCCGGCAGGCCGAGCGGCGGCGCGAAGGTGTAGACATCGGAGCCAATGGCGTATCCAACGAAGTGGCCATCGCCGTCGGGCATGATGCGAATTTTATTCACCACGCGACCGAATTCGATCGGCTGCCAATGCGCACCGCCATCGCGGGTTTCAAAGCCACCTTGACTGGTGCCGACCCAGCCCAGCTGAGCGTTCGCGAAGCCGATGCCGAACTCCCGCACCTTGGCATCGTTGACCAGCGGAAGCTCTTTCCAGGTCATGCCGCCGTCGGTGGTCTTCGCTATCCGCTGCTGCGTTTCGTCTTTGTTTTCGCTGTCGCCCTGGATCGTGGCGTAGCCGATTTGGCGCGTGGGGAAGCTGCCTTTCCAGATCAGCTCGCCAGGGCGCTTGGATTCGTAGACTTTCTGCCAGGTTTTTCCGCCATCGTGCGTCGCTACGATCAGGGCGTGCGAGCGGTCGATATTCGCGTCGCTGCCGGCAAACACGATGCCGTTCATTTCGTCGAAGAACTTCACATCGACAATCATCGCCACCCACGGATTCATGTCGATGTTGGCCCAGCTGTTGCCGCCATCGAGCGAACGCAGCAGATAGGCCGGGCCGCCTACGCGTCCAGCGGCATGGATCATCGTATGGGTGGCGATCTTGCCAGCGTCGATGTAGTGCACTTTCTGCACATCGATGGCGCAGATGCCTTTGATCGCCGGCCCCGGCAGATTCATTACAGCGTGCCAGCTATCACCGCCATCGTTGGTTTCGTACAGCGGCGTGGGGTCGGTGACGCCAGGGAAATAGTCCGTGCCGAGATTGCCGGCGAACCCATGCTGCGGGTCGAGCATACCGATCGCACGAAAATAGGTGCCTGGCTGTTCTAGTACGCGTTGCCAGCTGCGACCACTATCGTGACTGCGCCAGATGCTGCCCTTCTTGCCGTTGACGTAGAAGCCCGTGTCGCGATCAACAAACTGGATGTCGTCCTGTTTGCCTTTAAAGGCCTCGGTGGGGAGCTTCTGCCAATGCGCGTCGGCGGCTGGCGTCAGTGTAGCTGCGCCATCGTTCGTCCTTGGCAGCGTTGTGCATGCGGCCGTCAGCGCGATACTCGACGCCAACAGGGCGAGGCGTCGCCATTCCTTTGTCCTAGACACCATGGGTTTCACCGTCGCGATCAGGGTGGATAAGTTGACGGTGGAAACTGTATAAGTGCTGTTATATATGGTCTACCCAACTAAAGGCACGGGGTGGGGGCTTTAGCATCACCCATCCCTTCGCGCTTCCTCAATTTTTGATGGGCCGACTGTAGCCGGGCGGAAAAGGGGCGTCGTTCGAGGGCGTCGATCGCTTCGCGAAGGACTTGAGATAGCGGTGCGGATAGACCTCGCTCAAGGTCGGCGGCGGCGATAGACGTCGCTGCCCAGCAGTGCTCGAGTGAGGTGACTTTGCGTTCCGCATGGGCTGTGAGGGAGACGATGCGTTCGCGCCCGTCTCCTCCGCGCCCGTACTTCACCCACTTCTGCAACGTCATTTGCGCCACGGTCTGGCTGGCTGCGGAATGGGTGATGCCTGCGTGGTCCGCGATGGCCCGGATCGACGATGGGCCCAGCGCCATCAGTGCGCGGATCACCGGTGTGAAACGTGGCCGGTAATCCAGGCCCGCCTGCTGGTAGCTATCTTCTACCGCGCCATCCAGGAGTTCGGCGAGGTGGCGGAGCAACGTGCCTAAAGATGCGGTGGGAGCCTTCATCTTCGAAACATATGAGTGCTGTTATATGGCGTCAAGCCATCGATCATTGAGGGGCATAGGTCCTGAGGTATCCCCTCCTTTTAAGCCGTCATTCCAGCGCAGGCCGGAATCCAGTTTCAATAAGTCGTGCGAAGTACACAAAAACTGTTTTGAGTGCTTCGCACGGCATTTCTACTGGATTCCGGCCTGCGCCGGAATGACGAGCAAAAACACGCTTCGCGCCCCGTCCCGATGCTTGAACTGACCGCCCCCTACGCGGCAACCACGCGATTTCGGCCTTGATGTTTCGCGATGTACATGCGCTCATCAGCAACGCGTAGGATGGCGTCGATCGTGTCGCCGTCGCGGCCGAATTCCGATACGCCGATGCTGATCGTGACCGCGCTCAGCCGGTGCGCGCCACTCTCAAACGATGCGCTTGCAATGGCGGCGCGCAGGCGTTCGGCTGTCGCGTGCGCCCCCGCAAGTGCAGCCTGGGGCAGCAGCACCATGAACTCTTCCCCGCCCACCCGGGCGAAGTCGTCATACGGCCGGATCGCATCCAGGCTTTTCTGCACGAACCCTTTCAGGATGTCGTCGCCGACACGGTGCCCGTAGTGATCATTGATGGATTTGAAATTGTCCAGATCGACCGACAGTAGGGAGAACGCCGCGCCGCCACGCTTGACCCGGCTGATCTCGGTTTCGATGTGCTCGATGAACTGACGTCGATTCGCCGCGCCAGTCAGCGGATCGGTGGCGGCAAGATGCGCCAACGTTTGATTGGCGCGTTTCAGTTCCTGCACTGCGTTTTCGGTACGCGCCATCTCTTCGCTGAGCTTCGCCATCAGCTCTTCTTGGCTGTAAATGGTCGAGAACGATCGCGTGGTGAGGAACGCTTGCACGACGCCGTAGCTCAGTAGAAAGAAGCCGCTCGCAAAAATCGCATGGGCGAGCCACCACATGTGGTTCCACGGACGCCCGAGGATGAACGCAAGAGACGATAGCGCGAACGACGTGACCGAGATGGCGAAAATCACCATCAGTGGCGAACGGATGCGACGCAGCAGGAGCATCGTCACGTTCAATGCGGAAAAAACAAGGGCTCCGCCTTCCATCGACAAGCGAGTCGGGAGGGCGCCGGCAATCGGCGAATTCGCGACATACGCCACGGCCAGATCCGCCAGCAGGAAGAACCCTACCCATCTCAGCCATGGACGGGGCGACCCGCGCCAATCCGCGTTGTCGGACGGTCGGTGATAGGAGAGCAGCCCGATCAACAGCAGCATCGACATCACAAACCGCGATGCCGGCCCATACAGCAGGAAGAGCCAGATATTTTGGTGCGCGAACCCGGTGAATACGCCATGCAGCGCATAGATCAGCACAAAGCCGAGAAAACCGAGTGTCATCCAGCGCAGCAGCGGTTCGCCGGAAGACTCGTAACAGCGCCACGTCACGTAAGTCACAAAAACGCCTTCCAGCGTGGCGACGGCGATCGCGATTTCGTGGAACGTGTGGTTCTCGAATTTGAGCGTGGGGTCCTGAAAGAAGAACAGGTAGGCGATCAGGTAGGCCGGAATCAGCGCAAAACCCGTGAGTAGCAGGCGGGCATACGTTCTGGTTACAAGCTGGGCAGCAGAGGGCAGCCCGTCGGCGACCGTGATAGCGCTCATGTGCACCTCCGATTTCACGTCGATTTCGCAAACGCGGGGCTCGTAGTTGGCTCCAAAAACGCATACGGGCCGCCAGTCGCCGGCATGAACGTCTGGTGTGAACGTTCGTGGCCCGGCGCGTGAGTCGCCTTCAAGTGTTCGTTATGCGAGGCGGAGTATAGGGGTGCCCTGATCAATTTTGCGTGGGCACATTGCGCTCCCTGTCCTCAAGGAGCTGACCGTGTCTGGCACGGTAGGCGCCACTGAAGTGGCGTTTAGAACGGTCGCGGTAGCAACAGAGGATGTGCTGCGACTTGTCGAGGGGCTTGGGAAGGGCCGCGCGCCCATTTCTACCCCATGCTCTCTACCCCAGGCGTGATGCCAATCATGGCCTCCCTGCGGCTCGCCGCAGGGAGGCCATGCTCGCGAGACCTTACAGGCCGATCGCGGTTTCCGCCTTGACGTACGGCAGGCCGTGCGCCTGGGCGACCGGCTCGCAGGTCACCTGGCCTTCCGACACGTTCAGGCCGTTGCGCAGATGGACGTCCTGAGCCAGCGCCTTCTTCCAGCCGTGGTTGGCCAGGGCGAGGGTGAAGGGCAGGGTCACGCTGTTCAGCGCGAAGGTGGAGGTGCGGGCGACCGCGCCCGGCATGTTGGCGACGCAGTAGTGCACCACGCCGTCCACCACATAGGTCGGGTCGGAATGGGTGGTGGCGTGCGAGGTTTCCACGCAGCCGCCCTGGTCGATGGCCACGTCCACGATCACCGAACCCGGCTTCATGGTGCGAACCATGTCGTGCGTCACCAGCTTGGGCGCGGCGGCACCCGGCACCAGCACGGTGCCGATCAGCAGGTCGGCGCGGCGAACCAGCTCTTCGATGGCGGAGCGGGTGGAGAACACGGTCGAGATCGAGGTGCCGAACTGGGTGGCGAGACGCTTCAGCGCATCGGCCGAGCGATCGACCACGGTGACCTTGGCGCCCATACCCACGGCGATCGTCGCCGCGTGGGTGCCGGACACGCCGCCGCCCAGGATGACCACTTCGGCCGCCGGCACGCCAGGCACGCCGCCGAGCAACACGCCGCGACCGCCCTGGGCCTTCTCCAGCGAATGCGCGCCGACCTGCGGTGCGAGGCGGCCGGCGACTTCGGACATCGGGGTCAGCAGCGGCAGCGAGCCATTGGCGGCCGTCACCGTCTCGTACGCGATGCAGACGGCGCCGGAGGCGATCAGGTCCTGGGTCTGCTCCGCGTCGGGGGCGAGATGCAGATAGGTGAAGAGGATCTGGCCCTTGCGGAGCTTCTTGCGCTCCACCGCCAGCGGCTCCTTCACCTTCACGATCATGTCGGCGTCGGCAAAGATCTGGTCGGCGCTTTCCACCATGGTGGCGCCCGCGGCGGTGTAATCGGCATCGGTGATGCCCGCGCCCAGGCCCGCACCCACCTGCACCATGACCTGGTGACCGTGGTGCACCAGTTCCTGTACGGACGACGGAATGAGGCCCACGCGGTATTCGTGGTTCTTGATTTCTTTCGGCACACCGATGCGCATGGCTGGACGTCTCTTGCTAGTACGAGTGGGAGGGTTGCTGGGCCGGCGGCATGGGTTGCCGACGACGCAGCAGTATGAACGGTGTGTTGAGCAATTTCTCGCTCATTTGGCGTGCCCGGCGGCGCATGTGTAGAATTTTCACCACGAAAAATCATAAATAAGTGGAATTTTATGCTGCGCACCGATTTGGCCCTCGACGAGCGGGATCGCGCGATCCTCCAGCTGCTGCAGCAGGACGGTCGCCTGACCAATATGGAACTCGCCCTGCAGATCAATCTGTCGCCCTCGGCGTGTCTACGCCGGGTGAAATTGCTGGAAGAGCGCGGCCTGATTTCACGCTATGTGATGCTGCTCGACGAGAAGGTCGCGGGCCTCCCTGGCACCGCTTTCGTGCTGGTCACGCTCGACCAGCAAGGCCGTGCCGCGCTCGACGCTTTCGAGGCAGCGATCCAGCGCCACCCGGAGGTCACCGAGTGCTGTCTGCTCGCCGGCGCGGCCGACTACATGGTGCGCGTGGCTTATGCCGACTCCGCCGACTTCGAGCGCATTCACACCGACATCCTGACCCAGTTGCCCGGCGTGGTGCGCGTGCAATCGACGCTGGCGTTGCGAACGGTGAAGAAGACGACGGCGTTGCCGGTGTAGGGCCATGAGCGTGGCTCTTTGCATTGGCCTCCTCTCCCCCGTTTACCGATTTGTGCACGGGGGAGAGGATTGAGGTGAGGGGCGGGTGCTCGCGACAACGTTTCTACTTCGTCATTCCGGCGTAGGCCGGAATCCAGTGACGTTATCTCTCGGTTGTCGCGGCTGCGTGCCCTGGCACGCCTGCGGCGGGCTTCCGTCCTCCTGCCGGAGGCCGGGTCACTTCTCTTTGTTTGGTCACGCCTGAGCAGGAGCGATGGCGAACAGCGCAGCTGGCCCGAAGGGCGGAGGGCATGGATGCCCGGAGTCAAGAGAAGTAACCAAGAGAAAGACCACCCCGGTTCCGCGCCCTCCGGCTTCGCCTGCGGGTCCGTGAGGGCTGGCCGGGCTTTTCGACACGACGTCCCTGTCGTGTCGAAAAGGCATCGACGTCCTGTCGATGCCCCCTTCGGGGCCTGATCGTCCAGCCCTCACCGCTCCACAGGGGCCCCAAAGATCAAAAGCAAACCCTCGCTCATGTGGAGTGTGGTTACTCCACATGGGTCAGAAAAGAAGCTGTATGAACAGCCCAGCGAGCGGGAATCCACGCTGGACACAAGCGGTCGCTCAATCCAGCGGACGCACCCAGATATTGCGGAAGCTGATGGGCTTTGAAGGGTCGCTGTGGGCCTGGAGCTTGATGGCCGCTTCCGCATACGGCGCGTACTTCGGCTTGCCAATGTAGACGGTCTCACCGGTGAGCTGGGTATGGTTCTGCACCAGCACACCGTTGTGGATCAGTGTCACGTAAGCCGGCGACTTCAGCGTTCCGTCGGCGGCGAATGTTGGCGCCGTCCAGATGACGTCGTAGGTTTGCCATTCTCCCGGGGGGCGCATTGCGTTGACCAGGGGAGGTGTCTGTTTATAGACGCTGGCCGCCTGTCCGTTGACGTAGGTCTTGTTCTTCCACGAATCCAGGATCTGGATTTCGTAACCCTCGTCACCCGGGCCGGTCGACGCCAGGAACACGCCACTGTTGCCGCGCGCCTGGCCTTCGCCGGTGATGTCTTTGGGAACTTGCCATTCCAGGTGCAATTGATAGTTCTTGAACCGTTGCCTGGTCTGGATATTTCCCGCGGCCTTGTCGACCGTCACCACGCCGTCGTGGACTTTCCAGCGTGCGGGCGAATGATCCTTGGACGTTTCCCATGGCGCGAGATCGCGACCGTCGAACAGCACGACGGCATCAGAGGGCGGTGCGTCGTCGTGTTTGCCTGGCGTTACGACCTCGGGCACGGGCTCCCACTGTTCGGTGGCTTTGGGATCGGGAGAGGTGACGGCTTGCGCCCACGTGGTCGACTGATCGGTTGCCGCGTACACGAACAAAGCAAGGGCAACCGCGATTCGCCGCTTCATGAGCCATCTCCGTTGGAAGATCAGACCGTGCATATCTTGACCGCCTCGGCGAAGGAGGCGAATGGATCAGGCTGTGTCGGCACGAATTCATGCGCGATGAATCCTGAGAAATTCAGCTCCGCGATCGCGGTGGCGATGGCGTGGTAGTTGAGTTCCTGGGTGTCGTTGATCTCGTGTCGGCCCGGTACGCCACCCGTATGAAAATGCCCGATCCACTGGATGTTGTCGCGGATGGTGCGGATCACGTCGCCCTCCATGATCTGCATGTGATAGATGTCGTAGAGCAGCTTCACGTTGGGTGAGTTGATGCCCTTCATCACGGCGGCGCCGAACGCGGTGCTGTCGCCCTGGTAGCCGTGGTGATCCACCTTGCTGTTCAGAAGCTCCACGCAGATCGTGATGCCGTTCTCGGCCGCGTAGGGCGCGATCTTGGAAAGCCCCGCAACGCAGTTGTCGATAGCCTTGCGCTCGTCGATGCCCGCCTTGCGATTGCCGAACATCGTGATCAGGTTGGTCACGCCGGCGCGCTTGGCGAGCGGGATGGTCGCTTCCAGTTCTTTCAGCAAGGTGGCGTGATTGGCCGGGTCGTTGAAACCCATCGCAATGAAGTTGTCGCGCCGCGCCGGGTAGCCCATGGAAATCGCCAGGCCATGGTCGTTGACCACCGCCCACTCGTCCGCATACAGCAGATCGACACCGGCGAAGCCGATGGCCTTGACGCGCTTGCATAGCTCGGGGAGTGGTGCCTCGGAAGTCCAGCGGCTAAGGGATTGCTTGAGGCGCCCTGGCCGTGCTTTTTCGGAAGCGGGTTTGCCGGGTGCGGCCTGGGCCGATGGCAGGAGGGCGGCGGCGCCGAACGCCGCGGCGGCGGCGATCTGGCCAAGCGCGGTGCGGCGGGTGATGCCTCGGGAATCTGCGGACATGATTATTCGAGCCCCAGGAGCTGACGGTTGAAGCTGCGGTCGGCACCGGTCGCGGCAAAATCGTCGAACGCGCGATCGGTGACCTTGATGATGTGATCGCGGATAAAGGCAGCGCCTTCCTTCGCGCCTTGTTGCGCATCTTTCAAGCAGCACTCCCATTCGAGTACCGCCCAGCCTGGGTAATCGTATTGCGCGAACTTGCTGAAGATCGCGCCGAAATCGATCTGTCCGTCACCCAGCGAGCGGAAACGGCCGGGGCGATCGATCCAGTTCTGGTATCCGCCATAGACGCCGGAGCGTCCGTTCGGCCGGAACTCGGCGTCCTTCACGTGGAAGGCGCGAATGCGCTCGTGATAGATGTCGATGAAGGCGAGATAGTCGAGCTGCTGCAGCACCATATGACTAGGGTCGTAAAGGATGTTTGCGCGCGGGTGCTGCCCGACGGCGTCGAGAAAGCGCTCGAAGGTTGCGCCGTCATGCAGATCCTCGCCAGGATGAAGCTCGAAGCAGACATCGACGCCGGCCTCGTCGAACGCATCGAGAATCGGGCGCCAGCGTTTGCCGAGTTCGGCAAAGGCATCCTCGATCAGGCCGGCCGGGCGCTGCGGCCAGGGGTAGAACACATGCCAGGCCAGCGCACCAGAGAAGGTCGCATGTGCGGACAAACCGAAATGCTTGCTCGCCGTTGCCGCGAGCTTGAGCTGCTGCACGGCCCAAGCCTGGCGCTGCTGCACGTCGCCACGCAGCGCTGCGGGTGCGAAGCCATCGAACAGGCGATCATAGGCGGGGTGCGAGGCTACCAGTTGCCCTTGCAGATGCGTGGACAGCTCGGTCACCGCGAGCCCGTGCTCGGCCAGCATACCGGCGATGTCGTCGCAATAAGTCTTGCTCGCCGCCGCCTGTTCGAGATCGAACAGACGATGATCGTTGGTGGGAATCTGCACGCCGACAAAGCCGAGCGACGCCGCCCAGCGGGCGATATCAGGCAGCGTATGGAATGGCGCCGCGTCTCCCGCGTACTGGGCGAGGAAGATGCCCGGACCCTTGAGTGTTTTCATGTGCGCTCACCTGGCATGCGTCAGAGCTTCAATTCCGTTTCGACGGCCCATGCCTTGCCGTTGCCCGCCTGCGACAGCGGCACGTCGGCGTGATAGGCGCCTGGGACGGCGGCGTACTGGAGCACTTGCGTGCATCCAGGCTCGGACATGAAGAAGCCCAGCATGGTCAATTTCTTGGTCATCAAAACGAACTCGGCCTCTGGCGATGTACCAGGTTCCTTGGCCTTCGCCTTGGTTGTCGCCTCGTGATGGAGCCGGGTCACCAGTGCTTTGCGCTGCGCGTTTTCGAGTTGGAGAAATGGCTTGCCGCCGGCTTTGTCGAAAGCCGCGAGTGCATGGAGGTACCGCTCCTGCTCGGCCTTGGTGTAGACGTTCTGGAACATTTGATCGATAAAGCCGGGCACGCCGGCATCGAGCGCGCCAGGAGTGTCGGTGCGCGGAATCATGATGTCGGCGACCGCCGCCACCAGGCTGCTCTGTGCCTGGCTGAAGAACTGCGGGCTTGTGCCGGGGGTCTGCGCTGCGGCATAGGCGTCGAAGACAGCCAGGAGTGATGGCGCGGTGACAGCACCGACGGCCAGCGCGGAAAAACACTTCAACCATTCACGACGGTTCATGGCGATCTCCTCAGATGTTGCCGCGCTTGAGTTCTTCCACGGCATGGCTGGCCGCACGCGCCGTCAGCGCCATATAGGTCAGTGACGGGTTCTGGCAGGCGGACGAGGTCATGCAGGAACCGTCGGTGATGAAGACATTCTTGCAGGCATGCATCTGGTTCCATGCATTGAGCACCGAGGTCTTCGGGTCGCGACCCATGCGCGCGGTGCCCATCTCGTGGATGCCGGCGCCGACATTCGCCTGGGTCGTGAACGAACGCACGTCGCGGTATCCGGCGGCGCTCAGCATGTCGAGCGCGTCGTCGATGATCTCCTTGGCCATCAGGATCTCGTTCTCCTCGTGCGCGGCATCGAAGTTGAGTACCGGCATGCCGTACTTGTCTTTGCGGCTGCGATCCAAGGTCACGTGGTTGCGGTGGGAGGGCAGCATTTCGCCGAAGCCCATCATGGACACCGTCCAGGGGCCGGGTGTCTGCGCGGCCTGCTTCAGTTCGGCGCCGAGCGCCGGTTCGTTGACGAGTCGCGTCCAGTCGCGGCGGCTGGCGCCGCCCTGATAGCCGAAACCACGGAGATATTTGCGCTTGTCGCCGCCGAGGTTCCGGTAGCGTGGAATGTAGAAGCCGTTCGGCCGGCGCCCGCTGTAGTAGCGGTCCTCGTGGCCGTCGACGAGCGCCCGCGCGCCGCTGCCGAACAAGTGGTCCATGATGTTGTGGCCCACCTCGCCGCTATCGTTGCCGAAGCCATTGGGAAAGCGGCTCGAGATGGAGTTCAGCAGGATATGCGTGGTGCCAAAGGTCGAAGCGCACAGGAAGATTACGCGGGCGAAGTACTCCGTCTGGTGGCCGGTTTCGCTGTCCAGCACGCGCACGCCGGTCGCCTTGCCCTTGGCGTTGTCGTAGATCAGCTCGTAGACGATGGCGTTCGGGACCAGGGTCATGTTGCCGGTCTTTTCGGCCGCGGGCAGCGTCGACGCATTGCTGCTGAAGTAGGCGCCGAAGGGACAGCCGCGCATGCACAGGTTGCGATATTGGCAGGTGGTGCGTTGTGGGCTCTTGTCGTGCTTGAGTGGCCCGGAAAGGTTGGCCGTGCGGCCGATGATCAGCTTGCGACCGAACTTGTCGGACAGCTTGCCGCGGAAGTCCTTTTCGACGCAGTTGAGTTCCATCGGGGGGAGGAACTGGCCATCCGGCAGTTGCGCTAAATGCTCGGTCGAGCCGCTGACGCCGATGAAGTCCTCGACATAGTCGTACCACGGGGCCAGATCGTCATAGCGGATGGGCCAATCCACACCGATGCCTTCTTTGCCATTGGCCTCGAAGTCCATGGCGCTGAAGCGATAGCTCTGCCGGCCCCACATCAGCGAGCGTCCACCGACGTGATAGCCGCGGAACCAGTCGAACGGCCGGGTTTCGACATAGGGATGGTCGATGTCGTCGACGAACCAGTGCTTGGTGGATTGCGTGATGCCGTAGAACGACGGGCGCGTGTGTATCAGATGGCGCGCGGTGTCCTCCTGCGTCGGCTGATCGGCATAAGGCAGTTCCCACGGTGCCTTCATCGCGGTGGGGTAATCGCCGTGCTTGACCATGGGGCCGCGGTCGAGCACCAGGGTCTTGAGCCCTTTCTCGGTGAGTTCCTTGGCGGCCCAGCCGCCGCTGACGCCGGTGCCGACGACGATGGCGTCGTATGTGTTCTTTTCCATGCGGGTCCCTTGAGACGAGGTCACGATCAATAGGAAAGCGTGCGGGTCAGCGCAGCGGACGCAGGTAGGCGTAGTCGACACGCGCCGCGTCGAGCTGGCTCATGCGCGCGAAGGGGCCTTCCTGCTCGACAAAGCAATGTTTCAATCCGGCGCGATCCGCCGCCGCCATGACCGGTTTGTAGTCGATCGTGCCGCGCCCGAGTTCGGCGCCCGGATACTCCTTGCCCACGGCGGGAAGCAGGAAATCCTTGGCATGCATCAACGGAATGCGGCCGGGATTCGCCTTGAAGTAGTCGGCCGGATTCTTGCCGCCCACATGGACCCAGCCGCAATCGAGTTCGAACTTGACCAGGTGCGGATCGGTTTCCTTGAGCAGCACGTCGTAGAAGGTCTGCCCGTTGCCGACGTCGGTAAATTCCAGATGATGATTGTGGTAGGCGTATTGCAGACCGGCCTTCTTGGCTTTTTCGCCGAGCTGGTTGGCGTACTCCGCCGTGCGCTTGGCCTCGTCGAGGGAGTAGGTCGGTTCCGGCGCGTTCTTTCCCTTGGCGGCCTGCTCCTTCTGCATGATCGAAGGCAGCATGCTGCTGACCACGTACTGCGCACCGAGCGTGTGTGCGGCTTCGATGCCGGGGTCGACACCGAGACTGTCGACGTGCAGGCTCGGGCAACCCAGGCCGGCGGCGTTCAATTGATCGCGCAGGGTCTTGGCGGTGCTGGTGATGATGGCCTCGATTTCGGTATAGCCGATGGTCTTGAGTGTCTTGAGCGCGCCGGCCGGGTCGTCCTGGTACGCCTTGAGCACCATGTAAAGCTGGATGCCGAGCGGCTTGCCTTGCGCGGAAGCCGCCAGAATTTTTCCGGGCATGCTGGTTGCCAGCCACGCGGCGGTGCCGCAAAACGCGGATCGAGCAAGAAACTGCCTGCGAGTCATCATCATGTCGGTTTTTCTCGGGCGGTCAGGTGGAGGCTGGGGACGGTGGGGCATCAGTCGGTACGGGGACGGCACTGCCGACGGTGCTTTTGCGGTCCTTGAACATCAGTACGAACAGCACAAGGACGAGCGCGGCGCAAGCGCCGGCGATCAGCCAGATCGCGCGCCAGTCGTGGATGCCCGTCGCGGCATAGGTGTCCACGATCAGCCCTGACATCCAGGAACCGACGAACATGCCGAGGCCGTAGGTCAGGAACGTAATCAGCCCCTGGGTCGCCGCGCGCAGAGCAGACGGCGCCTCCCGGTCGATATAGATCTGGCCGACGACGAAGAAGAAGTCGAAGCAGATGCCGTGCAGGATGATGCCGAGCCAGAGCATCCACATCAGCTCGCCGGTGCCGCCGAAGGCGAACATGGCGTAGCGCAACACCCAGGCCAGCATGCCGACCGCGAGCATGTACTTCACGCCCAGGCGCCGGAAGAACCAGGGGATAAGCAGCATGCAGAGAATCTCTGACATCTGTCCGCCGGTCATCTTGCCTGCGGCGTTGACGACGCCGATTTCGTTGAGGAACAGGTTGGTGAAGGCGTAATAGAACTGCAGCGGAATGCAGATCAGGAAGGAGGCGAGGGCGAACACCGCCATCGAGCGGTCGCGCAGCAGGTGCAGGGATTCAAGAGGCAGCGCATGGCGCAATTCGAAACGCTGGTTGCGCGCGAGTGGCGGCGTCGGGGGCAGGGTGAAGCAATAGCCCGCCATGACGACCGAGAGTGCGGCGGCCAGGTGCAGGGGCGATGCAGTGGCTTCCACCCCCCAGGCGCCGACGACCAGGCCAACCACGATCCAGCCGATCGTGCCGAACACACGGATGGCGCCGAATTCCTCCTGCGGATCCTTGATATGCCGCATCGCGAGCGAGGTGGTCAGCGCCAGGGTCGGCATATAGCAGAGGCTGTAAGCCAGCAACGCGGCATACAGCACCGGGAACGAACGCTGTTGTGCAGCGATGAGCAGCAATACCGCACCGAGGGCGTGCAAGGCGACCAGCACGCGGCGTGTATCGAACAGGCGATCAGCGAGCAGTCCGACGAACAGCGGCGAGATCATGGCTCCGATCGCCGTGGTGCCCGCGATAGCGCCGATCTCCTGGCCGCTGAAATGCAGCGTCTTGCCCAGCCACGTTCCGACCGTGACGTACCATGCGCCCCAGATCGCGTACTCGAACAGCATCATCAACCTAAGGCGCCATTTCATCCCCGCGTTCCCCTTCTTTGTTTTGGCCCGTTGAGTTTCGGTTCGAGCCGATGTTCGAGGAGCCGATGTTCGACGATATGATCCTCGACGCTCTGCCATACGCCACCCGCGGCGTGGCTCTTGAGCATGGCGTCGACCAGAAGGCTGTTGCGATAACCGTCGGCGAAAGTCGGCAAGGCGGCGGGCTTCGTTTCCGGTGTGCCGCCGCGGCGTATCCACGCATAGGCGTCGGCCATCAGGTTGCGGAAAGCGTCGCTCCAGGCTTCCGGATGGCCCGCTGGCAAATGCGCATAGCCGCGCGCGGAAGGATCCAGCAGTGCCGGGTCTCTCGATAGCAAGGTGTTGGGCTGCGCGTGATGACCGATCCACAGTTCGTTGGGTTGTTCCTGCCGCCACGCCAGGGAGGCGAGGCGGCCGCTCACTTCCAGGCGCAGGTCGTTCTTGTGGCCGGGAAGCACCTGACCCACCGTGACGCAACCGCGGGCACCGTTGTCGAAACGCAAAAGCACACTGGCCAGATCTTCACTGGTGATCTCGACCTTGCGCCGCTGCGCTGACTTCGACTTGGCGAAGGCTTTGGTCGACTCGGCTGGCGCATGGCGGATGGGCACGGCGGTATGCAAGTCGGCTAGTACCGCCGTGATCCGCGCGCCGGTGACGTGCTCGGCGAGATCGCACCAGTGCGAGCCTATGTCGCCGAGCGCGGAACTGGCGCCGCCAAGCTTCGGATCAAGACGCCACGAATAAGTCTGGTCGTCCGTCAGCCAGTCCTGCAGATAACAACCATGCACGAACACCGGTGCGCCGAGTTTGCCCTTGGCGATCATGGCGCGCGCCTGCTGCACGAGTGCGTGGCTGCGGTAATTGAAAGTAACGACATGCGCCACGCCGGCATCGCGCGCGGCTTTGTAAAGCCCGCGGCTTTCCTGCACGTTGCTCGCCAGCGGCTTGTCTGAAATCACATGCTTGCCGGCACGCAGCACTGCCAAGGAGACTTCCTTATGCAGGTAATTGGGCGTGGTGTTGTGAACTACCTGCACGGCGGGGTCGGCCAGCAGTTCCTGATAGCTCGCGTAGGCGCGCCCGGCGTTGAGTTCCCGCGCTCTTTTTTTCGCGGAATCGAGGCTGGAGCCGGCGATGCCGATGATCTCGACGTCACCCAGGCGGCGTACTGCATCGAGGTGATGTGCGGCGATGAAGCCGGGACCGACGAGCCCCATGCCGAGTTTCTTCATCGGGTCGTCTCCCCGAAGGGGAGTTTTGCGGACTGGCCTGTCACTTCCCCTCCGATGCACCGCTGTCATTGGAAAATGTATTCGATTACATTCGCGTAAAGTAAGGCATTTAAGCTCAATCCATGAAGAGCGCGATTACGTATGGTGAGTGCCCGAGCGGATAGTGCCTAAAAACGTGGCAAGTTATGTAGCATATGGGAAATTGTCGATGCAACAATTTCATGTAATCCATTACATTGCATTGCACAAATTGGTATGAGGGTGACGGCTTGGATATCGCGTTCGTAAGGCGCGTGTCCGACGGGTGCGGGTGGTATCGTCCAGACCACAGCTGTGATGAGGGAGTCTGAAGCGGGTGAGTACAGCGGGATCCAAGGGCAAAGGGCAGGGCGCCAAAGGCAAGCGTTTGAAAGCTGCGCCGCAGCAGAGCCGTGTCAGGACGGTCAAGGAGATTGCCGCCATCGCGAAGGTTTCGGTGGCTACCGTGTCGCGCGCCTTGCAGCGGCCAGAGATCGTCAGCGAAGCGACGCGCCTGCGCATACACGAGGTCGTCAAGCGCCTGGGCTACACACCCAACGCATTGGCGCGCAATCTGCGCACGGCGCGTACGCGCCTGATCGTCGCCTTACTCCCCGACATCGCCAATCCCTTTTTCTCCGAAGTGATCCGCGGCATCGAGCAGGTCGCGTATGAGAACGGTTATTCGGTACTGCTGGGTGAGACCCAGAGCAGCCTCGTGCGCGAGCAGGCTTATGCCGATATGGTCGCGGCACGGCAGGCCGACGGCATCATCACTATGTCGCATCGTGTGCCGGCGATTCCGATCGATGGCCGCCTGCCCGTGGTCAATGCGTGCGAGTATGTCAAGGACAGCGAGATTTCCAGCGTCTATATCGACAATGTGGCCGCGGCGGGCGTCGCGGTCGACTATCTGATCATGCTGGGCCACCGCGACATCGCCTTCATCGCCGGTCCGCCGTCGAGCCCGATATGCGTGGACCGCGAACAGGGTTACCAGCTCGCGCTTCAGCGGGCGAAGATTCGCGCCAATCCCGCGCTAACCACCGTTGGCGATTTTTCGATCGAGGCGGGTGAGCGCGCGATCGAACTGCTTCTGTCGCAGGGGCAGTCGTTCAGCGCGGTGTTTTGTTCCAACGACGAAATGGCGATCGGCGCGATGCGCGCACTGAGTTCACACGGGTTGCGCGTGCCAGAGGATATTTCGGTGGTCGGTTTCGACGACATCCGTTTCGCACGCTACACCTCGCCGCCGCTGACGACCGTCGCCCAGCCGAAGAACGCGCTGGGGCGAGAAGCCATGACCATGATGATCGAGCTGCTCAATGACCCGGAGGTACCACCGCGCAAGCGCGTGTTGTCAGCCGATCTGGTAGTGCGCGGCTCGACTGCGGCGCGTGCGTCTAAGCGTGGGTAGCGAGTCGTCCCGGGCCGGCCCCCCTGTCTTGGCTCAACTTGGCGGATGCCGCCGACTTCGAACGCATCCACACCGACATCCTGACCCAGCTGTCCGGCGTGGTGCGCGTGCAATCGACGCTGGCGTTGCGCACGGTGAAGAAGATCACGGCATTGCCGTTGTAAGGGTGCATTCGCGATGAATTCCTCAAGGCAAGAGAGCGCACGTTCACCGCACCCGCCCATCGGTGCTCTATTGCGCGAATGGAGGGCCGCAAGGCGAATGAGCCAGCTCGAACTCGCCTTGCAGTCGGGCATGTCGACGCGGCATCTGAGCTACGTCGAAACAGGCAAGGCGCAAGCGAGTCGCGAGATGGTCTGCCGCCTGGCCAGGGCCCTCAAAATGCCTCTGCGCGAGCGCAACGCGCTGCTTCTCGCGGGTGGCTATGCTCCGGAGTACTCGGAGAATCCACTCGCCACGCCCGCACTCGATCGGATGCGGCATGCGATCGAGCTGATCATCGCCCATCAGGAACCTTATCCCGCTTTTGTGCTCGATCGGCACTGGAATGTGTTGATGGCCAACCAGGCGGCGCTCAGGGTCAATCACCTTTTGATGGGTGGGCGCGCGAGCCCGCACGCCAATTTGTTGCACCAGGTGTTCGATCCGGATGACTTCCGCTCTGTCATCGTCAACTGGCCGGAAGTCGCGGAGAAGTTCATTCACCATCTGCACGAGCAACTGGCCGTTGTTCCGTCCGATCCGATGGCGCAGAAACTCCTGGATGCGGTGTTGCGGTACCCCGACGTGCCGGCGCATTGGCGCTTTCGTGATTTGAAGAACGAGCCTGCTCCCGTGCTCACGCTTGTTTTTCGCAGCAGCGAAGGTGAGCTGCGTTTCTTCGAGACGATTACGACCTTCTCGATGCCTCGCGACGTGACGCTCGATGAGCTGCGGATCGAATGTGCGTTTCCGGCGGATGACCATACGGCTGCCGTGTGCGCGCGGCTTTCGCGCGCTCCTGATTAGCGTTGCATGCGGTCAGTTACTGGATGACGTAGCGACGCGTGCGTTCTCGACAGCACCCTTGGGCAAAGCGTGAAATTCGATCAGCAGTCCCAGATCATCCTGCGTCGGCGCCAGAAAGGATGGGCCTAGCGAGCCGCTATAGCCGGCGAGCTCTTTGTCGTAGCCGCGTTCTACCAGCCGTTTGGCTCTGTCGAGGTCGACAACGCCCATGCTGATCCCGAGCACCTGCGGGCCACCTTTACGCAACGCATCGGCAGCGATACCAGGACCATCCGGTTGAAGCACAAAGATCCGTTTCTGCCCCGCCGGTATCGAATATCCGCGCGCCGATATCTGCGAAATATGAGCCGGCGTCGCGCCGGCAAATCCCATCCGCTCGAATTGCTTGCGATCCGCGTCGGCATCCGCCGAGAGCAGCCAGAACGCGGAGACTTCACGCGCGCTGTTCGGGTGTTCGCGCGCGATCTGTTCGTCCGCCAGGCGCGCTGGTGTGGCATCGACGTGTGCGTAGTCGATGAAGAACAGGTTGCTGGAGAGTGGCTGGCGCTCGAAGGCGAAAAGACGCCAGCGCGGAGGCTTGGAGGGGCCGGCACCGTCCGGGTCGGTGGGCGAGGCGGAGAAGACAGCAGTGGGATTCAGGCCCCGTTGCTGCAACAGCGTGCGGACCTGATCGAGCGCAGAGGAGCGGAGGCCAACGGTCCGGGCGCCTGGGCCGCCGTGCAACATGGCCTGGTCCGCGAGCATGCCGGGGTCCATCTCCGGGTTCGGCCGTGTGATACCTAACAGTTCGAGATAGCTGAGATCGGACATTCGGACATAGCGATTGGCCACGCCGCCGGGATTTCGCCCCGGCCTGACCTGGAAACCGAGTTTGACGGTCAGGATCGCGGTGGTCCGGTCGATGTCATGACCCCACAGCAGGACATGGTCGAGCGAACTCGTGCCATCGAGCGGTTCCGGCGCGCCAGCGGCAGGCTGACTCAGGCCGAAGATCAGTATCAATGCGGACAACAGAACGACGGATCGCACAGCGCGTTTACTCCGTTGGATAGGCAAGTGAGGCTTGGGGATGTCCACGCATGCTTGCGTGGACATCGGACGCGGGCAATAACCTCAGAGGTTATGGCGCCAAGCGATCGGTAGCTCGCCGCTGTCCAGCATGGCGCCAAGGTAGGGGCCGTATTTCTTCCCGATCCCGCTCGCATTCCGGGTGGGGCATCACTTCCTCTTTGCGCTGTTTGCGCGATGTCCTTCGCGCGCGAGATCGACAAAAGCCCGAGTGGCTGCACTGTGATAAGCGCCTTTCCGGACCAGCAATGCTGCCGTCCGTTCGAGCAGGGTAGGGTTGAGTGCGACCGCATGGAGGTCGTCGCTTTGGCGTGCGATCGCCGCCGGCAACAAGGTCGACAGGCTGGTACAGCGGACTATCTCGATCACCGCATTGATCGAATTGGCCTCGATCGCAACGTGCGGCTGAATCGCATGCTGTCGGCAGTATCGTTCGATCTGTTCGCGCGTCGCGAACTCCCCTGACAACAGCACCAGAGATTCGTTGTTCAGCGCTTGAAGTCCGATGGAGCGTTTCCGTGCATGGGGATGCTCTCTGCCGACAACGAGGGCCAGGGTTTCCACGAGCAGAGGCTGGGTTTCGATATCGGGCGATCTCACCTCGTCGAACGCGATACCTACGTCCAGCTCGTCATCGTTCAGCCGTTCTTCCATGCGTTCCTGTGGCATTTCCCGCACGGTCAAGGTGATGTTCGGATAGCGGCGGTGGAACGACGCTACCAGCGGACCGACGAGGTAGGACGTGAACGTGGGCGTCATGGCGATGCGCAACGTGCCGCGGCTCAATGCCTGGACGTCGTGAATGGCGCGTTTCCCCGCTTCGAGATCCTGCAGGGCGCGATGCGCATAGCGTAGATAGACCTCGCCCGCGTCGGTCAGGCGTGTGACTCGACCTGTGCGGTCGAACAGCGGCACCCCAAACGTCTCTTCGAGCTGCTTGATTTGTTGCGACAACGCCGGCTGCGAGACATGCAGTGCCGAGGCAGCCCGCGTGAAGCTGTTGTGCTTGGCGACCGCCAGGAAATAGTTGATGTGACGTAGCAGCATGTCGTTGTCTCCATAAGCTGGACCTATGGAGTGCATAGTAAATCAGTCTTTTACCTTATGTGATTCGGCGCGTACTTTGTCCTCCATCGGCCCACGTGGCACCCCGGAGGATGCAGCATGAAAGACATCATTGAAGGTTTTCTGAAGTTCCAGCGCGATGCGTTTCCGAAGCGCGTGGAGCTCTTCCGGGAGCTGGCCAACCAGCAGGCCCCTCGCGCCTTGTTCATTTCGTGCTCGGATAGCCGGCTGGTGCCGGAACTCGTTACCCAGCGCGAACCCGGAGATCTGTTCGTGATCCGCAACGCGGGAAACATCGTGCCGTCCTATGGGCCGGAGCCGGGTGGCGTTTCCGCTTCGGTCGAATACGCCGTGGCAGCACTTCGCGTGACGGACATCGTGATCTGTGGTCATTCGGACTGCGGCGCGATGACGGCCATCGCCACCTGCAAGTGCCTCGATCACATGCCGGCCGTGGGCAGCTGGCTGCGCTACGCGGACTCCGCGCGAGTCGTCAACGAAGCACGCCAACACAAGAGCCCGGTCGAACGGGTCCAGGCCATGGTTCGCGAAAACGTCATCGCCCAACTGGCCAACATCAAGACGCACCCGTCCGTACGCCTCGCGCTCGAAGAAGGACGTTTGTCCTTGCATGGCTGGGTCTACGACATCGAAACCGGTTCGATCGATGCCCTCGATGGGACCACCCACACCTTCGTTTCTCTCGCGGACCATCCCCGCGTCCGCGCTACCCCCGCCCGGCTTGCCGCCGCGGCGTAACCCACATCCTCAACCTGGAGTGCAATTCACATGATCCAATCGCAATACAGCCCATCCGTCCGTCAGGCGCTCTCCGAAGCCGTCATTGCCGCCAAAAGCAAGAAGGATTTGTCGTTCGAGCAGATCGCCGATGGCACCGGCTTAAGCCTGGCGTTCGTCACCGCGGCCCTGCTGGGCCAGCACGCACTGCCCTCCGATGCCGCGAAGGTCGTTGCCGCCAAGCTGGGCCTCGATGAGGACGCCGAGGCACTGCTGCAATCCATTCCAGTACGCGGCAGCATCGCCGACCGTGTGCCGACCGACCCGACCATTTATCGGTTCTACGAAATGCTGCAGGTGTACGGCACCACGCTCAAGGCGTTGGTTCACGAGAAGTTCGGCGACGGCATCATCAGCGCCATCAACTTCAAGCTCGACATCAAGAAGGTCGACGATCCCGAGGGCGGCTCGCGCGCTGTGATCACCATGGACGGCAAGTACCTTCCGACCAAACCGTTCTGAATCCCGTTGCAGCTGGCGGATAGCTGGCGCCGCGCGCCAGCTTCCGTCAGCCCGTGGACGGTTGTCGGCCCACTTAATGTAAGCCTGAGGAGATTTTCTCCATGGATTTTGTCAAGCGCACCATCGATCTCGCCATGAAGAACGTGGAGGAGGGTGGGCGTCCGTTTGCCACCGTGATTGTTCGCGACGGCGAAGTGATCGCCGAGAGTCCGAACCGGGTGGCCCAGACCAAGGACCCGACCGCGCATGCGGAAATCCTGGCCATTCGCGAAGCATGCAAAAAGCTGGGAACCGAGCACCTGACGGACTGCGATATCTACATCCTCGCAAGCCCGTGCCCGATGTGCCTGGGCTCGCTGTACTACTGCAGCCCCCGTCAGGTCATCTACATCACGACCCGCGAAGACTACGCGCCCTTCTACAAGGACGATCGCAAGTACTTCGAGCTGGACTCGTTCTACGCCGAGTACAGCAAGCCCATGGGCGAGCGTCGCCTGCCCATGGTTCAGCGCAAGGACGACGCGGCGATCAAGGTGTACGAGCGTTGGAAGGCGTTGAACGCCGGGTGACGTATCGGCTATTCGTCGCTTCCGTTTCAAGAGCGAAACGGAAGCGATGGAGTACTCCCCACCGCGCCCGTTGCCTGACGCTTTGCCGAGGGCTCAGAGTCCAATAGCCGAGATACGCGTCGCCCAGTTGCCCAGTGCACCGCGTGTACCACCGCACTGGAACCGCGGGGCGGTCAAGTATTGGGCCAGGGTGCATGTCTGCGCGATGTACTCCGATGCGATCCAGATCGTGTTGCCGTCCGCCGAAGCCGCGCCATAGTCGCCCCAGCGCGGCCGACCGCCACCAAGGTAGGGGATGCCGGTAAAGCCGTCCCAGGGGCCTGCGCCCGCCGCGGCGATATGGACCTCGCCGGCACCGATCTTCGCATCCAGGCTGGCGTAGCCAGCGCTTGGATAGTCGGAGGGGCCAACCACAGTGAACGCGATAACACCGCGTCCGCTTTGCGTGACAGCCGCTGCGCCGTAGGTCAGATTCGCATCGGGCAGGGCCAGCGTTCCGTTGGCAAAGATGCCGCTGGAGTTTGGATCGATGACGAAGTAGTTGATGCCCGAACCATGGCTGCCGTCGCTCAGCAAGACATCGGTATCCAATGTCCCCCAGAGCTTGCCGTTGGCGTAGCTCACCTGCTCCATGCGCGAGTCATTCACTGCCAAGTCGCGCGGCCCGGGGTAGACGAAACTCGGGTAGCCGAGGAGCGATACACAGCTGGGCGTGGCAAAGCAGTCCAGCAAAGGCGTACTGCCTGGCTTCTGATGGGCCAGACTGCTCGGTACCGCATATTGCTGCACAGTCAGCGGCGAGACGTTCAGCGTCACGGCCGCGGGCATGGTGTCGATAGCTCGCGTATTCGACACCGACCACAGCCAGACGGTGGTCGACGTACCCGAGTTGTAGAACACGGCGTCCGAACTGAGGAGGTATTCGGTTCCACCATGCCTACCGGCATACGACCCACCGGACGAGATGGCCGGTATGACGGTGAACGCGGGCGCGGGAATGCTCGGATCGCCACCGTTGAACAGCACCACATTCGCTGACGCGGCGCCCGACGCCAGTGCCTGCTTGGAGATGACGTAAATCTGCGCGCCGATAAAACCTGGACCGAACAATTCGAACTCGTTGGTGGTCAGGAAGATCGCATGGGCATCAGCGCCGATGTGGGGGTAGTCGCCCAGACAGAACCCGCCCGTACAGTGGTGATCCGGGGTGCCTTGCGTGCCGTTGTTCTGCACCGGCAAGTGGTAGATGTTCCAGGCACCGGTGGGATCGGCGGTCTGACTGACCGCGATGTCCAGGTGATTGGTGCCGGCCAGGGCCGACGTCGTGCCAATACGATCAAGCGTCAACACCACCTGGAACCAACGCTGCGTGCCTGCATCGTAGTAACAGGAAGGGTCGGTGAGTTCCGGTCCGATCGCACCCGTGCTGCGATTGATCGCCGCAGCGTAGCCGTAGAAAGAGTTGAGAGCGACAGGTCCGACGAGTTTGTTGCCGGCGCTGCTATAGATCGCCAATACGTCGTTGACGCTTTCCATGATGAATCCGTTGCCAGCGCACAGCCCTTGATCGGGCGGCTCCACCGAGAACTGATTGCCGCCATTGGCGAAACGCTGGTCGTGGAAATTGAGGCCATCGAAGCCACCAAGGAGTTCGGGCCTCGACTTGGCACGGTTGGCATTCCCCATCCTGCTGCTGCCGGCGTGCCCGTGGGCAACGCTGCGATTCACGATGGGCTGAGGTCCGAGGCCATTGCCCGAATCGGCATCCCCGGCGGTCATTGCCGGATCCAGCTCCAGACTTGTCAGTGGCGCCCCCCCAAGGAGTGTGGTGGTTGGTACCGTGGTGCCCCCTCGTTGCAATACGAGGGTGGTTGGGGACGCTCCCAAGGCGCACGTGGCGAACGCCATGACCGACACTGCGATGAGTAGTCGAGTCTTCATAACATGGGTCTCCTGTTTATTTCACTAGGTGACCGCGCCCCCGGTAGAACGCTGATATCGGTCGCGCCGATGAGCGTCCGCGCAAGTACGCATATTTGATATGTGCGCTTGCACACGATAGGCGCATTGGCAAAAGGTCGCCATCGTCCATAAGGCCAGGGTCGCCTCGTTCCAAAAGAAGGTCATTCCTGAGCTTTCCGGGACAGGTGGGCCGCGATGCTTGAATCGATGCTGCCGAAGAAGCCTTAAGAATGGAGGCTTAAGGTTTTCATTGCGGTGATGGAAGCGGTAGCTGACCTCGGTCCGCCAGGGGAGTCTATGCGTCCGTTTTCGACCCAGGCGGATATTCGGAGATGGTCGTTTCGCCGTCCGTGGCGCAAGAGACGTCTCGATGAATGGGTGGGGCGAAGCTAGACTGCCAATCGCTTTTGCAAATGGCCAGCAAAACGCTCCGCTGTTTCCGGCCGAGCCCCGAGATGCAGGAAGGGCTCGATCATTTCCAGCTCCATCAATAGGAAGCTCCCCTGGGAGATCACGCCGTCCACGCGCGCGTAGGCAATGTCGGCGTGGCCTATTGCAGCCACGGCTGAGAGGGCCTGTTTCGCGCTTGCGATAAGAGTCGCATCAGGATCGACGGCTTCGGCGGTGCCGCCGAACTCGGCCTGCACTCGGTAATCGCCAGCCGTCGGACGCTTGATCACTGCATGACTGTATTCACCGTCGAAAAACAGCAGGGACCACTCGCCCTCGCTGACCACTTCGGGTACGAACGGTTGCACCAGATATTCAAATTCCCTCGGCAGTTGCGCGATCGCCTGATCAAAAGTCGCATCACCGACCACGCCGCGCGCTGTATGCCAAGCCGTGCCGCTAATCGTTGGCTTGATCACGATCTCCTGCCCAGGCATCGCGGCCAGCGTCTGCCGCAAATCCTTCGCCGATACGATTTTCGTGGGAATGATGTCGACACCCTGTTCTGCCAGTTCGGGCAGATAGCGCTTGTCGCTATTCCAGCGCAACAGCTTTTTATTGTTGATCGTCGGAATGGGCAGTCCATCCAACCATTGGCTGAAGGCAGCGTAGTGCTTGAAATAATCCCAGGTCGACCGCATCAGCACGGCGTCATACCGCGACCAGTCCACGTTAGGGTCATTCCAGACGCAGGCGACGGTCTCGATGCCGAGACGTCGCAACGAGACCGCCAGGTGGGCGTCATCTGGGTGGATGCCTGGAACAATTGAGGACGTAGCGACGGCAAGACGATGAGTGACAGAGACAGACATTGCGAATCCTCCAGTGATGGAGGGCGCCCTTGTCTGATATATCGAAACCGAGCGTGGCGGATCCGGTCCGTCGCAGCACCCCTCAGCTCCGACTGCGCGACAATCAATTAGCGCGCAACGGGTAAGCATCGAATTGACGATGCGTGGATAGTCTCACTGACGCAGTAGCACTCCGTCAATGTTCCGTTTCATCACAAGGAGGCAGCGCGTATCCATGCGGTGAGCACTTAACGATGCCCGGCGATGGTTCGTTCCCGGGCTCCTTCGTCATCTGCCAGAGCTGCCGATGTCTGCTTAGCTTCAAGAGGCTATGCAAAAAACCGGTTCGACCACCTGCTGAGCGCACGCCTTCTTAGACGTGGTCAGACCGGCCGATAGATCTGCGCCACCGAGCCGCGCGGAAAGGCCTTCGAGCTGACCAGCTTGAGTGGCCTCGCCGCAGGCAGTTCGGAGAAGATCGGCAGGCCTTTACCTAACGCGATCGGATAGACCATCAGGACGAATTCATCGACCAGGTTCTGGGCGATGAGGCTGCGCGCGAAGGTGGCGCCTCCAAGGGCGATGATCGGCTTGCCGTCCTTAGCCTTCAGCTTGGTGATTTCGTGGGCCAGGTCCCCGCTGGCCACGTAGGCCTCCGCCCAGCTTTCCGCGCCGGGTTGAAGCTGCCTGGTTTCGGTCTCGACGGCCTGGGCCTGGGCGTCACTGAGTCCCTTGGCGGCCGCCTTCAGGACCGCTGGTCCCTGTTGTGAAAAGACCGCCTTGGGGATTTGGTTCATCGGCGGCGCGAACACCATGGTGGACGTTGGCCAAAAGGGGGCCATGTCCTGAAAGGAGCGGCTGCCCATGATGAGCAGGCTGGCGTTCCACAAGTTCTCCACCTTCCATGCGATGGCCTCTTCGTCACCGCTGAACATCCATTTGACGTCGCCCTCGGGGCCGCTGACGAAGCCGTCGAGCGACATAGACATCGTCAGGATCAACTTTCTCATTGCCTTCTCCTTGCGTTAGTCCGACCCAAGGACGGGTCGAATCCATCGGTTCCTACAGCTCGCTTTTGCCAAACTCAAAGAACCACGGCTGGGCAGGTTTCGGGTCATTGCCGGCTTTCACTATCACGTCGAACGGCAGGAACCGAATTCGACAAATCGTCCGAAAAATTTCCGTATGGGCACGCATCAAGGCATTCCTGGGAGCGTCGAGGAAGCAAGGTATCTGTTTGGATGGCGTCGACAAGGGCCTTTGACAGTGTGGAAGATTGAGGGGAACGGGCTCAAGGTTGATTACACTCCGGGCGAAGTAGATGCCTTGGTCAGAGCCCCCTTCTCTAGTCTTGTTTGCGCGCCAAATAAGGCTCTTGCTAAGAAGATTAATAAGAAGAAGGGCTCGAAGAAATGACCTGCATGGAAGTTACTGCCGTCTTCGCTATGTCGCTCGGTAAGAGAGTGATGTCAGAGGCCTCGTTGGCGGATAGGGTGTCCGCCGGCGCCGCGCCAGTCGCAGATATCAGAAACGGACATCGATGATGTGATCGGGAACTCAGCCATTTGTGAGATCGGAACCCAGGTGGCTCCAAGCTTCAGGTTGAAGCTGCACCTTCCCCTGAGGGATGCAGATAGGTATCTCACGCTCCCATTGCCCGATTCCGGATACGGTTAATAGGAAGCGAAACGTGATCCAGTTTCCAGCGCGCTCAGTGCCGACCTGGCGCACGTCATCCACATGAAGAACACTTTGGAGAGGGGTGTACTCTGTTCGGAGAGCATCATCTTGATAGGGAATGCTGGCCAATCGAATGACCTCCATCTTTACACATCGTTGAAACCATGGGGTGTCTACGAAGGCGTCGTAGTACTCCTTGATGCGAGAGCCCGCCCTGGGGTGGAAGGGGGATTCACCCCGCATCATAGAAAGCCCCTCCTTGATTCGTTGAGGCAATGCGTCGAGACCCGAAACCATTGCCAGATCCCCGTCAAAAACGAAAATGTCATTGGCATCATTCGTTGCAAGTGTCGTTCCCAGGCGAGTTGCATCGGTCCTGGGGAAACTTGGTTCGACCTCACAGATCAAGACCACCGAGGTTACGTCCTTCCGCCACGTCGGCCCACGGCTTAAGCGACGGCCATCCCCGAGAGAGTTGACGAGAACGTAGCGATCGTCGCGGTGCAACGATGAAAAGCTCTCCCCATAAGTTATCAGTGATCGAAGATTGCCCTCTACAAATTGATTAATTCGAATCGTCCATTGATTCTCTTCAACTGCAGTCAATTCACCTATGCCAACCACATACGGTCCGATAGCAACGAAATCTTGCCTGTAGAACGCCCCGGATATCGCGTTCAGCTGTTCAGCGCAGCTCCTCTCGTGCTCGATCTTCATGCGGAGAAGTAGATCTGACGTGTAGGTCGCCTCGTCGCGATCGATTTCGACGCTGTGTGTGCTGCACAGCCAGATCCCGTTCTTAATGGATGTCCGTTGCTCTGACGTCATGTTGGCGTCATAGCGACGACCACCTGGCGCTGCCGCATGAATGTGCGCCGCAACCCCCACGTTGATAACTTTGTCATCCCCTTCGGCGCTCGGGCCCGTTGTTAGTGCGCCGCAGCCGGTCATTGAGCATCGACATCCCGCCCGCATTGCGAGAGCGACCTTTGTTCCTTGCGAAAATTCATCTCTACTCGTTGCCAAGACACCTCTCCATTTTGAGTCGAGCAAGCGGTCGTGAGTGGCAGTGCTATCAAGTGCAGGAGGAGGGCACAGTATCTTCTTGGGGCTAAACTAGTTGTCAGCCCATGTACTGGAGGCAGTTCAACCTTCTTGTTCGGCCAGCAGCCTGGCTTCTGCGAGTTCGTGTGCAATGTCGCTCCAGCCGGCTTCACTGGCGTACTTGACCATTCGATTTAAGGTGCGCGTTGGCGCTGCGCGACGCAGCGATTCCGGAATATCAGCCGGGCGCATCTTCCAGGGCAACAGGACATGGCCGGCTTCCGTCACACATCGGCTTAGGAAGGCGGCGATCCGAAAACCGCCTTCGTCGAGATCGCCCCAATGCAGGATTGGAGTTGACGCCGGGAGGTCGGAGAGCAGCCGGAGGTACATGGCCCGCCAGGCAGGGGAGGGCATGCCGGCGGTGTAGACGCACAACACATCGGAGTCGCAGTGCTGACGCGCCCATACATGGAACGTAGTCTGGTTCTCGATGGTTAGCACCTGGCTAGGCATGGAGCCTAGGCCCAGCACGGTCGATGGGGGAAGGGCGCTGTACGGGCGGTCCAGAGGGAAGGCGCCACGCTCTCGGCGGACCACAATGTTGCCGGCCAAACGCGAAGGCTGCGGTTCGCGGTAGAGGCCGAGCTCTTGCAGAACTTCGGCTTCTGGGCGCGCATTACCCTCGACATTGCCAGTCAGCAGCACATCAAGGTAAGGCGTCAGGGACTCGATGCGCTTGCTGTCCTTGAATAGGCGTGCACTGGCATCTCGTACCGGTGTCTCCGTGGCACCGAGCGACACCTGGGCCTGGCAATAGGCAATGACGTCGCAGGCCATCGCCCAGCTGGCGGCGACGCCCGGTCCGCTGCCGCGGACCTTCTTGAGCTTCTCCCAGTGGGACAGGACGTCGATCAGGACCGGGTGCTCGTCGAGGCGCGCGGAGAGCGCCTGTCTCGCCGACTGGACTCGCGCCGCGTGGGGCACTTTGCCGAGGATTGAGGCCAACTTGACGACGTCCACCAGTTCAACGCGCTCAATGAGGCCTTGGGGGTCACGCGGAGGGCGCCGGACCGTGATCGCGCCCTCTGTTTGCGCGTAGGCCATCACCGCCTCGAAGTCTTCTTTAGCTTTCAGGCTACGCAACTCGCGATATTCGGACAGTGCAGAGTCCGTCAGGGCAGGGCACCGCACGAATGTTCCGGCTTCATGTTTGTCGGCAGATTTCAGCAGGCGCTCTAGCGCTTTTCTGGCCAACGGATCCATCTCGGCTTGGTCCTGGAGACTCATGCGGATAGACCCTCCGCCGAGTCGATCCGGGGCTGGTACTGCCTTCGGATCTCTGCTTCGACCAGCGCCGGGTTGAACTCAGGGAGGTCGGCGCGGAACATCTCTCGTGTCTCGGGGGATACATCGTGGCCTTCAAGCACGACCACGTTGCTCTCGGCGTCGCGCATGATGTCGTAATACCGATCGAGGAAGGCGGTCAAGCTACCCAAGGCGTCGCCGGTGCTGGCCATGAAGACCTGCAAGCCCAGTTCCTCGAAGTAGCGCATGGTCGCCACGATGTTCCGTGGATCCATCTTGATGAAGGCCTCGTCGATGACCAACAGCCGGATGCCGGAGTGGTCGCCGCGCTCCAATCGATAGGCCGACGACATCGCTGCGCCTGCGATCACATACAGCGGCGCGCGATGCTCACCTCCCGAGCCGGAACCGACGCGCTTACTAAGCCAGCCGATATGCTTGGTGGAACGGGTAGAGGCTTCTTCGCGAAGCACCTCGATGTCGAAGTCGAAGAATTCGCGGTAATCATCCAGTGGCGACTTCATGGCGGCCGCGCCGGTAACCGTCTTTTCACGCATCAGCTCTTCGAACTCTTTGGGGAGTTCCCCGGCGCCGCCCAGCAAGTCCTCGGTTGGACCATACTGAGCCACGTCCTTGATGAACTTCAGTAGCGAGGCGTAGGCCGGCCGTATGTGCGAACGGAACTGGTAGCGCTCGTTATTGGTGAACATCGGCGCAAGTCGCAAGGCTTCGTTCATCCGGTTGATGGTGTCGCTCAACCACTCAAGGTGCTCGTGCAAGGCCACCGCGACGTCGTTGCGGAAGGTGCTTTTGGCGGCGCTCAGGGCGTCATCCATCCGAGCTTTATTCTCGCGTAGGCCAGTCTCCGTCAGGATGACAACGCGCGTCTCCAGCCAGCCGCGAGCGCTACGCCAGTCGTCTTGAGTACCGGCCGGCATGACCTCGTTGTGCCTGACGAGGAACGCTGACAGTTTCTGCATGGCGTTAGACGCCTTCTGGCGGGAATCCTCCTTCGCACCGTTGCTTCGGCGAGCACAGTCGGTGACGATCTCGCGAAACGACAAGCCCTGACGCGCCAAGAGCCTCTCCCATTGGCTCGACGCGTAGTCAGCGTCATAGCCCTCCTTTGCACGCGCTGCCTCAGCCACCGCTTTCTGCGTAACGGCTTGGTCCCGCTTCTTCTGGGTATCTTCGCTTTTCTGCAGATGGGCCGTCTCAGCTGCGCCGACCGCCCGGGCGGCAATCAGGAGCTGTTTTCGCGCCTCGGCCACGGTGGCCTCTGCCTCCTGGACGGTCTGGACCAGCAGGCGGTACTCCTCGGTGTCCAGCGCTTGCAGTCGCCGCGTCAAGTCCACCTCGTCGCGGGTTTCCTTGGTCACGCGATCGACGATCTCGAGGATGTCGCGAACCTTGTCCTGTTCGCCGCCCACGAACGGGCCGAGGTTATTCAAGAGAACTTTGAGCTTCGCGTACCGATCCTTGAGTTCGTCAATCCGTTCTTGAAGATGGCGGGCTTCTTCGGTGATCGAGCTGCGCGTCGCTGTCGAGGTGGGGCCGATCTTGAAGAGGGCGGGATTCGTCGGCTTCTTGCGCACCATCTCACCGTCAGCCAGCAACATGCCGTCCTTGGTCATTGCGAATCGGTGAGCGAAGCACTCATCCTCGGTCTCTGCTTGTTGGGTATCGCCGAATTTAGATCGTAGGTAGTTGACCGCGGCTGTGCTGTTGCCACTGATGAGTTCCGCCACGGTGCCGCGCTTGGGACTGGGACGGTTGGAGAACTTGCTGGGCATCACGATCTTCGCCTCATAGACGCCGGCCTGGCGCGACACCCGGAATGCCTTGCGCTCATCCGCCTCCTCCACCAGCAAGGCCTGCATGTTCGACGTGCCCAGATAAGCTTCGATGGCGGGTTGCCAGTCCAAGGCATCGACGCGTACCAAGTCGCACACCGGAATAGCCTCCACACCGGCGTTGGCTAGTGCGCGTTTGAGCGCTGCCGCCGGCCCTTCTAGAGGAGGCTTGCCCTTGGCGACGCGCTCCAGGTTCTCCTGCACGCCGGCGAGCTCGGCTTCGGCTGATGTCTGTGCACGTCCGACAGACCGCATCTCCTCGAACACCTCGTCGCTCAGTACCTTGGCCGCGCGCAATGCCTGGCGGATGGTCGACTCCACGGCGTCTCGACGACCGATCTGGTCACCCTCTAGTAGGGTGTGTATGTCGCTGTAGGCCTTCGCAGTGACCTTGACGCTGTCGGCAACGAGCTTGCCCGGGATCTGTACATCGATGGCTTTGCCGATAGCCTTGATGCTGCGATGCAGTCCTGTCCTTTGTTCGGTGAGACGCCTCTGCACGCCGTCGAAGCTCTCGCGCAGCAGTGCGGCATCCGCATGGGATGCGTGCATGTCCCGGTTAGCGGTGCTCTCGCGAGCCTGCCGCTCAGCGGCTTCAACCTGACGATTCACATCGTCGCGTTGTGTGTTGGCGGCGGCCAGGGCCGCCTGTGCGCGGCCTTCAGCTTCTTCGGCGGCGGTCACCTCCTGGTTGGCGACTTCCAGCTCCGCTGCCTGAGCTAAGGCGAAAAGCGACACCGAGTGGCTGTTGCGCCGGTGCGCATCAGCGAAGTCCGCCTCAATTACCTCGGCCTCGTCGAGCTTGGCCTGCACGCTGCGCACCAAGGCTGCCATCTCTTGGAAGGTGTGCAGTACCTCCTTGAAGCGTTTGATGTTGGTCGGACGGACTTCCAGCACCTGCTGACGGACGATGTCGTCGACGCTCTTTTCAAACTTCATGCGCAGTCCGAAGCGGAACGCTTGGCGATAGGCATCCAGGCGTGGCGCGCCACGTGCACCTCTCAACCGAAATAGCATCGCCTTCAGGAATCGCTCCGAATCGTGGAAGAGTACTTCCTCCCCTGGAGCGCGCTGGGACAGCATCTGCCTGAAGCTCGCCCAGGGCCGAGGTTGATACTCCCCGTCGACGAGCTCGAGGTGATCGTAGAACGCGATCTCTGCCGGAAGGATATAGCGACCCTGCACATCCGGCTTCTCACGGTCGGCGCTCGCGTAGATACACACGCCCGTAGATACGATCTCTTGGGTCTCCGTGTCCTGCCAGACTAAAGTGATATAGGTGTTAGCGCTGTTGCGCACGCACGCATCCGGCGAGTCGCCGTATTGTCCTAAGCAGTAGCTGCGGATGTTTCGGCTGTTGTGATTGGACTCATCGGCCTGAGCATTAAAAGCGACGCCGGTGCTGCCACGACTCTCGTTGGCACCCAGCATGACAATCTGCACGGCGTCCAAGAGCGAGGATTTTCCGCTGCCGTTGGCGCCAAAGATGCCGCAGGTCATGCCGACATCGACGTCGCGCATCTCGTATAGGAAGAACTGGACCACGCGGATCCGGATCAGCTTTTTCATGTCGCAGTGCCTTCTTCCGTGGTGGCGATCGTGTGGTCCGCGCTATCGATCTCAGCATCTGGGCTGGTGAACAGGGCGATGCGTGCTAGCGCGGCTTCTCCCAGGACTTCGGAGATGCCAGGTCGGATGATGACGGCGTAGGGCTGGTCCGCTTCGTGTCCAAACTGATCCCCATCTTCCTCCGACACCCGGGCGATGCCCCAACGTCGCATCCACTGCATCAGCGAGATGAGCTTGCCGCCAGAGGCCAACTCGCGACCACCCGTTGTTTGCTTGTACTTGATCTCCAGCGTGACCAAGTCGCAGGCCACCTCGCCGTTCTCGTCGTGGTGCCCCGAACGCGTCTCCTCATCGAAGATTTTGCGTAGCACCAGTGCGAGCAGTGTCTGCTCCACCGTAGCCGGCGAGCTCTTGGCGTGTTTGGGGATGGCACAGGCATAGCGCAACTGGCTGTTGACCCGTACAACGTAGCTCAAGGGATCCAGGGCGCGTTTGAAATCACGCTCGAAGTCGCGAACCAGCCCATAGGCCACTTTGCTTCCACGATCAGCGGCATAAAGCACCTGTTCGGTGATCAACCGACTCGCCGCCGCCTCGAAGTCATCTTCCGTGACCACGTTCTTGGTGCCCTCAACCGCATTTGCCCAGAAACTCATTGGTTTCCTCCCTTGGCCGGCTTGGTGGTTCTTGCGATCACGAAGGGCAGGTGAGAGATGCCCTGGCTTTGATCCTCTTCGTCTTCCATGCGGATCGTCGTGAATCCGCTGCTCATGGCGCGCGCGTGGGCGCGAAGCAGCCTGCTGGGCGTCGCGTTTGCGGCGGCAATGGTGCACAGAACCTGCAGTGCGCGGACCGATTCGATGCTGTCCACCTGAAGGGTGACGCTGGGCACCGCATCGGCCTCGCCGAGTTGCTGACGAACGAAGGCCGCGAGCTTGGGGAGCGACATGGTGCGCCGATCACGAGCCATCAAGGCCAGGCGAGCACGCGCCTCTTGCTCCGGGGACATGACTTGCTTGCGCAGGCCACTGGGCGGTCGACGCTTGGTCTCGACTCGGGGTGAAGCCAGACGTTCGCCGGCGATACATTCACCGGGCGCAAACGGTGCCAGCGCGGTTGCCTTGCTGCCGTGCTTGATGACGGCGTCGATGGTCTGACTGATCAGCTCATCGAGGGGCCGGATGGCCCGCAGCCGGTAATCCAAATAGGCCAGCGCTAGCTTGTTGGCACGCCGGATTTCGTCGTCGAGCCGGTCCAGGTATTCATCGATGCGGCGGAGATCCTCCACTTTCTGGATATCGCGCTCGAACAGGGCTTCGGCGCGAGTGGGGTCGCGGCCTGCCTGCTTCTCGAGATACCACTGGATCAGTCGTGCGCGTAGGTCCGGCGTCTGCTGGATATGCGCCACCAAGCGCAAGATCTCTTGACGCCGCGCCAAGGGATGTTCGCGCGTGCGCAGCTCCTTGTAGTCGCCGATAAACATACGCTCGACGTAATCGTCGAAGAAGCGGCGCACGAACTCGCCGGTGGCGTCGACGCGACCGATCTCCAGCATCAAGTCGCGTACATTGGTGCCGGCGATGCGGACGTGCTCGAGAAGGGCGCGAGACTGTCTGGCAGCCTCTTGCAGCGATGCTCCATCCGTGGATTCGTCGAGAAGCAGCTTCAAGTTGGCCTCGATGCTACGGATCTTCCCGGAGACAAATTCCGGGCCTGTGTGAGCAAACTCGACCAAGCGACTCATGAAGTGAGCGACGGCTGGTGCCATCGTCACCATCTCGCGCACGCCCACCCGGTCTACACGAATCCATCCCGCTTCGCGCAAACGGTTGAAGATCATGATGGCCCTGATCGCCAGTGGCGTGGCTGGCGTCACGTCGTCGCCATCCGGGGCCCAATCTTGGTATTGGAGTTCCTCGGCAATGTCTGCCGTGATCTCTCGCATCAGGAAGCCGGTGCTGGGTGGCAGCGGAGCTTCTGGCCCAAAGCGTTTGGCGTGCAGCACGCACAGCAGTGACCAATATTGGAAGCGATTGGCTGAAGCCAGCGGCGCGAACAATCGGTCGGGCAGGCGCTTGAAGAGGGGCGGATAGCGTTCGGCTACCTTCTCCTGAAGAATTTGATCGGTTAGGTCATAAACAGCCATGGCCGACACTCCTTGGTGTTCTCAACCGCCAGCTGATAGTCGGGGGGTACCTGTCGATCCACGTCCGTGGCCGCCATGAGCTCCTGCACCATGTAGTTCAGGAGGGCGGCCCTGCAGCTTTCGATGCGCGCGGAGGCACCGTTGAAGTACTCGGTTCTAACGACCAGCTGCTGGGCCGCGCTGAGTGCAGGATGAGCGATGAGTCTGACTTGAAGCACCGTGGACCAGGCTTCGTCAGCCGTGATATCCACCTCACTGGGTTCCGACAAGAGCTCAACCTTGCTCATGCGTCCCAGCACGAAGTCCCGGAAGGACTTCCGCTGCAGGCAGTAGCCGCGGACATGCCATCGCCGACCAGCCCTCAGGAGGCTGTGTGGCTCAATGGTCCGTTCGTGCAGCTCCGGGTTGCTCATGGAGCAGTAGAGGAATTTTACGCGCAGGCGATCGACGATCGCCAAGTTCAATCGGGAGAAGGTGCGCGGCGAGGTGCGCGCGAAGTCCCAAGAGATGGAAAGCGGTCTGCCGGGCGCATTCAGCGCATACGGGACCAACATGGCACTGATAATGGTGGGCTGCGACGCCTTCGCAGCGCGCTCGGCATCCGAATAGGCCTTAGATGTGGCCAAGTTCGCCTTGAGTTTGTTATTCCAAGCGACCCAGTCAGGAAAGGATTCTCGGAAGTCTCGCAGCCACTCGCTGGCTCGGATGGGGCTGAGGCCGTACTCGGCAATAAGCCGGCTGCGGCTGACCCGTCCCTCCCAAAGCAGGATTCGGCCTACTTTGGCATCTCTTTCCTGGCGGCCTTCAGTTGACATTGAAGACATCGACTCGTGAGGGATGTTCTGATGGTATGTGTAAACATATGGTATGTAAATACATATGTTGTTGGACAGCCCTAAGGTCTCCGCTGTGCGCATCGTCAAGGCGATTGCGGACCGCTGGTGATGCCCAGCCAAATACTGGCGGAGACGCAATAGGTGCTTCTCTCTGCCACTGAAGACAGAGCTGCGAGGCTAACGCGACAGTCCGGCGCCCCGCCATCCTGACTGGTCTTGGAGGGCAGGCTGTGTTTTGTCAACTAAAAGGGCCATCCTTGCCCGGTATCCTGCTATGGGGAGCCATGACATGGCTTCCCCGGGTCGTTGAGCAGCCTGAATGCCAACCAGTGTCATCGCTATAGGCCGGTGCCAAGGTAAGAGGCTGCAGTGACAGGGTTAAAGGCTCTCGACACGTGTCGGGCTGTGCCGCTTCGGGGCTTGACTCTAGACCTAGATCAAAGGTCTAGACTTGGCCCATGAACACTCATATCACCTCTCTGACTATCGGTGCCGTCGCCAAGCGCGTCGGTGTGGCCATTGACACTATCCGCTACTACGAGCGCGAAGGGCTGCTTCCGGAGCCTCTGCGTCGTGCGTCGGGCTATCGCAGTTACGACGAAGGCGCGGTGCGCCAGTTGCGCTTTATCCGGCGCGCCAAGGATCTGGGTTTTACGCTGGAGGAGATTCGCGATCTGCTGGCGTTGTCGGCGGATCGGCATCGCGGCGTGAAGGCGGTGAAGAAGCGTGCGCAGGAGCGGCTCGCGGCCATTGACGAGCGCATCGCCGAGTTGACCCGCGTGCGTAACGGGTTGGAGCAACTGGTGGAGGCTTGCCCTGGGCATGGCTCGCCGGAGCAGTGTCCGATTTTGCGGGCGCTGGTGGATGAGGATGCTCAGTCATGAGCGGGGAGAAGGGAGCTTGCTGCGCCTCGCACGTTGAACCCATGAAGACCGAGATGCCGGCCAACTGTTGTGCTGGCAAGGCGGCTCATGCGGAGTCGCATGCCCACCATCATGACCATCATCACAGCGGTCATCATCAGCACATTGCTCACGCCGTCAAGGACCCGGTTTGCGGGATGACGGTGGATCCGCACAACGCCAAGCATCGTGCAGAGCACGAGGGGCACACTTATTACTTCTGCGCCGAGCGCTGCTGTGCGAAGTTCGTCGCTGAGCCGCTGCGGTACTTGCAGGACAAACCACTGCCCGCGCCGGTCGCGCCTGGTGCGATTTACACCTGTCCGATGCATCCGGAAGTACAGCAAGTCGGCCCTGGCGATTGCCCCAAGTGTGGTATGGCGCTGGAGCCGATGATGCCGAGTGCGGAAGAGGACGATGGCGGCGAACTTCGCGGTATGTCGCAGCGTTTTTGGATGCTGGTGGCGTTGACGCTGCCGGTGTTTCTGTTGGCGATGGGGCCGCATCTGTTCGGCTGGCATCTGCCTGGGCCATGGGATCGCGTGGCGGCCTGGGTCGAGACGGTGTTGGCCAGTGTGGTCGTGCTATGGGGCGGCGCGCCGTTCTTCGCGCGCGGCTGGCGTTCGCTCAAGCCGTGGTCGCCGAACATGTACACCCTGATTGCGCTGGGTACCGGCGTGGCGTGGCTATACAGCATGGTGGCGTTCTTCCTGCCGGGTGTATTTCCGGAGGGCTTCAGGGATAGACACGGGCACGTCGGTGTGTATTTCGAATCCGCAGCGGTGATCGTCACCTTGGTGACGCTGGGCGACTTCCTCGAATTGCGCGCACGTCGGCGCACCGGTGCGGCGCTCAAGGCTTTGCTGGGTCTCGCGCCGAAAGCCGCTCGCCGCTTGGCTGCCGATGGCAGCGAGCAGGACGTGTCGCTGGATGATGTGCATGCGGGTGATGTGCTGCGTGTGCGTCCCGGCGAGAGAGTGCCGGTGGATGGCGTGGTGCTGGAAGGCCATAGCCATGTCGACGAGTCGATGCTCACCGGCGAGCCGCTGCCGGTGGCGAAAGCGAAAGGCGAGGGCGTGACCGGCGGCACGGTGAATCAGGATGGCGCGCTGACCATGCGTGCGGAGAAAGTCGGCGCCGAAACCGTGTTGTCGCAGATCGTCGCGTTGGTGGCGCAGGCGCAGCGCAGCAAGGCACCGCTGCAGCGCGTGGCCGACCGCGTCGCCGCGTGGTTCGTACCGGCTGTGGTCGCCATGGCGGTGCTGGCGTTCGCCGGCTGGGCGGTGCTTGGACCGGATCCGCGTTTGACGCATGCCTTGATCGCGCTGGTCTCGGTGCTGATCATCGCCTGTCCTTGTGCGCTCGGTTTGGCGACGCCGATTTCCATCATGGTCGCCAGTGGCCGCGGTGCGCAGCACGGCGTGTTGTTCAAGGATGCGAGTGCGATCGAGGCGCTGCGCGAGGTCGACACGCTGGTGGTGGACAAGACCGGCACGCTGACGGAAGGCAAGCCCGCGCTCAGGGATGTCGTCAGCGTCGGTGCCTTGTCGTGGGATCAACTGCTGGCTCTGGCCGCCGCGCTGGAGCGCCCGAGCGAGCATCCGCTGGCGCGCGCCATTCTGGCGGGAGCTGAGGCCAGGGCAGTGAACGTGCCTGCGGTGACGGATTTCCGCACGCTCACGGGCGGCGGTGTGCAGGGGCGCGTTGGCGGCCGTGATGTTGCGCTGGGCAATGTGCGCCTGTTCGAGGCGCTGGATATCGCTTTGAGTGAGGATGCGCGTCTGCGTGCCGACGCTTTACGTCGCGACGGCGCTACGGTGGTGTTCCTGGCCGTCGACGGCGCGCTTGCCGGTCTGTTGGCCGTGGCCGATCGCATCAAGCCGAGCACGCCCAAGGCCATCGCCGACCTGCACGAAGCGGGTTTGCGCATCGTGATGCTTACCGGCGACAACGCGGTCACCGCCAACGCCGTGGCGAAGGAACTGGGGATCGACGCTGTGCATGCCGATGTCTCGCCGGCGGATAAGGCGGCGGTCGTCAACGCATTGCGTGCGGAAGGGCGCCGAGTGGCCATGGCGGGCGATGGCATCAACGATGCACCGGCCTTGGTGGCTGCGGATGTCGGCATCGCCATGGGCGGCGGTACCGATGTGGCCATGGAGAGTGCGCAGGTGACGCTGGTGAAGGGCGAGCTGACGGCGATCCTGCGTGCCCGTGCGTTGTCGCAGGCGACGGTGAGGAATATCCGCCAGAACCTGTTCTTCGCTTTTATCTATAACGCGCTGGGCGTGCCGCTTGCGGCGGGTTTGCTGTATCCGCTGTTGGGCTTCACGTTGTCGCCGATGGTGGCGGCGTTGGCGATGAGTTTGTCGTCGGTGTCGGTGGTCACCAATGCGTTGAGGCTCAATCGCGCGCTGCTGTGAGGTCGGTGCTAACTCCTCTCCCTCTGGGATCTGATTGGCGTCGAATCTCAGCTGGCGCGAGCTCTTGGCTCCCTCTCTCCCTTCCTTGCTTGCGACGCAAAGCTAGTCCCGTAGGACAGGGGGAGGCCGGGAGGGGGGGGGACACTTTCGGAAACCTCTCCCGAAACGCTTTCTCAAGTACTCACCCCTCCCCAGCCCTCCCCTGCAAGCAGGGGAGGGAGCCCAAAGCTCGCGTAGCTGAGATTTACCGCTAATCAGGGCCTTTTGGGAGAGAGGGGGCGGCGCCTGCGTAAACCTTCCATCTCAGGGGGCGCACAGGCGCACGGTTATGCCGCCTCGAAGATCAGCCCGGTGTGAGATGCCGTGTGGCCAGGGGCACAAAAGCGTCATGAAGCGTTATAGGGCTTGAAGTATCCTTATGAAGTTGCCGCGCAAGTGTCGCGGCCCTGCGTCCGGTTGGTTTCTTCATGAGCGACAAGTCTTCTTCTTCCCCGCGGGCCGCCGAGCCCGGTAAGCGCCGCCCCAGCGTCGGTGTGCCGATCGGCAAGGTGATCGTGGGGAGCGGTGCGCCGATCGTGGTGCAGTCGATGACCAATACCGACACCGAGGACCCGGTCAGCACGGCCAAGCAGATCGCCGAGCTGGCGCGTGCCGGTTCCGAGTTGGTACGTATCACGGTGAACACACCGGCCGCCGCGGCGGCGGTGCCGCGTATTCGCGAGCGGCTGGAGATGATGGGCGTGGAGGTGCCGATCATCGGCGACTTCCACTACAACGGCCATCAGCTGCTGGAAGGCGAGCCGGCCTGCGCCGAGGCGTTGGCGAAGTACCGCATCAATCCTGGCAATGTCGGCTTCGGCAAGAAGAAGGACAGCCAGTTCGCGGCGATCATTGAGAAGGCGATCCAGTACGGCAAGCCCGTGCGCATCGGCGCCAACTGGGGCTCGCTGGATCAGAGCATGGTCGCCATGCTGATGGACGAGAATCACACCCGTGCCGAGCCATGGGATGCGGCACATGTGGCGCGCGAGGCGTTGATCCGTTCGGCGCTGGACTCCGCCCGTCGCGCCGAGGAGATCGGTCTGCCGCGCGATCGCATCATTCTTTCGTGCAAGGTTTCCGGTGTGCAGGAGTTGATCGCGGTGTACCGCGACATCGCCGCACGTTGCGACTATGCGCTGCACCTGGGCCTGACCGAGGCCGGCATGGGCTCTAAGGGCATCACCGCTTCGAGTGCTGCGCTGGCGGTGCTGCTGCAGGAAGGCATTGGCGACACCATCCGTATTTCGCTGACGCCGGAGCCGGGCGCTTCGCGCACGGGTGAGGTGGTGGTGGCACAGGAGCTGCTGCAGACCATGGGCCTGCGTGCGTTCACGCCGCTGGTTACGGCCTGCCCGGGGTGCGGCCGCACCACCAGCGAGTTCTTCCAGGAGCTGGCCAAGACCGTGCAGGCGCATGTGCGCGAGAAGATGCCGGAGTGGCGCATCAAATATGACGGCGTGGAGAACCTCACCCTGGCCGTGATGGGGTGTGTGGTGAATGGGCCGGGCGAATCCAAGCACGCCAACATCGGCATTTCGCTGCCGGGCAATGGCGAAGCGCCGTCGGCACCGGTGTTCATCGACGGCGAAAAGGCGATGACGCTGCGTGGCGACAACATCGCCAGCGAATTCGTGGGCATTCTCGACAACTACGTAGCGACGCGTTACCACGCTCGCGGCGGTTGATCGCCGGAGATAGTGAACAGGCTCCAGAACACACCCGCTGCCCTCGGTTGGAGGTAAGCTCCCCGGGTCACATACGCAGGGAATGATGCCCGTGCGGATGTCAAGGGGAAGGGATGAAACTGAAGCCGCAAGTACGCACAGTGCTGACCTATGTGATCGTGGCCAGCGTGTGGATCTGGCTGTCCAATCGCGCGTTGCATACCGTTGTGCGGGATGCCGACACCCTGAGTTTCTTACAGAGTGTGAAAGGCACGCTGTTCGTGCTCATCACCGGCGGCCTGCTGTACGTGATGATCGATCGCGACCTGCGTCGTCTGGACCAGCTCAATCGCACGCTGAGTGAAGGCAATGAGCAGTCGTTGCGCGTGCTGGTGTCGGCGATGGATATCCGCCACAAGGAAACCCGGGACCATTCCGAGCGCGTGATGCGCATGACCGTGGCGTTGGCCCGGTATGCGGGGATGGATGACGAAGCGCTGCACCGCGCCAAGTTCGGCGCACTGCTGCATGACATCGGTAAGTTGGCCTTGCCGGACGCCATCCTGATCAAGCCCGGCCCGCTGGATGCCGACGAAATGGCGCTGATGCGCACGCATCCGCAGATGGGTCATGACTTGTTGCAACGGGTGGATTTCCTGCGCCCGGTGGTCGACATTCCTTACAGTCACCACGAGCGTTGGGATGGCACGGGCTATCCACAGGGGTTGAGCGGCGAGTCGATTCCCTTGGCGGCGCGCGTGTTCAGCGTAGTGGATGTTTGGGATGCGCTGAGCTTTCCGCGCGTGTACAAGCCCGCCTGGCCGGAGCATGAAGTGCTGGATTATTTGCGCAAAGCGGCCGGTAGCCAGCTCGATCCGCACACGGTCCAGTTGTTCCTGGCGCACTACGACGAGATCAAGCGGGTGGGGATGGATCGCCTGGATCTGTTGTCAGGCTCCGATGCCATCAATCCTCAGCACGCGCTGCATTGAACGTGCGCCGATAGTGCGCGGGCGACGTGCGGAACGCGCGCTGGAAATGCTGGCGCAGCGTGACCGGCGAGCCCAGGCCGATCGCGTTGGCGATGCGCTCCAGCGGCAAGCTGGTGGTTTCCAGCAATCGCTGTGCTGCACTCAGCCGCTGAGCCAGCAACCAGTCGCCGAAACTGCTGCCGGTGAGCTGGCGAAAATGCCGAGTGAAGCTGCGCCGGCTCATGGCCGCGCGTTCGGCAATATCATCGAGACTATGCGGCAGGTGCAGCTTGCGCTGGATGTCCTCCAGCAGACGTGCCATCCGCTTGTCGCCCGCCAACGTGGGCATCGGTTGTTCGATGAACTGCGCTTGCCCGCCGCGCCGAAATGGCGATACCACCAGGCGTCGCGCGATGTGGTTGGCCTGCTCGGCGCCGAGTAGTTGGCGTACCAGGTGCAAGCAGCAATCGATGCCGGCAGCTGAGCCCGCGGACGTGATCACCGGCCCCTCGTCGACATAGAGCACATCGGGGTCGACCGTCACGGAAGGGAACAGCGCTGCCAGTTCTTCGGTGGCATACCAGTGCGTGGTGGCGCGTCGGCCATCGAGCAGGCCGGCGTAGGCCAGCACGAACGCACCCATGCACAAACCCACGACGCGCTTGCCACGGCGAGCGGCCCGCTGCAAAGCATCCAGCAACGCCTGCGGTGGTGCTTCCTGCGCATCGCGCCAGGTCGGCACGATGATGACGTCGGCCTGACGCAATTCGTCGAGCGTGTACTCCGTTTCAATGGCGAAGCCGTAGGCGCCGTTCAAGCGCGGGCCTTCGGCCGAGCAGACGCGCAAGCGGAAAGGCGACTCCATGTCGCGCGTGGGTGCCTGAAACACCGCGCATGGCACCGAAAGGTGGAAAGGGAGGATGCCCTCGAACGCAACGACGACCACTCTGATCTTGCGCATGGCATACCTTCGTTGACCCGATACCATCGATGGTTGTCCTTCGGGCCACTCTCGCGCAAGTGCCGGACGGCGCAGCATACACACACCTTCTCACTCACCTGGAGTTGTGCCATGACCGCCAAGACCCCGCGCCGCGCCCTGATCGTGATCGACGTGCAGAACGAGTACTTCACCGGCAACCTGCAGATCGAATATCCGCCGGTGTCGGAGAGCCTCACCAACATCGGCAAGGCCATGGACGCCGCGACAGCAGCCGGCATTCCGGTGATCGTGATCCAGCAGAACTCGCCAGCGGATGGCCAGGCCTTTGCCGAAGGCAGCGATGGCTGGCTAGTGCACGAGGACGTGGCGCGCCGCCATCACGATGCGTTTTTCCGCAAGCCGTTGCCGAGTGCGTTCGCCGAAACGAAGCTGGCCGACTGGCTGGACGAACACGGCATCGACACGCTCACGGTAGTCGGGTACATGACCCACAACTGCAACGACACCACGATCAAGCACGCCTTCGATCGCGGCATGCATGCAGAGTTTCTGCATGATGCCTCGGGCTCGGTGTCGTATGCGAACCATGCCGGTTATGCCACGGCCGAGGAGATCCATCGTGTTTATGCGGTGGTGGAGCAGTCACGCTTCGCTGCGGTGCTGAGCACCAACGAGTGGCTGCACTGCATCGTCAGCGGTGAGATGCCGGTGCGCGAGAACATTCTCAGCTCTTATCGTCGCGCTCAGGCATTGCGTTCGGCGAAGGCCGCGTAAGGGGCGGTGTTGTAGGGCCCCACCCTGTGGGCGGCTAACGTCGTGCAAACCGGCAGTCCTGCCGGTTTGTCGCGCACAGGGTGCGCTCCTACCGGTGTTGGTGTGGTTTGCGTGGTGGGTCGATCGCTCAGCGCGGATCGGCAGGCGAGGTCTTCTGAGGTGCAACCGGATGTGGCGGACGGAAGGCCACAGACGGGCCCGGCGCGACGCTTTTGCGCCATAGCGCGAGCTGATCGGCGATGCCGCTGCCGACATCGATCTGCGGCTCGGACGGCGTGAGTTTGTCCTTTTGCTCCCACTGGCCGATCTCGCCGGTGGCCTGCTTGAACGCTTCGATGAAGTCGGGCGTGCGGTTGAGCGCATCCACTAGCCAGGCGCGACCGAAGTAAGTGATGTCCGAATCGCTACCGCAGCCGAAGGAGCTGCGGTCGGTGCGAGCGGCGGTCAGCACCAGGGTGCCGGGGCCGTGCAGGTTGGGCACGAAACCGCCCGAGTAGCAGGCGTTGACGACGACCACCTTCCACTTGAAAGGATGCTTATTGAGGATGTCGGCCAGGTCGGGTGCGCCGATCTGATCCAGTGGTAGCGGGTCCAGGTCGACCAGGAGGTTGTGGTCGGGATCGCCGTGGGTGGTGAGGTAGAGCATCAGGATGTCTTCGTCCGGCTTCATGACGGTGGACAGTGCATCCAGGCTGCTTTCGAGATTGCTCCAGGTCGCCAGCGGGTGCTGTTCGAGCGTGTCGGGGTTGTTGGCGAGCACGAGCGGGTGGACGGTGCCGCCAAAGCGGCCGGCGAACAGTTGGGCCGCGTATTCCGCTTCGTTGCGGAAGACGTCCTCGCCGCCGTCGCCGGCAAAGGAGACGAGGTAAAGATTGGGCTTGCCTGGCACGCGAGGGCTGAGCTTCGCCACGGTGTCGTGCAGCAGGCGGGGCTGTGCGTAGATCACCTGTTCGGGTGTGGGGCCTTGGGCCGGCCAGCGGTCGAGCGCTCCGTCGTCGAGTTTGTCACTGACGTTGGCATGGGCAGGCGGGGTGCTGCTGCTTGGCGACGCGGGGCCGGTCTGTGCTGTCGCAACATCCATCGTCGGGTGGGCATCGGATGCTTGTTGAGGCATGGCGGCGCGATGCGAGAGCACAAGCATCAGCAGCACGCCGGCAGCGAAGGCGAGCAGAGCGGTAAAGGCGATACGCATGGGAGGGCTCGCGCTTTGGCGGTGGTCAGGGTGTGATGGCGTCGAAATCAGGGTAGGCCGGGTGACGCGGTTCGGCCGGTAAGGTCAGCGGGGGGCGTACCAGCCAGGCGGTCTGGTAGCCGGCAGCCTTCGCCGCGTCGAGTTCCTCGACAATATCGGACAGGAACAGCAGGTGCTGCGGCAGTTCGCCGACGGCTTCGGCGATCTTTTCGTAGGAAGCGCGCTCGCGCTTTGGGCCGGTTTCGGTGTCGAAATAACCGGCGAACATCGGCGTCAGGTCGCCCGCCTCGCTGTATTGGAAGAACAGCTTCTGCGCTGCCACCGAGCCGGAGGAATAGACGTAAAGATGCAAGCCGTCGCCGCGCCAGGCGTGCAGACGCGCGGCCACTTCCGGGTAGACGTGGGCGCGGTAGTCGCCGGCTTCGTAGCCGTCCTTCCAGATCATGCCCTGCAGGGCCTTCAACGCGGTGGACTTGCGGTCCTCGTCGATCCAGCGCAGCAGTAGTTCGATGATTTCCTGGCGGCTGGCCTCGATCAGACCGGCTTCCTTGGCCGCATCATGCAGCCAATGCTGCACCTCGGGGCGGTCGACATGGGTTTCCACGTAGGCCGGCAGGCGCTTGCGTGCGTAGGGAAACAGCACGTCCTTGACGAAGCTGATCGAGCTGGTGGTGCCCTCGATATCAGTGACGATGGCGCGGATGACAGTCATGCGGGTGGCCGTGATGCGGGGGCACCAAGCTTACCTGTGGCGCAGGCGGTCGCCTACCAGACTTCCGCCCGCGCAGGGGGCGTATGGGCGTTTTTCCCGGACCGGTTCACATCGCGGCCTGGCTTGGCCTGGGCTGGCGGCTGCCTAGTCAGGCGCCGGCGGTAACCGAAGTGTGGGGCGTCATTCGCGGGAAGCGCTGGGCGATGTCCTCGCCGGTGAAGTTGGCGACCCAGCCGTCCTTATTGGTGAACAAGCGGATGGCCACGAAATAGGGTGCCTCGCTCATATCGAACCAGTGGCGGGTGCCGTCCGGCACACCGATCAGGTCGCCCTGTTCGCACAGCACATCGTAGACCTTGCCATCGATGTGCAGGGTGAACTGGCCGGCGCCGGCGACGAAGAAGCGCACTTCATCCTCGCTGTGCGTGTGCTCGCTGAGGAACTTCTGGCGCAGCACCGCGCGTTCCGGGTGGTCGGGCTTGAGGCTGATGACGTCGACGGCCTGGTAGCCCTCTTCGGCCATCAGGCGATCGATGTCGCTGCGGTAGGCGGCGATCACTTCGTCCTGGCTGGCGCCAGGTGCGATGGGCTGGTTGGCGGCCCACTGCTCGAAGCGCACGCCAACCTTGTTCAGCTCGCGCGTGATCGCGGCGTGCTCGGTATGCGTGGAGAGCGGGGTTTGCGGCTGCTGGTCATCGAAAATGCGTAGGCGGCTCATCGGGGCGTGTTCTCCTATATGAAGTAGGCCGCGCTGGGAGCTGTTTGCTCACGGGGCAAGGAAGAGAGAGGGAGTGTATGTCGATACACGACCGAACGATGACGCAGATCCGTGGGCAAACAGACCCAGCCCTTCGGGTTGCCTCGCAGCGGCCGCCAGCCGGTAGCGCGCGGCTTGAACAGGGGGCCACCCTGATCGGCGCCACGCGCTACCGGCTGGCG
>NZ_JAPDPD010000001.1 GCF_026283965.1 Dyella subtropica
CGTCGCTTGCATGCGCAAGCTATTAACCGTGCTCAACGCCATGGTTCGCGACAACGCCTCGTGGCATCTGGAACATGCGACATCCGCTTGACTGCCAACACAGTTGCTCACCTCAATCCTCTCCCCGACGGGGAGAGGAGGCCAACGCAAAAGGCCACGCTCATGCGAGCCCCCCCCCTGTCACGCGAGCAGCGTGGGAACGATTTCCAACACACCAAGCCTGCTCTGCGCGAATCGTTCGATCAGCTGCGGCGCCCCGTCGAGCAGACTTCGGTAAGCCGTGCTGGAACGCGTGTCAGCGCGCAATGTCCAACCCGTGCTGGTACGACTCAGCCACAGCTCGGTACCAGGCAGCAGGCCATCCTTGAGGGTGATCATGATCTCGTGCGACTGCGCCGAGCTGCGGCTGCTTGCGTCGGGTACCAGCAGTTGTTTCACATGCCGCTCAATCAGTTCGGCAAGTGCCGGCGCCATCGCTGCCCGGCTTGCTCCCGGCTGCTCGACCGTCTGAAAGAAGAGCGCCTGCTGTGTCTGATGCAAGGCCTGCATACCGATACTGGCCGCGTTCTGTCCGTCGCCACGCTCATCGCCTTGTTGGCCATCGTCATCCCCATCATCCTGGTGTCGCGCCAGCGCGCCGAGCGAGCGATCCCCGCTCTCGCTCAACTGGCGTTGCAGCAGCTCGCGCAGGGCCTGCTCCTGATCCGGCGACAGTGCATCGGCATCCATGGCGACGGCGGCGTCTGCGTTCGCATCGGCACCATCCACCCGCCCTGCCTGCTTGGCATGCATCAATGCGCGGAAGCGCTGCACGTTTTCGTGCTCGCCTTCGTTATGGCCATGGGCCGCGTTCGCGGGCCTGCTTTTCACGGGAGTGTCCTGCATGACACGCCGGGTGGATGAGGGTGACGTAGAGGATGGCGTATGCATATGGACCTCAGTGTGACTTTGTATGGCTCAGCATCAGCTCTTCCACGCTGTGCTCCTCGCGCAATGCCTGTTGGTTGCGCGCTTCGCGCAACCAACCCTGTTTCATTTCACCCAATGCGTCCAACTTGTTGCGCGCCTGTTGCCAGGCGGTGGCCGCCTCTTCCATGGCGGCCTTTGCCTGGGCACGCTCGCGTTCGCTGGTTTCCAGCTCGGCATGCCGCTGCTGGATTTGCTGATCCAGCAGGGCAAGATGCCGCTCATGCTTGTTCAGCGCCTCACCTAGGAGCTGCCCGCCCTCCAATAGCTGTCGCCACGACGTTTCGGCAAATGCCTGTCGTTCCTGCGTCGCCTGCTCGCATCGCGCTGCCGCTTCCAGACGCTGGTGCTCAGCGCGCTCGTATTGTTCGCGGCAGTGCCGCAGCGCCGCTTCCAACTTGTGCAGGCGTATTCCTCTTACCGTGCATAAGGGCTCCAGCGGAAACCTCATGAGCAGACTCCGATCAATTGGTTGCGTGTGGCGATGAATTCAGCCGCCTCGTGCGTGTCCTGCCGCAACAGCTGATTGATGGCATCGATACGCGCGATCGCGGCATCCGCATCGGCGTCGCCACCTGGCTTGTATTCGCCCAATTGCAGCAACATCTCGATCTCGCGGTATTTGGCGAGGTAGCGCCGCAGCAGGCCGGCGGCGCGCTGATGCGTCGGCGGCGCCACGCGCGGCATCAGGCGGCTCGCGCTGGCGAGCACGTCGATGGCCGGATAGTGATCGGCCTGCGCCAATCGGCGGGAAAGATAGATATGGCCGTCCAGAATGGAGCGCACTTCCTCGGCAATGGGATCGCTGCCGTCCTCGTCTTCCATCAGCACGGTATAGAACGCGGTGATCGAACCGCTCTCGTTGTTGCCGGCCCGCTCGAAGAGTCGCGGTAGCGCGGAGAATACCGAAGGTGTGAAGCCGCGCCGCGAGGGCGGCTCGCCCATCGCGAGGCCGACATCGCGCAGTGCACGCGCAAAACGCGTCACCGAATCCATCATCAGCAAGACATTCATGCCGCGGTCGCGGAAGTATTCGGCGATGGCCGTGCCAAGCCAGGCCACGCGGCTGCGCTCCAAGGCCGGACGGTCCGAGGTGGCAACCACCAGCACGCTGCGTTGCAAGCCCTCCTCGCCAAGGCTGTCGTGCAGAAACTCGCCCACCTCGCGACCGCGCTCGCCAACCAGGACAATCACATTGACATCCGCTTGCGCCTTGCGAGCCAGCATGCCGAGCAAGGTGCTCTTGCCGCCGCCGGCCACCGCAAAGATGCCGGTGCGCTGGCCACGGCCGATGGTCAACGCGGCATCGATCGCGCGCACACCGGTGGGCAAGGGCTCGTCGATCGTTCGTCGCGCGAATGGGTTGGGCGATGCCGCATACAACGGCACGCGCTCCACGTTCAACAAGGGGCCCAGTCCATCCAACGGATCGCCATGTGCATCGATCACGCGGCCGAGCAGGCTCTCGCCCGCCGGTGCGGTGGCTTGCTTGCCGGTGGCCGTGACCGTGGTGGCGGTGGAAATGCCCTCCAGTGGACCCAGCGGCGTAAGCAGCGTCTGTTGGTGGGAGATGCCGACGACCTCGGCCGGCATGCTGAAACCGGTGTCGTCCTGTTCCAGCAGGCATAGTTCGCCGATGGCCGCGCGCACTCCGGTGGCGCGCACCAGGGTGCCGTAGGCCTCGGCGACGCGGCCTACGCGCTGCAGGGTGTCGTGCCGGCTCAGCGCGCGCAGCAGTGGATCGTCAGCGCCCGAAAGCTCGACATCGTCAGGCATCCGCGCGCTCACGCCGCCCTCCCGTGGTCTTCTCCGCGGCGGCCAGAATCACGCGCGCCTGTTCGAGTTGTTCGTTGAAACCCGCGCGCACGATGCCACCCGCGGACTCGATGATGCAGTCAAAACGATCGAGATCCGCATCGCCGATGATCTCGATATCCGGCGCCGCGGCCGCTCCCAGGGCGGCCACTTCGCTACGCGCCTGGACAACGATATCCGGGTGTACGCGCACCAGCAGATGGGGCTCGAACACCAGCTTCTGCATGGCTTCGGCAACCAGCGAGGAAACCAGCCGCTCGGCGCCGATGGCCGGAGCGATATGTTTCACCACGCCAATGGCGATATCGCTGGCACGCTTGCGCAAGGCCTCCGTTGCCGCGGTGCGCGCCTGCGCCAATGCCTGCAATGCCTGCGCGCATTCACGCAGGCCACGCTCGCGTCCTTCCACCAGTCCATCGAACTTTGCTTGCGCGAAGATCTGCTCTCGCTCGATTTCGGCCTGGCGCAGCAAAGCATTGGCCTGTTCGACGATGCGTTGGGCCTCGGTCAGCGGCGTCCATGCTGCCGCTGGAATCACGCCGGTTTCGAGGTACATCTGAAAGCGATCCTGATCGGCAACCAGTGCGTTCATTCGAGTCGTCCTTCAGCGGTCATGGACTTAAGTCGACACTTCGGCATCGTGCATGGAAAGCAACATCGGCACGGTGGACGCGGGTAGCCAGCATGCTTCACTGCATGGCCGCGCGGGCGGGGATGCATATGCCAGCGCCAATCGCGCCGCCAGATTTTCATCCCGCCGTTCGGCGTGGCCGATAAATTCGATTTTGCCGCGCTCATGGATCTCGGCGGCGAGTGCAAGCGCGTCGCGGCCGCAGCACTGCAACAGGGCCTCGCCCCTATGCCGCACGGCTTCCGGCGCTGGACCTTGCCATGGGTCCACACTCTGTGCGCGTCGCCAGTTTTCGGCACCCAGCGCGCTGCGCACGAACAAGACGGCATTGCGTTCCACGATCATCCGCAATGCCGGGGCCAGGGCTATCCCGCCCAGCGTCAAGGTGAAGGCATGCAAACGCTGTTGCGTCCATTGCAGCCACGGCTCCGCGTTTTGCCACAGTTGCCAGCGCTCGTGATTTGGTGCGAACACGCTTGGTGCATGGCGCAGCGCGGTCCGCGCCAGATACCGGCGGCCAAGCCCGGACTGCCGTGCCTGCTGCAGCAATGGCTCCGGGAGATCGCCACAATGCGCAGGATGCAGGCTATCGAGCAGCGCCCGCGCATGCTGTTGGCGCAAGCGGCCTTCAGCGTTCATGGGACGCGGCCGAACGGCTCAAGGTGCGCGGGCGGCTACTCACCAGCGCACTACGATTGCGCCATAGCAGCAGGCCGGCCAGCAGTAATACGAATACGGCGAAACCCATCAGCACCAGCGAGGCCAGATCCCCCCGAAAGCTGCCATGACCGCCCAGGCCGGACGCGAGTTCGGTGGGTGCGCGCAAGAAGAACTGCACGGTGACGCGGCTGGGGTCGGTCAGGCCTTCGGTGCCGTTCATCACGGCAGCCTTGATATCCGTCGCACGTCCTTCGATGCCGGCATTGGGGCGGGCAATGATCACCACGGAGGCGGAGCCGCTAGGCGGCTTTTCCTCGATGGGGTTCTTTTCGGGGATGGACAAATAGACATACGCGTCGACCACGCCGTCGAACTGCCGCAAGGTATGGCCCAGTTGCTGCTCGCGGGCGTAGGTGAAGCGCTGCTTGTCCTCCAGCGGCGAGGAAACAAAGCCATCCTTCTTGAACATCTGGTTGATGTTGTCGACGCCCTGGTGCGGCAAGCCCGCGTCCCGCAGCAACGCCACCGCGGCCGGCAAGTCGTGGCGGTCCAGCACCACCTGCCAGCCATCGCCCCGTTCCGTGGGGCGCTTGTCGGCGTCGATGCCTTTGTTGAGCAGGGCCGCAACGACCTCGTTGGCCTGCGGCTCCTCCAGCTTGTTGTACAACACCTCACGCGTACAGCCGACGAGCAGCCCTAATGCAAGCATCAGTGCCGCTAGTCGCCTGGTCTTGCCTATCGTCCACGTCGGCATCGCGCAGTCTCAGGATTGCTGTCGGAAGAGTTGTTGCACGCCCTCGGAGCTCTTGTTGGCGACGTTGGTGGTCAACTCCGCCTGAAACACCATCTCCTGGCAACGCATCGTCATATCGATGATCTGGCTGGGCGCCAGATCGCGGCCGCTGCTGCGCATGGCATCAGCCAACTTGCTCAGCTGGCTGGCATGACCGTTGAGCGAATCGAACTGGTTGAGCACCGCCTTGAATCCCGCCGAAAGCTCCTGCGGTACCGGCGCCACCTGCTCTGCATTGACCGGCGCGGCATCGGCGAAGCTTTGACGAAACCGCGCGATGTCATCGACATGCGCCGGCGCGGTGGCGGCGGGTTGCGTCGCCGTGAAATCGGCGACGTTGACCATTTGAGTCGGAAGCACATTCATAACAAAACCCCCACCTGGTTAGCCGCGTATGACTACTTCTGTCCCAGGCTGTTGAGGGCCTGACCGATCGCATTGGTCGACGTCGACGCACTGGTCGACAGGAACTGCATCTTCAAGCTCTCCGCGGTCAACTGCGTCAGCACCGACGGGCTGTCGGAAGGACCGTTGGTACCCGAAGAACTCACCTGGTCGGACAAGGTGGTGACTTTGTTGGCCTGTTGATCGAGCGCGCTACCCCATGCCTTGGCCATGGCCTCGAACCAGCTATGGGATTGATCGGCACTGGCCGAACGGCCAGCCGAAGCCGCGCTGTTGCCGATCATGGTATTGACGAACTGGCTGCTGTCGCTTGCGTTGATCGTATTGCTGCTCATGGTCGTCTCCTGGTCATGGGCCTCACCGAAAGGCGGGCTCTGGGTTAGTGCTGCGGATGAATCAACGGCGACGGGGCATGGGCGCCTGCGTCGCGATGTTGAGTGGAGTTGTTGCTTGCGTTGTTGCTTGCGTTGTTGCTTGCGTTGTCGTGACCGGTGCGCTGCTGGTCGGCCTGCATCAGCTGCGCCATGGCGATCGAATCCATCACGCCCAACGGATGCGGCGCAAGGTATTGGTCGTCCTTGTTCAGTTGCATATAAGTGTCGTCGGGCATACGCAGCAGAATATTGTCGCCCTCAGTGACGCCGACAAAGATGCCCCCCTGCGGCAGCACGCCATTGGGGTAGTAGCGCGATTCGTCGCGGGTCACCACGTAGCTGTCCGAGCCGCCGTTGACATGCCGGATGCGTTTGCCCTGATCCAGCTTGGGCGCCTCGGGCTTGCGCTCGTCGAAATTACCCAGCGCGAGATTGAAGCCGATGTCGGCGTTGAGGTTCTGCATATCCGCCGAACCGAGCACTTCCTTCTTCACCCGGTCGGCCGTGCCCGGATCGCCAAAATGGCCATCGACCTCGATCAGCCCTTGATCCAGCAAGCGCGTCTCTACCGTGTAGCTATGCATGCCGAAAATGTCCTTCACCTGCTTGGCGACACTGGGCCAGTCGCGCACCGTCAGCGAGGTCATCAGGCCGGCCGCCGAGAGTTTCCGCCTGAGCTCGGTCAACTGCGCGGGATTGCCGACCACGCCGCGCACGACCAACCGATCGCTTTCGTCGACGTGGGCGACGACGTGCTGCAACGACATCTGCCGCAGAATGCCCCCCGCCAGTTCCAGCTGTTCACTGCTGCTGCGCCGGTGGGTGAGTGTCGGATGATTGACCTTCCAGCTGGCCATTAACACCAGCACCGCGAACACCAGCAGCAACCCGGCTATCGCCAATACGCCACGCCTGCGTCTGGCCATTTGTTGCTCGGCCACGGTGGCGCCGCTATCACCGATGGCATCGGCAAGGCTCTGCCAGCGCTCGCTCCAATGCGGCCCCACCGCGAACTGCACACCACCCAGGCGCACCATGGTGAAATGTTCGAGGCTGACGTTTTCGCCCTCGGCAATGCGTCTCTCCTGGGCATCCACATCGCCTTGCAGCCTGCGCAGCAGCACCTGATCGCCGACCACCGTCAGCACGCAGTGATGCTCGCGGATATCGGCATCACCGAGGATCAAATCGCAGTCGTCGGCCTGGCCGATCATCAAGATGCCGCGCTCAGGCAGACGGAACTCGGCACCGGCATGCACGCCGCTGAACACGCGCAAGCGCAACTGCGCGTGAGGCGATGATCGCTCCACGTTGCGGCTTCGGTTGGCGGGTTGGCTGCTCATGGGTTTTGGCCTCCTCTCCCCTCCGGGGAGAGGATTGAGGTGAGGGGCGGGTGCTCGCGATGACCTCTCATTGTCGTCACCCCGGCGTAGGCCGGGGTCCAGTGGCGTTGCCGTTTGATGTTCGCGGTATCGCGACCTAGCTCGCCTGCCGCGGGCTTTCGAACCGCTGCCGCGGTCCGAGTCACTTTTCTCTGTTTGGCCAGAGAAAAGTAACCAAAAGAGAGGCCACCCCGGTTACGCGCCCTCCGGCTTCGCCTGCGGATCCGTGAGGGCTGGCCGGGCTTTTCGACACGACGTCCCTGTCGTGTCGAAAAGGCGCAGGCATCCATGCCTGCGCCCCCTGCGGGGCCTGATCGTCCAGCCCTCACCGCTGCACAGGGGCCCCCGAAGATCAAGAGCAAAACCATGGCTTGCTTGAAGGTAGTTGCATTCTGCTGGTTCGAAAGAGCAGCTCCATGCCGACGCGAGATATGTACAAGAGACAGCTCCCGCGAAGGGATAGATGGCTGAATTCGCGCTGCACACGCAACCATGGCGTTCATGGCCGATGCGCCTCCGGCGATGGCTGCGGCTGTGATGCCGGCGCCGATGCCGGCTGGTCGAAATGCCACCGCCCCTGCTTCTCGATCTGCCGCGCATCGGTCTGCTGCTGCGTTTCGATCGTCACCCCAGCCGAGCTAGGTGTCTGCTGCCCGGCGATGCGATTGAGCGCAATCAAGCGTGGCGTAATCAGAAACAACCGCTCGGTATGCGCTCGCTGCTTTTGCACCGTCTTGAACAAATAGCCCACGAGCGGCAAATCGCCGAGCACCGGAATTTTTTGCTGCGCGTTGTTGCCCTTGTCCTGGATCAGGCCGCCAAGCAGCAGCCCTTGGCCGTCCTGGATCACCGCCTGTGTGTTCACCGCGTTGTTGCTGACGATCGGGTACTGCACGTTCTGGTTGTCGGCGGCGGAATAGCTGATGTTGCCGTCGTCGATCTGCACCATCATGCGAATCTGCATGCCACCGTTTTCCGACACCATGTGCGGCGTCACACGCAGCGTGGTGCCGGCAACGACGTTGTACAGGTCGGAGTTGTACGCACCCGATACCGGCACATAGACCGTCTGGTTGCTCTGAATGACCGCCTCGGTATCGTTCATGGTAATCACCTGCGGATGAGTGATCACATGGGTGACACCGTTACTCTCCAGCGCATCCACATTCGCGATGAAATGCCCAGGGTCGCCAAGAATGGCGCCGATCTGTCCGCCACCACCAAACAAGCTGGTCAGTGCCGAAAGGGCCTCGCCGTTCTTGCCGCCCAGCAAGGCACTGGCGAGTTCCGCTTTGGACTGATCCGCCGTCGTTTTCCCGTTGGCCGTGGTAAATCCGGCGGTAATGCCATGGTTGCGATAGAACCAATTGACGCCGAGCGAGCGCGCTTTGTCCTTGTCCACGTCGATAATGGTGGCTTCGATCTCCACCATCTGCGGCGCCACATCGAGATTGCGGATCAGCTCGTCATACATCGGCAAGCGATCAGCGGTGTCGCGCACGATGACCGCGTTGCGAAAACTGTCGGCGACGATGCGGCTATCGCCATTGCCTTGAATCGCTTCCACCCTGCCCTGCGACGACGCGAGCGGCGCGTTCGGCGGCGTCAGCCCGTCGTCGCTATTGCTCGGCACGGGCGCGGTGTAGTTGCCCAGCGGCGGTGGCGGTTGTTGGCCCATGCCGGCTAAACCCTGGCCGCGCAGTCCCTGTTGGCGAGCGGAGATCAAACGCTCACGCGTGCCGCCGAACGCACCGTTGCCCGCAGACCCGACCAACTCACGCAGCACGGAGGCCACGCCCGGAATGGTGACCTGGCGGTTACCGATGGTGATCGTCGTGTCCGAGGCCCAGGCGTATTTCAGCGGATAGAACTTGAATCGCGTATCGCCGCCCTGGCCAAGACCGGAGATGGTCTGCGCCAATTGCCTGACCTGATCGATAAACCGCTTGCTGCCGGTGATCATCACCAGGCCCGTGCTCGGCTCCAGTTTCCAGACGTTTCCGCTGGGGACATCGGCCCAGTTCACGCTGGCCATCGCGGCCAGGAACTGCTGCTCCACCGGCAGCGGCACGGTGGTGTAATCCGTCTGCCGTTCGGTATCCAAGTACACATAAACCGACGAACCGTCCCAGTACCCCAGCAGGCCGTTGCTGTCGGCAACCTTGCGCCAAACCTGCGCATAACTGCCCTTGAATTCGCCATTGAGCGTGCCCGAACGCGCCGCCACCTGCGGACTCATGACCACTTCCAGCCCCTGGTCATGGAAGAACTCGGGCAAAAACTCATGCAGTGGCTTGTCGCTCTGAATACCTACCGGGCCTTTCTTGAAGGGGATCGGTACGGCCATCGCCGTTGCGCTCAGCAACATGCCAGCCAGAAACAGCACTCCTGCGGTCCGCGGCTGAAGTCCTGTCAGCCATCCACCGAATCTTCCACGGCGCTTCATCAATTCATTCACACTCTGATCCAATGTCTGCCACCTCATGCGGCGAGTTGTCCAATCGGCACCAGACGCAAGTCAGGTACCAGTTCCGGATAAGAAAGCACGGGAATATCGGCGTACTCGGCCTCGGTCAGCTTGCGCAAGTGACGACGCACATCCGTCGAACTCAGCAGCACCATCGAAGCGCCATGTTCGCCACGAGCGTAATCGCCGATCTGGGCCAGCAGCCGTGTAGCGAGATCCGGTTCCACCGCCAGCTGAGCGCCGGCAGGACCGTTGTGCACCGAACGGCGCAATCGCTCCTCCAGTTCGGGCCGCGCTACCAGCACGCGCAACACGTGGTCATCGTCGGCATAGCGATAGCTAAGATGGCGGCGTAGTGACATGCGTACGTATTCGGCGACCAGCACGATGTCTTTTTCGCGACTGGCGGCATCGGTAATCGCCTCGAACACGTCGCGCAACTGGCGGATCGGTACGCGCTCCTCCACCAACCGCTTGAGCACATCGGCGACGCGCTGCGGCGAGACCACGCGCAGCATCTCGCGCACCAGATCCGGGTAGTCGCGACTCAGGCCATTGGAAAGATTGGACGCCTCCTGAATACCGACGAACAGCGACAGATGACGCTCCACGGCAAGGCGGATGTGCTCGCGCAACATCTGCGGCGCTTCGAGCACGCGCCCGGCCTGGGTGGATTCACGTGCGACCCATTGGCCGGGAAACCCAGTGATCCCCTCTTTGACTAACGCACCTTTCTCGTGCGCGCCCTCCTCCTGGCTTTGTGCCGGTAGCGCGACACGCCCAGGCAGGAACACCGCTTCCGGCTTGAGCACGCCGTAACCGATGCGCACGCCGTAGGCATACAGTGCATACCCCTGATCGGGCAGGTTCAGTCCCGCACGCAGCGCGGGCTTGGGCAGCGGCACGCCGTATTCCTCGCGCAAACTGCCCACCACCTGGCGAAACAGATCGCGCACCTGATTGCTGCCCAGCGCCTGCAAGGCGGACATGTGTACTTCCAGCAACAGCGCCGGCGGCGGCATCAGTGCATCCGTGTCGGACACATCCGGCGGCAACAGCTCGGCCTGGCTCTCTGGCACCTTGAACACCTTGCGAAAGAAGCCGATCCGCTCCCGCATGCGCCACGACGCCATCACGATCATGGTGAGGCCGATGGGCAGGAACACCACGATGGGAAAACCCGGCACCAGCATCATCCCCAGTGCAATGCAACCGAGGATCATCATCACGCGCGGCTCACCGGAGATCTGCCTGCCGATGACCGCACCGAGGTTGCGGTCCTCCTCATCGCCGGCGGTACGCGTAACGATCAATCCGGCGGAAATGGAAGCGAGCAAGGCGGGAATCTGCGCCACCAGGCCGTCGCCGATGGTCAGCACGCTATACGTATGCGTGGCGTCATCCAGGCTCATGCCACGCATCATCACGCCCACCCCCAAGCCGCCCAGCAGATTGATCACGATGATCACCATGCCGGCGATCGCGTCGCCCTTGACGAACTTCATCGCGCCATCGAGCGAGCCATGCAGCTGGCTTTCCACCTCAAGCAAGCGCCGACGCCGGCGTGCCTCGTCTTTCTCCAGCAGGCCCGAGCGCAGATCGGAATCGATCGACAACTGCTTGCCGGGCATCGCGTCCAGCGAAAAACGCGCGGCCACCTCGGCGACTCTTTCGGCGCCCTTGGCCACCACGATGAACTGCACCACGGTGATGATCAGGAACACCACCAGGCCGACGATCAAGTTGCCGCCGACGATCATGTTGCCGAAGGTATCGATGATCTTCCCACCGTCGGCGTTGAGCAGGATCGACCGCGTAATAGCGATCGACAACGCCAGGCGGAACAGTGTCGTCAGCAGCAGCACGCTGGGAAAGCTGGAAAAAGCCACCGGCGTGGGAATGTAGATCGCGATCAGGAGCAGGCCCACACCAATAAGCATGTTCAAAGCGACCAGCGCGTCGATCGCCACCATCGGCAAGGGCAGGATCATCAGGCCGATGATCGCCACGACGCCGGCCACAAGCACCAGATCGCTATAGCTTCGCGTGCTTCCCGTGTTAGCGCTTAGCCGCGAAAGAATCGACTCGAATGCCATGACTCGCGAATTCCCTTGTCGTGGCGAACACACTCGACTTGCCAAGGTGGCAGCAGCGTGATGTCCATGGGGATTTAATGTAGGTGGGTAACGCAAACCTACCAGCGTTTCCGAAAATCGAAACCTAGGGAAGACCCTAGGGTGCTCTTCACATGCCATCGGCCGTCGCCGATTCATAAATAGTGAATTCAATAGACAACTACAAAAATATTCCTCGCATGTGTCTATTGCTTCTCAATTCATTCGTCATCATTCGTGAAAGGCATCACGCTCTCATCGTCACATAAATTTCACGTTGTCATTGGGAACTATCACTCGCATGCAATTCGGCGATCAGCTCAATCTTGTTCGGCGTCACACCCAACACCAGTCTGCGGCCCTGTGCATCGAGCACCACCACACGCTCACGCGCACCCACGGCGACGGCTTGAACCACCTTCAACGGCCCACTACCGCTCAATGCCTTGCCTCGCCGCAGCCACCAGAACATGGCCACCATGGCTGCCGTCACAGCAATCAAGGGAACCAGCAGGCTCAACATCACGCTGCCGCCATCCGACGCTTCTGTCGCAAACGCGATGCTTGGCCAAGGTAGGAGGACAAGCACATTGCGAAGCAAATTCTTCATGGTATCTTCCGGCTCCCGTTGAGGTCAGCTTAATGATTCGTAGCGACCAAACATATCACCGACAGCTGTTTGAATAGTTTCCACAGCATCGTTTCAAATGATCGTTTACTGGACTCACTTGATACGAACCTAATCAGCACATACTAATCAGCACATAAGTGGTAGCCATGCTTCCGCCAGGGATGTTCTAGTCTTTTTACGAACCTGGCTCTCCCCGGCCGTTCCCGCATAGGTCAAACAGCTATCGTCTCCCCTGCGTGACGGTGGATTACCTGATTGCTCAAGGATTGGTGACTATGCCTGCGCTAAGGTATCGGAAAGAAGAGCACCGTCATGATGCCGTTCAAGCCGATGGACAGGGCCACGCGCTGATCGAAGTGTTGCCCTGGCCATGCATCGTATTCCAGCGTGATGGCGACACCGCGCTGACGTGTAATGCCGCGTTTCGCGAGGAATTCCCGCAGCTGGAGGCTCTACCGACGCGCCATGCGTTCGAGAGCGCTTTCGATGTGGCGGGCGAACAGGCTGGCGCGCGCATTTATTACGCGCCGGATACACGCCGCTGGTATCGCATGGAACGTCGCGAGCTGGGTCTTGGTGAACGTGCGGACGCGCTATTCCTCACCAATATGAGCGATTGCATCGAGGTGCTTCGCCGTCACCGCGAACAGCATGAGCAGCTGCTCTCCACATCGCGGATGATGAGCGTGGGCGAGATGGCTACGACGCTGGCACACGAGCTGAATCAGCCGTTGTCCGCCGCGATCAACTATCTCGCCGGTTGCGAGCAAATCGTCGACGCCGAGCCGGCGGGCAACCGCCTGCGCCAAGGTATCCATCTGGCGAAACGACAGACCGAGCGCGCCGCGCAGATCATCGGCAGCATCCGCGAGTTCGTGCGAAGCCGCGAACCTCATCGGCAGAACCTGGATGCCCGCGCGCTGATCCAAGGGGTCATCGAATTGTTGCGACTGGAAGCGGAGAAGTATCAGGTACTCATTGTCAGCACGCTTCCTGACGATCTGCCGCCGATCTTCGCCGATCAGGTGATGATCGAGCAGGTGCTGCTGAATTTGATCAAGAACGCGATCGAGGCGATGCACGGAACGCCACCGGGGCGCCGCAACATCCAGGTGTCCGCACGGCTGGACTACGACGACATGGTGGAGATACGCGTGGTCGATCAGGGCTGCGGCATCGACGACAACGGCATGCGCAGGCTGTTCTCACCGATGTACACCACCAAGCCCGATGGCCTGGGTATTGGCCTGGCGATCTGCCGCTCGATCGTCGAGTACCACGAGGGCCGCCTGTTCGCCGAGCCCAATCGCGAAGGCGGGGACGGTTCCGCACTGATATTCACGGTGCCGCGAGGATTGGTGTGATGACGGCCGCGACCGACACCCGCATCTATCTGGTCGATGACCATCAGGAGTTTCGTCAATCCTGCGTATGGATTCTTGAACAAGCGGGCTTCCAGGTGCGCGATTTTTCCAGTGCACAAGCCTTGCTGAAAGAGCTGGCACGTGAGGCGCCACCGGCGCGAAGCTGCATCGTCAGCGACATCCGCATGCCTGGAATGAACGGTTTGGAACTGCAGGTCGAACTGGCCCATCGCGGCACCTCGATACCGCTGATCTTCGTCACTGGACACGGCGACGTGCCGCTGGCGGTGAATGCCATGCGCCACGGCGCCGCCAATTTCATCGAAAAGCCGTTCGACGCACCGTTACTGATCGATGCCATCCAGACCGCATTGACCCATCACGCGCCGCAGGCCGCATCCAGCGCACTGACCAACCTCACCCGCCGCGAACGGCAGGTGCTGGACGGCGTCATGAGCGGCAAGCTCAACAAGGTCATTGCAGACGAATTGAGCATCAGTCCAAAGACGGTCGAGCTGCACCGCTCCAATCTGATGGCCAAGCTGGGTGCTCATAATGTGGTTGAGCTGACCCGGGTCGTGCTGGGGCAGCACTGAATGCTTCACGACACCGCCTTCCTGATGGATAGAGACGACGTGCACGTCGAGCATGATGAACTGCTACGCGAGGCTGCACGCGCGCTATTGATGCGCGGCAACGTGTTGCAGCTTAACGATCACGGCGCATTGGCCTTGCATGCCGGCGTCGGTCAACGCCATGCCGCCGCCCTTCCCTGCGTCTGTCTCGACAGTGCGCAAGGCCGATTGCTGGTGGCGCTGGAACGCGAGCCGAACGCGAGCCCGCTAGGCGATGCGCACTGGCAGGACTATGTGGGCGAGGCACGCCTGCTCGCCTGGTCGTTGGCGCATGAGCCGCTGCTCGACGCACTCGGCAAGATATTCGGCGGTGGCTTCATGGCCACCCAGACACTGCCTGCCGGCACGTCTGCAGGCGTGCTGTGGCTGGCACTGAACTGGCACGACGGGAATGATCAGTCGCTGCAAGGCTGGCTGGGCCTGGGCAGCGCCGAAGTGCGTCTGCTGACCGCGTGCGCCGAATGGAAACGCGACGCCTCACGACTGGCCATGCTGGGCGACGCGACGGCGCTGACGTTTGACCTGGTGCTGCCCGGGCGTGTGCTGGATCCGGTGACAGCCTCGGATTTGACGCCTGGTGACGTGCTGCTTATCGGCCGGGAAGCGGACTGCGATGCGCGACTGCTACCCGATCGTGATACCTCACGCAGCATGTTCGGCCTGCCTGATGGCTGGGCAGTGCAGCGCCGGCAAGGACAATGGGCGATTGCCGCCAAACCACTGTTGTCCACGCCTATGTTGTCCACGCCGGCCGACCCGAACATACCGTCCAGGCCGCAGTTTCATTTGACCCGGCTCACTCTGAGCCCGGATGAAGTGAGCACATTGCAGCCGGGCACCGTGCTCCATTACGACGCGCAACTGCTCGGCAGCACCGTCGGCATTTCGCTGGATGGGCACCGATTCGGCGTGGGCGTCGTGCTTGCGTTAGGCGAATGGTTGGGCGTGCGCATGACGCAAAAGGATCTTACCTACAAGGGCGGCACACGTGGATTTCAGTAGCTTCTCGCCTGCGCTGATCATCACCATGGTGGTCGCGCTCGCGATGGCGCCATTCGTGGCGGTGATGGTGACTTCGTTTACCAAGATCGTGGTGGTGCTCAGCCTGCTACGCAACGCGCTTGGGCTGCAGCAAGTGCCGCCCAACGTGGTGCTCAATGGGCTTGCGATCATCCTTTCGGTTTACGTGATGAACCCGGTGATCGTGGACACCTACCGTAACGTGCAGACGCAAATGAGCACGCAAGCGCCAGGGCCGATGACGATGGATAAACTGGGAATGGTCGTGCAGTCGGGCAAAGAGCCGCTGCGGCAATTCCTGATCAAGCACAGTCACGAGACCGAACGCGGCTTCTTCCTGCAAAGCGCGAAGCGGCTGCTGCCACCGGATCGACAAGGTGAACTTGATGCCAATGACTATCTGGTGATCATGCCGGCGTTCACCGTCAGCGAATTGACGGCGGCCTTCCAGATCGGCTTCCTGTTGTTTCTGCCATTCCTGGTGATCGACCTGGTGGTATCCAACATCTTATTGGCGATGGGCATGATGATGCTGTCGCCGACCATGGTGTCGCTGCCGTTCAAGCTGTTGCTCTTCGTACTGCTCAGCGGCTGGGCCAAGTTGATTCACGGCCTCGTGCTCACCTATCAGTAGAGAGGAATCCTGGCATGTACGATCAGGAGATCCAGCTCGCGCGCGAGGCTCTGTGGCTGGTGCTGGTGTTGTCGGCGCCACCGATTCTCGCCGCGGCCATCGCAGGTCTCTTCGTGGCGTTTCTACAGGCAGCCACGCAGATCCAAGAGCAAACCTTCCCTTATGCGGTGAAATTCCTGGTGGTGGTGCTTGCCTTGTTGGGGACCGCGGCGATGCTCGGCGGTACCTTGTTCAAGTTTGCCGACCGCCTGTTCAGCACCTTCCCCGGCATGTTGCATTGATGGCCCCTTTTTCGGTCGACTATCTTGGCAATCAGCTCAACGGCATCGCGCTGACCTTGCCGCGTATCGTTGCAGCCTTCGTGGTATTGCCGCTGATGACGGCGGAAACCGTGCCGGCCCTCGTGCGCAACAGCTTCTACGTAAGCCTGGCGATCCTGGTTTACCCACTGGCAGCCGCCGCCAACCCCAGTACGACGATCATGACCGGCGCCACCTGGATTCAGGTACTTGGCAAGGAAGTTTTCCTGGGCCTGCTGATCGGCTTCTGCTTCGGCACCGTGTTCTGGGCATTGGGCGCTGCCGGTACCGTGATCGACACCAAAGTCGGCTCGTCGATGTCGATGGAGATGGATCCGATCGCTGGACAACAGTCCACGATGACCGGTGTATTCCTGATGCAGCTTGCGACCTGGTTGTTCATGGTCAGCGGCGCCTTCCTGGTGTTTATCGACTTGCTGATGTCCAGCTACGCCGTCTGGCCCGTGGCAAGCCTGCTGCCACCGCTGCGTCCCGGCGGGATGGAGTTCTTCGTCGGCCAATTCAATTACCTGATGACAGCGGTGCTGGTGCTATCGGCACCTGCGCTGGTCGTGATGTCGCTGGTCGATATCGCCTTGGGTCTGGTGAACCGTTATGCGCAACAACTCAATGTGTTTTCGCTCGCGATGCCTATCAAGGCGTGGTTGTCGAGCTGGGTGTTGTTGTTGGCGCTGGGGGCGATGATCGAGGTGGTGATGCGGAAGTTGTATGAGAACCGGGAGTTGTTGGTGGTGCTGAAGCGGATTTTGTAGGGATGCTGCCTTTGCTCCCTCTCCCCCGTTCACCGATTTGTGCACGGGGGAGAGGGTTGGGGTGATGGGTGGGTGCTCGCGACACCGCTTCTACTTCGTCACCCCGGCGAAGGCCGGGGTCCAGTGTCGTTGCTGTTTGGTTGTTGCGATTGCTTGCTCTGGCTCGCCTGCCGCGGGCTTTCGAACCGCTGCCGCGGTCCGAGTCACTTTTCTCTGTTTGGCCAGAGAAAAGTAACCAAAAGAGAGGCCACCCCGGTTGCGCGCCCTCCGGCTTCGCCTGCGGGTACGTGAGGTCTGGCCGGGCTTTTCGACACGACGTCCCTGTCGTGTCGAAAAGGCGCAGGCATCCATGCCTGCGCCCCCTGCGGGGCCTGATCGTCCAGCCCTCACCGCTTCACAGGGGACCCGTCACGGGCTCGCTGACGCATCGCTTTTGCTAAAGCTCACGGCTCTCAGCGACGTGCAGCAACTTACCTCCCCTCCCGCGACTCCCGAATCGACTCCGCCCAGCGCAGCAGCTCCGCCACCGCTTCAAAGAATTCGCCAGGCAGAAATTCATCCACCTCCACTTTTTCGTACAAACCACGCGCCAGACTCACGTTGCGCATGATCGGTACGCCGGCCTCTTCCGCTGCCTGGCGGATCAACGCTGCCTCGTGTCCTTCCCCCTTCGCGACGATGACCGGTAGATCGTCTTCGCCTTGTTCGTAACGGATGGCAATGGCCAGATGGGTGGGATTGGTCACTACCACGCTCGCTTTGCGCACGCCGGCCAAGGTGTTTTGTTGCGACCATTCCTGATGCAGCTGGCGACGGCGCGACTTGATCATGGGGTCGCCCTCGTTTTCTTTCGACTCCTGTTTGATGTCGCGCCGGCTCATCATCATTTTCTTGGTGTAGGCGTGGCGCTGGTAAAACGCGTCCAGTACCGAGACAAAGAAGAATACGAAGATAACGCCGGTGGCAAGCCGCTTCACCGCGATCCACAGCGCCTCCCCCATCGCCTGCGGTGGTGCGTAAGGCAGCTTGACGAACTGGCCGAGCAAAGCGAGCAACACCCACACGAACAGGCCTATCAGCAAGCTGCTCTTGGCAAGAGCCTTGATAACCTCGACCAGGTTTTCCTGCGAGAACAGTCGCTTGATGCCTTCGGTGGGATTCATCCGGCTGGCGTCCGGCTTGATCTTCTTCGGCGCGAATACCGGCCCTACCTGCAAAAATTCAACCACCACGCCAATAGCCGCCGCGCACAGCAATAGCGGCACGGTCAGGAGTAGGAATACCTCGCCCGCAAGCCAACCCACATTGTGCAAGGCCTGATCGAAGGGCTGATGGATGCCTTCCATGACGGTTTCGAACAGCCCGTTCAGTCGCACGCGGATCATGGGCATGCCCATCATCACCATCAGCAGCCAAACCAGCACCAGCGCGGTGCTGGTCAACTCGCGGCTTTTATGGACGTCGCCGTCCCTGCGCGCATCGCGCAACCGTTTGGAGGTCGGCTTTTCGGTGCGATCGCCGCTGTCCTTATTCTGCCCCGCCATAGCCCACCCATCGTGCACGCGCTACGGCAGTGTGCGCCGGCCCTTGGACGGCTGCCACCTAGGGAATCCCCCAGCTCGCACCGTGCAGCAATAGCCTTAAACTCACGCGTGGCATCAAACCGACTCCAGGCGCCATGAACATTAACGAGCTTCCATCACGCCTGCTGCCCCCTACCGGGGTTGATAGTGGGGCGATTCAGGCGCCCGCCGGCCCGGGTGTTTCCACGCAAGTTAATGCGGTCGCCGGCCATCAGCTGTTGGGGCTGGACGTGTGGGCCGGTGCAAGCGCCACCGAACGTTTACTGAGCGGGCGTGGCTCGCTCAATGCTCCCCCTGCCGCGCAGCTCGATCAACTGGCCCACTATATTCTTGCGCCGCTCGATTGATCCTTAGCCCTACACTGCGCAGATGTCCGCTGATCTTCAACCGCTGGCCGAACCGCTGCTGGAAACGACCCGGCGCCTGGTGGCTGCGCTTCAGCAGGAATCATCCGTCGATCTACGTCTGGCACTGGCCAAGCGCATCGTGCGTCAGTTGGGCGATGAAGCGTATCCGGTATTTTTGAAGATCCTGCTGATTGTCGCCGAAAGCGATGATGCCGCCGCCAAACAGTGCGTGGCCGACCTGCTCGCCGTCGCGGCACAGCGGATGGACCTGCCCTGCGGCCAGCTGAGCGCATGGGGCAGTTCCTGCCGCAACGATGTCGAAGACACCGCCCCCTACGCAGCAGGTTCGATGAATCGCCGGCGCGTGCTCGGTCCGATCGAATATCTCACCGTGTGGTATTGCCAGCAAACCCAGCGCCCCATGCTCGACGAAGCGCTGTACGCCGATGCGATGCACAAACTGCTGGCCTTGTTCGAACTCAATCCGCAGTTGCGCATGTTCTACGCCAACATGCTCGACGCTGAAGTCGGCACCGAGCTTGAGGGCACCTATACCGGAGAGACACGCGACGTTCTCCACCGGCTGGCGCAGCGCTGGCAGCAAGACGGCAGCACACCGGAGGAAGTCGTGCAGGCAGCCATTCGTGGCGCGGCACCAGCCATGCCGACACCGCTTGGCTGGGTCGTGCATAGGCTGTGATGCCTAGCTTTCAGCTGCGTTCGCGCCACTTCGACGCATCCAGTTCGTAGCGATGGGCAAGCTGGTGGCGATGCTCGCATACGCCCAGATCGCGAAAACCGAAACGCGACATGATCCTGCGTACCCGTAGATGCGTCGGATGACAGTAGCCAAACAGTCGCGGTAGGCCGAGCACATCGAACGCCTGCCGACACAGCAGGTACGTGCCCTCGATCGCATACCAGCGCCCCCAGGCTTCAGGTGCCAGCCGCACGTGAATCTCCACCTCGTCGCTACCGTCGACCGGCAGCAGTGAAAAGAGCCCGATAAACGCGCCATCCAGCGCTTCGGCGCGCCAAACCCCCAAACCTGGCGAACTGGCATAGAGCCGATGGACACATGCCACGATAGCTGCCACATCGATAAAACGTGTGGGGCTTTCCATCAGCAGCGGATGCATGCGGGTTTGCGCGAACAGGCTACTCAGTCGCGGTATATCTTCGAAACGAAGTCCGAGCAGGCGCATTCGTTTTGATTGCGACGTGACCAGGCCTGCGGCGTTGCCGACAGAGGCTGCGGCAATGACGGGTGGGATGCCGTTGTGAGCATCGCCATCGGTGGACAAACGAACGGCATGAAGACGGCTCAAGGCTGCCTCTCTCTGGAACGAATCCGACACCATGACTGCCCCCCCCTCTTCCCGTCGATACAAGGAAGCATCCCTACATGTCGCCATTACGCCCTGCTTCGATCGCCGTGCCTAGCTGGGACTATCCCTAGCACATCGTCCATGCCATTCCATGACGCTGCACTCGAACCCATAAATAAAAATGTTTAAAAAAAAAGGGCCGGGATACCAGTGCGGTATCCCGGCCCCATTTCAACGCTAATTAGCCCTTGCGAGCCGTTTCGCTCAGCGCGCCACCCAGCGTCTTGATGACGTTGTCGACCGCACTCATCAGCTCACTGAATTCCTGCGCTTCGGCGCTCAGCTGCGTGGTCTGGCCCGGGTTGGCCGAATTGACCGCACCCGCGTCGGCCTTCAGCTTATCGGCAGCGCTATTGAGCTTGTCACCCAGCGCCTTGGCCAGCGCCTCCAGCCAACCGCCGGAGCCACCGGGATGGCAAAGCATCGAGACCAGCGGCTCGGAAGCCTGGTGCTGGAATTGCGTCAGCGCATTGCGGACGATCTCAGTGGCTTCCGAACGGCTGATGCCGTTGTTGATGATCTGGTTGACGTTGGAAATGTTGACGGGAGATACGTGAGTCATGGTTTTGTCCTCTTCGTGGTGGGGTCGCAAAACTGCCGGTTATTGTCTCGTTACGCCAACGCCTTGCATCCATCGACGGCGGTAACACGCCCTGCGCAGGCAAGATCGGGAAGCAAGCGATCCCAAGCGCCAAGACATGTACGAAGTATGGAAATCGGCACGAACCAGGCCAACTAGGCCGTTCCCTAGCTAGGGTTTTCCCCATATCGAATGCCATTCGAAGATGTAACGGGAACGCCGCGCAAAAGGGAATTTAGAAACCACATGTAGGAGCGCACCCTGTGCGCGATGCTCTTCGCGCACCTGTCTCTTGTGCACATCTCGTGTCGGCATGGAGCTGCTCTCTCGACCCATGTGGATATGACTACCTCCCGATGAGCGAGGTTTTGCTTTTGATCTCGGGGCCCCTGTGAAGCGGTGAGGGCTGGACGATCAGGCCCGCAGGGGCATGGGCAAGGATGCCCATGCCTCCCGATACGACAGGGACGTCGTGTCCCCATGTCATCTAAGAGCAGGCCCGGCCAGACCTCACGGACCCGCAGGCGAAGCCGGAGGGCGCGCAACCGGGGTGGCCTCTCTTTTGGTTACTTTTCTCTGGCCAAACAGAGAAAAGTGACTCGGACCGCGGCAGCGGTTCGAAAGCCCGCGGTCCCACGGGGACTCCCTTCGGTCGCAACGAGCCAGGTTGCGATAGCGCGAATATCGAGCGGCAACGCCACTGGACCCCGGCCTACGCCGGGGTGACGACAGTGACAGGTTATCGCGAGCACCCGCCCCTCAGCCCAACCATCTCCTCCGTGCACAAATCGGTGAACGAAGGAGAGGGAGCAGGTGCATGCTTGTGCACGCATTGAGTTGTGCACAAGAAACAGCTGTGCGCGAAGTGCATCGCGCACAGGGTGCGCTCCTACAAAACATCGGAAGCCCAGTTTGGCGCTTCCCGGCTCAGGCTTAAGGAGGGTTCACCCCGAGCACGTTCTTCAGCACGATGTCGAGCTGGTGCACGGATGAAGGCTGCTCTTCGCCGTTGACCGGGAACTCTGTGAGGCCATCCAGCTTCGAGCCATCGTCCACCACGCCTGCCCCCATTCCGAAGATGCCGTGGCTGACGGTTCCAGAGAGCAGATAGTTGTGCTTGGCCATGTCGTCCCAGGTACCGTCATCCTTCGCGGTTTTCTGCAACTTGCTCGCGTCACCGCCCACGGTGTCCAGCGCGGAGACCATCGCACCGGCAAACGTCTTCTGCTGGTCCTGACCAAGCCCGTTGAACCAGGCGATGGTCTGCTGCTGATTCATGCCCTTCTGTTCGCCGTAGTGCAACAACATGCTCGTTGCCGGCGCGTCATTCTTGCTATGCCATGCGGAGAGTGCGTCGGCGGCATCCTTGCTGTAGCCAAGACCTTGCAGGAATGCCTCGCGACCCGGCACGGCGTGATCGTTCGCCTTCTTGTCCTGATAGGAGATCAGGCCAATGGTGCCGACGGCGGTCAGTGCGATACCGACCGGACCGGCCCAGGATCCTGCGCCTAGCGCCCACATGACCGAACCCGTACCCGTCGTGGCATACAGCGCGGCCTCGGTGCCATCGTGCTTTTCGAAAAGCGAATCGCCTGCTTTCCAGAAATCGAGCGCGCCCGAGGCTCCGTTGATCCAACGGTCCCAAAGGGTCGTACCGAACTGAGCGATTTTGCCCTTCTCGGGAACCAAACTCAGATGAGAGAGCAATCCGGCAGTTTTCTGGCCGAGGCCGGCCGACGACGCCAGCAACGACAAGGAATTGCGAATCTTGTCCTCCCAGCCTTGCTGACCGATGGTACCCATCTTGTCCACCGAGTTGAGAAAGCCCAGGCCGGCTGCGCTGACACTGAACAAGCGGAAGGACGTGCCTAGCGCTGAGCCCTTGTCGAATGCCTTCATCCCAGAGAGTCGCTTGTCCAGATCCTCGAGATTGTCGGCAAGCGCTGCTTGCGGATCTTGGGGCAGGTTCGCCAGCGAGAAGGTTTTGGTGATGTTCGCCTTCAACGCCTCGGTGGCCGCCTTGATATCCGCCTGCTTGTCGCCGCTCATCGCCAGCACGGTGGCCAAGCGGCTATCGTCACCCAGCTTGGTCAGTCCGTCGCAGGTGGTGCGCAACGAATCCAAGTCATTTGCCTTCAGCCCGGCGCGTAGCTCATTGAGGCGGCCAGCGACATAGTTGGTGCCCAGCTCCTGCATCAGCTTACGTGTGCCCTGGTCGCCCGCTTTGGCGTACAAGGCATACATATTGATCAACGACTCGCCTTGCTCCCCCTGCATGACCGTAGGATCGCGTTGCACCGCCAAGCGTATGGCGGCCTGGTTGTTCTCGCTGCCCATCACGCTGTTGAGCACTTTACCGATCGCGTCTTTGTCGCCCGGATGGCTGGCGACCCAGTTGCTCAACGCAGCCTGCTGAGACAGCAGATGCTTGCCGTCATCGGCAAGACGGGTGATCGCGTCGTTGACACTTTGCTTCCACTCCGCCCCCTTCGATTTGCCGTAATTCTCGATCGCCTGATTGAGCTGGTCGGGCGTCATCGACGCCCCTTCCTTGGCGATCAGGCTATTGAGTTCACCAGCCGCCTGCACATAGGTCTCAACGTCGTTGTCAACCTTCCTGCTTGTTGCATCGGTAGTCGCTTGCAGCACTTCACCACGCGCCCGGTCGGACCAGTCGTTTGCCATTCGGTCCTTACCGTCGCCGCGCACGTGATCGATGATGTTCAGGGCCAGCGTCGGATCGCCTGACTTGGTGGCAGCATCGCTGAGTATCGATATGTTGCCCGGCCATCCCGCCCACACACGCCCATTGGTCATCTGGCTAGCGAGGTCAGCCGCCAACGCCTGGGCGCCCGCTGGATTCTGCTGGCCCAAGCTGCCGACTATCGAAGACAGGCTCGTCAAGGCAGCCGTCGAGTGCTGCTGCATGTCCTGGCCGTTGTGGAGGAAAGCGAAATGAGCCAGCTTGTCGAGCTGCGGATGCGCGTCGGCGAGCAGGCTCGCCTTCATCTCTGGCGAAGAAATGCCGGACAGAAGATCCGCGTAGCGAGCGGAGGAATCCTCCACACCCTGACCGGCCTTGGTGTACTGATCGTAGTTACTGAAGTGCGTGTTGCCGTCATACGGCTGCGCAGCCCAATCGGCAGCGGCTTGTAGCGTGTTGCGGTAGGAATCCTGCCCGGTGGCGAGCGCACGCACCTGATCGGAGGACGCGGTTTTCAGCGAGGCATCCAGCGCCAGTAATTTGTCCTTGGGCGAGCTGTAGCCGCCCTGGTCGTTGTTGGCAAGCAGCGTGTTCGCCTCCTGGGTGTCCACCGCCTGCTGCACCGCTGCGTCGCCCTGATATCGGGAGACGATATCCTTGCGGATATCCGTAGCGCGGTCGGCCTGCGTCGGCGCAGCGTCGCCCAGCGCCTTGCGTTGCTGAGGCGTGAGCGAGGTATCCGGCGTACTGAGGCGGGCCTGGACCTCGGCGTCCACCGCCTTGTTCAACTGATCCTGCAAACTGCTTCGCGCATCGGCCAGGTCCTGGACCTCACTGCGGTTGCGCGGCGTGACCTGGGCAAGGTTGTGCAGATCCGCCAGCGCCTTGTCCACTTGTTGCTGCGGAGTTGCCTTGGGCTTGTTCGCATCGGCAGCCGACTGCGCGCTGAGGTCGGCTGGCGGGATGATCAGCACGTCGCCTGGCACAACCTTCAACGACTGGCTGAACTTGCCCGGATTGGCATGCACGATGGCGTCCTTCGTGGTGCCGAAATGCTGGGCAATGCTGTCCAGTGACGAGTCGGTTCGCTGTACGCGGTAAGACTGCGGCTGCTGAGACGGAGCCGGCTGCGCGGCGGACAATGCAACAGGAGAGCTCGAAGTATCAAAGTCGCGCGGGATCATTTCGCTGCCTGAGGGTTGGCTAGGGGAAGCCACTATTGGAGCGGTCTTCACACAGGCTTGCCTATTAGGGTTATCCCTAGTGTCCGTGGCTGTTGCTGCTGGCCCCGAATCCAAGTGGGCCCCCGATGGCCCAAGGCGACGCTGGCTTCATGGGTGCCGACCGCGGCGCTGGTCGCGCGCGGGGTCGGCGATCAACTTCAATGTGTCCCCGTTCGCGCTTTGGTTCTCTATGCATCGCGGCTAGGTGCTTACAATCAATTCCGGCGGAATAGCCTATCACTTACATTCCGGATTCAATTTTTGACACACAACAAAATCACCATTTTCACTTAACTTGAAATGGTTGACATTACTTATCTTACTCGACATGGCACCTTTTCTTTCATACGTTGTTATCAAATAATTTTTACTGATATCGAAAGTTAAAATGGATTCGCCATCCATTTTTCCAACCATTTCTTTTGAAATCAATTTTACATCCCTGAAAACATAAAGATAGTAAATATTAACATCCGCCTCAGCCCTGCCGGCAAGAATGACTTTTAAATCATATATCGATGGCATAAATAAAATCGTATCCATACTCGGGTCGATTTGACCCCTAAGCTCACCGCCCACCGCATTGTCTGGATATGCATGGAAACGGTCGCCACACTCATCCTTCTTGCCCGAACCGACAACACACTGATAATACTTATCAAATACAAATGGTAATTTCGTATCAACAATGACTTGCGCCCCGCCATTATTTACACGCCCAAGACATTTCTCAGAGAAATTCTTGTACTTGTTCGCGTCAATATTCAATTTCTCAGGATGCTCATCATCCTTGGTTATGTCGTAAGCAATGCCTTTGTTCGTATCCAAGACGACCCATCCAATCGATACCTGCTTGCCTGGATTGTCAGAGGCAACGAACATTCTTACCTTGTAAACCCCGCTGTCATTTTCAGCAAGCTCGACAGAGATATCTTTGTTATTCATCTCCGTCTTTATATTTGGAACTATCAAGCCCGCCAGATCGGCCTGACAGGCCGAAATATCAGATCTATCCGTGGCCTCGCACGCCACTGAAATAAGAGCAACCAAAGCAAACAATATTGAACTTGAGCGCATATCTACATCCTCTGTAAATTTATTTAAACTAATTCACGATTTTTGGAACCATAGCGCGTGGACTGAAGATCACATCCCGATTCGATCCACTGACTTGGTGCGCTCGTGGATTTCACCTGACCCGCTGAACCGTCTGCTTAATCTATATCAACCTCATAGGGCAACTCCAAAACCGGGGTCATCATTTCGTGCAACAGCCGACTTCGCCGTCTCTGAAATGCCGCCCGTGTCAAACGTCAATCTTCCACGAACGCTTCTCAGCCGGCGAAGTTGATTGAGAACCAGACGGCCGCGACACCTGCGAGGACTGCCGACATCATAGTGATGTGCAAACGGTGCATAGCAGGCATGATTGCCAGTAGCACGCGCCCACACGTCCGCCCGGTCACAGCCAAAATCAATGCCACCACGCCAGGCAGCAGCCGCTGCGACATGCCTAGCCCCTCGTCCAAGGATGCAAATCTCGGGGGAAGCCATGCGAGGCCCAGCGCGCCTCCAGCGAACAACAGGCAACTGCTGACAATCATCGTCACCACTGCAAAGGCGCTCGGGTCGGCGGCCCACTTGTCAAACCGCACATACGTTGCCCGCAGGGCTGCAACACACCTCGTCCAGACAAGACACGCGATCGCGGCCGACGCGTTGATGCGAGCGCGGACGTTGCGCAGGTTCGTAGCGCCGGCTGCCGCGCCTGCTGCCAGCGCAAACCACGGAAAGGGTACCCATAGGAAGCCCACGATCAGGAGTCCCGCATCGGGATAGCCTGAGACCGCCAGAATCGCCGTGAAACTCAAGTAGGCCAGCAACGCCACGACGACACCGCGCAGCGCGCCGTACGACTCCGCGCCATCGCGGGGATAGAGCACCCAAGCCCAGCCATACGCGCAGGCCGCCGCTAGGAACGGCATAGCAATCGCCAGTGGACGAGATGGCGGTAGCAGGAGCGGTGTAAGCAACGCCGCCGTGCCCAGCGCGACCACGGCAAAGAAGCTGGCGGCAAATACTCGCGTCCGGGGCTTGGCGATCAAGGGAACCAAGTGCAGTTGCTCGCGAAGGAACAGTGTGCTTGCGGTTATATCAAAACCGGGGGACGTCGAGAGTACAGCTCCGTTACCTCCGCCCCATCTTCCGCTGCGTTTCCTGCTGTAAGTCCAACGTGACCCGGATTTCCGCGCCGGGTCCCGTCTAGGTGTCATTGGCGCTAACCGCTATGCTGGGCCCGCACGGCGCGGGGGCGCCGATCTTCAGGGAGGACACTATGACGACACGATCCAAGGGACCGTCGGCCGGTTTTAGCTGGCTGACGAACGGCATCACCGTGGGCTTCCGCCATCCGAAGCCGTTGCTAGGAGGGGCAGCCTTCCTGATGGTGGCATGCCTGTTGCCGACGCTGATCACGATGCCGATGCAATTCCAAGCGGCTATCACCAGCACACCGATGAGTCCGGCAACCTTTGGTTGGATCATGGCAATCTCCATGCTGGCCGGTCTGCTGATCGTGCCGCTCTACGCGGGCTATCTGCAGGTGATCGATACAGCCGAGCGCGGGTTGCCAGCACGCGCACTCGACATCTTCAAACCCTATCGACAAGGCGAAGCGTTGCGCCTGATCGGCTACGGACTGGCGGTCATGGTGGCCTACGTCGCCGTGCTCGGAGTCATTGTCGTTGCCACGGGAGGCAGCATCGCCACCTGGTACATGCAAGTAGTGACTGCACAGACTACCCATCAGCCGCCACCGGCGTTACCCCAAGGCTTCGGAATCGCCATGGCACTTTTCATGGTGCTCTGCCTTTTCATGATGGGTTTCTATGCAATCAGCCTTGGCCAGGTCGCGCTGCGCCGTCGCAGCGTATTCGGCGCCATCGGCGATGGCATAGTCGGCGCGCTGAAGAACCTGCTGCCACTACTCGTGTTTGCAGTGAGCCTCATCCTTGGCTGGATTGTCGTGGGAATTGCCTTCGCGCTCGTGGCCGTTCTACTCGCCCTGCTTGGGACGCTCGTCGGCACATGGCTGATGTTCGTGCTGATCATTCCGCTCTATGTCGCCTTGATGCTGACGATGTTCGCGGTGATGTTTGGGGTGATGTATTACCTATGGCGTGATGTGTGTGGGGATGACATTGTCACTGGCATGGCCGAGGCGACAGCCATCTGACCTGAGGAAACGGGAGGGAGGTAGTTGAATGGAATTAACCACCGCCGTCCCGTTTTCCGTTTTCTGCTCCGGCAAATACTCGCGTCGGAGGCTTGGCGATCGAGGGAACCAAGTGCAATTTGCTCGCGGAGGAACAGTATGCTTACGGTTATATCCCAGCCCTTTGCCACCAAAATCGGGGTCACAGCGCGATAGGATGTCTAAGGAAATAGGCGCTTGTGCCGTTAAGGTCAGCAGGGACCAGCCAGGGAGGCCAGCCAGATGCCCACACAAAAAGACGATGACCGCTACGAAATCGACCCTGAGGACAGGTTGCGGCGGGCGATCGTCGGAGACTGGGCGCCTGAGAAACATTTGCGCCTTCAAAAATATGTGGACATTACCCGAGCGGTCAGGCGGAAATTCGGCGGCAACGCCACCTACATCGACCTCTATTGCGGCCCAGGGCGCGCTCGCTTGCGCAAAACAGGCGAGGTGGTGGAAGGAAGCGCGTTAGTCGCCGCCACTGAAGCCATCCGGCGTCGGAACCCCTATCGGGAGGTCATCATCGGTGACCTCGACCCGGTAAACGTCGAGGCCTGCGAAACCCGCTTGAGCCGCCTCAGGGTTGGTAATGTCCGCGCCTATGCGGGAACCGCGGAGGACGTGGCTGCCCAGATCCTCCCCACCCTCCATCCGACCGGCTTCAATCTGGCCTTCCTGGATCCCTTCAACCTTGAATCCCTTCCCTTCCAGGTGATCCAAACCCTTGCGCAAGCCAAGAGCATGGACCTCCTCATTCATGTCAGCATCATGGACTTGCAGCGCAACGTCCGCGCCTTGATGACCTCGGGCAAGCTCAGCAGCTTTGCCCCGGGGTGGGACAAGAAGATCAACAGCGCAGCCGCCAATCCCAAGTTGGTCATGGCGGTGTTTGAATACTGGCGAAGCCTTTTGTCGCAGCTCGGCTATCTCGTCAGCGACAACATCGAGCGTGTGACCGGAAACCGAAATCAACCCCTCTATTGGCTGGTGCTGGCCTCCAAGCATGACCTGGCAGACAAGCTGTGGGGCGAGGTCAGCCAAGTGGAACCCCAGGGGCGGCTACTGCTCTAACCCGCGGCGACTGTCCCATCGATGGGGACTATGTTAGAAATGCTTGGTTTAGGCCGGGCTGGTCGGATCGTCGCGGTTGGCGAGATCCGCCAGGAGCAGGATGGCCCACAACGGGTGGACCATGACGACAACATCACGCATCGAATGGACTGAGCAGACCTGGAACCCCATTGTCGGGTGCACCAAGGTGTCCGCGGGCTGTAAACACTGCTATGCGGAAGTGATGGCCAAGCGGCTCAGAGCCATGGGCACGCCTGGCTACGAAAAGGGGTTCGCCCTCCGGTTGATCCCCGAACGCCTCAACGATCCCGTACGGCGCAAGAAGCCCACCGTCTACTTCGTGAACTCCATGTCGGACCTGTTCCACGAGCGGGTGCCGGTGGACTACATCGACAAGGTCTTCGAAGTCATCACTCAGACCCCGCACCACCACTATCAGATTCTGACCAAGCGCGCGGAGCGCATGGCCAGTTACTTCACTTCCCGGCCTGTTCCGAAGAATGTCTGGTTGGGCGTGTCCGTGGAGAACAAGCGCCACGGGGTGCCCAGGATCGACTTCCTGCGCAAGGTGCCCGCCAAGATTCGGTTTCTTTCCGTCGAGCCCCTCCTGGAAGACGTTGGCCCCCTGGACCTGAAAGGCATTCATTGGGTCATCGTGGGTGGAGAATCCGGGGCCAAGGCCCGCCCCATGAAGCCCGAGTGGGCAGACGCTGTCCGCATCCAATGCCAGAAGCAAAAGGTGGCCTTTTTCTTTAAGCAATGGGGAGGCTGGGGCGCTGACGGAAAGAAGCGGGCCAAGTCAAAGAACGGCCGTTTGCTAAATGGTCGCACCTGGGATCAAATGCCTGCCGGGGTCCAAATCTAGGCAGGTGCAATGCCACGCAAGCCTTTTGAATGGCCAGCGGATGGGTCTGGGGCAATTCTTCAACAACACAGCGTCGCCAAGTTGGAAGTGCTGCGGGAGTATCTCCTCGCCTACTTCAAGACGCTGGCCACCGCTCCTGGACAGGAAGAAATACGCGTAACGCTCGTCGACGGATTTGCGGGCGGCGGCGTCTATCGTCACGCCGACACGCAAGAGCGGATCCTGGGTTCTCCGCTGGTGTTCTTGAAGGCGGCAGAACAGGCGCAGGCCATCATCAATGCCGAACGCCGTAAGCCCCTTCACTTCAATATCACCTACATCTTCGTCGAGAAGAACCGCAATGCGATCAAGTCACTGTTGATCACATTGAAGAATGAGGGATATGAGCACCGCTTGGGCGCGGACATCCACGTCATCAACAGCACGTTCGAGCGGCAGCTCGATGCCATCATCAGGGCAGTTAAGGAGCGGACTCCTCGTCGAGGGCGCGCCCTCATCTCCCTGGATCAGTATGGCTACAAAGATGTGCCCGCGCCGTTGATCAAGCGATTGCTTCAGGAACTCCCCCGCGCAGAGATCGTGCTGACATTCGCGGTGGATGCCTTCATTAACTTCGCCAGCGATAACTTGGCCACCTGGGAAACCCTGGACCACCTCGGCATTCCCGAGGTGCTCAAAGGGCGCACCTTCCAGGAGATCAAAGCCAACGAAAGCCATTTTCGGCTCTACATCCAGAGTTGCCTCTACCACGGGCTTACCGAGGCCTGTGGCGCCAGCTACTACACCTTGTTCTTCATCCGGACCGATGGACACGGCGACTACTGGCTGGTCCATTTGTCGCAGCATCCAAAGGCCCGGGATGTCATGACTCAAGTTCATTGGACCAAGAACACCCATTTCATCCATTACGGCGGCGCGGGTTTGGACATGTTCCGCGCCATCGGTTACCACGCCGGCAGCGACGAGCGATACACGGGCCAGAGCTCATTGGCTTTTGGCTTCGACGACCCGGCCAATGAGAGAAGCATTGCCCTTCTGACGGAGCAGTTGGTTCGACTCATCCACGCCCGTGAAATCGTCCGCTTTGGCGAGATGTATTCGACGACCTGCAATTCAACGCCGGCGGACAGTCAGCGTTACCGAAAAGCTCTCGAAAACCTGGTAGCCCACAAGGAAATCATCATCACAAGCCCCAAAGGTGGACAACGTCGCAAAGCGACCACCATAGATGATGACGACGTGATCCAGATGGCCGCCCAACGGACGCTCTCGCTGTAACGCCGCCACAGTCAGTTTCTGTCACGGATAGATCCCAAATATCTCGCGTCGCCATGCTTACCATCACCCATCCCGAACTAATGGCCGAGGCCATCGCCTTTCCCGCTGGATTGCGCGCCCTGCGCATCGGTGGTGCCCCGCGCCCTATTCTCATGATCAAAGGCACCAAGGAAGTGCTTCTGACTGCGCGCGTGAATAGGGGCTTCAAGTTATATGTCGTGCCGTCCACGATCGATGGAAGTTCCACCATCGGACTCATCACCGCGTTCTTCGATGATGGAGACGAGCCGCTGGTCTTACGGACGCCCATGTTCGACGAATTTGAGACCAGATTTCTAAGATCAGTGCTATTACGTCCGGAGCTAGACGTCCATCTGTTTGATGAACTTGGAAGAGAGTTTCTTGGCTTCCGCACCACCGTTTCCATGCCATTGGAAACCAGGCTTCGTCTCGAAATGGCAAACCTGTTGCCGTTCTCATACGCGGGGGCAAGAGCCATGGACGACCACATGCAGCTCTGGTTTGGGCTTCGAACGTCAGCAGAGGATGCAAACACAATTTCAGTTGACTTTGCAGAGCCCCTATTTCCCGAAGATATTTTCCTCAGCGATATGCGGCCGGCCCACCACGCTTATCACGGCAGCTCAGGGCACAGCCACACATCATTGGTTCGAGAAGAGCCTGGTGCCTATCAGGAGCGTGACATCGTCGACCTGTTGTGCCGCGTGTTTCGGCCCGATCAAATCTTCCTTGCTCCGTTGAGGTCGACTGACAAGGAGGAGATTGCTGACGTCATGGTGGTCACCGACAGCCATCTTATGCTGATCCAGGCCAAGGATAGCCCGAACACCGAGAGCACCTTGCGCCAGACAATGGCAAGGAAGCGTGCGCATTCTTCGCAAAAATTAAAGGCAGCGCTCGGCCAGGTGAAAGGCGCAGTCAAATACGTGCGGTCGCAATCGCCATTGGCGTTCTTCATCGGTGATGACAAGCATGTGCGCTCGGTGGATCACCTCAACATCGCCACCCTGGTGATCCTGAAAGAGCTGTTTAATGACTCGTTCCGTGAATACAGCGAACAGATGCTTGCATTGGTCCATGACATCAACGTTCCGTCTATCGCCCTCGATTACGGTGAACTCAACATGTATACCGCCCACCTCCCGAACGAGGACTTGTTCTTCGAGGCTTATTACCGGGTGATCAACACCGGCATCGAGGTTGGACAGCTTCCGCGACTCAGGTTTGGAATGATTGAACCTGAGGCCGATGAATAACTGTCGGAAAAGGGATCGGAGACATTTGTACCTCTGCCTCCAGCAGGCCGTGGGATTGTTCGGCCCATCCATGGGCCGAACCCCTCCGCGCGGAGCGCTACGAGGCCAGCCTGCGGCTGTCCTTGTCGTTCCAGACGAATTTGTCGAACTTAGTGGGTTCGTCCACACCACTCTCTCTGCCAGATACGCAAAACGGCCCGGGCTTCGACAAGGGCCTTGTTAGCGTGAAGGGTGGGATTGTTCGGCCCATCCTTGGGCCTCACCCTTCCGCGCTGCGCGCTCCAGGGCCAGCCTTCGGCTGTCCAAAATTGTTCCGGACAATTTTGTCGAACCAGTGGGTTCGTCCACACCACTCTCTCCGCCAGATACGCAAAACGCCCCACTAGGGGGCGTTTTGCGTATCTGGCGGAGAGAGTGGGATTCGAACCCACGGTAGGCTTACACCTACGGCAGTTTTCAAGACTGCTGCCTTAAACCACTCGGCCATCTCTCCGAAATTGTCTGCTCGCAGTCGCGCTTCGCGCGACACTACGGCAGTTTGACTCCGGGCATCCTGCCCTCCGCCCCTTCGGGGCCATCGACTTTGTCGATGTTCGCTTCGGCTTCCTGCCTCCGCGTCAAGACTGCTGCCTTAAACCACTCGGCCATCTCTCCGAATTTTTCGCTGCCCTATCTTGCATCGGGCAACGTTTGAGCCGCGACATCTTATCAGGAATGCCCCGCCGTCCCCTGCCCCTTCTTCGACAAGGCTACCAGCGCCCACAAAATAATCCCCACCGGAACCGCCGCGCCGATCAACGGCAGCAGCAACACCGGCTGGCGGACCACCATCGGCACCAGCTGGGTAGCGGCAGCAAAACCGATCACCCAGAAGCGCAGTTTGCGGCTTTGGCGGGCGAACCAGAACGCGCCGAGTACCAGCACCGTGGCGGCGCTGGAGAGCACCAAGTCCACGGTGGGCAGCGGGAACATGCTGTACAGGCCCAGGCGGGTCAGCAGTTCGGTGGCGAGGATCACCAGCAGCGAGTAGCTGGCGGTGAGCTCGACTTTGTCCCAACGGGTGGTGCTCATGGCCTTTGCGCTCAGGCGATGGCGTTGAGGTTGTGCATGTAGGGGCGCAGGGCTTCGGGCACGGTGATGGAGCCGTCGGCGTTCTGGTAGTTCTCCATCACCGCCACCAGGGTGCGGCCCACGGCGAGGCCGGAGCCGTTCAAGGTGTGGACCAGCTCCGGCTTGCCGGTGGCGGGGTTGCGCCAGCGGGCTTGCATGCGGCGGGCCTGGAAGTCGCCGCAGTTGGAGCAGGAGGAAATCTCGCGGTAGGTGTTCTGGCTGGGCAGCCACACTTCCAGGTCGTAGGTTTTCAGTGCGGAGAAGCCCATGTCGCCGGTGCACAGCAGCACTTTGCGATATGGCAGGTTGAGCAGCTGCAGCACTTTCTCGGCGTGGCCGACCATTTCTTCCAGCTGTGCATGCGACTGTTCGGGCGAGGCGATCTGCACCATTTCGACTTTTTCGAACTGGTGCTGGCGGATCATGCCGCGGGTGTCGCGACCGTAGCTGCCGGCTTCGGCGCGGAAGCACATGCTGTGCGCGGTGAGGCGCATGGGCAGCGCGTCGGCTTCGACGATGCTGTCGGCGACGAGGTTGGTGAGTGCGACTTCGGCGGTGGGGATCAGGTAGCGCTTGCTGTCGCCGACCTGGGTGGCGAACAGGTCTTCTTCGAACTTGGGCAGCTGACCGGTGCCCTGCATGGTGTCGGCGTTGACCACCAGCGGCACGTTGCATTCGAGGTAGCCATGCTCGGCGGTCTGCAGGTTGAGCATGAACTGCGCGAGCGAGCGATGCAGCTGGGCCAGCTGGCCGCGCAGCACGGTGAAGCGCGCGCCGGAGAGCCTGGCGCCTGCATCGGCATCGAGCCAGCCGTGGCGGGCGCCGAGGTCGACGTGATCCTTCACTTCGAAATCGAACGTGCGCGGGGTGCCCCAGCGCAGCTGTTCGACGTTGTGGTTCTCGTCGTTGCCTGGCGGCACGGACTCATGCGGGATGTTGGGGATGCCCAGCGCAATGGCGGCCAGCTTGGCCTGCACATCTGTCAGCGCATGTTCGTTGGCCTTGAGCTTGTCGGCGATGCCAGCGACTTCGGCCATCAGTGGCGCGACGTCCTCACCCTTGGCCTTGGCCTGCCCGATCGCCTTGGAACGCGTGTTGCGCAGGTTCTGCAGCTCCTGCGTCTCGGTGGACAGGTGCTTGCGCTCGCTTTCCAGCGCCTCAACCGTGGTTACATCGAGATCGTAGCCTCGAGTCTCCTTGAGGCGCGCTGCGGTGTCGGCCAGGTGCGAGCGCAGCAGTGCGGGGTCCAGCATGGTGAGATCCGGGTGATGACTTGAACGCGGGATTATCGCTGTGGGGGGCGCGTGGCTGCAATGTGAGGGGGGCGGCGCCTTTGCTCCCTCTCCCCGCTGGGGAGAGGACTGGGGTGAGGGGCGGGTGCTCGCGACACTGCTTCTACTTCGTCACCCCGGCGTAGGCCGGGGGCCAGTGGCGTTGCCGTTTGATGCTCGCGTTATCGCGACCTGGCTCGCCTGCCGCGGGCTTCCGTCCTCCTGCCGGAGGCCGGGTCACTTTTCTCTGTTTGGCCAGAGAAAAGTAACCAAAAGAGAGGCCACCCCGGTTACGCGCCCTCCGGCTTCGCCTGCGGGTCCGTGAGGGCTGGCCGGGCTTTTCGACACGACGTCCCTGTCGTGTCGAAAAGGCGCAGGCATCCATGCCTGCGCCCCTGCGGGCCTGATCGTCCAGCCCTCACCGCTCCACAGGGGCCCCCAAGATCAAAAGCAAACCCTCGCTCATCTGGAGGTGCCCGTATCCACACGGGTCGGAAAAGGAGCTCTATGTCGACATGAGAGGTGCACAAGAGACAGTGCTCGCCAGGGGAGCTTGGGAGGCAATGCTCCGAACTTAAGCTCGCCCGTGGAATCAGCAACCGATCCTGCCTTGGTTTTTGATTCGCCGATGTTGCCCCGCCGATAGTTTCGACAGCAGTGCGTAGCGCCGAGAACATCAAATGCTTTCGTTTCCCTTCTCTACGTTCCCATCGCTGCCGGATAGCAAACCATCCGAATCCCCTTCATTACCTGCACCTCCATTGCGCTTGCTCAGTACTGACTCAATGACGCTACGGCGGTTGCAGATGTTGCTCACAAGTGCCAACGCGGTGACGTCATGAAGACGCCGCCGTGAAAGTCATGTGAAGCACACGACGGCGCCGTTCGTCATGGCGATCTTTCATGCGGTACATGTGGAGAGCAGTGCTACATTGCGCGGGCTGTCGGCTCTTCCATCAGTTCCGATTTAAAGAGGGGATCAACTATGTCCGGCTCGTCGAAAGCACGTGTTTTGCGTCAGCTCACGCTGGCGAGTTGTCTCGCGGTGGCAGTGCCCATGTCGGCGTTCGCTCAACCGGCATCGCCGCCTACCGGCATGGGCAACTCCTCGCCCAATGTGCAGGAGGCGAATACCGGCGTCGTTCAAGACTCCCCCGGCACCGGCCTGGGCCAATCCTGGCCTAATGCCCCGGACGTGAGCGCGAACCCGCATTGGCACGTGTATGTGTTCGAGCGCGACGGCATCCGCTATGTGCAGGTGAATGACTTGGGCGGCAAAGTACGCGCCGCCTTCGCGACGGCGAACGGCGAACTCCTGGTGCTGCCGATGGGCGAAGATGCGCAGGTGGTGATCAGGCCGCAGGGGGATCGCGGCAGGTCGAACCAGACCAGATCAGTCGCCAGGACCGAGACGATTTATCAGGATGGGATGCTGCGCATCACCGCGAGGTCACGACGCATGGACGCCGTGCTGATGGAGGCGGTGTTGGACGTATGCACTGACCCTGTGCAATGCGGTGGAAGGTTCACCGCCCAATGACAGTTTTGGCTATATCGGCCGCCATGGGATCGTGGATCAGGTAGCTGATGCCATATCCCATGGTGATCGCCTTGGCGTGCATCTCGCCGTTGTACAGATGAGCGAGATGACGCATGGCATCCGGATCCATCGCCGACGATCCTAGGTTCACGGCCAGCAACTCCGGATTGAAGGACGCCTGTGAAGCATCGGCTGCCGGTATGCCGCACGATGCGATCACCCGCAACACAACCCAGCGCCTGCCGTTCGTCTCGCCGCCACGCAACACCAGGCGCAGCGCAGACAGGCCGAACTGCGTCGCGCCCAGGTAGGCGATGGTGTCGCAGGCCAGGCGGTACAACGTAGCGTTGACCTCGGGGGCCAGCCGGCTCAAGCCGCGGCCCTGGATGTCACAACGGTAGTCAACGCCGGCTTCGTCCAGACAGCTGGCAATCACCCCTGTTTGCAACGCTGCCGGCAGGCCGCGTTCCCGCCAGACTCGCGGATACATGCGGTCGGCGAGGCGATAGACCTGCTGGTGAGCGTCCACGGCCTGCCGGTGGTACGGACCTTGATCGAGGGCGGGTGACAGGCGGCGAATTTGGGTGAGCAGATTCGAGTGCAGGTGATGCAGGCTGCCACCAAAGCGTTCGAGTGCATGGGAAGCCTGACGCGAGCGCAGCTCAGCGCGATAAAGGCCTTGCTGTGCCAAGGCCAGCGCACGCTGGCCGCTGATGCGCTGGCGCTGTTCGCGATCATGCAGCAGCGCAATATGCGCCCCCAGAATCAGCAAGGTCGATACCACAAAGCCGAGGAAGGCTTGCACCTGCAGCACAGCCGGATCGCTGAGTACGGTCACCGTGCCCATCATGGCGACGCTGGCGAGCGCCCCGCCGATGCCTGCGCCATGCCAGCCATGCCGTAAAGTCAGCCACGCAACGGGCAAGAACATGGCGATGCGTGCGATTTGCCGGTTGTCTCCTGTGCTATGCAGGCTGAGCCAGATCAGCAACAGCAGCACTGGTAGCAGCAGACAAACGACATCCCAAGCGAGACGACTATTGGCCAAGCCTGCGGTTAGATCACGCAGCGTCTTGGGGCGACGGGCTTCACGCACCATCAGTACAGGTGGAAGCAGCATCAAGGTACCAAGGTAGGCACCGAGGAAATACTCCATGGCCAAACTCAGTACCGGAGGCAATACATAACCTTTCGGCAAGCGCATGGTGAGTACACCGCCAACGTTCAGCCATGCGGTGGCAGCCGCGACAATCAGCGCGCACAGCAGCAACGCGCTTATGTTGGTCAAGCGTTTGGGAGGTACCTGCGAAACGTGCCGGCGGAACCAGGCCACAATAGGCATGGCCACGGCGATCGGCGGAAACAGGTTGAACACCGCCCAAGCCGGCCCGTACTGATCGAAGCAATCCAGCGAGCTGTAGGCCATCGGCAGCATTTCGCCGATCGCGAGCGCGGCCCAATAGCGCGGCGGCAACAGCATGAGGCAGCACAGCCTCAAGCCTGCGGGCAGCATCCAATGCGACACTGATATGCCACGCAACAGTGTGTACGCGAGGGCATATCCGATGATGACGAGCAGCTGCCGCTGCCATGGTCTTCCCAAACCCGTCCCCTTACGCATATCTCCGCCACCCCTTGAGCATCCGATACGGTTTTCAGTGGCGGCGACTGTACTACGTCCAAGCCGCTGCGCGGGCCTGGTGTTGTGAAGACTATGTGGATAACAGCTCACCCCGATTGACTCGTCGTCTCGCCACGCTAGCTCACACGCGGGCCCACAGGCGGCGGTATAGACGGCCAGCATGTGACGGAGTAGGCAATTTGGAACGCGCAGGTGCTGATGCGTCCTCTCTTCGGTTCTATCGCTTGATCGCCAAGGGCTTCAACACAAACGGCGCGTCAATAAGACCAAAGTCTTGGCGAACGCATGATCGCTGCGTGCACGTACGCGCACACGCAAGTCGTTGGTTCGGCGCATTTGGGTTGGAAGAAGGCAAACGCCGTGATGACGTCGCGACGCTTGTGGACTTCACCCTCCCCTGCTGTGACCCAAAGGGAGTCCCCCTTTCTGGGACACACAGGGGAGGCGTTGGATGACTCAAGCCTTGGCGTGGTCGGAACGCCCCAGCCACCAAGCCATGGCGGCACCCGCCAACAACCAGCCGATCAGCTGTTCGGCTAGCGCCGCCAAGGTGAAGTCCAGCGGGAAGCGATACCAGTTCCAGTACGGCACCATGGCACTCAGCCAGGAGAACACTGCTGCCGCGGCGGCGATGCTCAGGCGACGTCCAAAGCCGAAGGCCGCCAGGCCCATCACAAAGGCCAGAGCCAGGGCCGACAGCGTGTCAGAAGCCCATTGCCGGCTCAGTTGCGGCCCCATCTGCATCAGGTCGTCGCCCAGCGGCATATAGACCACCCAGGCATACGGCGACACTTTGCTCTTTTCCGAATAGGCCTGAGTCACCGCCCGATCGGACATTTTGTTCGGGTCCACCGACGGCAGGATGTAGACGCCGGCCTGCGTGCCCAGCCCCTGATGCAAGCTGCTCAACACCACATCTTCGTTCGCCGGCAGCCTCATGCCCATGCTGCCGAGCCCCAGCACCATATGCGCCACGGCACCCCAGATGAACATCACGATGCCGCCGATCAGTCCTGCGACAAGTACGCGCATGATTCTTCCTCCCCAGTTGGAATCGCTTACGGTGCCTCGAATCTATGCCCGCATGGCGAAACGTCGCAAGGGAGGTCGCAGCAGGCTCTTAGATCCGCGCAGCGCCGATCGGCAACGTGGCGACCCGGTGCATCTCCGCCTCGTCCCACATCGCGGGATCGCGCAGATAGGCCAGCGCAAAGTCGTGGGCATCGCCACCCCAGAACAGGTGGCCGTCGATCGATAGCGTGGGTACGCCGAACACGTCTTCCGCGATGGCGGCATCGAAGTTGGCTTTGAGCTGCGCCTTGACCGTGGGATCGGCGATGGCGGCGGCAGGGTCGGCGATACCAAGCTGCGCGGCGACCGGCTTCAGCGCATCGATGCTGTCGCCGGCTTGGCCCTGCCCCCAGATCCAGTCGAAGATGGCATCGGCCGCTCGCACGTCGTTGCCGGCAGCAATGCACAAGCGCAGCGCCGCCAACGGATTGAACGGATGCGTGGGCGGAAAACGCAGGGGCTGCCCGGCCTGCCGCGCGCGCCACAGCACATGCCGATAGGAGAACTCGCGCTTGGCGGGAATCTCCGCCGGCCCTTTCTGGCCAACGCGATCGAGCACGCCCGCGAACAGGATGGGGCGCAACGTCACCGGCTGCGATTGAGCCAGCTCCTTGATCTTCGGCCACTGCAGCCAGGCGAACGGAGAGATGAAATCGAAGTACCAGACGATGGACATGGGTGAGTCTCGTGTGGGGGTTTACTTGTTCTATTGGCGTCGAATCTCAGCGCTGCGCGCTTTGGGCTCCCTCCCCTGCTTGCGACGCAAAGCTAGTCCCGTGGGACAGGGGAGGGCTGGGGAGGGGTGAGTACTTGAGAAAGCGTTTCGGGAAAGGTTTTCGCAAGGGTTCACCCCCTCCCGGCCTCCCCCTGCAAGCAAGGGGAGGAGAACAACGCGCTAGCCGAGATTCGCCGCCAATCACCTTACTTGTTGCGTGCATTACGCCGCGCTTCGCGCAGGCTCAACAGCTTTTCACGCAGCTTCAATTCCAAGCCGCGCTCGACCGGTTCGTAGAACACCGTGCCGTCGAGCGCATCCGGCAGGCATTGCTGATCGAGCGCGACGCCGCCTTCGGCATCGTGGTCGTATTGATAACCCTTGCCGTAGCCAAGCCCCTTCATCAATTTGGTCGGCGCGTTACGCAGATGCATCGGCACCTCCAGCGTGCCGGTTTCGCCCACCACCGCGCGCGCCTGGTTATAGGCCTTGTACGCGGCGTTGCTCTTGGGTGCGATGGCCAGCCAGATCGCCAGCTGCGCCAGGCCCAATTCGCCCTCCGGGCTGCCCAGACGCTCGTAGGTGTCCCATGCGTCCAGCGCCATGCGCCACGCGCGCGGTTCGGCCAAGCCGACATCTTCCACGGCCATGCGCGTCATGCGGCGCGCGAGATAGAGCGGATCCATGCCGCCATCGAGCATGCGGCACAGCCAGTACAGCGCGGCATCCGGATCGGAGGAGCGCACCGATTTGTGCAGGGCCGATATCTGGTCGTAGAACTGTTCGCCGCCTTTATCGAAACGCCGCGTGCGATCGGCCAGCACTTGCGTCAGTGTGGCTTCGTCGATGGTGTTGTTCTCGGCCAGCTCAGCGGCGATTTCGAGCAAAGTCAGGCCGCGGCGCACGTCGCCGTCAGCGGCCCGGCCGATCAAGCGCAGTGACTCATCAGCAATCTGCAAACCCATCGCGCCCAGCCCGCGCTCGCTATCGGCCAGCGCGCGTCGCAGCGCGGCAACGATGTCGTCTACCGACACCGCTTCCAGCACGTGCACGCGGCAACGCGAAAGCAACGCGGAGTTCAGCTCGAACGACGGGTTCTCCGTGGTCGCGCCGACGAAGATGATCACGCCCCTTTCGATGTGCGGCAGGAACGCATCCTGCTGCGCCTTGTTGAAGCGATGCACCTCGTCCACGAACAACACGGTGCGCCGCCCCTGCGCGAAATTCGCCTCCGCCTCGGCCAAGGCTTTGCGCACGTCAGGCAGGCCTGAGAGCACGGCGGAGATCGCGCGAAAATCGGCGTCGGCATAACGCGCCACCAGCAGTGCGAGCGTGGTCTTGCCGCAACCGGGCGGCCCCCACAACACCATCGAATGCACCCTACCCGCTTCCAATGCGCGGCGCAGCGCCTTGCCCGGCGCCATCACGCGCTGCTGGCCGACGATTTCGTCGAGGGTGCGCGGACGCATGCGCTCGGCCAGCGGCTTCAGGTCGTCGGGCTCGGGGAACAGCTCGGGGGAGGCACTGCGAAGGGACATGCCGCGATGATAACGCGACCAGGAAATTCATCGTAGGAGCGCAAAAAGTGCGCTCCTATCGAATGACGGGGTGATGCGTCGACTGGGTCAGCGCATCCCTCGGAATCAGGGGCGGGCATCCTCGCGCTTGGACTGCCGCAACAAACTCAGCGCCATGCCACCCACAGCCAGCGCGCCCGCCACCAGTACCAGCCACAGCAGCGGCTTGGTCCAGTCATAAGGCACCTTGGGCGCTGCCAGCGCTTGAGGGCCACCCGCATCGCTGCGCTCACCCAGCGCGGCCAACGGCGGCTGCCAGCCTTCGGGCTGGGTTGCGCGCATGCTATCCAGCGCCGCGGTGACCGGGTAGTCGGCGCGACGTGCGGCATAGCTGCCGGCCAGCAGACGATAAGGGCCGCCGCCTTCGGCGAGGAACACAAACTCATCCGGCAACCAGGCCACCGCCAGTGCAGGCGCTTGCGGCAAAGGCGTGTCGGTATGCAAGCGCAAATGCTGCACGCGTTGCGGCGAGAACGTGGCATCGGCCGTGGTTTTACCCGCGACGCGCACGGCGGTGATCGAGGCCAGCGAACTCCACGATGCGCTGCCACCCTCGCCGGCCTGCGCCGACAGTTGGAACCGTGCGGCGGTATTGGCGTCCGGCAAAGTCACCCGCACGGCCTCCAGCGGCAAACTGGCCGGCAGTTGGTAATCGTAGTCATGGCCATTGCCGGATGCGCTCGACGTTTCGGCCTGCATCGTCTGCCACTGCAGCGACGCAGCGTGATCGGCAGCCGGGTCAGCGTAATGGCCGCTAAGGCTGACAGCGGGCGTGTGCTTGCTGTCCCAAGCCGGCTCGCCCTCGACGATGCGCAAGCGGTAATAGCGTGCCGGCTCGCCGCCGACCTGGATGCTGCGCTGGTCTACGGCGTCTTCGCCGCGTTTCACGCTGACGACGGTGGCGCCTTCGTTGCGCTGGTCCCATTGCTGCAAATCGTCGCTGGCTTCCACCGCCAGCTGGATCTCCATGTCGTGTTCGGAATCCAGCGCATCGATATCGATGTGGTCGATGACCACCGGACGGCGCGCGTCGACCAGCCATTGCATCGGCTTGAGCGCAGCGGTCGCCGCGCTCGGCTGATTGATCACGATATCGCCGTTGGCGTTGCGCTCCACCCGCACGCCGTCCTTGCTATCGGCGCTGCTGGCGGGCAGCGGCAGCAGCTTGGCTTTGAGCGAATACGCATGCACCTGTGGCGCTGCGGGCGGCATCGGCGCAAACGGCACCGGCCGTCCTTGCGCATTGACCACCACGATATCGCGCAGCCCGGCATCGAAGCGCGATACCGCATACACGGCGGGACTCAACGCCACCCGGTAAGCCTCGCTTCCGGTCTTGGTATCCAAGGCGAAGCCGTAGGCATAGTCAGTCACCGAACTGGCATGAGCCGCTGCCAGCGGCAGCAGCGATGCCGCCAAAATCCAACGCAAATCAAGGCGCATGTGCGGCCTCCTCTTTAGATGAAAGCGGGCGCTTTGGTGGCGCCGGAGCCAGATAACCGATCACCGTGCACAGCAGGCCATAGGCGATGAAGGAGCCGATGCCGAACAAATTGCCGAGGTGCCCGCGATCGATCAGCAGCAACTTCGCCAGCACCACGCCCATCATCACCGCGCCGGCCAGCCATACCAGCCGCTGGCCGCGGCGCGAGCCCCACACCCAGGCCAGCAGGCCGAGCGCGCTCCACACCACGGTCAACGACATCTGCGCGAGGCTGGAATCGCTCAGCGCGCTGTCCCAGGGCACGCCGGCCAGCTGATGCACGCCACGCAAGGTGGCACTGGTCGTAAACAGCAGCACAAACACGCCGAGCATGATCGGACGCGCATGCCGGAACGCTGGCGACGTGGCTGCGTCGACAAGCCAACGCGCTACGCACAGGGCGATCAGCAACAACAGCAGCTCCACCGGATTGAATAGCGGCAGATAGTGCAGCGGTGCGGCGTCGCCATCCTGCAGCAGTGCCCAGAGACCCAGCGCGGCCGACACCATCAGCAACGAATGCAGCAACGGCGGACGCCACTTTGGCAAAAGCTCGGACAGCGGCGAAGCGATCCACCGCGGCTGCCACAACGCGAGCGCGAGCAATAGCAACAGCGGGGTGGATGCCAGCACCACGTACCAGCTGGTCGACAACCAGCGGCTGTCGATGAGGGCCACCCCAATCGATACCGCAAAAATCACGACCCAACGCCATAGCCAGGCGAGCTGTGCCAGCGTCGCGGCCAACGGGTAGCTGCGCAGGCAAGCCAACGCGCGCCAGCCGAGCACCGCGGCAACCGCCACGCTGAGCAGGCGCCAGCCGGCCAGAAGCTGCTCTTCCTCCACGCCGCACCGGATCACCAGAAGAAGCATGGCGGCGAACAGCGCTGGCGCAGTGAAAGCGATGACCTGCCCCAGTTCGCGCGGGGGCCGGCGCTGCGCCACCTCGGCAGCGCCCCACGCGGTGAGCGCGAGCAGTGCGATGTACCAGGCCAGCCGCATGGAAGGCCCGGCGAAGTGAACGATTTCCGCGTGGCATGCCAGCAGCCACCAGCACAATCCCCACCCATACAAAGCCACGGCGATGAGTCGCTGCGATGTGGTGTTACTGCCCAAGCGCGCATAGAACGTGCTGCCGGCAAAGGCGGCCACGGCGAGCAGCAGCAAGCCGACAAAACCGCCATTGAGCACCGGCAGCATCGTGTCGTACGCGTATCTCACGTGACCGAAGAACAAGGCGCTAACCGCAAAGACCTGCAAGGCCAGACCGCTCCAGCGAGACAATGCGCGCTGCTGCTTCAAGCCCAGCCAGATCAGACCGGCGCCTTCCAACGCAAAGATGCTGCTAGTGACAGCGGCACTCAGTGCCAAGGGCACCGCCAGCGTAGCCATGGCCACCGCCAACACCGCCCACGCGTCGCGCAGCAATCGCAGCCCACTTCGGTTGCGCACGGTGAAGGCGACCAGCACGTAAATGGCGGCGCCGACCAGCGCGGAGAACGCCAGGCCTTGGCCGTGCCAGCGCAACAGTGCGCCCTGCAGCAACAAGCTCACGATCGGATTGCCGAACAACAGGCTGCCGTCGATCACCAGGCGCCGATCCGCCGGTGCGCGCAGCACGTGCAGCCACGGAATCACCAGGTAGAACAGGAAATTCAGAATCAGGAACGGCTCGGTGCTGGCGAAAAGCTCGTGCTTATAGCGCAGCACGCCCCAGGCCGTACCGATGCCAAACGTCGCGATGAAACCCAACAGGTTCAGTACGCGCCAGGAACGCACCCACGCAATGCCCAGCACCGCGATGTTCAACACGGCGTAGTAACTGAACAGCGCGACATGGCTGCCGCTGCCGGTGGAAACCAGGATCGGTGCCGCAAAACCAGCGAGCAGGCCGAGCACCGCCAGCGCCAGGGCATCTTGCAGCACGGCCAGTACGCCGATCCCGGCGACCAGCAGCAAGAGAAAGGCAAAGGCCGCGGTTGCCGGCAGCAGATCGTACAGACGGAACGCCGCGAAGATCGTTATCAACAGCACGCCGATCGCACCGCCTTGCAGCGATAGCGCGAACACGCGTCGCTGGGTGCGCTGGCGCCACCCGAAACCGAGCCCCGCAATCGCGGCGACCGCCACCAGGCTGACCCGCAACCCGACCGGCACCCGCAGCAGGCCGCTATCGGAGGCGTATTTCAACAGTGCGGCCACACCGGCAAACAGCACCAGCATGCCGATCTTTACCGGCACGTTGCCCTCGGTGAACCAACCCCACACGCGCTCCAGCACCGAAGGGCCACTCGGCGGTGGCGGCGATGCGGGCGGCGAAGCGCGAGGTGGCACGGGTGCCTGCTGCGGCACCGATGGCGGCGGGTTGTTTACCACCAGCGATGGCTGCGTATCGCGAACCGGCATCGGCGCGGCGACCACCGTGGCTGCCGGTGGCGCGACCAGAGGAATGGGCCGGCTCTCCGCCGGCCTTGGCGCGGCTTTGTCTCCCGCAGCCAGCGTCTCCAGCGTCGCGCGGGTGGCGCGCAACTCCTTGGATAACTGCGACTGTCGCGCCCACAACAGGCCGAGCACCGTGCCGGACAGCGCGGCAAACACACTATGCCCCGCTAAGGCGCCAAGCACAGCGCCCACAACTATCCATAGAAAATACATGCGGCATCCCTTTCTGCCCGGCGAATGATTCGGCGGGCCTGACTCAAGGTCGTGGTGGTCATCAGTTTGCCATGTTCGGGGCGGATGTCGTAGCAACTCTTGCCAGCTGTCGAGAAGCACCGGCTTCCTCATGAGGCGCAAGCCTGCCTCTACCCCAAACGCAGCGAGGATCTCACAGGTCGTTCGTCGCACATCTGCGGATGCCCATGGTCCGTTCGTGCCCGGTCGCGTGGGGCACGTCGATACCGATCAACACGCCGTTGCGATTCTCCATCAGCGCATTCGCCAGCCAGCTCATACGAGAACATCCCCAGTTGCTGGGCATCCGCTCGGCACACACCATGATCCGATCAATGATCAAATCATGATTGCCCGAATTTGTCGGCGGCTCTCAATAGCCTTCCATTAAATACATTTGATCGATTAATCGAAAAACTATTGTCAAAAATGCCAGATACCATGCATCGCCTATAAGCCAAGAAAGTGCACTTCCATTTTCCACGTGAAGACCACGTGAAAATACGTCGACACCCCGGCCATTGACACCCATTACACCCGCTTCAGACAATGTGACGCGCAACACATTAATGCGACTTCCGACACAAGCGGATATCCATGACTGCTGTCACAATCCGGCGCGGCCATGTCATTCGCTGATCCTGCAGGTGCTTCATCGCAGTGTCCGTCTATAAGACCCAGTTGGTAATGGAGAGACCATCGTGAGCAATCCGTTTGAGGATAAAGACGCAGCATTTGTCGTTCTGGTGAATCATGAAGGCCAGTATTCGCTTTGGCCCGACTTTGTACAGGTTCCATCCGGCTGGAATATCGCCTTTGGACCCGAGGCCCGGCAGGCTTGCCTGGACTATATAGAGCAGCATTGGATTGACATGCGCCCTCGCAGCTTGATCGAGGCCATGGATTCGTCCACCGCCTGACGCAACACCGTCAAGACGCCTTCGCCTGAGTATCGCTAGCGCACGAGCGAGGGGTTCGTGCGGCTTGCGCACGCCGAAGTCATATCTATTTCTAGATATCTATTTATTAGGGGGCAACTGTGCAAGATAAGCACAATGCGTCTTCGTCTTTGCCGTGCGCAAAGACTGAGTGCGAGGGTGGGGCCGGAGGCGCTGGGCATGCACAGTCCGCCGGAAACGATACGGCCATCACCTCGCTTACTTTTCCGCAGTTGTTCGCGCAGCAGGTGGCGCAAGCACCCGACGCGACGGCGCTGATCCTCGGCGAAGACCGCCTCACCTATGCGCAACTCGATGCTCGTGCCAACCGGCTGGCGCACTGGCTCAAAACCCGCAACGTCGGCCCCGGCCAGATCGTAGCGATCGCCTTGCCTCGTTCGTTCGAGATGATCGAGGCGGTCCTCGCCGTACTGAAATGCGGCGCCGCCTACCTTCCGCTTGATCCGGATTACCCAAACCAGCGCCTGGCTTACATGTTCGAGGATGCCAAGCCGCGCCTTGTTCTCAGCCAGCGCCTGGTGGATCTGCCGAAAGCCACGGCGACCACCCGAGTCAGCCTGGACGACCCGGACACGGCGGCGGCGATCGCTACCCAGTCCGCCGAGCTGACCGATGCCGCCGGCCTGTCGATGTCGCCGCAGCAGGCGGCTTACATCATCTACACGTCTGGCTCGACGGGCCGCCCGAAGGGAGTCGTGGTCACCCATGCCGGCATGCATGCCTTGGCGCTCAGCTACCGCGAACGGCTGCGGGTCGATGCGGATAGCCGTGTGCTGCAGTTCGCTTCGTTGAGCTTCGATGCCTCGTTCGGCGAAATCTGCATGGCTCTCGGCCTGGGTGCGCAGCTGGTGCTGGCGCCGGTCGCCGAGCTTGCGCTGGGCCCGGCGCTGGCCGATCTATGCGCACGCCAGCGGATCACCCACCTCGCACTGCCGCCGAGTTTGCTTGCCTTGATGTCGCCTGAGCAGTTGCCGTCACTCAGCACCTTGCTCGTGGGCGGCGAAGCGTGCCCGCTGAACTTGGTGGCGGCATGGGCGCCGGGGCGGCGCATGATCAATTGCTACGGCCCCACCGAAGCCACGGTCGATGCGTTGCTGTCCGCACCGCTCGATGCCGATCACATGCAGGCGGTACCAATCGGGCATTCGGTGCGCATGGCCCACGCCTATGTGCTCGATGACGCACTGCGGCCGGTGGCGGACCACGCCGAGGGCGAGCTGTATCTCGCGGGCCCCGGCCTGGCGCGTGGCTACCTCCAGCAACCCGGCTTGACCGCGACACGCTTCGTCGCCGATCCGTTCGGCGTGCCTGGCAGCTGCATGTACCGCACGGGCGATCTGGTGCAGCGGCTGCCGGACGGCCATCTGGTGTTCACCGGTCGCGTGGACCAACAGGTGAAGATCCACGGGCTGCGTATCGAGCTTGGCGAAATCGAAGCCTGTTTGTTGCGCGATCCGGCTGTGGCGCAAGCGGCCGTGCTCGCTCGCGAGGACCGCTCCGGGCACAAGCAATTGGTGGGCTACGTGGTGCCGCGACGGGCCGCGGAGCTTGCCGCTCGCGATGAAGCCATCGATACCCGGCAAGTGCAGGAGTGGCAAACCCTGCACGACGATTTGTACATCCAGCATGCGGAACTCGCCCACGGCGAAGACTTCGAAGGTTGGGACAGCAGCTACGACGGCACGCCTATTCCGCTCGAACAGATGCGCGAATGGCGCGCCGCCACCACCGAACGCATCCTGTCGCTGCGTCCGGCCAGGCTGCTCGAAATCGGCGTCGGTACCGGACTTATCTTGTGGAACGTCGCGCCGCATTGCGAGACCTACTGGGGCCTGGATTTCTCCGCGCCGGTGATCGAGTCGCTGCGCACGCGCGTCGCACAGGACGAGCGCCTATCCGGAAGAGTGGAGTTGCGCTGCCAGGCCGCCCACGATGTCAGCGGCCTGCCGCAGCAGTTCTTCGACACCATCGTGATCAACTCGGTGATCCAGTACTTTCCTGGCGCCGACTACCTGAGCCAGGTGCTTCGACAGTGCATGGCCCTGCTGGCGCCCGGTGGACGCATCTATGTCGGCGATGTGCGCAATCTGCGCCTGATGCGCTGCTTCGCCACCGCCGTCGCCTGGCACCGCGCGCCGCCCCAGGACGACGCGGCACACGTTCTGCAGCGAACGGTCGAGCAGAACATGCAGTTGGAAAACGAGCTGCTGGTCGACCCCGACTATTTCGTCGCGTTGTCGCGACAGATCGAGGACAGCGCCGGCATCGACATCCAGTGCAAGCGCGGGCATTACCACAATGAGCTGACCCGTCACCGCTACGAAGCCGTTCTGCACAAGCGTGACGCCTCCCTGCGCTCGTTGAAGGACGCACCAACGCTGCACTGGGGGCGCGATATCGAAACACTCGAAGCGCTGCACCGGCATCTGGACACGCAACGCCCGCCCCTCCTTCGGCTAGCGCGCATTCCCAACGAACGCCTGCGCGGCGAGCTTGATCTCGTGCGACGCGTAGCGCAGGCCCCCGAGCGCATGGCAGGCGAAGCGACGGCCATGGATGTGGAGGACCTGGACGCCGTCGCTGCGAACCTCGGCTATTGCGTCGCCGCCACCTGGGCCGGCGGCGGGACCGAAGAGGGCCGGTTCGAAGGCCTGTTCGAAGCGGTCTTTATCGACGCAGCCGCCCGCGATGCGGCCCTGCTGGCCGACGTCTACCTGCCGACAGGCGAACCCACGGGCGAACTGTCGACCTACACCAACAACCCACATGCCATGCAGGACACCCGGGCCTTTGTCGCCAAGCTGCGTGGCAGCCTGTTGGAACAACTGCCCGGCCATATGGTGCCGGCCGCCATCGTGACACTGTCCAGCTTGCCGCTCAGCGCCAACGGCAAGCTCGATCGCCAGGCCTTGCCCGCCCCCACCGATGCCGCGTTCGTCCTGCGCGCCTATGAGCCGCCGCAGGGCAAGATCGAAACGTTGCTGGCCGAGCACTGGCAAGAGCTACTGCACATCGAACAGGTCGGCCGCCACGATCACTTCTTCGAGCTGGGTGGCAACTCCCTGATCGTGATCCAGCTGATGGAGCGCCTGCGCCGCGCCGGGCTCGGCGCCGAGGTGCGCGCGATTTTCTCAACACCGGTTCTGTCCGAACTGGCGGCGACGCTAGGTACACACGGCGAAGTGGTGACGCCGCCGAACGCGATCACGCCCGAAAGCACCACCATCACCCCTGACATGCTGCCGTTGATCGAGCTGTCGCAAATCGACATCGACCGCATCGTTGCCCAGGTGCCCGGCGGCGGCGGCAACATCCAGGACATCTACGCGCTCTCTCCGCTGCAGGAAGGCATGCTCTTCCATCACCGGCTGACCACGGCGGGCGATCCCTACCTGATGATCGACCGCCTGGCCTTCGCCAGCCGGGATCTGCTGGACGGATACCTGGCTGCGGCTCAACAGGTCGTAACGCGCCACGACATTCTGCGCACCGCCTTTGTCTGGGAGGGACTGTCGACGGCTGCACAAGTGGTGTGGCGGCATGCCCCGATCAGCGTGACGGAGCTGGTGCTCGATCCGCGCGACGGGCCGATCCAGGAGCAACTGGCGAAACGCTACGACCTGAGCCATACCCGGATCGACCTGACGCGAGCACCGCTGCTGCATTTCGTCGTTGCCTACGACGCCGCGCAGGAGCGGTGGCTGTTGCTGCAGATCCTGCACCACCTGATCGGCGACCACTCCAGCATCGACTCGCTTTACGCCGAAGCGATCGCTCTGCTCACCCACCAGACGCATACGCTCTCCACGCCGCAGCCGTTCCGCCAGCTGATCGCGCAGACACGCCTGGGTGTGTCCACCGCGGAGCATGAGCGCTACTTCCGCAGTCAGTTCGCCGATATCGACGAGCCCACGCTGCCGTACGGTCTGCACAACGTGTATCTGGACGGTGCTTGCGTCGATGAGTCGCACCGCACACTTCCCTCACCCCTCGACCAGCGTCTGCGCACGCAGGCACGCCGGCTGGGCGTGAGCCTGGCCAGCCTCTGCCACCTGGCCTGGGGACAGGTGGTGGCCAGAACCAGCGGACGCGAGCAAGTGGTCTTCGGCACCGTGCTGTTCGGGCGCATGCACGCCAGCGCGGGTATCGACGAGGCCATGGGTCTGTTCATCAACACCTTGCCCTTGCGCATGGACATGGACGACACCGGCGTGGAAGCCGCGGTGCGGCGCACGCAGAGCAGCCTGGCCGAACTATTGCGCCACGAGCATGCCTCGCTCGCCCTAGCGCAGCGCTGCAGCGGCATAGCGGCGCCTGCCCCGCTGTTCAGCGCCCTCTTCAATTACCTGCACGAAGTGGCGGACGCCGACCTCGCGCAGAAAAGCACCCCAGGCATCGACTGGCTGGGCTTCGAAGAGCGCACCAACTATCCGCTGACCCTGTCCGTAGAAGACTACGGCGATGCGCTCAGGCTTGTGCTCCAGGCCGCGCCGCCGATCTCCGCCGAGCGGGTCTGCGGCTATATGCAACAAGCGCTCGAGAGCATGGTGTTTGCGCTGGAAACCGCTCCGCAGCTGCCGGTACGCCAGCTCGAGATCCTGCCGCCGGACGAGCGCACCCTGCTGTTGCAGGCATGGAACCGCACCGATGCGCCCTACCCTTTCGATCGTTGCGTCCACCGGCTGTTCCAGGAGCAGGCGCAGCGCACGCCCGCGGCCATCGCGGTGGTGCATGGGGATCGATCCGTTTCCTACGCGCAACTCGATGCACTGGCCAACCGCGTGGCCCATCACCTCATCGCTCAAGGCGTGCAGGCGGGCGACTTCGTTGCCCTGCAGCTGGAGCGCAGCATCGATCTGGTCGCCGCGCAATTGGCCGTACTCAAGACCGGCGCCGCCTATGTTCCGCTCGATGCGCAAGCACCGGCGGCGCGACAGGCGTGGGTCATCGACGACTGCGCGGCACGCCTGTTGCTCACCGCCACTGCGGTCACTACCGATACGATCAGCACCGACGCGCGCGTGCCGACGCTATCGATCGAGCCCCTGTTGGCCTCTGGCGTCGATACCGATCTGGCGCTGCCCCTCCGCGCGGATGCCCCCGCCTATGTGATGTACACCTCCGGTTCCACCGGCACGCCGAAGGGCGTGATCGTGCCGCACCGCGCGATCAACCGCCTGGTGATCAACAGCGGCTTCGCCGAGTTCGATGCCGACGACCGCATGGCCTTCGCCGCGAATCCCGCGTTCGACGCCAGCACGCTGGAGGTATGGGCGCCGCTGCTGCACGGCGGAACGATCGTGGTGATCGATCAAACGACCCTGCTCGAGCCGCCTTCGCTGGTGCGGGCGCTGCAGGCCAGCAAGGTCAACCGGATGTGGTTGACGGTCGGCCTGTTCAATCAGATCGCGGCCGAGCTGGCGCCTGTGCTTACGCAGCTGAAGACGCTCATGGTCGGTGGCGATGCACTGGACCCTTCCGTCATCGCCAAGGTGCTGCGGCAACACCCTCCGCAGCGCTTGGTCAACGGCTACGGCCCGACCGAAACCACGACCTTTGCGACGACCTTTGCCATCCACGCGGTCGAGAACGAGGCGACGTCCATACCGATCGGACGCCCCATCGGCAACACGCGCATCTATCTGCTCGACGCGCATCGCCACCCCGTGCCCCTGGGTGCGGTGGGCGAGCTCTACATCGGCGGCGAAGGTGTCGCACTTGGCTACTTGAACCAGCCCGAGCTTACCGCGCAGCGCTTTCTCGACGATCCGTTCGCGGCCACCCAAGGCGCGCGCATGTACCGCACGGGTGATCTGGCGCGCTATCTCCCCGACGGCAACATCGTCTTCCTCGGCCGCAACGACCGCCAAGTCAAACTGCGCGGCTTCCGCATCGAGCTGGGCGAGATCGAAGCCCGCCTGGCGGAGCATCCCGCGGTGCGCGAGGCGGTGGTCCTCGCCCGCGAAGACGCGCCCGGAGACAAGCGTCTGGTCGCCTATGTGGTAACCACGCGCGACGCATCGGGCGACGGCGTCGACACTGCCGCGCTGCGCGGGCATCTGGCCGCCAGCCTGCCCGATTACATGGTGCCGGCCGCCTTCATGGTGATCGACGCGCTGCCGCTCACGCCCAACGGCAAACTCGATCGGCAGGCACTGCCGCCACCCGAATTCGTCGCGGTGGCCACCCGCGCGCCACGCAACGCCGTGGAAGAACAGCTTTGTGCCCTGTTCGCCGAAGTGCTCGGCCAGGAAGAGGTTGGGATCGATGACTCCTTCTTCGACCGCGGCGGCCATTCCCTTCTGGCCACCCGCCTGATCGGCCGCGTGCGGACGGTTCTCGACATCGAGCTTCCGCTGCACACCCTTTTCGATGCACCCACCGTCGCCCAGCTCGCGCTGGAACTCGGCAACGCGCGCCGTCCGGCTCGCCCGCCGCTGCGCCCGATGCGGACCATGGAGAAACAATCGTGATTCCTTTGTCGTTCGCCCAACAACGCCTCTGGTTCATGCAACAACTGCAGGGACCGAATGCGCTCTTCAATATCCCAGTGCTGCTCGACCTGCGCGGCGAACTGGATCTCCCTGCGCTGCACGCGGCCTTGAGTGACGTCGTCGCCCGCCACGAAAGCCTGCGCACCGTGTTCGACGCAGCCGAGGGTGTCGGCCAGCAGATCGTCCGTGCCGCGGATGCTGCTGACGTTTTCTTCGAGCATCGCGAGACCGATGACGCCGGGCTCGCGGCCGAGGTAAAGCGGGCGTCGGCCTATCCCTTCGACCTGGCCCGCGAAATTCCCATTCGCGCGACGCTGTTCAAGCTCGGCGCCACGCACCACTCGCTGCTGCTGGTGATGCACCACATCGCCAGCGACGCCTGGTCGCTGGCGCCGCTGCTGCGCGACCTCGCCCTGGCCTATGCCGCGCGCGCGAAGCAACAGCTGCCCGCGTGGAAGTCATTGCCCGTGCAATACGCGGATTACAGCCTGTGGCAGCGCGAATGGCTGGCGCAGGAGAACGATCCCGACAGCGATGCCGCTACACAGCTTGCCTATTGGAAGCAGGCGCTGGCCGGCCTGCCCGAACGGCTCAATCTGCCCACCGATCGACCCAGGCCGTCCCACGCCAGCCATCGTGGCGCCATCATCGATTTCCGGATTCCGGCGGCCACGCATCGGCAGCTGCATGCGTTGGCCCAGGAAACCCGCTCCAGCCTGTTCATGGTGCTGCATGCCGCCTTGGCCGCACTGCTCTCGCTGCACGGCGCGGGCGACGACCTGCCGATCGGCACCTCCATGGCCGGCCGCCAGGACGAAGCGCTGGATGCCCTGGTCGGCTTCTTCGTCAATCTGCTGGTGCTGCGCACGGACACCTCGGGCCACCCCAGCTTCCGCGAACTGATCCGCCGCGTGCGCGCCACCGATCTGGCCGCCTTCAGTCACCAGGACGTGCCGTTCGAACGCATCGTCGATCTCGTCAAGCCAACGCGCACCCAGGCGCAGCATCCGCTGTTTCAGATCGCGCTGCTCCTCGACAACAGCGTCCTCGACAACAATGCTCGCGACAGCAGCGCCGGCACCTCGCCCACTTTCCCGGGACTCGACGTGAGCTGGCGGTACGCGGATAGCGATTCCGCCAAATATGACCTGCTGTTCCAGTTCGTCGAGGAAACCGATGGCGCGGGCGCGCCCGCTGGCCTCACCGGCGGCCTGGAATACGCCACCGATCTGTACGATCCCGCGACGGCGCAGCGCTTCGTTGATCACCTGCAGCGGCTGATCGCCTTCGTCGCCGAACATCCCGGCCGGCCTATCGGTGAGGCCGACCTGCTCGCCGCCGACGAGCGCCAGCAACTGCTGGTCGACCGGAATGCCACGGCGCATCCTCTCTCGCTCGCCCCGCTGCCCGAGCTGTTCTCGGCACAGGCCGCACGCACACCCGACGCCATCGCCGCCGTGGCCGGCACGCATACGCTCAGCTATCGCGAACTCGACCGCCGCGCCAACCAACTCGCCCATCACTTGCAGGAACTCGGCGTTGGAGCGGATGTGCTGGTCGGCCTGTGCGTGGAGCGCTCGTTCGAACTGCTGATCGCCACCCTGGGCATTCTCAAAGCCGGTGCCGCTTACCTGCCGCTGGACCCGGACTATCCCGCCGAACGGCTGGTCCACATGCTCAACGAGAGCATGGCTCCGGTGCTGGTCACCCAGGAGTCGCTGGTCGATCGCCTGCCTACGCACTGGGGCGTCCAGACGCTGCTCGACGCCGACCGCGACGCGATCGCGCAGCAACCCGACAGCGCGCCCGCACATACCACCCAGCCGGATCACCTGGCCTATGTGATCTACACCTCCGGCTCCACCGGCACGCCCAAGGGCATCGCCGTCACCCAGCGCAATGTGGTCGAGCTGGCCCTGGACCGGCGCTGGGGCGACGGCAGCCAGCAGCGCGTGCTGATGCACTCGCCGCAGGTGTTCGATGCCAGCACGTACGAGATTTGGGCGCCGCTGCTCAGTGGCAACCAGATCGTTATCGCGCCGCCGGGCAAGACCGACACCCAGGTGCTCGCCGAGGTCATAACGCAGCAGCACGTCAGCGCGCTGTTCCTCACCACCGCTTTGTTCCGCTTGCTGGCCGACGAACAACCGCAATGCTTCGCGAACGTGCGCACGGTATGGAGCGGCGGCGAAGCCGCATCGCCGCGCGATTTTCAGCAGGTGCTGGACCGCTGCCCGCAGACCCAGGTGGTGCACGTTTACGGCCCCACCGAAACCACCACCTTCGTGACCTGTTATCCCATGCGCGCGCCGTTCCGCGTCGGCGCGAGCGTGCCCATCGGCGCACCGATGGACAACACCCAAGCCTACGTCCTGGATGCCGCGCTGCGGCCTGTGCCGGTCGGCGTGCCCGGTGAGCTGTATATCGCCGGCAGCGGCCTGGCGCGCGGCTATTTGCAGCGCCCGGCTCTGAGCGCGGAACGCTTCGTCGCCAATCCCTACGGTACGCCGGGCAGCCGCATGTACCGCACCGGTGATCTGGTGCGTTGGCGCGCGGACGGCGTGCTCGACTTCGTCGGCCGCAGCGATCACCAAGTGAAGATCCGCGGTTTCCGCATCGAGCTGGGCGAGATCGAAGCCGCGCTGCGCGAGCTGCCTTCCGTGCAGCATGCCGCGGTGATCGCGCGCGAAGACCGCCCCGGCCACAAGCAACTGGTCGGCTACGTGGTCTGTGCAGCCGGCCACACGCCGGAACCCGCCGCCTTGCGCCTCGCCCTGTCCGCCCGCCTGCCTGAGTACATGGTGCCCAGCGCGGTCGTGCTGCTCGATGCCCTGCCGCTGACGGTCAACGGCAAGCTCGACACCCGTGCGCTGCCCGTGCCGGACTTCAGCCCACGTGGCCAGCGCGAAGCGAGCACACCGCAGGAACAGACTTTGGCGAGCTTGTTTGCCGAGGTACTGGGCCTGGAGCGCGTCGGCATCGACGACAGCTTCTTCGACCTGGGCGGCGATTCGATCCGGGCCATCCAGCTGAAGGCGCGCGCGCAGCGGGCCGGCATCGGCTTCGAACTGGCCGCGTTGTTCGATCACCAGACCGTGGCCGCGCTGGCTGCCGTCGCCACCGCGGCCGGGCGTGACGCCGGGCATGTCGAGGGCGCTTTCGCGCTGATCGACGGCGCCGATCGCGAGCGCATCCCGGCAGAGGTGGAAGACGCCTACCCGCTCAGCCATCTGCAAGCCGGCATGCTGTTCCACAGCGATCTGGCGGACGCATCCACGCTCTATCACGTCGTGTTCCGCGCCACGGTGCGGTTGCCTTTCGCCGAAGATGCATTGCGCCAGGTGCTGGCCGAACTGGCCGCGCGGCATGAGGTGCTGCGCACCAGCTACGACTTGAAGAACTACAGCACGCCCATGCAGCTGGTGCATCGGCATGCCGAGATTCCGCTGACCGTCCACGACCTGCGCCCGCTGCCCGAGCCGGCGCGCGGCGCGGCCTACGAGCAGTGGTGCCTGGCCGAAACGCGCAGCCCCTTCGATTGCTCGCGCCCGTCGCTGCTACGCGTGTTCGCGCATCGCCTCAGCGACGCGCACTTCCATATCTCGCTGAGCTTCAACCACGCGGTGATGGACGGCTGGAGCGACGCCAGCCTGGTCACCGAACTGGTGCAGCGATACAACGCAAAACTGGACGGCGGCGCAAAACTGGACGGCCGCGATTTTGAGCCGGAAGCCCTCGTCACGCACTACCGCGATTACATCGCGCTGGAACGCGCCGCGCTGCGCAGCGACGAGAGCCGCTTGTTCTGGCAGGACATGTTCGCCGGCTTCGAGTTGACCGAGCCGCTGCGCGACACCTCGCGCTCGGCGAGTGGCACCGTGGCCGCGGACCCGGCCGAAACCATGCAGCTGGAAGTGCCCATTCCGGTCGAGCCGGCCACCGCCCACGCCCTGACCGAACTGGCGCAGCGGATCAAGGCGCCGTTGAAATCCGTGATGCTGGCCGCCCATCTGGCCGCGCTGAGCATGGTGACCGGGCGCGACGACGTGACCACAGGCGTTGCCACCAACGGCCGTCCGGAGACCGAGGACGGCGAGCGCATGATCGGCCTGTTCCTCAACTCGGTGCCGTTGCGCCTGCGCCTGCAGCGGGAAAGCTGGCAGGCGCTGATCCAGCGCGTGATGAACGTCGAGCGCGACCTGATGCCGCACCGGCGCTATCCGCTGCCAAAGATCATGAGCGACCTGGGCCGGCGTGATTTTCTGAAGGTACTGTTCACCTATGCCAACTTCCATGTCTACGGGCAGATGGGCGAACTGCAGCAGCAGTTGCTCGATTCCGCTGCCGTCGCTGGCGACAACAGCTTTCCGCTGCAAGTCACGCTCAGCCCCTCCGCCTCCGGTATCGAGGGCAACATCATCGGGCATCGCACTCACTACGACCTGCGCACGCTGGAACGCTATGCGCGGTGCTACGGCCAGGTGTTGCAAGCGATGGCCGAAGACGCGAGCCAGCCGGTGCGTCACTTCGGCCTGCTCGACGCGTTAGAACGTCAGCACCTGGTGCGCGCGCCCCGGCTCGTCGCCGCCGATATCGATGCGCTTCTCGAAACCAGCGCGACGCTGCCGCAACGATTCGAGCGGCAGCTGCGGTTGCATCCGGACGCTATCGCCGTGGTCAGCGGCGACGAGCGCCTGAGCTACACCGAACTCAACCGGCAGGCCAATCGGCTGGCGCACGTGCTGATGGCGCACGGCATCGGCCCGGAAGATCGCGTCGCGCTCGCGCTGCCGCGCTCCACCACGATGGTGGTTGCGCTGCTGGCGGTGCTCAAGGCCGGCGCCGCCTATCTGCCGCTGGATCCGGAATATCCGGTCGAACGCCTGGCCTTCACGTTGACCGATGCGCAGCCGCGCGCCTTGCTTGGCGAAAGCGGCTTGCTGGATCGGTTGGCCGGTGCGATCCCCGCGGACATGACATGTCTGGCGTTGGATAGTGCGGCGCTCGACCAAGCCCTTGCCCAGGCGCGCGACGACGATCCCGACGACAACTGTCGCGCGCGTCCGCTGCAGCCGCAGCACCCCGCTTACGTGATCTATACCTCCGGCTCCACCGGCACACCCAAGGGCGTGCTGGTGACGCATCACAACGCCTTGCGGTTGATGGACAGCACCGAGCGACCGTTCGGTTTCGACGCCGAGGACGTGTGGACGCTGTTCCATTCCTACGCCTTCGATTTCTCGGTGTGGGAGCTGTGGGGACCGCTGCTGGCCGGTGGCCGCCTGGTGATCGTGCCCTACCTGATCAGCCGCTCACCGGCCGACTTCCTCCAACTGCTGGCGCGCGAACGAATCACCGTGCTCAACCAGACGCCGTCGGCGTTCTATGCCTTGATGCAGGCCGAGCGCGACCTCGGCGAGGCAGCGCCACCGCTCGCTCTGCGCCGGGTGATTTTTGGTGGCGAGGCGTTGGACCTGGCGCGGCTGCGCGACTGGTACGCGCGCCATGATGAGCAATCGCCACTGCTGGTGAACATGTACGGCATTACCGAGACCACGGTGCACGTGAGCTATCTCGCGCTGGACCGCTCGCTGGCGGAGGCGGACGAAGGAAGCCTGATCGGCACGGCGCTGGACCATCTGGCCGTCTATTTGCTGGACGGCAACCTGCAACCGGTGTCGCCTGGCGTGTGCGCGGAAATCTATGTGGCCGGCGCCGGCCTGGCGCGCGGTTACCTGCACCGCCCGGGGCTGACCGCCGAGCGTTTCGTGGCCGACCCGTTCGTGCCCGGCCAGCGCATGTACCGCAGCGGCGACCTGGCGCGCTGGCGTGCGGACGGTCAGCTCGAATACCTGGGACGCGCGGATCAGCAGGTGAAGATTCGCGGCTTCCGCATCGAACTGGGCGAAATCGATCACGCGCTACTGGCGCTGCCCGGTGTGACGCAAGCAGCCACCATCATGCGCGAGGACCAGCCCGGACATCGGCAACTGGTTGCCTACGTCGTCGCCGATGCGCCGTGGGATGCCGCCACCGCACGTCAGCGCCTGGGCGAATACCTGCCGGACTACATGGTGCCGGCAGCCATCGTCCCGCTGGAGCGACTGCCGCTGACGGTCAATGGCAAGCTCGATCGCAAGGCACTGCCTGCACCGGATTTCCAACCGACCGGCGGTCGCGCGCCAAGCACGCCACAGGAACAGAGGTTGGCCGCGTTGTTCGCCGAGGTGCTGGGCTTGGAGCGGGTCGGCATCGACGATGGCTTCTTCGACCTGGGTGGCGATTCGATTCGTGCCATTCAACTGAAGGCACGCGCGCAACGCGCGGGGATCGACTTCGAGCTGGCCATGCTGTTCGAGCACCCGAGCGTCGCCGCGCTGGCCGCGGTCGCCACCGTCGTCGGCGTGGCCGGGCGTGACGGCATGCCCCTCGAAGGCGCCTTCGCACTGATCGGCAGCGCCGACCGTGAACGCATTCCGGCCAGCGTGGAAGACGCTTACCCGCTCGGCCATCTGCAAGCCGGCATGCTGTTCCACAACGCCTACGAGACCGGTTCCACGCTCTATCACGATGTCTCCGGCTGCTGGGTGCAACAGCGCTTCGACCACGCCGCGATGCGCGCGACGCTGGACGCGTTGAGCCGCCGGCACGAGATCCTGCGCACCGGTTTCGACTTCGACCGCTATAGCGAACCGCTGCAACTGGTTCAGCGCGCCGCGACCATTCCGCTGCACCTGAGCGACCTGAGCGGCCAGGACATGGCGGCGTGGAGCGCCGAACTCGCCCCCTGGTTCAAGCACGAGGCAAGTCAGCCGTTCGATGCCAAACAGGCGCCGCTGCTGCGTGTGTTCGTGCATCGCGCCGAGCCGGCGCGCTTCCATCTCACGCTCAGTTTCAGCCATGCGATCTTCGACGGCTGGAGCCATGCCAGCCTGACCACCGAGCTGCTGCGACGCTACCAGGCGCATCTGGACGGCCATGCCCTGCCGTGCGAACCGCTGGCGGCCCGCTACCGCGATTACATCGCGCTGGAACGCGCCGCGTTGAACGCGCCGGAGAGCCGCTCGTATTGGCTCGAACAGCTGCGCGGTTTCACGCCGCGAGAACCCCTGCGCGCCAGCATCGATGGCGCCGCGCCGGTGCAGGCCGCCAGTTCGGTCGCTACGGGCGAAGTGCCCATCCCGCTCGCCCCCGCCACCGGCGCCGCCTTGGTCGCACTCGCCGGCCGCCTCCAGACGCCGCTGAAGTCCGTGCTGCTGGCGGCCCACATGGCGGCGCTCAGCATGCTCACCGGCCACCGCGATGCGACCACCGCCCTGGTGACCAACGGGCGCCCCGAAGTGACCGATGGCGAGAACCTGATCGGCCTGTTCCTCAACTCCCTGCCGTTCCGCCTGCGTATCGGCGCCGAGAGCTGGACCCGATTGATCCGCCGCGTGATGGAGGGGGAACGCCAGCTGCTGCCGCACCGCCGTTATCCGCTGTCGCGCATCATGGACGACATCGGCGAGCGTGGCTTCCTCAAGGTGCTGTTCAACTACACCCACTTCCACGCCTACGACGCCTTGGGCGATCTCGGCGAACGAGTCAGCGACAACGGCGGCAACGGCGACAACAGCTTCCCCTTGCAGGTGAACTTCCAGCCGAGTGCGGACGGCGTGACGGGCTTTCTCGCCGGGCACGCTGGCGTCTATGACCTGCCAACCCTGCAACGCTATGCGCGCTGCTATGGCCAGGTCTTGCAGGCGATGGCCGCCGATGCCGAGCAACCGGTGCCACGCCTGGATCTGCTCGACGCCGCCGAACGCCGGCGGCTGGCCGATGGGAATGCCACCGCACGCGGCGTGCAGGCCGAACCGCTCGCCGCCATGTTCGAGCGACAGGCCGCCGGTACGCCCGATGCGCCGGCCGTGGTCGGCGCCCACACGCCACTGAGCTACCGCCAGCTCAACACCCAGGCCAACCGCTTGGCGCATCGCCTGATCGCCGCGGGGATCGGCCCCGAATGCCGCGTCGCGATCGCCCTCTCGCGCTCGCCCACGCTGATCGTCGCCCTGCTGGCGGTGTTGAAGGCCGGCGCCGCCTATGTGCCGCTGGACCCGAACTATCCCGCCGAGCGCCTGGCTTACATGCTGACTGACGCACAGCCGTCACTGCTGCTGTGTACCCGCGAGGACAGTGCCGCGCTGCCGCCGTCCCCCGTTCCGACCCTGCTGCTGGACGATCTGCCTGCCGATGACACGGACCCGGGCGACCCGACCGATGCCCAGCGCATCCAGCCGCTGCGTATGCAGCATCCGGCCTATGTGATCTACACCTCCGGATCCACCGGCACGCCCAAAGGCGTGATGGTCACCCAGGCCAGCCTGGTCAATCACATGCTCTGGATGCAGGCCAGCTATCCATGCAGCGCGGACGATCGAGTGCTGGCGCGTACCTCGGTCAGTTTCGACGCGGCTGAGTGGGAAATCTGGATGCCGTTGCTCAACGGCGCCACGCTGTATCTGCTGCCGGATCATCTGAAACACGATCTCGAAGGCACCCTGGCTTATTGCGAGCGTCATCGCACCACCATCGCGCAGTGGGTTCCCTCGATGCTGCCGTCCTTGTTGAGCATCGAGGCGGAGCCTCCATTCCGCCGGATCTTCGTCGGAGGGGAGGCGTTGCCGACGGAACTGGCACAAAAGGTCGCCCAGCGCTGGCACGCGCCGGCGGTCAATTTGTACGGCCCCACCGAAACGACGATTCAGATTTCGTCCTACCCGTGCCCGCCACCTCAGGATGCCGATGGCGCCGCCGCGCCCATCGGGCGGCCGATCTGGAACACCCAGCTCCATGTGCTGGACGCGACGCTGCAACCGGTACCGGCGGGTGTCGTCGGCGAGTTGTATATCGCCGGCGCAGGCTTGGCACGCGGCTATTTCAAGCGCGCCGCGCTCACTGCCGAACGCTTCCTCGCCAACCCCTTCGGCGAACCGGGCAGCCGCATGTATCGCACCGGCGATCTGGCGCGCTGGCGCGACGACGGTCAGCTCGACTTTGTCGGCCGCAGCGATCAGCAGTTGAAGATCCGCGGCTTCCGCGTCGAACCGGGCGAGATCGCAGCGGTGCTGCAGCGTCTGCCGGGCGTCGCCCAGGCCGCGGTCATCGCACGCGAAGATCGCAGCGGTCACAAGCAGCTGGTCGCCTATGTCGTCGCGGAATCGGAGCAGACCGCCGATCCAGCGGCCTGGCGTTACACGCTTGCCACGCAGCTGCCGGACTACATGCTACCCACGGCGATCGTGGTCTTGCCCGAACTCCCGCTCACCGCCAACGGCAAACTCGACCACAAGGCGCTGCCCGCGCCGGATGTCGTCTCGCGCAGCAGCCGGGCGCCACGCACGCCGCAGGAAGAAACCCTTGCCGGTTTGTTCGCCGAGGCCTTGGGTTGGGAGCGGGTCGGCATCGACGACAGCTTTTTCGATCTCGGCGGCGACTCGCTGCGCGCGCTGCGGCTGATCAGCCGCATCACCGCCACCTTGGGCGCCAAGGTGCCGATTCGCGTGCTGTACGAGTCGCCGACTGTGGCTGAACTGGCCGCGTCATTGGGCCGCTTCGGCGCATCGCGTCACTTGAAGACGCTGCTGCCACTGCGTGTCAGTGGCTCGCGCCCGCCGCTGTTCTGCCTGCCGCCCGCCGGCAACCTGTCGTGGTGCTACGCCGGCTTGGTCAGCCATATCGACGCCAGCTGCCCGATCTACGGACTGCACGCGCCGGAGCTGGACCAGCTACAGGGCGAAGAGACCACGCTCGAGGACATCGCGTCGTACCACCTCGAGCAGATTCGCCGAGTGCAGCCGCAGGGGCCCTATCGGCTGCTCGGTTGGTCGATAGGTGGCCTGATGGCGCATGCGATCGCCACCCGCTTGCAAGCCGCCGGCGAACAGGTCGCGCTGCTTGCGCTGATCGACGCTTATCCGCGACCTATCGCTCCACCGGAGTCGGCGATGGCCGCGGTGCAGGTGCAGGCGCTCGAACAGGCGGCGCTCGCCAATATTCTCGCCAGCTTCGGCGTAGACGCCCCGCCCTCATCCGAGCAGAGTATGGACCCTCAGCTGCTGCAGCGCCTGCGTGCGGAGGGCAGCCTGTCGGACGGCGATGCGCAAACCATCGCCCACATGCTGCAATCGCTCGAACACAGCGTCGATCTGGCGCGCACGTTCCAGCCGCAGCCGTATCAGGGAGATGTGTTGTTCTTCCGCGCCGCCATCGTGCCCGAGCCGCTGTCGCCGCCGTCGGTGAACGCGTGGGCGTCGCATGTCAGCGGCGATATCGAAGTCCACGACATCCATGCCGACCACTACGGCATGCTCGACCCACACGCACGCGCACCGATCGGCCGCGTACTGAACGAGCGGCTGACTGTGCGCACGTAGGTTGAGATTTGGACGAATGAAGACTCGAACGCCCACCCAACGATCACACACGCCCATCATCACTACGGAGAGTGCATGAGCACCATCGACGCCACCGAAGAGGTCTTTCTCGCCAGCGACACCAAGATCGAGCCGCTCGCCTTCCGCTGGTACGCGTGGGGCCATCTGGTGTCACCGGTGCAGCAGGCGCTGAACCTGGCCTTCCGTCACCTGCCGATGCTCAAGTCGTTCATTGCCAATCCCGGCGTGCACGAAGCGGCGTCGAAGAACCCGAAGATGCTAGGCGGTGCGTTTCTGGAGTTGAGTCAGCGCGACGTTGGCAACGTGCGCGCGCTGTTGCAGGACATCATGCAGCGCGGCGCCGGCCTGCTCGGTTTCGCCGAAGACCTGCTCAAGCTCGATCGCCAGCTGCATAAAAGCGAAAGCGGCTTCAGCCTCGACCACCTGTACGACAACCTGCCCGCCTCCCTGGCCGGTTTCGTCGAAGCAAGCTACGACTTGAACAACCATCCGTCGCTGCGTGTGCTGGAGGAGTTGATCAGCCACGGCGAATTGCCGGTTGCCTCGGCGCAGGAAATCGCGTGGTCGCGCACCCGCGACCACGCGCGCAACTTCTTCATCAACACACCGCGCCTCGCATCGGAGGAGCGGATGATCATGCCCTTGCCGTTCGCCGATGAACGCTTCGACCTGATTTCGGCCAGCCGCATTGCGCCCGTGCCCTTCCAGCACATGACCGATGCCCTGGGCATTCACGACGACGCCGAGCGTGCGCGCCTGCGCGGTTACTTCAGCACCACGCCACCGCCACGCAACGCACCCGAGTACCACGGCGACGAAGTGCGCGTGCGCTACTTCGGCCACGCTTGCGTGTTGATCCAGAGCGCGGACGTCTCCGTGCTGGTCGACCCGTTCCTGACCTGGGACCACGACGACGGCGAAGGCCGCCTGACCTTCCACGACCTGCCCGACCGCATCGACTACGTGTTCCTCACCCACAATCACCAGGACCACTTCAGCGTCGAAGTGCTGCTGCAACTGCGCAACCGCATCGGCACGATCCTGGTGCCACGCAACAACCCGCACAGCCTCGCCGACCCGTCGATGAAGCTGGCCCTGCGCAGCATCGGCCACGCCAACGTGCAGGTGATGGACCCGATGGACCGCATCCAGCTGCCCGGCGGCTGGATCACCAGCCTGCCCTTCTACGGCGAACATGCCGACTTGAGCATTGCCAGCAAACACGGCCTGTGCGTGGAACTGAAAGGCCGCAAGTTTCTGTTCCTGGCCGACTCCGATTGCAAGGACCGCATGCTGTACCGGCGTATCGCCCAACAGCTCGGCCGCGTGGATCACCTGTTCATCGGCATGGAATGCGACGGCGCCCCGCTGAGCTGGCTGTACGGCCCGTACCTGAGCAACCCGATCAACCGTAAAGACGACGACTCGCGCCGCCTGTCCGGTTCCAACAGCGAACACGCATGGATGATCGTCGAGGAATTCAAGTGCAAACAGGCTTACGTCTACGCCATGGGGCAGGAACCCTGGCTACGCTTCGTCGCCGGCTTGCAATACACCCCCGAAAGCAAACAGATCGTCGAATCCGATCGGTTCGTCGCCCGCTGTCGCGAGGCGGGGCTTGAGGCCGAACGATTGTATGGGTGTCGGACGATGATCTTTTGATAGGAACGGGAATACCCAGGCTGGGATGAACAAAATGAATCCCAGCGTCCTGCCCTACCGCAACCACGTGACCGAAAAACCCCGCCGGAGCGGGGTTTGGGTCTCTTCCATGCGTTTGACGTTCATGACTGGATCAGTCCGCCAACGCGGCCAACACATGTTCCGGGTCGTTTTTAATGGCCTTGAGCAGGGCTTTGGCCGGCCCGGTAGGAACGCGGCGTCCCTGTTCCCAGTTACGCAGTGTGCTGACTTCGACCTGCATGAGAAACGCGAACTTCGGTTGTGACAGGCCAATCTTCGTTCTGATTTCCTTGATGTCTTCGGGCTCGATATAGAACTCGCGCGAAGGTGCACGATCACCACGCGTGATTTCGCCCATTTGCTCCACACTCTTCAACAGTTTGTTAAAGAGATCATTCTTCATATGTGCAACCCTGCCTTTCCCGGGTAGGTACGGGATTCGTCTCGATACCTGGACATCAATCCCAGGTATCGATGAGTTTCTTCAATGTCTTTTTCTGGTCTTCCGTCAGGTCTTTTATCGCACCTTTCTCGTAGATCAGTAGCATTCTCAGTTGATGAAGCGCATCGGCGTGGTAGTAAATGATTCGCGTGCCTCCGCGCTTTCCCTTGCCGTGCGACTTCCAGCGAACCTTTCGTAGACCGCCTGTGCCTTGAATTACGTCGCCTGCTTTCGGGTTCCTCGCGAGGAAGCGTTGCAATTGAGCGTACTCATCGTCGTCCATCAAGTCGGTGACAAGCTGAGTGAAGATCTCAGTTTCGATGATCACCATGGGAGCTCCGTCCCTCCTCTTCTTTTCCGACGACAGCGTACTGCGCCACTGACGCATGCGTCAATGGCGTATAACGCCTTATGTCAGATGACGATGGCGATACATGGCGTAAGCCATGCCGACCAGTCCTGTCAGCACAGCGGGAATCAGTAGCGTGCGCTCGGCCAGCACACCGAACACCAGTGCGCCCACCACGCTACCGGCAAGGAAACTGCCGGCCACCACCAGGCAGACATGGATACGCAACATGTCCACCTCCAGCCCGCGCATGCGCTGACCGAGGTAGATGCCCAGGTCGGTGAAGATCCCCGAGAGGTGTGTGGTGCGGAACGTCGTGCCGCTATACGTGCTGGCCATGGCGTTCTGCAGGCCGCAGGCCACGGAGGCGAAATACAGGCCGATATCGTTGCCGTTGTGGATCAACGGCACGGCGGCGAACAGCAAGGCCGACTCCACCATCAACGCGACGCCATAACGGCGTCCGAGCTTCAAGGTGTGCTGCTGCACGATGAAGCCGCTTAGCACTGCGCCAACCAGAAAGGCGACGATCGCCAGCGCCCAGTGCAGCATCTCGCCGTGGTCACCCTCGGCGATCGCAGCACCCAGCAACGTGGTGGTGCCGGTGAGGTGGGTAATCGCCTGATGGCGAAAACCCATGAAGCCGACTGCGTTGATCATGCCGGCAATGAAGGCCAGCAGGCCTCCGCCGATCCATGCCCAGCGCGGCAGTTGGCGCAGCACGGCGGCGAATCAGTCCTTGATCGGCTGGGTGGTGATGACCGGTGCGTCGCCGATCACGTCGGCGCCCTTCGGCGGCACGAAGTTGAAGGTGGCCGGCGGAATCGATGTGTTGCGCTGCCAGCCGGAGAAACGGATGTCGGTGACGGCGCCGAGCTGGTCGCGGAAGGTCATGCGCGCCAGACCGTTGGCGTCGAAACCAAGGTCCGCATAATCGAACTGCGGGTCCTTGCCGGTGGAGGTGAGGCGCAGCCAGGCCAGGCCATCGTGCTCACCCTGCTCCACCACTTTGAAGTCGTGGTCCATCTGCTTGAGGTCGGTCAGCACGGTCAGCGGACTGTGCGCTTCTTCGGTGCTCTGCACGCGCACCGTCACCTGCTCCAGGTCGGGGTCATACAACCACACGCGGCTACCGTCGGCGACGATGGTCTGCTTATACGGCGCGGTGGTGTCCCAGCGGAACTGGCGCGGCGCTTCCAGCGCCAGCGTGCCGGAGCTGCTCTTGCCGGCGCGGCCAGTGGCATCGGTCAGCGTCTGGGTGAACTTGCCGGTGAGCGAATGCAGACCGGTGGCGAAGGCGTCGAGGCGCGTGCGGGCTGGGCCGGTGGCAGCCTGGGCGGTGGCGCACAGCGACAGCGCGACGGCGGCGGTGAAAGCGATGAAGCGGTTCATGGGGTTCCCTGTTTTGTATCCGCGATGGTGGCGAAGTTTGCGCGGGGGTCGCTTAATGGATGGCTGTGATGTAGCGGTGTCGCAAGGGCTTACCCCTCCCCAGCCCTCCCCTGCAAGCAAGGGAGGGAGCACGGCGTCGCAAGCTTTTAGCCCCTCCCCTTGCTTGCGACGCGAAGCCAGTCCCGTGGGACAGGGGGAGGCTGGCAGGGGGTAGGCCCTTGCCTAAACCTCTCTCCGAAACAAACCTCAATTCTTCGGCGGCGGCGGTGCCAGCACTTCCCGATTGCCGTTGTGCTGAGGCGCACTCACCACCCCATCCTGCTCCATCTGTTCAATCAGCCGCGCCGCGCGGTTGTAGCCGATGCGCAAATGACGCTGCACGCCAGAGATCGATGCGCGGCGCGACTCGGTAACAATGCGGACTGCCTTGTCGTATAGCTGCGCCTCGGCATCGCCGCCTTCTTCGCCGTCCTGCGGCAAACCGGCGTCGTTGATGAACTTGCCGTCGCTAGTGGCCTGCACCTCTTCCAGCACGCCTTCGATGTATTGCGGCGAACCCTGGGCCTTGAGCCAGTTCACCACGTTATGCACCTCATGGTCGTCCACAAAAGCGCCGTGCACGCGCTCCGGCGTGGCGGTGCCGGGCGGCAGGTACAGCATGTCGCCGTGGCCGAGCAGGGTTTCCGCACCGCTCTGGTCGAGGATCGTGCGCGAGTCGATCTTGCTGGACACCTGGAACGCGATACGTGTCGGGATGTTGGCTTTGATCAGACCGGTGATCACGTCCACCGACGGACGCTGCGTCGCCAGCACCAGATGCACGCCAGCGGCGCGCGCCTTCTGCGCCAGGCGGGCGATCAGTTCTTCGACCTTCTTGCCGACGATCATCATCATGTCGGCGAATTCGTCGATGATGACCACGATGTACGGCAGCGGCTCCAGCGGTTCGGCCGCCAGGTTCGGCATCTCGGGGTTCGGGCGGAACAACGGATCCAGCAGCGGCTGGCCGGCGTTCTCGGCGTCGCGCACCTTCTTGTTGAAACCGGCCAGGTTGCGCACGCCCACTGCAGCCATCAGCTTGTAGCGGCGCTCCATCTCGGCGACGCACCAGCGCAATGCGTTGGCGGCCTCCTTCATGTCAGTGACCACCGGCGCCAGCAGATGCGGGATGCCCTCGTAGACCGAGAGTTCCAGCATCTTCGGGTCGATCATGATCATGCGTACGTCTTTCGCGCTGGACTTGTACAGCAGGCTCAGCACCATCGCGTTGACCGCGACGGACTTGCCCGAGCCGGTGGTACCGGCCACCAGCAAGTGCGGCATCTTGGCGAGATCGGCCACGGACGGACGCCCGGCGATGTCCTTGCCCAGCGCCAGCGCCAGCGGCGACTTCAGCTGGTCGTATTTGTCGGAACGCAGAATCTCGGAGAGATAGACGATCTGCTTCTTGGTATTGGGGATTTCCAGGCCGATCACGTTCTTGCCGGGGATCACGTCGACCACGCGCACGCTGACCACGGACAGGCCGCGCGCAATGTCCTTGTCCAGGCTCGACACCTGCGAACCACGCACACCGGCGGCCGGCTCCAGCTCGAAGCGGGTGATGACCGGGCCTGGATAGACGCCGACCACCTTGGCTTCGATCTTGAAGTCCTTGAGCTTCAGCTCGACCTGGCGCGACAACACCTCGAGCGTTTCTTCGGAGTAGCCCGGCCCCTGCGGCGACGCTTCGTCCAGCAGCGACAGCGGCGGCAGTTCGCCCGGCGAGGAGGCACCGGTGAACAGCGGGATCTGCGTCTCGACCTTGGCGCGCTCGCTCTTCACCACCGGCGGCGGTGGCGCCTCGATACGCACCGGTTCGCGCTTGGCTTGCTTGATCGCATCGGTCTTCTTGACCACCTCGCGCTCGGCACGCGCCTGGCGCGCGGCCAGCACTTCCGGTGCCTGGCGCAGCTTGCCGCCGAACCAGTGGCCGAGCTTCAGCACGCCCTGCCCGGTCAGGTCCATCAATTTGAACCACGACAAGCCGGTGGCCAGCGTCACCGCCACCAGGAAGGTTGCCAGCAACAGCAACGGCGCACCCTTGTCGCCAAACGCATGCAGCAGGCCACTGCCCACCCACATGCCGATGATGCCGCCCACGCCCTGGGGCAGGATCGGCTCATCATGAAAATTGAGATACAGCAGCGCCGGTGCCGTGATGAAGAAGAACACGAAACCGATCAGCCGCAGCGACGGCTCCCACGGCTGCACGGTACGTATGCCGCGATGGCGCAGCACTTGCACGCCCAGGATCAGCAGCAGCAACGGAAAACAGTAAGAGACCAGCCCGAAGATGTAGCGCAGCAAGTTGGCGATGTTCGCGCCCACTTCGCCGCCGAAGTTGCGCGCATGCTCCACTGTGCTGGCATGGCCCCAGCTGGGGTCCTGATCGTTGTAGCTGAACAGGCAAACCAGCAGGTACAGGGCGAGCGGCAGCAACAGCAACGCGCCCGCTTCACGCAGACGGCGCTTCAGCTCCTCGCTGAGGCCACTGCGTTCTTTTTCTTTCTTGACATTCGCGCTACGCGCCACCGTATTCCTTTTCCTCGGGATAAAAACCAAACCTGCTTCTACTTCGTCGCAGGGGCAAAAGCCAGAACCCCGTGCTCACTCCCAGACATGCTTCGCGTTCACCCCTCGACGTGCTTCGTCAGGCGGCGCGGCGTGGTGGGCTGACTATCCTCAAGGCATGCCCTTGAGCGCCGAATGAACCAGGCCGCCGTTGCCTGCGCCTTGAATCGGTCGCACGTCTTCCCCATGCTTGCGGATTCGGAGGCCTCATCCCCGTGCCTTGAACCGGCATGAGGAAACAGCTGTAAGGGCCGGAGCGAATAACGAATCAAGCTGCTAGCAAACGCGAAGGATTATAACCATGAGCACCACCAAACATAGCCGCCTGCTGATCCTGGGCTCGGGCCCTGCCGGTTACACGGCCGCTGTGTACGCCGCACGCGCCAACCTGAAGCCGACGTTGATCACCGGCTTGCAGCAGGGTGGTCAATTAATGACCACCACGGATGTGGACAACTGGCCGGGCGACGTGGAAGGCCTGCAGGGTCCGGCGCTGATGCAGCGCATGGCGGAGCACGCCGAGCGTTTCCATACCGAGATGGTGTTCGACCATATACATAGGGTGGACCTGAAACAGCGCCCGTTCCGCCTCAAGGGCGACTCCGGCGAGTACACCTGCGACGCGCTGATCATCACCACCGGCGCCACCGCCAAGTATCTGGGCATTGCCAGCGAGGAGCATTTCAAGGGCAAGGGCGTGTCGGCCTGCGCCACCTGCGATGGTTTCTTCTTCCGCGAGCAGGAAGTGGTGGTGGTGGGCGGCGGCAATACCGCCGTCGAAGAGGCGCTGTACCTGTCCAACATCTGCAGCAAGGTCACCCTGGTGCATCGCCGCGACAAGCTCCGCGCCGAAAAGATCATGCAGGACAAGCTGTTCGAGAAGGCCGCCCACGGCAAGATCGAGCTGGTGTGGAACCATGCCGTCGACGAAGTGCTGGGCGACCAAACCGGTGTCACCGGTGTCCGCGTGAAGGACGTCAACAGCGGCGCCACCCGCGACATCCAGGCCACCGGCTTCTTTGTCGCCATCGGCCATACCCCGAACACCGGCATCTTCGAAGGCCAGCTGGAAATGCACGACGGCTACCTGAAGATCCAGAGCGGCCAGAAGGGTATGGCCACCATGACCTCGGTACCCGGCGTGTTCGCCGCGGGCGACGTGGCCGACCACGTCTATCGCCAGGCGGTGACCTCGGCCGGCTTCGGTTGCATGGCCGCGCTGGATGCCGAACGCTGGCTGGACCAGCAGACCCCGGCGGGCTGATGCACGCCACTCTTCATTACATCCATGACCCGCTGTGCGGCTGGTGCTATGCCGCCCAGCCGCTAGTGAGCGCGGCCGTCGAGAAATTCGGCGGCCGCCTGGCCTTGCAGTTGCACGGCGGCGGTCTGTTCGGCGAACCGCGCACGTTGGATCCGCAGCTGGCCGAGCACATCGTGCATTCTGATCAGCGCATCGGCCAGCTCAGCGGCCAGCCGTTCGGCAAGGCTTATCTGGAAGGCCTGCTGGCAGAGCAAGGCACCGTGCTGTACTCGCTGCCGCCGATCACCGCCGTGCTGGCGGCGGAGGCGATCGATGAGGCCAAGGCCTACCCCATGCTGGTGGCGATCCAGAACGCGCATTACCAGCGCGGTCTGCGCGTGGTCGAAGCCGAGGTGCTGAGCGAGCTGGCCGAGGAGATTGGCCTGGACGGCACCCGCTTCGCCACCGCCTTCGCCAAGGCGCAGAGCGCCCAGGTGATCGAGCATGTGCAGGCCAGCCGTCGCCTGCTGGAAGAAGTGGGCGGCCAAGGCTTCCCCACCCTCGTGCTGGAAGTGAATGGCAAACGGCAGGTGTTGGCGCACCACCACGACTACGGCAAACCGGACGCCTTCATCGAACGATTGGCCGCACGCCTGCCGGCGGTGCATTAAGGATGCTCTTATCTATTCCACGCACCCGTCACCGCCCTGTATGCGCGCAGCGGTTTGTCGCAGCGGCGAAGGCAGACTGGCTGTCTGCCGAGACGCTGGGGCGAAGCGCTGCGCGCATACAGGGCGGCCCCCACGTGTTGAATATGAAGGATGGGGTGACGTCCAGAAGGCCCGCAGGCTGCGCCGCGCGGCTTGAACAGACGGCCAGTCTGCCCTGCGCCACGCAACACACCCTGCGGGCCTTCTGGACGTCATGCCGGGTACGTGGAATAGATAAGAGCATCCTTAAATGACGCCCGGCAACCGCATCCATCGGTTGTCGACCCCGTGATCGAAGCCCGCGTCCACGCCCGCATCGCCGAACTGCCCGCCGCCGCGTGGGATGCGTTACGCACCGACGACAACCCCTTCCTCTCCCACGCCTTTCTCGCCGCGCTGGAATCCACCGACTGTATCCAGGAGGACTGGGGCTGGCGACCGCATCATCTCGGCCTGTACGAGAACGATGCGCTCATCGCCGCCGCACCGCTCTACCTGAAAGGCAACTCACACGGCGAATTCGTTTTCGACTGGAGCTGGGCCAGCGCCTGGGAACGTGCGGGCGGCGATTACTACCCCAAGCTGCTCAATGCCGTGCCCTATTCGCCCGTACCCGGAGCGCGGCTGCTGGCGGGAAACCATCCGTCGGCACCGCAACGGCGACAGGCTTTGGTGGGGGCGATGCAGGCGCTGGTTGAGCGACACGGCCTGTCTTCGGCGCACGCCAACTTTCTCGATGCAGCGGACTTGCCCGCGTTCGGGTCGGAATGGCTGTCGCGTTCGGATATCCAATTCCACTGGCCGAATCGCGGCTACACGCACTTCGACGACTTCCTCGCCACGCTGAATCACAAGAAGCGCAAAAACATCCGCCATGAACGCGCACAAGTGGCGCGCAGCGGTCTGCGCATTGAATGGCGGCGCGGCAACACGCTGAGCGGCGGCCAGTGGCATGACGTGCACCACCTTTATACGAGCACCTTCGACGCCAAAGGCAATCATCCCGCCCTCACGCCGGCCTTCTTCGCCGAGCTGGGACGGAGCCTGGGCGAGGTCGCGCATGTCGCTCTGGCCTGGGATGGCGACACCCTGGTCGCCATGGCACTGTTCCTGCAAAGCCGCGAGGCGCTGTACGGGCGCTATTGGGGCAGCCATATCGAGGTGCCCGGCCTGCATTTCGAGCTGTGCTACTACCAGGGTATCGAACATGCGATCCGCCATGGACTGCAACGCTTCGAACCCGGCGCCCAGGGCGAGCACAAACTGGCGCGCGGTTTCCTGCCGGTGCGCACACATTCCCGTCACTATCTGGCTGACGAAGGTTTCCGCAACGCCGTACGCGCCGCGCTTGCGCGCGAAGCTGAAGGCATCGACGCTTACGCGGAAGACTTGCTACGGCACAATCCATACGCCCACAGCCGCGACGCCGAACAATGATCCGCCTGCCCCTGCTCGACGCAGCCAAACCGGAGCAGTTCCCCGATCCCGGCCGCGCCATGACCGAGCCCAACGGCTTGCTCGCGTTCGGCGGCGACCTCTCGCCGCGCCGGCTGCTGGCGGCCTACTCGCGCGGCATCTTCCCCTGGTACAACGAAGACGAACCCATTCTGTGGTGGTCCCCCGATCCCCGCTGCGTGTTCCACACCGACCGCCTCAAGGCCAATCGCAGCCTGCGCCGCCAACTGGCCGGCAAGCCCTGGCGACTGACGTTGGATCACGCCTTTCGTGACGTTGTCGAAGCCTGCGCCGCGCCAAGACCCGGACAGCTCGGCACCTGGATCGTGCCCGCCATGGTCGATGCCTACGAAGGACTGCACGCCATGGGCCATGCGCACAGCGTGGAGGTGTGGGAGCACGATCGCCTGATCGGCGGCGTCTATGGCGTAGCCGTGGGCCGCCTGTTCTGCGGCGAATCGATGTTCAGCCGCGAAAGCGGCGGCTCCAAACTCGCCCTGCTCACCCTGGGCGAGTTGCTGCATCGCTGGGACTTTCCCTTGATCGACGCCCAGGTCACCAACTCGCATCTGCTCAGCCTCGGCGCGGTCGAATATCCCCGCGACCGATTCCTTCGCACCGTGGAGCAACTGACCCAGCTACCCGGACAACCAGGCAGCTGGGAGCGTTTCACGCCGCTGGCCGAAGAAACCTTGGCGAGGCTCTCGGGCGCTTAGAGCCTGTTCAATATCTCGATGTCTGAGCTGTTAGCCCCCTCCCTTGCTTGCAGGGGAGGGCTGGGGAGGGGTAAGCCCTTGAGAAGACGTTTCGGGAGAGGCTTTCTCAAGTGTTCACCCCCTCCCGGCCTCCCCCTGCAAGCAAGGGGAGGAGAAGAGCTCGCGTAGCAGAGATTTGACGCCAATCAGGAACCACCAACGCACAGATCAGAACGAAACACCTACTGATTGCGTCACACGCAGTACCGATTGATCGCCGGTGCGCTGCTTCCATGCTGCGGGGATGGCTTCGACCTTGGCGCAGTTCTCAGACGTATCCGGATAGTCGATCACCAACTGCGTCGAACGCAGCCGCGGGTTATACGGCGCAGCCCGCCAACAACCCCAGCACAAACGCACTCGACAGTACCCGCGAAAGTCGCATCAAGATCCCCACGCGGGATATTTGGACGTCCATACAAAAACGCCGCAAGACGCACCGATGTATTGACATCAAGCAGTCACAATGTAACAAATGCAACACCGAACGCTTCACAACGTCCGGGCCCACTGCCAGCAGTACCCGCAACACCCCATCGCCGCATGCCCAAAGCATGCGGCGATGTCATTTCTGCGCTCCGCTTTTCGCCTTCCGCTTTTGATCTTCGAGCTCCTGTGCAGACGATGTAGAGATGCCGTCGCAAGCACCCGCCCCTCACCCCAACCCTCTCCCCGGAGGGGCGAGGGAGCAAAGCAAAAGCGATGCGCAGCGAGCCAGTAACCACTCCCCTGTGCAGCGGTGAGGGCTGGACGATAAGGCCCCGAAGGGGGCATCGACAGGACGTCGATGCCTTTTCGACACGACAGGGACGTCGTGTCGAAAAGCCCGGCCGGCCCTCACGGACTCGCAGGCGAAGCCGGAGAGCGCGTAACCGGGGTGCCCTTCTCTTTGGTTACTTTCTCTTGGGCAAGCAAGAGAAAGTGACTCGGACCGCGGCAGCGGTTCGAAAGCCCGCCGCAGGCGAACCAAGTCGCGATAACGCGATAGTCGAAGCGCTAAGGCACTAGATTCCGGCCTTCGCCGGAATGACGAGCAAACCTATATCCGCCACAATCCCCCCATGAGCGAACCCGCCACCCACCACCCGTGACTGCGTCACTCACCCTCCCCCTCGACATCCCGATCGAACCGGGTCTGATGGTCATCCACGGCAACCGCCTGGAAGACCTGCGCGACCTGCTCACCGCCTGGCTCTCGCGCACGCCGCTGCGTCCCCTGGAAGACGAACTGATGCTGGTGCAAAGCAACGGCATCGCGCAGTGGTTGAAACTCGCGCTCGCGCGTCCGGCCGACCAGGGCGGCCTGGGCATCAGCGCAGCCGTGGAAGTGCAGCTACCTGGCCGCTTCCTGTGGGAGGCCTATCGCGCCGTGCTTGGCCGCGATGCGGTGCCGCCGACCTCGCCTTTCGACAAGTCTCGCCTCACCTGGCGCCTGCTTCGATTGATCCCACAGCATCTGGACGACGCCGACTTCCGTCCGCTGCGCGACTTCCTCGGCAACGACGCCGACTGGCGCAAGCGCTACCAACTGGCGGCGCGCATCGCCGATCTGTTCGACCAGTACCAGGTGTATCGCGCGCATTGGCTGGCGGATTGGGAACAAGGTCGCGACGAGCTGGCCGACGATTGGCGTGGCCGCGTCACGCCGCTGTCTGCGGAACAACGCTGGCAATCCCGTCTGTGGCGGCTGCTCTTGGAAGACGTTGGCGACGCGGAACGCCACAGCCACCGCGCTGCCGTGCATCAGGCCTTCCTCGAACGCGCACGCATGCTCACCACACGCCCGGCCAAGCTGCCGCGCCGCATCGTGGTGTTCGGTATTTCTTCCCTGCCGCAACAAACGCTGGAAGCGCTGACGGCGCTGGCCCGGCACAGCCAGATTCTGCTGGTGGTGGCGAACCCTTGCCGCCATTACTGGGCCGACATCATCGAAGACCGCGAGCTGCTCAAGGCCAGTCAACGCAGACAACCCGGTAAGCCCGGCCTGCCGGACGAACCGCGCTACGAAGATTTGCACCTGCACGCCAATCCGTTGCTGGCGGCCTGGGGCAAGCAGGGCCGCGACTATATCCGCCTGCTCGACAGCTTCGACCGGCCTGACGACTACCGCCGGCGTTTCGCCGCGTGGAGCCGCGGCATCGACCTGTTCTCCGACATCGGCAAGGACACGCTGCTGCATCAGGTGCAACAAGCCATTCTCGATCTGGAGCCGCTGCCGGCCGATCCCGAACAACGGCAGCGCTGGCACGGCGACGATCCTTCGCTACGCTTCCACATCGCCCACAACGCGCAGCGCGAAGTGGAAATTCTGCATGACCAGCTGCTCGCCCTGTTCGAGCAGGCGGCGCGCGACGGCCACCCACTGGCACCGCGCGATGTGATCGTGATGGTGCCGGACATCCAGGCGTATGCACCGCACGTGCAAGCCGTGTTCGGCCGCATCCCGGCGGATGATCCGCGCTACCTGCCCTACTCGGTCGCGGACCAGCCTGATCGCAGCACCGTACCGCTGCTGGTGGCGCTGGAACATTTACTGTCGCTGCCGGAATCGCGCTTCACCGTCAGCAACATCCTCGACTTGCTAGACGTGCCGGCCTTGCGCCAGCGTTTCGGTTTCGATGAAGCCGGGCTGCCCACGTTGCGTCGCTGGATCGAAGGCGCCGGTATTCGCTGGGGCCTCGACGGCTCGCAGAAGCAAAGCCTCGGCCTGCCGCCGCAAGCGCAGAACAGCTGGCAGTTCGGCCTGCGCCGCTTGTTACTCGGCTACGCCGTCGGCCATGGCGACACCTGGCAGGCCATGGCGCCGTATGGCGAAGTCGGCGGCCTCGACGCCAGCCTGCTTGGCCCACTGAGCGAGTTGCTGGAACAGTTGGAGCGGACCTGGCAGCGCTTGCGCGCTCCTGCGACGCCCACCGAATGGGCAGCGCGCCTGCGCACCCTGCTCGACACGTTCTTCGTCAGCGACGACAGCAGCGACGGCGACCGCATCGGCCGCCTGGACGATGCGCTGGATGCCTGGCAGCAGGCTTGCGACGAGGCCGCCCTCACCGAACCGTTGCCGCTGAACATAGTGCGCGAACACTGGCTGGAAAGCATCGATGCCAGCCGCCTGTCGCAACGCTTCATGGGCGGCGCGGTGAGTTTCGGCACCTTGATGCCGATGCGTGCCATTCCGTTCCGCGTGGTGTGCCTGCTTGGCATGAACGACGGCGACTATCCGCGTCGCCACGCCCCCGCCGATTTCGACCTGATGGCCCAACCCGGCCAGGCCTGCCCCGGCGACCGCTCGCGCCGCGAGGACGACCGCTACCTGTTCCTCGAAGCCCTGCTCTCCGCCCGCGATGCGCTGCACGTGAGCTGGGTGGGACGCAGCGCGCGCGACAACACGCCGTTGCCACCGTCCGTGCTGGTCGGTCAGTTACGCGACTATCTCGCCGCCGGTTGGCAACGCGACGCATCGCGCACGGATGCGAGCCTGCTTGACGCGCTCACCACGGAGTACCCGCTGCAACCCTTCAGCAAGCGATATTTCGGTGCTGGCGACGATGCGCGCGTATTCACCTATGCGCATGAGTGGCAGCAGGCCCATCGAGCCGACGCGGCAGAGACGCCACCCGTCGCGCTTCCGCCATGGCAGCCGGATGCCGCGCTGAGCCTGGGCCAGCTGCAAAGTTTTCTGGCGCGCCCCGTCCGCCACTTCTTCAACCAGCGCCTGAAAGTGCATTTCACCGACGAGGACGCGGAAACCGCCGACGAGGAACCGTTCGCCCTCGATGGCCTGGAGCGCCACAACGCCATTCAAGCCGTACTGCATGCGGCGATTGCGTCACATGCTCACGCAGACACGGGCGACGTCGTGACGGAAGCCGTGCAACGCCTCAGCGAACAAGGCCGGCTGCCGCCGGGCGGTTTCGGCGAGCTGTGGCAGGAAAACATCACCGCCGAAGCCCGCATCCTCGCCACGCTGTGGCAGGAAGCCGACCAGCGCTGGCCGAGGGTCGAAGACAAATACGAACTGCGTTATGCCGCACATGACTTGCTGGTGGAAGACTGGCTCGCCGATCTAAGACAGGATGATCTGCGGCAATCCGATCAACACAGCTACGTGCGACTGGAATTGATCCAGGGCGCGCTGATCCGCAACCGCGCGCTGCGCCTGGACAAATTCATCCCAGCCTGGGTCACGCATCTGTTCGCCAACGCGAATGGGCTGGCCGTGCAGACACGCATCATCGGCCTGGATGCTCAACCGGTGCTGCCGACGCTGCCGCCAGAACATGCCGCCTCCCTGCTCGATACCTTGCTGGACGCGCTGCGCGACGGCATGCAATCGCCATTGCCTATCGGGCGCAAAACGGCGTTCGCGTGGCTGCAGGCGGAGCGCGACGGCAAGGATGCGCTGAGCGCCGCCAAGCTCAGCTACGACAGCGACGAAGCCGGGCAGCGCATCGGCGAAGTGGACGAGGATGCGTACCTGCAACGTGCCTGGCCGAACTTCCACTCGATGCACCAGGCCGGCTTCGAACACTGGCTATCGCTGTATCGCCCGCTGGCCGAAGCCGTGCGGCAGGAAGAGAACCCGTGAGTACGACCGCGCCACTCGCCCCCTTGCGCCTGCCCTTGCACGGCGTGCAGTTGATCGAAGCCAGCGCCGGCACGGGCAAGACCTGGACCATCGCCGCGCTCTATCTGCGTCTGGTCCTCGGCCATGGCACCCGTGCGCCGTTGTTGCCTGCGCAAATTCTGGTGCTCACCTTCACCAAGGCCGCCACGGCGGAACTCCGCGACCGCATCCGCGCCCGGCTATCCGAAGCGGCCAGCGTGTTTCGCGGCAGCGGCACGCCCGACGATTTTCTCGCCGCGCTGATGGCCGAGTATCCCGACGAACACGCGCGTGCCATGGCCGCCCGTCAGTTGGAACTGGCCGCGCAATGGATGGATGAAGCGGCCGTGCACACCATCCACGGCTGGTCCCAGCGCATGCTCGGCCAGCATGCGTTCGACAGCGGCCATCCCTTCGTGCAGGACACCGAAACCGACGAAAGCGAACTGCTGGCCGAAGCGGTGCGCGACTACTGGCGCCTGCAATGCCTCACGCTCGACCGCGACGGCGCCGCCTTGATCGGGCGCTGGTGGCAGACCCCGCAGGCCCTGCAGCGAACACTCAAACCGCTGCTGCGTCAGCCCGCGAGCAGCCTGCGCCTGCACGGCCGGCCGTTGCCCGAAGTGGCCGGCGTGCACGCTGCGTTGCAAGCACCGCTTCACCGTACGCAGCAAGCGCAGACGCGCGCCCGCACGCTCTGGATCGAGGAGCTGGCGGTGATCGAGGTCTCGCTGAGAGAGGCCACGCGCCAGCGCGCGCTCAACGGACGCAGCTATCCCCCCGATCGCCTGCCCGACGATCTGGCCGCGATGCACGAGTGGGCGCATGGCGCCGGCATCGATGAAGCCGTGCTCAGGCGCTACACCCAGACCAAGCTGAGTGCGTCCGCCAACAAGAATCAAACGGCGCCAGTGCACGCCGCGTTCGCCGCCATCGACGACGTGATCGAAACCTTCGGTGCGCTCGATCAGGTCAAACCGCGGGTGCTCGCTCACGCCGCGCCCTGGGTGGCGGCGCGTCTGGATCAATCCAAACGCCTGCGCGCCCAGCTCGGCTTCGACGACATGCTCACACGGCTGGACGATGCGCTGCACGGTCCCAGCGGCGAGCGCCTGGCGAACACCATCGCCGTGCAGTATCCGTTCGCACTGATCGATGAGTTCCAGGACACCGACCCGCTGCAGTGGCAGATCTTCCGCCGCATCTATGCGCAGCGCACCGAAACGGGCTTGCTGTTGATCGGCGATCCGAAGCAGGCCATCTACGGGTTCCGCGGCGCCGACATCCACACCTACCTGCAGGCGCGTACCACCGCCAGCCAGCCCACCTGGACCTTGGCCACCAACTACCGCTCCACTACGACACTGGTGCATGCGGTGAATCGCGTGTTCGCACATGCCGATACGCATCCAGAAGGCGCCTTCGGCTTCGGCCAGGGCGAACGCGGTTTGCCGTTCCAACCGGTGCAGGCGCGTGGCCGCGACGACCGGCTTGTACTCGACGGCGCACCGTTGCCTGCGCTGCAGCTGGCCGTGTTGGACGACGCGCAAAGCGTCGGCAGCACCGCCTACCGTCAGCGCATGGCGGAGCAGTCGGCAGCCTGGCTGGTCCAGCTGCTGGACGCGGCGCAAACCAACCGCTGTGGCTTTCAGGCCGAGAACCAACCGCTCGTACCGTTGAAGCCCGGCGATATCGCGATACTGGTGCGCAGCGGCAAGGAAGCGGCCACCATGCGCTCGGCCTTGCAACAACGTGGCCTCAAGAGCGTGTACCTGTCTGATCGCGATTCGGTCCATGCCTCGCCCGAGGCCGCCGATCTCCTGCTTTGGCTGAAGGCCTGCGCGGAACCCGGTTCGGATCGCGCCATGCGCGCCGCACTCGCTACACCCAGCATCGGCCAGAGCTACGCCGAACTGGATCGCCTGAATACCGACGAGCGCTACTGGGAACAATGCGGCGAACGCTTCCGCCGTTTCCACGACACCTGGCTGCGCCATGGCGTACTGGCGATGCTGCACGACCTGCTGCATGCCTTCGACCTGCCGTCGCGCTGGCTGGCGCGCGACGACGGCGAACGCGCGCTCACCAACCTGCTGCACCTCGCTGAACTGCTGCAGCAGGCCGCGACCGCCTTGGATGGCGAGCACGCGCTGATCCGCCATCTCAGCGAACAGATCGCCGACGCGCACGACGGCCAGGCCGATACCGCCGAGGAACAGATCGTTCGGCTGGAAAGTGAGGCCGAACTGATCAAGGTGGTGACCATCCACAAGTCCAAGGGCCTGGAATACCCTTTGGTGCTGCTGCCGTTCGCCTGCAGCCTGCGCGAACTCAGGCGCAGCGACAGCTTCGTGTGGCACGACGCCAACGGCACACCGCACATGGATCTGCAGCCCGACGAGCAAGCCTGGAGCCAGGCCGAACGCGAACGTCTGCAGGAAGACCTGCGCCTGCTGTACGTCGCGTTGACCCGCCCGCGCTATGCCTGCTGGCTCGGCGTGGCTTGCGTGAAAGTCGGCAACGAGAAAGCCTCGTCGCTGCACAAATCGGCGTTCGGCTATTTGCTTTCTGGCGGCAAACCCATCGAACCCGTCGACCTGATGCCGGCCTTGCACGCGCTCCGTGGCGAGGAGACCGAGATTCGGATCGAACAGTTACCTGAGACACCCGAGCCGGGCACGTATCGGCCCACCGCTCCCGAGACGACCGGCCTCCAGCCGGCGCGCCACTATGCCGGACAACCGAACGAGCGCTGGTGGATCGCCAGCTACAGCGCTCTTCGCTATGGCGAAGCTGATGACAGCAGCGCTCCCGCCGCACCAGAAACACCAACGCAGGATCGCCTCGCCGAAGCCAGCGTGGAACAAGCCGAACCCGTCACGCCACCGATTAGCACGGCCGGCATCCACGCCTTCCCGCGCGGCGCGATGCCCGGCACCTTCCTGCACGATTTGCTCGAATGGGCGGCGGAAGAAGGATTCGCCAGCGTGGCTGACGACCCAGCGTCAGCCAGGGAACAGATCGCCCGCCGCTGCCAGCGTCATCACTGGCAGGATCAGGTGGAGCTGCTGTCGCAGTGGCTTCCCGCCTTGCTGCGCATGCCGTTACCGCTGACCGATGGACGTAGGCTGGCCCTCGCCGATCTGCGCAACACCGCAAGCTATCGCGCCGAGCTGGAGTTCTGGTTCGCTGTGCATCGCGTCGATACGCTGGCGCTGGACCGACTGGTCACGACAAACACACTGGACGGCCGTGCGCGCCTGCCGCTGCTGCCTGACCGGCTCAACGGCATGCTCAAGGGCTTTGTCGACCTGCTGTTCGAACACGATGGCCGCTACTACGTGGTCGACTACAAATCGAACTGGCTAGGCTCCGATGCCAGCGCCTACACAACCGAGGCCATGCGCGATTCGGTGCTGCGCGAACGCTACGACCTGCAATACGCCATCTACACCCTGGCCCTGCATCGCCAGTTGCGCGTGCGCCTGCCCGACTACGACTACGAGCGCCACATCGGCGGCGTGCTGTATCTCTATCTGCGCGGCGTCGATGCGCAAGGCCATGGCATTCATCGCGAGCACCTGCCCTTGTCGTTGATCGAAGCGATGGATGTGCTGTTCAGCGAGGGGGCGCACGCCGATGCAGCCTGACCATCCCCTTCAAGCGCTTGTGGTTGCCACGGAGCAAGGCCGGCTGCGCGCGCTCGACATCGCCTTCGCGCGCTTTCTCGCCGAGCAGGACCGCTGCGCTGATGCCACCTGGCTACTGCTCGCCGCCCTGCTCAGCCGGCAACTGGCCGATGGTCACCTGTGCCTCGACCTGGCCATGTGGCAGACGCTGGCCGAGGAGCAGGCATGGCCTTCGCACTGGCGCGAGGCGGTCGCGCAAACGCTGGAAGCGAACGATCCGCCGTCATGGATCGGCACCGGCGAAGGCGCCACGCCGCTGGTGCTGGACGACACCCGCCTCTACCTGCGCCGCTACTGGAATCACGAGCGCCAGGTGGCGCAAGCCATCCGCGAACGCCTGGCCACACCGCAGGTGGTTCCCGAGCATCTGGGCGAAGAACTCGCCCGCCTGTTTCCCGCCTCGGCGGCCATGCCCGATTGGCCACGCGTTGCCTGCGCGCTGGCGGCACGCAGCGCGTTTACCGTCATCACCGGCGGCCCCGGTACGGGCAAGACCACCACCGTGGTGCGCTTGCTCGGTCTGCTGCAGACCTTGCGTCTGCGCGAACCGGCACGGCCATTGCGCATCCGATTGGCCGCACCGACCGGCAAAGCGGCAGCGCGACTCAATGCCTCCATTCACGGCCAACTCGCACGCCTCGATGTGGACGATGACGTGCGTGCCGCCATTCCGAGCACGGTCGACACCCTGCACCGCCTGCTCGGCGCGCGCCCCGACACGCGACGCTTCCGTCACGACGCCAGCCATCCATTACCGCTGGACGTCTTGGTCATCGACGAAGCCTCCATGGTCGACCTGGAAATGATGTCCGCCGTGCTCGCCGCACTGCCACCGTCGGCACGGCTGATCCTGCTAGGCGACAAAGACCAGTTGTCGTCGGTGGAAGCCGGTGCCGTGCTCGGCGATTTGTGCCGGCGCGCCGAAGACGGTCACTACAGCCCCGCCACCGTGAGCTGGCTGCAAGCGGCGACCGGCGATGACACCCAACCGTGGATGCGCGACGACGCCCGCGCTCTGGATCAACAAGTGGTGATGCTTCGCCACAGCCACCGTTTCGATGCGACGAGCGGCATCGGCCGCCTTGCGCAAGCGGTCAATGCCGGCAACCTCGGCGGCATGCGCAAGCTGCTCGGCTCACCGCAAACCGATATCGCCTGGATCGACCGGACCGCGGATGCGCGAGAACTGGCTGCCCTCGTCCTGCACGGCGGCAGCGAACGCTTTGCCGCGCGCGACGACGGCGCCACACCACAGGGCTATCGCCACTACCTGGAACTGCTGCGCCGCGAACGCCCGGATAAGCATGCCGGCGACGAAGCGCACGCCCACTGGGCGCGCCGCGTGCTCGAAGCGTTTCATCGCTTCCAGCTGCTGTGCGCACTGCGCCAAGGCCCCTACGGTGCCGAGGGACTCAATCGGCAGATCGCCGACATCCTGCAACGCGCGCAACTGATCGACACCAGCCACGGCTGGTACGAAGGCCGCCCCGTATTGGTCACCCGCAACGACTACAACCTCGGCCTGATGAACGGCGATGTCGGCATCACCCTGCGCGTGCCCTCGGACCAGGGCGAACCGCAACTGCGCGTCGCGTTCCTCGTCGCCAACACCTCGCGTGCGAACAGCAGCGACGCCCCCTCCGATCGCATCCGCTTCATCCTGCCCTCGCGCCTCGGCGAACTGGAAACGGTCTACGCGATGACCGTGCACAAATCGCAGGGCTCAGAATTCGAACACACCGCTCTCGTACTCCCCGAACCGCCCAGCGGCGTACTCACCCGCGAATTGCTCTACACCGGCATCACCCGCGCGCGACGGTGGTTCAGTCTCGTGGGTTCGCAAGCCGTCGTCGCACTGGCCACTGCCCAGGTCACGCAACGCCATTCGGGCCTGGCGGAGCGATTGCAGGCAAACGATTCGCCACGCGCCACATCCGCCCCACCCAGAACCGCGCTGTAGGAGCCCACCCTGTGGGCGAAAGGCCCCACAGGGCCTCTCTCAGAGCCTGTTCAAAATCTCTGGTTCTGTATTGAACTGCTCGCCCTGTGCGCGCAGAGATGAGCCTTTGGTTCGCGGGTTCTTGCTTTGATGTTGGGTTATCGCGACCTGGCCGCTTATGCAGCGGGCATTCCGGACGCCTGCCGGCGCCCGGGTCACTTTCTCTTTGCTGACCCAAAGAGAAAGTAACCAAAGAGAAATGGTCTGAGAGCAGGCGGCGTGCTTCGTGGCCACGCCTCTTCCAGTGTCAGACGTTGGAGGCATGGTGTTGCTGGGGGCTCGTACTCTTGAAGCCTCTCGCACGAGACGGGGGGCGAAAAAAGCTATGCAAGGCGACACATCGGAAAGTGATCCCAACGCCTGACACTGGACGATGCGCAGCTACAGAGCACACCGCCTGCCCTTGGGCCATTTCTCTTGGGTTACTTTCTCTTTGGGCCAGCAAAGAGAAAGTGACCCGACTCGCGGCAGCGAGTCGGAACGCCCGCTGCGTAAGCGACCAGGTCGCGATAACCCAACATCAAAGCAAGAAACCAAGCGCCTACCTCCGCGCGCAAAGGGCGAGCAGTTCAATACAGAACCAGAGATTTTGAATAGGCTCCTACGCACATAAAAAAAGCCGGCATCCGAAGATGCCGGCTTGACGATGTAAAGCAGTGACGACTTACCAGCCCATGCTCAAACCAGCACCGACAGAAACTTCGCTACCGGATGCCGAGCCACCAAACGACAGATTCACATTCGGCTTGATCTGGCGCGAGTAGCCCACTGCCAGTGCGGCCAAACCACCCTGCGTGCCGACACCCACGCCTACCTTGTTAGGTGTCTGGATACCTTGGGCACTGAAGGCCATCTGGCCGTACGCCGCACCCATCGCACCGATGCGGTTGATGCGCGTGTCCTGCTGCGAGAACTTGTGGTTGGCCCAGTCCTGCACGCCATTGACAGCATCCTGCACCTGGCCCCAGTTGGCAGCATCGGTGCGCTGCGTACCGGCAGCCACGTTGGTGATCTGACGCTCGCTGCCCTCCGAACCGACCGAGACCGTGTTGTCGCGATCCGCCACCGAACCCGCACCCAAGGCCACGGAGTTGTTACCCGTTGCGTTGGAGTTGGAGCCCAGCGCGGTGCTGTCGGCGCCCGTGGCCGAAGCGCCTTGACCCAAGGCCGTGCTGCCATCGCCGGAAGCCACCGCACCGGCGCCATTGGCCGTGCTGTTGTTGCCCGAAGCGAGGGAGCCCGCGCCGGTGGCCGTGCTGTTGTCTCCCGTTGCTTGCGAGCCCGCACCGGTCGCGGTGCTGCTGTCACCCGAAGCCACCGCACCGCTGCCAATGGCGGTGCCGTTATCGCCCGAAGCCACCGCACCGCTGCCAACGGCAGAGCTGTTATCGCCCGACGCCACCGCGCCGTCACCGACCTGGGTACTGTCGCTGCCCGTGCCCGGCGAGACACCACCGCCACCACCGATCGTGCCATCGGCCACGCCTTGCTTGATGGTGCCTATGCGGTCATTCATCGAGTTGTACTGACTGGTGAGCAGGTTGAACTGATTCGAGACGTCCTGCTGGAAGTCGAACAGCTGACCACCGTTCACCGCCTGCATGCTGCCCGACGCGATCAGGCCGCCCTTCAGATTGTTGATGAAAGTGCCGCCCACGCCACCCAGTGCGGTGTCGCCGACTTTATTGGCGGTCGCCGCACCGCCGATGGCGGCCGCTCGGTTAGCCAGCGCTCTGGCGCCAGAACCCACCGCGAGCGCAGAACCACTTCCGTCACTGACGGCCTGGGCAAGTCCGCCGATGGCGACATCGCCTGCGCCCGTCACAACGGAATCGCCATCCGTACCAGCCGGCGCCTTGGCATTAAAGTACTTGGTGGCGGTGTGCAACTGGCTGAGATTAACCGCATCGTTAGCCTGCGTACCGTTGGCTACGTTGACGATCTGGCGCTGCGCTGTTGCCGTACCCACCGACACAGTGTTGGCGCGGTCAGCGACTGAGTAGGCGCCTAGCGCAATGGAGCTGCTGGCCGTGCTTTGGGCTGAGTAACCGAAAGCCATACTATTGTCCGCTGCACTAGCTACGCTGCTCGATTCTCCGAGGGAGATTGAGTGCATACCAGCTGCATTGGCTCCCACTCCGCCTGTACTGCCTCCGATGGCAATGGAGGCGGAGCCGCTAGACTTGGCACCCTGGCCGATGGCGATGGAAGCAGGACCTGTTGATATAGAAGAAGTACCAAGCGCGACGGCACCCTGACTGGTGCTGCTGGCCGAGCTACCAATCGCAACACCATTAGACCCGGTTGCGTTACCACCACCAGCAGAGTAATCACCGGCAGCCATAATGCCCATCGAACGACTGGTCATGGCGGATGTTGTGCTGGGTGTATCGTCGGTGCAAACCTTCTCAGCATTCAGCGTGCCTGACTGTCCGCTCGGCGTGGTGCATGTGTCGGCGGTGGTGGCCGTATCGGCGGCGAACGCTGCGCCAAACGGCGCAGAGGCGGCCAGTGCAATAGACAGCGCACTGGCTAATGCCTTGCGGCCGGGCTTCTTCTTGCGGCCCTTGGCCAATTCCGATGCCACAACGAATTTACCGATGGCGTTATTCCACACAAGCCTGTAGATCGTATTCATGCTTAAACCTCTGTCGTTGGTCGATGGGTCGCGCCACATCGGGTGGTGCGACGAATGGCCGGGTCGAAGTCGAAGCAACAACGAACCGTTTTTTGGGCAAAAACTTCCCTGACTCGCAAAGCGTTTTGCGAGGTAAAGAAACCACCAGGGATGACACCCATGATTGTGACGACGTCGATGACGGACGTTTCGCTTCCTGCGGGTCGTGTCGTTCCTGCCAGCCAGGCGGAACGCTTGATCCATGAGTAGGACCTTAGAAAATGCGGTCGACCACAGACATAGTGCTAGTCCTAAAACTTGCAGTCGGTGATGGCTCGCTGCGGTTATCGTTCATGGAAGATGACCGCGCGCGTATCGACGACGCATCGCGCATTTGGTTCGCGGCTTCTTGCTTTGATGTTGGGCTATCGCGACCTGGCCGCTTACGCAGCGGGCGTTCCGCCTCGCTGCCGCGAGTCGGGTCACTTTCTCTTTGCTGGCCCAAAGAGAAAGTAACCCAAGAGAAATGGCCTCAGAGCAGGCGATGTGCTCCGTAGTTACGCGTTTTCCGGTGTCAGGCGTCGAGATGTTTTTCTGAGGGATCGCCTTGCATTGTTTTGGCCCTACGCAAAAGTACGAGCTTGTTGGTAACAGCATGCTTCCAACGTCTGGCACTGGAAGATGCGAGCCCACGAAGCGCGCCGCCTGCTCTCAGACCATTTCTCTTTGGTTACTTTCTCTTTGGGTCAGCAAAGAGAAAGTGACTCGGGCGCCGGCAGGCGTCCGAAATGCCCGCTGCATAAGCGGCCAGGTCGCGATAACCCAACATCAAAGCAAGAAACCGCGAACCAAAGGCTTACCTCCGCGCGCAGAGGGCGAGCCGTTCAATACAGAACCAGAAATTTTGAACAGGCTCTTAGATGACATGGGGACACGACATCCCATCGCGTCGAAAAGGAACCGCCATCCATGGCGGCCCCCATCTCCATCCATGTTCGGTGGATCACAAAAAAAAGCAGGAGGCTTTCGCCTCCTGCCCGGTCGTGCAATCAACCTTTCCTCCTGATCAGAGATCCACACCGATACCGGCGCCGACCGAATTCTCCGAGCCGCCGAAGGCGCCACCGAGACTGAAGCGTGTGCGCTCGCCGACCTGCTGGGCATAGCCCACCGCCATGGCTTTCTTGCCATTCTGGAAGCCAACGCCCATCGCCACGCGACCACTCTTGGATGCACCGGCCGCATTGATCGCCATCTGCGTATTCGCCGCGCTGATCGCACCCATCTGATCGATCTTGCCGTCGACCCGGCGGAAACGATCATTCACCTCGCCGCGGAAATCGGTGAGCGACTGGTTCAACGAATCGAACTTCGTATCCGTATAGTTCTTCGCCGTCTCGATCGCCTCGTTGACCTGCGTGGTCACCTGGCCGACATTCGCCGCATCCGAAGCGGCCACACCGTCGCCGACGTTATGGATGGGCGCGCCGCCGTTATCGGAAACCGGACCATCGCCACCGCCACCGATCGTGCCATCCTCAACGCCTTGCTCGATGGAGCCGACGCGGCCATCCAGGCTATCGATCTGGCCTTGCAGCATCTGGCGCATATCGTACATCTGGCCACCGTTGACGGCCTCCATGCTGCCGTACGCAATCGCGCCACCCGCCAGATTGCCGATGATGCTGCCGTTGGTACCGCCCAGCGTGGCGCGGCTCAAATCGTGACCGTCGTAGGTCAGCACGGAAAGCACCTCGCCACTGACCGGATCCAGGGCGCCGGCGGCCCTCAGCTGGGCGATCGACACCGCGTCGGTATCGGCAACGCCGTTGGCGATGCCGCTCAGCACACGCGGCCCGCTGCTGCCGCCCAGGTCCACCACGGTGCCGCCCAGGCCGGCACCCACGCTGATCACGCCGCTGGCTGCGTCCTGCTTGACGATGCCGATCGTGCCGCTGGAGAGCTCGCCGAGCTGGTTGGTGATCGTGCTGATGTTGCCTTCGTTGACGGTGACGCGATCCCCAAGGTTGCTGAGATTGGTGTTGATGGTTGTGATATCGCCTTCTACCACGCTCACGCGCTGATTGGTGTTGTACAACTGCGACCCATTGACCGCATCGGTGCTGGTCGCACTGAGCGAGCCATCAGCGACGTTGGTCAGCGTCACTGCCTTGGCGGCGGCACCGGTGCCACCCAGCGTGACTTTATCCTTGGCGATCGCGTCGTCGTACTGCACGCCACCGGCGCTGACATCGCCGATCTGCTGCTGCAGGGCGGTGATGTTGGTGGTGTTGGTGGTCACGCGACCGTCCAACGCAGTGATGGCGTTGGTGTTGTTCGTCACATTCTGGTTGGTGGCAAACAGCTGTGAACCATTCACGGCCTCGGTGCTGGTCGCGCTGAGTGCGCCAATGGCGACGCTCTTGAGCGTACGCGCACCATTCGTGCCAGCGAAATCCACTGCCGTACCGCCCTTGCCCGCCGCCACGGTGATATTGGCGCCGGCCGAAGCCTGCTGCACCAAACCCACCGTGCCGCTGTTGAGGTTGTTGGTCAGAGTGGTGATGTTGGTGGTGTTGTTTGTCACCGCCGTATTCAGCGAAGTCAGCGCGCCGCCTACTATGGTCTGAGTGGTGCCCTGGATGGTGTAGGACGGGCCGGTGACTGCGCCCGTGGTGGCATCGACCTTTGCTCCGCCGCCCAGTGCGTCCACCACCGGCGTGAGCTGACTGACGTTGACCGCATCAGTAGCGGCAGTGCCTGCCGCCATATTGATGATCTGACGCGTGTTACCTGCGGCACCGACCGAAACCACATTAGCGCGCGTGCCAGTCGTTGAATGTGCGCCCAACGCTACCGAATTGGTTGCACTCGCAGCGGCACCTGCACCAATCGCAACGCTGCTTGCCGCGGAGGCTTTTGCCTGCGCGCCTAATGCCACCGCCGCATCCGTACCAGACAAAGCATTTCCGCCTGTAGCCGTTGCATAAGCACCGATGGCTGCGTCGCCGTAGTTGGTTGCGGTTGAATACACACCGTAGGCGGCTCCCCAGCTGCCCGTTACAAGAGCATTAGCGCCCACGGCAGTTGCAGAACCAACTGCAACGCTATCGGGTCCACCGATACTGGCGTCAACGCCAATAGCCGTGTTGCGACCAGACAGAAGGGGACCGACACCGGGGCTAGTGATCACAGCACCACCGGCCGCATAGTCATTCGCAGCCAATATGCCAATATCCATGATGCCCATCGAGGGGCTGTTGTTCGCGGACGAAACACTGGTCAAGGAACCAGCCGTATTGGTGGTGCACTCCCCCGCCGCATCCAGCGTGCCCGATTGGCCGTTTGGCGTGGTGCAGGTGGTAGACGTGGTATCAGCCGCGAAAGCAGCGCCAAACGGCGCAGACGCGACCAGTGCAATAGCCATCGCACCGGCTAACGCTTTGCGGCCGGACTTCTTCTTGCGGCCCTTGGCCAATTCCGACGCCACAACGAATTTACCGATGGCGTTATTCCACACAAGCCTATAAATCGTATTCATGCTTAAACCTCTTTCGTAGGTCGATGGGTCGCGCCACATCGGGCGGCGCGACGAATGGCCGGGTCGAAGTCGAAGCAACAACGAACCGTTTTTTGGGAAACACTTCCCTACCTCGCAAAGCGTTTTGCGAGGAAAAGAAACCACCAGGGATGACACCCATGATTGAGACGACGTCGATGACGGACGTTCGCCTTCTACGGATCGTGCCGTTCCTGCCAACCAGGCGGAACGCTTGATCCATGGGTAGGACTTTAGAAAGTGCGGCCGACGATAGGCATAGTGCTAGGCCTAAAAGTCGCCATCAGTGATGGTTCGCTGTGGTTATCGTTCATGGAAGATGGCCGCGCATGTATCGGCGCGCCATCTGCGCGCACGATCCCGCATGGGTATGGCTGTGCTTGGCACCCACCACTCGTCGGATGAGCGTATCCATGCCCTTCGTACGGGGGAACCCGAGTTTCTTCCCAAGCCGTGGGTACCGAATGCCTGAAGGCTTCACTGCTCAACATCCGTCGCCGTCTACGTCACCCGCATGGTCCGCGGAGCACCGCTTCCGTGGGTACGGCGAGTAGCGGATGGTGGCACCTGGAATGGATACTTGGCGCTTGACGGCGCCCAATGACGCGCACATCGCCTCGCCCCGCGAGGAAAGCAAAGTAATGGCCGTGCTTATGATCAAGAGCGATCGGGTGTGGTCTCGCAACGCACTGATCGATGCCCTATCCACACACGCGGACACCATCGATCGGCGCCGATTGGATTGATCGTCTACCGCCTTCGTGGAAAAGTCCCGCGACGAAGTGGGCAAACGCTTCCACGGCTGACTGTGCGCACATCTGGCTATGGGTTCTCCATGGACAGGACACCCGACTGATGTCACCAGACATTTCGGCCCCATACGGTGGGATTGCCTTGGCCGATTACCTGCGATCTATCTAATTTACATATGTGATTTGACATGCATAAATGAAGTGCGGATACCTCATGGTCTGAACAATCCGCGCTCGAAGATTTCACGCCAACGCGACCGAGGCGAACGTTTAAGGCGCCGCCGGCATCCGATGACAGGTTTTGAAATCAACCCCGGAGATTGTCTTATCCACTCCGTTGAAGGGAATATCTATGAATTACGTGTTGCGCCTGTGCCTTTTGTTCTTTCTTGTGACCACAGGACCGATCGCGGTGGCGGGGGTCCTGCCCGGCACTCTGCAATCGATCCCGACCACGGACGGCTATACGTTGGAGGCTTATGTCGCCGTGCCCAGTGGGCCGGGTTCGGGCCCTTTTCCTCTGGTGGTCATGCCCTCCAGCTGGGGCATATCGTTTGTTGAGTACGTTGGCCAAGCCAACGCTTTGGCCAACCAGGGTTACATCGTAGTGAGCTATAGCTCACGGGGATTCAGCACAGGCTGTGCGTTGAGGCCTACGTGTGGCCTTATCGATGTCGCCGGACCGCTCACCGTGGGGGACGTCAGCACGGTCATCGACTGGGCCTTGGCCCATACACAAGCCGATCCGCAGGCGATCGGGGTCTCAGGGATTTCCTACGGCGCGGGCACCAGCTTGTTGGCCGCCGCATCCGATCCGCGCATCAAGGCCGTGGCATCGCTGAGCACCTGGGCTAACCTGGAGGCGTCATTGGATGCCAATCAGACACCCAGTGCCCAAGGCATCGCGCTGTTGTCGTATGCCAGCTATCTGGGCAAGCCAGGGCCGCTGATGCAGCAAATCAATCAAGACGTCGTCTTTGGCAACTATGCCGGCGCCGTGGGGTTGCTGCTTCCGGTGGTCGCGGTTCGCGACCCGGCCACTCAGATCGCACAACTCAATGCCAACGGCCCCGCTGTTCTACTCGCCAATGCCTTCGAAGATAGCCTCTTCGTACCCAGTCAGTTGATCGATTTTTACGATCAGCTCCAGGTTCCCAAGCGGCTGATGCTGGCACACGGTGATCATGCGACCAACGAGCTGCTGGGCGCGCAAGGATTACCCAACGAGGTTTATGACACCGTCACCCAATGGTTCGACCGCTATCTGAAAGGGGTGGCCAATGGTGTCGATAGTCAGCCGCCCGTACAGCTCAAATCGCAGATGGGTGATTGGAGCACGTATCCCGATTGGGCCGCAGTCCAACAAGGGGCCACGACGTATGCGCTGACCGATCCCAGCGTGAGTCTGTTCAACCCCACCGGCACCGGTCGCCTGACCCCTGCCGCCGGCGGGAGCTGGAAAACCACGATCATGGGCGGTATCCCTACAGTTGCCAATTCCGGCGTGGTGATGATCAATGGCGTACTAACCGGCTTGTCATTGCCGCTGCCGACGTCGCTCCCTCTGATCGCACGCACAAACGCCACGGTCTGGACTGGACCGGTCTTGACCACGACACGGCACCTGGCAGGCATGCCCGCGCTGCATGTCACGGTCACCTCCGATCAGTCTGCGCTCTCGCTGTTTGCCTACCTCTACTCTGTCGATCCGTTGTTTGGGACTGCGCAGCTGATCACCCACAAACCGTATACCTTTCTGCAGGTGACGCCGGGAGTTCCGCAGACGCTCGACCTTCGTCTCGAAGCGACGGATTGGCAGGTGAACGCCGGTCAGCAGTTGGCCCTGGTGATCGGCACCGTGGATGGACGCTATGCCGGCGTCACGCCGCTGTTTAGCCGTGTCACGCTGAGTTCGCCAACGTCTTCGCCTTCGACACTGACGGTGACATGGCATTGACGATAGGAAAGCAACCGGGGGGAGTCCGCACCAAAAGCTCAAAAACCCGGATCAGAGTGGAGCTCTGTCGAGCGCACTAACGAAAAACCCCGCGCCAGCGGGGTTCTCCGTATCTCTTGCATTGAAAGCGCGGCACTACGAACCAAGTCGCCGATCCACAGTGCGCTAGCCTTCGGCCGTGGTTCATGGCCTCACACCTGAATGGCGGTGGTGGTCCAAACTTCGTTGGGTTCGCCATGTCCCCAGGTCCAGAGCCCGACCTTCGCGCCGGGGTTCCAGTCGTTACCGAGGGCATTCATATTGAGGTCCGTATTAGCCGGCGGCCGGACCGCAGCGGACGTTGCCCCGAGTACTTGGAAGGTGTTGCTTGAAGTGAAGGTAGCCGACGGCTTGGTCAGTACGATGGGAGCACCCCTTTCGATATGCTGGGGTATTGCATACAGGTTCGAGTGAGGATTAAACAGAACCGATGCCTGCACGCCCGGCGCATAGACCCAGCACCATTGCTGTTTGGGATCTGACGGATTGGGGTGGGCAAGTATGAGTTGCGAACCTGGCCCCGGATTGTTTCCGTCGACGGCCAAGGCATTACCGTTACCCATCGTGATCTGATAAAGAATCATCGCAGTTCCCCTCCTGATTATGGGTGGCATCACGCTAGTCGAACTTAATGTCGGCTCGTGGGAATAGATGCTCACCGATAGTTAGTTCCACGTGATTCGCGGACCGTACCTAACCATCCGTCGATACCATGTGAATACCAACGAACAATCAGATCGCGTACTGGCTTTAACTCTTGTAATCAGCCTGAATAAGCTGTGCAAAACCAGATGTTGATCCGTTGGATGCTGACCGGCCAATGCGGATATTTGCGTTTTCACACTGCCTCGGCCGATAGCGGACATTTTTAGAGCAACCACTTCGTCGAGCGACTCGCGTCCATCACCAGCACGGCCCGTGGCTGTTCGCCGCATCGGCCGGCCCAGGCGTCTTTACGCCCGACTGATTGATGGACAGATCCCCGCACGCATCCCCGGCCTGCACTCCTTGCGCGATAGCGGTGGCGGTATAGCCCTGCCCCTTGGTGTCGTCGACGACGATCGACGCCTGGTAATAGCCCTTCTCCGAACTCGCCGTCGTGCCTTCCGAAAATCCGATCGTCTTCAGATCTGCGTACTTGTGGTAGGTGGCGTAGTAGCGCTCCTGCGCATGGGCGATACGCAGAAGCAGCTCCTGGCCATCCACCCGCCGCACCCGATAGGCGTAACGTCCGTAGGTTGGAATGGCGATCATGGCGAGAATCGCGACGATGGCCACCACCACGATCAACTCGATCAGAGTGAATCCTTTCAAGCGCTGCATAGATCCTCCTTGGCTTTTAATCTCATTCACCCACGTCGAGCACGCGCCATGAACGGCGGCGCCAACGCGCATCACCGCTCCCCGGCTCCGCAGCCGCACCGTCGCCGCCCCTGGCGGAGAACGTGCTTTCCAGTACGCTCAGCGTGTTCGCATTGGCGCCGGTGGCGCGTGCGGTAATGCGGTAAATGTGATTGCGTGGGACAGCGGGGTCGTACTCCTCTTGCGCGCCCTCGCCCGACGGTCGCCCCTCACCCAAGTCTTCGATCAGGTATCGGGGGTTATGTGCCAGCACCGCGGTTGCGTCCTCCGCCCTGGTGAAATCCAGGCTGCCATCGCTGCCCTTGTACTCGGTGCCCGCTTCGGCCAGCCAGCCTGCACTGGTACGGAAAGCGATAACTTGGTCGTTGGGTTGCGCGGGATCGTGCACGAAGCAGTCGGCGAGCACACCCATCCCACACTGCATGTGCAGACCGGCGTCGGCGGAGTATTTCCACAATCGCCACTCGGCGCCGCGCAAAGCGCTCTCCGCGCTCATCCGCGCCAGCTGCGCGTCGCGCACGTTGCCAGCCATGCGTTCCTGCAACAGCGAGCGGCCGGAGGCGCTGATCGCCAGCACGGTCAACAGCACTAGAAAGATCAGCGCCACCACCAACACTACGCCGCGTTCGTCGCGCATGGATGGAAAAGGCACGATTCGCTTGCCTCTGAACATGATGGAATCCACGGATGCCGTGTCGGCGGCCGTCTTACGGGTTGTAATTGCGCACTGAAATCAGCGCAGTGAATTCGCGTCGGATCATCGCGTCGGCAAACCCTTGATCGCTCGGTTTGATCGCGTGGGCGCTCGGCGGCTGAGGTGTGGTGATGCCGTCGACAGCGTAGGTGTAGCCGCGCTCCGCGGCGTTCAGGGTGTGGAGAGGCTCCTGACCGCTCATGAGGATGCTGACCTCGATAGTCTTGACCGCACGCCACAGGCAACCGGGATCGGTACCCAGCGGCGTCGGTGCCGAAGGCGGACAGTCGACGCTGGTGCTGGCATCGACCTGGGCCGCCGTGAGGTATCGGGTATGGCCGTTGGCATCTTCCACGCCGTAGCGGAAATTCAGCCGCTCGATGCCGCGCAGCAACTCTTCATCGGGGCCACCATTGACTCGGCGCATCAAGGCGCCAGTGAGCGGCGGCTGGCCGTCGTCGTTGGTGCTGATGACCTTCAGGTAATAGGTGACCGTGAGGAAGTCGCTGTTGAAATCGAACAGTCTGGGCGCCGACTGCTGTTTGTAAGCCAACGGCTTGTCGTAGTTATCCGAACTCTTTGGCGAGAGAGTCGCGGTGCCGCCACCGTTCACGGCGAAGATCTGGGCGTTGGAGCAATCCGCCAGCATGGCCAGATCGCCGGCCGCGAAGTCCTCGATCGGCGGCTCACCTGTGCCGGGAGCCAGCGTGATGGACGCTACCGTTCCATCCGTATCCGTCGTCATGGTGCTGTTGTTGCCGATCGCCCATCCGCGCGAACCATCCACATAGCGCACGGTGATGACGCTGGCACCCACCACGCGCTTGCCTACCCATGTGCCCATGGCCGGCAGCCCGGCCGGTGGATTGGCCGGCGTGCAAGGCGAGGTCTTGCCACAGTCGTAGCCTCGCATCGACAGAAACGACGGGAAGGTATACGACGCTGCCGGTGCCGGATAAGGGTGGGTGCCCATCATCGTGGTGACATCCGACATTGCCGCTGTCAGGTTCCTGGCATGCACCTTGGGAGCACGCAGTCCATCGAGAGAGATCGTTCCGTCCGCACCGGGCTGTGCGACGTCACCGGTGCTGGCGCAGTACTGCCCATTGGCCATGCGCAAATCCGCGCTGATGCGCGCTATCGCGAAGCGCCCTTCCTCTTGCAGACGAGCCAGCTGGGTCTGCACGCGGTGACTATGGGATGTCGAGGTGAACACCGTGGCGATGCCGGCAACTACCAAGAGGCCAAGCACCATGGCCACCATCAATTCGATCAGGGTGACGCCGGTTTGACGGCGCAGGCGCAAGCGATCCATCACGGCTGAAACCTCCAGACAAAACGCTGCGGGGCCAAAGCGCTATGCCCTTTCGTATCCCCTGCACCGCGTTCGGCCCACTGAATGATCATCGTGCAATCGCCGCCGTAGGGCGGCCGCAGGTTGACCGGCGCACTGGGATCGAAACCGGGACTGCCGGTGCTCGTGCAAACGATGCTGGCTTGGGGGTCGGGAAGAAACGTGGTGAGCTGGCTGCTCCACAGGTTCTGATCGCGAGTGGCCAACTGCACCGGCGTGCACGCCTGGTTGTCGCATGCACTGATCGCCGTGATGCTTGCCGCCGCCGGGTAGTCGGAACGGTTGTAGTCGCCGTTCCACACCCCGACCGGATTGGCGCGCATGCGATCCATCATGCTGCTGGCGAGAAAAACGACTTGCGTGCGCAGGTAGGCCGCGTGATTGGAACGCGTAGCCATCATCAGCAGCCCGGCCAACCCGATCATGCCGATGCTGAAAATCAGCACGGCTACCATCACTTCGATCAGCGAAACGCCTCGCTGGCGTGATCCGATGTGCATCACGATTCCCTTATGAGCCTCTTTCGGACTCTAGAATCGCAATTTATTTCGACAAGCCATGGCGAGACCGGCGGCAGCAAAAAGCCGATGAACGGGTCGAAGTAATCCAGAAAATTAGGTACTTATCCTACGCTTGCGAAACATCCTGGCGCATTAGTTCGTGAGACCGAGTCTGATCAAATCTGCTCAACTCAAGAGATTCGCAAGTTATTACGTGCAATCCATATCAAGCCAGGGCATCGTCCTCGGCCGCCACAAATCCACCCGTCTGCCGCTGCCATAGCCGTGCATAGAGCCCGCCATAGGCGATCAGTTCGGCGTGCGTGCCGCTTTCGACAATAAGGCCCTTGTCCATCACCACCAGGCGATCCATGCGCGCAATGGTGGAAAGACGATGGGCGATGGCGATCACTGTCTTGCCGCGCATCAACAGCTCCAGGCTGTCCTGGATCGCCGCCTCGGCCTCCGAGTCCAGTGCCGACGTGGCTTCGTCGAGGATCAGGATCGGGGCGTCCTTGAGCAACACGCGTGCGATCGCGATGCGCTGACGCTGGCCGCCACTGAGTTTCACGCCGCGCTCGCCGACAAGAGCATCGTAGCCATGGCGCCCTTCGCCATCGACCAATTGCGGAATGAACTCGTCCGCGCGCGCCTTGCGCACGGCATCGAGGATCTGCGCCTCGCTGGCGTCGGGCCGGCCGTACAGCAGGTTGTCGCGGATCGAGCGATGCAACAGCGAAGTGTCCTGCGTCACCACGCCGATCTGTGAGCGCAGGCTTTCCTGTGTGACGTGGGCGATGTCCTGCCCATCGATCAGGATGCGGCCGTCCTCCAGGTCGTACAGACGCAGCAACACATTCACCAGCGTCGACTTGCCGGCGCCCGACGGCCCCACCACTCCGATCTTTTCGCCCGCGCGCACGGCCAGGTCCAGGCCGGAGATCACCCCGCCCTGCTTGCCGTAGTGAAAGTGGATATCGTCGAAACGCACCGCGCCGTTGGTCACCTCCAGCGGCATCGCGCCCTCGCTGTCCTGCACCGCGCGCGGCTTGGAAATGGTCTCGATGCCGTCCTGCACCGTGCCCACGTTCTCGAAGATGCCGTTAACCACCCACATGATCCAGCCGGACATGTTGTTGATGCGGATCACCAGCCCGGTGGATAGCGCAATCGCGCCTACCGTCACCTTGCCCTGGCTCCACAGCCAAATCGCCAGCGCTGAAGTGCCAACGATGAGAAACCCGTTGAGCGTGGTGATCGTCGCATCCATCACCGTGGTCAGCCGGGTCATCGCGCGCAGACGCTGAACCTGCTCGCCCATCGCTTCGGCCACATAGGCTTCCTCGCGATGCGTGTGCGCAAACAACTTGAGCGTAAGGACGTTGCTGTAACCGTCGACAATGCGACCCATCAACCGCGAGCGCGCCTCCGACTGGCGCCACGACCGCTCCTTGGTCCGCGGCACGAAATAACTCAGCGCGGCCACATAAGCGCACAACCACACCACCAGCGGCGCCGCCAGCCAGAAATCCGCCTTGGCGAACATCACGATGGCACTGCCGGTATAGATCGTCACATACCAGATCGCATCCACGATCTGCACCGCCGATTCACGCAACGAACCACCCGTCTGCATGATGCGATTGGCGATGCGCCCCGCATAGTCGTTCTGGAAAAACCCCAGACTCTGCCGTATCACATAACGATGGTTCTGCCAGCGGATGCGGTTGGTAAGGTTAGGCACGATCGCCTGATTCACCAGCAAATCATGCAGGCCGATCAACACCGGCCGCGCGATCAGCGCCACAAACCCCATCCACAACAACGCATGACCATGCTGCTTGAAAAAGTCCGCCGCCGGTGCCCCCTTCGCCATATCCACAATGCTGCCGATAAAACCAAACAGCGACACCTCGACAATGGCCACGCCAAAGCCAACCACAATCGCCGCCGCAAACACCGGCCACACCTGGCGCAGATAGAACACATAAAACCGCCACACCGACTCCGGCGGCATGCCGTCCACCGGCTCCTTGAAAGCATCGATCAGCGATTCGAACCAACGGAAGATCATGAGCGTTCCAGCCATGCCGGGAACGGCATTGTGCTTGAAGAGTATGTAACTGAGATGAGGAAATTGTGGGCTACTCCAAGGGATACAAGAGCGACACGGCGATGCGTAAGCGAGCCGTGCACGGGCCCCCTGTGCAGCGGTGAGGGCTGGACGATCAGGCCCCGAAGGGGGCATCGGCATGGACGCCGATGCCTTTTCGACAAGACAGGGACGTCTTGTCGAAAAGCCCGGCCAGACCCCACGGACTCGAAGGGGCGAAGCCCCGTAGAGCGCGAAACCGGGGTGGTCTTTCTCTTGGTTACTTCTCTTTGACCAAACAAAGAGAAGTGACCCGGCCGCCGGCAGGCGGACGGAAGCCCGCGGCAGGCGAGCCTGATCGCGATAACGCGACAACCGAGCGACAAGGCACTGGATTCCGGCCTACGCCGGAATGACGAAAATAGAAGCGGTGTCGCGAGCACCCACCCCTCACCCCAACCCTCTCCCCGGAGGGGAGAGGGAGCTACATGCCGCGTCGCGATGCCAACCGATCCGCCAACCGCGTCGGCTCCGGCAACCGATACCGCGTACAACACCCCAACACCCGATTCGCCGCCCCCGCCACACTCACCCGATGCCCCGGCGACACAATCAACGGCTTCACCCGATCCTTGCTGCGCAACACCGTGCCGATCACGCGCCCCTGATAGATCAAGTCCGCACGATCACCACGCCGCTCACCCACCTCATCATGCCGCCCCACCAGAAGGGTCTTCGCGACACCAATGGTCGGCAGACCGGTGATCACACCGAGATGCGAAGCAATGCCAAGACCACGTGGATGCGCAATACCCTGTCCATCCACAAAAATCAGATCCGGCACCTCGGGCAATCCCGCCAAGGCCCGCAGCACCGCCGACAATTCGCGAAACGACAGCAAGCCCGGGATATACGGCATGCAGGTGGGCAAGCGCGCTACGGCTTCGGCGATAGGAACCAGCGTCTGCGCATCCAGTAATACCGCCGCCGCGCGGGTGATCGCGCCCTGTTCCTCGAAGCCCACGTCCACACCGGCGATACACCGCGGCTCTGGAAAGTCCTCCTCCAGCCGTACGCGTTTCGCCCATGCAGTCTGCAAGGCGCGAGCCTTGGCTACGTCGCCGTCCCAAGCAGGAGCAGCCGTGTCGATGATCGAAATCCAGTCCATCGCGCGAGCGTGAGAGCAAGCATCTGAACAAGCCGTCAAGACCCATCCCGGTTTTGATTGACCCCGCACAGGTGCGCCCGGATGATGCCGGCCATGTCTACCCTGCTTCGCTCCCTGCTGATCCTGCTGCTCGCCATCGGCTGCAGTTCCCTCGCCCTGGCCCAGGACAACACGGGCACGGTGCCGCCGCAGCCCGCGCCGATCAGCATGGATCAGTTGAACAGCCAGCTCGACCAGGTCAAGCAGGCGCTCACCGATACCGACAAGCTCAACGATGGCGTGCTGGTGGATCTGCGCGGCAAGGTGCAGGCGCTGCAACAACAGGCCGACCAGCAGAGCGCCAGCCTGGCGCCGCAAGCAGAAGGATTGAAGGCCAAGCTCGACGTGCTCGGCCCGGCGCCCGAGAAAGGTGCACCGCCGGAAGCGACCGAAGTGGTCGCCCAGCGCAAGGAGCTCAACAAGGCCAAGGCCGATCTGGATGCACAGACCAAGCAGGCGCAGACGCTCAGCCTGGAAGCCCAGCAGCTGATCACCCAGATCGCCGGCCTGCGCCGCGATCTGTTCGACGCGCAGATCAGCCAGCGCACCGCGTCGCCACTGAGCGGCGCGTTCTGGACGTTGCTGTCGCACAGCCTGCCCGACGATCAGGCGGGGCTGAAACTGCTGGGCGCCGAAGCACTCGGCGCGCTGCGCCAGGCCTGGCAGCCACCGAATCGCACGCCATTCATCCTGTGCCTGATCGCCGCTATTGCCTTGCTCGCGCTCGGCCGACGGCAGCTGGAGCGTGTGCTGGTGCAGCTCACCAGCGACCGCATGCCATCGGGACATCTGCGCCGCAGCACCCTGGCGGTGCTGATCACCCTGGGCACCACGCTTACCTATAGCGTTGCCGCGTACCTGGCTTATCTCGGCATCGACTGGAACGGCACGCTGGGCGACGACATGCGCGCGTCCGCACTCGGGCTGGTGCGGCTGGCAGTGGTGACGTCGTGCGTGGCGGGACTCGGCCGTGCCCTGCTCAGCGCCGGCCGGCCGTCATGGCGCATGCCGGCGATCAACGACGATCTCGCGCGACGCCTGCATCCGTTCCCTTGGCTGCTGGCCTGGTGCACGGTGCTGCTCGGCGTAGCCGAACGGGTGACGCACGATATCGGCGCCAGCCTGGCCGCCACGGTGGCGGTCAACGGCACGCTCACGTTGCTGATCGCCGCGCTACTCGCGGCGGCACTGATCCGCATGGGCCGCTCGCGACGCGCGCTGATCGCGTCCGGCGAGACGCCCGCGAAACGCCCCTTGTGGGTCGGCCTGCTGGTGGCGGCGGCGTTCGTCGGCGTGGTGCTGTCGCTGCTCGGGCTGCTCACCGGCTACATCGCCTTTGCTTTCTTCGTGGCACGGCAGATGGTGCGCGGCGGTTTTATCGTCGCCTCGCTGTATCTGTTGATGCATCTGGTCAGCGACCTGTTCGCCACCCTGTTTTCGCCCGATTCGCGCGCGGGTAACCGCATGCAAGAAGCCTTCGGCGTCGCGCCGGCGCGGCTGGAACAGGCGGCGGTGGTGCTTTCCGGACTCGCGCGCGCCTTTCTGCTCTTGCTGACCCTGCCGCTATTGCTTGCGCCTTATGGTGCCGGCCCGGGAGAACTGCTGTCGCGCGGCGGGCAGCTGTTCGCAGTGCGCTCCATCGGCACCCTGCCCATCGTGCCGGGCAACATCCTCTCCGCCTTGCTGGTGCTGTTGACCGGCACGCTGGTGATGCGCCTGGTCAAGCGCTGGCTGGGTCACGAACTGCTCCCCAAGACCTCGCTGGAACCGGGCATGCGGACGTCCGTCGTCACCCTGCTTGGCTATGTCGGCAGCGTGCTGGTGTTCGTGCTGGTGCTGGGCGCGCTGAAAGTGGACCTGCAGAGCATCACCTGGGTGGCCAGCGCGCTGACCGTGGGTATCGGCTTCGGTTTGCAGGCGATCGTGCAGAACTTCATCTCCGGCCTGATCCTGCTGGCGGAGCGCCCGGTGAAGGTGGGCGACTGGGTGAGCCTCACCGGTGCCGAAGGCAATATCAAACGCATCAACGTGCGCGCCACCGAGATCCAGCAATGGGATCGCTCCATCGTGATCGTGCCTAATTCGCAGCTGATCACCCAGACCGTACGCAACGTGACCCAGGCCGGCGCGCTGGGACGCGTACAGATCCGCCTGCCGATGCCGCTGGGCACTGATGCGTTCAAGGCCCGCAAGATCATCCTGGGCGCGCTGACCGCGCACCCGACCACGCAGGAATCGCCCGCCCCCAGCGTGCTGCTGGACAACCTCGACGGCGGCTCGATGAGCTTCCTCTGTACCGCCTACGTCGGCAATCCGCGCGACGCCAGCAACGTGAAAAGCGATCTGCTGTTCGAGATCATCGACAAACTGCGCGCGAGCGGGCTGCCGCTGTCCACGCCGCAGGACATGATCGTGCGCACCATTCCTGCCACGCCGGACACAGCGCCCAAGACCTGAGCGCCCCCAACGGGAATAGACTGTGGCGACTCGCCAGGAGTCTGCCGATGGGCCACCACGTCCTCAAACCCGCGCCACCGCTCGACGCCTTGGTCGAACGCCTGTGGGACTGGGACATGCCGGCTGCGGGCCATCACTACGAACGCGTGCTGCCCACACCAGGCGCGTCGCTCATCATCAATCTCCATGAGAACGAAACCCGCGTCTACAGCGACGACACGGCACGCCGTTGCGTACGCGCACCGGCCGCGATCATCGGCGGCCCCTGCCTGCGCAGCCAGATCATCGACACCGCCGAACAAGTGCGTGTGATGGGCGTGGTGTTCCGCCCTGGCGGCGCGCATGCGCTGACCGGCGAGGATCACGGCGTACTGGCCGAACACGACATCGGCCTGGAAGACCTGTTCGGCGGCGCCGCACGTCAGCTGCGCGAACGCTTGTTGCACACGCCCGATCCGACGCAGCGACTGGCGGTACTGGAGCATTGGCTGCGGGCGCGCATCCACACGCCATCGCTGGACCCCGCGGTGCGTCATGCCTTGTCGTTTCTGCACCGGCAACCACAGGTGGCGCGCATCGCCGCATTGGTGCGCGACACCGGGCTTTCGGAATATCGGTTCGGACGGCTATTTCGCCGCCAGGTCGGCATGGGTCCCAAGCGCTATGCGCGGCTGATGCGCTTTCGTGCCGTCGTGGACGAAGCTCACTCGCTCGCCAGTGTGGACTGGAGTCAGGTCGCCGCCGACAACGGCTATAGCGACCAGGCCCATCTCGTGCATGAGTTCCGCGATTTCGCCGGGATGACTCCTTCGGCGTTCATGGCGGCACGCGGGCCGTATGCGAATCACCTGCCGCTGGATTGAGCGCTCTTAAATAAGCTCTCCTCCATGGTGGCCTGATTAGCCTTGAATCTCAGCTGGGCGCGCTTTTCTCCTCCCCTTGCTTGCAGGGGGAGGCCGGGAGGGGGTGAACACTTGAGAAAACCTCTCCGAAACGCTTTCTCAAGTACTCACCCCTCCCCAACCCTCCCCTGCGAGCAGGGGAGGGAGCTAACAGCGCGCCCAGCTGAGATTCAAGGCTAATCATGAAGAGGAATCACGCGGCCTTTTGATGACGCGCCGCCAGCACACGTTCGACGTCGGCCATGCCAAGACCTCGCGCGCGCAACGCCACCATCAAGTGGAAGACCAGATCGGCCGCTTCACCCAACAGCGCCTCGTCATCCTGTGCCACAGCAGCCAAGGCCGTCTCGACGCCTTCCTCACCCACCTTCTGCGCCATGCGCCGGATGCCGCCCTCGAAGAGGCTGGTGGTGTAACTGCCCGCGGGCCGCTCTGTGTAGCGGCGCTCGACCAGGTGATCCAGCTTGGCGAGAAAGCCCAGTGGCGGGCGTACCTGGGCGCTCTCGCCGAAGCAGCTGGAGGTGCCGAGGTGACAGGTCGGCCCATGCGGCTCGGCCTGGATCAACAAGGTATCCGCATCGCAGTCGATGCGGATCGATTTGAGCAGCAGCACGTGACCGGAACTCTCGCCCTTGGTCCACAAGCGCTGCTTGCTGCGGCTGTAGAAGGTGACTTTGCCCTCGCGCTGGGTCTGCGCCAGCGCTTCGGCATTCATATAGCCCAGCATCAAGACCTCGCCGCTCAGCCAGTGCTGGATGACGGCGGGCAGCAGGCCATCGCCCTTGCTCCAGTCGAGGCGGACGATGTCGGTGTTGATGTCGGTCATGGGGTCTTCCTCACACTCAATCACGAATCTCGATGCCCTGCTCGCGCAGATAGCGCTTGAGCTCGGGAATGGCGATGGCACCGCTGTGGAACACGCTGGCGGCCAGTGCACCATCCACATCCGCCACGGTGAAAGCGTCGCGGAAATGCTCCGGCGCGCCTGCGCCGCCAGAGGCGATGAGCGGGACGCTGCAAAGCATGCGGGCGGCGTCGAGCTGGTCCAGGTCGTACCCTTGGCGCACGCCATCGCTGCCCATGCAATTGAGCACGATCTCGCCGGCACCGCGCTGCTGCGCCTCGATCATCCAGTCCAACGTGCGGCGTGCCAGCGCCTGCATCTTCGACGGGTCGCCGGTGTACTGGCGCACGCGCCATTCACCGTCGGCATCGCGCAGGCTATCGATACCGACCACCACGCACTGCACGCCAAAGGCATCGGCGAGTTCGTCGATCAGCGACGGCCGCTCCAACGCCGGGGAGTTCACCGAAATCTTGTCGGCGCCCGCATACAGCACCTCGCGTGCGTCATCCACACTGCGGATGCCACCGGCCACGCAGAACGGAATATCGATCACCCGCGCCACGCGCTCCACCCAGCCGCGATCCACGCTGCGGCCTTCCGGGCTGGCGGTGATGTCGTAGAACACCAGCTCGTCGGCACCTTCGTCGCGATAGCGCATGGCCAGCTCGACGATCTCGCCCATCACCACGTGGTCGCGAAAGCGCACACCCTTGACCACTTTGCCGTCGCGCACGTCCAGGCACGGAATGATGCGGCGGCTCAGCATGCCAAGGCCTCCTCGATGGTGAAGCGGCCTTCCAGCAGAGCCCGCCCCAGAATCACGCCAAGCGCGCCCGCGGCACGAGCGGCATGGATGTCATCCAGCGAACGCACACCACCGGAGGCCTGCACGGCCAAGGTCGGCGCCACCTTCGCAAGATGGCGATAGAGGTCGAGATTGAAGCCTGCCAGCATGCCGTCGCGATCGATGTCGGTGCACAACAGGTGACATGCGCCACGCGCGGCATACCAGGGTGCCAACTCGTCCAGTGAGCGCGCTTCCAACTCGGTCCAGCCGGCACTGGGCAAGGCCCAGCGTCCATCGACGCGGCGCGTATCCAAGGCGATGGTCAGGCGCTCCGCACCGTATTTGCCGAGCCATGATCCGACCAGGGCCGGCTCGCGGATCGCCACGCTGCCCAGCACGACGCGGCTGACACCGGCATCGAACAATCGGCGCAGATCTTCTTCGCCACGTACGCCACCGCCGGCCTGCACCTTCATGCCGTTGCGGGCAATGGCTTCGATGATCTGGAGGTTGTCGAGGCTGCCGGAGCGGGCGCCGTCCAGGTCCACCACGTGCAACCACGCCGCGCCTGCGTCGGCGTAGCGTTGCGCCAGTGCCTGCGGGGCAAACTCATAGGTGGTCTGCTGCGCATAGTCGCCCTGGCGCAGGCGCACTACGTGCCCTTCGCGCAGATCGATGGCAGGGATGACCGTAAAGCTCTTCATATACACGTCGTCATAACTCTAGAAAGTTCTTCAACAAGGTGGCGCCAACCGCAGCCGAACGCTCAGGATGGAATTGCATGCCATGAAAATTGCCACTGGCGATGACGGCTGAAAATTCGCCGCCATGGTCGGCGGTGGCCAGGCTGTAGTCGCCTACCGACACGGCATAGCTGTGCACGAAGTACGCCCAGTCCTGCTCGCCCAATCCTTTCAATAGAGAGTGTTCCTTCCTTACCTTCAACTGGTTCCAGCCCATATGCGGTACGCGCAGGCCCGGTGCTTCCTCAAAGCGACGCACCGATGCGGGGATCAACCCAAGGCATTCGGTTTCGCTCTCTTCCGACCACTCGCACAGCAGCTGCATGCCCAGGCAGACGCCGAGCACCGGCTGGGTCAGCGAGCGCATCAGTTCGACCAGACCCAGTTCGCGCAGGCGTGCCATGCCAGGGCCCGCCGCGCCAACGCCAGGCAGGATCACCTTGTCGGCCGCGCGGATGGTCGCGGCGTCCGAAGTCAGCGCAGCATCCGCACCAAGACGCTGCAAGGCATAGCGCACCGAACCGATATTGGTGCCACCGGCATCGACCAGAACAACCGCCATTACAAGGCTCCTTTGGTACTCGGCAGCTCGCTGCCTTCGCGCCGAATCGCCTGGCGCAAGGTACGCGCAACCACTTTGAAACAGGCCTCGACCATGTGGTGCGCGTTGTCGCCGCGCACGCTCAGGTGCAGGTTCGCGCCGAGCGTCTCGCACAGCGAGCGGAAGAAATGTGGCACCAGCTCGGTCGGCACCTCGCCTACGCGTTCGCGCGGGAAACTGCCTTCGAACACGAAGAACGGTCGGCCGGACAAATCCAGCGCGGCGCTAGCCTGCGACTCGTCCATCGGCAAGGTGAAGCCGTAGCGGCCGATGCCGCGCTTGTCACCCAGCGCCTGTCGCAGCGCCTGACCCAGCGCGAGCGCGCAGTCTTCAATGGTGTGGTGCTCGTCGATATGCGTATCGCCGTCACAGTGCAGCTCCAAGGCGAAGCCGCCGTGCTTGCCGATCTGCTCCAGCATGTGGTCGAAGAAACCCAGGCCGGTATGCGCCGTCGGCTCGGCGATACGGTCCAGGTCCACGCTCACCGTAATCTGGGTTTCCTTGGTGTTGCGCAGCACCGTCGCCGTGCGCGGCGCATCCAGCAACTGATGAGCGATGTCATCCCATGAGATGCCTTGCGGCCCCACACGGAAACCGCGCACGCCCATGTTGGCGGCGAACTGCAAGTCGGTCTCGCGATCGCCCACCATCGCCGATGCGGCACGGCTCCAGTTGTCGTCCGCCAGATAGTGACGCAGCATACCCACGCCGGGCTTGCGCGTGTCCAGCCCCTCGTGCGGGAAACTGCGGTCGATCAGCACTTCGCGGAAGCGGATGCCCTGCGAGGCGAGGATGCGCATCAGCAGTTCATGCGGTCCGGTGAAATGCGGCTCGGGAAAGCGCTCGGTACCGAGGCCATCCTGATTGGTCACCATCACCAATTCGTAGCCGGCGGCTACGCAGCGTTGCAGCGAAGCGATAACGCCTGGCAGCAGGGCTAGCTTCTCGTAACTGTCGATCTGCTCGTCCGTCGGCTCTTCGATCAAGCAGCCGTCGCGGTCGACGAAAAGTATTTTGCGACTCATGAGTGTTTACCTGATACCGATCCATAGGCCGATCCATCGGCAAGAACCCGGCCATCCATGGCCAGACTCTTCAATATGGCCAACACCCGATCGTTTTCCTCCGGTGTGCCGATGGTGATGCGCAAGGCATCGCCAAGGTTCGGATAACGCCGCACGTCGCGCACCACGATGCCCTCGGCCAACAGGCGCTGATAGACGGCGCCGGCATCGTCGAAACGCACCGCCAGGAAATTGGCCTGCGATGGCAACACGGCCCGCACGCCTGGCGGCGTCGCGAGCGCGGCGGCCATGCGTGCACGCTCGGCGCGCACGACGCGGATGTGCGCATAGGCGTCTGCTCGTCCCTGCGCGGACAGCCCCTCAAGCGCTGCCGCCACGCAGGGCAACGGCAAGGGATAAGGCGGCATGATCCGGCGCAGCAGCGCGATCACTTCGGCATTCGCCAGCAGGCAGCCGATGCGCGCACCGGCCAACGCCCAGGCTTTGGACAACGTGCGCAACACGGCGAGATGGTCGTAGCTGTCGATCAGGCTCGACACACTCTCAGCGTCCGAAAATTCCAGATACGCCTCATCGACGATCAGCAGCGCACGACCACGCAGTGCTTCCGCCAGACGCACGATCTCGTCGCGGGGAATCGGCTGTCCGGTCGGGTTGTTGGGCGTGCAAACGAAGACTAATTTCACCGCAGACGTGACGGCCGCCAGCACGGCGTCGACGTCCAGCATGAAATCCGCCGCCAGCGGCACCTCGATCACCCCGGCGTTCTGAATGCGTGCGCAAACGGCGTACATGCCGAAGGTCGGCGGCTGGATGACAATGGCGTCCTCACCGGCGCGACAGAAGGCGCGTACCAGCAGGTCGATCGCTTCATCGCTACCGCGCCCTACCAAAAGCTGGTCGTTGTGCACGCCGTAGAGTTCGGCCAGCGCGTTCACCAAAGCGGCCGGCTGCGGATCGGGATAACGGTTGCAGCCCTTGCCTGCCTCGCCCGATGGCGCCCAGGCGGACTCGTTGGCGTTGAGCAGGATTTTCCCGCCGCTGGCCTCCATGCGTGCCGACGAATACGGCTGCATCGCGCGAATTTCCGGGCGTGCCAGATCGAGGACGCTCATGCTTTCGCCTCCAAGGCCGCCAGGCGAAGGGTCACCGCCCTCCGGTGAGCTTCCAGTTGCTCGGCCGCAGCGAGGGTCGCCGTGCAAGGGCCGATTTCCCGCAGACCATCCGCGCTCAGTTCCTGCACGGTGATCTGCTTCTGGAAACTCGCCACCGACACGCCGCTATAGCTGCGCGCATAACCGTAAGTCGGCAGCACGTGGTTGCTGCCGCTGCAATAGTCGCCCACCGATTCGGGCGTCCACGCACCGAGGAAGATCGAACCGGCGCTATCGATGCCATCAAGTAAAGCGCGCGGCTCGGCCACCTGCAGAATCAGATGCTCCGGCGCATAGCGATTACTCACTTCCACCGCTTGCGCCAGCGAATCGACGAGGATCAGGCGACTCTGCGCCAGGGCCTGCGCAGCAATCGACGCCCGCGGCAGTTCGGCGCATTGGCGTTCGACTTCGGCGGATACCTGGTCGAGCATCGCGACGGAGGGACTGAGCAGGATCACCTGCGAATCCGGACCGTGCTCGGCTTGCGACAACAGATCCGCGGCGACGAAGGCCGGATTGGCTTCGGCATCCGCGATCACCAGCACCTCGGACGGACCCGCCGGCATATCGATGGCCGCGCCTTCCGGATCGCTCGACACCTGCAATTTGGCCTCGGTGACCCACGCATTGCCCGGACCGAACAGCTTGTCGCAACGAGGTACCGATGCCGTGCCGTAGGCCATCGCGGCAATCGCCTGCGCACCGCCGAGCTTGAAGACCTTGTGCACGCCGGTCATGCGTGCCGCGAACAACACGGCTTCATCGCAACGGCCATCCGCCCGCGCAGGCGAGCACAACACGACCTCGCGACAACCGGCGATACCGGCGGGTACGCCCAACATCAGCGCGGTCGACGGTAGCGGCGCGCTGCCGGCCGGCACATACAAGCCCACCTTGCTGATGGCGCGCAGCACCCGCTCCACCCGCACGCCTTTGGCGGTATCCACGGCGACGGGCCGGGGGGCCGCCTCGCGATGGAACATGGCAATGCGTGAGGCCGCCTCTTCGATGGCCGCCTTCAACTCTGGCGCAAGCGCCGCTTCGGCGGCGGCAAACTCCGCCTCGGTCACTTCGATAGCGTCGATCGCGCAGCGGTCGTACTTCGCGCTCAGTTCGCGCAAGGCCGTGTCGCCGCCTGCGCGCACTTGCGCAATGATCTGCTCCACACCGAGACGCAACGCGTCGGCTCGCGCCTGCGCGGGCCTCGCGAGCGCTTCACGCTGCGCGACGGCGTCCAGTCGATTCCAATCCAAACGTTTCATGCCAGCATCTTCTCCACCGGCAGCACGAACATTTCGCGTGCGCCGGCTTTCTTGATTTCTTCCAACTGCCGCCAGCTCACTTCACCTGCGCACAGCGCTTGCAGCATCAGCTGATCCGGTTGACCCGCCACCGGCAGCAAGGTCGGCTGCGGGCCGCCCGGCAGCAGGCGGGTGACCGCGTCCAATGTGTGACGTGAGGTCTGCAGCAGCAGCAGACGCGATTCGCGCACCTGCATCACACCATCAAGGCGCTTGAGCAGCAGTTCGATCATGTCGCCGCGCTCGTCGACCGGGAGTGTCTGCGGGCCGGCGAGCACGGCCTCGCTCTCCAGCAACACATCGGCTTCGCGCAGGTGATTGGCGACTAGCGTGCCGCCGCTCTGCACCAGGTCGCAGATCGCATCGGCGGTGCCGAGTTTCGGGGCAATCTCCACCGAGCCGGCCAGCGTCACCACGCCGGCATTCACATCATTCAAGCGCAGCCATTCGCGAAGCAGGCCCGGATACGAGGTAGCGATGCGCCGCCCGGCCAGGTGCTGCGGCTGCTGATAGTCCATCTCCTGCGGCACGGCGATGGAAAGCCGGCAGCGACCGAAACCCAGCGGCCGCCATTCGGCCAGGGGTTCAGCCTCGCGACCATCGGTAAGCCGGTACTCGCTGAGCACGTTACGCCCGACGATGCCCAGGTCGCACACGCCCTGCGCAATCAGGCTGGGAATGTCGTCATCGCGCACCAGTAGCAGGTCGACCGGCTCGCCCTCGCCGAAACAGAACAACTTGTCGCGGCTCTGACGGAAGGTCAGGCCGCAGCGGGTGAGCAGGTCCAGCGCGGGCTCGGTCAGCCGGCCGGACTTCTGCATCGCGATACGCAAACGGTCACGCGTCTTCATGACTTCGCCTTCTTGGCTGCGGCACGGCGGCGCGCGGTGCGTGCCACCGCCGCCTGATAACCGCCATTACCCTGATTGAGGAACCGCGCCACGCGCCCGATGGTGGTGATGCTCACCGCGGTGTGCTCGTGGATCTCGCGGTACGGCACGCTGTCGAGCAGATACGGCACCACCCGCCAGCGGTCGACCAGCACTTCAAGCTCTGCTGGCGTACACAGGTCGCGCAGAAACGCGCTCATTTCGTCCGTGCTCTTCAACGAGAGCAAGGCCTCGCAAAGACTGAGCTCAGCGGACTCGGACGGGGTTTCGGGATCGAGCGATCGTCGCTTCATAATGTACTAATGCGTTAATACAGTGGATCGCATCATACGCAGGCCCGGCGGCCTCGGCAAGACCTGCAAGCCCCGCATCGCCAAGCACCCTCATAGCTGCCCTGCCTCCAACCTCCCTATACTCCGGCAGCCCCGGAAACCCTCGTGAATCCCCATGCTTAGCCCGCACCCGTTCTCGCAAGTCAGGCCCGCAGCCCGCCTCATGATCCTTGCCGTGACGGCATTTGCCGTGGTCTGCACCGCGGCACAGTTCTGGCGCACCGATCTGGACCCGGTGGCGGTACCGCTGAGCGCCTACCTGACCGGCCCCGGCGGACTGTATGTGCGCGCCGTCTACGACCTGATCGCTATCGCCCTGCTCGGCTTCGCCTGGGGCAGCTACCGGGTAACGACCGCCCCGCTACGCAGCGGGCTCGCTTCAGCACTGTTCGCCGGTGCAGGCCTGGCACTGCCCGTGGTAGCTACGACCGAGCTATTTGCCGGCGGCCCGCACGAAAACCTGGCCAGGCTGACTCACGGGCTGGCGGCACAGGCGACGTTTCTCTGGCTGAGCTTCGGCATGCTGCTGCTTGCCAACCGCTGGCGCCGCGACCCTCACATGGCGCGAGGTCATCTTCCGGGCCTGGCATTGGCCTGGTTGGCCACGGCCGTCCTGTGGCTACAGGTGTTTGCCCCAGGGCTTCCGCATGGACTCATGCAGAAACTGACGATTGCGTTGATCGTGCTTTGGTTAGGTTGGGCATCGCGCCACATGATGCGCGCTACCCACTCGCGCTGAGAGCCTGTTCAAAATCTCTGGTTCTGTATGGAACGGCTCGCCTCTGCGCGCGGGGGTATACGTTTGGTTTCTTGCATTGATGTTGGGTTACCGCGACCTGGCCGCTTATACAGCGGGCATTCCGGACGCCTGACACTGGAAAAGGCGCAGCTACAGAGCCCACGGCCTGCTCTTAGGCCATTTCTCTTGGGTTACTTTCTCTTTGGGCCAGCAAAGAGAAAGTGACCCGACTCGCGGCAGCGAGGCGGAACGCCCGCTGCGTAAGCGGCCAGGTCGCGAAGGCGCATCGATTGTCGCGAACACTAAAGACACCCCCACAGCGCAGCCCGCCCCCCTATGTTCCAGCGTAGAGATTTTGAACAGGCTCTAAGAATCAATCCAGCTCAAACCTGCTCCGGTTATCTGCCCGCTCACCGCAAATAAATAGTCGGCCCCAGGACGGCTGCAAACGCCAGAGTCACCAGCAGCCCGACCACAACGAGGGCGCTATGGCGACCAATGAAAAAATCCCGCGCCGGCAGATCGCAGCGCCGGGAATACGCGACGTTGAACAAGCCAGCCAGCCCGCCGAACGACGAAGCCATCGCCGAAGACAAAGTGATCACGATGCCGTGCGGATTGAACAGGCTGACCACGAACGCACCCACGCCACCGACCACATAAACCGTCATCGCGATTTGCCTTTTGACGCGGCGGGCCTGATCCCCCCCACCCAGCATCGCGATCAGCATGCGGATACTCAGGCGAACCACCCGGATGTAGGCGTACAAGCCGACCGCGAACAACCCAGCTCTCCATAACCACGGCCAGGGCAGCGGACCGATGCCGCCGCCCACGTCCGGCCCCCAGTCGCCGAGATTGGTGAGGCCCGAGAACATCCAGTAACCGGCCGCGACCATGGCTTTCACGGCAAACACGATCCAGAGCATCAATCGCGGCAGCGGCCGCTCCACCCTGCGCCACGCGAGATACGCCAGCACCGCCAGCAGGACATCCATGCCGGTACCTGCCATCGCGACGATGCGGGTAGTCCACCCGCTCGTAGAGGGGCACTCGATGTAATAGGCGCCGAGCTCGCTGGGCCGATGACCGGAGGCGATACAGGTGAGCGCATGCCCAAGCAGCTCATGCACCATCGTGAGCAAAGGCAACAGCAACAACACCAGCCCCACCAAGGTCCATGAGTCAACCCATGGACGCACACGCGTTTCGCTGCCTGCCATCACTCACTCCCCTCGAGCGTCGTTGCAAGCGTAGCTGAATAGCCCTGGGCAGGAGCGACCACCTTGAAAGGGATGCCCTTAAAAACCAGCCGATCTGCCAACAGGAACTGCTGGGCGCCATTGCTGCGCCCGAGCGAGATCAACCGATGGCGCGCTGCCCCACCAATTCACACACCGTGCGCACATCGCCATCCATCGCACGGTCGCGCGACATGAAGCCGATATGCCGGCGGATCAATTCATGCGCCTTGCGCACCGGCGCGCCGGCGTGGAAATCGCCCACGTTGGCCAGCGCCGCGGTGAGCTGGCGCACCTCGTCGGCGAATTGCGGGTAATGCGGGTGATCTTCGCGCGGCGCGTTCGCCACCTTGCCGGCCAAAGCCTCCCAGTCGCCGCGCGCAGCAAGTCGGCGGGCGGCATTGAGCATGGCCTGGCGGAAATCCAGCGCTTGCGCAGCGGTGTAGAGCTCCAGGGCAACAACGTGACTGAGGTCGTCCATCATCTCCAGCACGTGACGGGCTTCGTTCGCGCCCATCGAGACATGGTCTTCCGCGTTCGCACTGGTCGGCACCGAATACACGCTGGCTGGATGCGCGCGCGTGGCAAGATCGTTGACCAGCGCCGCGGCGGTGTACTGCACGATCATGAAGCCAGAATCGGTTCCGTCTTCATTACCGGTGAGGAAGGCCGGCAGGCCGTCGTTGGTCGCCGGATCCACCAGTTTGTTGAGGCGGCGCTCGGAAATCGAGGCCAACACGGGAATGGCGGCTTTCACGTAACTCATCGCCAGCGCCAGCGGCATGCCGTGGAAGTGGCCAGCCGAAATCACCTGCTCCTCGATGAACTGCGCGCCTTCCGCATCCGGGAAGATCAGCGGGTTATCGGTGACGGCATTCAATTCGATGTCGATCACGCGGCAGGCCTGGGCCCACGCATCGCGCACCGCGCCATGCACCTGCGGCATGCAGCGCAGGCAATAAGCATCCTGCGGCTGGTGCTTCTTGCCGCCCTTGAACGGCAGGAAGCGGCTGTAGAAAGCCTCACGGCCATGGCGCTGATTCGCCGGCACCCAGTCCCAACCGATATCGAAGCTGAGCGCCTGATCCTCGGGTTCCACCCAGGCCTCGGCACTCCACTGCTTGAAGCGCGGCACGAGGTGATAAGGAATGTCGACCAAGGTGCTTTCGGCGAGCAACTCGCGCACATGGGCAGCCACATCGACCTGGCCCGGATGCGGGCGCAGCGCATGCACCTCCGGCCGCAACGCGCCGCTGCGGCCGGCAAACGCATCGAGCGTCATCGCTGCGGCCAGGTCGGCGGTGTCCAGCAGGTATTCCAGCGTATCCAGTGCCAGCGCTGCCGTGGCCAGCATCTGCGCGGTACCGTTGTTCAGCGCCAGGCCTTCCTTGAACGACAGGCGGATCGGCGTTAGGCCGGCGCGCTTCAGCGCCTCGGCACCCGGCATGCGCTCGCCTTCGTAGAACGCCTCGCCGCCGCCCAGCAGCACGATCGCCAGATGCGATAGCGGTGCAAGGTCACCGCTGGCACCCACCGAGCCCTTCTCAGGCACCACCGGCACCACGCCGCTGTTGAGCATCGCGGTCAGCGCCCGCAGCGTTTCCACGCGGATACCGGAATGGCCACGCATCAGCGTGTTGATGCGAATCACCAGCATGGCGCGCACCACTTCCGCCGAAAACGGCTTACCGACGCAGACAGCATGGGTGGTGATCAGGTTGTGCTGTAGCTCATCCAGCAAGGTACCTTCCGGCTTGTCCGCGCCGTGCCTGCCCAGCGCAGCCCCCGGCAGCTCGTCGCGCAGACGATGCGCGCCCAACAGCTTGTCGGCATTGCTGCCGAAACCGGTGGTGACGCCGTAGGTCGGTTCGCCGCAACTGACCTTCTCCGCCAGGAAATCCGCCGCGCGCTGCACCCGATGGAGCTGCGACGAGTCCAACTCCACGCTAAGGCCTTGGCGCGCTACGGCGACCAGTTGTTCGCGGGTAAGGCTGTTGCCGTCGAGGAGGATGGTCTTTGCGGTCATGCGCGTCTCGCTGGAGAAGTGAGTAAAGAGAAGTGAGAAACGAGAGAAGAGGAGTGAGCGGCCATGTCGCCTTTACCCTTCAGCACTCACTCTTGCATGTCAGGCGTTGATCTCGGCCTGCGCCAGTTCGACGCGTAGCGTCTTGATCAGATCGGCGCGGGCCACTTCGAACTGGTCTTCGCGGCGCAGGTCTTTCACCGTGACCACGCCCTTGGCGATTTCGTCTTCGCCCAGCACGACCACGAAGCGGATGCCTGCACGGTCGGCGTATTTGAACTGCTTGCCGAGCTTGCCGCCCTCCAGTACCACCTCGGTGGCGATACCCGCGCCACGAAGCTCGCCAGCCAGCGCGAGATAGGCCGGCAAGTGGGCTTCGTCCATCTGGGTCACCAGCACATCCACCGTGCTGTGCGCGGTAGCGATCAGACCCGCGTCGCGCAGCTGCCAGTAAAGGCGGGTCAGGCCGATGGAGATGCCCACGCCCGGCAATTTCGACTTGGTGTACTGGCCGGCGAGATTTTCGTAGCGGCCACCGGAGCAGATCGAACCGATCTGCGGGTAGTCGTTGAGCGTGGTTTCGTAGACGGTGCCGGTGTAGTAGTCCAGGCCGCGCGCGATCGACAGATTCAGCACGAAATGCGATTCCGGCACGCCGAAGTCGCGGATCATGCCCAGCACTTCCTTCAACTCGGCGCGGCCCTGCTCCATCGACTCGGGGCCGGCGCCAAGCGCGTCGAGCTTGTCGAAGGCATCCTGCAGCGAGGTAGAACGCACCTGGACGAAATCCAGGATCTTCTGCGCCACGTCAGCGCTGAGACCGAAGGCCTCACCCGTCAGCGTCTCGCGCACGTAATCGGCGCCGCGCTTGTCCAGCTTGTCCACTTCGCGCAACACCAGCGTCTGCTGCTCAGGGTCGGCCACGCCCAGGCTTTCGAAATAACCGCGCATCAACTTGCGGTTGTTGAGCTGGATGGTGAACGCGCCGATGTTCAGCTCGCGGAACACGCTGTAGATCACCGCCGGCAGCTCGGCGTCGTAACGCACCGACAAGCTGTCCTTGCCGATCACGTCGATGTCGCACTGATAGAACTCGCGGAAGCGCCCGCGCTGGGCGCGCTCACCGCGGTACACGCGCTGCATCTGGTAACGGCGGAACGGGAACGACAGGTCGCGCTCATGCTCGGCCACGTAGCGAGCCAGCGGCACAGTGAGATCGAAGCGCAGGGCGAGATCGGGCTTCTCGCCCTGCTCCATCGCACCGGTGGACTGCACGAAATACACCTGGCGCTCGGTCTCGCCGCCGGTCTTGGTCAGCAGCACGTCCGAAAACTCGATCACCGGCGTCTCCACCGGCAGGAAGCCAAAGCGCTCGTAGTTGCGGCGGATCACGTCGAGCATGCGCTGTAAAGCGATCTGGTCGAGCGGCAGCAGCTCGAGTACACCGGGCATGGTGCGGGCCGGGGTAAGCGCCATGAAATCCTCTGCTTTGAAGGGGGAGTTGGCTTGCACGACAAGCGTGCGGCGACAGCCGCATAGGTTAGCAGAAGGCCACCCCGCCCTCCGGCACAAAAGCTGCCGCAAAAGTCCCCCGACCTGTTGCCAAGGTCGAAAAGGACCATTAAGATACGCGGCTCCCACGGGGTGTAGCTCAGCCTGGTAGAGCGCTACGTTCGGGACGTAGAAGTCGCAGGTTCGAATCCTGTCACCCCGACCAAAATTCGATGAAAAAGCCGGCCTAGTGCCGGCTTTTTTATTGCCCGCTGCACAAGGCCACCGGCCGAGTACAACACCGCGTGCCTGCCGCATAATCCACCGAACTCTCGGCGCAAGGAATGCACTATGCGTGGTCGGATCTGCATGCGGGCTCTTCTCTTTCTGCTTCTCCTCAGCCCCTTGCTGGCGGCGTGCTCGCACAAGGCCGAGGTGGCTCCGTCCGCGACCATCGCCGGCGAGCAGGCCAAGGCCGGCGCACAACTGGCCTACGAGCACCGGCTCACGCTATTGCTGCCGCCAGAGACCATCGCCCCGCGCTTGGCCGCCACGCGCAACGCCTGCGAAGCGGCACGCTTCGGCGAGTGCAACGTCCTGCGCATCGAGCAATCACCCCGCCAGGCTTCCATCACCTTACGCATCGTGCCAACTGGCGTGGAACCGCTGGTTTCATTGGCGGCGCAAGGCGGCGACGTTGGCGAGCGGCAGACCTCCGCCGAGGATCTCGCTGGCGCCGTCGCTGACAACCACCGACAACAAGAGCGGCTCAAAGCCCAGCAGAAGCGGCTGGACGAACTGGCGGCGCGACGGGACATCACGGTCAGCGATCTGATCGCGTTGAGCCGCGAGCAGGCCAATGTCGAGAACGAACTGCAGGAACTGGAACAGACAGCCGCCGGCCAACAGCACCGCGTCGCGACCAACCTGGTGACGCTGACCTTGCGGCCGACCGGCGCGGGAACACGCGGCGCCCGTCTAAGCGCATCCTTCAGCGGCATATTCGATCAATTCGTCGAAGGCACCGCTAGCGCATTCGAAACACTCAGCTATGGACTGCCATTCATCATCCTGGCATTCCCGCTGCTCATGATCTGGCTCTGGCTGTGGCGGCGGTTCATGCGGCGCCGCCAGTGAGGCAGCACTGGATGAAAACTATCCAGTCAACGCCAGCGACGTGAGCCGATCCAGCTCCTCCTCGTCGAAGCCTGCCTCCAACCGCGCAGGCCGATTGAACGGGCCACGCAGGGTGCGGCCCATGTAGTCGCGCAGCAGATCGAGGAAGGTGTCGCGAGGATCGACGCCGTCGCGTTCGCAGCAATGGCGGTACCAGCGTGTTCCCGCGGCGACGTGGGCCACTTCCTCGCGCAGGATGACTTCGAGAATCTCGATCGTGCGATCGTCGCCGACGCTGCGCAGGCGCTCGATCATGCCTGGAGTGACATCGAGGCCGCGCGCTTCCAATACGCGTGGCACCAGGGCCATGCGTGCGGTGTCGTGATGAGCGGTTTTCTCGGCCATTTCCCACAAGCCGTTGTGGGCGTCGAAATCGCCATAGGCATGACCCAGCTCGGCCAGCCGTTCGGACAGCATGGCGAAGTGGCGTGCTTCGTCGTTGGCGCAACTCGCCCAGTCGCGGTAGTAGGCATCGGGCTTGCCGCGGAAGCGGTACACCGCGTCCCAGGCCAGGTTGATGGCGTTGAATTCGATATGCGCAACCGCGTGCACCAGTGCCACGCGGCCTTCTGGCGTGCCGAGGCCGCGCTGCGGCACTTGTCGTGACGGCACTAGCAATGGCCGTTCGGGACGGCCTGGTGCACCGATGGGCTCGGGCGGTGGCGATGACGGATCGGCGCGCAGCTCACCCGCCTGCAAGGCTTGCCATGCCGCATGCGTCAGGCGCAGTTTTTCGGCCGGATCAGTGGCGTCGAGACAGTGCTTGGCGGCGAGATGGAGGTCGATCATTCGAAGGCCAGATGAGCGGGGCTTGTAGGCTTTCTTTGATAGCTTATCGCGAGCACCCGCCCCTCACCCCAACCCTCTCCCCGGAGGGGAGAGGGAGCTGGAGTTCTACGCGCTGCGGCGGGCCGCCTTGGCGTCATCGGAGCGCAGCATTTCGATCTGCTCCAGGTAGGCCTTGTCCAGGCCGGTGACGTATTCGCCGGAGAAGCATGAGGTGTCGAAGTGCTTGAGTTCGTCGTTGCCGTCCTGCACGGCCAAGATCAGGTCTTGCAGATCCTGGTAGATCAGCCAGTCGGCGCCGAGCACTTTCTCCACTTCCTTTTCGGAGTGGCCGGCAGCCACCAGTTCGGAAGCGGCCGGCATGTCGATGCCGTACACGTTCGGGTAGCGCACCGGCGGCGCGGCGGAAGCGAAGTACACGTTCTTTGCGCCGGCATCGCGCGCCATCTGAATGATCTGGCGCGAGGTGGTGCCGCGCACGATGGAGTCGTCCACCAGCAGCACGTTCTTCTTGCGGAATTCCAGCTCGACCGGATTGAGTTTGCGGCGCACGGATTTCACGCGCTCGCCCTGCCCCGGCATGATGAAAGTGCGGCCGATGTAGCGGTTCTTGACGAAGCCCTCGCGGAACGGCACACCCAGCGTCTCGGCCAGCGCACTGGCAGCCGTACGGGCGGTGTCCGGGATCGGGATCACCGCGTCGATGCCGTGATCGGGCCGCTCGCGCAGGATCTTCTCGGCCAGTTTCTGGCCCATGCGCAGGCGTGCCTTGTAGACCGAGACGTTCTCGATCATCGAATCCGGTCGCGCGAGGTATACGTATTCGAAAATGCACGGCGCGTGCGTGGCGCTGTCGGCGCACATGCGAGTGAACAGCTGGCCGTTATCCGTGATGAACACCGCTTCACCCGGCGCCACGTCGCGCAGGCGCTTGAAGCCGAGGATGTCCAGCGCCACCGACTCGGAGGCCACCGCATACTCGCGGCCCTCGCCCGTGACGCGCTCGCCCAGCACCAGCGGACGGATGCCGTTGGGATCGCGGAAGGCCAGCAGGCCGTAGCCGAGAATCAGCGAGATGCAGGCGTAACCGCCGCGTGCGCGTGCGTGCACGCCGGCCACGGCCTTGAAGATGTGGTCCGGGGTCAGCGCCATCCGGTCCTGGATCTGCAACTCGTGCGCGAGCACATTGAGCAGCACTTCGGAGTCGGAGTCGGTGTTGATGTGGCGGCGGTCGTCCTCGAACATCTCGCGGCGCAGCGCTTCGGCATTCACCAGGTTGCCGTTATGGGCAAAGGCGATGCCGTAGGGCGAGTTGACGTAGAACGGCTGTGCCTCGGCGGACCCCTCCGATCCTGCCGTGGGATAACGGCAATGACCGATGCCGATACGGCCGCGCAAGCCAGCCATCGAGGTCTGGTTGAACACGTCGCGCACCAGGCCATTGCCCTTGTGCAGGCGCAGTCGTGCGCCTTCGACCGTGGCGATGCCGGCCGCATCCTGTCCACGGTGTTGTAGCACCGTCAGGCCGTCATAGAGGGCCGATGCCACCTCGGTGGTACCGACAATGCCGATGATTCCGCACATGGTTGTTGCCTGTAGCTAGAGATTCGTTGCCTCGGCTGCCGCGCCATTCGTCGCAGCGGCGTCGTGGGTACTACGCGCGGGCGCTGGTGTAGCGCCCGGCATAACCGCCGGTAAGGCGGGGAGATGATCCAGCACGGCGGACGGATGCAGGTAGCGTTTCACGCTCTCCGGCACTTGCTCGCCGAGCCACGCAGCCACTCCCTTGAACTGCGGCAATAACACCGACTGCTGCCACCACGGGTCGCGGGTGAAAGCGGTGAACCCCATCAGGAACACCCCAAGCGTCACCAGCAGCACGCCGCGCGCAAAACCGAACACCATGCCGAGCAGGCGGTCGGTACCGCTCAGCCCAGTGCCTTCGATCAACCGGCTCACCAGGAACCGCAGCAGCACCCCGGCCAGCAACACGGCGATGAAGCAGGTGCCGTAGCCGGCGGCCAGACGCGCCGAAGGTAGATCAATACTGTGTGCGTAGTACGCCGATACGCTCGGGCCCAAGGCCCAGGTCACCCAAGCGGCAGCCGCCCAGATCACCAGCGCCAGCACCTCGGAAATGAGGCCGCGCCACAGGCCAATCAAGACGGAGAGACCGAGTACCGTGAGGATGATGTAGTCGGCCCAATTCATAGGCGATCAGGGTGCGCTGACGACGTTGCCGCCAAGACCGAGCTTGGTCTTGATCTGGTCGCGTATGCGCAAGGCGTCATCGCGCTGCGTCTGCGGCCCGGCGCGCACGCGCCACAGCTGCTTGCCGTTGGCGTTCACCGTGTCCACGTAACCATCGAAGCCATTGGCGCGCAGCTTGTCGCGCAGCGCATTGGCGTCGGCCTGGCTGCCCATGGCGGCCACCTGCACGGCCCAGCCGCCGGCGCGGGCGGCCGTCTTGGCAGCGCCGGCCGGCGCGGCGGCGGGAGCGTCGTCGCTGGCCGGCGTGCTGGCGCTGCCTTCAAGGCGGGCCGGTGCACCGGGGATGGTCTGGGTGATCTTCAAGCGCGCCGCTTCGGCAGCGGCACGGGATTCGAACGGACCGGCAATGACCAGGGTGAGCTGCTTGCCGCCCTGGTTGATCGCACGGCTCGACACCGGGTAGCCCAGGCCGCGCACGCGCTGCATCAGGCTTTGCGCACTCGCGGCCGACGCATACGCGCTGAGATTGAGCGAGAACTGACCATGCGCTGCGGTAGCGGCCGGCAGCGCGGGTGCGACGGCCGGCTGCGGCTTGCTGGCCGCCTCTGCGGCGGCCGGCTTGGTTTGTGCGGGGATCACCGGCTGCGTGGCAGCCGGTTTGGTCTGCACCGGAATCACTGGCTGGGAAGGCGAGGCTCCACGGGTGACCGTGGTCGGCTCGGGCTTCTGATTCGCCGTGGGGTCGGTTTCCACGTCGCGCGGACGGCTGGAACCGATATTCACTGTCGCGAGCTGATCGCCACTGACCGGCGTCGCACCCGGCGCGACAGGCTGTTCGGCACCGGTCACGGCCGGCTTTGGCGCAGCGGCGGCGGTGGAGGACGACGCGGCGCCCGGGGTGAGGCTCATGGTCTTGGTCTGCAGGTCGCGATCCGGTGCCGGCGGTATCGCCAGACTGACCGTTTCATCGCCACCCGCCGCCGGTGGTTTGCTGGAAAAGAACATCGGCACGAACAGGACCGCCAACGCAATCAGGACGGCGGCACCCAGCAGACGTGTTTTCAAGACTGGCTCCAAGGCGACAAGCGCAACGCGAAACAGGCGGGATTATAACCTGCCCGGAAGGCGGACCACGGCAGAACTTCAGCGATTCGATTCAGAAAGAACGGCTGCAGCGACGAAAAACGAACCGAACGCGAGAATGCGATCGCCTCGCTGCGCCTTCTGACGTGCCGCCTCCAACGCGGCATGCACGGTGGCGTGAACCTCAAAGCTCGCCCCTGGAAGCGCCAACTGCAATTCGTCAGCCAGCGCCTCGCCTGGCAGGCCGCGTGGCGTATCACGATCAAGCCCGGCCAATTGCCAGTCATGGATACGCGAGCTCAGTGCCCTGATCACCCCCGCCACATCTTTGTCGGCCAATGCGCCGTACACCGCATACACATGCCCGCCCGGATTGGCGTCCAGCCACTCGGCAAGCGCGCGTGCCGCCTGCGGGTTGTGTCCCACGTCGACGATGAGCGCCGGATCGCCGCCCAGTGATTGCAGGCGCGCCGAAACCTTGGCGACGCGCAAGCCAGCCGATGCAGCGGCGGCGATGGCCGGCACCGGTACGGGCGCATCCTCGCCCTTCAACGCATACAGAGCGGCCAGCGCCGTTGCCGCGTTGGCGTATTGCACCGGCGCCACCAGCACCGGGTCCGGCAAGGACAAGGCGGTGCCGTCGCGATGCAGCCAACGCCAGCCCGCCACCCCGCGCTCCACGCGGAAATCCGTGCCGGCGCGCTCCACCTTGGCGCCACTCGTGTGCAGTGTGTCGATTAAACCTGCGGGCGGATCAAGCTCGCCCACAATGGCCGGGCGCCCTGCCCGCGCAATACCCGCTTTCTCGCGCCCGATGCTGTCGCGATCCGGACCCAGCCAGTCCATATGGTCCAGGTCGACCGTGGTGATAACCGCCACGTCCGCGTCGATGATATTCACCGCGTCCAACCGACCGCCCAGCCCCACTTCCAATACAGCGACATCCAGATCGGCACGGGCAAAGAGGTCCAACGCCGCCAGGGTGCCGAACTCGAAATACGTCAGCGGCAACTCGCCACGCGCGGCCTCGATGCGCTCGAAGCTGGCGATCAACGCTTCATCGTCGGCGTCGCGACCGTCGATCCGTATCCGTTCGTTGTAGCGCAGCAGATGCGGTGAGGTGTAGCAGCCCACGCGACGGCCGGCCGCGCTCAGCATCGCCTCCAGCATCGCCACGGTGGAACCCTTGCCGTTGGTGCCACCGACGGTGATCGTCCAGCGTGCAGGTGCCGGCGCGCCCATGCGCTCCCATACGGTACGCACGCGGTCGAGGCCCAGCTCGATGCTGCGCACGTTGACGTGCTCTTGATAAATCAGCCATTCGGCCAGCGTGCGTGACATGACAAGTCTTGAAGTAGTGAATAGCGCGCCGAGTCGCATCACTCGGCTCCTTTGCGCCAAAACGCATCGATGGAATGATAGTCCCTGGGACGGCATGGATCATCGGCTTGGCGTTCAACGGCGCAGCGCCATCCCTCGGTGCTTCCTTTGCCGGATCGGTTGCGAAGCTTAGAGCATCGCCAGATCGACGGTAGGAGCGCACCCTGTGCGCGAAACTATCTCTTGTACACATCTCGCGCCGGCATGGATCTGCTCTTTCGACCCGCACGACATGATGGCCTTCCGATGAGCGAGGCTCTGCTTTTGATCTTTGGGGGCCCCTGTGGAGCGGTGAGGGCTGGACGATAAGGCCCGCAGGGGGACCGCCATGGATGGCGGTTCCTTTTCGACACGACAGGGACGTCGTGTCCCGATGTCATCTAAGAGCGGGCCCGGCCAGACCTCACGAACCCGCAGGCGAAGCCCGTAGAGCGCGCAAGAGGGGTGGTCTTTCTCTTGGTTACTTCTCTTGACTCCGGGCATCCATGCCCTCCGCCCTTCGGGCCAGCTGCGCTGTTCGCCATCGCTCCTGCTCAGGCGTGACCAAACAAAGAGAAGTGACCCGGCCGCCGGCAGGCGGACGGAAGCCCGCCGCAGGCGAGCCAGGTCGCGATAACGCGAACACCGAGCGGCAACGCCACTAGATTCCAGCCTACGCTGGAATGACGACGATGAGCGGTATCGCGAGCACCCACCCCTCACCCCAACCCTCTCCCCGGCGGGGAGAGGGAGCAGAAGCAGGCTCATGCACGCGTTGAGTTGTGCACAGGAGACAGGTGCGCGGTCCGGCGCCACGATCGCGCACAGGGTGCGCTCCTACCGGGATCGCCGCAGGGCTACTTGCACTAGACGACGCTGCAGTCGTTCGCTCAACGAGCCTTGTCCCACCAGACCCATGCGCACCAGCGCTTCCGCCTCGCCGTCCGCCGCCTCACCGCGCCGCATCAATGCGCGTATCAGGGCAAACCGTCCCCGCCAGGAGGCGCTGGATGACTGCAACCAGTTCAGCGCAGGTAATAGGCGCTGTTCGACCTCGGTGAAATCGCTGCCAAAAGGGAAACTGGGTAACAGGCCCTTGTGCTGCAGCGGCGCCAACGCTTCGCGCAAATGCTCCGGCCGATTGCGGCGCCATTTCTCCGGAATCTGGAAATCCGCAGCGAGCTTCCCTTCCGACTTGGCCTCGGCGCACAGCGCATCCAGAAAGCGTGCATCGCAGATCGCCAGCATCGCTTCGATACATTCGCTATCGGTTTTGCCGCGCAGATCGGCCACGCCGTATTCGGTGACGAACAAGTCGCACAGGTGACGCGGGATAGTGGTGTGGCCGTAGTTGAAGCGGATATTCGTCTCCACCGTGCCGCGCACCTTGCGCGTCGCGCGCAACAAGAGTGCGGAGCGGCCATCCGGCAACTCGTGCGCCATCGCCACAAAGTTGTACTGCCCGCCGACGCCGCTCACCACGTGCCCATCTTCCAGGCCATCGGATACGGCTGCGCCGAACAACGTGGCCATCATGCAGGTATTGAAGAAGCGCGCGCCGCGCCGCTGCAGGCTGGCCAGTGCCTGATGATCGCCATAGAGCTGGTTGACGTTGGAGACGCGGCACATGTCGATCGCATCCGGATCGGCCGCCTCGGTTTCGCGCAGCCACTCATACAACTCGCGAGTGCCGAGGAAGAACGCGCCGCGCAGGTAATGGCCGCCCGGCGCCTGGCCCGTCAATCGACCCGCGGAGGCCGCACGTTCGAGCGCCAGATTGTCCCAGCTGCGCCGCTTGAGAATGCCGGCGCGCTGCAGATGCATGAAGCCATCCATGACCATTTCGCTTGCGCCATACAAGCCAGCCTGGAGTGGCGCGAGGCCACCCATACGGGCTGCCAGCGCGTGAGTGGCGCCACGCGAATCAATCGCCACCAGGGCGCACCGCCAGTTGACGTTGTCGCGCTGGCGCAGCAGCAAGGCATGCACCAGTGCGTCGGATAGGGCACCGATGCCGATCTGCAGGCAACCACCGTCCTTCACCAGTGCGCTGGCATGCAGACCCAGCGAGTACTCCGCCAGGTCGACCGGCTGCCTCGGCAACGCGAACAGCGGTGCGATAGCGTCGGGACGAAGTTCGATGTCGAAGAAATCCTCCGCCACCTCCGCGTGCCCGCTGAGGTAAGGAAGATCCGGATGCACCACCGCCACGCACAAGGGCCGTGGCTTGCCGGCCGCTTGCGCTTGATCGAGGAAATCCAGCGTCAGGTCGGGATTGCACGACAGGCTGTAGCGCACACCTTGTGGCGTCTCGCGCCGCGCCACCAGCTGCACCAGCAGGTTGATGTCCTGCACCACCAGGTCGCGCGCGACGTGGGTGTAGTTCTGGCTGATGTAGTTGCGCTGCGCGCTGCCTGAGTTCAGCAACGCGCCGGACTGCATATAGAACTCGTGGACCGCGACATTGGGCGGCAAGGCTTGGCGTGCCTGGTCGATCGCGTAGTGCGGATCTTCCGCGTCCAGGCCGAAGTGCCGGTCCAGAAAGGGGCGCAGAAAACGCGTCTCCAGTCCGGGCTTCGGCCTCGGCCGGGTCAGCGACAACGCCGTATACAGCGTCATGGAGCGCGAGGTATCGGCCTTGGTCAGCCGGTACAAGGCATTGAGCAAACCGTGCGGCTTGCCCAACCCGAGCGGCGCGGCCATGCGCAGGTCCGGTCCCAGTCGTTCGGCGATGTGCTGGGCACAGGCCACGGTGTCGGTATGACGTTGGTCGGGCGACATGGCGCGGATCATGACAGAAGGATGATTGGGAGTGCATGACTGAGACTTCAGGAAGTTGTCGCCTATGGAGCCCACCTACTTCGTCATTCCTCGCTCCTCCACGCGGGGGAGCACATGGCAGAGGAGTGGGTAGCTCTGAGGATTGCAAGGGGCTTACAAACGCTAAGGCGCTGGCCCCACACACCATCCCCTACACTCCCCCCATGAACCGGACTTCATTCCCGCCCCCGCCAGGTCGGTTATTTGCGGAGCAGGCGTTGAGCCGCGCCGCTGGCGCACCGTTGCTTACGGGTAATCGCATCGAGCTTTTGATCGACGGCGCCGCGCATTACGAAGCCTGGCTGGCGGCGATCCGGGGGGCGCGCCATCGCGTGCTGCTGGAGAACTACATCATCCGCGATGACGAGGTAGGCCGCGCATTCCGCGATGCCTTGGTCGAGCGCGCGAAGGAAGGTGTGTTCGTCGCCGTGGTCTACGACTGGATGGGTTGCCTCGGCCAATCCCGCTCCAGTTTCTGGGCACCTTTGCGGGCAGCAGGCGGGCATGTACGCGTATTCAACCCGCCGCAGCTGGGCCAGACGTTCGGCTGGATCAGCCGCGACCATCGCAAGTTGCTGGTGGTGGATGGTCAGCAGGGCTTTCTCTCCGGGGTCTGCATCAGCGAGAAATGGCTGGGCGACGCCAAGCGCGGCATGGCTCCCTGGCGCGACACGGGCGTGGCCTTGCATGGCCCGGCCGTCGCGGAACTCGAACAGGCCTTTGCACAGAGCTGGTCCATCATCGGCCCCCCGCTGCCGTCGTTCGACCAAGATCCCAGTGCGGAAGCCGGCACGGTCGCGCTGCGCGTGATCGCCACCCAGCCATCCACGGCTGGCATGTACCGGCTGGACCAGATGATCGCCGCCATGGCACGCAAGACGTTGTGGCTCACCGACGCCTACTTTGTCGGCGTCGCGCCTTACGTGCAGGCGCTGGCGTCCGCCGCGAAGGATGGCGTGGATGTGCGCCTATTGGTGCCGGGCACCAGCGACATCCCGATTGTCGCTGGCCTGTCGCGTTCCGGTTATCGGCCGTTGCTCAAGGCCGGTATCCGCGTGTTCGAGTGGAACGGCTCGATGCTGCACGCCAAGACGGCGGTGGCCGATGGGCAGTGGGCGCGCGTGGGTTCGTCCAACCTCAACATCGCCAGTTGGCTGGGCAATCGCGAAATCGATGTGGCGGTGGAAGACGAGGACTTCGCGCGCCGTCTGGTGACGCAGTATGAGAGCGACCTGGCGAACGCCACCGAGATCATGTTGGCGCCGCGCCGCTATCGCCCTCACGCCGACAAGGTGCAAAGCGCCAAAGCGCACCCCTCGCGGACCGGGCGTATGAGCGGAAGCTCCAGCCGCGCGGCTGCCGGCGCGCTGCGTATCGCCAACACGGTGGGCGCGGCATTCACCGACCGCCGCGTACTGGGCGACACCGAAACCGGTCCGCTGGTCACCGGCACCGTCACCCTGTTGGTACTGGCGGTTGTCGCCCTTCTGTGGCCCGCCGTGGTGGGCTGGCCACTGGCCGCGCTGGCGCTGTGGTTCGCGCTGAATTTCGGCATCCGTGCGTGGCGCGCGCGGCAGCGGCACCAGCGGCGAATCAAGGCCATCAACGAAGCGGAATAGCTAAATAATCAGCCACTTGAGCTACTTGCCTCAGAAACCAGCTGCGTATGCCGCGGCAACCAGATGTAATCCCAATCGTTCGTGATAGTCTCGCGCTTTCATGTACGCGCCTGACGACCCGACCACGCCCTCCCGGCACATCCTCACGCCCAGCACGCTGAACCGGCTGGTGCGCGACCTGCTGGAGGATGCGCTGCCGATGGTGTGGATCGAGGGCGAGCTGTCCAACGTGGCACGCCCTGCATCAGGCCACCTGTACTTCACCTTGAAAGACAGCGGCGCCCAGGTGCGCTGCGCCATGTTCCGGCCCAAGAGCGGCTATCTGAAATTTCGTCCGGTCGACGGCATGCAGGTGCTGGTGCGCGCCCGTGTGGGTTTGTACGAACCACGCGGCGAATTCCAGCTGGTCGCCGAACATATGGAACCGGCTGGCGAAGGCGCCCTGCAACGCGAGTTCGAACAACTCAAGGCGCGGCTCGATGCCGAGGGTCTGTTCGACCTGGGCCGCAAACGCACCTTGCCTGCTTTCGCGCGCCGCATCGGCGTGATCACCTCCGCCACCGGCGCCGCCGTGCGCGACGTGCTCAGCGTCATGTCACGCCGCTGGCCATTGGCCGAAGTGGACGTGTTGCCCGTGCCCGTGCAAGGCCGCGAAGCGCCACCGGCCATCGTCGCCATGCTGCGCAAAGCCTCCGCCAGCGGGCGCTACGACGTGTTGTTGCTCACGCGCGGCGGCGGCTCGCTGGAAGATCTGTGGGCGTTCAACGACGAACAGGTCGCGCGCGCCATCCACGCCAGCGCCGTGCCGGTGGTTTCGGCGGTCGGTCACGAGGTGGATTTCAGCATCGCCGATTTCGTCGCCGATCTGCGGGCGCCGACGCCATCGGCCGCCGCCGAATTGCTGGTACCCGATGCGCAAGCCATCGCACGGCATCTGCGTCAGCTGCAGCAACGACTCGGCGCCTTGCATCAGCGTCGGCTGCAATCGCTGATCCAGCGCACCGATCACCTGCTTGCCCGTCTTCAGGCGCAACGGCCGCAAGCGCGGCTGCAGCGCGACCGCGAACGACTGCTGCATCTGCGCCATCGCCTCGCCGCCCTGATGCGCGATCAGAGTCAGCGACGCCATGCACGACTCGACCGCCAACATGCGCGACTGCTGGCCTGCCACCCACGGCTGCGCCTGCCACTGCTGCAACGCCGGCTGCAGGAACAGGAACGTCGCTTGCGCAGCAGCATCGAACACCGCCTGGAACGCGAGCAGCTGCACCTGAAACAGCTCGCTCGCGCCATGCACGCCGTCAGCCCGCTGGCGACGCTGGAACGCGGTTACAGCATTCTGTTCGACGCCGAGGGGCGCGTGCTGCGCTCGGCGCTCGGCGTTGCAGCCGGCACATCGCTGCGTGCGCGGTTAGCCGATGGTGAGTTGCCGCTGCGGGTGTGTGAGGACTAACAACGCATAGCTCCTCCCCCTGCTAGCAGGGGGAGGCTGGAAGGGGGTGAACACTTGCGACGGCGTTGCAAGATTGAGGGGCTTCACCCCACCCCAGCCCTCCCCTGCTGCACGCAAGGGAGGGAGCAGGTCGTTGCGAGCTCATGCCCCCCCTACTTGTGGGGAAGAGTCAATCGAAATTCCACACTCACACGTCACCAATAATCAACGACGTCATCGACAGCGCACTGATCACCTCGTCGTTGAACATTTGCACCGCCTCGCCATCCCGCTGCAGAGCCAGCGCATAAAGCAGCGGTAGATAATGTTCCGGCGTCGGAATCGCCAGCGCAGCGTCGGGACCCAGGTTTTCGTACTGGCACAACGCCCGGTGGTCGCGCTGCTCAATGCAGGCATTCACCTCCGTGCGAAAGCGCAAGGCCCAGGCTGGCTGCTCGTGGCTGTGGAAACGGAACAGGGCCAGGTTGTGGACGATGTTGCCGCTGGCCAGCACCAGGATGCCCTCATCGCGCAGCGGCGCCAGCGAGGCGGCCAACCGGTAATGCTCCGTACCACTACGGCGCACATCCAGGCTCAACTGCAGCACGGGGATATCGGCCTTGGGATACATCGCGCGCAGTACGCTCCATGCGCCATGATCCAGGCCGCGCCCGGCGTCCACATGCACATGCGCATCCTCGGCCAGGCTTGCGATTCGCCGAGCCAGCGCGGGATCACCGGGTGCCGGATAGCGAACCTGGAACAGTGCTGCGGGAAACCCGTAGAAATCATGGATGGTCTCCGGTGCCGACGTACCCGTCACATACACGCCACGGGTTTCCCAGTGTGCGGAAACGCACAGCACGGCACGAGGCCTGGGCAGACGCCGCCCAAGCTCGGCCCAGCTGCGATGAAAGGCGTTATCTTCGATAGCATTCATCGGCGAACCGTGGCCGACGAAAAGCGCGGGCATGACGGATGAGGAAGGCATGCAGACTCACCTCGATCGCTTCGTGGCGTTACTCGTTATCGTTGCATAGGGCGGTCATCGATCTCACACGTTTTGAATGATCGGTGCATCATCCTGCGCGGCCATGTGTTCCATCATCGGAGAGTGAGTGCATGAAGGCAGCGGCATTGTTCGTGAAAGCCCTGGAGGCCGAAGGCGTACACAGCATCTTCGGCGTACCGGGCGAGGAGAATCTTGATCTGGTTGAAGCTTTGCGGGATTCGCCGATCCGCCTGATCGTCACCCGCCACGAACAAGCCGCCGGTTTCATGGCCGCCACCTGGGGGCGGCTCACCGGCGAAGCAGGTGTGGCGCTGGCCACCCTTGGCCCCGGCGCCACCAACCTGGTTACCGCCGCGGCCTATGCCCAGCTCGGCGCCATGCCGATGCTGATGATCACCGGCCAGAAGCCCATTCGCACTCACAAGCAGGGCTTGTTCCAGCTGGTCGATGTCGTGGACATGATGAAGCCGCTGACCAAATACACCCGCCAGCTGGTCTCCGCGCCGACCATCCCGGCCCGCGTGCGCGAAGCGTTCCGACGCGCCGAGGAGGAACGGCCCGGCGCCGTGCATCTGGAACTGCCCGAGGACATCGCCCGCGACGAAGTCGACGAAGTGATCCTGCTGCCTACCGAATACGCCCGCCGCCCCGCACCGGATGAGGGGGCCTTGGTCCAGGCCGCCGAGGCGATCAGCACCGCGCGCCATCCCGTCCTGATGATCGGCGCCGCGGCCAACCGTCAACGCACGGCCGTGGCGCTGCGCGCTTTTATCGACAAACTCGGCCTGCCCTTCTTCACTACCCAGATGGGCAAGGGCGTGGTGGATGAGGATCATCCGCTGTGGCTGGGTAACGCCGCCTTGTCCGATGGCGATTTCGTGCACCGCGCGATCGACGCCGCCGATGTCATCGTCAACGTCGGCCACGATGTGGTGGAGAAGCCGCCGTTCTTTATGCACAAGGGGCGGCGCACAGTCATCCATATCAACTTCTCGTCGGCGGAAGTGGATACGGTGTATTTCCCGCAAATCGAGGTGGTGGGCGATATCGCGCACACGGTGGAGCGGCTCACCGATGCACTGGCGCCGCAGCCGCACTGGCATTTCCAGTTCTTCGACAAGGTGCGCACGGCCTTCACCCAGCAGCTCGACGAACACGCCAATGACCCGCGCTTCCCGATCCACCCGGTGCGGCTGGTCGCTGACACCCGACGCTATATGCCCGACGACGGTGTGCTGTGCCTGGACAACGGCATGTACAAGATCTGGTACGCGCGCTATTACCGCGCCCGCCAACCCAACACCGTACTGCTGGACAACGCTCTCGCCACCATGGGCGCGGGCCTGCCCTCGGCGATGGCCGCCAAGATGGTGTACCCGGATCGCAAGGTGCTGGCGATCTGCGGCGACGGCGGTTTCATGATGAATGCGCAGGAGCTGGAGACCGCAGTGCGGCTCAAGATGGATCTGGTGATTTTGCTGTTGCGCGACGACGCCTACGGCATGATCCGCTGGAAGCAGGCCGAAATGGGTTATGCCGACTTCGGCATGCAATTCGGCAATCCGGATTTCGTCGCCTTTGCCGAAGCCCATGGCGCACACGGCCATCGCCCGGCCAGCGCAGCCGAGTTCCAGCCCACGCTCGAGCGCGCATTCGCGCAGGGCGGCGTGCATCTGATCGACTTGGCCATCGACTACAGCGACAACCACCGCATACTCAACGAAGAAATCCGCCGCCTGAGCGCGGCCGTCTGATCGCACCCATCGACACCGGGAGCCGTTACCCATGCTTGCCAAGAAATACCCGTACTACCTCGCCAACAAGGCGCAAACCTCGAAAGAGCAGATGGACGTGCTGGACAAGTACAGCGGCAAAGTGGCGACGCGCGTGGCCGTGCCCGATGCCAAGGCCGTCGAGCAAGCCATCGCCGCGGCGGTGAAAGCCACCGTGCCGATGCGCGAGTTCAAACCCTGGGCACGCCAGGCCGTACTGCAGCATTGTGTCCAGCGCTTCATCGAACGCCGAGACGAACTGGCCTACGCACTCTGCGTGGAAGCCGGCAAACCGATCAAGGATTCCGCCGGCGAAGTCACTCGCCTCATCGAAACCTTCACCATCGCTGCCGAGGAATCGGTGCGCACCAACGGCGAAACCATCAACCTGGAAATCGCCAAGCGCCTCGACGGCTATCACGGCTACACCAAGCGGGTCCCGTTGGGCCCGGTGTCCTTCATCACGCCCTTCAACTTTCCGCTCAATCTGGTGGCGCACAAGGTGGCGCCGGCCATCGCCGCCGGCTGTCCGTTCGTGCTCAAGCCCGCTGAGCGCACGCCGATCGGTGCACTGATCATCGGCGAGATCCTGGCTGAGACCGACTTGCCCAAGGGTGCGTTCTCCATCCTCAACCTGGACGGCAAGCACGCCGGCCCGCTGGTGGAAGATCCGCGCTTCAAACTGTTGTCGTTCACCGGCAGCCAGATCGGCTGGGATTTGAAGACACGGGCGGGCCATAAGAAGGTGACGCTGGAACTGGGCGGCAACGCGGCCGTGATCATCGATGCGGATCAAGGCCCGCACCTGGACCGCGTGATCGACCGCCTGATCTTCGGCGCGTTCTACCAATCCGGCCAGAGCTGCATCAGCGTGCAGCGCATCTATGCGCACGACGCGATCTACGACGAGCTGAAGAAGCGCCTGGTCGCTGCCGTGAAAAAGCTCAAGGCCGGCGACCCGAAGAAGAAAGACACTTTCCTCGGCCCCATGATCGACGAGGCTGCCGCCGAACGCCTGCAAGGCTGGATCGAAGAAGCGCGCAAAGCTGGCGGCAAGATACTGTGCGGCGGCAAGCGCAACGGCTCCATGCTGGAAGCCACGCTGATGGAGGACGTGCCGAGCGACACCAAGGCGAACCGCCTGGAAGCGTTCGGCCCGTTCGCCCTGCTCGCACGCTTCAAGGATTTCGACGACGCCGTCGCGATGGTCAACGATTCCGACTACGGCTTGCAGGCCGGCATCTTCACCGACAGCCTCGCGCACGCCATGCGCGCATGGAACGAACTGGACCAGGGCGGCGTGATCGTCAACGACATTCCCAGCTTCCGCGTGGACAACATGCCGTATGGCGGGGTGAAGCTATCGGGTGTGGGCCGCGAGGGTGTGCGGTATGCCATTGAGGATATGACTGAGCTGCGTTTGATGGTGATGCGCGAACTGTAGGAGCCCACCCTGTGGGCGAAAGCCCTGCATTAGCAGGGCTGCTGTCGAGCAGAGCGCGGCCCTGTCGGGCCGTTCCACTCGGGCCATCCCTGGCCCTCACCCTGCAGGCGGCTTGCGCCGCGCAAACCGGCAGTCCTGCCGGTTTGTCGCGCACAGGGTGCGCTCCTACAGCGGCAACCTGGCGTGGCCTATGCGACAGATTCCGCTTCTGTCAGCCGCAACCGACTCACATCCCGCAACGGTGGCGCACCGAAATGTCGACTGTATTCCCGGCTGAACTGCGACGGGCTCTCGTAACCCACGCGATGCGCCGCCGTCGCCACGTCGCAACGCTCCGCAATCAATAAACGGCGCGCCTCTTGCAGACGCAATTGCTTCTGGTATTGCAAGGGGCTCATCGCCGTCATCGAGCGAAAGTGGTGATGCAATGAGGACGCACTCATATTCACCTGTGCTGCCAGCTCATCGATGCGCAGGGGCCGGTCGTAGCACTCGCGCAACCACTGAATGGCTCGCGACACCTGGTGTCCCTGGCTGCCGGAAGTGGCGATCTGGGCAAGGCGCGCGCCCTGCTCGCCGGTCAGCAAGCGGTACATCAGTTCGCGTTCGATCAGCGGGCCCAGCATGCGCAGGTCCTGCGGCGCATCCAGCAGGCGTGCCAGGCGCAATAGCGGATCGAGCAGATGGCCGTCCAACGGGCTCAACGCAAGTCCACAGAACGAGCCGACCGCCGCACGCACCGGCTTCACTTCCGGCAGCAGTTCGCGGATGTGCCGCAGGTCGAAGCGGAAGGTCAGGCACAGGCAGGGTTGTTCCGGCGTGGCGCGCAGCACTTGTGAGGACACTGGCACGTCGACCGAGGTCACCAGGTACGAGGCCGGCTGGTGGACGAAGGTTTCCTGTCCCAGGTGGATCTGCTTGGCACCTTGCAAAGCCAGGCCCAGGCCCGGCTCGTACATCGCGCAGGTCGGTGCCCCGGCCGAGTCCGCACGGAAGAAGCTGAGCGGCTCCCAGGCCGTGGCATGCACGCCCACGGTCGGCGTGTATCGTTCAACGATGGCTGTCAATTCCTCGCAGTCCTGCTGCAGGCGCGAAGGGACATCGACGGGCAAGGTCTTGGGATTCATGGCTTCGACCTGAAGGGCGATGGTGCAAGATTGCCTGTTCCTCTGAAGCAAGGCGAGCACCGGCCACCAGCTTTGCAGGATCGGGCAACGATCCCGCAGTATTCGGCTACCTGCGCCGTGTATCCCCCGCCCATACTTTTACCTTTGCCGCCCCTCTGAACCTGAAGGAGAAACGCATGGCCCTGACCATTCATGGCTACGCCGCCCCATCGGCCACCACCCCGCTGGCCGCGCACCGCTTCGAGCGTCGCGACCCGCGCCCGGACGATGTGGTGATCGACATCCTCTACTGTGGCGTCTGCCACTCCGACATCCACCAGGCCCGCAACGAGTGGGGCGGCAGCATCTACCCGATGGTGCCGGGCCACGAAATCATCGGCAAAGTCAGCGCGGTCGGCGCGCAGGTCGGCAAATTCAAGGTCGGCGACATGGTCGGCGTCGGCTGCATGGTCGATTCCTGCCAGCAGTGCGCTGCCTGCGGCGAGGGCCTGGAGCAGTACTGCGTCGAAGGCGCTACCTGGACCTATAACGACAAAGACCGTCGCGACAAACTGCCGACCTTCGGTGGCTACTCCGAACGCATTGTGGTGTCCGACAAGTTCGTGGTGAGCATCTCGGACAAGCTCGACCCGAAAGCGGCCGCACCGCTGCTGTGCGCCGGCATCACCACCTGGTCGCCACTGCGCCATTGGAAGATCGGCAAGGGCAGCAAAGTGGCGGTGATCGGCCTGGGCGGCCTCGGCCACATGGGCCTGAAGTTCGCCAAGGCGATGGGCGCGGACGTCACCCTGTTCACCCGCTCGCCGGGCAAGGAAACCGAAGCGCGTCGTTTGGGCGCGGATCACGTGGTGCTCTCCACCGATCCGGCGCAGATGGCCGCGGTGACCCGCCAGTTCGATTTCATCCTGGACACCGTGCCCAGCCCGCACGACCTCAACCCCTACCTGCTGACTCTGAGCCTCAACGGCACCCTGGTGCTGGTCGGCCTGCTCGAACCGATCGAGCCGGCGGTGCAATCCGCAGCCGTGATCCTGGGACGCCGCTCCATCGCCGGCTCGGCCATCGGCGGCATCGCCGAAACGCAGGAGATGCTGGATTTTTGCGCCGAGCACGGCATCGCCAGCGACGTGGAGATGATCGACATCCAGAACATCAACCACGCCTACGAGCGCATGCTCAAGAGCGACGTGCGCTATCGCTTCGTGATCGACATCGCTTCGTTGAAAAAGGCTGCGTAAGGGTAACGGGCCACTTCATCGTGAAGTGGCCCTTCTCGTCGGATCACGGCTGACCAGCAGCCGCACTCGCCTTCGGCGCATTCCACCCTATCGCGTTGTACACGTGGTAACGCGCAATACCGACGTACTCATGCAAGGCCGCATCGGCCACGGTGAAGTTCCACGCCACCGGATAGAACGACCACATCGGCGTGACGTAATCGCCGCGCACCGGCACCGGGTGCAGGCCGAAATGGGCGAAGTACAGCAGGCTACGCCGCAGATGCGTACCAGAGGTCACCAGCAACACGCGCTGCGCAGCGTCCGCCTCCAGCAAGGGCTTGCTGAACTGGGCGTTCTGCCAGGTGCTGAGGCTGCGTGATTCGACGATCAAGTCCGTAGCCGGAATATCGGCGCGCAGCAACGCGTCGCGATACACCTCGGCCTCCGGCGCGCCGTGATCCTGGGCGTCGCCTCCGCTGACCAGCACTTTGCAATCGCCACCCGCCGCGCGGCATTCGCGATAGAGCATCACGGCGGTGAGGATGCGCCCGTTAGCGAAGTAGCTCGGCTCCAGGCGGCCATGCGCCTCGTCACGAAACGTACCGGCACCCAACAATACGATCGCGCTGCGCGCAGGCCAGTTTGCTGGTGCCGCGCTGGCGTAGTCGCCTTGCAGATCCCGTGACATCCACGACGGCACCGCGCCGCAACCCACACCCCAAAAAAACAGCAGTGCCAGCGCGTAACAGACACGGCCCAAGCCGCGGCGTTTCAGACGTCCAAGCGCAAACCCCAGCAGCCCCAGCAACACGAACACCAGCAAAGTCATAACCGCCTCGTTCCGTCAGACGAAGCGCGCAGCTTAAACCGGAACACACGCGAGCAAGCGCCGCACCTCCTCACTACTGGCGCCATGGATTGCTGCGAAGCACCATCCGCTGCATACGTATTCATGCACTCCACTGCCGCGCGCAGCGCAGAATCGGCCGCACTTTTTATTCATACGCGGGATGCCGGGGAGAGCACGATGAGCGCAGTGGATGTCACCCAGGGGTTGGAGCAACGCGCCACAACGCGGGTGGTGCTGATTGCAGCCGCCGCGGCCATCGGCGGGTTTCTTTTCGGCTTCGATACCGCGGTGATCAACGGCGCAGTGGATGCCGTGCGTGGCAGCTTCGGCCTTGGCGCCGGCCGGATCGGTTTCGCCGTGTCCTGTGTCCTGCGCCCTGCTCGGCTCCGCGCTAGGCGCCTGGTATGCCGGCCCGCTGGCCGACCGCTGGGGCCGCGTGCGCACGATGCAGGTCGCTGCGGTGTTGCTGGCGTTGAGTGCGCTGGGTTCCGGACTGGTGTCTGGCGTGTGGGACTTGATCTTATGGCGCGTAGTTGGCGGCATCGGTGTCGGCATGGCTTCGGTGATCGCACCGACCTACATCGCCGAAGTATCGCCAGCGCAGGTGCGCGGCCGTCTCGGCTCACTGCAGCAACTGGCCATCGTGCTCGGCATCTTCGCCGCCCTGCTCAGCGACGCTTGGCTGGCGAGCACCGCGGGTGGCGCGTCGCAGCCGCTGTGGTTCGGCCTGGCCGCGTGGCGCTGGATGTTTCTGGTCGCCGTGGTCCCTGCCCTGATCTATGGCTCCCTGGTGCTGGGCGTGCCGGAGTCGCCGCGCCATCTGGTAGCCAAGGGCCGCTTGGCTGAAGCGAAGGACGTGCTGCGTCAGGTGCTGGACCTGCGCGATGAACGCGCACTCGATCACAAACTGGTCGATATCGAGCAGAGCCTGCGCTCCGAATACCGCCCTCGCCTGCGCGATCTGCGCGGCCCGCACGCCGGCCTGCTACCCGTGGTGTGGATCGGCATCCTGCTGTCGGTGTTCCAGCAGTTCGTCGGCATCAACGTGATCTTCTACTACTCGTCCACGCTGTGGCACTCCGTGGGCTTCAGCGAGGCCGATGCGTTCTCGATCACCGTCGCCACCTCGGTCGTGAACGTGCTGGTGACCCTGGTAGCGATTGCACTGGTGGACCGCATCGGCCGCAAGCCGCTGCTCGTCATCGGCTCGGCCGGCATGGCGATCACTCTGGGCTTGATGGCCTGGTGTTTCTCGCAAGCCACCGGCAACGGCGCGACGCTTAGCCTGCCGGCACCGTGGGGCATCTTGGCGTTGATCGCGGCGAATGCCTACGTGGTGTTTTTCGGTTTGAGCTGGGGACCGATGGTGTGGGTGCTGCTGGGGGAGATGTTCCCCAATCGTATTCGCGCGATTGCGCTGGCGGTGGCGGCTTCGGCGCAGTGGCTGGCGAATTTTGCGATCACCAGCAGTTTTCCGTCGCTGGCGGAGATGGGGTTGAGCTTCGCTTACGGGTTGTATGCGCTGTTTGCGGTGGTGTCGTTGGTGTTTGTGCTTGTCTCTGTGCGCGAGACAAAGGGCATGGAATTGGAGGATATGAAGGAGTGATGCCAACCAAAGTTGGCAGAGCGGCACGCAACAGCGTGCCGCTCTCGCTCTTGATGTTGCTCTTGATCTCCAAGTCCCCTGTGCAGCGGTGAGGGTTGGACGATCAGGCCCCGAAGGGGGGCATCGACAGGACGTCGATGCCTTTTCGACACGACAGGGACGTCGTGTCGAAAAGCCCGGCCAGCCCTCACGAGCCCGCAGGCGAAGCCGGAGGGCGCGGAACCGGGGTGCCCTTCTCTTTGGTTACTTTCTCTTGGGCAAGCAAGAGAAAGTGACCCGGCCTCCGGCAGGAGGACGGAAGCCCGCGGCAGGCGAGCCCGGTCGCGACTACGCAAACATCGAGCGACGACGCCACTGGACCCCGGCCTACGCCGGGGTGACGAAGTAGAAACGTCATCTCTCCCTGACATCACAACAATCAGAGATACTCAACGCCCCACACGGAACCGAACCATGACCACATTGGTTTTCGTCCACGGCTGGAGCGTTACCAACACTTCAACCTACGGCGCCCTGCCCCAGCGTCTCCAGCAACAGGCCGTCGCTAGCGGTATGGTGCTTGACGTGGCCGATCTGTGGCTTTCGGAATACGTCAGTTTCGACGATGCCGTGACGATGGGCGATCTGGTGCGCGCTTTCGATCATGCGCTGCGCGATCTGCACCTGATCGATGCCAGTTTCGCCTGCGTTACGCATTCCACCGGCGGGCCGGTGGTACGCGAATGGTTACGTGCGCAACGCGAGAAGCCTGGGGCATACAGCACGATCCGCCTCAGCCATCTGGTGATGCTGGCACCAGCCAATTTCGGCTCAGCGCTCGCCCAGATCGGCAAGAGCGTGCTGGGGCGTATGCGCTCCTGGTGGAATGGGGTGGAACCGGGTCAGCGGATTCTCGACTGGTTGGCGTTGGGTAGCGCGGCGTCGCTGTCGCTCAATATCGATCACATCCACGGTGGGGATCCCGCGGATAAGGGGCAGTTCCTGTTCGTGCTTACCGGCGATCGACCCGATCGCTCGATGTACGACCACATCAACAGCTACACCGGCGAGGACGGTTCGGATGGTGTGGTGCGCATCGCCGCGGCCAACCTCAATGCTTGCCACGCAGTGTTCACGCGCAAGGCATTCACCGCGAATGGTGACACGCTGTCGCTCAATCTCACGCGTGCACCGCGTAGCGCGTTCAAGCTGATTCCCGGCGCGTCACACTCGGGAGATGCGCAAGGCATCATGGCCGCCGCGCCCGCTACTACGGTGGATGCGGTGCTGCGCTGCCTGCGCGTAGTCGATAGCGCCAGCTACGCGCAGCTGTGTGACGCCTTCGAGGCGGAGAACGCGCAACGCGATGCGGACAAGGTCGAGCTGGAACCGGTCGGCCCATTCTCGCCGCGCGTGCATATTCACGATCCGCGCAGCCTGCTGATCGTGCGCCTCACCGACGAAGCTGGCGAAACGTTGCAGGACAGCCGCTTTCTGCTTTCCGCCGGCACACCGCCGAATCCAGACTGGATGCCGCAAGGCTTCATGCTGGACCGGCAGGCCAACAGCCGTACACCCAACGTGATCTCGTTCTTCCTCAACCATGCCCTGCTCGCCGGTGACCATCGCGTGGCCGATCCGACCAACAGCCGCAAGACGCTGCGTGCGGCGATCAGCGGCCACCGCCCCTACACCGCCAGCGTGCAACCGCTCGACCTGGATGGACTGGTCCATCACGCGTTGGCATCGATGGATACCGGCGACGATCTGTTCACCGCCTGGGGGCCGCATCAAACCACCGTGCTCGACGTGGTGCTGCCACGCAAGGTGCACGAGGGTGTATTCCGGTTGACGCAGAAGCTGGCGCCGGAGGATTTCAGCAACCCGGTGCCCGGGGCAGTCATCGGCTAGAGGTGTCTTTGTCGGTGCCAGCCAGACAGAGGATTGGCTACGTCTCTAGTGAGCATCGGGTGGTGGCGCAGCAGGCGGCGCGGCAGGCATTCGGCAGAACGGCACCATCACCAGCGCGGTAAGAAACATCCAGGCCATGAGGCGGAAGACATCATCAAAAGCCAGGGTCAATGCGTTGCGTGAGGCGAGCCGACCCAACTCGGCCTGTGCCATGAGCCACGCATGCGCAATATCCGGAGTGACCTGGTTGATTCGGTTGGCCAGTTCAGCGATCACATCGGGGGCATGCCGCCCTGCCTCGCCGAGACTTTCGCCCATACGTGCGACGTGAATGCGGGTTTGATCCTGCAACCATGTATTGACCACAGCGATGCCGATGGCGCCGCCGAGATTGCGCATCAAATTGAACAAACCCGACGCGTAACGAAGCTCGGCCATAGCGAAGCCAGACAGAGCCATGTTCACGCTGGGAACAATGCACAGCATGATGGCGAAACCGCGCAGGGCCTGCGGCCAGAACAGCGCGGCGAAGCCCCATTCGGACGTCATGTCCGAGAACAACCATAGGCTGCCGGCGAACAGGAGCAGGCCGATGCTGATCATCCAGCGCGCGTCGATTCGCTGCGACAGCCGCGCGGCCACTACGGTGCTCAATATCTGTGCGATGCCGGTGATGAAGACGGTGGTGCCGATCTGCAGGCTGTTGTAATCCCGCACGCGGCCGAGAAACACCGGGATCAGATAGGTAGCCGAGTACAGTCCAAAGCCAATGACCAGACTGAAGAGGCAGGCAAACACAAAGGTGGGTTTGCGAAACGGCGACAGTTTGACGATCGGCCCGGCGGATCGGAACGAGCGCTCCAGAAAAAGCAGAAAACCAACGAACGACAACCATGCCGCTGTGGCGATGGCGGGATCCCCCAGCCATTCGTGGCGAGGCCCTTCCTCCAGTACGTACTCGAGGCCGCCGAGGAACACGGCCATGGCGATCAAGTGCACATAATCGATGCGCTTGAGCATGGCCAGATTGGAGCGATCCACTTTGACGACCAGCACCGACAGCACGGTCACCAGGATGCCGGGCACGATGTTGACGTAGAAGATCGAACGCCAGCCGATGGTGTCCGTCAGCCACCCGCCCACGGTCGGGCCAAGCGTGGGGGCCAGTACCGAGACCATACCGAGGATGGCCGGGATCATCGCCCGCTGCTTGCCGCTGAACAGCGCGAAGCCGGTGGCGAACACCGTGGGCACCATGGCGCCGCCGACAAAACCCTGGATCACGCGAAACACAGTCATCGACTGGATATCCCAAGCCATGCCGCACAGTGCGCTGGCAAGGGTGAACAGCCCCGCGGAGAGAGCGAACAGCCAGCGCGTCGACAACGCCTGCGCAAGAAACGCGGCGAACGGAATCATCACCAGCTCGGCCATCAGATAACCGGTCTGCACCCAGTTGATTTCGTCCGGCCCGGCGGATAGGCCGGCCTGCACTTCATTGAGCGATGCGGCGACGATCTGGATGTCGATCAAGGCCATGAACTGGCCGAACGCCATGATCCCGAAGATCAGGTATTTGCGTGCCAGTGGCAGATCCGCAGGCGCGACAAAGGTAGGGCTACGCAGGGTCATGCCGGTGTTCTCGATAGCTTGGTGCGGGTCACAGGCGCCTCTTGCGTCGCCCGGCGACAATAGTATGATGCACGTCATGCTACAAGAGTGACCCGCCGATGCGTTACGCCGCCGAACACAAACAGAACACTCGCACCAAGGTGCTACAGGTTGCCGCCAAGGCCATTCGTGCCGATGGCCCGGATCGCATCGGCGTGGCTGCCGTGATGGCGGAAGCCGGGCTGACGCATGGCGGTTTCTATGCCCATTTCCGCTCGAAAGATGAGCTGGTCACCGCGGCTATCGAGCAGATGTTCCATGAGGCCCGTGCGCGCCTCCAACATGAGACAAAGGGACGCGGACCGGCCGAAGGGCTGGCGGCCTATGTCGATTTCTATCTGTCGAAAAAGCATCGTGACGCGCGTGCCTCCGGCTGCCCGATGGCGGCGATGGCTTCGGATCTGCCGCGATTGTCCGAGGCGTCGCGCAGTCAGTTTGCCGACGGCACGCGGAGTCTCGTGACGGCATTGGGCGACATGCTGACTGCACTTGGTCATGGCGATGCGATCGCGGAAGTCCGCTCGATGATGGCGGAGCTGGTTGGCGCACTCTCGCTGGCACGCATCGAGCCCGATGCCAAGCGCTCCAACGCCATCCTCGCCGATTCGCGTCGGCTGATTAAGCAGCGTCTAGGTTTAGAGACAAGCGCATGAGTACGTCGACGACACCAGAAGCAGCGAATCAAACCAGCATGCCTGACGCACCACGCAGAGAACGCACGCCCTTGACGCGCAAGCCGCTCTTTGTCGCCATGACCGCCCTCGTCGTCGCCCTCGGTGGCGTTCTGTACATTGCGACACCGAAAGCCACCGTCTCCACTGACAATGCCTACTTGCAGGCCGATAGCTCCGTGGTGGCGCCCAAGGTGCGAGGCCTGGTCGCCGAGGTGCTGGTGCAGCACGATCAGCCCGTCAAGCGTGGCGATCCGCTGCTGCGGATTGACCCGGAAGAATTCGATGCGCGAGTCGCTACGGCCATCGCCACCGTGCAGAACTCACAAGCCACAGTCGCCGCAGCCCAAGCGGCGCTGATCGCATTGAATGCGGAGGAGCAACTCGCTTCTTCGAGCGTGCGTGCCGCGCAAACCTCCATCCGCTCCTCAGAGGCGCAGCGGACGCTGGCCATCGCCGATCAGCAACGTTATGACAACCTGATCGCCAGCGGCGCCGTAGCACGGCGCGATGCCGACCAGTTCCGCACGGCGGCAGTGACGGCGCAGGCCAACGCCGAACGCAGCCGCGCCGAGCTATCGGTCAGTCGCGACCAGGCGGCGGTGACTCACGCCAAGCGACTCACGCTGGAAGCCAACCTGGCCCAGGCCGAAGCCGCCGTGGCCAGCGCGCAGGCCGCGTTGAACCTGGCCCGGCAAGATCAGACCAACACCTTGATCCGCGCCCCCATCGACGGCGTCGTCGGCGACCGCCAAGTCGAGCCGGGCGATTATGTGCAGCCAGGGACTCGTTTGTTCACGGTGGTGCCGCTGCGCCAGCTGTACGTCATCGCCAACTTCAAGGAAACCCAGACAGCGCACATGACGGCAGGCCAGCCCGCGCGCGTCGAAGTCGATGCGTTGCCAGGCGTCACGCTGACCGGACACGTGGAAAGCTTTGCCCCCGGCTCCGGCTCGCAGTTCTCCTTGCTGCCGTTCGAACCCGGCACGGGCAATTTCACCAAGATCGTCCAGCGCGTACCCGTGCGCATTCGTTTCGACCCGGATCAGGCGTCGCTAGCCCGATTGCGTCCTGGCTTGTCGAGCACGGTGACCGTGCAGCTGAAATCACACCCAACACAGTCGGCGCCGAAGATCGCATCCATCAAGTAGGCACGTCTCCTCATGGCGGTGACGCCAGTGGATGTAAGAAAACTTCACAGTTCGCCTGGAGGTACTCATGGAATCCCCCTCTTCCAACTCTTCGGTGAATATCGATGAGCTGGCGACGATGTTCCTTACGCCCAAGCGCGTAGCGGCGCGCGATGACGAAAACGCCATGCTTGCCACAGGAACGCCAAGCGAGGTCATGCACGCGGACCACCCTATCCATCTCTGGTCATGGGGCACCGGACCGCGAGTGTTGCTCTGTCATGGCTGGGATAGTCGCGGCTCGCACCTTGGCGCCTTTCTGCAGCCACTACTGGCAGCGAACCTCGCTGTCACGCTCTACGACGCACCAGCACATGGCGATTCTCCCGGGCACCGATCGAACGTCGTCGATCTCGGGCGCGCCTTGCTGACTGTCGCCGACGCCGTGGGCCCGATCGCCGGATTGATCAGCCATTCGGCGGGTTCACCGGCCAGCCTTTGGGCGTTCGGGAAAGGCCTGGACGTGCAGGCCAGCGTGCATATCGCCGGCCCTGCTTCGTTGAACAACATACTGCGGGGCTACGCCTATGCACTGGGTCTGCCACGAGATGCGATGCCCGCGTTCAAGCAACGCGTGGAATCCGCCATAGGATGTCCCGTGGCCGATCTCGATGCGGAAGCGCTCTCGCATCACCTCAACCATCCGGCGCTTTTCATCCATGACCAGGATGACCGCGAGATACCCGTATCCGAGTCGCAGCGTTTGCATCAAGCGTCACCCGGGTCCCTGTTGGAGGTGACCGCCGGGCTTGGCCATCGCCGTGTCGTGGGCGATCCAGGGGTCGTTGCTCGCGCCGTTCAATTTCTGTCCGAACGTATTGTTAGGGCCGCGTAATACAGAGATGGCAGGCATGCCCAGGTGGCGCTGCTTCGCCTGCCAGCTGTTCGCCTTGCTCTTCCCAACGATCGGCTTAAACCCGATCGCCCTAACCCCATCCGGCGTCTCAGCGCGTTTCATCCGTAGAGATGAACGCACTCGGCCCACCCGACACCTCCCCACCGGCTTACTCCCATCGGCGATTTCGCTTACCCTCGCCGCCCATGGATGCCACGGTGGATGAGGACGCGACGCTGATGCTGGCCTATGCGCAGGGCGACCTGAGCGCATTCGAGGCCCTGTACGCGCGCCACCGCGGCACGCTGTACCGGTTTCTGCTGCGTACTTGTCGTGACCAGGCGCTGGCGGACGAGTTGTTCCAGGACACCTGGAGCCGGGTGATCGCGGCGCGTACGCGCTATCAGCCGCAGGCCAAGTTCACTACGTGGCTGCTGCAGATCGCGCATAACCTGCTGATCGACAGCCATCGCCGCAAGCGGCCGATGGTGGAAGGCGAAGCGGCCGAGCTGGCGCTGGCCAACGTGGAGATTCCGCAGCATGAGCAGCCGGAGCATGCTCTGTCTGAGTTTGAACGCCGGCGCCTGCTGCAACGGGCCATTGAGCAGTTGCCGGACGAACAGCGTACCGTGGTGCTGCTGCGCCTGGAGCAGGATCTGAGCCTGGAGGACATCGCCGAAGTCACCGGCGTCGGCCGCGAAACCGTGAAGTCGCGCCTGCGCTATGCCATGAACAAACTGCGCGAGCAGCTGGCCGAATGAATACGCATCATCCCGACGACGAACGTTTGCCCGGCGAGGACAAGCTGGCGGCGCTGTATCGCAAGCTGCCGAAGAAAGAGCCCGGCCCGGCGCTCGATGCGGCCGTGCTGCGTGCCGCGGCACAGGCGGTGCAGCCTGCGGCGCACCGGCGCACCCGTTGGCCCATCGCGCTGGGCAGCGCGGCCGTCCTCGTGCTGGCCGCCGGCCTGGGCTGGCGCATGCGTGACATGCCCCTGACGCAAACACCGCCCTCGCCCGGTGCGACCACGATAGAAGCGGAACGTACTTCAGCGGAGCCCGCTTCGGCGGATCGTGCTTCGCCAGTGCAGGCGGCGGCGAACGTGCGCGAGGCCGCGGCACCCGTTGCCGATCAACCCGTTGCCGCCGCGGCCCCCGCACCATCGCCCACGACACCGCATTTGCGTGCTGGGCAGGCCACCGTGACCGCCATGAAAGTCCAGCGCTACGCACCTGCAGCGCCGTCCCAGATCGCACCGGTCGCTGAGGCGCTGCAAGCGCCCGTGCCCGCCCCACCCGCTGCGGAGCAAGCCGCCACCTACGCCAGCCCTATGCCCTTGGCATCCGGCGATGCAGCGAAAGCGGAGTCGATGGCGCCACAGAGCCGCATGATGGCAGCGCCTCGCGCTATGGATCAGGCCACACCGGCACCCGCGCCAACCATGGACAACGACACGGCGCGTGATCCCAACGACACGCCAGCCCAGGAGCTGGACAAGATTCGCCATCTGTTCTCGTCCACTCATCGCAACGAAGCACGGCAGCGACTGGCGGACTTCCATCGCGACCACCCCGACTACCCGCTACCCGACGATCTGCGTACGCAGCTGCTCACACCATGAGCGCAACGGCTCATACCCTTGCGGGGCCGTGCCAACATGCCGAGGACATCAAGAAGAGCCGCTTCCTCGCCCAGGCCGCACCGGTAGATACGCCAGAACAAGCACTGGCCTTCGTGCGGCAGGTGAGTGATACGGCCGCCACGCACAATTGCTGGGCCTATCGCATCGGCCAGGACTATCGCTTCAACGATGACGGCGAGCCCGGCGGCACCGCGGGCCGCCCTATCCTGCAAGCCATCGAAGGCCAGGGCATCGACCGTGCCGTAGTGGTGGTTACGCGCTGGTTCGGTGGCGTGAAGCTGGGGGCCGGTGGATTGGTGCGCGCTTACGGCGGCACCGCGGCGGAATGTCTGCGCTTGGCGGAGCGATTACCCATCATTGCGATGGCACGGCTGGGCTTGCATTGCGAGTTCGCGGAGCTCGCCTTGCTCAGGGCACGACTGAAAGAGCTCGGCGTGCACGTTGAGCAAGAAGATTTCGACGCAACCGGCGTGACCTTGCAACTGTGTCTGCCGGAAAGTCTGGTAGCCGATGCGCAGGCACGAATCACCGATATCAGCCGGGGACGGATCGAGGCGCGGCGGCTGGATTGACCCCCTGTAGGAGCGCACCCTGTGCGCGATGCTCTTCACGCGGTGCCATTCCAAGCACCCATCGCGCACAGGGTGCGCTCCTACAGATACGCAGCCTTATCCGTTGCCACCAAAAAGTCATCACGCTGCCTTGTCGCTAACCCGGTGCAAATGCAAACTCTCGCGCTCGGTCAGCGCTGCAACGGCTACTGGCTCGCCTATGGAACCCAGGGGAAAAGGAACACCATGCACCGCCTGCCCGGCCTCGATCTGCTGCGCGCCATCGCCATTGCGTGGGTGATGCTTTTCCACTCCTACATCGTAGGTGGGCTGGGCGAACCCTTCGGTAGCTTGCAGTCGAGTGGCTGGATGGGTGTGGATCTGTTCTTTGTATTGAGCGGCTACCTGATCGGCTCACAGCTGCTGAAGCCGCTAAGCCAGGGCAAGCCACTGGCATTCGGGCGCTTCTATGTGCGGCGCACCTTTCGGGTGGTGCCGGCGTATCTGGTGGTACTCGCCATTTATTTCTCCCTGCCCTGGGCTCGCGAGGCGGATGGCATCCAGCCGCTGTGGCAGTTCCTCACCTATACCGTCAATTTTTTGATCGACTACGAGCACAACCAGGCCTTCTCGCATGTCTGGTCGTTGTGTGTGGAAGAACATTTCTATCTGCTGTTCCCGCTGCTGGCCTGGTGGTTGGCGCGGAATCCTTCCGTCGGCAAGTTCGTCGCGGTCTGCGTGGCGATAATCATCGGCGGCATGGTGATGCGCGGCTATCTCTGGCATCACATGGATGACCGTTTCGTCGAAGTCATCTATTACCCCACCTACAACCGCATCGACGGCCTGCTGGCGGGTGTCGTGCTTGCGACCATCCAGGCCTATCGACCTGCCATGTGGCAGCGGATGCAGGAACGGGCCAACCTCTGGCTGCTGGCGGGATGCGTCGTTTTGGCGCTCGCTATCGGGTTGTTCCAGGACCGCACCGGCCTGCTCTCTACGGTCATCGGCTATCCGTTGCTGTCGTGGGGTTTCGCGCTGGTGGTGGCGGCAGGCACGAGCCCGGCAAGCTGGCTGGGAAGGTGGCGAGTGCCCGCCGTGGGTTGGATCGCACTGGTTTCCTACAGCCTCTATCTGAGCCACAAGATCGTGTTCCATCTGGTGCAGGCCATGCTGGCGGAGCACCCGCAGGTGCATGGGCTGGCGGCATTCTCCGTCTACGCCGTGGCTACGTTCGCCGGAGGCGCGCTGCTTTATTACGCTGTGGAGCGTCCGTTCCTGCGCTTGCGTGATCGCCTGCGGCACCCGGAGCGTGAGACTGCGCGCCCCGCCTTCGCTCCGAGATCAGCCGGGGCGTAACCTCGGCAGCGGAAGCTGTGATTGAATCGCCCAACTAAGGTCCCCATTAGGGACAGATCCAGCATGCGGCGAATTTCATGAGCGTACCTCCGGCGACCAACACTTCACCCACGCGCCGCATTGGCGCATTGCGCCAGCTCTGGCCGTTCATGAGGCCGCATCGATCACTGGCCATCGGCTGGCTGGTGTTCCTCGGCATTTCCTCGGCTTCGACCCTGGTGCTGCCGATGGCGGTGCGCCACATGATCGACCAGGGCTTCGGCGCCGCTAGCGCCGCCACCATCAATGCCACCTTCCTCGGCCTGTTCGGTGTGGCGCTGGTGTTGGCCGCCTCTACCGCCGCCCGCTATTTCTGCATCACCTTGCTGGGCGAGCGCGCGCTGGCGTCGATGCGTTCCAAGCTCTACACGCATGTGATCCGGCTTGATGTGGGCTTCTTCGAACGCAGTCGCGTGGGCGAGCTGATCTCGCGCCTGGGCACGGATACCGAAGTGGTGCAGGCGCTGATCGGCTCCGGCATTTCGGTAGCGCTGCGCAGCACGGTGACGCTGATCGGCGCCGTAGTGGCGATGGTGTGGACCATCCCGCGACTGGCCGGATTCACCGCGCTGGTGATCCCGGCCATGATGCTGCCGATCCTGATATTCGGCCGCCGCGTGCGCAAACTATCGCGAGCCAGCCAGGACCGGCTGGCCGATGCCGCCGCCATCGCCAACGAAACGCTCAACGCCGCCCCAGCGGTGAAAGCCTATGCGCGCGAGGACATCGAAAGCACACGCTATGGCAGCGCCATCACCCGCGCCCTGGCCACCGCGCGCAAGCGCATCGGCACGCGTTCACTGCTGACCGCCACCGTGATCGTGCTGATGTTCGGCGCGATCACCCTGGTGCTGTGGATCGGTGCACGCGACGTGCTGGCCGGCAACCTCACGGCGGGCCTGCTCAGCCAGTTCGTGTTGTACGCGATCTTTGCCGCCGGCTCGGTGGCGGGACTCTCCGAAGTCTGGGGCGACGTATTGCGCGCGGCAGGCGCCATGGAGCGCATCGGCGAACTGTTCAACGAACACGCCGATATCACCAGCCCGGCCACGCCGACGCCTTTGCACAAGCCGATCAGCGGCGCGCTGCGCTTCGAGCAGGTGAACTTCCACTACCCCACCCGCCCGGACACCGCGGCGCTATACGACTTCGATCTGCAGATCCGGCCCGGCGAAACAGTGGCGCTGGTGGGCCCCTCCGGTGCCGGCAAGAGCACGGTGTTCTCGCTGCTGCTGCGCTTCTACGACCCGCAACGCGGGCGCATCAGCGTGGATGGTGTCGACCTGCGCGCGCTCACCCTGCCCGACCTGCGCGGTGCGATCGCATTGGTGCCGCAGGAAACCGTGATCTTCGGCGGCAGCGCGGCCGACAACATCCGCTTTGGCCGGCAGGACGCCAGCGACGATGAAGTGCGGGACGCCGCCCACGCCGCCGAAGCGCACGATTTCATCAGCGCCCTCGGTAACGGCTACGACGCTGAACTAGGCGAGCGCGGCGTACGCCTTTCCGGCGGCCAGCGCCAACGCATCGCCATCGCCCGCGCCATCCTGCGCGACGCGCCGCTGCTCTTGCTCGACGAAGCCACCTCAGCGCTCGATGCCCAATCCGAAGCCGCCATCCAACAGGCGCTGGAACGGTTGGAGAAGGGCCGCACCACCCTGGTCATTGCACATCGCCTCGCCACCGTGCAGCGCGCAGATCGCATCGTGGTGATGGATGGCGGCCGTATCGTGGCCCAGGGCACGCACGAGAGCCTGCTGGCCGAGGGCGGGCTGTATGCGGAACTGGCGAGGCTGCAGTTCGTGGCGTGAGGATTGGAGCGCCCTCCGTCCGGGGCAGGCTCTGTGCGCGATGGCTTTTGTAGCGATACCGCGAACCATGCGGCAGCCGTGCCAGGGGCTTGGCCATCGGGTGTGGCGAGGAGGCGGCTGCGTCCAAATGTGACGTAGAGCGCATTCGCATATCACCCATACTCGGGGCGTAGCGTGACCCCATTCAAAATTTCTGCACGCTACAGCGCTATGGCATCAGACGTGATCCAAGTCGCATTTCGTGGTCGCATTTGTTTAGCGAAATCCGTGAGCTCACACAAAGCATCGATGCGCAAGGAGGCCATCGCTTTCAAGCGTGATGCAAATCGCGCTTTTGAAAAACGCGCATCACATTTTGAAGACATACGCGAGCGTGTCATTAAAGACCCCTAGAAGTGATCCACAGAGCCCGAAGACATCCATCTATTTGCGTGGATGTGTGAGGAGGCGATATGTGGCACTTCAATCGCAAGGCTCTGGCAGGTTGTGCATTAACCATCGCGGCGTTTGCCGCACATGCCGATGGCGGCACGGTGATGTTCTCCGGTGCAATCGTGGAGCCCACCTGCTCGGTCGGGCTGCAGCGCATCCAGACTACTGAAGCCGGTACGCCTCGCCGATACAACTGTACCGAACAGGCCACGGCCAGCCCGGGGCATGCCGCGCAGGCTTATGCGCTGTCCGTGGTGAGCCTGGCCGAAACACCGCTGGCTTCGGATCGATTGGTCGCCTACTTCGCCCAATACTTGAGCGCGCAATCGGCTGCACCACCCAAGTTGGTGACGCAGACCTATGAATAGGAACTGGGAGCACGATGGGCGGCACATTGGGGAGTTGCCGGCGCATCTCATCCCAATCTACGACGCGGCGTTGCTCTTGATCTTGGGGCCTACTACCTCAGGGATGGAGGTCGTTGAGCAGAGTTCGAGTTCAACTCCCTCCGCCCCTGAGGTTTCGCGAAGCCACCCGCGCGGCCGAGCTGTAGTTCACAGCGCGAGGGTTTTGTAGGAGCGCACCCTGTGCGCGATGCTCTTCGCGCGGCGCCTTCCAAGCACCCATCGCGCACAGGGTGCGCTCCTACAGGCGGTGGAGTTCGGCGACCAGCTCGCGCACCTGCTGCACATCGCTGCGCAGTTCGCCGCCTTCCATGTCATGCAGTACCGGCCGACGATGGCGCATGCCGGAAGGTAATAGCAGCTTGGCCGAAGCGTGAAACTCGTGCGCGCCGGTGGCTGCCGCGAGTGCGGCGATGTTCTTGGCTGTGACACCCGCACCTGGCATGACAGCGATGCGCCCATCAGCCCGCGCCACCAGCTTGCGGATCAGTGACGCACCTTCTATCGCGCTGGCTTGCGCTCCCGAAGTGAGTACGCGCTCGCAACCGAGCGTGATGATGTCTTCCAGCGACTGTTCCGGATCCTGGGTCAGGTCGAAGGCACGATGGAAGGTGATGCCCATATCGCCGGCAGCATGCATCAGTGTTTTGCAGCGCGCCTGATCCACGCGACCATCGGCATCGAGTACGCCCAGCACTACGCCGTCGCAGCCGAGCGCGGCGCAGGTTTCGATGTCTCGCTGCATCAACTCGCATTCGAGATCGTTGTAGAGGAAGTCGCCAGCGCGCGGCCGGATCAGCACATAAAACGGTATGCGCAACTGCTCGCGCACCATGGCGATCAGGGCGGCGGATGGGGTGAGGCCACCGAGTTCGAGCGCGGTGCACAGCTCAACTCTTCCGGCGCCGCCGTCCTGCGCGGCGACGGCGGAAGCGACTGAGTTGGCCGCCACCTCCAGCATGAATCCATCGGCCATGTCAGTAGACACTCCTGGCCGGCACCAGGCCGTCCTGCTTGGCGGCATCGCAGACTGCGTAGGAGAAGCCCGGCTGGATCGCCCAGGCGCCGATCTCGCCTTCGCGGTTCATGGCCAGGAAACCGACTTGCAAGTCTTTGGACGCATGCGGGCGGCGCTTGACGATGCGCATCACGGCTTCGCGGCACGCTTCCTGCGGCGAGCGTCCCTGGCGCATCAACTCCACCACCAGGAAACTGCCGGCATTGCGGATCACTTCTTCGCCGACACCGGTCGAAGTGGCTGCGCCGACGTCGCCGTCGACATACAAGCCGGCGCCGATGATCGGGCTGTCGCCGACACGGCCGTGCAGCTTCCACGCCATGCCGCTGGTGGTGCAGGCGCCAGCGAGGCGTCCCTGCGCATCGATGGCGAGCATGCCGATGGTGTCGTGGTTGTCTTTGCCGCCCGGCAGGCTGCCTTTGCCCTGGTCGCGCCTGCCGTAATCAAGTATTTCGCTGTTGGCGCTGGGCTGGTAATGCGCGGTCTTCAACCACTCGTGCCAGGCCTGTTCGGATTCCGGCGTCAGCAGCTCTTCTTTCTTGAAGCCCTGCTCCTGCGCGAATTGCAAGGCGCCGTCACCGACCAGCAACACATGGGGTGTGCGTTCCATGACACGGCGCGCCACCTGGATGGGATGTGCGATGTGTTCCAACGCAGCGACCGCGCCGCAGTTACCGTCGGCATCCATGATGCTGGCGTCGAGAGTGACCCGGCCGTCGCGATCGGGATAGCCGGCGCGGCCAACGCTGTGGTTCTTCAGGTCCGCCTCGGGTACCTGCACGCCGGTTTCCACGGCATCCAGTGCGTGGCCGTTCTTGCTGAGCACAGCCCACGCGGCCTGGTTGGCCGCGATGCCGAAATCCCAGGTGGAAATCACCCTGGGCTTCATGGCGCCGCCCGCCTGCTTCGTCTTCGCGCTAGTACTCGCCATCGTTTGACCGGCCATCGCTTGACCGGCCCATGCCATGGCCGATGCGCCGAGTAGCGATGCCTTGAGGAAATCTCTCCGATCCGCCATGTATCTTCTCCAGAAAAATAAAAAGCTCCGCGCCTTGCAGCGCGGAGCTTCGTATTACATCGATGGCCGACGCAACGTCGGCTCGCCGAATCAATTACGCGATTTCGACGCCCGAAGCCTGGGCACCTTTCGGGCCCGAGGTCACTTCGAACTTCACGCGCTGGCCTTCCTGCAGACTACGAAAGCCTTTGGAATTGATCGCCGAAAAGTGGACGAACACGTCCTCCCCACCGTCCTCAGGTGCGATGAAGCCGAAACCCTTGGCGTCGTTAAACCACTTGACCGTACCGAAACGCATTGCGTGAACCTCTGAATCATGGATTGGATGCGCCATGGTTTCGCATAGAACCACCACAACCCCTTGGTCCGCCGCCCCTGGCACAGCGAAGTATCAACATGTTTCATAGCAAAGTGCAATATCCAAGAGTCTATTGCCATGACAGGGTAGGCAACTCTGCTTAGCTTTTAAGCAACGCGGCAAGAATATGCGGCACTTCGGCGGTAGCTGCAATAAGGTGCGTGAAGATTTCGTCAATGCTGATTTCGGCTTCGTCGCCGCAACCAGCAGCGAAATTTGCGACCAGTGCAAGACAGGCGTAAGCAAGATCCAACTCGCGTGCAAGCACGGCCTCCGGCATGCCTGTCATGCCGACGAGATCGCAACCGTCGCGCTTCATGCGAGCAATCTCGGCACGTGTTTCCAAGCGAGGCCCTTGTGTCGCGCCGTAACAGCCGCCATCGATCACGGCGATGCCCGCCTGGGACGCCGCGTTGATCAGGTTGCGACGCAGCGACTCGGTGTACGGCTCGCTGAAATCGATGTGCTTCACCTCCGCGCCTTCCACATCGCAGAAGCTGGTGTAGCGGCCGTGGGTGTAGTCGATAACTTGATCGGGCACCACGATCACGCGCGGACCCATGTCGGCACGGATGCCGCCGACCGCATTAACGCCGATCACTGTGCGAGCGCCGAGCGAGTGCAGCGCCCACAGGTTGGCGCGGTAATTCACGCGATGCGGCGGCACGGTGTGGCTTTCGCCGTGGCGCGCCATGAAGGCCACGCGCTTGCCGGCGAAGTCGCCGATCACGACGTCGCCCGAAGCCGGGCCGAACGGCGTATCCACGCTGTGTCTAGTGGCGTTCTCAAGGCCGGGGAAGCTGTACAAGCCGCTGCCGCCGATGACGGCTAGGTCGATATTCACGGGTCAATCCTGCTGTTCAATGGGACGGTGTTCGATGGGGCGAAACTCAGCTACGCAAGGCAGCGAGACGAGTGGCATAGCTTTGCAGATGCCGGGACAGAGCATCGCGGGTGCGCTCGTCGGTCAAACGGCCCTCGACAATCTTGGTGTGCGCCTGGAAGACCAGCACTTCACCCTGCGGCTCGGTCTGTGCACCGGCGCGACGCAGCACCAGGCGCAGCGCGTCCTGCGCGCGTACGGTGCCGGTGATGCCGGGGCTGGCGCCCATGATGCAAACGATCTTGCCGGTCAGTGCTGGCGTCTTGCGGTCGCGACCCGTACGCGAGGCCCAGTCGATGGCGTTCTTGAGCACGCCGCTGATGCCGCCGTTGTATTCCGGGCAGGCCAGCAGTAGACCGTCAGCGGCATCGATCGCTTGCTTCAGCGCCGTGACCGGCGCCGGGTCGCCCTGCTCTTCCACATCCTGATTGAACAGCGGCAGGTCGTGCAGTCGATGGATGTCGATGTTCATGCTGGCGGGCGCCAACTCCTGCGCCGCATGCAGCAGCGCCGTATTGAACGAGGCAGCCCGCAGGCTGCCTGAGATACCGAGGATATTCATGGGGACTCCGGTTCCCTGCGCGAGAAGAACGGCCTACTTGAGTGCGTAGATGCCCGGCAGATTGCGACCCTGCTCGTGATAGTCCATGCCGAAGCCGAACACGTAGCGATCAGGCAGCTCCACGCCATTGAAGTCGGCAGCGATACCGTCGACCAGGCGGTCGTGCTGCTTGGTGCACAAGCTCACGATCAGTACGCGGTGTGCGCCACGGCGCAGGCAGTCATCGCGTACCGCCTTGAGGGTGTGGCCTTCGTCGAGGATGTCGTCCACCAGCAGCACGGTGCGCCCTTCCAGCGACACCAGCGGCTCGCGCAACCAATGCAGTTCACTGCCCGAGGTCTCGCCGCGGTAACGGGTGGCGTGCACGTAGTCGAATTCCAAGTCCGTGCGGATCGCCAGCGCGAGATGGCCGGCAAAGATCAACGCGCCATTCATCACGGTGAGGAACACGGCGCGTTCGCCATCCAGCGCGGCGTCGATGCGGCGACCCAGGTCGGCGATCACACCTTCCAGCGTGGCGCGATCCACCAGCAGATCGGCAGAGGCCAGCGCGGCGCTGAGCGAGGGAACGGGAGTGGTCGGTGTCGTCATGCCTTGTCTTCCTGGGCGTCCAGCGCCGTGATGCGCGCGATGAAGCGATCGCGCTGCGGGTTATCGGTAAGCCCTTCCCATGTGGCGCCCAACGCACCTCGCAGTGCGGCCAGGCGTTCGGGCGCGCTGGCGGCACGGCCCTGCACGGCGGCGATGGCTTCTTCCACCACCTGGGGGAAGCAGGCCAGTACCAGGTCGCAACCGGCGTCGAGGTGCGCATGCACGCGAGCGGCAACGCCTCCCGCCGCACCGGCCGCGGCCATGCTGATGTCGTCGCTGATCACCGCGCCCTTGAAGCCCAGCTCGTTGCGCAGGATCTGCTGGATCCACACCTTGGAGAAACCGGCAGGCTGCGTGTCCACCGCGGGATAGATCACGTGCGCCATCATCACCGCCTCGACGCGCGCTTCGATGCATTCGGCGAACGGATGCAGGTCGTTGCGGCGGATCGTGTCCAGGCTGCGCGGATCGATCGCCTCGGCTTGGTGCGTGTCCACCGCCACCGAGCCATGACCGGGGAAATGTTTGAGCACGGCGGCCATGCCACCGAGATGCATACCGCGCACATAGGCCGAGCCCAGCTCGGCCGCCGCGGTGGGATCGGCATGGAAGGCACGCAGGCCGATGGCTGCGTTGCCGCGTGCCAGATCGACCACCGGCGCAAAGCTGAAATCGACGCCGATGGCGCGCATCTCGCTCGCCATCACCCAGGCGTGTTCCTCGGCCAGGCGCACGGCTTCTGCAGGATGGCGATCGTAGATGTCGCCAACGCTGGCCAGCGCCGGCAAGCGTGTGAAGCCGGCGCGGAAACGCTGTACCGGGCCACCTTCCTGATCGACGGCGACCAGGAAGTCCTCACCGGCCACCTCGCGAATCGATTCGATCAGGGTCGTAACCTGCTCGCGCGAAGCGAAGTTGCGAGCGAACAACAGCACCCCGGAGACGCCCGGCGAAGTCAGCCATGTGCGCTCCGCATCGGACAATGCCAATCCGGCCAAACCGATCATCAGCATGCGGCGTGCTCTCCCGGGTTCGGTGCATCGTCGGCATCCCGCTCCGCCTGCGTCCAGTGCGAGTAGGGATAGTCGATCAGACCGACGTTGTAGTAACGCGCCAGATCGCTGACTTCGCGCCCCAGCCAATCGGGACGCGGATAAGCGGCATCCGGTGCATCGAGTTCCACTTCGGCCACCACCAGCCCGGCGTTGTTGCCGAGGAACTCATCGATCTCGAACACTACGCCTTCGATGGTGACGATGTGGCGAAACTTTTCCAGCACGCCATCGCACAGGCTGGCCAACATCGCATCGGCATCGGCCGGCGGCACGGGATATTCGAACTCTGCCCGCTGGATGCCGAGATGGGCGGACTTGATATTGAGCCAGGCGTGCTCGCCGGCCCGGCGTACGCGTACCGAGGCACGCGCATGACCGGCGCGAAACGCTTGCGCGCCCACCAGATAGCCTTGCGCAATGCGCTCGCTACGTTCGACCGACGGACGCCAGGCATCGCTGCGCAGGAGGAATTTGCGTTCGATCTCGATACCCATCGCCGCTCAGTCCCGCTCGAACAGCGCGATCGATTCGACGTGCGCGGTGTGCGGGAACATATCCATCACACCCGCCGCGCTGAGGCGGAAGCCATGCTTCTGCACCAGGATGCCCGCATCGCGCGCCAACGAGCCCGGGTGGCAGGACACGTAGACGATGCGACGCGTCTCGCGATGCGGCAGGTACTCCAGCACCTTGTCGGCACCGGCGCGTGGCGGGTCGAGCAACAGCTTGTCCCAGGACTGCTTGGCCCACGCGGCGTTGCGCTGGTCCTCGAACAGGTTGGCGACTTCAAAGCGGGCGTTGTTGATGCCGTTGCGCATCGCGTTCGCGGCGGCGCGCTCCACCAGGCCATGTTCGCCCTCCACCCCCATCACGTCGGCCACGCGACGGGCGATCGGCAGGGTGAAGTTGCCAAGGCCGCAGAACAGATCCAATACGCTGTCGGTCGGCTGTGGATCGAGTAGCTCCATGGCACGCGCCATCATGCGCTGGTTCATGCCGGCGTTGACCTGCACGAAGTCGAGCGGGCGGAACTCCAGTTCCACATCCTGCACATCATCGCGACCGCTGGCGATACGGAAGGCGAGGCGCGGATGCTCCGGCCACAGCGGATGCACGCTGCTGATGCCGCCGGGTTGCAGGTAGATCGCAAAGTCGTGCTGTTGAGCGAAGGCGGTGAGTGCGGCGAGATCGCGTTCGCTCAGCGGCTTCAGGTGACGGAACACCAAAGCCACGGTGTCATCACCGGCGGCGAATTCGATCTGCGCGATATCGGCCGCCGCATCCATCGCACTGACCAGTTCGGCCAGCAGACCGATCTTCGGACCCAGCGCCGGGTGCGCTACTTCGCATTGTTCGATATCGGCCACGAAGCGCGGGTTGTCCTCTTCGCGGAAACCGACCAGCACGCGGCCTTTCTTCACCACATTGCGCACGGATAGACGGCCCTTGCGGCGATAGCCCCAGGGCTGGTCGGTCAGTGGCGGCAGCCACGAAGCGGGCACCACCTTGCCGATGCGCTCGAAGTTTTCGGCCAGCACGCGCTGCTTGGCTACGATCTGCGATTCGGCATCCAGATGCTGCAGCGAGCAACCGCTGCACTGGCCGTAATGGCGACACAGCGGTTCGACGCGATGCGGCGAACGGGTGCGGAGTTCGACCACTTCGGCTTCGTCGAAATGGCGGTGACGCTTGCGGATGCGCAGCAGCACATCTTCGCCGGGCAGTACGCCGGACACGAACACGGCCTTGCCGTCGATGTGGGTGACACCGCGGCCGTCGTGGCTGAGGTCGGTAATGGTGGCTTCGAATTCTTTCATCGCAACTTACAAAAGACGCGCGCCCGAACTAGCAAGGTCCGGGCGACAGAAAAGTGAGAGAGAGGCGCGGCAGCGGTTTACTTCTGCTTCCACGCGCCCGAGGCGTCCTGATAATACCAGCCGGCGCGAGCTCGCTCGATCCAGCCCTTGGCGAAGGTCGCGCGAATTTGCGACTCCCATTCCGGATGGTTGTTGGCGTTCGCCACTTCGCGATACAGCGCGCTGCGATCGCGGTTCTCGTCGGCAACCGTGGCACTGACCTCGGCACGCTGGTTCAACGGGACCTTGGAGGCATCGCGCACGGCGATCAGGCCGTCCTTGGTGAAACCCACCGCACCGCTATCGAACAACGCGCCAAGACCGCCCTGGAAGCGTTCCTGCATGCGCGCGCGGATTGCTTCGGTGGTGCTGGTCTGGATACGGATGTCCGGCGTCTCGGCCGCATAGGCGGCTGGAATCAGCAGATCCAGCAACATCGCCGAGGGCTGCTTGCCGGGTTTGGCCGGCGCGGGCTTGGCGTCCTGGTCCGCGGGTTTGGCTGCGGGCTTGGTGTTGTCCAGCACGGTGCCGATGAATTGATCCGCGGCCTTTTGCGCCGCCGCCTCGGGGAAATACACGTTGATCGTGACGCAACCCACCAGGGCGACGAACAGCGAGGTCAGCAACAGATAGACGAGCTTGCGCATGATCAACTCCTAAGGGGTGCTCTGAACCAGTCTACGCGGCCATCATGATGTGTGGGAGGCACACAGGGTGTGGCGCGTGGCGACGGCAAGGCTGGCTGCCTTGCCTAGACGTGGGCCGCAGGCTGCGGGCCTCCCACACATCACCCTGTCATTCCAATTCAACATGTGAGGGCCGGCTCTGTCTGCCCACAGCTCCGTGGCGCGCCGGCTTGACAGACGGCCAGTCTGCCTGCGCCAACGCACCACGCATCTGCGCGCAGACAGAGCCGGTGATGGCTGCGTAGACTGGTTCAGAGCACCCCTGCACTCAATGAATTTCGGGTCCGCCGCCCTCGCTGGCGGCTTTCAGACGGCGCACCAGGGTCGGCCAATCGACCTGCGTCTGATGACCCACCACCTGCAGGCGAGGCAGACCGCTGCCCTCGACGATAGTGTAGCCGTCCGCGTCGCCGTCCAAGCCGCCCATACGGCAGACCGTGCCCTGCAAGACGCAGTTGAGGCCGATGCGTTTGTAGCCGAAGGTCTTGAACAGCCTGAGCACCGCGCCCTGCAGACCAGCCGCGATACCGCCCCCGCCCACCGAGACGATGCTGTTCACCGCGCGCTGGCTGATGCGTCCGCCGCTGCCGGCGAGCAATTGCGCCTTGAACGCCACCGGATTCCAGTTGACCAGGCGCAGGTTCTCGACCGAGCCGTCCATGCGGCCGGTGATGCTGCCGATGTCGAACACGCTGGTCATGGCCCCCAGATCAAGCTGGCGCAGGCTGATATCGCCGGCCAGCACCGGACTGGTGCCGAATGGTTCCTGCAGCGACAGCCGGGTGACATCGACGAAACCGTCGAACACGTTGACTGACAGGCCACCTTCCAGCTCGAAACGGTCGTCCACCCAGCGCAACGCGGGAATGGCGCCGCCGAGCGTGCCGGGGAACTCCGGCCAGCCCATGGCACGACTGAAGGCCGCCATATCGACACCGGTCAGCGCCAACGACGTGGACAGGCGACGCCCCTTGGCTGCCGCCGGCTTCCAGTCCAGATCGCCGACGCGAAGATGGCCGTTCAACAACGGGACGTCGACCGGCTTCTGCAAACCGAGGCTACCCTCTCGACTTTGCCAGCTCGTCTGGGCGGCGCCGTTGGCCAAGCGGTAGATCTGCACGGCACGCCAGCTCATGGTGGTGGCTGGTCGCGTGCCGTGGAGGGCCCAATCCATGCCGCCGCGCAAACCGCTCACCGCCAGGCGCCCGTCACCATCGGCGAAGTCGATGCCGCCGGTGTCGAAGGAGAAGCTGTGCAGGCCATCGCTGCCGAGATCAAGCGTGGCGCCCACTTGTCCGGACACGCGCATGTTGCGCATGCCGAGTGTCGCCAGCCACGCCTGTCCATAGCGCTGGTACGCTGCGGGGAAACTTGCCTGGAATTTGTCGAGCTTGAGCTTCTGCAGCTCGCCCTTGGCATCGAACGCGAGCGAGCCTTCCAACTGCATGGCATCGGCATCGCCCACTCGCAACCGCCCCAGTTCCAGGGCTCCGTTATGCGCACTGGCATCCAGGGCCAGCTGCACGGGGTGATCGGGCAATTTGGCGTAGATCGGACCGAGCAACAGCTCGCCGCCGCGAAGGCTGGCGTCCAGCCCGATCCGGGCCGGGCCGTTGGTGGTATCCACATGGAGCCGGCCACTGCCGTTCACACGCTGACCTGCAAGCGTGCCGGAAGGCGTATCGAAGCCTACGTCGCTCAGTCCGAACTGTCCCGAGGTCTGAATGCCGTTCTTTTGCACATCGAGCGCCAGGTCGGCATCGACGCGTCCGGCCGTGGTCCGGCCGGACCACATCGTGCCAAGCAGGCCTTGCAGCCACCCGGCGGGCAGATCCTTCAGGCTGATCTGGGCATGGGTGGGCTGGTCCAGCGGCAGCGCGGTACTCGCCTGCGCCCGCCCCTGGCTCAGGTCGATCTGCAGCGTGTTGGCGGCATCGTCCAGCACCATGCTGAGCTTGGCGTCACTGAGCGCATTGCCGGGCGCCCCAGCCAGCTGCACGCCGCCATCGAACAACCAACGCAGATGTGGGTCGCGCAATAGGGAGCCCTGCGCATTGAGGCCGATACGCCGCCAACCCAGCGCCGGCACCTCGGCCTTGGCGGCCTGCAAGGTAAGCCGAAGACCACCCTGCCCGTCTTCGCCCATCCGCACTTGCAGGTCCTGCAGCTTCACGCCTGGCATGTTGACCCGCTTGGCGTCCAACACGATATCCGCCCGCGCCGGCATCGCCAGCCCGAAACCGAACAGGGTGCACAAATAGAACAAAAGATGGCTTGATGTCGGACGCATGTCGCGCCATTCTGCCAAAATCAGCTGAACGACATGGACTCGTCATGTTCAACACCTTTACCAACGGCTCGCCTGCCGCTCCTTCCGGCCATCCCATGCTGCGTGTTCTGGTCGCCGATGACGACCCCGCCAGCCGTCTATTCCTTGTGGAAGCGATGCGCACCCTCGGGCTGGATGCCGAAGCCTGCCACGATGGCACCGCCGCCATCGCCCGTGGCCGCGAGCGAGCCTACGACCTGTTGCTGCTGGATTGCCGCATGCCCGGTGCCGGTGCCCAGGAAGTGCTGAGCGAGCTACGCGGCGACCCGGAAGCACCTTCGGCGGACAGCACAGCCGTCGCCACCAGCGCAGAGATGGATGCGGGCGAGCGCCAGCGCCTGCTTTCAGCCGGTTTCAGCGAGGTGCTGCAAAAGCCTTGCGACCTGGCCGACCTGCGCCGCATCGTGGCGTTGATCCGGCCGGACGCCTCGACACTGCCTTTGCTCGACGACACGCAGGGCCTGGCCAGCACCGGCAGCCCCCAGATCATGCAAGCCATGCGCGACCTGCTGCGAGATGAGTTGGTGGGCATCTATCAGGATCTGGACGCCTCCATGGCAGACAACGACGGCTTTGCGGATCGCCTGCATCGCCTGCGCTCCTCCTGCGGCTTCTGCGGCGCCACGGCACTCGCCGCGCGCGTGGTGCAGATGCAGGACCATCTCAAGCTCGGGCACGTGGTGACACCGGCACTGCGAGAGCGCTTCCGTACCACCTTGCTTGAAACCATCGAGGCGCTGGGCCCCAGCACCGCTTCCGCCTGAACAGAGATCAGCGACGCGACATCGCCGACGCCAGCACGCGCCAGGCACGCAATTCGGTGCCGCCGAGATGAAAACGGATGACCTCACGCATCATCGCGCGCAGGGCCGACAGGCCCGCTGGGTCGGGCATGGTGTCCTGCATCAGCGCCAGCAGATCGCTGCCGCGCAAGGCATGAGGCAGATCAGGCCGGCATGCGGTGGGGCCGAGTTCCATCTGATAGCGATAGTGCTGTTCGGGAGTGATGTGTTCACCCGAGTCGCCATCGAACTCAAGTTGCAGGGCATAGCCGATCGCTTCCAGTAGATCGCGTTCGAAACGCCTCAACGTCCATGCCAAAGGTTCTCCACTGGCGAGTCGCGCCAGGGTTTGCGCATAGGCGTGGAACAGTTCGGGTTGCGGATCCTGCCGCCCCGTGAGCCGCACCACTAGTTCGTTGAGATAGAGGCCGGCCAGACCGGCATCGCCCACCAGGCGCTGGGGCGCGCCCACACCCTCGGCCCCTTGCAGCGTGGCCAGTTCGCCACGCAGCAACAGATCCAGCGCCAGTGGCTGGAAAGGCTCCAGCTGCGCTCGCTGCACACGCGCCCGCTCGCGCCGCACGCCCCGCGCGACCACACCAAGGCGGCCGTGGTCGCGGGTCAGGCATTCCAGCAACAGCGACGTCTCCCGATAGGGCCTCGCATGGAGCACGTAAGCGGGTTGCTGTTCGAGGTGCATGCGATGGAGGGCGAAGGCGGAAGCGGCTGAGGTCAGTACAGCCACCTTTTCCCGCCGATGGCGATCAGTCGGTGTAGCCGAACTTCTTCAACATGGACTCGTCATCGACCCAGCCCTCGCGCACCTTCACCCACAGGCGCAGGAACACCTTGCGTTCGAACATGTGCTCCATCTTGCGACGGGCAGAGGTGCCGATGGCCTTGAGTTGAGCGCCGCCGGCGCCGATCACGATGGCCTTCTGACTATCGCGCTCGACCCAGATCACGGCATGGATCTCGGCCACACCATCCTCGCGGTCCTTGAACTGCTCGATCTCCACCGTGGTGGCGTATGGCAGCTCCTGATCCAGCCGCAGCATCAGCTGCTCGCGCACCATCTCGGCTGCCAGGAAGCGCTCGCTGCGGTCGGTGATTTCGTCTTCACCGTAGATCGGCGGCCGCACCGGCAGACGCTTGAGGATGCCCTGCTCCAGCTCCTTCAATCCCTTTTGCTTGAGGGCGCTGACGTAATAGACCTCGTCGAAGCTGTGCTGCTCCATCAAGCCGGCGACGAACGGCAGCATGGCCGACTTGTCCTTGGCCAGGTCGACCTTGTTGATCACCAGCAGGCGCGGCACCTTCTGCTCGACCAGCGCTTCGTACAGCGCCTGGTCTTCGTCGGTCCAGCGGCCGGACTCGATGACCTGTACGGCCAGATCGACCTCGCTGATCGCCGAACGCGCGGCGCGGTTGAGGCTGCGGTTCATGGCGCGCTTGGCGCCGCGATGCAGGCCTGGCGTATCCACGTACAGGATCTGCCCCGCCTCGCTGGTGGCGATGCCGAGGATGCGATGACGTGTGGTCTGCGGACGCGGGCTGACGATGGAAAGGCGGAAGCCGATCAGCGCGTTGAGCAAGGTGGACTTGCCCACGTTGGGTCGTCCCAACAGCGCTACCGGGCCGCAGCGGAAGTCGTCGTGCGGCAGTTCGGCCGGTGCGCCAAGGTCAATGGTGTTGTCGTGATTCATGATTTGGATTCCTGCAATTGGCGCAGAACGGCTTCAGCCGCATCTTGCTCGGCCGCGCGGCGACTGCCGCCGCGGCCCTCGGCACTGATCGGCGCGGGTTCGACGATCGCGCAAGAGACGTCAAACGTCTTCGCGTGATCCTCGCCGTGGCTGTCCTTCAGCTCGTAAAGCGGTAGCGGCCAGCCGTGCGCCTGCAACCATTCCTGCAACCGCGTCTTGGCGTCTTTGGAGGAACGCGGAATCGCCGCCACCCGTTCGGCGAACAGCTCGCGCACCGCCGCTTTGCAGGTAGCGAAATCGCTGTCCAGATAGATCGCCGCCACCAGGGCCTCGAAAGCGTCCGCCAGGATCGACTCGCGGCGGAAGCCGCCACTTTTCAGCTCGCCGGAACCCAGTTTCAGCCCGTCACCCAACTCCAGCTCACGGGCTATCACGGCCAGTGCCTGGCCATTCACCAGCTGTGCGCGCAAGCGCGAAAGCTCGCCTTCGCTGGCATTGGGGTGTGCTTCGTAAAGCAGCTCGGCGACTACTACACCCAGTAGTGCGTCGCCGAGGAATTCCAGCCGCTCGTTGTTCGGCTTGCCGGCGCTGCGGTGAGTCAGTGCCAGTTGCGCCAGTGCCGGATCACGGAAACGGTATGTCAGTTTGGTCAAAAAAACCTCAGTAGCCCACGTTGCCCTGCAACGTCACGCTCTTCTCGAAATGCAGCAGGAAATCGATGTTGTAGATGAACGGCACGCGCTTGTCGTAGGAGACACGCAACTGCGCAGCGTTGTTCTTGCGATCGATCGTGATGTCCTTGGGCTTGATGGTGGCATCGTCCACGTACTGGAAGCCCATCTTGAACATCAGATCGCGGCGGATGTCGTCCAGCGTCTTGCCTTCCACACCGCCGCTGGCGACTTGGTTCATCGCCTTGCTCACGCCCATGAACTCGGTGTATGGCGGCACCAGCTTCATCGCCATGTAGCCGAAGAAGGCCGCCACGACCAGCACCATCAAGAACCCGATCAGGGTGATACCCGACTGCTTCGATTTCATAGTCCCCTCGCTATGCCGCACCGGCGGCGGTCCCGCCACTTGTTGTGGAATGGTGTCACGTTGCCGCGAACCCGGCATTACGCCGGGTCGATTCTCGCGCCAAGGCGGGTCGCCGTCACGCTTGCCTTGGCCGACCGCCGTCACGCTTTGCTCAATGGATGACTCGCCCGATGCGTGAAAAGTCCACCCAGCCTGCGTCCACGCCCTTCCAGCTGAGCCAGATCAGGAACGCCTTGCCGGCCAGATTCTGCTCCGGCATGCAGCCCCACCAACGGCTGTCGGTGCTGTTGTAGCGGTTGTCGCCCATCACCAGATAGCAGCCCTGCGGCACCACCGAAGGCACGCGGTCATTGGGGATCGGCGGCGGCCTGTTGTAAGCCGGCATACGCGCCGTGAGGTGGTTCACCGGCACGCCCTGTTCGGTGCGCAGGTGCTCGGTCCACACCGTGGCGCCCATTTCCAGCATCAGGCGAGACTCGTCACGCTTCGGGTTGCCCGTATAAGGGCCCACTTCGTCCGCGGTTACCGGCTCGCCGTTGATCAGCAATCGATCGCCATGCATCTCGATGCGGTCGCCCGGCAGGCCAATCACGCGTTTGATCCAGTTCTGCGCCTGCACCGGCGCCTGCGGATCGGCGCAGCTCTGGTCGCCGCTGCGCACCAGCTTGCCGCCCAGCTCGCACAGATAACCAGGAAAGCGGAACACCACCACGTCGCCGCGCTTCGGCTCGCCGAGGCTCACGAACTTGTTGTTGAAGGCCGGCATGCGCAGGCCGTAAGCAAACTTGTTAACCAGGATGAAATCACCCACATCGAGCGTCGGCATCATCGAGCCGGACGGAATGCGGAACGGCTCAGCCACGAACGAGCGCAGCAACAGCACCACCAACACGACAGGGAACAACGAACGCGCCCAGTCGACCGGCACCGGATCCTGCAGGTCCTGCCCGGCAGCTTCGGCTTTGGCCTTGCGCTTTTTGTAGAAGAACAGGCGATCAAGCCCCCAGACCACGCCAAACAGCACGGTAAGGCCGAGCAGAATCGCCGAAAAATCGAAATCCATGCCTTGCTCCTATGAGTACGGGGAACGGGGAATAGGAAACGGGGAGCGGATCGATACAAGCCGTCGAGACCTGCCTAGCCGTTCCCCCATTCCCTGCCCCCTGCTCCCCATCTCGCTATATATCTACTTATCCACTTTCAGTACGGCAAGGAAGGCTTCTTGTGGAATCTCCACTCGGCCGACCTGCTTCATACGCTTCTTGCCTTCTTTCTGTTTCTCAAGCAGCTTCTTCTTACGGCTGACGTCGCCGCCGTAGCACTTGGCCAGCACGTTCTTGCGCAGGGCTTTCACCGTCGAGCGGGCAATGACTTGCGCACCGATGGCGGCCTGGATCGCCACATCGAACTGCTGGCGGGGGATCAGTTCCTTCATACGCTCCACCAGATCGCGACCACGACGGTCAGCGTGACTGCGATGGACGATCAGCGAGAGCGCATCGACGCGGTCACCGTTGATCAGAATGTCCACGCGCACGAACGGGCCCGCATCGAAACGCTCGAAATGGTAGTCCATCGAGGCGTAGCCACGTGAGACGGACTTCAAGCGATCGAAGAAATCCAGAACGACTTCGGCCAGCGGCATTTCGTAACTGATCTGAACCTGGGTGGCGAGGTACTGGATGGAACGCTGCACGCCGCGCTTTTCTTCACACAGGGTGATGATGTTGCCGATGTAGTCCGGCGGCGTAAGGATGTTGGCGACGATGATCGGCTCGCGAATTTCCTCGATCTGCGGCAACGCCGGCAACTTGGCCGGGTTGTCCAGCTTCATCAGCGAGCCATCGCTCTTGAGCACCTCGTAGACCACCGTCGGCGCAGTGCCGATCAGATCCAGGTCGTATTCGCGCTCCAGGCGCTCCTGCACGATCTCCATGTGCAGCATGCCGAGGAAGCCGCAGCGGAAACCGAAGCCCATCGCCTCGGAGCTCTCCGGCTCGAAGAACAGCGCGGCATCGTTGAGGCGCAGCTTGTCCAGCGCTTCGCGCAGTGCGGGATAGTCGTCGGCCGACACCGGAAACAGACCGGCGAACACGCGCGGCTGCATGGTCTGGAAACCGGGCAGCGGATGCGCCGCCGGCTTGCCGGCTTGGGTCAGCGTGTCGCCCACAGGTGCGCCGTGAACATCCTTGATCGATGCATTGATCCAGCCCACTTCGCCAGCCGAAAGCTTGTCGAGCTTCTTGCGCTTGGGCGTGAAGACGCCAACTTCGCTGACGTCGTGGGCGCGGCCGGTGGACATCACCAACAGCTTGTCGCCCGGCTTGATTTCGCCTTGCATGACACGCACCAGCGACACCACGCCGAGATAGTTGTCGAACCAGGAGTCGATAATCAGTGCTTGCAGGCGGTCCGTGTCGCGCGGCTTCGGCGGCGGGATGCGCGCCACGATGGCTTCCAGCACCTCGATCACGTTCTGACCGGTTTTGGCGCTCACCGACACGGCATCATCGGCGTGGATGCCGATCACCGCCTCGATCTCGCCTTTCACCTTTTCCGGGTCGGCGGTGGGCAAATCGATCTTGTTGAGTACCGGCACGACTTCCAGGCCCATCTCCACCGCCGTGTAGCAGTTGGCGACGGACTGCGCCTCCACACCTTGCGCGGCATCCACTACCAGCAGCGCGCCTTCGCAGGCGGCCAGTGAGCGGCTCACCTCATAGGAGAAGTCGACGTGGCCTGGCGTATCGATAAAATTGAGCTGGTAGGTTTTGCCGTCACGCGCCTTATACGGCAGCGACACCGACTGGGCCTTGATGGTGATGCCGCGCTCGCGCTCGATCGGATTGCTGTCGAGCACCTGCGCCTCCATCTCGCGCTCGGCCAGGCCGCCACAGATCTGGATGATGCGATCGGCGAGTGTCGACTTACCGTGGTCGATGTGGGCAATGATGGAGAAGTTGCGGATCAGGTCCATGGAACACGCTGGCTGCGTTCACCGCCGTGCGCGGTGCGCAGGCAGCGTATCGCCGGGATGGCAATACGAACCCAGCATTATCGCATGGAATGTGAAGGCGCCGGATGTTCGGCTGACTGAACCGCCAGGATTGGCTCACCCCCAACGGAAGCGGGACGGCCCGATGGGCCGCCCCAACCCTATGCTTACTCGTCGCCGCCGTCTTTGCCGGAAGGCACCGTCAACCCGACGAAGCCAGCCTGATCCCCATGCCGCACGAGCAACAGCACGGTTTCGCCAGGCTTGGCGCTCTTGGTTGCCTCGCGAAAAGCGACAGCACTGCCCACGCGTTGCTGATTGACCATCAGGATCACGTCGCCCGGTTGCAGGCCAGCACGCGCCGCAACCGGACCAGTGACCTGACTGATCACCACGCCTTCGCCGGATTTCAGCCCCAACTGCTGGCGTGTCTCGCTGTCGGCATCTTCCACCGCCAGGCCCAGTGCGCTGGAGCCGCCTCGTGCCGCTGGCATATCGCCACCTTCACCGGAGGCCGGGACGGCCTTGCCGTCGCGCTTCATCTCACTGATGGTAACGGTAACGTCCTGCTTCTTGCCGTCCCGCAGAATTTGCAGGGTGGACTTGGTATCTGGAGGTGTGATGCCGACCAAAGGCGGCAAGTCAGCAACCTGGCTGATGGCCTGCCCGTTGTAAGCGAGGATGATGTCGCCCGGTTTCAGGCCGGCCTTCTCCGCACCGCTGCCGGGAGATACCTGCACCACCGCGGCGCCGGAATTGCTGCCGAGCTTGAAGGCCTTGACCATGTCATCGGTAATCGGCGCCATCATCACGCCGAGTTGGCCTCGCGTGACGAAACCCTTTTCCTTGATTTGCTTGACCACGTTCATGGCCACGTCGATCGGAATGGAGAACGCCACGCCCAGATAGCCACCCGTGTTGGAGTAGATCTGCGAATTGACGCCGACCACCCGGCCTTGCAGGTCGAACAGCGGGCCGCCGGAATTGCCGCGGTTGATCGGCACGTCGGTCTGGATAAAGGAGGTGTAGGGCTGGTCCTGGCTGCCCAAGTTGCGCCCCACTGCACTCACGATACCCTGGGTCACGGTGTAGTCGAAACCAAACGGCGAACCGATCGCCAGCACCCATTGGCCCGGTTTCAGGGTGCGCGAATCGCCGATGCTGACCGCAGGCAAGCTGCCACCTGCATCCACCTTGAGCAGGGCAATGTCGTATTGCGGATCGCTGCCGACCACCTTGGCGGTCAAGGTGCGGCGATCTTGCAGACGCACGGTCACGGTGTCCGCATCGTCCACGACGTGAGCATTGGTGAGGATGTAACCGTCGCTGGAGATGATGAAGCCCGAGCCGAGCGAGGTACGCTTCTGTTCTTCGGGCGACGGCATCATCGGCATACCGAAGAAGCGGCGGAACATCTCCATCTGCGGGTCATCGGGCATGGCACGCCCCTGCATTTGGGCTGTGCGTCCTTTGCGAGCACTCTTGCCGGTGTACTTGGCTTCGACATGCACCACCGCGGGTGCGTTCTTCTGCACGATGCCGGTGAAATCGGGAAGACTGGCCGCAGGAGCGGGCGCCGCACCAGGCGTCTGCGCCTGCGCGCCCCCCGCCACCGCAAGACTTACCAGCGCGCAGCACACCGCGCGACGCAGGTTCATTCGACTCATGATTTCCTCCTTGGGTCTCTCGGGTACGAAATGAAATGATCCCGGGTACGCACCAGCCAGCCCGTCAAGCGGGCTGGCTGGAACAAGCGGGATTCGGGCGAAGCGTGGGCAGGCAACAGCGCATGCCGTTTCGTCACTGCGCGGCAGGAGCCTGCTGCGGCACGGCTTGCGGCACCTTCTGCGCAGGCGGAATCAGCAGCAGGTAGCTGCCGTCACCGTTGTTGATCGCGCGATAGCGCTCCACCTGATAGGGATTCAGTCGGCTACGGGAATACAGCAAAGTGCTTTCGCCACCATCGAGCGTCGCCGAGGCCTGCTGGGTCAGCTCGGAAGGCAGGCTGGCATAATTGTTCAACCACGCCGGAGCAGCAGCCGGCGTCTCCGCATGGACCGGGGCCGTTCCGGCCCGCACCACATCTCGCGCGTGGTTCGCGGCAGCCACCCGGGGCGCCGAACCATCACTGCCCGGGCCTACCGGCTGCGCCACCATGAGGGCCGCTACGGCCACGCTGGCAGCAATGGCACCACCGGCCGACCATCGGAGCCAATGCCGGCGCCGGCCGCCTTCGACAACCATGGCCTCCTGTTCAATCGCCTGCATCACACGAGCAGAGAACCTAGGCGAGGCGAGCGGCGGCAGTGTGTGCCGAAGGCCGTCACGCGCAACGTGATAACGAGCCCATGCATGCTGCAGGGTCGCGTCATGGTCAAGTCGACGCAGGAGAAAACGCAGTTCCTCCTGGGTCAGCTCGCCATCCATGCCAGCGGAAAGATTTTCGCGATGAGTATCAGTCATGGAGTCAGGTCCTCGCGGTCCGAAAGCAGCGGCCGCAATTTCTCGTCGATTGCCTCTCGTGCCCGAAAGATACGCGAACGCACCGTACCGATCGGACAGCCCATCGCCTCGGCGATTTCTTCGTAGCTGAGGCCGTCCACTTCACGCAGTGTAATGGCCGTCCGCAGCTCCTCAGGCAGCGCTTGGACAGTGGAAAAAACGGTTTGTTCAATCTCCTGCCGCATCAATTCGCGCTCGGGCGTGGCGGTCTCTTGCATGCGGTCCGCGCCCGGCACATAGACAGCGTCTTCGATCGCGATGTCGTCGGTGGGTGGGCGCCGCCCCATGGCCACCAAGTGGTTCTTGGCGGTATTGACCGCAATTTTGTACATCCAGGTATAGAACGCGCTTTCGCCACGGAACGAGCCGATCGCACGCCATGCGCGCACGAAGGCCTCCTGGGCGATGTCCTCGCATTCGGCATAGTTGTTCACGTAGCGGGAAATCAGCCCGATGACCTTGTGCTGATACTTGCGCACCAGCAAGTCGAACGCCCGCTTGTCCCCTTTTTGGACTCGCTCGACCAGTGCGCCGTCCAGTTCGTTTTCGCCCATCCGGGCCGTCTCCTTCGTCACTGCTGTCACACGCTTCGGGATTCCGCTGGCTGGGGACGATCCGCTAAGACAAGGATCGCACCATCAAGTTCAGCATGCTGACATGGATGCAACCCGCCCAGTGCTGAATGGCATTCACCTTCGATCAGGTCACCGGTGCATCGTACCCAACGCACCAGCAGGCCATCGGCCTACGGTCCCTTGAGAGATATGGGGCCGCGGCCGGGGCACGCAAGCCGCGAGCGGACTCAAGCCTCGCCAGTCTCGGCGGTCAGCAGGCGCTGGCGTTCGAGCAGCAGCTTCTCGAAGGTGGGGGTGGGCAGCGGGCGACAGAACAAATAGCCCTGCAATTCGTCGCAACGGTTCGCCCGCAGGAACTGCAGATGCTGCTCGATCTCGACGCCTTCGGCGACAACCCCGCGCTTGAGACGATGGGCCATTTCAATAGTGGCAAGCACGATAGCCTCGTCGTCCGGATCGACGCCGATGTTGCGCACGAAACTCTGGTCGATCTTGATACGATCGGCGGGCAGCTTGCGCAGATAGTCCAGCGAAGCGGCGCCCGTGCCGAAATCGTCGATGGCGATGCGGCAACCCAGGCGATGCAGCCCGTGCAGGTTCTCTACCAAATTCGGCGCCGCCTTGATGCTGATGCTTTCGGTGACCTCCATCTCGAGCAAGTTCGCATCGAGACCGCTGTCGTCTAAAGCCGAGGACACGATGTCGAGCAAGTTCGGCTGCATCAGCTGCACGGCGGACAGATTGACACCGAGCCGCAGACGCAGACCAAACTTGCGCTCCCACTCCTGCGCCTGATGGCAGGCCGTGCGCAGCACCCATTCGCCGATCGAGATGATCAGCCCGGTTTCCTCGGCCAACGGAATGAAGAAGCCAGGGCCGATGAAACCAAGCTCCGGATGCTCCCAGCGCACCAGCGCTTCCATGCCGACGATGTCTTCGCTGATCGCATCCACCTGCGGCTGATAGAACACGCGCAGCTCGCCATTGTGCTCCGCGTGGCGCAGGCCGGACTTGAGCGCCATGTTCTGCTGCTGCGCCTGCTCGGCGCTGACTTCGTAGATCTGGTAGTTGTTGCGCCCCAGGCTCTTGGCTGCATACATCGCCTCGTCGGCGTGCTTGAGCAGGGTTTCCGCGTCAGGCGCATCGTCGGGAAAAAAGCTGACACCGATGGAGGTCGTGACCTGGAGTTCGGTGCCGTCGTCGATGCGCAGCGGCGATTCCATCACCTGCACGATCTTCTCGGCGACGCGCAACGCGTCCTCACTCTTGACGATATGGCGCAAGACCACCACGAACTCGTCGCCGGCGTAGCGTGCCACCGTATCAGACGCACGCACGCTGCTGCGCAGGCGCTGGGTGGTGGTGACCAGCACCTGGTCGCCCACGGCGTGACCCAGCGTGTCGTTGATGGTCTTGAAGCGATCCAGGTCGACGAACAACATCGCGAAACATTCGCCGGTGCGATTGGCCTCGCGGATGATGGTGTCCAGGCGATCGTTGAACAACAAACGGTTGGGCAGACCGGTGAGCGCGTCGAGCAAACCCTCGGCTCGCCCTTGTTCGCGCGTGCGCCGGAGCTCCAGTGCATGGGCGAAGCGTGCGGCGGCACAGCGAAGCACCGGCTCGATGATGGCGAGCTCGCCGAACGGTTGCCGCGTGCCTGCCAGCAAGGCACCCAGCACGCTGTTGCGCTCGTCCAGCAAAGGAAGTCCGGCGAACCCGCTCAGGCCAAGTTGCTCCAACAAAGGGTCCACCGCTGCCAGCCGCCGGGCATCTCCGGGGTGCAGCATGGCCTGGCCGGCCAGCACCAGACGCAACGAACTTTGCAATTGAGGGCTCGGCCAGAGCTGCTCCTCGCCTCGCCAGCATTGGGCGAGTTGCGTGGGCGCCCCACCCTCCTCCGGGCGCGCCGACCACACAGCGAGGTAGTCCAGGCCAATCTCTTCATAAAGCAGGTCGGCTGCCTCGGCCAGCCTGTCGTCAGCGCTACCGGAGCCGAACAACCTAGCCAGAAGGGAAAGCGCCACCTCAGCGCGCACGCCGGCTCGGTCGCTACGAAATACCAGCGCCACGGCGTCGCGCCCAGCGTGGCGCACCTGGCGCGCACTTGCCTCGCCGCTGTCGAAGCCCTGCTGGGAGCGTCGCTGGCAGGCGTGCCAACGGCGCGAATCATCGGCCATGACCTCTTCGACAGGCGCCCCCTGGAAAGCAAGCAGTTCGGTCAATGGCAGACCAAGCAGACGGTCACCCGGCAGGCCGCTGCGCCGAACCAGGGCTGGACTCAGCTCAAGAATCCGCCCCCGCGCCGCATCAACGATCAGCCACTCGCTCTCCATTTCGTCGAAAGCAAAACGGTAATCGCCGACCTCGTTCGTCACCGCCGCGGCAGACAGCGGCCCTGTCGGCGCCCCCATCCGCTGCAAGCGATGCCAGCGCGCGATCAATTCGCTCTCGATCTGCGACGCGTACAGCCAATCCGAGACACCCGCGGGAAGCTGTGCCGGCCTCAACGAAGCGTCCCCGGACAACACCGCGATCAGTGGCGCCTCGGCACACGCAGGCAGGCGTCGCAGCTGCTCCACCAAAGCCTGCGCGTCACGCGCATCGCCTTCCAGCACGACAACCACCAAGGCCAGCGCCGGTCGCCCTTCCAGCAAAATTCCCGCGTGAGTCGTGTCCCGCGCGGAATAGACGGACACATGGCCGTCCTTATCCAGTGCGTCGAAAACGGCACGCCGCATGTCGCGCTGCGCCGCTACCACCATGATGCCTGCTTGCATGGGCATAGCCGTTCAGAGCACCCAACGGCCATCGCGCAGGCGCGGCCGTTGCGCCGGCTTGACCAGGCAGCTCATGCGCACGATGACATCGCCAAGACCATCGATCAGCGTCTGGGGTGCGTCGAGCAGGACGACCCTGCGCACATGCCCTGTCGGTGTCCGCGCCAACTGGCGCAACAGGGCGACGTCTGGTGCAGCCAAAGGCTGCGGCAACCTTCGCAGCATATACACGCCGAAATGATTGCTCTGCTGAATAAAACGAAGAACGTTGCCGAGCCGCTGGCTACCCATCGTGTCGGCGTGTTCCTCTCTCAAGTTGCCAAGCCCTTCCTCAGGACTCCACAGATACACCGTCTGCCCGGTACGCCTGACCAGCGCCCGGAACTGGCTGATCAATGCGTCGCCGTCAGCATCCTCCAGGGAGACCAGGCAGCTGCGCGCGCCCAGGATGCGCTCGAGGGTCTCGGCGCCTGGCTGGACGGGGGTGGCGACAATGGAGTTGTTCATTTCGAGCTTAAATTACGCGCTCCCGCGACGTTCGCCTAGCGCTTTGCACAGGGTCGGCGGAATCCCTTGCCTATTTCTTGCGTCAGCGCACAAGCCGCCGTTTCACAGGATTTTATGGGGCTCCAACCGTCTCGCAATCATCGCTACGGGAGGGTATGGTGCGAGGCTTTCCAAGCTGGACCAGACCACCATGTTCGAAGGATTGCGCTTCAACCATTGGAAGACGAACCTGGACGACAGCGGCATCGTCACCCTGTCGCTCGACCGGGCCAACAGCAGCGTCAACGCACTCTCCCGCGAAGTGTTGGACGAACTGGGTCAGATCGTGGAGCGACTGGCGATCGAAAAGCCGGCCGGCGTGCTGATCCACTCCGCCAAACCCGGCGGTTTAGCGGTTGGCGCCGACATCAAGGAATTCGTGGAGTACGCCAAGCAAGGCACGGTGCTGGAGAACATCGAAAACGGCCAGCGCGTATTCGAATCCCTGGCCCGCCTGCCGTGCCCGACCGTGGCTGCCGTGCATGGCGCCTGCATGGGCGGCGGCACCGAGCTGATCCTGGCCTGCCGCCAGCGCATCGCCGCGGATGACGACAAGACCAAGATTGGCCTGCCCGAAGTGATGCTCGGCATCCACCCCGGCTGGGGCGGCACCGCCCGCCTGCCGCGCCTGATCGGTGCGCCGGAGGCTTTGCCCGTGATGCTCACCGGCAAGGCTCTGTCGGCCAAACGGGCACTGGGACTGGGCGTGGTCGACCGCCTGGCGCCGCCCGACGAATTGCTGGCCGAGGCGCGCGCCTTGCTGCGCCGCCCCCATGCGCGCCCGTTCGCCCAGCGCGCCCGCGCCTGGGCCACCAACACCTGGCTGGCACGCCAGATCCTGGCACCGATGGTAATCAAGCAAACCGCTGCCAAGGTACGCAAAGAGCACTACCCCGCACCGTTCGCCCTCATCAATGTATGGCAGCGTGGCGGCTCCAGCATCCAGCAGCGCCTGAAGCTGGAAGCCCGCTCGGTGGCGAAGCTGGCCGAGACCAGCACGGCGCACAACCTGATCCGCATCTTCCTTTTACAGGAGCGCCTCAAAGGGCAAGGCAGCGGTGCGGAACACGGCATCGAGCACGTCCATGTTGTCGGTGCTGGCGTCATGGGTGGCGATATCGCCGCCTGGGCCGCTTTCAAGGGCTTCCAGGTGACCTTGCAGGATCGCGAGATGAAGTTCATCCAGCCGGCACTGGATCGTGCGCGCCAGCTCTATGAAAAGAAACTCAAGACGCCGGAAAAAGCCGAGGCAGTGATGCGTCGCCTGCGCGCCGACGTCGAAGGCAAGGGTGTGGCTTCCGCCGACCTTGCGATCGAGGCGATCTTCGAGAACGCCGAGGCGAAAAGGTCGCTGTATGCCAGCATCGAGCCCCAATTCCAGGCTGACGAACTGCTGGCCACCAATACCTCGAGCATTCCGCTCGATGAATTGCGGCAGGGCTTGAAGGCTCCGCAGCGCTTCCTGGGCCTGCACTTCTTCAACCCTGTAGCGCAGATGCCGCTAGTGGAAGTGGTTCGCCATGATGGGCTAGACCCAGCCGCGGAGAAGCGCGCGCTGGCGTTCTGCAAGGCCCTCGGCAAGCTGCCAGTGGCGGTGAAAGGCACGCCGGGCTTCCTGGTCAACCGCATCCTGATGCCTTACTTGCTTGAGGCCATGCGTCTTTACAGCGAGGGCGTTCCGGGTCCGGTGCTGGACAAGGAAGCGAAGAAGTTCGGCATGCCGATGGGACCGATCGAACTGGCCGACACCGTCGGCCTTGATGTCTGCGCCTCCGTCGGCAAGGAGCTGGCTCCCTTCCTCGGCCTGGAATTGCCGCCAGGCCTGGACGACAAACTCACCGCCGGCAAGCGCGGCAAGAAGGATGGCCAGGGCCTCTATGTATGGCAGGAAGGCAAGCCGCAGAAACCGGAAGTGGATCCGGACTATGTGGTGCCCGCCGACCTGCAGGACCGCATGATCCTTCCGATGGTCAACGAGGCGGTCGCTTGTCTCGCCGATGGTGTGGTGGACGATGCCGACCTGCTCGATGCCGGCGTGATCTTCGGCACGGGTTTCGCGCCTTTCCGCGGCGGTCCGATCCAATACCTGCGCAGTGAAGGCGCAGGCGTGATCAAGGGCAAGCTTGAGCGGCTGGCCCAGCGCTACGGCGAGCGCTTCGCGCCAAAGAACGGCTGGGATCTTCCGGACCTCAGTCAGCCCGATGCCTAAACAAACAGAGGGCGGCGCCTACTGGCGTCGCCCTCTGAGATAAACCGTTCCGGCATGTCGTGGTGACGACGCTGATTACCACATCAGGTCATCAGGCACGCCGTCTTCTCCTACGCCACCGTCATTCGGATCGGCCAGCAACGCGAGCTGATGGGCATCAATGTCCCGCACCTGCTCGGCGAGTGCGCGAGTGACGACGAGGTAGCGTCCGCCCTGCTGCACCACACCCAGATCGCCGGCGTTGAGCGCGGCCAACTGAGTATCGTCCACGTGCACGCGACGAATCTTGCCGCCGTACTCGAAGTGCCGCACCTGCTCCGCATCGGCCTTGTTCAAGGCCTGCCCTTGTAGCAGTTGCTGAATCTTCTGCTTCTGCTCGCGCTTGATACGCGCCTGCTCGGCGGCCGCCTGCTCGGCACGCTTGCGTTCGTTGGCTTCGGTTTGCGCGCGGATGGCATAGGCTTTGGCGAGATCGATTTCGCCACTGCTCTTGCCTTGCTGCGGGTTGCGCTGCCCCTGCGGCTTGTTGTTGCCATGCCGCGGCGCACCGCTATTTTTGTTCGCCGGCTTGCCGCTTTGCGGCGGCGCCTGGCGCTTTTCTTCGCGAACCTGTTTGACAATGCCACTCTTGAGCAGCTGATCGCGCAGGGAATCGGCCATATTCAAAAACCTGTCGTACGGTGGTGTGAATCAATAATGCGGCGGCGGCGGTTCGCTGTGCGGGTCGTGCGACTGCCCGCCCCGTAGCGATGCCAGTTCCTGGCGCAGATCGCGGACCATCTGCTCTAGCGCCAGGATACGCTGCGCTTGTTCGGTCTCAGTGGTAGCCAGCCCGTTCACCGTATCGTCGATGAAGGTGAGCTTGACTTCCAGCTCGGCGAGACGTTGCTCTAACGACGAAGCGGACACGTTACTGCCTCAGACTGCGGCCACGGCCAACGCCGTAGTACGCCAGACCCGCTTCTTCGACCGCAACGGGATCATAAAGGTTACGGCCATCGAAGATTGCCGGGCTGGTCAGCGCGCCGCGGATACGCGCGAAATCGGGGCTTCGAAACGCCTTCCACTCGGTCACGATCGCCAACACATCTGCACCTTCAAGCGCACGGTAAGCGCCTTCGCAGAGCGCGAGGTCCGCACGCTCGCCATAGAGGCGATGCGTCTCTTCACGCGCTTCCGGATCGTACGCACGCACCGATGCACCCGCCTCCCACAGCGCCTCCATCAGACGTCGACTGGAAGCCTCGCGCATATCGTCAGTATTCGGCTTGAAGGCCAGACCCCACAAGGCAATGGTCTTGCCCTTGAGCTGGCCATCGAAATGGCGCGAAATCAACTCGAACAGCTTGGTCTTTTGGTCATGGTTGACCGCCTCGACGGCGCCCAGCAGACGCGCTTCGTAGCCCACGCCACGCGCCGTGCGCTCCAACGCCTGCACATCCTTCGGGAAACATGAGCCGCCATAGCCAGCGCCCGGATAGATGAAGTGGTAGCCAATGCGCGGATCCGAACCGATGCCCTGGCGCACCAACTCCACGTCGGCGCCGACGCGCTCAGCGATGTTGGCGATCTCGTTCATGAAGCTGATCTTCGTCGCCAGCATCGCGTTGGCCGCGTACTTGGTCAGCTCGGCGGAGCGTTCGTCCATCACGACGGTGCGGTCATGATTGCGATTGAACGGTGCATACAGCTTGCGCAGCACATTCACCGCACGCTCGCTGGAGCTGCCGATGACAATGCGATCGGGGCGCAGACAGTCTTCCACCGCATCGCCTTCTTTCAGGAATTCGGGGTTCGACACCACATCGAACTCCACACTTGCACCCCGCACCGCCAGCTCGGCAGCGATCGCTTGGCGTACCCGATCTGCCGTGCCCACCGGCACGGTGGATTTGTTCACCACCACGGCATAGCGGTCCAGATGCTGGCCGATCGTACGGGCCACATTCAATACGTATTTCAAATCGGCACTGCCGTCCTCATCCGGAGGCGTGCCGACGGCGATGAAAATCACTTGCCCGTGCGCGATTGCCGGCGCCGCGTCCGTCGTGAAATCCAACTGGCCGCAGGCGTGGTTGCGCTTGACGATGGGCTCCAGACCCGGCTCGTAGATCGGAATCTCACCGCGTGTCAGGCGATCGACCTTGGCCTCGTCGATATCGACGCAGACCACGTGGTTGCCCATCTCGGCCAGACAGGCGCCGGTGACCAAACCCACATAGCCGGTGCCGAATAGGGTGACTTTCATTGTCGCGGAGATTCCGGGGGAGCAGAGGCCGGTGATTCTAACAGGCAAGGTCTAGCAGGCCAGCCCGCGCCACCCGAGATATGAGGCCTCCAAAAGCAACGGGGCGCGAATCGCTTCGCGCCCCGTTGTTGTTTCCATGAAACGACTGATGCTTACTTCGCGCCGCCGCCCTGCTCGCCAGCCGGCGTCGGGCCGGTCTTGACCAGGGTCACGTCGAAGATGATCGTGGCATTCGGCGGGAAGCCGTTCTGCGGCTGCGCGCCGTAGGCGATGTTCGACGGGATGAACAGCTTGTAGTGGCCACCCACCTGCATCAGCTGCAGACCCTCGCGGAAGCCCGGGATCACGCCGCTGAGCGGAATCGTTGCCGGACCCGGGTTGCCCTCATGCTTGGACGAATCGTCGAACACTTCGCCACTGACGAAGGAACCGACGTAGTTGACCTGCACGGTGTCGTTCGGACCCGGACGAGCACCCGTACCCTGGCTGATCACCTGGTACTGCAGACCCGAGGCCGTAGCCTTCACGCCCGGAGCGGTCTTGTTCTTGGCGATGAAAGCGTCGCCCTCGGTCTTGTTCTTGCCAGCGACCTTCTCGTACTCGGCCTTGGCCTTGGTCTGCAGATTGGCGACGAAGGCGTCACGCACCTGCTTGGCTTCGGCTTCGCTCATGGTCGGCTTCTGACCGGACAGTGCGGACTGGACAGCACGACCTACCGTGGCCGGGTCCACTTCCTCGCGCACGAGCGGGGGCAGCTGGCTGGCCAGGTCCCAACCCACCACGTAGCTGGCCTTGGTCTTATCGACCGCGCCGGCAGCGGGGGCGGCGGCAGGCTTGGCAGCCTGGGCATGCACGCCGGCGGTGAGGCCCAGCGCAACCGCCAGAGCGGCAGCCGTCAGCGTGGGACGCGAAAATTGCTTCATTGTGAAACTCCCTCGTGTTTGGATGTCTCGGTGCTCACCGGACGGGCCTCCCCGATGGAGGCAGTCCCCGCATTGTGCGGCGCCTTCCCGGTCTTAGCAACGAGCGGGGGCTATGACCATCAGTCCGGATAAAGGTTCACGTCGCAAAATGAAGTCGTGGCATTTTGCGAAATACCTAAAAATGCCCCCCACCGGGGCGCCCATCCCTTTCGAGCGTGTCTTTCAGGGCTGCCTGCAATCGGGCATGGACCTGCACCAGCACACGCCACAACAGCCAAGTCAGCAGTACCCCTACCAGCAGCAAAACCAGTGCCACCTCACGTGGCGGCAGGATGGTGGAGGCCAGGGCGGCCACCAACAAGCCGAGCACCCACATCGTCGCCAGCGGGATGATGCGCGCCAGCACGGCCCGGATCCTCACGTTATGGGCCCCACCTACCCGCTCCGGAATACTCAACTCGGCCAGCAGCATGCCTAGCGCGGACGCCTTGCGGTAGGCCGCCACGATCATCGGCAGCGACAGCAATGCCGCGACGGACCAGGCCAGGGTGCGCGCCACCTGCGGGTGATCAGCGAACCTATCCCAGTGGAAGAAGCCACGGCGGTACAGGTAGGCCATGACCAGGAACACCGCCACGACCAGCATCATGTTGATGATCACGTGCCAGACCAGCCGCCGGATCATCTTCATCACCATCGCCCCCTGCCCGCCCAGGCTGAGGTTGCCCATCCAATCGGTATAGGCCGTGAACATGCCGGTGATGCCGGTGGGCAATCGCCGTGCCAACACACCCGCCAGCGGGTCGGCGCCGCGGATGAGGTAAGGCGTAAGAAACGTTGTGATCGCCGACACTGCCACCGCCACCGGATACAGGAAGCTGCTGGTCACCTTCAGACTCAGCCCCAGCGAAGCGATCACGAAGGAGAACTCGCCGATCTGCGCCAGACCCATGCCGACTTGCAGCGATGTGCGCCCATCATTGCCAGCCACGAACGTGCCGAAGCTGCAGGTAATCACCTTGCCCAGCACCACCACAATGGTCACCACGGTGATCGGCAAGGCGTACTGCGTCAGCAGCGCGGGATCGATCAGCATGCCGATCGCCACGAAGAACACCGCGCTGAACATGTCGCGCACTGGCCCGATGATGCGCTCGACCCGAGCGACACTGTCGGATTCGCCCACGATCGCGCCGATCAGGAACGCACCCAATGCGATGCTGTACCCCATCTCGGTTACCAACAGGCAGAAGCCAAAACACAGGCCCAGCACCGCGACTAGCAACACATCGTCGCGACTGACCCGTGCGATGTAGTCGACCACACGCGGTATCAGCAGCAGCCCCACCACCAACGACACCGCCAAGAACAATGTCAGCCGGCCGATCGCCTCCATCGCCTGCCCTGCCGCGAGATCGCCCGTGCTGGCAATACCTGTGAGCAAGGCCATCAACACAATGGCCAGCACGTCCTCGATGATCAGGATGCCGAACATCAGCTGGGCGAAACGTTCGCGCTTGAGGCTTAGATCATCCAGCGCCTTCATGATGATCGTGGTCGAGGACATCGACAGCATCGCGCCAAGGAACAGCGCATCCATCGAACTCCACCCGAAAAAGCGTCCGATTTCGTAGCCGATCCACAGCATCAGCACGATTTCGCACAAGGCCGCCACCAGCGCCGCGCCTCCCACTTCGCGCAGCTTTTTCAGGCTGAATTCCAGGCCGAGGGCAAACAGCAGCAGGATCATTCCCAGCTCGGAAAGCGTGCGAATCGTACCTTCATCGTGGATGAACACCACGGGAAACGTATAGGGCCCCACCAGCACGCCGGCGATGATGTAACCCAGCACCACCGGCTGCCGAAGCCGCTGAAATATCACCGTCGTCAGGCCTGCGACCAGCATGACCGCGGCGAGGTCCTGGATGAACTGCAAAGCGTGCATGAAGGCTTCCGTTGCGGCCCCATGCAAGACTAGCAGCCGCCCGCCCATGCCGAAGTCGCGACTGCAGCCCTTATTTCGTCATCGGACGTAAACTTTTTTTGAAAAATTTTTCTCGGACGCTTGACGAAATCCCGGACGCTATTTATTCTTTCGGGCTCCACAGCAGTACAGCAGTGGGGCCATAGCTCAGCTGGGAGAGCGCCTGCATGGCATGCAGGAGGTCGGCGGTTCGATCCCGCCTGGCTCCACCAAACTTAAATGTCCCCATCGTCTAGAGGCCTAGGACATCACCCTTTCACGGTGGCGACCGGGGTTCGAATCCCCGTGGGGACGCCAAGTTTAGTCGCTTGGCAGCTGTTGGAGTACAAAACGCGGAGCGGTAGTTCAGTCGGTTAGAATGCTGGCCTGTCACGCCGGAGGTCGCGGGTTCGAGTCCCGTCCGCTCCGCCATTAATACGAGAAGCCCGCCTAGCGCGGGTTTTTTGTTGCCCATGATTTGACGCGTGCACTTCGCTGTAGAAACGCACCCTGTGCGCGAACACGCCCCAATGTAAATCTCTGAGCCTTCGCCCACAGGATGGGCTCCTACAGCGACTCACCGTTATGCAGCGATGCCGAGGAGTGCTTCGATGCTGGCTCCAGCGTCCCGATGGAATGCCCCTGCTCCGCCAGATACTCCAGCCATCGCGATAGAAACCCATTCATGCGCAACCGATGCTGCAACACCGTGTTCGCTGGCGGAAATGGCCCCAGCACCTGCCACAGATGTCGGCCCGGATGGCAATGCAGCGCCTCGGCCACGTGGGCGTCGGTGTACATGCGCAGCTGCGCCGAGGGCGACGGATGCCCGGTATGCGCATCCACGAAATCGTAGGTGAGCTCCAGCTCCAACGTGTACGGATGACGCTCCTGCACCTGCAATCGCACATCCAGCCCATCGTCCACGCTCGAAACATAGAACCCCGGCGCCAGTTGCTGTGGTGCGAACAGGCGCACCAACCGGTGGTAGTTCTCCGCATACAACCCCATCAGGAAGCCGAAGCGGCCTGGCAGCAATGCGTTGCGACTGTCCAGCACGGCACTCATTAGTGGCGGAAACTCCTCTGGCGACTCAGAACATGGTCCGCTCGATACCGAAGCGGTCGAATATCTTGCTGGCGATTTCCTCGATCGACACGTGCGTGGTGTTGAGGTTGGGTATGCCCTCACGACGCATCAGCTTGTCGGCCTGCGCCAGCTCCCACCGGCACTGCTGCAACGTGGCATAGCGACTGCCGGCCCGCCGCTGCTCACGAATCTGCGCCAACCGCTGCGGGTCGATGGTGAGACCGAACAGGCGGTCGCGATAGGGCCGCAGGCGCGCCGGCAGCTCCAGCTTGTCGAGGTCGTCGTCGGTCAGGGGGTAATTGGCGGCGCTAACACCGTAATGCAAGGCCATGTAAAGGCAAGTTGGCGTCTTGCCCGAGCGCGATACGCCAACCAGGATCAGATCGGCCTGGGCGTAGTCCACGTCGATGCCGTCGTCATGCGACAACGCATAGTTGGTCGCATTGATGCGCGCCTCGTACTTATCGAAATCGACCAGGCCGTGCGAACGATTCACCGCACCGGACCGCTTGGCCCCCAACTCATCTTCCAGTGGCCCGATGAACGGCGCGAACACATCCAACATCAGCGCCCCGCTCGCGGCCACGATCTCGCACAAATCCCGCGAGGCCATGGTGTTGACCACGATCGGTCGCTCACCGCTCTGTGCATAGCGGGTCTTGATGCGCAGCGCTGCCGCCTCGGCCTTGTGGGCGTCGTCGATGAAAGGGAGGCGGTGTTTGTCGAACTGGACGCCTTCGAACTGGGCGAGGATGCTGTTGCCGATCGTTTCCGCGGTAATACCAGTGGAGTCGGAGATGTAGAAAACGGTTCGCCGCATACCTGTTCCAGATGCCCTGATGAATACCGGGCCTCACCTTAGCGCATGCATGAAGGCCTGTCTTTGCCTGCCCCTAACCTAACTGGTAGGCAATTGGCGCGCGATTGGGAGCCAATGGTCTTCTTGTGCTGCGCACCATCGGCATCGGACAATACCAGTTCTTTGCGGCCGGCTTTTGACAAGCCAGCCCCTCCTACCGCATCACCCTTTAGAGCTCTTGAGGAGACTCCCTTGAACGATCTGGTGCTTTGGCTCGACTCGCTGCGCATGACTGACCTGGGCAAGGTCGGCGGCAAGAATGCGTCGCTTGGCGAGATGATCGGCAACCTGGCCAAGCTCGGAGTCTCCGTGCCCGGCGGCTTCGCCACCACCGCCGACGCGTTCCAGCAGTATCTGGACAAGAGCGGCGTCGCCCAGCGCATCCAGGCGCGCCTGGCTGATTTGAATGTGGATGATGTGGACGCGCTGACCACCGCCGGCAAGGAAATCCGCGAGTGGGTCACCGAGACCCCGCTGCCGACCGAGCTGGACCAGGCCATCCGCGACGCCTACATCAAACTATGCAAAGACGCCGGGGCCGAGAACATCGCCGTCGCCGTACGCTCCTCCGCCACTGCCGAGGACCTGCCGGACGCTTCGTTCGCCGGCCAGCAGGAAACCTTCCTCAACGTGGTTGGCATCGACGACGTGCTGCACAAGGTGAAGGAAGTCTTCGCTTCGCTGTACAACGACCGCGCCATTGCCTATCGCGTGCACCAGGGCTTCAAGCACGAGGATGTGTTCCTGTCCGCCGGCGTACAGCTGATGGTGCGTTCGGACGTGGGCGCCTCCGGCGTGCTGTTCACGCTCGACACCGAATCCGGCTTCCGCGATGTGGTGTTCGTCACCGGTTCCTACGGCCTCGGCGAGATGGTCGTGCAGGGTGCGGTGAATCCCGATGAGTTCTACGTGTTCAAGCCCACGCTCAAGCAGGGCAAGCCGGCGGTGCTCCGCCGCAATCTGGGCGCCAAGCAGTTGCGCATGGTTTATTCCAGCACCCCCGGCGAGCGCGTAAAAACCGAGGACACCCCGGCTGAACTGCGCAACCGTTTCTGCATCAACGATGCCGATGTGGAAGAACTGTCCCGTCAGGCGCTGATCATCGAGCAGCACTACGGTCGCCCGATGGACGTCGAGTGGGCGAAGGACGGCAACACCGGCAAGCTCTACATCGTGCAAGCACGCCCCGAGACGGTGAAGTCGCGCGCCCACGCCACCCAGCTGGAGCGCTTCCACCTCAACGAGAAGGGTCCGGTGCTGGCCGAAGGCCGCGCCATCGGCCAGAAGATCGGCGCCGGCAAGGCGCGCGTGATCCGCTCGCTGGCCGACATGAACAAGGTGCAGCCCGGCGACGTGCTGATCGCCGACATGACCGATCCCGACTGGGAGCCGGTGATGAAGCGCGCCTCGGCGATCGTCACCAATCGCGGTGGCCGCACCTGCCACGCCGCGATCATCGCGCGTGAGCTGGGCGTGCCCGCCGTGGTGGGCACCGGCAACGCGCTGGACAAAATTCCGGACGGCACCGACGTCACCGTGTCCTGCGCGGAAGGTGACACCGGCACCATCTACCAGGGCGTGCTGAAGTTCGACCGCGTCACCGCGGATCTGGGCGACATGCCCGAAGCGCCGCTGAAGATCATGATGAATGTAGCCAACCCCGAGCGCGCGTTCGATTTCGGCATGCTGCCGAATGCCGGCATCGGCCTTGCTCGCCTGGAAATGATCATCGCCAGCCACATCGGCGTGCATCCCAAGGCACTGCTGGAATACAGCAAGCAAGACGCCGAGACCAAGGCCAAGATCGACGAGCGCATTGCCGGCTACGCCGACCCGGTGAGCTTCTATGTCGATCGCCTGGCCGAAGGCATCGCCACCATCGCCGCCTCGGTGTATCCGAAGCCCGTCATCGTGCGCCTGTCCGACTTCAAGTCGAACGAGTACGCCAACCTGCTTGGCGGCTCGCGCTACGAGCCGCATGAAGAGAACCCGATGATCGGCTATCGCGGCGCCAGCCGTTATGTCGACGCCGGCTTCGCCGAGTCGTTCGCGCTGGAGTGCCGGGCCGTCAAGCACGTGCGCGAAGTGATGGGCCTCAGCAACGTGTGGGTGATGATTCCGTTCGTGCGCACCCTGGATGAAGGCCGCAAGGTCATTGAAGTGCTGGGCAAGAACGGCCTCAAGCAGCGCGAGCACGATCTCAAGGTCATCATGATGTGCGAGGTGCCTTCCAACGCCTTGCTCGCCGCCGAATTCCTGGACATCTTCGACGGCTTCTCCATCGGCTCCAACGACCTCACCCAGCTCACCCTGGGCCTGGACCGCGACTCCAGCATCGTCGCCAACTTGTTCGACGAGCGCGACCCGGCGGTGAAGAAGCTGCTGGCCATGGCCATCCAGACCGCCCGTGAGAAGGGCAAGTACATCGGCATCTGCGGTCAGGGCCCATCCGACCACCCGGATCTGGCCGAGTGGCTGATGGACCAGGGCATCGAGTCGGTGTCGCTGAACCCGGATACCGTGGTCGATACCTGGCTGCGTCTGGCGAAGAAGAAAGCGGCCTAAGCCATCCGAGAGAGCACAACGAAGGGCGGTGGCAACACCGCCCTTTTTCTTTGCCCCACCCACAGTGGAACTTGCCTCGACCGGCAAAGTCCGTAGTGATCGAGCCGGGCATGGATCTCCCTGCCCGCCGTGCCGAGGGTAAGGGCGATGCGCGCATTTCAGAGCTCCCTGTTGAGGAACAAAGGTTTCATCACCTTCATGCTCTGCATGCTGGTGTTCCGCAGTGCCGTCGCGGACTGGAATGTGGTGCCTACAGGTTCGATGCAGCCGACTATCCGCATAGGTGATCGCATCGTGGTGGACAAGGTGGCTTATGACGTGCGGCTACCTTCTACCCATGTCTCACTGATGCATCTGGCTGACCCGCAACGCGGGGACATCGTGGTGCTTGATTCGCAGGCAGCGGATGAGCGACTGGTCAAGCGCGTCATTGGTGTGCCCGGCGATATCGTGGCTCTGCGCAACAACCGGCTCTCCGTGAACGGACGGGATGCCAACTATCGGCCGACCAGCGTGAGCGGCATTCGCGACGATGTGGCCGACCCAGCCGACTATGCGGTGGAGAGTTATGACGGCATGCGTCATTTGATTCGGCTGTCGGAGTTTCGGCCCAGTGCAGGGCGTGACTTTGGGCCGGTGGTGGTTCCTGCAGGGAAATACTTGTTGCTGGGTGATAACCGGGATAACAGTGCGGATTCACGGTATTTCGGGTTCTTTCCGAGGAACGAAATCACCGGGAGGGCGACGCGAGTGGCGGTGTCGTTGGATCCGGGGGATCACTATTTACCTAGGGCTGGGCGGTATGGGGTGAGGTTGGATTGAGGGCCAGGCGGGCCCCACGCCTTCGATGGAAGCGCGTGTTACGTGAAGGGTGGGATTGTTCGGCCCATCCCTGGGCCTCACCCTTCCGCGCGGCGCGCTCCAGGGCCAGCCTGCGGCTGTCCTTGTCGCTCCCGGCGAATTTGTCGAACCTAGTGGGTTCGTCCACACCACCCTCTCCGCCAGATACGCAAAACGCCCCACTAGGGGGCGTTTTGCGTATCTGGCGGAGAGGGTGGGATTCGAACCCACGGTACGCTTACACGTACGCCTGATTTCGAGTCAGGTACATTCGACCACTCTGCCACCTCTCCAAAGGGGTCACACGGTGGTCCGCGCGAGCCGGCAATCATACGCGGGGTGGTTCGTCGTGACAACTCCCTGGACATGGGGCATGCTGGGCTTACACGTTTCTCTCAGCAGCTCATGATCGAATTCGGACACGGTACCCACGTCGGCCTGCGCCGTACGCGCAATGAAGACACCTATTACGCCGACGCGGGGCTGGGCCTGTTCCTGGTCGCCGACGGCATGGGCGGGCACCAGCATGGCGAGGTGGCCTCGGCCTTGGTCCGTGACGCGGTGGCGGATTTGGTGACGCGCGGGCATAGCCTGATTGATGCGGTGCGCGGTGCGGATGAGCGGCTGATGGCACAGGCCAAGGGCTGCCAGGATGCCTTGCCTATGGGCACGACGATCGCGGCGCTGCGGCTGAGTACGAATAGCTATGAGGTGGCCTGGGTTGGCGATAGTCGCATCTACCTGTGGCAGAACGGGCTGAAGCAAATCAGCCACGATCACTCGTTGGTGCAGGAGCTGGTTGCGGCGGGCGCGCTGGATCCGGCGCGGGCTGCACGCCATCCGCAGCGCAATGTGATTACCCAGGCGCTGGGCATTACCGCCCTCGACCAATTGCACATCGGCATGGCGCGCGGCGAGCTGGAGCCGGGCATGTGTTTCCTGCTGTGCAGTGACGGACTCACGGAGGAAGTGAGCGATGCGGGCATCGCACGCATCGTGGAACGTCGCGATCTGGCCGTGCAGGAATGCGTCGATCATCTGTTGCTCGCCGCGCTCGATGGCGGCGGCAGCGATAACGTGACGGCAATTTTGGCCCGCGCTAACTGACACGGGCCGTCGCGACGCTTAAGGATGCTCTGATCTATTCCGCGCACCCGTCACCGCCCTGTATGCGCGCAGCGGTTTGTCGCAGCGGCGAAGGCAGACTGGCTGTCTGTCGAGACGCTGGGGCGAAGCGCTGCGCGCATACAGGGCGGCCCCCACGTGTTGAATTCAATGATGGGGTGACGTCCAGAAGGCCCGCAGGCTGCGCCGCGCGGCTTGAACAGACGGCCACCACGCAACACACCCTGCGGGCCTTCTGGACGTCATGCCGGGTACGTGGAATAGATCAGAGCATCCTTAATGCCTCGTGTTTTCTTCCTTGCGCCAAACGCTGGCGCCGCCGGCGCTCTTATCTAGCGCATCAAGACGACGTTCGTGCGCCATCAGCTCATTCGCGTCGGCACGCAGCACGCGTGGACGTCGATCCAGCACAACCGGCATGACCACCTTGGCGGCACCCTGCTCCGGCGAGCTTTCGAAACCCAGGTCCAGCACCACCTGGCCCGAGGTCATCGCCAGGTAGACCTCGGCCAGCAGCTGAGCGTCGATCAAACCGCCGTGCAGGTCGCGCGCCGAGTTGTCCACGCCAAGGCGTTTGCATAGCGCGTCCAGGCTGTTGCGCTGCCCGGGATACCGTTCTCGCGCCATCACCAGCGTATCGAGCACACTGCAGTGATCGGCGATGCGCCCGTAATGCTCACCGGCGCGCGCGAGCTCGGCATCGAGGAAGCCCACGTCGAAGGCGGCGTTGTGGATGATCAGCTCGGCTCCGTCGATGAAAGCGAGAAACTCTTCCACGACGTCGTTGAAATGCGGCTTGTCGAGCAGGAACTCGTCTTCGATGCCAGTGACCTGCTTCGCCCCCTCATCGATCAGACGATCCGGATTGAGGTAGGTCTGGTAATGCCTGCCGGTCGGCCGCCGCTCGAACATCTCGACACAGGCGATTTCGATCAGGCGATGGCCCTGGCGCACCTCCAGACCCGTGGTTTCGGTATCGAGGACGATCTGCCTCATCGTCTGCTCCTGTACTGCTCGGCCTGCTCACGTGCGGCTTCATCGACGCGCTCGTTTTCGGCATGGCCATTGTGGCCCTTCACCCACTGCCAGCTCAGCTGGTGAGGAGCGGTGGCCTCTGAAAGACGCTGCCACAGATCCTGATTCTTCACCGGTTTCTTGTCGGCGGTTTTCCAGCCGTTGGCGCGCCATTTGGGCACCCACTGCTCGATGCCTTGCATGACGTATTTCGAGTCGGTGGTGAGGGTGACCTTGCATGGACGCGTTAGCGCTTCGAGTGCGGCAATGGCGGCCATCAACTCCATGCGGTTGTTGGTGGTGTCCGGTTCGCCACCGGCCAGCATGCGCTCCGTGCCCTTGGCACGCAGCAGCGCGGCCCAGCCGCCCGGCCCGGGATTGCCGAGGCATGCGCCATCGGTAAAAGCTTGTACGTCAGTCATCGTTGCCTGCAGTTATTCATTGTCACAGCATCAAGAGGAGGCATTACGCCTCGCTCCCGGTGCCAGGTTTACATTTACCGGTGCTGGCACCAGCTTGGGCTTCAGTCGTGTCGGTATCGCCATGCGCCGACGCTTGCGAGCGATAAGCACATAACCACCGCCGAGGGCGCTGATGCCCCGGGTATGCGCACCGCCATTCGGCCATACATGGCCGACGCGATGAATGCGTTCGACGTCCAGCTCGCCGGCGCGCACCCATCGTTCCAGCGTCAGCGGCGACTTCAGCGCCGGCATCGAACCGCCACGGGTATACCAATACAGCCAGGGCAACCACCCGCTCAAGGGGTGCATGCCGGTGAGCGCGAGCACACCGCCGGGGGCCAGCACACGACAGGCTTCCTGCAGTAACGCCTGCGGCGCGGGCGCCACTTCCACAGCATGCCGTAACAGCACCAGGCCGAAAGCATCGTCGACAAAAGGCAACGCCTCGTCTGACCGTGCGCGAATGTCGCCGTGATAGCGGTTGGCGACCAGGCGCATGCGCGCCCAATTGCCCAGCAACGGCAATACCGGAGGATGGTCATGCGACAGCGCGGACACCAGCAGCGCATGCGTACCCGCGCAGCGCTGGAGGTCCGGCAGCAAGGCAGCCGCTTCCTCAGCCAACAGGTGGCGAAGATGCGCGCTGGCGTAGATGTCTTTGTCGCGCTGCGGCATGCGTGGGCGGCCCAACAGTCAAGACGAGAGTGTAATAGCTGGCACCCGCAATAGCGCCGTGGCTCTCATGGTTGGGTCCAACCAGGACACAAGACTGAACGCGTAACCGGCCTGTTAACACCTCGCTAACGAGTCAGCTTCACTGCCGCTTTATAGTCCCACGCCTCGCGCAAGCCGGAAGCCTGCGCCAGTCGATACGAATCCGCAGAGGAGTACCCCTTGCACGTCGTACCGTTACCGGCGCTTGCCGACAACTATATCTGGCTGCTGCACGACGACGATGGCAACGCGATCGTGGTCGATCCCGGCGAAGCGGCACCGGTCGAAGCTGCGCTATCCGAACGGAAGCTACGGCTTCGGGCCATCCTGCTCACTCACCACCACAACGATCACATCGGTGGCGTGGGCGCCTTGCTGGCTCGTCATCCTGCGGCGGTTTACGCGCCGCGTGACGAGCGCATCGACTACGTTGCCCAGCGCGTGGGAGACGGCGACGAAGTATCGATCGATGGGCTACGTGCGCGCTTTCGGGTGATCGAGATTCCCGGCCACACGCTCAGCCACATTGCCTACGTTGGCGAAGGTGTACTGCTCTGCGGAGACACGCTTTTCAGCATGGGCTGTGGCCGCCTGTTCGAAGGCACGCCACAGCAAATGCTGACCTCACTGGATCGGCTCGCATCTCTGCCAGGCAACACCAAAGTCTGCTGTGGGCATGAATACACGGCCGCCAATGGCCGCTTCGCGCTGACTATCGAGCCGCACAACCCCGCGCTTGCCGAGCGCATCGAGCAGGTACAGACGCTACGCGACCAGCAGCAACCCAGCCTGCCCGTGACGCTGGCCACCGAACTGGCCTCCAACCCCTTCCTGCGTGTCGATACCGACGAAGTCACGGAGTGGTGCCGTCGTCATGGTGCGGCGACCGATCGCGTTACACGCTTTGCCACCCTTCGCGCTGCCAAGGACGTATTCCGCGGATGAAACGCCCTTCCCTTCGCCCCCTGCCTATCGTGCTCTCCACGCTACTGGCCGCTTGCGCCAGTGCGCCATCCCAGCTGCCTCGAACGTCGGCATCGGCAGGTAATCTCAAGCCGCCACATCCGACGATCAGTGATGTGACACACAATGTCGGCGGCGCGGCCACCCCGCTGGAGACGTCCAACGTCTGGGAGCAACTGCGTAGCAGTTTCGCTATGGCCGATTGCGATGCCGACCCAGCGATTCTCGACTGGGCGAGACGCTACACGCAAAGCCCGCAGCGCTTTGAGGCGCAGATGCGTGAAGTGATGCCTCGCCTGATTTATGTCCAACAGATCGCAGCGAAACATGGTGTGGCCGGCGAGTTCGCGTTGCTGCCGTGGGTGGAAAGCCGTTATCGGCCGATGCCTGGCAGCAAAGGCAGTCCCGCCGGGATGTGGCAAATCATGCAGGCGACCGCCAACGCACTAGGCATGCGCGTCGACAAAAACTACGACGGACGTCTGGATGTCCCTGCCGCCACCGACGCCATGATGGCTCTGTTGAAGCGCTATCACGACGACCTGGGGGACTGGCGATTGGCGGACTACGCCTACAACGCCGGCGAGTTTGCCATTCGCAGATTGATCGACCAGCACGGCGCACCCGCTGCCGAACCGATCATTCCGAAAATGCCTGTCAAGCGCATCACGCGAGAACATCTGACCAAGCTGCTGGCCATTTCCTGCGTCGTGCGCGAGCCGGGCCGCTTCAAGGTCAACTTGCCGCTGCTCCCCGCGGAACAGCACCTGGTTTCGGTAGACGTCGACCAATCGATGCCCATCGCGCAGGCCGCCAATCATGCCGGCATGTCGGTCGATGAGCTGAAGGACCTCAACGCAGGATTCCGCAACGGCTTTATCGATAAGCGCGCAGCTTCCTATCTGTTGATGCCACGTAACCACGCCGAGCAATTCCGCAACGCGCCACTGCAAACCGGTAACGACACGGCCAGCACCTACGCCGCGGGTCTATCACCGCTCATGGAGAACGGCGACGGCCCATCGCCTGTGGCGGGCGACGATTCCGCACCGTCCCCGGGCAACAAGACGCACACCGTCAAGTCAGGCGAAACGCTTTGGATTATCGCCCGCCGCTATTCGCTCAACGTGGACCAGCTCAAGCGCTGGAACCACCTGCAGGATGCGAAGCTGCGCCTTGGCCAGATATTGAAGATCAGCGCGCCGGGTTGATTGGGCACTACCTCTTGTGGGCGCGAATAGCCGAATCATGCGTCTTCCGCGCCTGCTAAACTCGTGCGGCTGCACCGATACGGCGCGCCGCCGCCCTGGGAGGACACATGGGATTTCTGCACGGCAAGCGCGCCCTGATCGTCGGCATCGCCAGCCAACGCTCCATCGCCTGGGGCATCGCCAATGCAATGCATCGTGAAGGCGCGCAACTCGCCTTCACCTACCAGAACGATCGACTGAAAGACCGTGTCGATGAAGCCGCCAACGCCTTCGGCTCCAATATCGTGCTGCCCTGCGATGTCGCGGAGGATGCCCAGATCGACCGCATGTTCAGCGAATTGGGCAAGCACTGGGACGGCTTCGACATCCTCGTTCACTCGGTCGGCTTTGCGCCACGCGAAGCACTGCAGGGCCAATACCTGGACAACCTGACGCGCGAAAGCTTCGCCATCGCGCATGATATTTCCAGCTATAGCCTTGCCGCCCTGGCCAAGGCCGCGCGCCCGCTAATGGCTGGCCGCGGCGGCGCCATCCTTACGCTCACCTATCTGGGCGCGGAGCGTGCGTTGTCGAACTACAACGTGATGGGCCTGGCCAAGGCGAGCCTGGAAGCGAACGTGCGCTACCTGGCTTTCAACCTGGGCCCGGAAGGCACCCGCGTCAATGCCATCTCCGCAGGCCCCATCAAGACGCTAGCTGCGGCCGGCATCTCAAACTTTCGCAAGATGCTGGACCATGTGGATGAAAATGCGCCGCTGCGCCGTAGCGTCACCATCGACGAAGTGGGTAATGTCGGGGCCTTCCTTTGCTCAGACTTGGCCTCGGGCGTAACCGGCGAGATCACCTACGTGGATGCCGGCTACAACATTCTGGGCATGACCGGCATCTAACCTCGGTCGCTTGTTGCAAGTAAAAAGGGAGGCCATGGGCCGCCCTTTTCGTGAGACCGAACACGTAAGAGCTATCGACGCTCTTACATACGGTCCTTGGCGATCTTGATTTCAGTCTTCGCCTTCAGCGCGTCGATGAATTCCTGCGTCGCCGTGCCACCATAAGCCCGCACCATCTGCTGACGCAGCCCGTCGCGCAGCTCTGCGGGTAGCTTGGAAAGGTCGGCGTCCTGCACCTTGTCCACGGCGAGCAGTGCGTAGGAGCCATCCTGTTCTAACACACTGGCGAACTGCGACTTGCCTGCCGCCGGATGCGGCAGGGTGAAAGCTTCGCTGATCAGTTCCGGTGCGATCTCGCGCTGACTGCGAGTAACTTCGTTGGAGCTCCTCATAGGAGCGCCTGTCGACGCTGCCACCGCAGCCATGTCCTCACCCTTCTGTAGACGGGCCAACAGAGCGTCGGCCTTCGCCTTGGCTGCCGCTGCCACGCGCTCGTCGAGAATCTTCTGGCGCACCACGTCGCGTACTTCGGCCAGCGGACGGACCGCTGCCGGCACGTGCTTGTCGACATGGATAATCGCGGAATGATCCGGCCCCAGCTCGATCAGGCTGGAGTTATTGCCCTGGGCCAGCACGTCATCTCCAAACGCTGCCTGCACCAATTTGGGATTCGCGGCGACGCCGGCACCGCCCTGACGCGAGAACAGTTCCGTGCTCTTAATCGGTAGACCCAGCGCCTGTGCGGCAGGCTCAAGCGACGATGGGTTTTGGTAGGCACTGTCGGTGAGCTTGCCGGCCAGCTCGTTGAATTTGCGATCGCGATCGCCGCTCAGGGCATCTTTCGCCAGCTGCGCGCGCACTTCTTCGAACGGCTTGGCCTGTCCGCTGCGCACATCGCGCAGCCACAACACGTGATAGCCCTCATCCGATAGCACCGGCTTGGATATCTGTCCCTTCTGCAAGGAGAACAGCGCATCGTCGAAAGCCGCGTTCGCCACACCTTTTTCCAGCCAGCCCAGGTCGCCGCCCGAGCGCTTGGAGCCCAGGTCGTCCGAAGACTGCTCGGCCAGCTTCGCGAAGCCATCCGGCTTCGCCTGGGCAGCGATCTGCTCAGCCTTGGCGAGCGCAGCCTTCTGCTGCTCTGGCGTGGCGTTCTTGGGCACGTTGATCAAGATATGCGAAACCAGGCGCTGCTCCGGCTGCACGAAGCGCTGCTTCTGTTCGTCATAGCGCTTCTTGAGATCCTCGTCGCTGGGTTGCACATCCAACTTGAGGTCGTCGCCTTTCACCTCGATGTATTTCACCGAGACCTGCTCGGGGTTCATGAAATCGGCCTGATGCGACTTGTAGTAAGCGTCGATCTGCGCATCGTCGACATTGCTGTCGGTCAGCGCCGGGCGCGGCACGCTGAAATAGCGCAGGTCACGGCGCTGCATGCTGAGATTGAGGTATCGATCCAGGTCGGCGTCGGTGATGATCGTGCTCGCGCTGATCGCCCCCGGAATCTGAGCGATGCCCAGCTCGTTGCGTAGCTCGGCCTCAAACTGGTTCGAGGTCTTGCCCTGGCCGGCCAGCCAGGCGCGATACATGGCCGGATCGAATTTGCCGTTGACCTGCACGCCCGGGATACCGGCGATGGTGTCGCGCAATGCCAGGTCGGATACGCGCATGCCGAGGTCCGTCGACGCCTGCGTGAGCAGTTGCTGGTCGATCATCGCGTCCAGCACGCGCTGCTTGGTCTCGGGCTTCTCGAACACGCTGGGATCGAAGCGATCGCCCTGCTCTGCGCTCATCTGCTGGCGCAGCTGGTTCAGACGGTTCTGGAAGTCCTGCTGGGTGATCTCATGCTTGCCGACCTTCGCTACGAACGTCTCGACGTGCGACATGAAGTACGACTCGATGCCGAAGAACGAAATAGCAAAGACGCAGATGCCCAGAATGACAATGGACGGCCATCCGTGAAGCTTGGTACGTAGTGTCTGCAACATGAAAATCTTCCCGATGAGGGTTGATCGACGCGCGGTTGCGCGGTGCATAAATGACAAGGGCGCCACACGGGCGCCCTTGCGAACTGTGGCGGAGCGGACGGGACTCGAACCCGCGACCTCCGGCGTGACAGGCCAGCATTCTAACCGACTGAACTACCGCTCCGCATTTTTCTGGTGGGTGCTGTAGGGATCGAACCTACGACCCTCGCCTTGTAAGGGCGACGCTCTACCGCTGAGCTAAGCACCCAAAACCAAGCGTAGAGCCGCTTAGTTTAGGGCATCCTTCAAGGTCTTGCCAGCCTTAAAAGCCGGAACCTTCGAAGCCTTGATCTTGATCGTCTCGTTGGTGCGCGGATTGCGGCCGGTACGAGCAGCGCGCTTGCGCACGGTGAAGGTGCCAAAGCCCACCACCGACACATCGTCACCCTTCTTCAGCGCCTTCTGCACGGTCTCGAAGAAAGCCTCGAGCGCGCGGCCAGCGTCAGCCTTGGTGAGTTCGGCCTTCTCGGCAATGGCATTGATCAGATCGGTTTTATTCATTGAGACACTCCCTTAAACGATTATGCGGCCCGCGTGGTCAGTCTGGGACGAGACGACGCCGACTTGGATGATTGGCTACCGATAGGCGGCGCCCCGCGACCCCGCATCGCTGCGCTTCCAACATCGCGCGAGGATTGCGGTGCCGCCTTTATACCAGTGCCCTATGGGGTCCGCAATACAAGCAATACCAAGGCTTTCAGGGTATTCGAAGGTTTCGAAACAGCACTTGCGTTACGCGATATGAAGCACTACGCAGCGCGTGCTTGGATACGATCCAAATGAAAAAAGTGGCATGCCGACACGGCATGCCACCCTTGATTGGACCCGCTTGATTAGAGCCGCCTCGAGATCGAATCAGTGAGGCCGCGCGGGGGCCTCGTCGGACGACTCTTCCTCGATCGGAGCATCAACGCCCTTCGTCGCCTCACCCTCCTTCACCTGCAAGGGCTGCAGCGGACGCTCGAGTGCAATGTCCAGCACCTCATCGATCCAGCGCACCGGGTGAATGTCCAGCGAACCGGTGATATTGGCCGGGATGTCCGCCAAATCCTTCTTGTTGTCTTCCGGGATGATCACCGTGGTGATGCCGCCACGATGCGCCGCGAGCAGCTTCTCCTTGAGACCACCGATCGGCAGCACGCGACCGCGCAACGTTATCTCGCCGGTCATCGCCACCTCGGATCGCACTGGCACCTTGGTCAGAGCCGACACCAGCGCCGTACACATGGCGATGCCTGCACTTGGGCCATCTTTCGGCGTGGCACCTTCCGGCACATGGACATGCAGGTCGAGCTTCTGGTGGAAGTCGGGGTCGATACCTAGACGTTCGGCACGGGCACGGACCACCGACAGTGCAGCCTGGATCGACTCCTTCATCACATCGCCCAGCTGACCGGTGTTCACCAGTCGCCCCTTGCCCGCCACCACCGAGGCCTCGATGCTGAGCAAGTCGCCGCCGACCTGGGTCCAAGCCAGACCGGTCACCAGGCCCACTTCATTCTGAAGCTCTTTACGTCCGAAATCGAAGCGGCGAACCCCAAGGTAATGCTCGAGGTTGGACGAATCGATCTTGGCATGCAGGGGCGAAGACTTGATCTTGGATTTGGCCGTCTTTACGGCCGAAGCCTTGGCCTTGCTTTTCTTCACCTCGCCGAGGGTCAGCTCCTTCACTACCTTGCGGCAGATCTTGGACAACTCACGCTCCAGATTGCGCACGCCGGATTCGCGCGTGTAATAGCGCACGATGTCGCGTACGGCATCCTCTGACACACTCAACTCTTCCGGCTTCAGGCCATTGGCCTTGAGCTGCTTGGACAGCAGGTATTTCTGCGCGATCGCCAGCTTCTCATCCTCGGTGTAACCCGGGATGCGAATGACCTCCATGCGATCCAGCAGCGGACCTGGAATGTTGAGCGAGTTGGCGGTGGCGATCCACATCACCTCGGACAGGTCAAAATCGACCTCCAGGTAGTGATCGTTGAACGCGTGATTCTGTTCGGGGTCCAGCACTTCCAGCAGCGCTGAAGACGGATCGCCACGGAAATCCATCGACATCTTGTCGATCTCGTCCAGCACGAACAGCGGGTTCTTGGTCCCGATCTTGTTCATGTTCTGCACGATCCGGCCTGGCATCGAACCAATATAGGTGCGGCGATGGCCACGAATCTCGGCCTCGTCCCGCACACCGCCCAGGCTCATGCGCACAAATTTGCGGTTGGTCGTCTTGGCGATCGACTGCCCCAGCGAGGTCTTGCCCACGCCAGGCGGACCAACCAAGCAAAGGATGGGACCCTTCATGGTGTTCACGCGTTGCTGCACGGCCAGGTATTCAAGGATGCGCTCCTTGACCTTTTCCAGGCCGAAATGATCGGCATCGAGCACTTCCTGGGCCATCTGCAGATCCTTGCGGACCTTGCTGCGCTTCTTCCAGGGCACGCCCACCAGCCAGTCAAGGTAGTTGCGCACCACCGTGGCTTCGGCCGACATCGGCGACATCTGGCGCAGCTTGCTGAATTCCTGGCGTGCCTTGGCGAGCACGGCCTTGGGCATCCCGGCCGATTCGATCTTCTTCTGCAGCTCCTCGATTTCGTTCGGCCCCTCCTCGCCCTCGCCGAGCTCCTTTTGGATGGCCTTCATCTGCTCGTTGAGGTAGTACTCGCGCTGACTCTTTTCCATCTGCGACTTCACGCGGCCGCGGATGCGCTTTTCCACCTGCTGCAGATCCATCTCGCCGTCGACCAGGCCGATCAGCAATTCAAGACGCTGCCCCACATCGGCCGTTTCCAGCACTTTCTGCTTATCGGCCATGCGCACGGAAAGGTGCGCGGCGATGGAATCTGCCACACGGGATGGGTCGTCGATGCCAGACAGGGTGGCGAGCACCTCCGGCGGCAACTTGCGGCTCTGCTTCACCAGCTGCTCGAACAGCGAGATCAGCGTGCGCGAGACCACATCGAGCTCTCGTTCCTTGGTGCTGTACACGGGCTCGATGATGCGGGACGTGGCCATTAGCATGCCGCCGTCTTCCTGGTACTTCTCCACGGAAACGCGCGCCTGCCCTTCCACCAGCACCTTCACCGTGCCATCGGGGAGTTTCAGCAGTTGCAATACGCCCGCCAGCGTGCCGATTTCATGCAGATCGGCCACCGCGGGATCGTCGATATCCGGACTTTTCTGCGCCACCAGCAGAATCTGGCGCTCGCCTTCCATGGCGCGCTCAAGCGCGCGCATCGACTTGTCACGGCCAACGAAGAGCGGGATGACCATGTGGGGATAAACCACCACGTCGCGCAGCGGAAGTACCGGCAGGGCTTCCAGCACGGCGCCCGTGGCAACGGGAAGGGGGGCATTTTTTGCCATCTAAAAGGTCCCTCGGGGGAGTAATGCGACTACGCCCCGACACTGCGCCGGAGGCATCTTTCCGTCAAGTGGAGGTTGTCGACCGCCCAGTCAAGCCCAGGCGGGGCAACGAAAAGAAAAACGGCCCCGACGAATACGCCGGAGCCGTTCCATTCACGCGGGAGATAGGATCAAGCGGCGTCGCCGCCCTCGCCCGCCACGCGTTGCTGCAGATTGCCGCGGTAGATCAGGTAGGGCTCGGCCTGGCCATTGATCACTGCGTCATCCACGACCACCTTGCTCACGTGCTCCAGCGAGGGTAGCTCGTACATGGTGTCCAGCAACACCTGCTCGAGGATGGTGCGCAGGCCGCGGGCGCCGGTCTTGCGCTTGAGCGCCTTGCGGGCAATCGCCTGCAGGGCCTCCGGGCGGAATTCCAACTCCACGCCTTCCATCTCGAACAGCTTCTTGAACTGCTTGGTGACGGCATTCCTCGGCTCGGTGAGGATCTTCACCAAGGCGGGCTCGTCCAGCTCGTCCAGGGTGGCGACCACCGGCAAACGGCCGACAAACTCCGGAATCAGGCCAAAGCGCACCAGATCCGCCGGCTCCACCTCCGCCAGCACCTTGCCCAGATTCTCCGTACGCTCCTTACTGCGAACTTCAGCCGAGAAGCCAATGCCCGTGGTCTCGGAGCGCTGTTGGATCACCTTCTCCAGGCCGGCAAATGCGCCACCGCAGATGAACAAGATGTTCTTGGTGTCGACCTGCAGGAATTCCTGCTGCGGATGCTTGCGACCGCCCTGCGGCGGCACCGAGGCCAGTGTGCCCTCGATCAACTTCAGCAGTGCCTGCTGCACGCCTTCGCCGGACACGTCGCGGGTGATCGACGGGTTCTCGCTCTTGCGCGAGATCTTGTCGATTTCGTCGATGTAGACGATGCCCGACTGCGCCTTGTCGACGTCGTAGTCACACTTCTGCAGCAGCTTCTGGATGATGTTCTCGACATCCTCGCCCACGTAACCGGCTTCGGTCAGCGTGGTGGCATCGGCAATGGTGAACGGCACATTGAGCAAGCGCGCCAGCGTTTCGGCCAGCAACGTCTTGCCCGAACCGGTCGGGCCGATCAGGAGGATATTGGACTTGCCCAGCTCGACGTCGTCGCTCTTCTGGCGAGACTCCATGCGCTTGTAGTGGTTGTACACCGCCACGGCCAGCGCTTTCTTGGCGCGGGTCTGGCCGACCACGTACTGGTCGAGCGTCTCCATGATCTCGCGCGGCTTGGGCAGTTGGCTGCGCCCGGAGGCGGCCTTCTCTTCCAGCTCTTCGCGGATGATGTCGTTGCAAAGCTCTACGCATTCGTCGCAGATGAACACGGACGGACCCGCGATCAGCTTGCGCACTTCGTGCTGGCTCTTGCCGCAGAAGGAGCAGTAGAGAATCTTGCCGCTGTCGTTGGAACGGCCCTGCCGCTCGTCAGTCATGCTTTAACCCTGCTGTAAATCGGTTGCGAGTCGAGAATAGCACAGGGTTCCGCGTCCGATTCCAGACGCAGAACCCGGCTTTCAAGCTCTATAACGGCCGCAAATCAGGCCGACTTGACCGTCTCGCCGGCGCGCCGGTCGAGGACCGAGTCGATCAGACCGTACTCGCGGGCGGCCTCGGCACTCATAAAACGGTCGCGTTCCATGTCCCGCTCGATCTTGTCCAGCGGTTGGCCGGTATGTTGCACATAGATGTCGTTCAGGCGGCGACGCAGGTACAGAATTTCCTGCGCCTGGATCTCGATGTCGGTCGCCTGACCACGGGCACCGCCCGACGGCTGATGGATCATCACGCGCGAATTGGGCAGCGAGTACCGCTTGCCCTTGGCGCCAGCCATCAGCAACAACGAGGCCGCACTGCAGGCCTGGCCGATGCACATGGTGCTGACGTCGGGCTTGACGAACTGCATGGTGTCGTAGATCGCCAGCCCGGCGGTGACGGCACCGCCAGGGCTGTTGATGTACAGATGGATGTCCTTGTCCGGATTCTCGGATTCAAGGAACAGCATCTGCGCGACCAGCAGGTTGGCAACCTGATCGTTGACCTCGCCGACGAGGAAGATCACACGCTCCTTCAGCAGGCGCGAGTAGATGTCGTACGAGCGCTCGCCGCGAGCGGTCTGCTCGACAACGATGGGTACCAGGTTGAGGTTCTGGATTGGATCCATGGCCATGCTTGTCGCTCTCCGGTTGATGGGCCTGATCTTATAGGGCTCAGGCGCTGACCGGGCGCATCACGTCGTCGAAGCTCAGGTTCTCGTCGGTGGTCTTGGCGTGTTCCGCCACCCACACGGCCACCTGGTCTTCCATCACGCGGTTCTGCAGCCCGGACATCAGTTGGGGGTCGCCGTTGTAGAGTTCAATGACCTTTTCCGGCTCCTCGTAGGTCGAGGCGATCGCCGCTAGCTGTTCGGCGACGCGGGTGCGGTCCAGCTTCAACTCCTGCTTGCGGGCGATCTCACCCATCAGCAGGCCGGCAATGACGCGCTTGCGGGCGACCGGCGTAGCCGCTTCGATCAGCTGCGGCGGCGGCTGCTGGCCACGCGGCACGCTGCCGGCGGCGAGGTTCTGGGCCTCCGACTGCACCATCACATTCGGCACGTCCAGCGACGGATGGGCGTCGGCCAGCTTCTCGGCCACTTCGGACTTCAGACGCGCCATCAGCGTGGCCTTCAATTCGCGCTCGAGGTTGGCGCGCACTTCCTTGCGGAAGTTTTCCAGGTTGCCGTCGGTGATGCCGAACAGCTTGGCGAACTCGCCGTCGACGGCGGGGAGCTTAGGCTCCTGCACCTTCACGATCTTGAAGCTGACCTTGGCGTTCTGGCCGGCCAGCTTGTCGTTGCGGAAATCCGCCGGGAAGACGATCTCGCTTTCGAAGGTCTCGTCGGTCTTGCGACCCGTCAGCGCCTCGTCCAGCGCCTTGAACAGAGTGCCCGAGCCCAGCACGCTACCGGCGCGCTCCAGACCTTCGGTCGGGAAGCGGTAATCACCGGCTTCGGCCGAGTACTCGAACATCACAAAGTCGCCCTCAGCGGAAGCGCGCTCCACCGGGTCGAAGCTACGGCGCTGGGCGCGCAGGGTCTCGATCATCTTTTCGATATCGGCGTCGGTCACTTCCGCCACCGGGCGCTTGATATCCAACGCGGCCACGTCGACGTCCGGGAACTCCGGCATGATCTCGAAGGTAGCGGTATAGGTGATTTCGCCGTTTTCCGGACGACCGGTGGTATCCACTGCCGGATTGGCGATCGGGCGCAGCTTCTCCTGCTCCACCGCCTCGCGCAGCGTGGTGCCGATGAGGTCGGACAACACCTCGCCACGGACCTGCGCGCCAAAACGCTGCTGGATCACCGTGGTGGGCACCTTGCCCGGACGGAAGCCTTTCAGGCGCACCGTGCGGCCCATTTCCGCGATACGCGCAGTCACCTGCGTCTCGAAGCGCTCTGCGGGGAATTTCACCGTGAGCTTGCGCTCGAGCTTGCCGACGTTTTCAACCGAAACCTGCATGACGTCTCCTGGAGTACCTGAAAGTGCGCCCGTCACAGGCGCTCGGCGGCCCCCGGCCGCCTGCAAAAACAAAGGGATGGTGCGAAAGGCGGGACTCGAACCCGCACGGGATTAACCGCCAGAACCTAAATCTGGTGCGTCTACCAATTCCGCCACTTTCGCATCAGCGCAACCGTGAGGAGATGCCCACAAGCCACGGATTTCAAAGAAGATTGTCGCGAACAAAAAGCCCGCAAGCCACTCCCGCCCCGTATCCGAGCACCTCGCCCTAAGTCGATGATTCCCTTACACGAAAGCGGGCCATTTTACGGTTGCGCATGGCGGCAACACAAGGGAATCCGCGGAGCGCACCGCCGTCAAGCGAAGACATTGAATGTAGAGTGTTTCCGAGCGGCGGCAATCTAAAGCTCACGCAAAACGCGAAACCCGACACGGCCGCTACGCACGCCACCCTCTGCCCCCTGGCGATAGGCGGAACGCACCTGCTCCGGCGAACTGCCCCAGGAACCGCCGCGCACGACGCGCACCGAACAACCCGGATTGACCCAGGCACTGCCATCCAGCGGCGCGCGAATGTAGTTGTCGTGCCAGCAGTCCTGGACCCAAGCGGACACATTGCCGTTGATGTCGTACAAACCATACGGATTCGCCTCGAAGCTCATCACCGGCGCCGGCCCCCAATAACCGTCCCGATAATTGGCGAACGCGTTGCTCCAGCGCCGCCCGCTCTGCGAGCGGTCCCCGCTGCCGGTGAGGTTCTCCACCTTGCGGGTCGGCGTGCCATTGCCCCACCAGTAGCGGGTGGTCGTGCCCCCGCGCAAGGCGTATTCGAACTCCGCCTCGCTGGGCAGGCGATAACGCTTGCCGGTGCGCTGACTGAGCCAGTCGGCATAAGCCTTGGCGTCGTTCCACGACACGTTGACCACCGGTAGTTTGTCTTCGCTCGTCGAGCGGCCGGCGTAATCGCTCTGCCAACTGGCTTCAGGATCGTCGCGCATGGCGCCACTGCGCTCGTCGTAGACGCTGGCGCCGCCCAGTTTGATCGAATCTGGCTGATAACCGCTGGCGCGAACGAAGTCGCGAAACTGCCCGATGGTGATATCGGCGCGCGACATGGCAAATCCCTTGGCGATCGTCACCTGATGCTGCGGCATCTCAGCGTCGTTGCGCCCCGGCTCGTCGTCGGGCGCGCCCATGGTAAAGCTGCCCGTAGGGATCACCACCATGGCCGGCGTCTGCCCCGGCAGATCAACGTAACGGTCGTTGAAGACCTGGCCGGGCTTATAGCTCGAATAAAGCCTCGCGTTGGTCAGGCGCTCCTGAAAATCGCTGAGGCCCGGAACATCCTCGCTGATGTCCTTGGCCTGCCCCGCCAACTGTTGAGCCAACGCCAGATTGCCCGCATCGAGCGCAGAGCGCGCCTGCGCCAATACGCCCGTGGCTTTTTGATGACGGATGCCATCGACACGGCCCTGCACGTCCTGCAACGGCTGCGAGCCCGGGAGAATGGTGCCGGCCTCCGTCAACGCGTCGCTCGCACCCTTGAAATCATTCTGCGCCACGGCGGCCAACGCGCGATCAAGCACCGCGCGCTGCACCTGGGAAATGCCCTGACCAGCTATCGCGTTATCGGCGTCAAGTTGCTGCACCTGCCGATACAACTCCAGCGCATTCCCGCCCTTGGGTTGATCGACCTTGCCTTGCTGCAGCAGGTTTGCCGCCTTGGCCAGCATCGGACGCACCTGGGCCAGTGTTTTCATCTTGGTTTCCAGCTGAGCTACTTCCTCCTGGCTACCGGGCAGGGGCTTGAGTTCATTGAGCAACTCCATGGCCGCATCGGCATCGCCCACAGCAATGTCCTGGCCAATCTCGGCCACCAGTCGCGCACGCACCTCATACATGCCTTGCGCAGCGCGTCGGCTATCCGGCTTCAGTTGGAGCGCCTCGGTGTAGAGCGCAGCCGCACCCTCCTTATCGCCTACGAGTTGGCCGCCGCGCAGCGCCTTGCCGGCTCGATCAAGCAGTGCTTCCACTTCAGGCGTATCAGCGCTCAGTTGCTCAGGCAGATGCGTATTCTTGTTGCCGGTGCGGGCCACGATCACATCGGTCGGCGCCAACGTAAGCGGCGGACCCGCGTCGACCTCGGCTTGCGAGGAAAGCGGTGCCGGTAGGCGCGCGCCACTCGATGCGGCCGACACCGGCCCCAGATTCATACCGCGCTGGGTAGACACCCGGGTCGGATCGACATGAAACACGCGCGGAAAGAAGTGATAGACCAGCGCCATGCTGAGCACGATCACGCCAACCGCCCCGCCCATGGTGCGCTGACGTCGTACGGTTTCCTTGCTTGGCATGGTTGGGCGTCCTTGGGCGGCCTGCTATGGTGCTCCGCTAAACATAGGCACAAACCCCTGACAGGACAATGAGCGACATCACCTGACAGGCATCCCAAGGAAGCTTGAATGCAACTCCCCCCCACACCGGCGGCGGACTGGATCACCAGCCGCGATGCACTCGAGCAGTGGCTCACTGCACTGCCCGCCGATGCTGCGCTCGATCTCGATACCGAGTTCATGCGCCGAAACACCTTCTATCCACAACTGGCCCTACTCCAACTCGGCTGGCACGAGCGCTACGCGCTGGTCGATCCACTCGCGTTCGAAATTGGCGACGCCTTGCGCCCGCTGCTCGGCCAGAGCGACGCCATCACCGTGATGCATAGCGCCAGCGAAGATCTCGAAGCGCTCGCCCCCCTGCTGCCGGGCGGCCCGCGCCAGCTGTTCGACACGCAGATCGCCGCCGCTTTCGTCGGCATGGGCCTGGGCATCAGCTATCGCGCCCTGGTTGCCGAACTGGTCGGTACCGAACTCGACAAGGGCGAAACCCGCTCTGATTGGATGCAGCGTCCACTCACCGACTCCCAGCGCGCCTACGCCACCCTGGACGTGGTCTACCTCAAGCCAGTGCATGAGCAACTGACCGAGCGCCTGATCCAACGCGACCGCACCGCATGGCATGCGGAAGACTGCGAACGCCTCAAGCGACGCTCCTGCTTCCGCGAAGGCGATCCGCAACCGCAGGAAGGCTTCCGCGGCGCCGCCGACTGGCAACCAGCACAACAAGCACGGCTGCGCCGCATCCTGCTATGGCGCGACCGCGCCGCCCGCCAACTCGACAAGCCGCGACCATGGTTGCTGGAAGACGCCCTGGTGATGAACCTGGCCCAGCAACCACCGCTCAGCGCATCGGATCTGGAGCAGCGAAGCCGCGGTCAGCGCGCCCTGCGCTCGCCACAGCGTGCCGAACTACTCGATCTGCTTGCCACGCCGATCACCGACGATGACATCGCCGCCACCACCGCCATCCCCGGCATGCCACAGGGCGACGCCAAGAAAGCCCTGGCCGCCATGAAAGATCAGGTGGACGCGCTCGCTATCGAACTCGACCTGCCACCCGGCCTGCTATGCCCGCGCAAAGTGCTGGAGGAATACGTCGTCACCCAGCGCTGGCCCGAATTCCTCGAAGGCTGGCGTCGCGAGCCACTGCATGGGCGCCTCAACCGACTGTTGCCGGGCTGATTCACGACATAGCCAGGGGCTTGGCGGATACCGGACCCCGCTGCTAACATTCTCCGCTCGCGTGGGGCGGTAGCTCAGCTGGGAGAGCGCTGCGTTCGCAATGCAGAGGTCGGGAGTTCGATCCTCCTCCGCTCCACCACTTCATCCAGCCAAAACAGCGCTTCGTGCCTCACGAAGCGCTGTTTTGCTTTTGGGGGATGCTCTCTTCCCTTCGCTCATTTCGCAGCGAATATCCACTCAACGACCTCCCGCCGGACAGCCCTGATCAGGCGCCAGCAAACACCCAGCGACAATAACCCCGAGCCGCCTAGACATCGCCACGGCGCTGTAACCTGCCCCCCGCACCCTGCAGGCATTCCCGTCGAGGACTGCCTGCGTGCGTTCCACCTCCCTGTCTTCCAGCCATCGTCCGCATCCGATGATGGTCAATCTGCTGGCTGGCAGTGCCGCCTTCCTGGCCTATGCGTCGATGTATGCGTTCCGCAAGCCGTTCACCGCGGCGGCGTTCGAGGGTATGCATTTTGCGGGCGTGGATTACAAAGTCTGGCTGGTGATCGCCCAGGTGCTGGGTTACATGCTCAGCAAGGTACGCGGCATCACCTGGATCGCGGAAATGCAGCGTCACAGCCGTGCCCGCGCGCTGGCGGGATTGATCGGCTTCGCTTGGCTCGCGCTGTTTGGCTTTGCCGTGTTACCGGCGCCGTGGAACATCGCCTGCCTGTTCCTCAACGGCTTGCCGCTCGGCATGGTCTGGGGCGTGATCTTCGGTTACCTGGAAGGACGCCGCGGCACCGAGATGATGGCGGCCTTCATGTGCGCCAGCTTCATCGTCGGCTCGGGCGTGGTGAAGTCGGTCGGCATGTGGCTGATGGTGAGCCATGGCGTGAGCGAGTTCTGGATGCCGTTCGCCACCGGCATGCTATTCATCCCGCTGCTGTGCCTGGCGGTATGGATGCTGGAACGCCTGCCCGCACCCGACGCCGCGGATATCGCCGAACGCCATACCCGCGTGCCTATGGATGCCAACACTCGCCGCGCCTTTCTTGCCCGCTTTCTTCCCGGCGTGGCGTTGATCGTGATCGCCTATGTGTCACTCACCATGGCACGCGATTTTCGCGACAACTTCGCCGCTGAAATCTGGGCGGACCTGGGACGCGGCGGCAATGCCTCGGTGTTCACCGCCACCGAAGTACCGATTGCGATCGCGGTGCTGCTGATCACCGCCTGCACCATGCTCGTGCGCGACAACTTCAAAGCGCTGATGCTCAACCACCTGCTGATCTTCACCGGCTTCGCCACCGCCTTACTGGCGACCTGGCTCTACCATCGCGGCCTGCTGCAGCCGCTGGGCTGGATCGGCGGCAGCGGCTTCGGTCTTTACCTGGCCTATGTGCCGTACAACTCCACGTTCTTCGAGCGCATGCTGGCCACCTTCCGCGTCACCGGCAATGTGGGCTTTGTGATGTATATCGCCGATGCCAGTGGCTACATGGGCAGCGTCGCTGTGATTCTCGCCAAGCAGTTCGGCGGCATGCATTTGTCCTGGGCGACGTTCTATGCAGATACCGTGGTGACGCTCTCCAGCCTCGGCATGCTCGTTACGCTGACCTCGGCCATGTACTTCCGCGCCAAAGCCCGACGCGCCCGTATGCCCATGGGTCTGCCCACACCGGCCTAAAGTATCCATTCCTTGTAGGAGCCCACCCTGTGGGCGACAGCCCTGCGTTAGCAGGGCCATTGCTGAACAGAGCGCGGCCCTTCCGGGCCGTTTCACTCGGGCCATCCATGGCCCTCACCCTACGGGCGGCTAGCGCCGTGCAAACCGGCAGTCCTGCCGGTTTGTCGCGCACAGGGTGCGCTCCTACGGTGAAGGCTCGTGCAAGCCTTGGCTATGATGCAGCTCCCCCAGTCAGGAGTGTGCCGTGCCCCGTCTCTCCGCTCTCTGCTGTGCTCTATTCGGCCTGATGGCCGTTGCTCCAGCCATGGCAAGTGATTCGCCCGCCGGCATTCATCACCTCAATCCGGCGGGCCTGTCCAAACCGACGGGCTATACCCACGTCGTCGAAGTACCGAACACTGGCCGCACCCTGTATCTCTCCGGACAGATCGCTCTGGATGCCCAGGGAAAACTGATAGGCGCCGGCGATTTCGCCAAACAGGCGGATCAAGTTTTCGCGAATATCAAGACGGCGCTGGAAGCGTCAGGCGCCAGCTTCGACAACGTAGTGAAGTTGAATATGTACGTCACCGACATGTCGCAACTACAGGCCTTGCGCACAGCCCGCGACAAATACATCAACACGCGGCACCCGCCGGCGAGCACGCTGGTGGAGGTGAGCAAGCTCGCCAGGGAAGGTTTGCTGCTGGAAATCGAAGCTGTGGCGGTAGTGCCGCAGTAGCAGCGCCTCAAAGAACCTCTCTTTGCTCGTCCATGACGAGCTCGGTGCCACTGGCAACACCACTTCAATGGCGTTGCCGGATCGCATCCAGCAATGTAGCGCCGGCCTCCGCGAGGCTGCCGTCGTTGCGGATCACCAGCGCGTTCGGTGGCACCTGATAAGCGTCGCTGCGTACGAGGCGTGCGGCGATATCCGCCTCGCTTTCGCGTCCGCGTGCGGCAAGACGCTTGGCCATACACTCCTGACTGGCCGTAATCAGCACCGGCTGCATATCCGGAAAGCGCTCGCATGCCTGCTCGTAAATACCGCGCGAACCATTGACCAGCACATCGGCGCCGCGCGCCATCCACTGCTCGACCTCGCGCCCAATACCGTAGTGCAGCCCGTGCGCCTGCCAGGTCAACACGAACAAGCCTCGCTCGGCGCGCAACTGGAACTCAGCCTCGCTCAGCGCCACGTGGTTCTCGCCTCCCGCATGCGCCGGCCGTGTGATGTAGCGATGCGCGCACAACACGCCATGTGAGATGCCGTGCTCGCGCACCCAGCTCAACACGCTGTCCTTGCCAGCACCCGAGGGGCCCATCACGTAGTACAGCCGACCGATGCTCATGCCACCGGCTCCGTGCGCAGCGATATCCGTTCGACCACAGTGAACGGCGCCCCTGGCGCAGCCTCCTGGCAGATGGCCAGGGCATCCATCTTGGCAGGCCCCAGCTTCGCGACGAGTGGTGCCAGCCAGTCGCGCATGCTGCGCTCTTCAGCTGCCGTGGCGGGCGCGGAAAGCGTCATATGAAAGCGGTAGCGGTCAAGCACGTAGGGATATCCGTAGCGATGGAGCAACGTCAGTTCGGCGGCATCGAGCCCCTTGGCGCGACGCTGGAGCGCTCCGTCCGGCAAGGGCGCACATAGCGATTCCAAGGCGTGCAGACAGGCGGCGGCGAGCGCATCCACCGCGGCGCTGTCGCTATGCGGGCGCAAGGCAAGGAAGCCAGCCAGTCGATCGAGTTGCAGCGGCAGCGCAAAGGCATTCATGGTGCTGGCGATGTTGAAAACGGCCGCGCGCAGATCCGCATAGACCACACCAGCCGACAGCGCAAACGGCGCGCGCATCGTGGCGTGCCAGCCGTAACGGCGGACATCGGAGAGCAGTTCGTCCATACGCCTGGGCGAAATCGCCGGAACGGCCTCGGCCGCCCCTGTCAGCCAGCTATCGCCAAAACGCCCCAGCTCGCTGTCTTCGGCCGGGCAGTAGTAAATCGCGTAGCGCATCACTCGTCCGCCATCAGCACCAGTTGCACCCAGTCGCCGGAGAAACTCGACACACCGTACTGCACCGGCATGCCGCGCGTATCGGCATTGATCGACAGCACATGCAGCACTGGCCGATTCGGCGGCTGCTTCATCAGGCGCGCCGTTTCCGCATCGGGTAGGCGCGCCGAGACGCGGGTGTGCTTGCGCACGTAGTCGCTCACACCGAACTCGGCCAGCGTGCGCGTGACGGACAGCATGCGCCGGTACACCGACGGCAGACCCGGAAAGCGCGCCGCCGGAAAATAAGCGGAGCTGCGTTCGACGACATGCCCATCCGCATGGCTCAAGGTATCGATGCGGAAGACATGCTCGTGCCGCCCCAACCCCAAGGCTTCCGCCACGGGCGCAGGCGCCACTTCGCGCGCATCGCCGAGGAATTCGATATCGGCCTCGATGTTGAGGTTGCGCATGTTCTGAGTGAATCGCGTGCGGCGACTGATCGCATAATCCAGCGTGTGCTCCTGCACAAAGGTGCCGCGCCCCTGTTCCGTGCGCACCAGGTTGCGCTGTTCCAGCGCCGCGATGGCACGACGCACGGTGTGGCGGTTCACATCGAATCGCTCCGCCAGCTCCTGCGCGGAGGGCAGCTGCTCGCCCTGGCGCACGCGCCCCTTGAGGATGTCATCGGCGAGGATCTCGCCGATCTGGCTCCACAACGCCACACCTCGCCCTCGTTCGACCTCACCCATACCACTCGCCTCGCTTGTCTATTCACCGTCACGGCAGCGGCACGTTGGCCTGCTGGAATGTTTCGCAACGAAGCCAGCCGTGCTGCGCTCCGCCCTGTCTAGATAACTAGACATTTGTGACAAACCCGGGAATAGACATGGACACCTCTCCACACCTGGCGCGCCCGCAATGGATGTCGTTGCTGGCACAAGCCGAACCGGCCGAACTGGCCGCCGCCATGGCGCCGCTCGCGCCGCCCGCCGATGCGACTTGGCTGCGTCCGCCGCAAACCGGCCTGTACATGCTGCGCGGCCGCATTGGCGGCACCGGCCCACAATTCAATCTGGGCGAAGTCAGCGTCACCCGCTGCAGCGTGCAGATCGACGGCCGCATCGGCCATGCCTGGGTACGCGGCGGCGACACGCGGCACGCTGAGCTGGCGGCCTGCGCCGACGCATGGCTGCAGGACAGCGACAAGCACACCCAGCTGAGTGCGCAGGTACTGGAGCCTTTGCGCCAGTCGCTGCAGGCCCGTCGCGAAGCGGCCAGCCGCAAGGCCGCGGCGAGTAAGGTGGAATTCTTCACCGTGGTGCGAGGCGAATGATGCTTGCCGCTTTCGACCACCCCGTTTTCGACAGCCAGCGCAACTTCCGCGAACTGCTGCAGGCCATGGCGCGCCCGGCCATGCCGCGCACCTTGCCCGTGCTGCCGCCCGCCCCCGCGCCGGCCACGCCCGCTGCCATGGCCGTGCTGCTGACGCTTTGCGATACGAGCACCACCGTGTGGTTGCAGCAGCCCCATGACGCACTGGCGCAGCATCTGCGCTTCCATACCGGCGCGCGTCTGGTACAGGAACCGGCCGAAGCCGACTTCGCACTCATCAGCGACCCACAAACGATGCCACCGCTGACCGCGTTTGCCCTGGGCGATTCGCGCTATCCGGATCGGTCGGCCAGCCTGGTGCTGCAAGTGGAGGGCTTCCATCCCGGCACCGGCTACCGCTTCGCCGGCCCCGGCATCCGCGACACCGAGCGTGTGCGCATCGACGGTCTGCCGGAGCGCTTCTGGACGGAACGCGCCGCGCTGGCGCCGCGGTTTCCGCTGGGCATCGATCTGTACTTCGTCGCCGCGCAGAACGTTCTCGCGCTGCCGCGCACGACCCGCAAGCTGGAGGATTGAATGTACGTTGCCGTGAAAGGCGGCGAGCGGGCCATCGCCCGTTCGCTGGAACTGCTCGCCGAAGCGCGCCGTGGCGACACCGCCGTGCCGGAACTGGAACTGGTGCAGATTCGCCAGCAACTGCGCCTGGGCGTAGCGCGGGTGATGCAGGAAGGTTCGCTGTATGACGAAGAGCTGGCGGCGCTGGCGATCCGCCAGGCCGCGGGCGACCTGCAGGAAGCGATCTTCCTGCTGCGCGCCTACCGCACCACCCTGCCGCGCTTCGGTTACACCGAGCCGCTGACGACTCAGGCGATGCGTGTGCGTCGCCGCGTCTCCGGCACGTTCAAGGACATCCCAGGCGGGCAAGTGCTAGGCCCCACTTATGACTACACGCAGCGCCTGCTGGAGTTCGGTCCCTCCATACAAAACGAAACCGTGGAAGCCGACGAACCTCTTGCTGCTTCGATGCCCCGCGTCCTCGACCTGCTCGACGCCGAGGCACTAATCGAACGCATCGATCCCGGCAGCGATCCGGAGCCCACCGACCTCACCCGCGATCCGCTGATGTTCCCCGCCGACCGCGCCACACGCCTGCAAAATCTCGCGCGCGGCGACGAAGGCTTCCTGCTCGGCATGGCCTATTCCACTCAGCGCGGCTACGCGGAGAGCCATCCGTTCGCGGGCGAGATCCGCATGGGCGAGGTCGATGTGCTGATCTGCCCGGAAGAACTGGGCTTCACCATCGAGATCGGCGAAATCACCCTCACCGAGTGCCAGATGATCAACCAGTTCCATGGCGGCAACGGCGTGCCGCCGCAGTTCACGCGCGGCTATGGCCTGACCATGGGCGAAGGCGAACGCAAGGCGATGGCGATGGCCCTGGTCGATCGGTCGCTGCGTTGCGACGAGCTGGGCGAAGCCGCCTACGCCCCGGCACAGAACCAGGAGTTCGTGCTGTCGCATTCGGACAACGTGGAGGCCTCCGGCTTCGTGCAGCACCTGAAGCTGCCGCACTACGTGGATTTCCAGGCCGAGCTGTCACTGCTGCGCACGCTCAGTGCCCAGCAACGGAAAGCCAGCGCCGGGCAGGAGGCCTTGTCGTGAGCAGCACCTACAACAGCAACGCCTATAACTTCGGCTTCCTCGACGAAAACACCAAGCGCATGCTGCGCCGCGCCCTACTGAAAGCCGTGGCGATCCCCGGCTACCAGGTGCCGTTCGGCAGCCGCGAAATGCCCTTGCCCTACGGCTGGGGCACCGGCGGCATCCAGGTTACCGCCGCCCTGCTGGGTCCGAACGACGTGCTCAAAGTGATCGACCAGGGCGCCGACGACACCACCAATGCCGTCAACATCCGCCGCTTCTTTGGCCGCGTGGCCGGGGTGGCGACCACCGAACGCACCGCCGACGCCAGCGTCATCCAGACCCGCCATCGCATTCCTGAAACACCGCTACGGGAAGATCAACTGCTGGTGTTCCAGGTGCCCGAGCCCGAACCGCTGCGCACGCTGGAACCTCGCGAGGCGGAGACGCGGACGATGCATGCGCTCGCCGACTATGGATTGATGCACGTGAAGTTGTACGAAGACATTGCCCAATACGGCCACATCGCCACCAGTTACGACTACCCCGTGATGGTGGACGGCCGCTTTCTCACCTCGCCCTCACCTATTCCGAAGTTCGACAACCCCAAGCTCGACCGCTCACCCGCACTGATGCTGTTCGGCGCTGGCCGCGAGAAGCGCCTGTACGCCATCCCGCCGTATACGCGCGTGGAAAGCCTGGCCTTCGACGATCACCCGTTCGAGATCCAGCGCTGGGAACACCGTTGCGCCATCTGCAACGCAGGCGACAGCTACCTCGATGAAGTCGTGGTGGACGATCGCGGCACGCGCATGTTCGTCTGCTCCGACACCGACTATTGCAGCCAGCGCAGCGATAACGCGGCGACCGAGGAGGCCGCATGAGCGCCCTGCTGCAAGTGCGTGGACTGAGCCATCACTACGGCCGGCGCATCGGCTGCGAAAACGTGAGCTTCGATCTGCATCCCGGCGAGCTGCTATGCATCGTGGGTGAATCCGGCTCAGGCAAATCCACGCTGCTCAATACCGTGGCGGCACAGCTCACACCGACGGCCGGCGCCGTCCACTATCACCAGAAAAACGGCGACTGGCTCGATCTCGGCGCGCTGAGCGAAGCCGATCGGCGCCGCCTGGCGCGCGAGGAATGGGGTTTCGTCACGCAGAACCCGCGCGACGGTCTGCGCCTGAATGTCAGCGCCGGTGCCAACGTGGCGGAGCGGCTGATGGCCCTGGGCCAACGCGACTATGGCCGCCTACGCGACATCGCGCGCGGCTGGCTGGAGCGGGTGGAGATCGACCCTGCCCGCATCGACGACGCGCCGACCGGTTTCTCCGGCGGCATGCAGCAACGCCTGCAGATCGCCCGCACGCTGGTGACGCAGCCGCGCCTGGTCTTTATGGACGAGCCCACCGCCGGCCTCGACGTCTCCGTGCAGGCGCGCATCCTGGACCTGCTGCGTCGGCTGGTGAACGAGCTGGGACTGGCCGCGATCATGGTCACCCACGATCTCGCCGTGGCGCGGCTGCTCGCCGCACGCACCATCGTGATGCAGGGCGGGCATGTGGTGGAAAGCGGCCTGACCGACCAGATCCTCGACGACCCACAGCACGCCTACACCCAACTACTCGTTTCCTCGGTGCTCACCACATGACCGCTGCCATCGCCTCACCGGCCATGCTCGAACTCCGCGGGCTGGCCAAGTCCTTCGAACTCCACCAGCAACGCGATACGCGGCTGGACGTACTCGACGACATCGACCTCACCTTGCATGCCGGCGAATGCGTCGTGCTGTCCGGCCCCTCCGGCGCCGGCAAGAGCACGCTGCTGCGGGTGATCTACGCCAACTACCGCACCAGCCGCGGTGCGGTGCGCGTGCGCCACGACGGCAACTGGCTCGATTTGGCCGAGGCCACGCCGCATCAGGTGCTGGACGTGCGCCGACGCACCCTCGGCTACGTCAGCCAGTTCCTGCGTGTGATTCCCCGCGTGCCGGCGCTGGATATCGTGGCCGAACCGCTGATCGGTGCAGGTGTTTCCGTCGAAGATGCCCGACAACAAGCGAGCGCGCTGTTGCACCGCCTTAATGTGCCGGAGCGACTGTGGCCACTGCCGCCGGGCACGTTCTCCGGCGGCGAGCAGCAGCGCGTGAATATCGCGCGCGGATTGATCGTGCCGCGCCCCCTGCTATTGCTTGACGAACCCACCGCCTCGCTCGACGCCGGGAATCGTCAGGTGGTTGCCCAATTGCTGGAGGAAGCTCGCAACGCGGGTTCCGCCGTGCTCGGCATTTTCCACGACGAAGACATGCGCGACCGCGTTGCCACCCGTCTTTTCCCGATGCGCCCGATGGCGCTGGCCTGATCCTTACTTGATTGACGAACCCATGAACGACCTCGTCCTTACCAACGCCAACATCGTGCTCGACGACCGCGTGCTGCACGGCACCCTGATCGCCCGCAACGGTTTCATCCGCCTCATCGACGAAGGCTCGACCCAAGCCCCGGGCGCCATCGATTGCGACGGCGATTACGTCGTCCCCGGCCTGATCGAGCTGCACACCGATAACCTGGAAAAACACCTGATGCCGCGTGCCGGCGTGCTGTGGCCTTCGCTGCCGGCCGTGCTCACACATGACGCACAAGTGGTCGCCGCTGGCATCACGACGGTGTTCGATGCGTTGTCGGTCGGCGATCTCGAAGAAGAAAGCGTGCGCATCGAAACCCTGCGCAGCACCTACGATGCAATCCTCGCCGGCCAGGACAGCGGCGCGCTGCGTGCCGATCACTGGATCCATCTGCGTTGCGAACTGGCCTACCCGCGCCTGATCGAAACGCTGGAACCGCTGATGCGCCACAGCAGCGTGCGCCTTTTGTCGCTGATGGATCACACCCCGGGCCAGCGCCAGTACCGCGACATCCAGCAATACCGCAAGTACTACAGCAAGAACCACACGAGCTGGACCGAAGACGAATTCGCCAACATGATCAAGCAGCGGGCCGAGCAGCAGGCGACCTATAGCGCACGCCACGAACAGGCCGTGCTCGACATGGCTAAGGGGCAGAACATGGTGCTCGCCAGCCACGACGACACCGACACCGCCCAGGTCGAACACGCACACCGCATCGGCGTCAGCATCTCGGAATTCCCCACCACGCAAGAAGCGGCCGACGCCGCCCGCAAGCTCGGCCTTACCACGGTGATGGGCGCGCCCAACGTGGTGCGCGGCGGGTCTCACTCCGGCAACATCGCCGCGCTGGCACTAGCCGCTTCCGATCGCCTCGACATGCTCTCCTCCGACTACGTGCCGGCCAGCCTGCTGCACGGCGCCTTCCTGCTGCACAGCCAAGCCGGCTGGTCGATGCCACGGGCGATGGCTACGGTGTCCTCCAATCCCGCACGCGCGCTTGGCTTCAAGGATCGCGGACAGCTCAAGGTCGGGCTGCGCGCCGACCTGGTGCGCATGGGTTCGGTGAATGGATTGCCGATTGTGCGGAATGTATGGGTTGGTGGTAATCGGTCGTTCTGAGGGTTGGTGGTATCGGTCGGCTGTATTTCGGGCCAAGAGCCTGTTCAAAATCTCTACGCAGGCATATATGCAGCGGTGCTGAGGGATTTGTTCTGTGTTCGCAGCAATCGATGCGTTATCGCGACCTGGCCGCTTATGCAGCGGGCATTCCGAACGCCTGCCGGCGCCCGGGTCACTTTCTCTTTGCTGACCCACGCACCCGCAGGAGCGGGTGCGAACAGCGCAGCTGGCCCGAAGGGCGGAGGGCATGGATGCCCGGAGTAAAGAGAAAGTAACCAAAGAGAAAGGGTCTGAGAGCGTGCGGCGCGCTTCGTAGCCAGGCCTCTTCCAGTGCCAGACGTTGGAAGCGCGGCGTTACCAAGAGGCTCGCCCTCTCGAAATCTCCCGCGCAAGACGGAGAGAGACGAAAGCTAAGCAAGGCGACACATCGGAAAACCATCCCGACGCCTGACACTGGAAAACGTGCAGCTACAGAGCCCACCGCCTGCTCTGAGGCCATTTCTCTTGGGTTACTTTCTCTTTGGGCCAGCAAAGAGAAAGTGACCCGACTCGCGGCAGCGAGGCGGAACGCCCGCTGCGTAGGCGGCCAGGTCGCGATAACCCAACATCAAAGCAAGAAACCAAAGGCCTACCTCCGCGCGCAGAGGGCGAGCCCCGTTCAATACAGAACCAGAGATTTTGAACAGGCTCTTAGCAAGTAAAAAAAGCCGGCAGCGAGGCTGCCGGCTTTCACTCTTCAGGTTGCTCCAATCCTTGTCGTTGCATGCGGATGGTGCGGCGGGTTCAGCGTCAATGCTTACTTGCGTATCCAGGCACTCTGCCAGGCATGGCCTACACCCGGTTCAAAGGCGTTGGCGCTGGAACTCCACTGCTTGCAGAAGCCCGACTCCGGGAAAGGCCTGCACTCGTAAACCTTGCCGTCCTTCGGCTGCAGCACCTTGGTGCCGGCGGTGTACTGACCGAGACCGGCCGGGAACACATGGTCGTAGTCGCCGCCGCCGGCGGGTTGCTCCACGATGAAGCGGTGCGCGGCCTGTGCCTTGGACTCGCCGTCGACGGTGGCGACCGCGGCGATGTCGTACGTGCCGGGGGCTGCGTCTTTCAGCGCGATCATGAAGTGCGGGCTGCTGTCGCCCTGTGCGCCTTCTTTGTAAGCGACTGGCGTGCCCTTGGCGTCGAACACCGTAGCGTTGATGGTGTAGCTCTCGTTGCCTTCAGCGATGGCGTTGAAGTGCAGGTTCACCTGGCCGTCGGCAATCGTGTAGCTGTCCTGCAGGCCGGTCAGGCGCAGCGTGGTGGGCATATCAGCGATGTGCTTGACCACTTCCACGCGAGTCACCTTGCTATCAGGGCGCACGTAGAAGTTGTTCTGGCCGTAGTTGGGCACCACTCGGCCCTCATCGTTGAGCACACCGGTGCTGAATCGAAGTGCATTGCTCATCCGGTTGAGCTGGGTGGCCAGCGCGTGTGGCCAAACGTTGGCCTGACCCAGTTCCTCGCTGTCGATCGTGAGCATGGTGCCCGGAGGCGTCTGGTCGCCCTGATTGGTGAACACGCGCACACCGACCTTATCGCCAGGAAGCAGCGGTTCCGGATGCATCGAACCGATGATGTTCCACTCCGGCGGGGTGCCGTTATCGATGTCGACGTCGATCACCTGGTAGAACGTCGCCGGCGTATCAGCCACCTTCCAGGTAGCCAGAATGACGTGGTAGCCGCTGTGATCGGCAGGAATGGTCACCTGGCGATCGGTCGAAGGGCCGGGCATTACGTTGCCGCCGTCGAAGTGGGCAATCGGCGTCAGTTCGAAGGAGTCGCGTGACAGGGGTTCGTTCGGGTTCCAACCGTTCTTGGTGATGTAGAACTCCTGGTAGGCAACCGGGTGTCGCGCCGTGTAAGTCCAAGTGAAGGTGTGTTGACCGGGAGCGATGCGGTTCTTGTGCCAGCGCGTAGCGGTCTGCTCGTTGATGCCCCCGTAGCTGCCGCCATTGCCGCCCGATGCGATCCAACCGTTAGCCGGGCCGCACTGGACGAAACTGCCGCTGCAGGCGGCCCCTGTACTCGGGTAGTGATAGGAGGAGTTCTGCGGGTGATACTCGATGCTCTGCGGCTCATACTGGTAGCTGCCGCAGTTGGTGTTCACGTTACCGCCGATGGCGGAGCACAGCACGGCGCGCGACTTCGGTGAGCTGATGTAGCCATGGGCTTCAGCTTTATTCGTGGGAAGCAGCGTCAGCGCAGCCGTCGAAGCAGCCAGCAAACCGAGCAGCAGGAATTTTTCGCGCCGCGCTCCGGCGACATATGAATCAATACGGGTTTTCATGTTTCCTCCAAGGTCGATGGTGAGTTTTCGAAACGCCGTGTGAAGTCGGCGAAATCCGCCCATGCTGTTTCGAACGCAACAAAGCGGTTGAGGCGCAGACCCGATACGTCGTTTAGCCACGTCGAAATACCGCTCAAAGAGATCGCCGTGCTGATCTGCTGGGGAAATCTTTGCTCAAGCAGCGCGCTACGGCGTGCAATCTAAATAAAACCTATAAAGTGTCCTGCCGGGATCACGAGCAAAGACCTCTCCCGAAACGCTTTCTCAAGTACTCACCCCTCCCCTGCGAGTCCCACGGGGACTTCCTTCGGTCGCAAGGAGGGAGCCCATAGCCCGCGTAGCTGAGATTTGACGCTCATCAGGTGCCGTCATGGGGTCAGGGCCTTCCGGTCTAGACAACCGCCCCTGCATGTCGCCTCCGCGAAGGCATCGCGCAATCACCGCTAAACGACCATGCAACCCGCGTCGGCTGGAATGCGATGCGTCGTCGACGCGTGCCTGCCTGCCGCAGACGCCAACCAACCATCCATCTTTAAGGCCCGATATGAAGCTGCCCCGTACTTCGCTTTGCCTTGCGCTGCTCGCTACCTTTCCGCTGCTTGTACACGCCACCGACGACACCAGCCTGTCTGCCGCCGCCGATGCCAGCGCGCCGGCCGCGAAGGATGCCAAGGTGCTGGAGACGATCTCGGTGGTCGGCCAGAACGCCACGCGCCAGGTGCAGCAGATCGATAAGACCCAGATCGACCAGGCCGTTCCGGGCACCAGCCCGATCCAGATGCTGCAGACCATGCCGGGCGTGCATTTCGTCTCCAACGATCCGTTCGGTACGGACGAGTGGTCCTCGCGCATCAGCCTGCGTGGCTTCAACCACACGCAGCTGGGCTACACGCTGGACGGCATCCCGATGGGCAATACCGATTACCACTCGGGTGACGGCCTCAGCGTGACGCGCGCATGGATCAGCGAAAACCTCTCCGAGCTGGAACTCTCGCAGGGCTCCGGCGCGCTGGGTACCGCCTCCACCAGCAACCTCGGCGGCACCGTGCAGCTGTACACCGACAACCCGAGCACCACGCCCGGCGTGCGCGTCAACGCCACCGGCGGTTCCTACGGCTTCAAGCGCGGCTACATCCGCGCCGATACCGGCAGCCTTGGCGGCTTCAGCGGCTATATCTCCGGTATGTATGTCGATGCGCCGAAATGGAAAGGCGACGACAGCCAGACCCAGAAGCAGCTCAATACGAAAGCCATGTACGAATGGACTGGCGGTCGCGTCACCGGCCTGCTCGACGTGGTGCGCCGTATCGAGCAGCCCTACCTCGACTTGTCGAAAGATACGCTCAAGCGCTGCGGCTACAACTTCGACTACCTCGCACCGGACTGGCAGCGCGCGGTGGATATCGCCAACGGCAAGTACAGCGGCTGCGTGCAGACGGCGGACGATACCTACTACAACGGCAATGGCATCCGTAACGACGAGATCGTGTCGGTGAAGGGCGAGTTCTTCCTCAACGACCGCCTTACGTTGAACCTGCAGCCGTACTACCACCATGATCTGGGCCAGGGCCACTGGTTCGCACCGGTCTCCGACCTGCCCTACACGCCCGCACCGGGTGATGCGCCGATCGCGCTGCGCCTGTCGCACTATCTGATGACGCGCGGCGGCATGGTCAATTCCATGTCCTACGACCTGGGCAGCCATCACCTCGAAGGCGGCTTTTGGTTCGAGGACAGCCAGTACACCATCGCGCGCAGCTTCCAACCGAACCCGTTGTCCGGCCCGATCGACCAGGACCGCACCTACGACACGTACTACCACGCCAAATTCCGCCAGCGCTTCAAGACGCTGACCCGCCAGTGGTACCTGCAGGACAGCTGGTCGCTGATGAACGATGCGCTGCGCATCGACTACGGCTTCAAGGGCCACAACGTCACCACCAATGCCGTTGCCCTGCTGCCGGGCCGCGCCAGCGGTGCACTGAAAGCCGAGAGCGATTTTCTGCCGCAGATCGGCGCCAACTACGAACTCGGCAATGGCTGGGAAACCTTTGCTTCGTTCTCGATGAACCAGAACGCATTCGAGCCGGGCGCCAACGGCGCGTGGTCGACCAACCAGGCGACCTTCGACAGCCTGCGCAACACCTTGCACCCGGAGCGTTCCAGCAACAGCGAACTGGGTGTGCGCTACGTCGACCACACCATCCAGTCCTCGCTGGCGCTGTACAACATCGACTTCAAGAACCGCCTGCTGGTGATCGTGCCTTGCGCCGGCGTGGTGAGCTGCCCCAACCAGATCGCCAACGTGGGCAAGGTCAACTCCAAGGGTGCCGAGTTCACCTTCGTGTGGCAGCCGACCGATTCGCTGCGCTGGTTCAACTCGGCCACTTATAACGACGCCAAGTACAAGGACAACTACGTCGACAACGGCGCGCTGATTCCGGCCAAGGGCAAGACCGTGGTGGATTCGCCCAAGCAGATGTTCGCCAGCGAGCTGTCATATAAGTTTGGCCAGATCTTGTCAGGCAACCTTCGGGCCACGCTCGGCACCAAGTACACCGGCGCCCGCTACTACACCTTCGTCAACGACCAACGCATCGCCGGCTTCTGGCTGTGGGACGCGGGCCTGTCGTGGGAGCGCAAGAATGTCGGCTTCGCCAAGAACCTCAAGGTGTCGTTGAACGTGAGCAATCTGTTCAACAAGAAATACATCGCCACCATCGACAGCAACGGCTTCACCACCAGCGACCCGACCGGCACGTTCCAGTCGCTGCTGACGGGTTCGCCACGACAGGGCTTCCTGTCAGTCGACATGGCGTTCTGATGGATGCGAGACCTGGCCGGCCTATCGCCGGCCAGGTCTTGTAGGAGCACACCCTGTGCGCGACAAACCGGCAGGACTGCCGGTTTGCACGGCGTTAGCCGCCCGAAGGGTGAGGGCCATGGATGGCCCGAGTGAATGGTGCCGACAGGCGCCCTACACTGGCGCAAAAAAAGCCCAGGCGCGGCATGCCTTGGTAGTGACGCGAAGAGGCGGCGCGTATGCTACGAACGGATCGTCTCGCCAGGGCAGATCTCCCGCATCTATGCAATGCGGAGACCGATTGAGCTTCCACAGCTAGCGTTTGGCGGCCTCGCCAATTTCCGCGATTGGCAATGCGTAAGCGATCAACGAATCGCCCATCTTGGTGCCCGACGAGCCATGCCCGCCCGCCATGATCACCACGTACTGGCGGCCGGTTTTGTCGGAGATATAGCTCATCGGTGTGGCTTGCCCTCCCGCCGGCAAACGCGACTCCCATAGCTTCTTGCCCGTGCGCACGTCGTAGGCGCGCAGGTAGTCGTCGAGCGTGGCGCCCATGAAAGCCACACCGCCGCCGGTCGTCATCAGTCCGCCAAGGCTGGGCACACCCAGCGGCAGTGAAATCGACAACGCTGCGTTGACAACTACCGCGCCGTTCTTGTGCATCCACACCTTCTTCATGGTTTTCAGATCGACCGCGGCCACGTAGCCCCACGGCGGCGCCTGACACGGCATACCGAGCGGCGACAGCAGCGGCGTCGACTCGACCGCGACCGGCGTGCCTGTCATCGGTTGCAAACCATGCTCGCTGCTGGCGCCACCTTTGTTGACGTTCTTGGCGTCATCCTGGCTACGGGTGTACAGCTCCGACACAAATGCCATGTAGCTGGGATTGCCAATGATCAGGTGCCGCGCTGGATCGATCGCCACGCCGCCCCAGTCGAACACGCCGTCATTGCCGGGGTACACCAGCGAGCCTTGCTCGGACGGCGGCGTGGAGATGCCGTCGTAGCGCAGCCGTTTGAACTTGATGCGGCACATCAGCTGGTCATAGGGATTGGTGCCCCACAGGTCGCTCTCGCGCAGGGAACGTTCCGGCTTGAAGCTGAGTTCCGAGAACGGCTGCGTCGGCGACGTGGGCTCGCCTTCGGCCGCGCCTTGCGGTACCGGCTGCTCCGGCGCCGGCACGATCAGCTTGCCGTCGCGACGATCGAGCACAAAGATGTCGCCGCGCTTGGCCGCAGCCACCAGCGCCGGCGTCTTGCCGTTCGGCGTGTCGATATCGACCAGGCTGGGCTGGCCGCCGATACCCATGTCCCACCGATCGTGGTGCACGGTCTGGTAAACCCAGCGCAATTTACCGGTGGCAACGTCGAGCGCAACGATGGCGCTGTTGAAGCGATCGCCTTCGGGATGGCGATAGCGGCCGCGCCTGTCCGGCGCCTGGTTACCCATCGGGATATAGACCAGCCCCAGCTTCTCGTCGACGCTGGACACGCTCGAGGCATGGGGCGAGTTGAGCTTGTACGTTTGCCCCGATGGCTGCGGCGCGGTTTCGTCGGGGTTGGCCGCATCCCAGTTCCACAAGAGCTGCCCGGTGGTGATGTCGTAGCCGCGGATCACGCCGGGCGGTTCGCCGTTGGAATCGTTGTCGGTGACACTAGCCGAGACGATCAACACGTTGCGCGTCACCACCGGCGGCGACGTCGAATGGAGGAAGCCGCGCTGGGCCGTCGACATCCCTTGGTACAGGCCGATGACACCGTGGTCGCCAAAATCCGTACAGGGCTGGCCGTTGTCGGCGTTGATCGCGACAAGGGTGGCATCGGCCGTCGGTGCGAAGATGCGGCGTGGGCAGCTGTCGAAATGAATCGCTTCAGCCGCCACGGCGCCCTTCGGTGTCGGCTTGGCCGGTTCAGGCACGGCGTTCGCCGCCGAACCATCGCCGGCAGCCTGTGCCGCGTAAGCGCCGGAATCATGATAGGCCACGCCGCGACAAATCATGTGCTGATAGGTCTTGGCATCGCGATGGATCTTGGGATCGAAACGCCACAGCTCTTTGCCGGTATCCGGATCGAGCGCGATCACAATGTGGTGCGGTGTGCAGAGGTACAGCATGCCGTTCGCCTTCAACGGCGTGACCTCATTGGCGATCTCGGTCGGATCGCCGGGCCCTTTCAGATCGCCAGTATGGAAGGTCCAGGCCATCTGCAATTGCGCGACATTGGCCGGCGTGATCTGCGTGGCCGGCGCATAACGATCGCCGTAGCCGGAACGCCCGTACGCGATCCAATCGTTCGGCGACGTGCCGGCGCCATCGGCCGGCTCGGCCGCCGTCATGCTGGCCGCAGGTACCTCGCCAGCCAGCGTGTAGTAGTCGGTGAAACAGGCCACCACGCCCACGACGACCGTGACGCCAACCGCCACCCACAGCGGCAACCTGCGATCCGCCCAGCGCAACGCTGGCCGCGACTCCACCGTCAGCCATCGCGATACCCAGGGCAGCAACAGCCACACACCGAGAGCAAACCAAAGTGCGATACGCGGCACCAGCTGCCACCCGTCGAAACGCACCTCGAACAGAGACCACAACACCGTCCCCAGCAACACCAGCGCATACAACCCAAGCGCAAGTCGGCGCTGCCGCCAGGTCAGCCAACCAGTGAAGGTTACAGCCAGACCCACCACCAGGTAATAAGGCGAACCACCAAGCCACAGTAACCAGGCACCGCCGACGGCGAGGGCCGAGCCAAGAAGGACGAATAATCCAGCGGTGATCCTGAGCAATACAGCCGGCCGCGACGTCGTGGTCATAGCTCCCTCGTTGAATGCACGCCATGCGTAACCCAGCGCTATGCATGGTTGTCGAGAGATTGTCGGCGTTTCGTGACGCCTGCCGCCATGCGCATAGTCCGAAACGGCCGCGGGCCGGCATAGCCGGCCCGCGGAAACCTGCGAATGGTGCCCCCGATACGATTCGAACGTACGACCTTCCCCTTAGGAGGGGGACGCTCTATCCAACTGAGCTACGGGGGCGGATCGCCTCATGCACCGATGCGGCACAAACAACGAGGCCGCGAAAGTATAGGCGATGCACCGTGGCGACGCGAAACCCAAGTCCCCGCACGTGCCACTCATGACACCGGCGTCACCTTGGTGTGCTGGGAATACCACGCATGCCAATGCCCCTGGCGGTAATAGAAAACATCCACCGAGGTTTCCTGCGCCCCGTGATGGGTTACCACAGCCGTATCGCCCTTGAGACTGATAGTCGACGTCGGCGGCAGCGGACTGATCGGCGTATTCGGATGCTCGGCAGCGAAGCGACTCGCCGCAGCGATGATCTCCCCCTTCGGACGAGACACTCCATTCGTGCTCACCGAAACGTAGGCCGGGTCGAGCAAGTCGTCCAGCGCCTTGGCATCACCCGTAACGAACGCCCTACTCCAGATATTCTCCACATCGCGCACCCCCACCTCACTCGGCCCGCTTCCCGCAGCACTCGCCGCCAGCGACCACACACAACACACGCCCACGACCCACCCGGCAAAGACAACACGTTTCATCACCCACCCCATGGCTCGACTGCCCGGACGACGATCACGGCAGCGAACGCTCCGGACCGGCCGCATAAAACGACCCAGGGGATGGATCGAAGTTCAGCGTATAGGGCGGAAGTACTGGGATGCCCCCGGTCAGCGCGCAGTGCTTTTACTCCTGATCTCCGGGGCCCCGGTGCGGCGGTGAGGGCTGGACGATCAGGCCCCGAAGGGCGCGCAGGCGCCGCGTTCGTGCGAGCACCCGCCCCCTTCAACCCTCTCCCTGGATGGGAGAGAGAGCAAAGGCGGGGAGCAGGCGCTTACGGGCCCTCCTGCTAGAATTCCCCTCTTTCATCCATTAGCGCCACACGGCGCCAAGGCTCAGGAGCACGCATGTCCCACGATATCCTCAAGGCGCTCGGTCTCGGCAACGACCACTCGGGCTCGTATCTCGGCCAGGGCGAATGGTCCAAGACCACCGATGCCGGCGCATTGCAGCCGGTGAACCCGGCCACCGGCGAGGTGATCGGCACCGTGCATGCCTCCAGCGCCGCCGACTACGAAACCATCGTCAAGCGCGCCCAGGAAGCCTTCAAAGTGTGGCGCGTCACCCCCGCCCCGCAGCGCGGCGAAGCCGTGCGCCTGTGCGGCGAAGCGCTGCGCAAGCATAAGGACGCCCTGGGTTCGCTGGTCGCGCTGGAGATGGGCAAGATCAAGCCCGAAGGTGACGGCGAAGTGCAGGAGATGATCGACATCGCCGACTTCGCGGTGGGCCAGAGCCGCATGCTTTATGGCTACACCATGCACTCGGAGCGCCCGGGCCATCGCATGTATGAGCAGTACCAGCCGCTGGGCCTGGTCGGCATCATCAGCGCGTTCAACTTCCCGGTGGCGGTGTGGGCGTGGAATGCCTTCCTGGCCACCATCTGCGGCGATATCTGCATCTGGAAGCCGTCGCCGAAGACGCCGCTGTCGGCTATCGCGACCCTGAAGATCTGCAACCAGGCGCTGAAGGACGGTGGCTTCCCGGATCTGTTCTTCCTGTTCAACGACGCCGGCACCGACCTGTCGCAGGCCTTCGTCGACGACAAGCGCATTCCGCTGATCAGCTTCACCGGCTCCACCAAGGTCGGCCGCATGGTCGGCGAGCGTGTGGCGCAGCGCATGGGCCGCTCGCTGCTGGAACTGGGCGGCAACAACGCCATCGTGGTGGACGAGACGGCGGACCTGAAGCTGGCGATCCCGGCCATCGTGTTCGGTGCCGTCGGTACGGCCGGCCAGCGCTGCACCACCACGCGCCGCCTGTTTGTGCACGAGGCGATTGCCGCCGAGGTCACCGACAAGCTGATCACCGCGTACAAGCAGGTGGAAGGCAAGATCGGCGATCCGACCCTGGCCACCACGCTGATGGGCCCGCTCAACAGCAAAGAGGCTGTGAATGCCTATCTGGCCGCGGTTGACAAGGCCAAGGCCAGCGGCGGCACGGTGCGCACCGGCGGTGCGGCGCTCAACGACCGCAAGGGCCATTTCGTGTTGCCCACCATCGTCACCGGCCTGAAGAACGGTGATGAGGTGGTGCAGACCGAAACCTTCGCGCCGATTCTCTACGTCATGACGTTCAAGACGCTCGATGAAGCCATCGAGCTGCAGAACGCGGTGCCCCAGGGCCTGTCCTCGGCCATCTTCACGCAGAATCTAAAGTCGGCGGAGCAGTATCTGTCGTCAGCCGGTTCGGACTGTGGCATCGCCAACGTCAATATCGGCACCTCGGGCGCCGAGATCGGCGGTGCGTTTGGTGGCGAGAAGGAAACCGGCGGTGGTCGCGAATCAGGCTCGGATGCGTGGAAGGTCTATATGCGTCGCCAGACCAACACCATCAATTATTCGAACGCCCTGCCGCTGGCGCAGGGCATCAAGTTCGACCTGTAAGTGCATCACGGGGCGCCTGGTCTTCAAGACCGGGCGCCCCAAGTGGTCCCCTACCGATAACCGGCTACTCCGTGATGCACGCCAAGCTAACTGTGCGTCGACGGCCGCCCATCGCTGACGGGATGAATGCCATGAACGATCTGCAAGCTACTGAGCGTTTCAGCAACCGCGTCGAGGACTATGTCCGCTACCGGCCTGACTACCCGCATGCGTTGCTGCGATGGCTGCAAAGCGAGCACGGCGTGACCCCGCGCTGGCTGGTCGCCGACATTGGCGCAGGCACCGGCATCTCCAGCAAATTGTTTCTGGATGCGGACTACCACGTGATCGCGGTGGAGCCGAATGTCGCGATGCGCACCGCCGCCGAACACTGGCTGGGCCGCGACAAGAACTTCCGTTCGCTCGCTGGCCGCGCCGATGCCACCGGCCTCGCCGCGCACAGCGTGGATCTGATCTCGGTGGCGCAGGCCTTTCACTGGTTCGACGAGGAAACCACGCGCCGCGAATTCCATCGCATCCTGCGACCTCAAGGGCTCGTCGCGGTCTACTGGAACAGCCGCCGGCTCACCGGCACGCGGTTCCTGGAAGGCTACGAGGCCCTTCTGAAGAACTACGGCACCGACTACACCAGCGTGGCCGAGCGCTATGCCGACGAGCTGCGCATGCGCCAGTGGTTCGGCGAAGGCTATCGCGGGACCGCCAGCTTCGAGCATCGGCAGTTGCTGGATTTCGACGGCCTGCGCGGCCGCCTGATGTCCTCGTCCTATGCGCCCGTCGCCGGCGATCCCATGCATCAGCCGATGTTGCAGGCGCTGCGCGAACTGTTCGACGCCTGCACCGAACACGGCAAGGTAAGTCTTGACTACGACACCCGCGTTTACGTGGGCCATCCGGGCTAAAAATGTACAAATACATCCGACCCTTAATGTTCGCGCTCGACGCGGAAACGGCGCACCGCGCGACCATGTACGGCCTGGACGTAGCTCATCGCAGCAACTTCCTGCACCTGGCCGCCAAGCCGCCGGCCGAGTTACCGACCACAGCCTTCGGCATCCGCTTTCCCAATCCGGTCGGCCTGGCCGCCGGCTTGGACAAAAACGCTGATCACCTCGATGCGCTGGGCGCGCTCGGCTTCGGCTTCGTCGAAGTCGGCACCACCACGCCGCGCCCGCAACCCGGCAACGACAAGCCGCGCATGTTCCGCCTGCCGAATCATGAAGCGGTGATCAATCGACTGGGCTTCAACAATGCCGGCGTCGATGCCTTGGTGCGCAACGTGCAGCAATCCAGCTATCGCGGCGTACTCGGCATCAACATCGGCAAGAACAAGGACACACCGAACGAGAAAGCGGTGGACGATTACCTATTCTGCCTGGAGCGCGTCTATCCGCACGCCAGCTACATCACGGTGAACATCTCCTCGCCCAACACGCAGGGGCTGCGCGACCTGCAGGAAGAAGCCACCTTGCGCCGCTTTATCGAAACCTTGCGCGAAGCGCAGGAGCGAATCGGTTCGCAAAGCGGTGCGCGCAAACCGATGCTGCTGAAAATCGCGCCCGACCTCACCGAAACCGAACTCGACGCCATCGCCGAAGTGCTGCTGGCCGCCAAAGTGGACGGCGTGATCTGCACCAACACCACCATCGACCACGCTGCCGTGGCGAGCGATCCACACGGCAACGAAACCGGCGGCCTTTCCGGCAAGCCGCTATTCGTACGTTCCACCGCTGTATTGCGCGGCATGCGCAAACGCCTGGGCGATCACCTGGGCATCGTCGGCGTGGGCGGCATCCTCGATGGCAGCGATGCCGCCGATAAGATCGAAGCGGGTGCCGCGCTGGTACAGCTGTACACCGGCATGGTCTATCGCGGCCCACAACTGATCGCCGAATGCGTGGACGAGATTCGCCGCCAACGCGAGGACACCCATGCTGGCTGATCGCATCGACATGCCAGCGGAGCGAACGGAGATGGGTGGCTATACGCTGTTCGAGAATGCCTCGCTCGCCGCCCGCAACACCTTGCGCGTGGACGCGCGCGCCAAGCTGCTCGCCGAAGTGCGCGAGGCCGCCAAACTTCCCGAGTTGCTCGAGTTTCCCGCCGTACGTAACGGCAAGCTCCTAGTGTTGGGCGAAGGCAGCAATATCCTTTTTACCGGCGACTTCGACGGCACCGTGGTAGCCATGGCTACCCGCGGCGTGCACGTCGAACAGGACGGCGACGTGGCGCGCATCGCCGTCGCCGCTGGCGAACGCTGGGACGACTTTGTGCGCTGGACGCTGGGCCAAGGGTTCGCCGGCCTGGAAAACCTCATCCTGATTCCCGGCACGGTCGGCGCCGCGCCCATCCAGAATATCGGCGCCTATGGCACCGAGGTCGCCGAGTTCATCGAAAGCGTGGAGGCTTGGGACACGCTGGAGCAGCGCGTCGCCATACTCGATCGCGCAGCCTGCGCTTTTGCCTATCGTGACTCCGTGTTCAAGCACCAGCCTGGACGTTACATCGTCACTGCCGTGCGCTTTGCCCTGCCCCGCTCACGCGAACTTCGCCTGGATTACGCCGGCATTCGCGAGGAACTCGCGCGCATGGGCGTCGACAAGCCCGCGCCTTTCCACGTAGCGGAAGCCGTGGTGCATCTGCGCACCAGGAAACTCCCCGACCCCGCCGTGATCGGCAACGCCGGCAGCTTTTTCAAGAATCCCATCGTCGATGCGTCCGTGGGCGAAGCGCTGAAGGATGCGCATCCCGAACTGGCCGCCTGGCCAGGCAGCGACGGTCGCTGGAAGCTCTCCGCTGCATGGCTGATCGAAGCTTCGGGCTTCAAGGGGCAGCGCGAAGGCGATGCCGGCATTTCCAACCGGCATGCATTGGTGCTGGTCAATCATGGGCATGCCACCGGGCCGCAGCTTTGGGCGTTCGCTCAGCGGGTGATTGAGGGCGTGCAGGCGAAGTTTGGTGTGCGGTTGGAGCCCGAGCCCGTTGTCATCACAGCGGGCTGAGCCCTTGTAGGAGCGCACAGGGTGCGCTCCTACACAAGCAGCTCAAGCCGTGCGGCGCGGTCGCTCCAAATTCGGCAGAAACACCGTAATCATGCCCAGCAGCGGCAGGTACGCACACAGTTGGTAGACGTAGTCGATGCCATGCGCATCGGCGAGACGCCCGAGCACGGCAGCGCCGATGCCCCCCATGCCAAAGGCGAGACCGAAGAACAGCCCGGAGATCATGCCGACACGCCCCGGAATCAATTCCTGCGCGTAGACCAGGATCGCCGAGAAGGCCGAAGACAAGATCAAGCCGATCACCACCGTGAGCACGCCGGTCCACATCAGATTGACATGCGGCAGCAGCAAGGTGAACGGCGCGGCGCCGAGGATGGACACCCAGATCACCCACTTGCGCCCGATGCGATCGCCTACCGGCCCACCCACCAACGAGCCGGCGGCCACGGCGAACAGGAACACCGATAAGTGCGTCTGCGCGTTCTGCACCGACACGCCGAACTTGTGAATCAAATAGAAGGTGTAATAGCTGCTGATACTCGCCAGGTAGAAATACTTGGAGAAGATCAGCAACCCCAGGACTAATAGCGAACCCATCACCTGCCCGCGTGTCAGCGACACTTGCAACGCATGATGTGCCTTGGCCTTGCCGCGAACCGCATGATGCTCGCGATACCAGTGACTCACTTGCAACAACACCACGATGGCAAGCAGCGCTGCCAGCGAGAACCACGCCACACTGCCCCGTCCGTTCGGCACGATGATCCAGGCTGCCAGCAACGGCCCCAGCGAAGCGCCCGTGTTGCCGCCCACCTGGAACAACGACTGCGCCATGCCATGCCGGCCACCCGATGCCATGCGCGCTACGCGTGACGATTCGGGATGGAACACCGAGGAACCCGTGCCGACCAGTGCAGCGGCCAGCAGCAGCACCGGAAAGTTCGGCGCCGTCGCCAGCAACAACAGCCCACACAATGTGAAACCCATACCGATGGGCAAGGAGTAAGGCATCGGCTTGCGATCGGTGACCATGCCCACCACCGGCTGCAACAGCGAGGCGGTGATCTGGTAAGTCAGTGTGATCAGACCGACCTGCGCGAAGTTCAGATGAAAGCTGGCACTGAGGATCGGGTAGATCGCCAGAATCAGCGACTGAATCATGTCGTTCAGCAGATGCGAAAAGCTGATCGCACCCAGGATGCCGAACTCCGTAACGTGCTCCTGCCGGCTGGACGACGAAGGCGACAACGAGACTTCTTCAACGCGGGTTTGCATGGGGTACCTGAGGGGACGAGGAAGCGAATCCGTGGCCATTGCCACGACAAGGTAGGCACCTTAAATTGATGCCTGTCGGCCCGTATGCGCCACTGGGTCAATCATTATTGAATTTGGGCCAAACATGCGCCAAACCCAGGTCACTCAGTACGAAGACACGCCCCGCGACGTCGTCGCCACCGGCAACGAGTTCCCCGCACACTTCGTCCTGCCTGCCCACGCCCACAAGCGCAACCAGTTGCTGTATGCCGCCAAGGGTGTGGTCAAGGTGATCACGCCCGAGGGCAGCTGGGTGGTGCCTCCCCGCCGGGCACTGTGGATTCCTATCGGCGTGATGCACGAAGTACACATGGATGGTGCGGTAAGCACACGCAGCGCTTATATCCGGCGCGAAGCCGCCGAAGCGGCAAACCTCTCCACGCATTGCCAGGTCATTTCCGTATCGCCCCTGCTTCACGAACTGCTGCAGGAAGCCGTCGACCTCCCCGCCGAGTACGAACTCGACGGACGCGACGGACGCGTGATGGCATTGCTGCTCGATGAAATCCGCGCCATGCCCACACTCGCCCTCAACACACCACTGCCGAGCGAGCCGCGACTGCGCCGCCTATGCCGCGCAATGCTCGACGCGCCCGCCCTGGAAATCGACATCGATGCCATGGCCGACAAAGCCGGCATGAGCCGGCGCAGCTTCACCCGCATCTTCCGCTACGAAACCGGCATGAGCTTCGCCGCCTGGCGCCAACAGGCCTGTCTGCTGGCAGCGCTCACCCGCCTCGGTCGTGGAGAGTCCATCACGCAGGTGGCGATCGAGTTGGGGTATGGAAGTACCAGCGCGTTTACGGCAGCGTTCCGGCGAGTGCTCGGTGCGCCACCGAGTCGCTACCTCGCAGGGGATCAGCACATCCGGGAGAAAACTGCGCCGATTTGAATTGAACAGGCTCTAACACAAGCCTCAGCGCGGCTTGCATTCCGCCAGCGAGAAGATCCGGCTCATCGGCATCCATTTCTGCCCGGGCTTGGCCCACGGCAGCGGCTGCTGGAAGGTGTTCATGAGCGCCTCCCAAGCCTGCACGCGTGGGTTGGCGGCATCGGCGGCCTGTTTGGCCGCACCGTCAAAATCGTCCGGCACATCCATCATCAGCACCAATCGATTGCCGGTGCGGAAAATGTCCATGCCAGTGACGCCAGCAGTGTGTATCGAGGCAACGATTTCCGGCCAGATATGTTCGGGTTGATGCCAGCGCTCGTATTCGGCGATCGAGACGGGATCGTCCTTCAGGTCCAGAGCGAAGTACAGGCGAGGCATGCTCAGTGCCCCACGGCGGCGTTAGCCTGCTGGCGATGGGCGAATAGCCATATCACGGCGAAGCTCAGTGCCGGCACCACCATGGCCTTGGCGATACCGGCTGCGTCGGACACGGCGCCCATCGCAGCAGTGAGCACTGCGCCGCCGATGATGGTCATCACGAGCATCGCGGAGCCGAGTTTGCGCTCGTCGTCGCCACGCCCCTCCACGCCAAGCGCGAAGATGGTGGGATACATCACCGACATGAAGAAGCTACACGCCACCAGCGCGCAGGCACCTGCGTTGCCGGGAAGCAGGATGGCGAACCCGGTGAGTGCGATGTTGATCGCGGAGAACGTCGCCAGGAGACGTCGCGGTGCGAAGTACTTCATCAGCGCACCGCCCGCGAAGCGTCCGCACATGAAGCACACCAGCGATGCCGTCAGGAAGTTGGCTGCCGCCTTGGCGGGCGTACCCGGCATGGCGGCCTGCACGTAGCGAATCAGGTAACTCCAAACACCGACCTGCGCGCCTACGTAGAAGAACTGCGCCAGCAAGGCCCAGGTGAAGCGACGGTCACGCAGCAAGCGCTTCAATACGCCGTCGCTCGCCGCCGGGGTCGCGTCGTCCACAACGTGCGCCGACGGAAAGCGCGTCAGCAGGATCAGCAGCCCCCAGCTCAGCACCACCACGCCGATCACCAGGTAAGGCAGCTGCACCGCGCCGGTCTCCTGCGCCAGGTAGGCAGCCCTGCCCGCTTCGCTCATCGCGGCCAGTTGCGCAGAAGAATGCTCGACGTCCGAGAAGATGAAATGCTGCCCGACCAGGATGCCGGTTATCGATCCGAGTGGATTGAAAGCCTGGGCAAGGTTGAGTCGCTGGGTCGCCGTCTCGCGCGGCCCCAACAGGGTGACAAAGGGATTGGCCGACGTCTCGAGAAAAGCCAAACCACTGGCGATTACGAACAACGCGAACAGAAAGAACCCATACGTACGCAGCTCCGCCGCCGGCCAGAACAACAGCGCACCGATACCGTAGAGCGCAAGCCCAAACACCACCGCACTCTTGTAACCGAAGCGCCGCATATACATGCCCGCCGGCATCGCCACCAGGAAGTACCCAAGATAGAACGCGCTCTGCACCAGTCCAGCGCGAAAATCGTTGAGGACGAAAGCCTTCTTGAACTGGGCGATCAAGACGTCGTTGAGGTTGTTGGCGATACCCCACAGAAAGAACAGGCTGACGATAAGCACCAGGGGAAATACCGACTGCCGAGCCACCTGACCTGCCCGCATCGACACGGGCAACTCGTGCTCTGTTGTCATATTCAAATCACGGCTCCTGGTAGCACGTCGGGCATGGGACAAGGCTCATCCGGATGTGCAAATATGAACAGCATATTCACCCGCAGCACAAGCCGCATCGCAGCATCGGCGCTGCCTGCCCTCCGGAAGGCGCGTGGCGCTGCGCGTTTCACTTAAGGCAAGCTTGAACTTCAACTGGGACCCACTGAGACCATGCCCAAGACACCACCGAAGTACCGTGCCCCCGCACTGGACAAAGGCCTGGACATCCTTGAGCTGCTCGCCGCCTCGGACACACCGCTCACCATCGCCGAAGTCTCTGAAGGCGTAGGCCGATCTCGCGGGGAAATCTTCCGCATGTTGCAGGTGCTGGAAGAGCGCGACTACATCACACGCAGCGAGGGCGACACGGGATACCTGATCACGTCCCGGCTGTTTCGGCTTGGCATGGAGCAGCCGCCGCTCAAGAGCGCGGTCGAGGCTGCCTTGCCGGTGATGCATCGCCTGGCCAGCACGGTGGAGCAGTCATGCCATCTGGTGGTGCCTTCCCGCGAGCAGATCGTGGTGATCGCCCGCATCGATCCACCCAGCGAGATCGGCCTGGTGGTGCGTATCGGACATCGTCGCCCGATGTCTCAGGCGACTTCGGGCCACGTGCTGTTGGCGTTCCAGAGCGACGAAGTCCGCAACCTCTGGCTGGATATGATCGCCAGCCATGAATCCGATCTCGACCGCAAAAAACTTCTGAAGCTGGTGAGTCAGGTGCATGCCCGCGGCTATGCCAGCGCGCCCAGCCATATCGTCGATGGCGTCACCGACGTTTCCGCACCGGTGATGCAGCACGGCCACGCGGTCTGCGCGCTCACCATCCCCTTCATCGAGCGTCGAGCGTCACCGATCACGATGAAACACACGCTGGCAGAACTGCGGCAGGCAGCGAGCGACATCTCCGACTCGCTCCAGTACGGCGCCCCCGTGCGCAAGGACTGACCCCGCGTTACAGCGCGGGGCCAGTCCATCGCATTACTTCGCTTCTTTTTCCATCAGCTTGTCGACCAGGTTAGCCGGCACTTCCTCGTAATGGTCGAACTCCATGGTGAAGGTGCCGCGGCCGCGGGTGGCCGAGCGCAGGAAGTTGATGTAGCCGAACATTTCGGCCAGCGGCACGAAGCCCTGAACAAAGGCCTGCGCACCCTTCTGACCCTGATCGCTGACCGTGCCGCGACGGCGGTTGATGTCGCCGATCACGTCGCCCAGATAATCGGCCTCCGTCACCACTTCCAACCGCATGACCGGCTCCAGCAGCTTGGGCTTGCTCATGCGGTGCGCTTCGCGGAAGCACTGGCGGCTGGCGATTTCGAAGGCCAGCGCGGAGGAGTCCACGTCGTGGAATTTGCCGTCGACCAGGCGCGCCTTGAAGTCCAGCACTTCGTAGCCTGCCACCTGCCCTTCGCGCGACTCCACCATCACGGCGTGCTCCACCGCCGGTATGTATTCGCGCGGCACGCGACCACCAACGATTTCGTCAGAGAACACCACGCCGCTACCCGACTCGCCTGGCTCGAAGATCATCGACACTTCGGCGAACTGACCCGAACCGCCGGACTGCTTCTTGTGCGTGTAGGTGTGCTCGACCCGGTTGCCGAAGGCCTCACGGAAGCTGACCTTGGGCTTGCCCATGTTGGCGTCGACACCCAGCTCGGTGCGCATGCGATCGATGGTCACTTCCAGATGCAGCTCGCCCATGCCTTTAAGCACGGTCTGCCCGGTTTCCTTGTCCACTTCCATACGCAACGACGGATCGGCCTTCACCATTTTGTAGAGCGCGGTGGAAAGCTTGTCGACGTCGTGACGGCTCTTTGGCTCCACCGACACGCTGATCACCGGGTCGGGGAAGCGCATGCGTTCAAGCAGCGCCGGATGCGCCGGGTCGGAGAGTGAATCGCCAGTCTCGGTCTCCTTCATCGACACGAACGCGCAGATGTCGCCGGCACGCACCTCTTCGATGTCCTTGGTGGCGTTGGCCTGCACTTCCACGATGCGGCCCACGCGCTCTTTCCTGCCTCGCGTGACGTTGAGCAAGGTGTCGCCCTTCTTGATCACGCCCGAATAGATACGGCAGAACGTGAGCGTGCCGAACTGATCGTTGATGACCTTGAACGCCAGTGCGCGGGCCGGCGCCTCGTCCACCACGCCCTGATTGCCCACCACGTGACCGTCTTCGTCCACCATCGCGATACCGCCGTTCTCACCCGGGAACGGCAGGTAGTCGATCACGCCGTCCAGCAGCTGCTGCACGCCCTTGTTGCGATAGGACGAGCCGCAGAATACCGGCATCAGCTTGCCGGATACGCAGCCCTTGCGGATGCACTTCTTGAGTGTCTCCGGGTCGAACTCGCCGGTATCGATCAGCTTCTCAAAGGCGGCATCGTCCAGCGCCAGCGCGCGCTCGAGGGTTTCCTCGCGCAGCTTGGCCAGATTGGCCACCCACTCCTGATCCGCCGTGGTGGAGAAATTCACCCGGCTGGCGATGTCGGCCAGCGGCACGACGTCCCACGCGCTGTCTTTGTCGTCGCCCTTCCAGAGGTAGCCGACACCAGCGATCAGATCGGCCATGCCGACGAACTCATCACTGCTACCCAGCGGCACCTGGCACAGCAGCGCGTTGGCGCCCAGACGCTCGCGGATTCCCTTCACGCAATGCGCGAAGTTGGCGCCGATGCGGTCCATCTTGTTGACGTAGCACAGGCGTGGCACGTTGTACTGGTCGGCCAGGCGCCAGTTGGTTTCGGTCTGCGGCTCCACACCGGCCACGCCGTCGAACACCACCACGGCGCCATCGAGCACGCGCAAGCTGCGATTCACCTCGATGGTGAAGTCGACGTGCCCAGGGGTATCGATCAGATTGACCTGGTGGCCCTTCCACTCGGTCGACACGGCCGCCGACTGGATGGTGATGCCACGCTTGCGTTCCTGCTCCAGGTAGTCCGTGGTGGTGGAGCCCTTGCCTTCCTTGGTGTCGTGGACGTCCACGATCTGATGCTTTTTGCCGGTGTAGTAAAGAATGCGCTCGGTGGTCGTGGTCTTGCCCGCATCGATGTGGGCAATGATGCCGATGTTGCGGTAGAGCGAAAGCGGTTTCTGACGCGCCATGAGCTGGTTCCGAAGAAGCGTGAGTGAGGGGCTCCATGATTGGGGCGGCACTCGGAAAAATCTAGCCGGAGATCGCTCAGAGACACGGGGCCTGGAGACTCTGACGGCCCACTGACGCTCGTCGGTGGCACGCACGGCAGATAAGCCTCCCGTGCTTCATCAGTGATGCGCAGCGTGGCAGCAAATACCGAGCCGACCGAAGGGCTCGCTGTCACATCGCCGTCAAGTACGAATGACTCGTTGGCACGCGTCAAACCGCGAGTTTCTCGCGGCCCAGCTAGCGATGCCGCAATTTCCTTCGAATCCACCCACCCCGCCTCTGTTGAAGCGCAAACGGTGACGCCTCTGCGTCCAGCGGATGGCCTATGACCGACGCACTGCATATACGCTGCGCGCCGGAGATTCGTTGCGAAGGGCGCTTATGCGAACTGCCGGTCGTTCGGCGTGCGTCGTCTTCCGGCGGGCAGGAACTGCTTTTCCATACCGTTTGGATGGCGGCCCCATGCCCGCCGAACGGCCGCACTCAGGTAATGATCCGGTTGCTACGGGCCAGTTCGATCAAGTCGCGGATATTGGCCAGGCCGAGCTTGTCCATCACGTTTCGTTTGTGCGCGCTAACGGTCTTGTTGCTGATCATCATGTGATGCGCAATGTCGATATTGGACATACCCAGGGCCAGGCAGCGAAATACTTCGAACTCACGCTTGCCCAACCTGCTGAGCGGGCCATCCTGCCCCGCCACGATCGCGCTGGAGGCTGCCGCCATGACATCTTTGCCGAAATAGATTTTGCCGCGCACCGCCAACTGCGCTGCAGTGACAATATCGTCCATGGCAGCGCTCTTATGTACGAAACCGTCCGCCCCGGCGCGAAAGGCACGCACTCCGGCGACCACTTCATCTGCCGCAGAAATCATCAGGATGGCTATCGATTCGCCGCTTTGTCTCAGGCGGTGAATCACTTCGACACCGCCCAGCAGCGGAATATCAAGATCAATGACCAAAAGATCCGGGCGCAAGTCCCGCGCCGCGGCCAGCCCCGAGGAGCCATTGATGCATTCGGCAAGTACTTGGAACTCACCAGATCTTTCGAGCAAGGAGCGAACTACCTCATTGATCATGGGGTGATCATCTACGACTACGGCGGTAAACATGACGCATGTATCCATATGGTGACGTCGAAAGCCAGCGTTTCCCCTGTCACAAGCGCAGCTGGCGCCTTTAGGGCAAAAGAAACGATGCGCAAGGGCCGCTTAGTAACCGACCTCCATCGCATAGGCATAAATTTCCATGTCGGAGCGGAGGCCGAGCTTCTTCATGGCATCGGTTTTCTGCTTGCTGACCGTCTTAACGCTGCGATCCAGCTTGCGTGCGATCTCGGTCACGCTCATACCTGCAACGAGCAGTCGGATCACCTCGCCTTCGCGATCGGTCAACTTGGTCACGGAGTGATTACCGAAGCGCGCCAGCCGCCCTTCGAAGGTTGCACTCACAAAGACATGCCCCATCATGGCGAGACGCACAGCGGTATGAACTTCCGCCAAGGCTGTGGTCTTGTCCACGATGGCCTTCACACCGGTGACCATTAAAGCCTGCAGCAGACCAACATTCCTGAGCATGGTCAGCACGACGATCGGAAGGTTGGGATGCGCCGAGCGCAGGCGCTCAATCAAGCGGATGCCATCTGGCGAACTATCGCTAGGCATGACGTAGTCGGTAACCACGACATCGCACTCGACTCGCTCCACCAGCGAGAGCAACTCCACCGGGCAGGAGGCTTCGCCAACTACCTGGATATCGCTGCCGTGGAGGAGGGCCATAATGCCCTTGCGGATGATGGGATGGTCATCGGCAAGAATGATTCGGATAGTCTGGTCAGCCTGTGCGTTCATGGAAGCAATCTCTTTTCGGTGCGCTTGAAGGAGCCCGGCGTGCATGACGACAGCGAAGCTGCGTGATGATCGGTGGGAGTGTGGTGCGGACCGAACGTCGCCGGCCTCGCTCGCTCGGGCAAGAGTCGAATTCTCTACTCCGCACCAAGCATCGTTCCATACGAATGTTCTGATAATTCTGTCGACACGCCGGAAACGCGGGTGATATTCAATGTGCCTGCTTCAGCGCTACCGTGAATCCACTCAAATACGATTCCAGCTCTCTCGCGTGAACCAGCACATCCGACGCTTGCGTATCTGACTCAATCGACGATGCCACTTCGGCCAACTGATTGGCTCCGAAAAAAGCCGCCATACCGCGTAGGGAGTGCGCAACTTCACGCAACTTGTCCGTGTCCAGCACCGTCAGCGCCTCGTTCAATTTACCCAGCTCAGCCTCGGCCAGATGGGTATAGTTCTTCAGTACAGCAGTGACGTCGTCGCCATAGACCCTGGCCAGACTGGCCTGCACTTGAGCGATGTCGGAGGTGGCGTCACCGGTTCGGGCGATATCGTCAGGGCATGCCGGCAACTGAACCGAAGTGCCGGTAATCCAGCGATGCAACGTGTCGGCGAGCGTACCCAGTCGCAGAGGCTTGGCCATCACGTCATCCATGCCCGACGCCAAGCAGTTATTCACCTGCTCCGCCATGACGCTGGCTGTCAACGCAATAATGGGAAGGCGGCTGTCGGTCTCACCAGCACGTATGCGCTGCGTCAATTCGAAGCCGTCCATCTTCGGCATGTAGCAATCCGTGATGAGCAAGGCGTACTGCTTGTTCGCAAGGGCAGCAAGAGCCGCCTCGCCGTCATTCACCAGATCGCAAGGCCATCCGAGAGCCGCCAACTGGTGCCGTAGGACGTCACGGACGAGAGAATGATCTTCGGCCACCAGAATCCATGGTCGGTCGGCATTTACTTGCCCGATCGCCTCGGTTGCGGAATGGCGTTCCGCCACTGCAAATCGTCCACGCACGATGGCGCGGCTACCTCCCTCTGGCTCGCTTTCCACACGGAGGGATAAATCCATCAGTCCGCACAGACGGTGTGCGACCGCCAACCAAAGCTCCTCGCTATCGCAGTCCTGACCATTCGATGACGTGCACTGCGCGATTGGATCAAACCGACTTGTCCAATGTGCCGCAGCGATGCCGACGTTCGTATTGGAAACGCTGATTTCGATGTCCTGCCACTCTTCCGCCTCGTCAAGCACTCGCCCATCGACATGCACGCGACCCTCGGGAGTGAACTTGATCGTTTGGCGAATCAGACTGGCAAGAACCTGCCGCAGACGCACGTCATCGCCGCTCAAGCTTTTGGCCACCCGACGCTCGACGCGTACATCGATCTGCAGTCCTTTGCTGGATGCCTGCGACAGAAGCATCGATGCGGTGGCGTCAATGGCAAGGCGCAGGTCGAAAGGCAGCCAGACGATCGACAACTTGCCCGTTTCGATCTTCGAGAGATCCAGAATGTCGTCGATGATCCGCAGCAGGGACCGGGAAGATTCACCGGCCGTTTGCAGCAGGGTGCGCTGGCGCTCACTCAGCCCCGAATGATCGAGAAGCTCCAACGTTCCGAGCATCCCATTCATTGGCGTGCGTATCTCATGGCTCATCATCGCCAGAAAATTCGCGCCGGTTGTCGTGGACTCTGCCTTTTCGCGCCGCTCGATCGTGTCGACAAGCACGCCAAGCAAGGCGCCATGACCATCAGACAGCTCCAGCGGCTCCAGGCGCGCGTGGTAACAACGCCGGTCGCCTCCCGCAACGGGAAGGATCAGTTCACGCTGTTCAGCAACATGGCTACGCAGCACCCGCAGATCCGCCCGGTGAACCTGATCGCAATCGATGTCGATGTGTCGGGTTTGTAGCAGGCTGCGTCCCAGCAGCTGCATCCGTTGAACACCGAATTGAATTTCGTAGGAGTGATTGACGGCAAGATAGGCACCCTGCGCGTCCTTGCAAAAGATCGGATACGGAACTGCATCCAACATGGCTTGATGGAACTCGCATCGCGTTTGCAGCTGCGACGCAAGCGCGCGCAAGGCTCGCCAACGGCTACGTACGATCCACGTCGCCGCCATCGCTGCGAGCAGCAGGGCAACCAAGCCCGCATAGGTCGGCACCTGCCAATCGAAGCCGTTGCTGCTGGCATCGATCGACTCCGCCATTCTGGCTTCGTGCCATAGGTTCGAACTATCCGCGGCGAGAACATGCCCTGTTATAGAACTAGCGGCAACCTGACCGTGCGCACTGCCCAGGCAGCCGAGCAACAGACCCAGCCCTATCCGCCGCCTGGGCCATGAGGTGAGTCGACCCGACCCAGAAGCCACGATACCCATGCCATCACCCCGCGTTCTCGGTCGATTTGACCCCACCAGAGGGGCCGCATCAGCCGGCGGGGTACGTGCCCGCACACTGATGACTTGTCACGCCAACGGCGCGGCCTCCTGGGTGGCGGTGGGATGTCCAACAGTCCTACGCACGCCGTATCCCCAGGCGGACGCATTTTCGGATTGGATATGTCCGGCTAACTATGGGACTGGTCCGAAAGGCAATTAGATATTTCTGCAGATTTGCAGCACCCACTCCTAGATGACATCGACCGACCAAGCCCTAGCCCAACCAGTCCACAAGCATCCGCCCGGATACCGCCGCACCTTGCGCCGAAAGCAGCCGACACGTAGAATCCGCGGCTCTTTGCCGGAATAGCTCAGTTGGTAGAGCGGCGCATTCGTAATGCGTAGGTCGCAGGTTCGACTCCTGTTTCCGGCACCAGTTTTACCAATTAAAACAGCGCATTACACGTTGCAGTGTGATGCGCTGTTTTGCTTTGGATGGAAGGATTTCGCAGTCGCGTTGTGACAAATTTGTGCCACGTCACGCCTTGCTCCGTTCTTGCCATGCCCTGATGTGCAATCCATTGCCACAACGGGCCTCCGGAGCACCATCGGCGTGCCAAGTCAGGAACTGGTCGAGTGGAACTGGTACCCCTGGCAGCGGATCAACTTAAGGTACCTCAGCCGATAAGCGGGTTTGGAATCACCGACATGACGGCCCACTACCTCTACCGGCACGACACTCTCCCCTCGCTCCGAAGACAGGCAGGTGACCCGTGGCTCCGCGCGCGGCGACTGCGGAAGCAGCCAGCAACCTTTCCGCACTGGCAGTTGGGCGAGGCGCTGGCGCAGGCCAGGCCCGGCGACGGCGTCTTCCAGTTGTCAATGTGGCGGTCGCTCCAAGGGGCGCTGCCCGATCTCATATTGCAGCACTTGCTCGCCAGGCAGCCTAATAACACGATCGGCGCGCCACTGATGCTGCAGCGGATTCGCGCTGATCATCCGATGTTCCTGGCCTACCAGCGCGGCGATGACGAACACCTGCCGGGCAAGGCGTGGCTGTTCTGGAACACGGCACCATGCAGCGATGCACAGGACTGGTCGACTGACGGCGTTCACCATGACGATATCGAGGTGTTCCATCCGGGCGGGCACTGGGCGCCATTCGACCAAGTGGTCACGACGCACGACGCCCCGTTGACGCCAGCACCAGGCTGGACCCGATTGCCGCTTGAACCCGCCTACGCCGGCGAACCAGACCGGGTGGTCGACGTACGCTGGGTGGACCACCCGTCGCTGGGCCGCTGCGTATTCGCCCGTATCCCCGTGTGGAGCCCCGGGGTATGGCCAGCTGACTGGTACACCCTGCAACTCCTAGGGCGGACGCTCTTGATCGCATTTCCTGAGCTCATTCTCTCAGGCCAGGCGATCGTTGCGCTTGAGCGAACCGGCTACACCATGACCTACGACATCACCATTTCTAGGACAGCGGCAACCCGCGCATCGTGGTTCGCGCGCGTCTTTCGCGGAGCCACCGACCAACCCGCCTCAGCGACGTTCCGGGATGCCGAACTCCTGTCACAGGAGAAAGCCAGTGTCACGAGCGTCTACGCGGCGGCAGGTCTCGACTGCGCATCGCTCAGCACGTCGGCTTTCGTGTACGGCCGCGAAGCCATGGCAACTCTCGAGGCGGAAGCCGCGGCGGAACTCGCTCGAATGGAGAACGCCTAGCCCATGCTCCTTGACCCATTAATCATCAAGGTGATTGGGCACTGCTCCGCTGCGCACCTCTATACCGCACAGAAATATCGGGACATCAGGCCAGGGGGCGGCTGCACACTGTTCACCGATCACCGCATTTACCCCCCTTGACCCGAGCGCTGCCACTTTCGCGGCAAGTTCTTGCTCAGCATTTTTCAGCCAACCGCATGGGGTTCCCGATAGGCTCGCGCTGGGGACGCCCAAAGACGACAAGGAAGGCTGTGTGACCATTGCCTCCAAAGGCCGTAGGTTCACATACCATAGCTAAGCAGTTAGGCCAACGGACGGGGGATAAATGATCAGTCGTGGTTCGGAATGGCACCGATGGGAGCCGCATATCCATGCGCCCGGCACAGTCCTCAACAACCAGTTTGGCGCCACCGATCCATGGGGTGCCTACCTAACGACACTTGAAGGTTCAACACCAACAATCGAGGCGATCGCAGTCACCGACTACTATGTCACGGACAGCTACGAAGAAGTTCTTAAGCACAAGGCCGCTGGCCGACTTCCCAATGTACGCCTGCTCTTCCCCAACATAGAGCTACGTCTAGACGTTGCGGCAAAATCTGGCTTTGTCAACATTCACCTGTTGGTCAGTCCAGAAGATCCCGATCACATCGCAGAAGTCACGCGCATCCTCAAGCGCCTGCAGTTTCACGCTTATAACGACCGATTCGACTGCACGCGCGACGAATTGATCAAAATCGGAAAGCGCGCCGATCCGGCGATCGTCGATGACGGCGCAGCCCTTAGGCATGGTGCAACGCAATTCAAAGTTAATTTTGACCAATTGCGTAAAGTCATTTATGAAAGCGAATGGGCAAAGGAAAACATCCTTATCGCCGTCGCTGGCGGAGCCGGGGATGGCACTTCAGGCTTGAGGCAGGCCGCTGACGCCACCATGCGTCAGGAGATTGAGAAGTTCGCCCATATCATCTTTTCGAGCAGCCCTGCCCAGCGGGAGTTCTGGCTCGGCCAGCGACCCGGCGTATCCGTCGAAGAGCTGCGCGCCCGATATGACGGCTGCAAGCCCTGCCTTCACGGCAGCGATTCCCATGACCAAAAGTCAGTTGGACAGCCCGTCGGTATGCGGTTTTCTTGGATCAAGGGCGCTCTGGAATTCGATGCCCTCCGCCAGGCGTGCATCGATCCCGAGGGCCGCGCATATATCGGCGAGGAGCCCCCTCAGTCGGCGATGCCATCACAAGTCATCTCGCACGTAAAGATGACTGATGCAGAATGGGCGACCACGACCGACATCCCACTGAATCCGGGCCTCGTGGCAATCATTGGCGCACGCGGCTCAGGCAAAACCGCCTTGGCCGACGTGATCGCGGCAGGCTGCGATGCGATCCCACCCTCGGGGTGGTATGCAGACGAGCACATTAGTCCTTCCTTTCTTGCTCGAGCACGCAAGCTAATTGGCGACGCGGCAACGACACTCACATGGGCTGGTGGCGCAACTGTCACGCGCGCGCTCAATGGCAGCGATGCCGGCGGACACATGTCTTTTCCGCGGGCGCGCTATCTGTCCCAGCAGTTCGTCGAGGAGTTGTGTTCGTCGAAAGGTGTCACGGACGGCCTCGTTGATGAGATCGAGAGGGTAATTTTCGAGTCGCATGCCCCAGATGATCGCGACGGAGCGATTGACTTTGCTGAGCTGCGCGACCAGCAGACTGCAAGGTTTAGGCGCGCCCGCGAGCGAGAAACCGACGCGATCGGCGACATCTCCGATCGCATTAGCACAGAGTTTGAGAAGGAGGCTCTCGTCGCGACGCTTACGGCGCAGGTGAATCAGAAGAAGAAGCTAGTCGCCGACTACAACGCGGATCTCGCCAAGCTCGTGGTCAAGGGAACTGAAGCACAGGTTGCCCGGCACACCCAGCTCAGTGAAGCAGCACAAAAGCTCAGAGGCAGAATCCAGACCTTTGGCAATCGACGTCGCTCATTCGTCGCCTTGCAAGACGAGGTCCAGAGCATGCGAGCAACTCGCGCTCCGGAGATACTCCGCCAAACCCAGGCGCGCCACTCCAACAGCGGCATGGATGCTAGCCAATGGGACGCGTTTCTCTTGATCTACAAGGGAGACGTAGACAAGAGCCTATCCGCGTACATCGCATGGGCAGATCAGCAAATCGCCAGTCTCAACGGCACGCCCTCACCCCCCGGAGATCCGAACGTTCCATTGATCGCCGACAACATCGATCTAGCCACACTTCCGCTCGCACCGATTGCAGCGGAAATGGCAAGACTTGAAGCACTTTTTGGCGCCGATAAGCTTGTTCGCGATCAATACTCGGCACTTGTCGGTCGCATTGCCCAGGAGAGTTCTGCGCTGCAATCTCTTGAAGTGCGGCTTACGGACGCACAGGGGGCGGCAGCTCGCAGACGGGACCTTCAGAACGAGCGCGATGACACTTATGGCCGGATCTTCGACGCGATCATCAATGAGCAGAACGCTCTTGAGAACCTTTATGTGCCATTGATGGAGCGTCTCGCGGCATCATCAGGCACCCTCAATAGGCTCCGCTTCTCGGTTCGCCGGATCGCCGATGTCGAAAAATGGGGCACATTCGCTGAGGAAGAACTCCTCGACAGGCGGAAAGCCGGACCGTTTTACGGTCGCGGCTCGCTGATTTCGGAGGCAACGCAGGCGCTCAAATCAGCGTGGGAGAGTGGCTCGGCAGTGGACGTTCAATCCGCGATGACAGCCTTTATGGCTAAATACCTCAAGGATATTCTGTCTCATGCGCCATACGCCCCAACACAACAGGCGGAATTTCGCGCCTGGTCCAAGCAGTTTGCACACTGGCTCTTTAGCACCGATCACATAACAGTGCGCTATGAGATCTCTTATGACGGTCTCGACATCCGAAAGCTTTCGCCCGGCACGCGGGGCATCGTACTTTTGTTGCTCTATCTTGCCCTCGATGATTCGGACGATCGTCCGCTGATCATCGATCAGCCAGAGGAGAATCTCGATCCGAAGTCCGTATTCGACGAGTTGGTTGCGCTATTCATTGCGGCCAAGGCCAAGCGCCAAGTCATCATGGTCACTCATAACGCCAACCTCGTCATAAACACGGACGCTGATCAGATCATCGTGGCCGAGTCTGGCCCACACCCGTCTGGTGGTCTTCCTGCCATTAGCTACGTGGCTGGCGGACTGGAAAGCGCTGCAATTCGGAAGGCCGTCTGTGACATTCTCGAGGGCGGTGAAACTGCCTTCCGTGAGCGAGCACGACGACTTCGCGTTCGTCTCGATCGATGAGGTCAAGCCAGAGCCATGTTGCCGCACAGCAAAGACGCAATAGTTATCCCCAGCGCCGACGCCGAGGTTTTGTGCCGCTTTGCCAACAGACTGATTGGCCTGCTGGCAGAAACCCGGTCTCAGTTGATTGCACAGGATGCGATGCTTCGCGAGACAGCCGTCGATGGCGACAGCGCATATTGGCTGCAACTCAACGACCAGCATCTTCAATCGTGGGATTTCCATCTTACGGATATCAAGCTTGAGCAAGCAATTAAGCGCGCAGCTTTAGATTCAGGGTTTCTCGCCCTGGCCGGCTACGCGGAGTTGACTATTGAGTCCCGAGATCACCGTGATATCGCGGCATCAGATTTGGTAGAGAAATGTGACGCCGAATTGAAACGCGAAGAAGCGCTGCGGGAAGCCGAACGCATACGGAGGCGTCTCGAAAAAAGAGCCGCCAAATTGGCCAAGCAGAAGTCGTGACTCGGTGTCGGTCAACTGCATGACAATGCTAAAAACTGCTGATACCCTAAGGTCAATGCGCTGAAGGTCTCGTTGCTTTGAGCTGCTGAAATCGTACTGAGCTCGCCCCTCAACGATGGATTCAGAGCAACAGCCTGTTCAGTGGCCACCCGTCGAAAAGCGGAAGTAGACGGTCGGTAAGAAAGGATGCCGCGAGGCAATCGCCTGAAGAGCAAGTCGAACTGTCCGCCGGTCAGGATGAGGCCGGAGAAATGGAACAGTTCGCCAGGAGAGCAGGGAAACTTGGGGCAGAACCCCGTCATCAATGCACCCACCCGAGGATTGGCTAGTCCGACGGGTTATTGGCTCGAATGCCAGGGCGTTATGACTGCCGCGCACTCATCCGCCCGTGCCTGATCTATTGGGCACGGACGGAGAGGTTACGCCCCATGCAAGCCCTTCTTACCGTTGAGCAGCTTTCCCAATATATCCACAAGTCCGTGGCCAGCATCCGCTGCGACGCGACACGAAAACCTCATTCCCTTCCTCCAATCTGCCGCTTGCCAAGCACCAAACGGTTGCTCTGGCGTATGGAAGATGTAGAGCGCTGGCTAGCCGACCACGTCGATGCCCTCGGCCATTCTGGCGTTGTGGATGACACGAGCAACAAGCGGCCGCGGCGAGGACGCCCAACCAAGGCTGAGCAGGTTGCACGGTCGCGAAACCAGCGCCGCAAGCCTAGCGGCGACTATCCCAATCCTCCTAAAGCCACAACCAAGGTGTGAGCCATGCAAGCCTTCATCGTCGAGCCGACACCATCGGTGTCGGCTGGCGAGGCTTGTCATGCGTCCGTATCCACGCATTCACGCCTTGCGCCAGACAAACACAAGCAATGCGATTTCTTCGTCGCAGACATTCTTGATGCTTCGCTAAAGGACGACGTAGCAAGTATGGAGCACCCACTGTTCGCTTTGCGCGCTGGCGACCGTCGCATACGCATATACGAGCGAAAAGGAATCAGGGTGACCGTTAAGCCCGGCGTCGATGGCTGCGCGACAATTCATGATAAAGACCTATGGATCTACTGCATCAGCCAGTTGGTCGAGGCAAAAAACCGTGGCCGCGAGATTGCACGCACAGTTCGTTTCACTGCCTACGATTTCTTGCACACGACCAACCGCGACACCAGCGGCCGCGCCTATGTCCGCCTGGGAGAGATGCTTGCACGACTCACTGGCACGCGCATAGAAACGAACATCGAGACGTCGGGCAAACGCGAACGCGGGTTCTTCGGACTGGTCGATTCCGCCAGGATCATCGAACGTGATGATGATGAACGCATGGTCGCTGTAGAGGTGACATTACCCGACTGGCTGTTTCGATCAGTTGATGCCATGCGCGTCCTGACCCTCAGTCGCGACTACTTCCGGCTGCGGAGACCCTTGGACCGCCGCATCTACGAACTAGCCCGCAAGCACTGTGGCAACCAGTCAAGCTGGAAGGCCAGCGTCGCCACATTGCACGAAAAGAGTGGTAGTGCCGCCCCTCTCAGGAACTTCCGTATCGATATGCGTCATTTGGCCGACTCTGGTGAGCTACCCGACTACCGCATGGCATTTGACGCTAAGGCTGATGCTGTGACGTTCTACGCCAATGGACCTAAGGGCTACCGTGCCGAGATCGAGGCCATGATGAATGGCTTACCTTACTCGTCTGCCAGGGCCCGCACAAAGGCCCATACACGGAAATCCGGGAGGGCCAAGCGCATCTAAAAGCACGTGCCTGGAGGTTGTGGAAAAGCTTGTCTCGTGTGTGAATTGCCTCGTGCTTTCAGGTGCACGGCCTTGTGGATTGGCATGTGCATTTAGATGCACCCCAATTCGTGCTTTTAGGTGCACAACCACGTCGATAGCCCTTGCTACCACTAGTTTCTAGAAACCGTAACGCGCGCGCGCGATATAACTTCTATATAAAAGATCTTAACGCTCCGGATGGGGGTCAGCCGGGATACGTGTAAAACTGCCCTTTGAAACCGAATTGCTTCGGAGCCCGTGCCATGGCCGTCAGTCAGAAACTCAGCATCTCGCTGCCCGAAGAACAAGCCAAGTTTGTCGAAAAGCTGGTTGGCTCGGGCCAGTACGCCAGTGCCAGCGCGGTAATCAGCGACGGCCTACGCGCGTTGCAGGCACGCGATGCGGCCATGGAGAAATGGCTGCGTGAGGAAGTCATGCCGGCGTACCACGAGCTGGTCGCCGATCCGTCGAAGGGCATAACCGTCGCGCAGATGCGTGCCGAACTCATGCGTCGTCGTCGGCCGCGAACGTAAGTCACCGATGGTGATGCTTCATACGGTCATCGTGTCTCGTCGCGTGACCGATAAGATCGCGGATCAAGCCGACTACATGGCCCCGCAGGCGTCCCCTGCCGTGTTCGACGCCTATGGATCGCCTGGCCGCTTATATCGCGGACCTCGACACGTTCCCTTGAGCGTAGCCACCCGCGGCACGACCTCCTGTCGGGTCTGCGGATTGTCGGCTTCCAGGGCTTGGTGAATCTCGCCCTCGCGGTGCAGCGCCACCGTGTCACGGCAAAACTTCCTTCTACGACGTCGAATTTTTTTCGCCGCTTGCGGCGAGGCGGAAAAAGTCGGCAGCACGAAGTTTGCCGTTAACGGCAAACTTCCCTACCTCGGGATCAACGGTTCCCCACATCGACTTTGCCGTTAACGGCAAAGTTCGCTGCACGCCATCGAGCAGATTGCTTCCCCAGACTTTGCCGTTAACGGAAAAGTTGGCACTCAACCATCCTATAAAAAAATCTATCAGGTGGATCGGCGCACATTTTTCTCATCGCCCTCTTTTAGCTAAGACTCACGCGAACAGACCAAAGCAATAGTGGAACATAAAGGGTGTCGGACATTTATCCTCCATTACAATATTAGTTACTGTTTTGACGGATATTAACCGTCGGACACGTCAATGCTGATTGTCCGACAACGTCCGACAGGGGAATTTGATGCCATTCAAGCTAAGCGTTCGCATTCCTGATTATCTAAGCCATCAACTGGAGGATGCGGTTGATGAGAGAGGAGTAATTGGAGCTAGGACAGACATCGTCTGTGAGGCGCTAGCTCAGTACTTCAAAGCCAATGCCGAGCGGGACTCTCGTGACGAGATGGAGGCCCGTATAGCTGCCACCCTCACTCGCGTACTGAAGGATGTGATGCAGGGTCGCAATGAAGTCCAGCTCCTAACAGCCATGTTCGACTGCTATCTCCGAAGCTACTTCATGCACACGCCACCGGTTCCGCGAGAGGCCGTAGACGCATCGGCAGCCTCTGCGGCCGATCGATACGATCGGCTCATTCGTCAGATCCCGGAAATGATGCAAGGGGGAGGCGGCGCCCTTACGGAGTTCCAACAGGCGCTCCACTCCCGTTCCTGATGCATCCGACTTTGCCGTTAACGGCAAACATTCCGTACTTCGACCCGAAAGAACCCTTGTCGGTAACCGTGCCGTTAACGGCACACTTCCAGCACTTCGACTCGACAGGGTGCCGCTGCCAACTTTGCCGTTAACGGCAAAGTTCACCTGGATGGATTTACTGGCCAAGCACATCGACCCACAAAACCCCACGGACTGCGGGCACATATCCATTAAAAAGTCGACAAAGATCGTTGCAGAAAATGACTTATTGAAGCAATATCCATCGTTGTGTCGCATTACCTCGACACGACATTTCCCAAGCCACGCAATGGAGGTGTTTTGTGGATATCGAAATCAGTGATCCGAACACGATCTTGTTGATTAACGACTACATTCGCTATTTGAAGCAGGTCGACGGAATCAAAGGATCCGCAGACCAAGTGGCAGAATCCATGCTTCTTGGCTTCATTGACGAACACACACAGTTTCGCAACTGGAGGAGAACGCGGAACCAAGCGCCAATGTAATTGCGACAGTAACTTGAATGATGTTACGTTCCCTGCCGAAGATTAGTTTTTGACAGCCTGGCGCTAGGCAGCGCCAAGCGGTGGCCCGCAGACCCGTTTATGGGGAAGGCGTAGATCGGTGGAACGAGCCAGTTCTCTCTGCTCAAACAAGAGCAGTGACTCGCTCTCCATAGAAGGCCACCCTCATGAAATCCAAAGCTTTAGCTCTCATCATTGGCTTTACGCTAACTGGCTTGTTCGGATGCTCATCGCCGTCTCAACAAGCTCCAGAGCAAAAGAATCCGCTATCGGATTTCCACGCGCCGCCCAAGCAATCATCGAAATATAAGTCCAACGAATCGAGCTTCGACGTGTTGCGCCACGCTACACGTCCAGCCCCGGCAACTTCCGCACCGGAGGTGGCCCGATGATTACCAGATTGTTTCCCAAGGTGCTGCATGCCCTGTTAGCAGCGATGCTCGCATTCAGCACTGGCATAGGCGCCGCGTGGGCACAAGACGCCGGCAACTCTGCACCACCGGGCTTGCCTACAGCGACTGGCGTGCCCGATGTGAATAACTTCTTTGATGGAATCACAACGCAGTACGTGGGTGAATCAACAAAGTGGATCGATGGCATTACCGGGGTCGCTAGTCGGCTACTTGGCTGGCTGTCGATCATCGGCTTTGCGCTCGCCTTGCTGATGAACTATCTCAAGAACGCCGATAATTTTGCGTCCCTGCCAGCGATCATCGTCCGGCAGCTCATGGTGATCTCGTTCTTCTTCTGGGCAGTGAAGAACGCGCCACACGTGTTCGACATGATCACGAGTTACTTTCAAGAGGTCGGCCAAGCAGCTACGCAGACCAAACCACCAACTGCTTCGACGGTTGCGGCGGTCGGCATGGATTGTATGTTCCATATCCTTGAGTCCGTTGGAAAACTGAGTTGGGCGCAAGTACCCACCGTTGGCTTGGTTTCGTTGCTGGTAGCACTTGCCTTGGTTCTTTGCTTTGTCGCTGCTGCGGCGATTCAGATGATCACGATCATCGAGGCCGCGATCATCATGGCGATCTCTCCGGCGATGCTAGCGTTCGGTGCGCTGTCGTATACACGCGACTTTGCAACGAAATCGCTGATGTTCGGCATTACGGTTGGCGTCAAGCTCCTCGTGCTGCACCTGGTCATTGCCATCGGCATGCACTTCGCTGAGCAGTGGTCGGATCTGCTGACGTATACGAAAGTTGGCCAGAACTTCTTCCCAAACTCCTTCTTCATTCTGGGCGGTGCCGCTGTATTCGCTTTGCTCTGTTGGAAGGTGCCGGCGCTGGCCAGCTCCATCGTGAGCGGAAGCCTCAATCTCGGTGCTGGTGATTTGCTTGGATTGGCAGCTGCGGGTGGCGCAGCTGCGGCTGCAGGTGCCGCGTTGGGTGGTGCCGCCGGTGCCGCAGCAGGGAGCACCCTCAAGGGCGCCACGCAGGCTGTCGTTGCTGGCCAGGGTCTCGCAACCGCGCAGGGCATGACGGGCTGGAGGGGCTTGGGCGCAGGCCTCGGTCATGCGATGCGGGCGGCCGGCGCGGAAGCAGGCCAAGGCATGCGCGCCAAGGTCGGTTTGGATAAGCGATCGGATCATGCAGTCGACCGTTTCGGCAAAGATGTCGGCAATCTCGGCACGCGCGCAGCGAATCGCCTGGATGCACAGGCGCAGGGAGTGCGTGAGGCTGGCGCCGGTGCCGCTTCGCCAATCGTCGGTACTACTCCGGGCTTCAACGGCGTTGGTGATCCCGTCGGCGGGGTATCGGGTGGTCAGCCCAATCCAACCGCGCCGCCTCCGGCGGGAAACAACAGTTCTCCACAGGGTGCGCCATTGGGACCGCAGTCGGGCTTGGACCCGTCAGCGACGTCTACGACAACGCCGGTATCTGTGGCTGACATCAGGCCATTACCGCTAAGCAGTCACCAGCACGCCGACGCCGGTGTCGGGCAGATCCAAGACGCAATCAGACGCGTCAAGCCACCGCAGTTACCACATGACGGTGGCTCTATCGATGCGCCAGGTCTATCGCTTCATCACGACGAGTGACGAATACATTGTGATTTTGGTCGAAAAGGGCGGCTCTTTTGCCGCCTTTTTTTTGCACCGGCGGTGTCATGCAGATTCCGGTGGTGCGCCTGCCGGTTCTGGAGGAGAGCGGTGTTGCGGATATGACCAATGCCCCCGCGGCGGGCCTTAGCGAACCCTGGATTTCAGCGCGCGCCTACGTGAAGGAACTGGCGAAGCGCTGATGCTGGTTTCATGGAATCTGAAGCTCATGGAACTCACAGATTTTGCGCGGACGGCTAGGGAGTGCCCCCTTTGGAAACCCCTGGAGCACGAGGAGAACGAAGAGTACCAAGAGAACTGGAGCACACGAGCACAAGATATTTTATTTAAATGATTGATTATTAAAATTTATTCGCGTTATTGTGTGCGGAATCATGCGTGCTCAGTTTATCGTGGTGCTTTGATTTGTTGACGTCCTAGGGGTCTCAGGCATACGTTCCGTATGGCGAAGCCACCTGTTCTAGTGTGCGCCGAAACGGGTGGCGGCGAATCGGTACTGAATGCGACAGTGATGCCCAACGAAGGCACGGCGGTCAGCAAATGGTCAACCTCAGGCAAAACCGGGCACGGCAAGCGGGCATGGCGGAACGCGCCGCTGCCCTCATGCAGCTCCATTTTCCGCACATCCCCGAAGCATGGCTTTGGCGGCGCAAGGCAACGTTCGGCTTTACCACCGTTCCCCGAACGTTGCCCATTGCGATGGAAGCCATCGACCATCAGTCCAAGGGCCAGCCAGCAGGCCATACCCTCTTTTGCCTCTGGGCACGGTCCCCCGATGGTCCATTGGTGGTCATCGAGAACCCCGCGACGTTTGCGGCCGAGGCGGGCTTTACGGGTGCTCGTGCGACGGATACCTGGCGGCGGCGCATGAAGTGTTTGCGGGACCACCAGTTCCTGCTCTCAAAGGCCGGGCCTTCAGGTGACTTCCATTACGTGCTGCTGTTGAATCCCAACGCGGCTGTCGAGTGGATGCGCGGCAACAAGATGGTTCAAGACGGGCTCTACGGTCGCTTTCGGGATCGGGTCGCGGAAGTTGGGGCAAGCGCCGAACTCGATACCCTTTGGGCCCATTGGGCTGCGGAGCGGGCAGCCCAGGTCGCCGCACAACAGGCTGCGGCAGCTGCGGGCGAAGGAAACGCGAGCGTGCCTCCTCCGCCTGTCGAAAACGAACAGGCCACTTGATAAGGACGGAGGTGACCATGCGTATGACATTAGTCGTCGGCATCCAGTGCTTGCCTACCCGCTGGATGCCGTAAAAAAAGAAGGCCCCTGGTCAGCCCCGTTTTCGAGGCCGGACTGACCAAAGGCCATGGTGGGCACCCAACTCGGGTGCACTGACCAAGAGATAACCCTCGGCCAGAGGGCTATCTATAGCACGTGGTCGGCATGCGCCCAAATCCTTTACTGAATGACCGGCTCACATGGCCGAAGGGAACGAACGTATGACGACCAGTAAGAAAGATGCCACCAAGGCGAGCAAGTTGCTCAGCAGCCCCAAGACCAGCAAGACCGTGAAGTCGGTCGCTGGCTCGGACCTGGCGCAAGCGAAGCACAAGGGTGGGTCGAAAAAGAAGTAAGCGGAAACGGTGTCAGCCCCGGAGCAAGACGGGGCTGACATCCGTCGACATTCATCTCGTTGGGCATCGAGATGAACATGTTGAATGTCTGGGATGACAGCTCGGGGGAATGGAAATGACGATTTTTGAGGATACGGTTTCTATCGTTCGCGAGGCCGAGCACCTTGTTATTGGCACTCGCTTTAAGACTCGATGGCGGCACGTGGAATCCGCGTTGGACACCATCGTGCATGCACCTTGGTTTGTCCTTGTTGGTGTTCAAGAGCGCCTCGCGACGTTCGTTCTCGCGCTGTTCCTGGTGCCCGTCTGGTGGTGCCTTATTGCGGCTCTGATGTGGGCGACTGGCGGTGGCTCTGCCGTAAGCCTTCACCCTTCACAGGGTTGGGTTGTCGCTGGGTTGATGGCGACCGGCTCGGTTCTCTTTCGCCTTCCAAGTCGCTCCACGCGCTTGGGGATTCGCCCGCCGCAGGTTGCAGCACTGGCTGCGCACATCAAATCCATTGCACCCGATGAAGCGACCATGAAGTTGCTTCAAGCGGGTGTCGCGACGTTGGATGCCGCCGCTACGCAGCGTATTACGCGCATCCAATGGCTCTTGGGGCTGTGTTGGGCAGGGCTTGCCTGGGCTACATCGCACTGGGTGTTCGCGTCCGGGATCTCCGACATCACGCGGCGGGAGGCAACGACCGATATCTTTGGCGGGTTGCTTGTTTTTCTTTTCTTCGGCGTCGGTGCCGTTTCCTACGAAGGGACCGTGCGCATCGTGAAGCAGACCATCGATTTCGCGTTTCTCGAAGCAAGCGACGGTCGGCGCAGCGAACAAAGCGTGGTTAGTGGAAGGGTGGATTTCTTGGATTGAAGCCCGACTACTGGGTACGCCAAAGCGCACGCTGGCAGAAGAACGGGGGAAGCGTTTGAGAAAGCAATCGCAGCGCCACAAAACTTGCATCCCAATCGACGAGCTTTTGTAAATGGCTGGCAAGCATCACGAGGCGCAATGGGGGCAAGCATGAAACGGATCAGCGCGGGACAAGGAGCAGCTCGCTACACGCTCTACTTACCTGTGCGCTTTCACCAGTTGGCGCTTCCCATCGATATGCGCCAACTTGCCGGAAACTTGAGTGCCAAACTCGGAGTCGACGTGGCAGCCACTCAAGGCGAAGGTTGGGAGCAGCTGCGCATCGGTCCCTTCGATAGCGAAGCAGGGGCAAAAGAGGCCTTCCTAAAATCCACGCGTTATTTGGCCACCCTGTGCGTCGATCGCCTGTACCCCTTGTTCTTCCATATGGAACAGCAGCCTCTGGATCAGTCGGGTGCGGAGGTACTAATAGACGGCGATGGCCGGCGCATCGATGCCTTCGCATTCCTCTACATGCCTTGCATCGTCCCTGAGCATCAAAACGTTTGGGACAGCGGGGCCTTTGTCGGTCAATGGCATCCTCAGATGACCGATGAACAATTGGCCGACACGCTGGGTAAGGCTGCCGCCATTGCGGAACCCTTGCAGGGCAGGCTGGCAGTCGCGATTCAGACCTACATCGCTGCCGCAGCAATACCCTTTTGGACGGCTCAATACGTTGGCTTCGTGACGTGCCTAGAGGCGCTGTGTGAAGAGGAGCCATTGCCATCGGCGCAGCTCCAGGCACTGTCCGACATTGGGGAGGCAATCGAATCTGCGAAGCTTCGAGAAATGGGAGGTGCTCATGCTGCCATGGTCGACAGCGTGATCATGCACATTAAAAAACAGCGCACGATTTCCATTCAGAACCAGATCAAGAATCTGGTGAAGTCTCACGAGATCAGCATTGCTGAGCACCTTGGATCGTCGCACCCTTGGTCAAAGAACCTGGCGGCCGGCGCCAAAAAAATGTACTACATCCGCAGTCGGATCGTGCACGACGGTACTTGGGGCATTCCGGACGAGGATGTGAGTCAAGCGCGCGAATTTGCCATCGCTGTCGTCAAGGGCGTGCTTTTGGACAAGCTTGCGAACATCGCCCCGTAGTTCACGATCTACTGCATGCCTCGGGCGAAATCCATCGTATGCTGACTAACCGACAGGATCTATTGGCTTAAGTACCTTGCGGCTGCCGTTTGGCGCTTCTTCGATGAGGTAGCCATCTTCAATGTAATGGATGTTCAGGCCGTTGGCCTTTGCCCGCCGCACCGCTTCCGCCGCCGCACGCTCCCCAGCTGCCACAATCGCCGGAGTGTGGGCGAGGAGAGAATCAACATTCTTCGACTGTGTCATGCTGACCTCATGATGTCGTTAGAAGCACTTACCCCAGCCGCTTCGCTAGATCTGCTGCGTCCGGATGGTAGTACCGCAGAAGCATTCGTGTGTCACGGTGACCAGTAATCTTTGCTAGCTCGTGGAGCTGAAAGCGCGAAGCGAGGCGAGAAGTAGCTTCATGCCTAAGATCGTGAAATCGCAAGTCTCTCAGGAAATTGGGCTTTAGTTCGCGTCCGTGTTCCTCGCATTCCAGTTCGTATGCTTTTCGAGCCCGCTGTAAGGCACGCTCGAAAGCCTGTGTGATGCCGTCTGGATGGACAGCAAAGACCGGCCCCCTTAGCGAGGAGGGCATGGCCAGCGTCTTGCGCCGCCGTGCATCGCCCCCTTGATTCGGCAGCAACACAGCAAACGCATCCAGGGCCGCTTGCGACAGCGGCACATCGCGGCTGTTGCCATTCTTCGTTTCAGGCAAATGTGCCACACGCCGGTCCAGGTCGACGTGCTCCCAACGCAGGGTGGCAATTTCGCCACGCCTCATCGCCGTTTCAACAGCCAGCGTGATGATGGTGGGCAGCATGCGCGACTCGCTGGCCTCGATGATGCGCGAAAGTTCGTCTTGCGCTCGTTCAAGGCGTCGCGCGTTGGTTTTCGGCGTCACGATGCGGCGCGTGCGCGCGTTGTTGGGCGTAGGTTTGCGCACAAGCTCGACGGGGTTGGATAGGCTCTCCATGCCCCACTCCTTTCGCGCGGTATTGAACAGATGTGACAGACGCGCCAAGCGCCGCAACACTGTGGCCGGAGCCAGTCCATCGGCCAGCCAGGCGTCGCGCTGCTGCGCAAGATCGCCGCTTCGGATGGTCGCCACTGTGCGTTTCGCCAAGGGCGTCTGCCGCCAAAGGTTGAGCACAGACCGTTCTCTAATGGCTCCCTTCAATGCCGGCATCACTTCCGCTTCGTAGCGGTCCAGAAGCCCGCCTAGCGTGGTGCTCTCTGCTTCGCTGCGATCGAGCCACACCCCACGGTTCATCTCTGACTCGATCATGGCGGCCCAGGCTTCGGCCTCGGCTTTGGTTTCGAAGGTATTGCTCTGGGGTGGCCACCCACGTTTGCGCACCTGTACTTGCCACGAATACCGACCTCGACGCCGAAAAGTTGCCATGCCTGAAGCCCTTGCCATGGATGTGACAAAAGTGTGCCATCAATTCTAGTTAAATAGATAACTGTTTGAATAATATAAGTACTATAACGCATTCGTAATGCGTAGGTCGCAGGTTCGACTCCTGTTTCCGGCACCAGCCATACCGAAAAAAGCCCGCAGCGATGCGGGCTTTTTTCTTGGTAAATCCGCTGGATACGGTCGTCAGAGACCGGCGGGGGTATTGCTCCCGGCGATGCGCAGCTCCTTCGGCAGGGCGAAGGTGATGGTTTCGGCTTCACCGTCCAGCTCGCGAACCTCACCGGCGCCCCAGGACTGCAGGCGGGCAATCACGTCGCGCACCAGCTTTTCCGGAGCGGAGGCGCCAGCGGTAAGGCCGATATGTTCGACGCCTTCCAGCCAACTGCGCTCGATATGCTCGGCACCGTCGATCAGGAACGAGCGCACGCCCTGCTTCTCGGCCAGCTCGCGCAAGCGGTTGGAGTTGGAACTGTTGACGGAGCCGACCACCAGCATCAGGTCCACCGCATCGGCCAGCCGACGCACGGCGTCCTGACGGTTCTGCGTGGCGTAGCAGATGTCGTCCTTGCGCGGCCCATCGATGTCGGGGAATGTCTCGCGCAGTGCGGCAATGATCGCCTTGGTGTCATCGACCGACAGTGTGGTCTGAGTGACGTAGGAAAGCGCATGCGGGAATTTCGGTTGCAACGTCGCGACGCATTCCACCGATTCGACCAGCAGGATTTCGCCTTGGTTGGCCGGATTCCACTGCCCCATGGTGCCTTCGACCTCCGGATGCCCCGCATGGCCTATCAACACCACGCTGCGGCCGGTACGCCCCAGGCGTGCGACTTCCATATGCACCTTGGTCACCAGCGGACAGGTAGCGTCGAACACATTGAGGCCACGGCGATCGGCCTCTTCGCGCACGGCCTTGGACACACCATGCGCGCTGAAGATCACGGTGGAGCCGTCCGGCACTTCGTTCAGCTCCTCGACGAATACCGCACCGCCGGCACGCAGCTTGTCGACCACATAGCGGTTATGCACCACTTCGTGCCGCACATAGATCGGCGCACCGTACGATTCGAGCGCACGCTCGACAATGGCGATGGCGCGGTCGACGCCGGCGCAAAATCCGCGGGGGTTGGCTAGCAGGATGTCCAAAAGATGCCTCGGCTGTCGAATGCCCGGTCGGGCTGCGCCGGTGCCGATGCCGGCACGGTGCTGAACATCCCAATTATCGCACGGCGTCAGTCTGCTTGCCGGCGAACAGACCGAACACGATCAACAGCACCGCACCCACCGAAATGGCGCAATCGGCGACGTTGAACACCGGATAATGCCAATCGCGGTAATAGACCTGAATGAAATCGGTCACCTGGGCTGCATGCAGCCGGTCGATCAGGTTGCCCAGCGCGCCGCCGACGATCAGCCCGAGAGGCAGCGCTGTGCGCCAGTCGCGACCCTCGGTGCGATTGAGCCAGACCACCAGCACGGCGCTGATCACCACGGCCAGCAGCACGAAAAACCAACGCTGCCAACCCGCGCCATCGGCGAGGAAACTGAAGGCGGCACCGGTGTTGAACGCCAGGGTCCAGTTGAGGAAGCCCGGGATCACGGGATGCGGCAAGCCCGCTGGCTGAAGCGCATCCAGCGCCCAGAATTTGCTGGCCTGGTCGAGCACAATGACGATGGCGGAAAGCCAGAGCCAGCGGAGTGCGTTGGATTGGTTGCTCATGATGTCCTGTTGCCATAGCCGCCCTTCAATCGCGGCTCTCCAGAGATCTCAGCACTGGTCATCAGAACCGGCGCCGATCCTCACCCGCCCCATCCACATTGCTGATGCAGCGGCCACACAATTCCGGGTGATTGGCGTGGTGGCCCACGTCGTCGCGACGATGCCAGCAGCGCACGCACTTGGCGGCGCTGGTGACCGTAGCCGACACCCACACGTCGCCGCCCTCCAGCTCGGACAGCACCGCCGTTTCCGGCTGCCCACCGGCCACATCCAGGCGTACGTCGGAAGTAATGAAGAAGAAGCGCAGCTCATCCGCAGCCGGCGCATAGCGTGCCACCACAACCGGGTCGGCATGGATCACCAGCTTCGCTTCCAGCGAGGCGCCGATCTGCTCAGCCTTGCGCATGCCTTCGAGCACACGCGAAGCGGTGTCGCGAATGGCCAATAGGTCGGACCAGTAACGTCGCTGCTCCGGCGAGCCCTGTGTCGGCGCAAGGCCTTCGTACCAGGTTTCGAACAGTACGCTCTCGCCACGCTCGCCCGGCAGCGCCTGCCAGATTTCCTCGGCGGTGAAGCTCAGCACCGGCGCCAGCCAGCGCACCAGCGCCTCGGCAATGCGGTACATCGCACTCTGCGCGCTGCGCCGACCGCGGCTGTCGGTCTGCATGGTGTAGAGGCGGTCTTTGGTGATGTCGAGATACAACGCACCCAGTTCATTGGTGCAGTAGTTCTGCACGCGCTGCACGATCTCCGGGAAGTCGTAGCGGTCGTACGCGGCCGCCACGGCCTGCTGCACGTCATACGCTTGCTGCACAGCCCACTGGTCCAGCGGCAAGCACGCTTCCACCGGCAACAAATGCTTCGTCGGATCGAAGCCTTCGAGGTTGCCCAGCAGGAAGCGCGCCGTATTGCGGATGCGTCGGTACATATCCGAGACGCGCTTGAGGATCTCGTCCGACAGCGACATTTCGTTGCGGTAGTCGGTGGAGCAAATCCACAGGCGCAGGATGTCGGCGCCCAAGGTCTTCATGATGTCCTGTGGCTCGATGCCATTGCCCAGCGACTTGGACATCTTGCGACCCTGCGCATCCACGGTGAAGCCGTGGGTTAGCACGTCGCCGTACGGCGCTTGGCCGTGGATAGCGGCCGACGTGAGCAGCGAGGACTGGAACCAGCCGCGGTGCTGATCCGAACCTTCCAGGTACATCACCTTGTACGACTTGGCATCACCCTGCTGCAGCTCCGGACGCTGGCCGAGCACGCCGTAGTGGGTGACGCCGGAGTCGAACCACACGTCCAGCACGTCGGTGACTTTCTCGTAGTCGTTCGCCTGGTCGCCGAGCAGTTCGGCCGGGTCGAGTGCATACCACGCATCGATACTGCCCTGCTCCACCCGCTTCGCCACCTGCTCCAGCAACGCGACGGAATCCGGATGCGGCTCCTGCGTCGCCTTGTGCACGAACAGGGCGATCGGAACGCCCCAGGTGCGCTGGCGCGAGATGCACCAGTCCGGACGATCGCCGACCATGCCGGCAATGCGCTCCTCACCCCAGCCCGGCACCCAGCGCACGCTCTTGATCGAGGCCAGCGCGGTCTCGCGCAATTTGGCCTGCTCCATGCTGATGAACCACTGCGGCGTGGCGCGGAAGATCACCGGCGTTTTATGGCGCCAGCAGTTGGGGTAGCTGTGCTCGATCTTCGCGTGGGCCAGCAATACACCACGACCACGCAGCACCTCGACGATGGCGTCGTTGGCCTTCCACACGTGCATCCCGGCCAACTGCAAGCCATCAGCCGCCGGTGTGTCGGCACGATAGGTGCCGCGCGATTCAACGAAATTGAGTGTACCGATGCCGTAGCGGCGACCCACCACGAAATCTTCCACGCCGTGATCAGGCGAGGTATGCACGGCGCCGGTGCCGTCCTCAGCCGAGACATGCTCGCCGAGCAACACCGGCACTTCGCGCGGATAGAACGGGTGTTGCAGCAGCACGCCTTCCAGCGCTTGTCCGCTGACGTGGCCAAGCACGAGCGCATGTTCGATACCGTAGCGCTGTATGGCCTTCTCGACCAGCGCAGTGGCGATCACCAGCAGCATGCGACGCCCATGGCGCGGCGCCGCCTCAACCAGGGCGTATTCCAGTTCCGCGCCCAGCGCGACCGCCTGGCTCTCCGGCAGCGTCCACGGCGTGGTGGTCCAGATCGGCACGGCGACGATGGCGTCGCCGGCATCCACGCCGAACTTGGCGGCCAACGCTTTGGCATCCACCGCGTCATAAGCCACATCGACGGCCGGCGACACCTTGTCGCCGTATTCGATCTCCGCTTCGGCCAGCGCCGAGCCGCAGTCGAAGCACCAGTACACCGGCTTGGCGCCACGCACTACGTGCCCGTTGGCGACGATGCGCGCCAATGCGCGCAGCATGTCGGCCTCGAACTTGTAGTCCAGGGTGCGGTAGGGACGCTCCCAGTCGCCCAGCACGCCCAGACGCTTGAAATCGGTCCGCTGCAGATCGATCTGCTGCTGCGCGTACTCGCGGCACTTCTGGCGGAAGGCCACGGCGTCGAGCTTGTCGCCCGCCTTTCCGTGCTTCTTCTCCACCGCGATTTCGATCGGCAGGCCGTGGCAGTCCCAGCCCGGCACGTAGGGCGCGCGGAAGCCGGCCATCAGGCGAGACTTCACCACAACGTCCTTGAGCACCTTGTTCACCGCATGCCCGAGATGGATCACACCGTTGGCATACGGCGGGCCATCGTGCAGCACGAACACCTTGTCGCGATGCGCCGTGCGCTGCTGGATCTGCGCATAGCGGCCAACCTTTTCCCATGCCGCCAGCCAGCCCGGCTCGCGCTTGGGTAGATCGCCGCGCATCGGGAAGTCCGTTTGCGGCAGGTTGATGGTGTTCTTGTAGTCCTGGGTCATTGCTCGGGTGCCGTCGGGGTTGCGTGGCGCGGCCATCAGGCCGTCACCGTCTTGAATTCTGCCGGCGCGGGCAGCGCGCCGGGCGAAAGCTGGAACGTTACCGGATTCTGCTGCGTCACGCCTCGGCTAGGCGTGGGTTCATGCCGAGCACCTCGCGCGCCATGCGGGCATCGCGGTTCATCTGCTCGGTCAGGGCTTCCAGCCCGTCGAACTTCATCTCGTCCCGCAGCTTGGCGACAAACTCCACTGCCATGCGCTGGCCGTAGAGATCGCCTTCGAAGTCGAACAAATAGACTTCCAGCAGCGGCTCGGCCACCTCGTTCACGGTCGGACGAATGCCCAGGCTCGCCACACCGGGCCAACTGCACTCGCCCTCACCCAGCCCTACCCGCACGGCGAAGATGCCGTGTACCGGGCTCACTCGTTCGCGCAAATGGATATTAGCGGTGGGAAAGCCCAGCGTGCGGCCGAGCTGGTTGCCGTATTCGACTTTTCCCTCCATCACGAAGGGACGGCCAAGCAGTGGCGCCGCGCCGGCGAATTCGCCAGCCGCCAACAGCATGCGGACGCGGCTGGCTGACACGCGGGCGCCGTCGAGCAGCACCGGCGGCATAGTGCGCGCCACGAAACCATGGCTGGCGCCCATGGCCTCCAGCAAGGCGACATCGCCGCCCCGCTTGTGACCGAAGCGGAAATCGCCACCCACCCACACTTCACGAGCAGCCAGCCGCTCCACCAGCACGTGCCGCACAAAGTCCTCGGCGGGCATGGACGTGAGTGCCGTATCAAAACGGAGCAGCAGCGTCTGCTCGATACCTGCAACCCCGAAACCCCGAAGCTTCTCACGCACGCTGGACAGCCGCGGTACCGGCTCCTTGGAAAAGAAGGCGCGCGGCAGCGGCTCGAAGCTCACCACGACCGGCGTGCAACCCAGCGCCTGCGCGCGTTCGCGCACCTGCGTCAGCAGTGCCTGGTGACCACGATGCAGGCCGTCGAACGCGCCGACAGCCACCACGCTACCGCCGGGTGCCAGGCACGGGCCGGCGATATCCCTGGAAAGTCTCATCATCGCGCGAGTATAGCGGCTGACTTGTCGTTCCCGCCGCGACCGCGGGTCATACGCCGCGCAGTTCGCGCAGGCGGAAACCGGTAGCGAACAGGGTCGCCAGATAGGCTGCCCCACCTGCTGCCACCAGCACGGCTAAATGCCAGCCACGGGTCCACTTGGAAACCTCGGTCCAGTCCGGCCACAGCCACAACCCCAGCAACAGCACCGCGATCATCACCGCGCAAGACAACCCGAGTCGCAGCAGATGGCGCGCCCAACCCGGCTGACGCTGATACACGCCCGCCTTTTTCAGCCAATGCCAGAGCAACGCTAGATTGATATAGCTGGCCAATGCACTGGCAATGCCCAGAGCCATATGCAGCCCCGGCACTTTGGCGAGCCCGGCCAGCCACGACCCCTGCTTCAGCTCGGCGGGCGCCCACAGCTCGAACAACAGCACCAGAAAAATCAGGTTCAACACCATGTTCGATACCAGCGACGCCACGCCCGCGCGCACCGGCGTCCGCGTGTCTTGCCGTGCATAGAACGCGGGCAACACCACTTTCACCAGCGCAAAAGCCGGCAGGCCGAAGCTCAGAGCGGAGATCGACAAGGTGGCCATGTGCGTATCGAACGGCGTGAAATGACCGTGCTGGAACAACGTCGCCACCAACGGCTCAGCCAACAGCATCAGGCCGAACATGGCCGGCACCGCGATCAGCAGCGTCGTGCGCAGACCCCAATCCAGCGCCTTGGAGAAGCCCACACTGTCCGTCGCCACGTGGTGCCGCGATAGCGAAGGCAAGATCACCGTACCCAGCGCCACGCCGAATACGCCTAGCGGCAGTTCCAGGAAGCGATCTGCCTGCGACAACCAGCTCTGCGAACCGGTGAACAGCAACGAGGCAATCACCGTATCCAGCAACAGGTTGATCTGCGCCACCGACGAACCGAACAAGGTCGGCACCATCAACGTCATGATCCGGCGCACATCCGGATGGCTCCAGCCCCAGCGCGGCAACGTCAGCAAGTCGAGCCGGCTCAACGCAGGCAGCTGGAACAGCAACTGCAGAATGCCCGCCGCCATGATCGCCCAGCCCATCGCCATGATCGGCGTGTGCATGCGCGGCGCCAGCCACAAGGCACCCGCGATCATGCACAGGTTGAGGATGACCGGGGTCAGCGCCGGCAGGCCGAACCGATGAAAGCTATTGAGCGCACCGCCGGATAAGGCAGTCAGCGAAACAAACAACAGAAACGGAAAGGTCAGCCGCAGCAGCCCCACGGTCAGCTCGAACTTATCCGGCATCTCGATCGCGCCCGGCGAGAACAGCGTGGTGACCTGCGGCGCAAAAATCACGCCCAACGCAGTAACCAGCAGCAACACCCCGCCCAGCGTGCCCGACACGCGCGACATCAAATCCTTCAGTTCCGCGTGGCTGCGCTTTTCCTTGACCTCGGTGAACACGGGCACGAAGGCGGTGGAAAACGAACCTTCGGCAAACAGCCTGCGCATGAAATTGGGGATGCGGAATGCCACCCAGAACGCATCGGTGGCCGCATTGGCGCCGAAGGCTGCGTTGATCGACATATCCCGGACCAAACCGAGGACGCGCGAAATCATGGTCATGCTGCTGAACGAGAGCAGCCCTCGGAACATGCTGGGGGACTTCATGCGCGCGCCGAAACCTTCTTCTATGGCCGGATAGGACGGTGGAGGCCAAACGGCCCGTTCCACAAAGCGCGTAGTTTGACAGCCGCCAAAGGCAACATGACAGCGCTGTCATGGCACAATGGCGCACTTTCGGTGGAAGCCAACAGCTCGTACCAACCCCCAGGGTCGGCCCAGCATGGCTCCAAACGCGGCTAAGCTGTTGACGCAACGGCGCATTGGCTGCATAATCACCGCCTTTTTCCAACCCCAGCGATTTCGGAGTTCTACCTTGGCCAACATCAAGTCCGCGAAGAAGCGCGCGCGCCAGTCTGAGCAGCGCCGCCTGCGCAACGTCAGTGCCCGCTCCATGGTGCGCACCGCCCTCAAGAAGGTCGTCAAGGCCATTGAGGCCAAGGACAAGGCTGCCGCTGTCGAAGCTTTTGCCACCGCTCAGCCGGTGATGGATCGCTACGCCGCGCGCGGCCTGATCCACAAGAACAAGGCCGCTCGCCACAAGAGCCGCCTCAACGCGAAGATCCGCGAGCTGGCGTAAGCCAGCTTCTTTACGCGATTCGGGTTGGCGAAAAGGCCGGCGAAAGCCGGCCTTTTTGTTTGCTTCCGACCCTCGTGAATCCCATGTAGGAGCCCACCCTGTGGGCGAAAGGCACCGATAGACGCCCTCTTAGTCGGCTGAAGCCAAACGCGTCCACGGGCACCTTTCACTCGAACCATCCATGGCCCTCGCCCGTGGAGCGGCTATCGCCGTGCAACCCGGCAGTCCTGCCGGCTTGTCGCGTACAGGGTGCGCTCCTACAGATTCAGATGTTCGTTCCCTGCTCCCGTGCCCGCTCCGGCAGGGCCAGTCGCTTCTCGGCATCGTCATACTCGATCAGCAATACACCCGAGTCGTGGCGACCGTTGATGTCCACGAAGCAGGCGCCACCGATGAATGGCTCCAGCGTCATGACTGATTTCAGCGGCGTGGCCACCACCATCTGGAAGCCAAAATTATCGAAGATGTTCATGGCTAGCGCGGTGAACTCGTTGTCGGCCTTGTCAAAGGCCTCGTCGAGCACCACGGCGGCGTAGCGCGGGAGATGCCCATCTTCACCGCCCAGCTGGTAACGCAGGGCTGCAGCGAGACAGGTCGTCGCCAGTTTCTGTCGCTGACCGCCGGATTTGCCGGCACCGCTGCGATAGACCTCCACTTGCCGGCGCGTATCGACCTCAACCTCCACGCCGACAAACTCCACGTGCAGGCGAACATCCAGCACCTGCTCGCGCCAGCGCCGATGTTCCGGATCCTGCGCGCCCAGTCGCTCCACCAGCTGCCGCAACACGGCGAACTGCGTCTCGGCGCGCTCGCGGTCGTCGGTTTGATGCTGCATCAGCACGTCACGCAGCTGCCCCTGGAAATCACGCACTTCCTGCAAGCCACGATCGGTCACTTCGATCTGTAAGAGCGTGCCCCGGTTGAACGGCACGCGCTCCAGGCTTTCATTGACCTCTTCCATGCGCTGACCAATGGACTTGCGTGCCTCGGTCATATGTTTCTGCAGAACCAGCAGATCCTGCTTGCTCTGGCTCTGTAGCAGCTCAAAGAACCGTGCTTCGTGCTTAGGAAGCCCATCCAGCTCGAGTCGACGCAAACGCGCCAGAAAAGCTTCTGCGGAATCCAGGCGCGGCGTGAAGTCACCACTGTCCTGCGGCCATCGCCGACAGAAGCTGCGGAAGCACTCCTCGATCGCCTGCACCAGACCACTGTCCTCTGCCGCCTGTCCGTTCAGAACGTCGTGCAGGGAACGTTCGAGCGTACGGAACTGACTGTCGATGTTTTCCAGCGACAGCGCTGGCTGCGCAGGAAGCCGCGAATGCAGCCCCTCAGCCTGCACAGGCGTGAGTGAAGCCGCACCGGCCCGCGCTGCGCAAGCGTCGCGCTGTGCACCGATGCCGCGCCGCTCGCGCTCCACGGCGATACGCTCAGCAGCGACATCCTCATAAGCCTTGGCCGCATGCAAGCGCTGGGAGCGCTCCATATCCAGCTGACGGGCCAACTCCTGCAGATTGGCGTCGCCCTCGCTCAGCTGCCGGAGCTGCGCTTCGATGTCACCTAGGCGCTGCAGCTTGGGTGCCACGTCAATCTCTTCCCATTCGACGCCCATCAGCGTCGCCGCCGCCACCCGGCGGTCACCGTCGCGCTCGCGCTGCGTCTTCAGCGCCGTCAGTGCGTCACCACTACGGGCGATGGCCTGGGCCAGCTCACCGCCCTCTTTCTCGAACAGCCCCAGCTTGTCGCGGCTATCGAAGCCAAGGATCCAATGACGGCGATCGTCCACGGCGCGACGGTCGTCCTTCTCGTATCGATCGCCGGGGTGCTTGACCTGACCTTCCCGCGTGATCGCCCGGTCGGCCTGGCGCAGAGCCGCTGCCGTATCCACGCAGGCGTAATCGAAGCGCCGTGCCAGCTCTGCCTGGAGCCATTCGCCGTGAGCGTGATCGCGAACGTCCAGACGATGCACCAGCGACCTCGACTCCGGCTTTCGCTTGCCGAAAGCTTCCACGCGATTGACGCGGTAATACACCAGCTTGCCGCCCAGATGGGTCTTGTTGACCCAGGCCGCCACTTCACCGTACTGGTGCTCGTCCACCAGCAGGGAGAGCGCGAAGCCGTGCAGCACACGCTCGATGGCGCCCCGCCATGCCACATGCTCGTCCTTCACTTGCAACAGCTCGCCCACGAAAGGCACAGCGTTTTCGGACCAGCCCAGCTCCTGGCACAAGCGGGCACGCATGGCTTGAACCGGTGCCGGAATATTCGACGGATGACGCTTGAGCGCATCGATCTCCGCGCGCACGGCAGCAAAACGCTGTGCAGCTTGGCCGCTGTCGCGTTTGACCGTGTCCATCTTCTCTTCAAGCGCCGTCGTCTGCTCGCGCGCGCCATCGATCAGTTCGCGAGCCTGCCCCACTAACTCGGCGAAACCGCGCGCATTCGAAGACAACGACCAACCGAGTTCGTTGCAGGCCGATTCGAGCTTGCCTCGACGTCGCAGGCGTTCGTCGCGCTCACGCACTATCTGTTCGCGCTCGCGCTCCAACTGATCGACGGCATCGCCACCCTGTTCACGCCGCTGCCGCTCCAAGTCGACCAATCGTTGATCGTGGTTCTCTAATAACTGCTTACGTTGCGTCGCCTCGCCCTCGAGAGCCTGCGTCTGTACCTGTAACTCGGCCATACGGCCGTCGAGCAGCATGAGCCGTCGCTGCTCCCGGAATAGGTCCACGCCCTGTTGCTGCTCGCGCAATGCGCTGATTTCACGGCGCAGCTTCTGCAAGTCATCGTACGCATGGCGCGCCGGAGCCAGGACACCGACCTGCTCGCGCGCAACGACCACCGCCTTATGGGCCGCATCCAGCTCGCTGAAGTCAGTCACCAGACGATCGGCCGCGGTAAACGTCTCGGGCTCGTCCAGCATGAAGCTGCGTAGGAAATGGTTGAGGTCGCCAAGATTCTTGGCGGACTGCGTCTTGTGCAGCAGCTTCAGCGCCATCTCATTCTGGATACCCAACAGGCGGCGGAAACGCTCGGCATAACCGGCGAATGCATCAAAGTGATGCACTTCATCGCCCAGGCGTGCCCGGAGCCGGCGCAGATCGAGATCGAAACCCTCCAGGTCGCGGGCTACGTCGAAGGGACGCTCGGTGACCATGTAGTGCCTGCGCACATCCGCCGCGGCCGAGCCGTTGCCGCTGATCCAGAACAACCGGATCAAGGAAACCGTCGCGCCAAGCGCATTGCGGTATTCCAGTGCCAGCGCGGACCAGGTCGTGCCCTTGCGCAGGTATTGCGTGGCGATCTCGCCGGAATCGCTGTCGTGCTGGTCCGCCCACGCGCCGCGCACGTAGGAAGCCAGATTGCGGTCGCGGCCGCTGCGATCGGCCTCGCGCGCCGCCGCATTGAAGTCCACCTGGCTCGGCGGAACCAACAGCGCGGACATGGCATCGAGCAGGGTGGATTTACCCGAACCCGAACGTCCCACGAACAGGAAGCCTCGCTCGGCAATAGGAATATCGACAAGACCGGTAAACGTGCCCCAATTAAACACCTGGAGGCGACGCATGCGGAACTGCTCGTCCCGCGGACCGGGCAGATCGGACAGAAACAGCGAAGGGGCGACGGGGCGCGCCGTTTTGGCGACCTTGCTCGGCCTAGCTGGCTGGGGCGCTTCCACAACGGCGGCCACATGCACCGGCTTCGCTGCATCTTCTGCCCGTGCCGCCTTGGCGGAAGTCGTCACCTTGGTGGACTTTGGCGCCTTCGCAGAGGCGGGCTTTTTACTTGTCTTTGCAAGCTTTGCGGATTTGGACGCCGATGACTTTGCAGCCTTGCCAGCATCCAATGAATCTACGGGCTTTGTCTTTTTGTCACGCGCGCCTTTCGCCACCTTCTTTGCGGCCTTGCTCTTAACGTTCATCCAAAACCTCCTCGACCACTGCTTCCGCGCCGCGCAGCTCGCGATACACCTGTGTCAGCGCATGGACGTCTTCAGCGGAGAACAACAGCTTCAACGTAGGCGACACCTCGAGGCGATCTTCGCTGCCGCGCAAGCGCTCAAGCACGTGGTTGTCTTTCATCTTGCCGATGGCAGCCGACACTCGCTTGGCAAAACCCGCGCGATCGGTAGATAGGTTTTTCTCGTAGACCGAAAGCGCATCCACCAAAGCCCCCTCTTCCACGACGGCACGAAGCCCCTGCGCCTCGGCCTCGACAAGCTGCTGACGCAGATGAAGCAGGAGCACCGTGTCGATGAATGTCATTGGCGAGGAACGCAACAGCACTGGCGTATCCAGCTCGCCGGTATCGGACTGGCGCACGAAGGCCACGCCGGCCTCGCGGTCGATCACCAGCTCAAGAAACAGTTCGCACAGCTGCGATCGGAGCGTTGTTTCATAGCGAAGCAACACCGGCCACAGCGCTCCATGGCGCCCGGCATCCACGCTTGGCCCCGCGAGCAATTGGCAAAGAGCGCGGCGCGCATCCAGAGGCAGTACTCCGGTATCCCCTTCGAACAGCGCGCCCGTAGCGGTCGCAGCGGTTTCGTAGGGCGTGCCCGGCATCTCGTCTTCAAGCAAGTTCATGGCGTTTCTCTTTAAGGAACCACACGAGGGGAATGCGCGCATGGCGCCACTGGCCGTCACCACCTTGCCAGGTGACCTCTTCCAGCTCGCCTTCGGCCACTACGCCGTGACGAGTTGCCAGAGACAGGAAGCCGATGATGCTGCCCAGGCCCTGTTCGGCAGGACGCTGGTTGAGCACCTGGCTGATGGACAGTTGCTCGTGATCTTCAAGCAGTTCGTGCACATCGCGACGCAGGCCGCGGAAGTTGATCTCGGATTGCGCGACGAGTTCGCCCACGCTGTCCAGAGAAATAGCCGCACCACTGCTGCGATCGATACGCCCATCTACGCGGGTGTGGCGAGGATCGTGCAGTCGCCATTGCGAGAGAGAGCGCAATCGGCTGCTGGTAAGCGGCAGGACAAAGGGCGTGCGCTGATGGGCGCTCACTTCATCGCGCAGCTGCAGGGCTTCGGCTTGCGCCTGCTTGAGCAACTGATTTAGGCGGCGCTGCTCAAGATAGCCACGGCTTTGCACAAAACCACGCAGGCTGCGCGCGAAATGCTGCATCACATCGTGCACCTGGCTGCCCCGCTCCAGCATCACGCCGGTAAAGCCGCGCAGCATTTGTCGCTCATCACGTTGCAAGCGCCGGGCAAAGCCGCGCGATAGCACGGTTTCCATCGCAGCATCCAATTGAGTGCTTTGCTCGACGTTATTGAGGAGCTTCCAGAACGCATGGAAGCTGCGGCCTGCTTCGCTGTCGCCAATGACGTCTACGCCTTCGAACAAACGGTCGAGCAATTCACCGCGATGTCCTTCGTCGTCGATGATGCGCTCACGGAATTCGCGATTGAGGCGTTCGAAGTCGTCGCGCACGCGACGGAAGTCTTCGGCAAGATCATCAGCCAGCTGGATGATTTCGCGCGTACGCTCCAGTGCGCGCTGACCTCCCATCGCATCCACCTTGCCGGCCTTGACGCGCGCAATCTCCGCATCCAGGCGATCACGTTCGGCTTGGAGCGCTTCGAGACGAGCCGCAGGATCGGATTCGGTTTGCTCAGCCAGTTGCACCAGTTGCTGGATGACCAGCGACAGACGGCTTTCCGTAGCGGCATGACGCGGCGCATTCAATCCCGCGATGAATCGGACAGCCTGGGCGGCCTGAGCGGACAGCTCGTACTCTTCCTCGCTTGCGCCCTCGGGAAGACGGCGCTCGAGATAGCCTTGCGACAACCAGTGCGCCACATAGGCGGGTGCGGTACGCGGCAGCTCCCGAGGTAAGTCGGATGCGTTGATCGCATCGAGATGATGCTGCAGCCGCTCATGCAGGACGGAGGCAGAGAGTCGCCGTTCGCCGTCCTGCAGCAGTGCTTGCAGCAGACCTATCAGTTCAGGGGCGTGATCGGCGGCCAGTAGCCGCCACAGGGCTTGATCGCGCAGCCGGCGATAGCCGGCAATGCGGGCTTGCAACTTCATGCGAGAGTGTTGCTCCAGCAGGTACCGGGGAAAGGTGGTCGACGCGATGTCAGTCGCGCGGTATTTCCCCACGCAGGCGCACATCGCCCGGCAACATGTCGGTGCGACCTTCGTGTGCCACGTGCTGCGATTCGAAGAAGCGCTGCACGTGCTGGCACACCGTCAAGGTGTTGTCGCGCGCAATCGCCGAAACCAGGAACCAGGGCTGAGTCCAGCCAAGGCGCTTGACGATCTCCTCGGCCACACCCTGGCGCTCGTCCTCCGGCAGCACGTCGGACTTGTTCAGCACCAGCCAGCGCGGGCGTTCCAGCAATTCCGGATCGAATTTCAGCAATTCCTGCTCGATGGCGTGCACTTGCCCGACCACGTCCGAGTCGTCGATCGGCGCGATGTCCACCAGATGCAGCAACAAGCGCGTACGTGAGACGTGACGCAGGAACTGGATGCCCAGGCCGTGGCCTTCGGCCGCACCCTCGATCAGGCCCGGGATGTCGGCGATCACAAAGCTCTGGTCGGTGCCCAGGCTGACCACGCCCAGATTCGGGTGCAGCGTGGTGAACGGATAGTCGGCCACACGAGGCGTGGCGGCGGATACAGCACGAATGAAGGTGGACTTGCCCGCATTGGGGAACCCGAGCAGACCGACGTCAGCCAGCAGCTTCAGTTCCAGCTTCAGCTCGCGCACTTCACCAGGCGTGCCTGGCGTCGATTTGCGCGGCGCGCGATTCACCGAACTCTTGAAATGGATATTGCCCAGACCACCCTTGCCGCCCTGCGCCACCAGCAGGCGCTGACCGTGCACGGTGAGGTCGCCGATGATCTCGTCGGTGTCGACATTGGTGATCACGGTGCCGATCGGCACGCGGACTTCGGTGTCCTCGCCACCCTTGCCGTACATGTCGCTGCCCATGCCGTTCTGGCCACGCTGCGCCTTGAAGGCTCGCTGGTGACGGAAATCGATCAGCGTGTTGAGGCCCTCGTCGGCCACCAGCCACACGGAGCCACCGCTGCCGCCGTCGCCGCCGTCGGGGCCGCCGAAGGGAATGAATTTTTCGCGACGGAAGCTGATGCATCCGTTGCCGCCGTCACCGGCAAGAACCTTGATGATGGCTTCGTCGACAAATTTCATGATGGGTCCGGCGAACTGCTATGAGGGATTGGATCAGGATAGCCGACGGCTTCCCGACAAACGAAAAGCCCCGCCGAAGCGGGGCCTTCGCTGCCGCATCGCGAAGGGATTAACCCTTGACGACGCTGACGAACTTGCGATTGTTCTCGCCGCGGGTCTTGAATTCGACGGTGCCGTCGACCAGCGCGAACAGGGTGTGGTCACGACCCAGACCCACGCCGGTACCGGCATGGAACTTGGTGCCACGCTGACGCACGATGATGTTGCCGGCCTCGATGGCCTGGCCGCCGTACACCTTCACGCCGAGGTACTTCGGGTTCGAGTCGCGACCGTTGCGGGACGAACCTACGCCTTTTTTATGTGCCATGACTATTTACTCCGGCTGTCTCAGGCGTTGATGCCCGTGATCTCGACTTCGGTGAAGTGCTGACGATGTCCCTGCTGCTTCTTGTGGTGCTTGCGGCGGCGGAACTTGATGATGCGGACCTTATCGGCGCGGCCGTGCTTACGCACAGTGGCGCTGACGGTGGCACCGGCCACGGTCGGGGCACCGACGGTGATCGACTCACCAGCGCCGACCAGCAGCACTTCGTCGAACTTTACGGCGGCGCCCTCTTCGGCGTTCAGCAGTTCCACGCGCAGGACGTCGCCCTGCTGCACTCGGTACTGCTTGCCACCGGTCTTGATGACTGCATAACTCATGGGATGATCCCTTCTGTCGTTATTCTCTTGGGTTTCGCTACAACCCTTTCAGGAGCAGCGAACTGGGGATTATAGCGAGCCGACGGAGCACTGGTCAATTCCTGACCACTCTATCTCTTATGACGACGTCGTCGCAGGTTTAGCGGGCGTCGCGGTGGTATCGGCGGCCTTGGGTTTAACCGGGGTCTTGGCTGTGGTCTTCGAGCCGCTCTTGGCTTTGGCGGCTGTTTTGGCCTTGGGCTTGGCTTTCGATTTGGCCTTGGTTCCGGTCGCCGCCTTTTTGGTTACTGGCTTGGCCGCCGCCTCATCCTGGGCTTCATCCTCGTCGTCGGAGCCCGCCGCAGCGCCGCTCGCCATGCCGGTAGCCGCCGCCCCGGCAGCAACAGCACCCGCCTTGCCGATGGCCGGGCAGCGCCCATTGGCGTCAAGGCTACCCGCCTGCTTCAGCTCGGCGATCATCTGATCGCTGCGCTCATGACTCCATTGCAGGCCGGCCTGGTTGGCCTCGCCCATGGTCGCGGGCATTTCTGCAATCACTTTTTGACCCAGCGAGGAGCGGTAGAACTTCAGCATCCCCTCGATCTCATCGGACGTGAAATGGCGCTGGTAGACGGGCACCAGACGGCCGATGAATTGCTGGGTGCGATTGGCGTCCATGTAGTTCTGCCAATAGCTGGCCGGCACGCAAGGCATCGACTGCTGCATGACACCCACCGCCTGGGTGTTCATTTGGCTGAGCATCTTGCCCACCCCCACCACTTCCATCAGCTGGCGCACCTGCTCTTCGCTGGGCTGGCTCGCGGCGGCCACGGGCCCCACACAGACCACCAGCGCCAGGGCGGCGCCCCATCTCGTCCACTTACGCATTCGTTGTGTCTCACGGCATCGGCCGCGAACGGCCAAAAGGCGTATTAAGCCACAGACGGTCGTTAAGACCCTGAAGCCGGAATTTTCCGTAGGGCCCGGCAATAACTGACCTGATTAGTTTGGTATAGTGCAGTTTTTCCCTCATCCCCGGGCGTCATGGACACCATCCGCATACGCGGCGCACGCACGCACAACCTCAAGAACATCGACCTGGACCTGCCCCGCGACCGGCTGATCGTGATCACCGGCCTGTCCGGCTCCGGCAAATCCTCGCTGGCCTTCGACACTATCTATGCCGAGGGCCAGCGCCGCTATGTGGAATCGCTGTCGGCCTACGCGCGGCAGTTCCTCTCCATGATGGAGAAGCCGGACGTCGACCACATCGAGGGTCTGTCCCCGGCGATTTCGATCGAGCAGAAGTCCACCTCACACAACCCGCGCTCCACCGTGGGCACTATTACCGAGGTCTACGACTACCTGCGCCTGCTCTTCGCCCGTGTCGGTACGCCGCGATGCCCGGACCACGGCATTCCTTTGGAAGCCCAGACGGTCAGCCAGATGGTGGATGCCACGCTGGCCATGGACCCGGAAAAGCGTTTCATGCTGCTGGCTCCGGTGATCCGCGAGCGTAAGGGCGAGCATGTACAGATCTTCGAGCAGCTGCGCGCCCAAGGCTTCGTGCGCGCTCGTGTGGACGGCACCGTCTACGACCTGGATGCCGCGCCGCCACTGACACTGCGCCAGAAGCACACCATCGAAGCGGTGATCGATCGCTTCCGTCCACGCGACGACATCAAACAGCGCCTGGCCGAATCGTTCGAGACCGCACTGCGCCTGGGCGACGGCCTGGTCATCGTGGTCGATATGGATGACCCGAAAGCACCCGAGCAGTTGCTTTCTTCGCGCTACTCCTGCCCGGTCTGCGATTACTCGTTGCCGGAACTCGAACCGCGCCTGTTCTCCTTCAACTCGCCGGTGGGCGCGTGCCCGACCTGCGACGGCCTGGGTGTGACCCAAGTATTCGACGCCTCGCGCGTGGTGGGGCATCCGGAACTGCCGTTATCCGGTGGCGCAGTACGCGGCTGGGATCGCCGCAATGCGCATTACTTCCAGTTGATCCTGTCGCTGGCGGCGCATTACGGCTTCGACGTCGACGCGCCCTGGCAGAAACTGCCCGGCAACGTGCAAAAGGCCGTGCTGTACGGCAGCGGCAATGAAAAGATCCAGTTCCGATATCTCACTGAGCGCGGCGGCAAGGTCACGCGCGAGCACAGCTTCGAAGGCATCCTTCCGAATCTGGAGCGCCGCTACAAGGAAACCGAATCGCCCGCTGTACGCGAGGAACTGGCGAAGTACATCAGCGATCAGCCCTGCCCGGACTGCCACGGCCAGCGCCTGAACCGCTCGGCGCGCAACGTGTTCGTCGCCGACCACGCCCTGCCCTCGCTCACCTCGCGCTCGATCGACGATGCGCTGGCCTTCTTCGAAGCGCTGACGCTCAGCGGCTGGCGCGGCGAGATCGCGGTGAAGATCGTCAAAGAAATCCGCGAGCGCCTGAGCTTCCTCAGCGACGTGGGCCTCAACTACCTCACGCTCGACCGCCAAGCCGATTCGCTCTCCGGCGGTGAAGCGCAGCGCATTCGCCTGGCCTCGCAGATCGGCGCCGGCCTGGTCGGCGTGATGTACGTGCTGGACGAACCTTCCATTGGTTTGCATCAGCGCGACAACGAACGCTTGCTCGGCACGCTCACCCGCCTGCGCGATCTCGGCAACACGGTGATCGTGGTGGAGCATGACGAAGATGCGATCCGCCTCGCCGATCATGTATTGGATATCGGCCCCGGTGCCGGCGTGCACGGCGGCGAGATCGTGGCGCAGGGCACGCTCAAGGACATTCTCGCTTCCAAGCGTTCGGTGACCGGCCAGTTCCTCTCCGGCGCGCGTGCTATCGAAGTGCCGACGGAGCGTCGCGAGCAGCAGGACAAAGAGTCGTGGCTGCATCTTCGCGGTGCCAGCGGCAACAACCTGAAGAACGTCGACCTGGCGATTCCGGCCGGCCTGTTCACCTGCGTCACCGGCGTGTCCGGCTCGGGCAAGTCGACGCTGATCAACGACACCCTGTTCCGCCTCGCCGCTGCCGAGCTCAACGGTGCCAGCGAGCAACCGGCGCCGCATAAATCGGTGGAAGGTCTGGAGCTGTTCGACAAGGTCGTCGACATCGATCAGTCGCCGATCGGCCGCACGCCGCGGTCGAATCCAGCCACCTATACCGGCCTGTTCACGCCGCTGCGCGAACTGTTCGCGCAAGTACCGGAGTCGCGTTCGCGCGGCTACACCGCCGGCCGTTTCAGCTTCAATGTCCGCGGCGGTCGCTGCGAAGCCTGCGAAGGCGACGGCATGATCAAGGTGGAGATGCATTTCCTGCCAGACGTGTACGTGCCTTGCGACGTCTGCCACGGCAAGCGCTACAACCGCGAAACGTTGGAGATCACTTACAAGGGCCACACCATCGCCGACGTGCTCAACATGACGGTGGAGGATGCAAACAAGCTGTTCGAGAACGTACCGACCATTGCGCGCAAGCTCGAAACCCTGCGAGCCGTGGGCCTGGACTACATCAAGCTCGGCCAGAGCGCGACCACGCTCTCGGGCGGCGAAGCCCAGCGTGTGAAGCTCTCCAAGGAGCTGTCCAAGCGCGACACCGGCCGCACCCTGTACATCCTCGACGAGCCCACCACCGGCCTGCATTTCCACGACATCGAGCAGTTGCTCGACGTGCTGCATCAGCTGGTGGACCAGGGCAACACCGTGGTGGTGATCGAGCACAACCTGGACGTGATCAAGACCGCCGACTGGATCGTCGACCTTGGCCCCGAAGGCGGCGCTGGTGGCGGCCGCATTCTGGTCACCGGCACGCCGGAAACCGTCGCGACCACACCCGGCTCGCACACGGGCCATTTCCTCGCATCGCATCTCAAGATCGCGCCGGCCAAGGCCGCCAAGAACAACGGCCGGGAAAAGCCCGCCGCACGGAAAAAGACGGCATGAGTTCCAGCACCGCCGACAAGCCCGCACCAACCCGCCGTCGCAAGGCCGCTGCCGCACCAGCGACACCGGCCGCTGCGCCGGCCACGGAAGCACATCCGCTATTCGTCGCTTCCATGGACGTGCGCTGGCGTGACCTGGATGCGTTCAATCACGTCAACAATTCCAACTTCCTCACCTATCTGGAAGAAGCGCGCCTGCAGTGGCTCAGACACGTGCCGGGCCCATGGTTCGACGAACAATCGATGCCGGTACTCGCTGCCAGTGAGATCAACTACCGCTTGCCGATCGAGTGGCCCGCGCAGCTGCATATCGAACTCAGCTGCGAACGACTGGGCAACAGCTCCATGACCATCGGCCATCGCATCGTCGATGCGGAACATGCCGATCGTCTGTACAGCGACGGTCGCGTAGTGGTGGTGTGGATGAACCCAAACACGGGTACGCCGGTACCATTGCCGCAAGCCATCCGCGACGCCGCCGAAACCGTTTGACCCCAAGCGCCACCCATACCGGTGGCGGCGCACACGCCAGGAGATGGAAACCCCATGGTGAAGACTTCTCCGCGACCGAAAGTCGCCGTCATCGGCTGCGGCGGCACCATCGCGTCGCTGGGCACCTCCAGCCTGGACTTGATGGACTATCCCGAGCACGGGACCAAGCTCAGCGTCGAACAGATTCTGGAACGCGTGCCGGAAGCGAGCACGGTAGCGGAGCTGGTCGCCGTGCCCTTCCGCTCCGTGGGAAGCAACAACCTCACCGCGGCGGACTGGTTCGAACTTCGCGCCACGCTACGGCAGCTGTCGCGCGAACAGCCTGACCTGGCTGGCTTTGTGATCCTGCATGGCACGGCCACGTTGGAAGAAACAGCCTTCTTCCTCAACCTGACCCTCGATATGCCGCAGACCACGGTGCTGACCGGCTCGCAGCGCCCCATCAGTGCGGTGGGTTCCGATGCACCGATGAACCTGATCAGCGCGATCCGCGTCGCTGCCGATGCTTCGTCACGCGAGCGTGGCGTGCTGGTGGTCTTCAACGATGGGATTCACGCCGCGCGCGACGTGATCAAGGTCTCTACCCTGCGGCTCGACACGTTCCGCTCGATGGACTTCGGCGTACTGGGCACAGTCGATCCCGACGGCATTCACTACTACCGCAGCGCCGGCCAGCGGCATGCACCGCTCGGCGCGTTCAACACGCTGCCCGACCACACGCAGCTGCCGCGCGTGGACATCGTCTATTCCTACGTAGGCGCCGATGAAACGTTCATCGAAGCCGCCTTGGCCAAAGGTGCGAAGGGCATCGTTTCAGCCGGGCTTGCTCCGGGCCTGTCGACTCGGGCGGAAAAGCAGGCCCTGGAAACGGCCATCGGCCACGGTATCGCCGTTGTGCAATGCACTCGCGCGCCGTTGGGCCGCGTTGCGCATCGACAGTATCTGCGCGATGCAGGCTTGATCTCCGGCGAAGACTTCAGCCCACAGAAAGCCCGGATCTTGCTGGCACTCGGCCTTACGCAAACCAACCAGGTCGAGAAACTGCGAGGCTATTTCCAGACGCATTAGATCCCGATGTGGCATCCAAGCCAGCAGGCTGGAACGGCGCTCGGCCATTTCGGGGTTAGCTCTTGCCATGGCCCGGATGCCAAGCCTTCATACGAGATGCGTAAGATCGGCAGCGACCCATGAAAGGAGTTCGCCCGTGCGCCATATTTCCTTGAGTACCCTTGCCATCGCTTGCGCTGCCGCCATCGCCACCACCACGGCTGGCGCTACACCCTCCAGCGACCGCACCGAACTGACGGTGTACCGCAGCGACCATGCCTCCCTGTTCAACGCTGGCGATGGCGCCCATGTGAATGCCGGTTATGCCGTGGCACGCGAGCCGCGCCGCCTGGAACTGAAATCCGGCGTGCAGGACCTCAGCCTTGGCGGCTTGCCCGCCTATCTCGACACCGAAGCGCTCGCGCTTAGTGTGGAAGGCGATGCGGCGAAAGTGTTGTCGCAACGACTGCGATTGGGTCAGGGCCAGGATGCCGCGCTGGGCAGTCTGGTTGGGCAACCCATTGAAGTGATCGGCAACAGCGGCCAGCCGCTAGCCAGCGGTACCTTACTGCGTGCGGGCAATGGCTTGCTGGTCAGCGACGCCGCCGGCAACACCAGCCTGATTCGCGAGTACGCCGCCGTGCGCGCTCGCGGCAACTTCAATACGGGCTCCAGTCTTGAAATGCGTGTGGACGCAGGTCGCGCCGGCACGGCGAAAGCCACCTTGAGCTACCCCACGGCGGGATTGGGCTGGCGTGCGGCCTATGTTGGAACACTGTCGTCAGGGAATAGCTGCAAGCTGCAATTCGAATCGCGCGCCAGCATTGCCAATCGCAGCGGCCGGGACTGGAGCAACACGCAGTTGATGCTTGTCGCTGGCGAGCCTCAGTTTGCCAAGGCTTCCGCACCGCGCCCGATGATGGCGGGTGTTGCTTACCGCGCCAAGGCAGACAGCGCTGAGATGCCGCAGCAATCCACCCTGGCCGACTACCGCACTTACACCCTGCCCGGCGCGGTCGACCTGCCTGACGGCAGCGTCAGCCAAGTGCCGCTGTATGCCACCCGCAGCATCGATTGCGAACGCACGCTGGTGTATGAAACCGGCGGCAACTGGCTGCCGCCGCAGCCCATGATCAACCGCGATTTCAACCAAGGCGGCGGCAGCACCATCACCAGCTCGCTGCGCCTGCGTGCTTTCGACAGCCTGCCGGCCGGCTACTTGCGCGTGCTCACCGCCGATCGCAACGGCACGCCGCAGTTCATCGGCGAAGGCCGCATCGCCGATACGCCCAAAGGTAGCGACGCCAACATCACGCTGGGCACGGCGTTCGACTTACGTGCCACGCGCGAGCGCACCGAGTTCAAACTGGACAAGGCTGGCCGATCGATGGACGAAGCCTTCCGCATCACCCTGACCAATGCTGGCGATACCGCCCGCACGGTGACCGTGCGCGAACATCCCAATCGCTGGCGCGAATGGACACTGCTCTCCTCTTCCAGCAAGCCGAGCGAGCAGAAGCCCGACCTACTCGAGTTCCGCATCGACGTGCCGGCAGACGGCAAGGCCACTTTGGACTATGCGGTGCGCTATCGCTGGGGCGAGGCGGAGCAACCGCAATAAGCGGGTGAGAAATGAGTAGCAGGGCGCTGCGCATGCCCGCGAGTTTGGTACGCTCGCGGGCATTCTTTGACCCTCCTACAGGCCGCCGCCATGCTCAACCTCGTCACCCACGATGCGATCACCGAGATCAACCTGGCGCGGCCGCCAGTCAATGCGCTGAATCTGGAACTGCTGCAAGCCATCCAGGGTGCCATCAGCCAAGCGGTGAAAGACGGTGCGCGCGGCATTGTGCTTTCTGGTGCGCCAGGGATGTTCTCCGCGGGTGTGGACGTTCCTGCGCTGATGGGGCAGGACCGCAACGGCGTGCGCGTGTATTGGCGCGAATTCTTCGGCACATGTTCTGCCATTGCGATGTCACCCGTGCCGGTGGTCGCCGCGATCACCGGGCACAGCCCGGCGGGTGGCGCGGTGCTGTCGCTGTTCTGTGATTACCGCGTGATGGCGGAGGGTCCGTTCCGCATCGGTCTCAATGAGGTGCAGGTGGGCCTGATCGTACCAGACTGCATCCAGCTTGCATTGCGCCGTGTCGTGGGCACCTATCGCGCCGAACGCCTATTGATAGCCGGAGCGATGATCGAGTCGCAGCAAGCCCTGGCCTACGGTTTTGTGGATGAGCTGACGGCGGTCGACCAAGTCACCACGCGCGCCTTGCACTGGCTCCATGAGCTGATCGCCCTGCCACCACGCGCAATGCAGACCACCCGCAGCCTCGCCCGCGCCGATCTCACCACCGTCTGGGCCGATCCGGACGCCTTGCCACTCGATCAGTTCGTCGACGCGTTCTTCACCGAGGAAACACAAACCGTGCTGCAACAGCTGGTGGCACGACTCAAGAAGAAGTAAGTCAGGGCAAGCGCCATAGGAGCGCACAGGGTGCGCTCCTATGGCGCTCCCGATCTCAGACCTTCTCGACTGGCCGCGCCGGATCGCTGACCCAGCCGCTCCATGACGGCGCGTACAAACGCGAGCCGCTCAATCCTGCGTATTCCATCGCCAGCAAGTTGTGGCAGGCCGTTACGCCGGAGCCGCACATGTGCACCACCTGCGGTGGCGTGAACGCACCGAGCACGGCGATAAATTCACGGCGCAGTTCATCGGCGGGCTTAAAACGCCCTTGCGCATCCAGGTTGTCGGAGTACGGGCGGTTCGCCGCACCTGGAACATGGCCGCCGACCCGATCGATCGGCTCGACCTCGCCGCGATAGCGCGGTGCGGCACGCGCATCGATCAACAGCTGCCCCGGTTGCTCGAACACTGTCTGGTGATCGGTGATGAATTGCGCAGGGTCGTACCGCAGGGACACGGATGTCGCCGGTCGCTGCACCTCGCCCGCTTCCAGCGGCAAGCCCGCGACCTGCCATGCCTGGATGCCGCCATCGAGCACCGCGGCCTCCCGTACCCCTACCAATCGCAGCAGCCACCATAAACGCGCGGCAGCGAGCGCGCCGCCGGCAGCGTCGTAACACACGACCTGCAGGCCGGGCCGCCAGCCCAAGCGGGACAACACAGCTGAGAACGCCTGCTCCAGCGGCAACGGGTGACGGCCGAGGCCCTCCGCCTGGCGCGACAGATCCGACAAATCGCGATCCAGATGCGCATAGACCGCGCCTGGAATATGTCCCGCACGGTAATCCTGTTCGCCCTTGCCCGTGTCCCCTCCAGCAACCGCCAGCTCGAAACGGCAGTCGACGATCAACACCTCCTGCGCAGGCAAGGCCGCCAGGGCCGTCGCGCTAATCAAGGTCGTATGCAAGCTCATGTCCGCCCCATTCTCTGTAGCAGGTTGAACAACATGGCGGCCGTAGCGCCCCAGATGCGATGGCCGCCGTGCACGAATTCCACCATCTCGCGGCGATGGCCGCGGAATTCCATCGTGTAGCGGCGCATATTGGCGGGATCGAGGAAGAAGCCCAGCGGCACCTCGAACACTTCGGCCACTTCCGCCGGAGCCGGATACAGCTGGGCGCCTGACGCGATGCGCGCTACCACCGGCGTAATGCAGTAACCGCTGATGGTTTCGAAACAATCGAGGAAACCCACCGGTGTCACCAGCGCGCGATCGAGTCCTATCTCTTCCTCGCTTTCGCGCAGCGCAGTAGCGATCGCATCCGCGTCTTCAGGGTCGGTGCGCCCGCCGGGGAAGGCCACCTGGCCGGCATGTGCTTGCAGGTTGTCCGTGCGCACGGTGAGTACCAGCCGCGGCTGAACGCCTTCACGCCAACCCAATAGCACGGCGGCGGGACGGCGCGGCGTGTTGCCTATCAGCTCGGCCATCTCGGTGTGGTTCCAGCCCGGCCCTTCCGGTGGCGCCGATAAGGGGCGTACGGCTGATAGCAGTGCGGACAGCGGATCGTTCATCACGACACCTTGCGCGCCGGCAGGACCTCTCGCATGTAGCGCAAACGCTCAGCGTCGTTCATGCCACGCCAACGGGCGATCTCATCGCCAGTGCGCAAGCAACCGATGCAATAGCCGCGCCCGTCCAGCCGGCAGATGCCGATGCAGGGACTCAAGGGTGCGACGGGGACGGGGGCGGAATCGTTCGTCATCAACCCGACATGCTAGCCCAACCGATGCGGCTGGGCAGCAGTACTAGGTCACTGCTTGATCTCAAGCAACTCGATCTCGAACACCAGCGCCTCGTTGGGGCCGATGCGCGGCAGGTCGCCGCGTTCGCCATAAGCCAGTGCCGGTGGAATCACCACGCGCCACCGGTCGCCGGTATGCATGCGCTGGATCACGTCCTGCCAACCGGGAATGACCTTGTTGTTGACGATGAAGCTGACCGGCGAGCCGTGCGCCCACGAGCTGTCGAACTCGGTGCCATCGATCAGCATGGCGCGGAAGTTCACCGTCACCGTGCTGTTGACGCTGGGTTGGTCCTTGCCGTCACCCTGCTTGAGCACTTGGTACTGGATGCCGGAGGGCAGCTGCACCACGCCCGGCTTCTGTCGATTGCGGGACATATAGTCCGCACTCTTGGATGCGTTGGCGGACGCCACGCGCTGGAACTCGTCTACCGCCTTGTCGTGCATATGCTTGTCGAGCCGGCGCAGCTGCTCATGCATGTCCTGCATGGGCACGGCCGGGCGACGCTTGGTGTAGGCGTCCTGGATCGCGCGCTGTATGGTGGCAAGGTCCACGTCAGGATCGCCGTTGGCGAACTGGCTACCTATCTGGTAGCCGATCGCGTAGGACAGCTTGCTCTTGTCCAGCTTGTTTGCCTGCGCATCGGACGTCGTGTCGCGACTCTGCGCATGTGCAGCCGCCGTACCAAGCAGCATCATGCCCAGGGCCAACCAACGCAGTCGTGTCATGCCTTTCCTCCATCGCGGTGCGCGAGCCGGGACATCCTAAGGGGTTTGCCGGGATCGTGCATTGATGCCGACCGCACCGGCGTACCGTGGCTGAGATCGCCGGGAGCCACAAAGGTTCCCGCTGGTACCATGCACCCTTTGATTCCGCTGGAACCTGTCATGGCTTATCGCAACTTGGACATCGGCAACCGCGGCGCGGTGCGCACCATCACGGTGAACCGCCCGGACAAGCTCAACGCATTGAATCGCGACACCCTCAACGAACTCACCCTGGCCTTCGCCCAGGCCGCGCAGGACGACGCCGTGCGCGTGGTCGTACTGGCCGGCGCGGGGGAGAAGGCCTTCGTGGCCGGTGCCGATATCAGCGAAATGAATGGCTACACACCGGTGCAGGCCCAGGGCTTTTCTCGCGCCGGTCAACGCCTGATGAGTTCGATCGAGCGCCTGGGCAAGCCGGTGATCGCACGCATCCAGGGCTTCGCCCTTGGCGGCGGCATGGAGCTGGCAATGGCCTGCCATCTGCGGGTGGCCAGCGAGAAAGCCAAATTCGGCCAGCCGGAAATCAACCTCGGCCTGATTCCAGGCTTTGGCGGCACCCAGCGCCTGCTGCGCCTGGCCGGCCGCAGTGCCGCACTTGAGCTGTGCCTTACCGGCGCGACGATCAGCGCCCAACGGGCCTATGAGCTGGGTGTAGTCACTCGCGTGACCGCCCCCGAAGCGCTAGACGACACCGTCAATGCGCTGGCCGATCAACTGGCCGCCGCCGCACCGCTGGCCGCTGCAGGCATCCTCGATGCTGTGTTGCAAGGCGGCGAGACCACCATCGACCAGGGCCTGGAGTTCGAAACCCAGGCCTTCGCCCTCGCCTTCTCCACTGAGGACATGCGCGAAGGCACCACGGCGTTTCTGGAGAAGCGCAAGGCGGAGTTCAAAGGGCGCTGAAGGTAGCGCGAGAAAACAGTAGTGAGGAGTGAGAAAAGAGAGAAAGCGCGGCCGCGCCCCTCTCGCCTCTCACTCCTCACCTCTCTCCACTGTTCTGTCAGTGCTCGCCGCGATACTTCTTTTCGCCCGCGGTGATGGCCACATCCAGCCGGTTTTCCGGCGGCGCAAGTGGGCAGGTGGCAAACCCGGTAAAGGCACAAGGCGGGTTATAGGCCTTGTTGAAGTCGAGCACGACCTTGCCGTCCTTGGGCAACGCCGCATACAGGAAACGCGCGGCGCCATAGGTTTCCTTGCCCGAGGTGCGATCGGCCAACACGAAGAACAGCTCGCCGCCCGGCTCTTCCTGATACGGCAGCAACTCGAACGTATGGCCGTTGCGCTTGAACACGGCTTTGCCCGGCACGTCGACCTTGTCGATAGTGCCGATCACCGAGCCGATCTCCAGTTTGTGCGGCGGATCGAACGGCACCCAGTCGGCCACGATGCGCCACGACGGATCGACCGCGAAATAGTCGATGCCGAGGAAGTGCGCACGCGTTTCCGCGGCGCTGTCCTTCACGCGCAGGCCTTTGCGACCGTCACGGTCGATCACGTAGAAGTTGGCGGTACCGAAGGCGACCGTGGTCGGCGTGGATTCGCCGGCATGTTGATCATCGACCAGTACAGCCTCGCTCACGGATTTGCCGTCGATGGTTGCGCCACTGTCGGCGGCCAACGCGATATGCATCGCGCCATCCTTGTCCAGATGGACCACGCCCAAGTGGGCTGGACCGGCTTTGAGCACGATGTCGTTATCGGCGGCACTACCCACGCGATTGTCGCCTTCGTGCAGCCATTCCAACCCAATCAGGCTCAGCCAACCCGTTGGCGAAGTGAGATTGGCGGTGCGCTTGTCGCGCCACTGCTGAATTTCGTGCGGATAGTCGCCAGGCGTGGCGGCGTGGACGGTTTCGGCTTGCACAGTGATAACTCCAAGACTCAAGGCAACAACAAGAGCGGCGCGATGCAACATGGCATGGACCCGTCGGAGACTGAAGTCGAGTATGGCCGTCTATTTGTCGCTATCGCAAGGGCAGGTCACTTAGCGCCCGCGCAGGAACAATTTGTCCAGCTCACCCAGACTCAGCTGGGTCCAGGTCGGACGACCGTGATTGCACTGACCGGAGCGCTCCGTGGCTTCCATCTCGCGCAGCAAGGCATTCATCTCAGGCACGGTGAGGCGTCTGCCGGCACGCACCGAACCATGGCAAGCCATGGTCGACAGCAGCTCGTTCTCCAGCTCCTGCAGGCGGCGTGAGCTGCCGTGCAGCGCCAGTTCGGCCAGTACGTCGCGGCATAGCTGGCCCACATCCGCGCCTTCCAGCAAAGCGGGAATCCGGCGTACCACCACGCCTGAGGGGCCACTACGCGACAACTCCAGCCCCCATTCGGCCAGCGCATCGGCATGCTCTTCCGCCGCGGCGGCTTCCTTCGCGCTCACCGCCACGTTCAAGGGCACCAGCATCATCTGCGAACGGAGGTTGCTGCAGGCGCGGCCAGCCTTGAGCTTTTCGTAAGTGATGCGCTCGTGGGCTGCGTGCATATCCACCAGCACCAGGCCATGCGCATTCTCGGCCAGGATGTAGATGCTCTTGAGCTGGGCGATGGCGAACCCCAGCGGCGGCGCTTCGTCGTCCTGCGCCGGAGGCATGGCCGAGTTGGCGGCGTAGATCGGCTCCGATACCTGGCGTGGCTCGCCACCAAGCAGTGCCGCGTAATCAGCGAGCGGCTCGTCACGCACGCCCAGGCTGAGACGACTTTGACTGAACTTTCCCGACCATGCAGGCGTCGAGGTCGGCGCCGTGCCAGCGTAGGTCAGCATGGATGGCGCGGGCGCTACGGCCTCATGCGTCGGCAAACCCACTTGCCCTGCCCGCGTCTGCGCCAAGGCCTCGTGCAGTGTGCGGAACAGGAAGTCATGTACTAACCGCTGCTCGCGAAAACGTACCTCGTGCTTGGCCGGATGCACGTTCACGTCGACACCGGCGGGGTCCAGCTCGAGATAGAGCACGAAGACCGCATGTCGACCGTGAAACAGCACATCGGCATAAGCCTGGCGAACGGCATGCGCCACGATACGATCGCGTACCAGACGGCCGTTGACGTAGAAATACTGCGAATCCGCCTGCGAACGGGAGGCCGTGGGCAAGCCAACCCATCCCGATAGATGCAGGCCCGCCACGGCGTGATCGATACGCAGGCTTTGCGTCGGAAAATCGTCGCCCAGCACTTCCGCTACGCGCTGCAATGCCGCGGCTTCGTCCCTTGCCGCTTTGAGCATGCGCACCGGCTTGCCGTTGTGGCTGAGGCGAAACTCCACCGAGCGGCGCGCCAGCGCCAGCGACTTCAACAGATCATCGATATGAGCGAACTCGGTGCGTTCGGCGCGGAGAAATTTGCGCCGCGCCGGCACGTTATAAAACAGATCGCGCACTTCGACGCTGGTGCCTTGCGGATGTTGCGCCGGACGCGCGGCCTGCATCTTGCCGCCATCCACTTCGATGCGGAATGCGGTGTCTTGCTCACGGGCGCGCGACGTGAGCGCGAAGCGCGCCACCGACGACACCGAGGCCAGCGCCTCGCCACGAAACCCCATGCTGGCGACATGCTCCAGATCGTCGAAGCTGCCGATCTTGCTGGTGGCATGCGAAGCCACCGCCAGCTCCAATTCGTCCTGCGCGATACCACCGCCATCGTCGCGTACGCGGATCAATCGCGAGCCACCCTGCTCGATATCCACTTCGATGCGGGTGGCGCCGGCATCCAGGCTGTTCTCAACCAGCTCCTTGACCACGGAAGAAGGTCGTTCAATCACCTCACCGGCGGCAATCTGGTTGATGAGTTCGGGGGAAAGCGGACGAATGGTGGGCATCGCGCAAGCTTAAAGCCTGTCACCGGGCGGCGAAAGCAGAAGCGCCGCCCTCACGGCGGCGCTCGCAGAACCCAAAGAGACGACGATTAACTCGCCGGGATAGTCAGCACCATGCCGGCGTGGACCGCATCGGCATTGATCCGATTGGCCGTCTTGAGTGCATCCACGCTCACGCCGTATTGGCGGGCGATGCTGCGCAGGCTCTCACCACGGGTCACCCGGTGCAGATCGCGCACATCGGCGTCGGCGCGAGCCGAGCTGTCCGTCGATGCCTTGGGCGATGAAGTCATTGCCTGCGCTACCGCCTTGCTCGCCGCAGCCGAGGTCGTGTCGCTGTCATCGTCGTTCTTTGTCGACGCCACCATGGTGCCGTTGCGGCGCGCCGCCTGGGCAGCGAACCAGGTACCCGGCGGCGGCGTGGATTCGAAGTAATTGCGCACACCGCCCATCACCGCCTCGGCGAGGCGCGCCTGATGTGTCGGATCCTTCAGCTTGCTCTCCTCGGTCGGATTGCTGATGAAGGCGGTCTCGACCAGGATCGAAGGTACGTCCGGCGAGCGCAGCACCACGAAGTTGGCGCGCTCGACATAGCCGCGATGCGTGGGACCGAGGTTACCCAACGCCTTGAGCACGTTGCCAGCAACCGATTCGCTGGCCTGCATGGCGTAGCCCTGCTGCAGGTCGAGCAGCACGGCGGCAAGGCTGTCGTCTTTGTCGTCCAGCGAGACGCCACCGATCAGGTCGGCGCGGTTTTCGCGATCGGCCAACCAGCGTGCTGCCTCGCTGGACTTGCCGCGCGGTGACAGCACCCATACCGAGGAACCCTTGGCGTCGCCATTGACGAAGGCGTCGGCATGGATCGAAACGAACAGGTCCGCATTGTTCTGGCGCGCAATCTGGTAGCGCTGCTTCAGCGGAATGAAGAAATCGGCGCTGCGCGTCAGCACGGCCTTCATGCCGGGCTGCTTGTTGATCTGGTCGGCCAGCTCGCGCGCCACGGCCAGCGTGACGTTCTTTTCCAGCGTGCCGCCCGGGCCGTGCGCACCCGGATCGTCGCCACCATGGCCGGCATCGACCGCCACGACGACCTTGCGCTCGCCATTGAGCAGCGCCGCTGCCTGGCGGGTGGACGCCATGCCGCTCTGGGTGCTCTTGATGCTGTTCTTGGTTGGCGTAGGCGAGGTCTTGCTCGCTACCGGGGCAGCTACCGTGGGGGCGGAGGCTGCAACAAGGGCTGATGAGTCACCCGTATCGCGACTGGCGACAGCGGACGAGCCACCACCACCCGGGTACACATCCACCACCAGGCGGTAGCCGTAATCAGCCGCGGGCTTGAGCAAGAAGCTCTTGTAGTGGCTGGAAGCATCGACCTTGGCCACCAGCTGCAACCGGTCATCCTGCTGGCTGCTCTCCAGGCCTTTGTAGAGCCCCTGCGCGCCCGGAGCGGCAAAGCCACCGGCCAAGGCGCTGCGGTCGATGTCGATCATCACCTGGGAGCCATCCTGGCGGACCTTGTAGTCCAGCGGTCCGGAAACATCGAGCACCAGGCGGGTGTATTCCGGGCCGGCCCAGACACGTGCCGACTTCACATCGGCGGCGTTTACCGCGCACAAAGGAGCCATGGCCAGCACGGCCAGGCAGGAAAGCTGACGGAATCGAATCGGATGTCCCCTCATGGGCGGGCATTGAAGCGCAGCACTTTTCTGAATGCAAGTGCTTTTCCCTTGAATATCCATAACCTGCAGCTTCTTTGTCAGGCTGGATCCAGCTATCGGTCGCAAGCCACGCAATCGGAAGGCTTCTGCGATGAGGCTCGGCGGAAGTAAAAATCTCATGATGGACCGACACTTAGGTCCTGGAAGCGCCCTGAAGCGTGCTTTCCGGCAGGCGCGACAAGGCGCGCACCCCGCGAGGCGAGCGAGCGGTGATCGATGCCCGGCGGCCCAACCCGGCGTAAGCCAGGTCGACCACGAGATCGGCCGCCGGCAGCGCTCCCGCCCCCCGCTCCGGCCACTCCACCATCACCAGCGCTTGTGGATCGGACAACGCATCCAGTCCAAGCCATTCCAGCTCACCGGGATCGGCAATGCGATAGAGGTCCAGGTGCCAGGCCGCGCGGCCACCCACCTGGTACGACTCCACCAGACTGTAGGTCGGGCTCTTGATGCGTTCGCCTACGCCCAGCGCACGTAGCAGCGCGCGAGCGAAACTGGTCTTGCCTGCGCCGAGATCGCCGTGCAGGTAGATCACCAGCCCTTCGTCAAGGACAGTCGCCAGCTGCGCCGCCAGGACATCCGTGGCGGCTTCGTCGGCGAGCTCCCAATCGCGTTGGCTCATGCGTCCAGTCCGTTGAGCAATCGACGCAAGGGCATCAACAGATCGCTCGCCATCAGCCCTCGCTCACCCAGCGCGGCAGCCGCATCACCGGCTCGGGCATGCAAGCCCACGCCAAGACAAGCAGCCTGCCAAGGTGAGCAACCCTGGGCCAGCAACGCCGCAACGATACCTGTCAGCACATCACCCATGCCACCTGTCGCCATACCGGGATTGCCCCATGGACAGACGGCTAGACGCCCATCGGGATCGGCGATGAGGCTGCCTGCCCCCTTCAGTACGACGATAGCGCCATACCGACCAGCCAGGGCTCGTGCGGCGGCGAAGCGATCCGCCTCCACTTCGGACGCCGTAGAGTGAAGCAAGCGCGCCGCCTCGCCAGGATGTGGCGTGAGAATGGCGGCCTGCGTGAAGCGCTGTGGCTCCCTCGCCAATAAATTCAACCCATCGGCATCCAGCACCAATGGCTTGCCAGCCTCCAGTGCGGTCAGCCACAGCGCGTGCCCCCAGGCGGCCTGCCCCAATCCTGGTCCCAACGCGAGAACGTCAGCGCGGTCGAGCAGAGACCCAAGCGCTTGCGGGCCGTCCACGGCATGCGCCATCAATTCGGGGCGCGCACTGTTCAGCGCGATAAGGTTCGATTCGCGTGTCGCCACGCTGACCAGGCCCGCGCCCGCGCGCAATGCGGCCTCGCCGCATAACCGGATGGCGCCAGCAGTACCGACATCGCCGCCTATCGCCAGCACATGGCCGTTGTCGCCCTTATGCGCATGTCGCGCTCGCGGCGGCATGGCCTGCGCTTCAAGTAACGTCGCATCGGGTTGGGTGTCCTGCCATAGCGCTTGAGGTAAGGTCAGCGTATCCAGCTCCATCTCGCCCACCTGCTCTGCCGCCCGGCCGGTATGCAGACCGCGCTTGTGGGCAATGAAAGTGATGGTGGCATGGGCCCTTATCGCGACGCCTGGGCACTGACCCGTGTCGGCATTCAAACCGGAAGGTACGTCCAGGGCCAGTATCGGTTCACCGCTGGCATTCAGTCGCTCGATCAGACTGGCTGGGACGCTTTCCGGCGCGCGCGTCAAACCGGTGCCGTACAAGGCATCCACATGCACGTCGGCCACAGGAATGGCGGTCTGCCCATCCCAGCGATGCACATGCCCACCGGCGCGCTCGAAACGCTCTTTTGCGCTGGCGGCATCCCCACGCGCATCGCCGCTCAACGCGAACAGAGTGACCTGCCATCCCGATTGCAAAGCCAGCGCCGCCAACAGGAAGCCATCGCCACCGTTGTTGCCCGGGCCGCAATACACCCCGATACGCCGCGCCTTCGGCCAGCAGCGCTGTAGATAAGCGAATGCCGCGACAGCCGCGCGCTGCATCAGCTCGAAACCGGGAATACCGAGCACGTCGATAGCGCGCCGGTCCAGCGCACGCACCTGGTCGACGGTATAGAGATCGTGGCAGTGCGGGCGCGAAGTCATCGGCCGATTATAAGAGCCTGTTCACGATCTCCGCGTGGCCCACGCGGAGATCGTGAACAGGCTCTAAGAGACATCCACGGGCCGCCATCCCCGCAGCGCCTACAATAGGCGCATGTCCACGCTTGCCCCACCGTCCCGCGATTACACCGCGCTCGCCAGCGACATCAAGCGCTGGGCGCGCGAGCTGGGCTTTGCCGACGCGGGCATCGCCGGCACTGAGTTGGGCGAGGACGAGCTGCATCTCCAGCGCTGGCTGGACGAAGGCCATCATGGCGACATGGAGTACATGGCCCGTCACGGCACCAAACGCAGCCGCCCAGCCGAATTGGAGCCCGGCACGCTGCGCGTGATCTCGGTACGCATGGATTACATCCCGCCCGGCACGCGCAATGCGTGGGAGGTGCTGGACGATCCGGACGCGGGCTACGTGGCGCGCTACGCGCTCGGCCGCGACTATCACAAGCTCATGCGCAACCGCCTGCAGAAACTGGCCGAACGCATCCACGACACTGTCGGCGACTTCGGTTATCGCGCCTATGTCGATTCCGCACCGGTGCTGGAGAAAGCGCTGGGGCGCAATGCCGGCCTCGGCTGGATCGGCAAGCACACGGTGCTGATCAACCGCCGTGCTGGCTCCTACTTCTTCCTCGGCGAGCTTTACACCGACCTGCCGCTACCGGTGGACGAACCGGCCAGTGCGCACTGTGGCAGTTGTCGGCGCTGCATCGACATCTGCCCAACCCAGGCCATCATCGCGCCCTATCGGCTCGATGCGCGGCGCTGCATTTCCTATCTCACGATCGAGTTGAAGGGCAGCATTCCCGAAGAGCTGCGCGCGCCGATGGGCAACCGCATCTTCGGCTGCGATGACTGCCAGCTGATCTGCCCCTGGAACAAGTTCGCACAGGAGGCCGCAGAGCCGGACTTTGCACCGCGCCACAGCCTGGACGGTGCCAAACTGGTGGAACTGTTCGACTGGAGCGAGGAGGAATTCCTCAAGCGCACCGAAGGCATGGCGATCCGCCGTACCGGTTACGAAGGCTGGCTGCGCAACATCGCCGTGGCGCTGGGCAACGCGCCCCATTCAATGGAAGTAGTCACCGCATTGCAGGCACGCGCCGAGCATCCATCGGCCATCGTGCGCGAACACGTGGCCTGGGCCCTCAAGCAGCACGCTGCCTTGTAGGAGCGCACCTAGCCTTCGCGACGCTGGTGAATTTCCTCGATCAACGCACGGGTGGCCGAGTCGAAAACCGTCAGATCATCGAGCTGCCCGTCCAGTGCAGGCAGGATCTGCCTCGCAATGCCCTTGCCCAATTCGACACCCCACTGATCGAACGCATTGATGCCCCACAGGTGGCCGAGCATGAATACCTTGTGCTCGTACAGCGCGATCAACGCGCCGAGGCTTTCCGGCGTAAGCGAGTCCAGCAGGATCACGGTGCTCGGACGATTTCCCGGGAACGTACGCTGCGCAGCCAGCACGCGGCGGGCGTTTTCATCGCCACTCTTGGCCTCGGCCAGCGCTTCATCGAAGGTCTTGCCCAAGGCCAACGCCGCAGCTTGCGCCAACAAATTCGACAGCAGCGCATCGTGGTTGCTGCGCAGAGGATGCGCCGGCCGCACCACACCAATGAATTCGAGCGGCACCACATCGGTGCCCTGGTGCAACGACTGGAAATAGGCGTGCTGCGCATTGGTACCCACGCTGCCCCACACCACAGGCGAGGTGGACTGTGCCACCGGCATGCCCTGTGGCGTCACCTGCTTGCCGAGGCTTTCCATTTCCAGCTGCTGCAGATACGAAGTGAGGTCACCCAGCAGATCCGCATAAGGCACCACGGCGCGGCTGGTGCTGCCCAAGGCGTTGCGATTCCAGTATTCGACCAGACTGAGCAGCACGGGCAGATTTTCCTGCCACGGCGCACTGCGGAAGTGGTCGTCGATGCGTGCCGCGCCCGTCAGCAAGGCACGAAAATGATCCACGCCGATAGCCAGCGCAAGAGACAGGCCCACGGCCGACCACAGCGAGAAACGCCCCCCGACGAAATCCCACATCGGGTAGACGTTCGACGCCGGCACGCCCCAGCGTTCCGCTTCGGCGGTGTTAGCGCTCACCGCGATGAAGTGGCGCGCTGTGGCGCGCTCATCACCTTCATAGGCACGCGCAATCCAATCGCGAAGCACGTTGCCGTTGAGCAGCGTCTCCTGCGTAGTGAATGTCTTGGAGACCACGATCACCAAGGTGCGCTTCGGGTCTAGCTGACGCATCAGTTCATGCGCGACCTGACCATCCACATTGGTGAGAAAATGGCTACGCAGGTGCGGCACATGGAATGGCGCCAGCGCGCGTACGGCCAGGCGTGGGCCGAGGTCGGACCCGCCAATGCCGATATTGACCACATCGGTAATCGTGGCGGGCAAGCCCATACTGGCCGCCTCGCCGCGATCGATCGCCTGGATCAGACGCTCGATGCGCTGCAGGGTCTGTTCGATTTCCTGACGCGCCTCGCGCGGCGACGACGATGACAAATGCGATCCGCCGGCACGCAGCGCCGTGTGCAGCACGGCGCGCTTCTCGGACGTGTTGATGGGCTCGCCAGCGAACATCGCATCGCGTGCGCCTTGCCAATCGCTCGCTTCGACATGCGCACCCAGTGCTTCGAGTGCAGCCCCGTCGAGCTTCTGTCGACTGAGGTCGAGCAGGATCGGCCCCACCCGATGGCGCAGCCGCTTGCCGCGTTCCGTATCCCTCAGCAATTCGCGCAGGTGGGTGCGCGAGAGACGTTCGACGTGTTCTGCCAGGAAGGACGGACTGCGCTGAGACGACATGGGCTCTCGTACGTAGCGAAACGGAGCCCCGATCTTAGAGCGAGATTCAAGGGATGAGTAGCGCATTCCCGCAGGAATGCTCTCTATTCATCCTTTACGGCTGACGAGACTCAGGCCGCGGCCATCTGCTTGGGAATCGAGCGGTTGGTGTGCGAGATGCGATTGTCGGCGTCGACGTAGACCAGAGTCGGCTGGAACTGCTCGGCCTCGGCTTCGGAGAGCTGCGCGAAGGCGGCGATGATGATCAGATCGCCGGGCTGCGCGCGGTGCGCCGCACTGCCGTTCACCGAAATGATGCCGGAGCCTTCTTCGGCGCGCAGCGCATAGGTGACAAAGCGCTTACCGTTGTTGATGTTCCAGGCGTGGATCTGCTCGTACTCGCGGATGCCCGAGGCATCCAGCAGCAGGCCGTCGATCGCGATTGAGCCTTCGTAGTGCAGCTCGGCATGAGTCACCGTGGCACGGTGGATCTTGGCCTTGAGCATGTTCAGATTCATGACGTCACTTCCAGCGGAAACCAATGGCGCAGCGGGCCATTATCAAACCCCCGGCGTTGCGCCGCAACAACGCCGGTCGGCGGGCATCACATGGGGGCGGTTCAATCGAACGGCAAGTTGTCAATCAACCGCGTCGTTCCCAGGCGGGCCGCGATCAACGCCACCAAGCCTTCGCGCTCGCCATCGGCCGGTTCGGCCAGGTCCTCGGCGCGGCGGATGGCCGCGTAATCCGGCTCGAAGCCAGCACGAGCCAGTTTGGCGGCGGCGGCCTGTTCCACCACCCGCCAGGCGTGCCCTTTGGCGACCAGTTCGCGCATTTGTTGCAGGGTGGCGTAGATCTGCGGCGCAAGCGCGCGCTCGGCCACCGACAGGTACTGGTTGCGGGAGCTCAGGGCCAGGCCGTCGTCCGCACGCAGGGTAGCGGCACCCACAATCTTCACTGGCAGCGACATGTCGCGCACCATGCGCTCGATCACCTTGAGCTGCTGGAAATCCTTCTGCCCGAACACCGCTATGTCCGGCTGGACCAAGTTGAACAACTTGCACACCACGGTGGCCACGCCATCGAAGTGACCGGGCCGGTGCGCCCCTTCCAGGGTCTCGGTGAGCTGCGGCACATGCAGGCTCACGCTGCCCGCTGCGCCGAACGGGTAGATCGTCGACACGTCGGGTGCGAACAGCAGGTCGCAGTCGTGCTCGGCCAAGCCAGACTGGTCCTGAGTCAGAGTGCGCGGATAGCGCTCGAAATCCTCGTTCGGCCCGAACTGGGTCGGATTGACGAACACACTGGCCACGACGCGCTCAGTGCGCGCACGCGCCAACTTGATCAGCGAATGATGGCCGGCGTGCAGGTTGCCCATGGTCGGCACGAAACCCACCGTTTCGCCCTTGGATCGCCAGCCGCGGATCGCGGCGCGCAACGCGGCGGCATCTTGCACGGTCTGCATGAGGTCTCTTCTCAGCTGAAGCAGTGTTCGGGAGCCGGGAAGGCGCCGTTGCGCACGTCCTCGGCATAGGCGGCAATGGCCGCGGCAACAGAGTCGCGTCCTGCCAGAAAATCCTTGCTGAACTTGGGCCGCTTGCCCGGAGTGATGCCAAGCATGTCCTGCAGTACCAGCACCTGGCCATCGCAATGGGGGCCGGCGCCGATGCCGATGACGGGAATGTTGACGGCTTTGGTCACGCGCTCGCCGAGCGCCGTCGGCACGCCTTCCATCACCAGCAATTCGGCACCTGCGGCTTCCACCGCCTTGGCTTCGGCCACGACGCGATCGGCAGCCTCCTGCTCACGACCCTGGATGCGGAAACCGCCGAACTTGTGCACCGACTGCGGCGTAAGACCTAGATGCGCACACACTGGAATGGCACGCGCCGTGAGCGCGCTGATGCCATCGAGAATGTGTGGATCGGCGCCTTCGATCTTGACCATCGCAGCACCACCTTCGCCAACCAGCCGAGCACCGGCTTCGAGCACATGCGGCACATCGCGATCGCTCATGAACGGCAGGTCCGCCACCAGCAACGTGGCCGTCAAGCCGCGCGCCACGGCGGCGGTGTGATAGACCATGTGATCCAGTGTCACCGGCAAGGTGCTCTTGTGTCCCTGCACCACCATGCCTAGCGAATCGCCGACCAGCGCGATGTCGATACCCGCGGCCTCCAGTTGCCAAGCGAAACTGAAGTCGTAAGCCGTGAGCATGACGATACGGCGTCCCTCCGCCTTCATGGTGCGCAGGCCCGGCACGGTGACGGGCTTGCGGGCGGGAGCGCTGGCGTTCTGGACGTACACGGGGGTTCCTTACGGAAAAGACAGACGAAGATTATCGGTTGCGCGGCCTGAAGGGCTCAAGGCAGCGCCTCGCACTCGCCGTGATCGATAGCCGCCAACAATTCAGCCACCCTGCCCTGGCCAGGAATCACTAGCTCGGGCGCAAGATCATGCAACGGAAGCAGCACAAAGGCCCGCTCGGCGATGCGCGGGTGCGGCAGTGTCAGGCGCGCATCGTTCAGTAGCACGCCCTCCATATACAGCAGATCGAGATCGAGTGTTCGCGGTCCCCAGCGCTCACCGTCGCGGACGCGTCCAGCCGCGCGCTCGATCGCCAGCAGAGCATCGAGCAAGGCCTCTGCCGGCAAAGCGGTATCGATCTGTACGGCGGCATTGACGAAAGGTGGCTGATCCAGCAGACCCCACGGCGGCGTGCGATAGAAGCGCGAACGCGCCACGACGCGCGTCTGCGGTAGACGCGCGAGCGCTTCGATGGCATCCATCAGGTACTGATGTGAATCGCCCAGGTTGCTGCCCAGCGCGATGTAGGCCGTACTCACGCAGCGCCCGATTTACCGCTCGGCTTGCGGCGCTTGCGCCGTTTGCGTGGCGACTTGGCGCTCGGCGACGCAGCGACCGGCGCATCGGGAACGGCGCCCGAACCGGACAGCGCGGCGGCCAGCGTTTCATGCGGCAATTGCTGGGCATGCTCCCACCATGCACCCAGCTCGCGGATGGCGGGCGATTCGGCGGCACGTAGCAGCAAGAAATCGAAGGCCGCACGGAAACGCGGATGCGTCATCAGGCGGAACACACGCTTGCGCTGCACCTGCTCGAAGCGCGGCTGCAGTGACCAGATTTCTTCCATGGTGATGGTGAAACGGCGCGGGATCGCTACGCGCTGGCACTGCTCGGCCACGACATGAGCCGCCGCACGCTCCCAGGCCTGCGTACTCTCGACGCCCTTGACCATCCAGGCATGCGCCAGGTCGCGCACCTCGCCCCACAGCAGCACCGCGAACAGGAATGCCGGCGTCACCGACTTGCCTTCGACGACGCGCGCGTCCGTGTTGGCCAGCCCCTGCTCGACCAGGGCGCGCAGCGCCTGGTCGCCGCGCTTGAGCGCACGCGCCGTGGCGGGGAATATGAATTTGAGCAGGCCGCACTGTTCGAGCATGTGGAAGCTCTTGAGGCCATGACCGCCCAGGAACATCTTCAGCGATTCGTCGAACAGACGCGCAGGCGCGGCATCCAGCAGCAGCGGCCCCAACTCTTCGAACGGTGCCGAGGCAGCCGTGTCGATACGGAAGCCGAGTTTGGCGGCGAGGCGCGCAGCGCGCAGCATACGCACCGGGTCCTCCCGATAGCGCGTGGCAGGGTCGCCGATCAAATGCAGCACGCGATCTTCCACGTCCTGCATGCCGCCGACATAGTCGCGCACGGAAAAGTCGCTGATGTCGTAGTACAAGGCGTTGACACGGAAGTCGCGGCGCACGGCATCTTCTTCGATGGTGCCCCATACGTTGTCGCGCACGATACGGCCGTCCACGATGTGCCGGTCGCCCTCGCCATCGTCCTCACCGGTGCCGCGGAACGTCGCTACCTCGATGACCTCCGGCCCGTACACCACATGAGCCAGACGGAAGCGTCGGCCGATCAGGCGGCAATTGCGGAAGAGCTTCTTGACCTCTTCCGGCGTGGCATTGGTGGCCACGTCGAAATCCTTGGGGTGCCCGCCCAGCAGTAGATCGCGCACGGCCCCACCCACCAGGTAGGCCGCGTAACCGGCTTCGTTGAGGCGATACAGCACCCGCAACGCAGCCTTGCTGATGTTCTTGCGCGATATCACATGCTGCTCGCGCGGAATGATGCGCAGCGATGGCGTGGCGTCGTTCCTTGCTTTCCAGTTCAAGCGGTTTGAATCCTTGCAGCCAAAGGGTGCCCGCGAAGCCAAGACCTGCACTTATCGGGAGGAATAAAGCCGATGGTTGCGCGATGGCCCACAGGCATGAATCCATTGTTTCGCAGGCATTGCCGGGCGAGACAATTCCGCTATACTAGCGCGCTCCGGTGCTTTTCGCTCCCTTCGTCTAGTGGCCTAGGACACCGCCCTCTCAAGGCGGGAACACGAGTTCGAACCTCGTAGGGAGCGCCACTTCCCGGCCTGCACAGGCCCAGGCATACACAGGCACGTGACAGTATGACCTTTGTCGTCACCGACAACTGCATCAAGTGCAAATACACCGACTGCGTTGAAGTCTGCCCCGTCGACGCCTTCCATGAAGGCCCGAATTTCCTGGTGATCAACCCGGACGAGTGCATCGACTGCACCTTGTGCGAGCCGGAGTGCCCGATCAACGCGATCTATCCGGAAGACGACGTGCCGGCCGGGCAGGAATCGTTCGTAGCGCTGAATGCCGAGCTGTCGAAAGACTGGCCGGTCATCACCGAGCGCAAGGACGGCCTGTCCGACGCGAAGGACTGGGAAAACAAACCCGGCAAGCTCGATTTGCTGCAGCGCTGAGTTTTCATTTCATTGCCCAGCTATGAAAACGCCGCCCGATGGGCGGCGTTTTCGTTTCAGCATCGAGCACGAATACTCAGCCGCCGAGACGCGACTTGAGCGTATCGACGACCTTGGCCACGGCAGCCGAATCACCCTGCGCGCGTACTTCGCTCGCATTCTGGCCGCTGTTGCCGATGGTGACCTGCACCTGGTGCGCAGCTGCGCCCGGCGCGGCTGCCGTCGACTCCTTCTTGCTGCCGCCGAACACACGGCTAAACAAGCCCGGCTTGCTGGCCTGGACCGCTGACGCGACTACGCTGAGCGTGTAGGTATGCGCCGCATCGTCATGCGCAATCACCTGGCCGATATCCCCCTGCTCCAACGCCTGGCCAACGCGGCGGTAGGCGTTGTCGACGTTGTCCGAAAGCACAAAGCCGTCGGCGATCACGCCGCCACCCTTGCCCACACGTGCCGTAGCGCCGTTGGAGGTCGGGTTATTGGCACCCGGCTCCGGGATCACCAGCGCGGCACTGGTCGAAGGAGTGTCGAGGCCCGGCGGGATTTCCAGAGGCGACTCCTGCTTGGCGGCTTCCCACGCCTTCTGCGAACGGAACATGCCACAACCGGAAAGCAGCAAGGCAGACAGGGCCAGGACCGGCAAGGCAACGACGAGCGGGGATTTCTTCATTGAAGTGAGATTCCGTAGAGATATCGGGCGGCCAGATTCAGGCCGCGTTTGCCAAGGATGCCAGACCCGCCAGCGCTTCGGTGATACGCGCGCGATCCGGGCCTTCCTGCAGTTCAACCAGAGGTAGGCGTGGTGCCGCCGTCCCCAGGCCCAGCGCCGGCAAGCCGGCTTTCACCGCAATCGGGTTCGGTGCGCAGTTGAGGGCCTGTACCAGCGGAGCAAGCGCCTCGCCGCAACGAGCCGTGGCCGCCTTGTCGCCGCTGGTCGCCGCGTCGCACAGCGCGCGGAAGGCCTTGGGCGCAAGATTGGCCACCACCGAGATGGTGCCGCCGGCCCCGCCCAGCATGGCTTTGCCGGCGGTGACGTCGTCACCGGACAAGTAGACGAAATCGGGGCGCACAAGTTCCGTGAGGGCGTGGATACGCTCGTCGCTGGCCGAAGCTTCCTTGATGCCAACGATGGCCGGGTGTTCGCGCAGCACCGCCACAGTCTCCGGCAGCAAGTCGCTAGCCGTACGGGCGGACACGTTGTAGAGCAGCACGGGCAAGCCGCCGTGCTCGGCCACTTCCAGGAAATGGCGGCGCAAGCCTTCCTGAGTGGGGCGCACGTAATAGGGGGCGACCACCAGCGCGGCGTCGGCACCTAACGTGCGGGCACGCTGCGTCAGAGCCACGGTCTTGGCCGTACCCGCCTCGCCAGTACCGGCGATCACTGGAATGCGCTTGGCCACGCGATCCACCGCGAAAGCCAACAGGCGGTCGTACTCGTCATGCTCGAGCATGTGCGCCTCGCCGGTGGAACCAGCGACCACAACGGCCTGAGTGCCTCCGGCGATCTGGTACTCGAGCAAACGCCCGAAGGCGTCCAGATCAAGCGAGCCATCCGCCGCGAACGGCGTCACCAGCGCACAGATGCTTCCACGAATGTTCAAGACCTAACTCCGGCCAAAGCCAAGCCCTGCATGATAGAGCCTGCCCTCAGGGTCCGCATAGTCCATGCGGCCCCTGAGGGCAGGCTCTTAAACTTGCGGCTTCACGGGGGCGACAAGTAAGCTCCTCGGGCCCCGTGACACCTTTCCGCGCCCTGCGGGGTCTGCCACAGGCCAACTCTCTTGAATCGTGCTTCCGTGCGTACCGGCAACGACAACCAGCTGCTGATCCAAACGCTGACCCCTTCGCCACGCACACCTCTGCTGAGCCTGGCCAGGCGCATTGCGGATGCCGGCTGCAACCTCGCCGACGCACGCGTCGCTACCATCGGCACCGATACCTCGCTGACTCTGCTGGCGACCGGTGCGTGGGACGCGGTGGCCAAGCTGGAATCCTCCCTCGGGAAGCTGGCACGCGAGGAAGATCTGCATCTGGTGCACTACCGCACCGACTCGCGCGAGCAAGCCTCGCGCCTGCTGCCCTACCTGGTGGAAGTGATTTCCGCCGATCGCCCAGGCATCCTGGTCAAGATCGTCGACTTCTTCGATCGCCACGAGATCGCCGTCGAGCAACTCAGCTCCATGCGCTACCAGGCCATGCAGACCGGCGCGGCCATGTTCCAGGCGCAAATCACTATCGGGATACCCATCGACACTCATATCGCCGCCTTGCGCGACGACTTTCTTGAGTTCTGCGACGGCCTGAACCTCGACGCGATCATGGATCCGGTCAAGTTCTGAGCCCCTCAGGCGAGGCGCCGGAAACGGCGTTTTCGCCCATCGCGCGACGGACGCCCAGCATGCCCAGCCGGCACCTTGCTTGCAAGGGCTGTTATCCGTCGCCGCAAGCGCTAGTCTTCACCCCGAAGCAATACCGGAGGCCCGCGCGCATGCAGCTTGCAGTTCGAGCGATGACCATCGCGCGATGCGCCGCCCCCGTCTTCGCGCCGCCCACTGGCGCCTTGCATTCCACCCTCGTTGACAACAAGTCGGAGTCATTCCTGGCTCCGCAGGAGAGACCATGCCCGAAGTCGGCAAGAAAGCCCCCAAGCTCAAAGGCACCACCGGGGACGGCAGCGAGCTGACGCTCGATAGCCTCAAGGGCCAATGGGTCGTGGTGTACTTCTACCCCAAGGACAGCACGCCCGGCTGCACCAACGAAGCGAAAGACTTTCGAGACCTGTATCCGAAGTTCCGCAAACGCCATACCGAGATCATCGGCGTCTCGCGCGACTCGGTGAAATCGCATGCCAATTTCGCCACCAAGCAAGAGCTGCCCTTCCCGCTGGTATCCGACTCCGAGGAGACCTGGTGCCAGGCCTTCGATGTGATCCACGAGAAGGTGCTGTACGGAAAACGTCACATGGGTGTCGTACGAAGTAGCTTCCTCATCGATCCCGACGGAAGGTTGGTACAGGAATGGCGCAACGTGAAAGTCCCGGGCCACGCCCAAACCGTGCTAGACGCTATCCCCGCCAAGTGAAGTCCGTCCGCTTCATTCGTCTTTCCGCGATGGCACTTTGCACACGCCATCGCGCAAGACGTCTGCACTCCGGTCCCGGCGACCGGAAACCCACGGCATGTCTCATGCCGCGTTTCATCCACCTGCCAGCCAGCGAGGCCCCTTCCGTATGACCGGAAGCAAGCGGATTTACGCTCTCGACACAAATGTCCTGCTGCACGACCCGACGTCGCTGTTCCGCTTCGAAGAACATGACGTCTTTATCCCCATGACAGTGCTGGAGGAACTGGACGAAAAGAAGAAAGGCGCCTCGGAAGTCTCACGCAACGGCCGCCAAGTCAGCCGCTTCCTCAACGAACTGATCGAGAAGGGCAACGGCCACGGCATCAGCAATGGCATCGAGCTGACCAGCCCACAGGGCATCAAGCTCAAGCGGGGCGGCGCCGTGGGCCGGCTGTACTTCCAGCAGCGCGCCACCAACGGCCACGGCAAAGCCGACAACCAGATCCTGTCGTCCGTGATCGAACTACGCGACCAGAACACCGATCGCGCGGTGATCCTGGTCACCAAGGACATCAACCTGCGCATCAAGGCCAAGATCTACGACCTCGACGCGGAGGACTACGAGAACGACCGTGCGCTGGACGATTTCGCCCTGCTGTACACCGGCTCCACCGAGCTGCCAGAAAATTTCTGGGATCACCACCCGGAAGTGCAGTCGTGGAACGAGCGAGGCCGCACCTTCTACAAGCTCGACCGCCGTGACGACGAGGACTGGCATCCGAATCAATGCCTGTTCCTACCCGGCGAGAACAGCGTCGAACTGCGCGTGCTGCATGTCGACGAAGTTCACGCCACCCTGGTGCTGCTGGACGACCACAGTCACAGCAACCACAGCGTATGGGGTATCGCTGCGCGCAACCGCGAACAGAATTTCGCGCTCAACGTGCTGATGGATCCGGACGTCGACTTCGTCACCTTGCTCGGCACGGCGGGCACAGGCAAAACGCTGCTCGCGCTTGCCGCCGGCCTGGCACAGGTGATGGACCAGCAGCGCTACCGCGAGATCATCATGACTCGCGCCACCGTCTCGGTCGGTGAGGACATCGGTTTCCTGCCCGGCACCGAAGAAGAAAAGATGACGCCTTGGATGGGCGCGCTCACTGACAACCTCGAAGTGCTCGCCAACCCCGAAGAAGGCGGCAGCTGGGGTCGCCAGGCCACCAACGACCTGCTCGCCTCGCGCATCAAGATCCGCTCGCTCAACTTCATGCGCGGTCGCACCTTCCTCTCGCGCTACCTGATCATCGACGAGGCGCAGAACCTCACCCCCAAACAGATGAAGACACTGATCACCCGCGCCGGCCCCGGCACCAAGATCGTGTGCCTGGGCAACGTGGAGCAGATCGACACGCCCTACCTCACCGAAACCACCTCCGGCCTCACCTATGCCGTGGACCGTTTCAAGGACTGGAAGCACTCAGCGCACATCACGCTGCGGCGTGGCGAGCGTTCGCGGTTGGCAGATTTTGCGTCAGAGGCCCTGTAAACCTTACAGAACCCGTCATTCCGGCGCAGGCCGGAATCCAGTGGAGACAATGCCATGGATTGGCGACAACCTTGTGTGTACATGCTTGCAAGCCAGCGGAACGGCACTCTGTACATTGGCGTTACCAGCGACCTGATCAAACGCATTTGGCAACACAAGCAGGATGTCGTCGAAGGTTTTAGCAAACGCTACCGGGTTCATACCTTGGTTTGGTATGAGCTACACGAGAACATGGAGTCAGCCATTCTTCGCGAGAAGGCACTCAAGGAATGGAAGCGTGCATGGAAGACCCGCCTGATCGAAGGCGAGAACCCTGAATGGCTGGACCTCTACCCAACGTTGCTGTAACTGGATTCCGGCCTGCGCCGGAATGACGAGATAGAAAGCGAAGTGCAAAAAACCTCTCCTCCCATCGCCCTCACCATCGCCGGCTCCGACTCCGGCGGTGGCGCGGGCATTCAGGCCGACCTGAAAACGTTCCATGCCCGCCATGTGCATGGGCTTTCCGTGATCGCCGCCATCACCTCGCAGAACACCCGCGGCGTCACCGCCGTGTACGCCGTGCCCTTGGCGCATATCCGCAGCCAGTTGGACGCGGTGTTCGACGATTTCCCTATCACCGCAGTGAAAACCGGCATGCTCGGCAATGCCGCCATCACTCGGCTGGTCGCGCGCGAGATGCGTCGGCGCAAACCCGCCTGGTTGGTGGTGGACCCCGTAATGATCGCCACCAGCGGAGCGCGCTTGCTGACTGAAGAAGCCGTCGACGCCATGGTCAACGGCCTGATTCCCTTGGCCGACATCCTCACACCCAACCTGCCGGAAGCCGAAGCCCTGCTTGGCCGATCGATCCGCACCGCGAAAGATTTCGACAGCGCTGGTGAAGCCTTGCTTACGCTGGGCGCGAGCGCTGTCCTGCTCAAGGGCGGCCACCATACGGGCCGCGAAGTGGTGGACCGCTTCTACGACGAGCGCGGCATGATGGAAGTGCGCCACCCGCGCCTGCGCGTGGAAGGCCATGGCACGGGTTGCACGCTGGCTTCCGCTATCGCGGCGGAATTGGCCAAAGGACAATCACCGCGCTCCGCGGTGCGCCGGGCTGCCGACTATGTGCATCGCGCCCTCGCCCACAGTTATCGCCCTGGCGGCGGTGCGGCACACGTATTGAAGCACTGAGGCTATTTGTAGCCTCGGAGTAGAATGGCGCCCGGTTTCCCTGCCCGGCCGAACACCCCGACATGATTCTCGCCCCACGCCTGATCCTGCTGACCCTCTTCGCGCTGTTTGCACTTTGCGTGCTGATGGTCCATCTGCGTGGACGTGCGCGACTGCGTTTCGATCGACAGCTGGTGGATCACTCGGCCATCTTCGCACCGTACAACCTGCTGATGTACGCGTTCTCGGCGGTGCCGGCACGCCCCATCCTGGATCGGCGCGGGTTCCCCCAACTGGATCTGCTGCAGGCGAATTGGCAGGCGATCCGCGAAGAGGCGATGCATCTCTTCGACGAGGGTTATATCCGCGCAGCCGAGAAGCACAACGACGCCAGCTTCAACAGTTTCTTCAAGCAGGGTTGGAAGCGCTTCTATCTGAAGTGGTACGGCGAACCGCTGGCATCGGCTGAAACGCTGTGCCCGCAAACGGTCAAGCTGCTCAACGCGATCCCGAGCGTGAAAGCGGCAATGTTTGCCCTGCTGCCACCCGGCAGCAAGCTCAATCCGCATCGCGACCCGTTCGCCGGCTCGCTGCGCTATCACCTCGGTCTGATTACACCGAACTCCGACGACTGCCGCATCTTCGTCGACGGCGAAATGCATGCCTGGGGCGACGGCAAAGACGTGGTGTTCGACGAGACCTACGTGCACTGGGCGGAGAACCGCACCGACCAGACCCGCGTGATTTTGTTCGCCGACGTGGAACGTCCCTTGCGCACCCGCTGGATGAGCGCGATCAACCATCGCGTCGGCGCCTTCATGGGCAAGATCACTGCGTCGCCCAATACCGAGTCGCCGGAAGAGAAAACCGGCTTCGTCAACCGCATATTCGCGCTCAACCAGCGCAGCCGCGACCGCAGCCGTGCGCTCAAGAAGAAGAGCCCCAAACTGTTTCGCATCCTCAAGTACATCGGCATCGTGCTGATGATCTGGCTGGTGTTCCTGGCGCCCTATCCGTTCGCGTACTGATCGACGGTCACGTTTCAGCCGCTTGATACGTCCTGGTGCTATCCCCACCCAGGAGCTTCTGATGGACGCACAAACTGCCCTGTTCCAACAGCATCGCCAGCGCCTGTTCGGCCTGGCCTACCGCATGCTGGGCCGACCAGCCGACGCCGAAGATGTACTGCACGACGCCTGGCTGCGCTGGCACGAACAAGACACCGCCGCGCTCGATGACCCTGAGGCCTGGCTGGTCACCGTCACCACCCGGCTCGCCCTGGATCGCCTGCGCCGCGCCAAGACCGAGCGCGACCACTACACCGGCCCCTGGCTGCCCGAACCGCTGGAACCTACCGACGGCGAGGCGCCTTCTGACCACCTGGAGCGTGCCGAGACCTTGAGCTTGTCGTTCCTGCTTCTGCTCGAACGGCTTAGCGCGGAAGAGCGTGCCGCCTTTCTGCTCAAGGAGGTGTTCGACTATAGCCACGCCGAGACCGCCGCCATCCTTGGCATCAACGAGGAAGCCAGCCGTCAGCGCGTGCATCGAGCCAAAACGCGCCTGCGCGAAGCACGTCCACGTTTTCAGGTTGACCCAGCGATGCAACGGCGCATGTTGCAACGTTTTGTCGCGGCGCTGGAGCAACCCTCACTGGACTCGCTGCGTGCGCTGTTCGCCGAGGATGCGGTGCACCTCGCTGACGGTGGCGGTGTGGTCAGGGCAACGCTGCGCCCGCTGCATGGTGCCGATCGTCTCGCGCGCCTGTATCTGCAGATCGCCCTCAGTGGCACGAACGTCCAGCAACAGCGCGTACTGGGCATGCTCAACGGCTCGCCCGCGCTGTTCCTGTGGAACAAAGGCAAGCTCACCTCGGTGATGTGGGTCGAATGCGCGGACGATCGCATCACCGAAATCCACGCCATTCGCCATCCGGAAAAATTGGCGCGCATCGAGGCGGTCACGAAATCGACGGGTGGTGCGTCCTTGCATTGAACGGCCAATACCGGCCGCTTGTATCCAAGGAGCCTCCCATGTCCCGTTTCGCCATTCAGAAGCACTACAACGCCCTCCAGCCGCTGTTCGCCCTCGGCAACAACCTCCGCGCCAGCGGCCTGGAGAACAGCCTGATCGAGCTGGTCCTGATGCGCGCCTCCCAGCTCAATGCCTGCGCCTATTGCCTCGACATGCACAGCAAGGATGCGCGTGCCGGCGGCGAAAGCGAGCAGCGCCTGTACCTGCTCCCGGCCTGGCGCGAAGTGTCGCTCTTCAGCGAGCGCGAACGCGCGGCTCTGGCCCTGTGCGAAGCGATGACCCACCTGGATTCGCACGATGCCGTGCCGGATGCGCTGTACGAGCAGGTCCGCGCCCAGTTCAACGAGAGCGAACTGGTCAACCTGACCTTGCTGGTGGTGATGATCAACGGCTGGAACCGCATCAATGCCGTCGCTCGCACGGAGGCAGGCAGCTACCGGCCCGGCATGCACCAGACCGCGGCGGCGTAACCGTAGCGACTTCACGAAACAGGCTGCGGCATGGCCGCGGCCTGTTTTGACGTCCCTGCGCGGTACGAATCCGCCGGATCGGACGAAAACCGGCCCCCTCGCACCCCAAGCTGTCCACTCCGAACTCACTCGAACCCGGCGGATCACATGGTTTTGCGCGCCCTGAAAATCACCCTCGTCACCCTGCTGGTCGCGATACTCGGCGCGGCCATCTACCTCAATACCGCCGGCAGGGACCTGATGCGTACCGCCACCGGCTCGGTCAGCCGCTCGCTGTGCGCAACGACTTTCCTGTCGCGGCTGGACCCGGACCGGATGTTCGACGAGGAACAACGGCCCCTTATGAGCAGCATTGCCTGGGCTATCCATTACGACGTGGATCGCGCCAGGCGCGAAGTGCGCACCTCCGTGTTGGGCGGCTTTGCCGCACGCGCCGTGTTCCGCGAGGGCCTGGGTTGCCTGCTGGTCCACGGCAACGACCCGGTACCCGAAGCCGCCGGCTTCGAATCCGCTCCCATCGCCAGCCCGTACCCACAGGCAGAGGTGGTCGAGCCCACCGACCCGGCTATCCACCATGCGCTCGACCGCGCTTTCGCCGAAGCGGACCCGGCCCACCCCCGACTGACCAAGGCCGTGGTGGTGCTGCACAACGGCCAACTCATCGGCGAGCGCTACGCAGCGGGCTACGGGCCGGACACGCCGATCTACGCCCACTCGCTGACCAAATCGGTGGTCAACGCCTTGATCGGCGTCCTCGTGCACCAGGGCAAACTGCGGCTGGACCAGCCTGCGCCGGTTGCCGCCTGGCGCTCAGCAGCGGACCCGCGCCACGCCATCACCGTCGATCAGCTGCTGCGGATGGACAGCGGACTGCCATTCGACGAAACCGACGGCGCGGTCAACCCGATGTCGCACATGTTGTTCCTGGAGCGCGACATGGCCGGCTACGCGGCACGGACGCCACTCGCCCATCCCCCGGGCACCGCCTGGGGCTACAGCAATTTGAGCTACGTGTTGCTGTCGCAGATGATCCGCGATGCGGCCGGCGGCGGCGCCGTCGACGCCGGGCGTTTCATGCGTCATGAGCTGTTCGAACCGCTGGGCATGCGCAACGCGGTCATCGAGACCGACGCCACCGGCACGCCGGTCGGATCGAGCAACGTCTACGCCTCGGCCCGTGACTTCGCCCGCTTCGGCCAGCTCTATCTCGACGATGGCGTGGTCGACGGGCGCCGCATCCTGCCGGAAGGCTGGGTGGACTACAGCCACTCGCAAACCCTCAAGACCGGTTACGGCGCCGGCTTCTGGACCAACCTGGTGAACGAGGGCAGCGTACCCGTGTGGGATGCGCCCTGGGGCATGCCGCAACTACCGAAAGACATGTTCTACGCACGTGGTGCGCTCGGCCAGTACGTGGTGATCGTACCGTCCGAGCATCTGGTGGTCGTGCGCATGGGCATCACGGTCGCAGGCAGCACGAAGATCGGCGATATGGTTGCCGACATCATCGCTGCGCTGCATCGTCAACCGTCGCAATCGTGACCTCCTGGCGCCTCGAGGGGGACAGCACGACGACCTTGCGATAACTACTCGGCGTCTCACCTACCTGCTTCTTGAAGGCCGCATTGAAAGTGGACTTCGAGGTGAATCCACAGGCGTAGGCGATATCGAGGATGGTGCGCGTGTCACTGGTGTCGGCTAGACAGGCACGCGCCGCCTCGATGCGCAGGCGGTTGATGTAATCCCAGAAGCTCCCGCCGAGGCGGCGGTTGATCACCGTCGACACCAGGTATTCCGGATAACCGCTGCGCTTGGCGACCTGGCCGATGGTCAACGCGGGTTCGAGATACAACGGGTCGGCGCCACCCATCAGCTGCGAGAGGCGCGCCTCGACCGCCGCAAACCGGGCATCGTCCTGGCCGGCATCCGAGGCGAGCGCCGCCGCTTCGCCGGTCGGCGGTTCGGGTTCAGGCTCTACCGCCACCGGCGGCTGGCCAAGGCTGAACCAGCCCACCACGCACACCCATGCCGCCACCGCGCCGAACAACAGGCCGTAGTTGATCACCGGCAAGTACACCATCGCCTGCACGATCGCGATGCACCAGATCACCATCTGGCAACCGGCCATCGCATCGATCCAGCGCAGCGACAGGCGGTCGGCGTCGGACCGCCGCTCGCGCAAACGCCGCCGATAGCGATGCGCCAGCAACAGCGCGGCCAACACGTAGGACAGGCTGTAGGCAAACAAGGGTACGTCGAACCACGCCCCGACCGACCGTTCGCCCGCGATCCAGCGTGCAGACAACGCCTGCAATTGCGTGTGATCCATCATGAAGACGTGGCCATTGAGCACCAGCATCACGCCAAAGCCCAACAAGTGCACCGCGTCGCGCCAGCGGAAGCCACGCCCCTGGGTTAATGCACGCACGTAGAGGAAGAACAAGCTGCCGTAGAGAAACGGAAACAGCGCCACGAAGCGGTAGGCGCGGAACCATTCCGGCGACAGTAGATGCCAGTAGATCGCCTTGACCGCGAGATCGGCCCCCACCAGCGCCACCCATACGGCAAGTAGGCGGTTGGCCTCCCGGTTGACCGGCCGCCGCCATAGCGCCAGGGCCAGCAAGGCGGCCTGCAGGGCAGCGGCGATGTAGACGAAGACCCACAACGTCATGCGCGTAACCGTCCTGAGGAAAACGTGAAAAAAGTCGGAGGAGCGCATGCAAAGAACACATGGCACCCGCCGTGACCCATCATCGTAGCGGCGTGACCGGCGTCGATCCAGAAAGCAAAAAGCCGCGGACTGCGCCGCGGCTTTTGCATCATCCGGGAAGGTGAAACTCAGCCCTTGACGCGCTTGACGATAGCGTCACCAAAGCTGGTGGTGCTGCCCTTGCCACCGAGGTCCGGCGTCACGCTGTCGCGATCGTGCTCCATCGTGTCGCGAATGGCCTGACGCAGCTTGCTGCCCTTCGCCACCATGCCGAGGTGGTCGAGCATGTCGGCCGCAGCCAGCAGCAGCGCGCACGGATTGGCAATGCCCTTGCCGGCAATATCCGGCGCCGAACCGTGCACCGCTTCAAAGATCGCCGCGTCGGCACCAATGTTGTCGCCTGGGGCCAAACCGAGACCACCGACCAGACCGGCACACAGATCCGAAAGAATGTCACCGAACAGGTTGGTGGTAACGATCACGTCGAACTGTTCCGGCTTCATCACCAACTGCATGCAGGTGTTGTCCACGATCATCTCGTTGAACTCGATCTGCGGGTATTCCTTGGCCACCTCGCGGGCGACGTTGAGGAACAGACCCGAGCTGGTCTTCATGATGTTCGCCTTGTGCACGGCGGTGACCTTCTTGCGGCCTTTCTTCACGGCCATTTCGAAGGCGTAGCGCACGATGCGGGTACTGCCCTTGCGGGTATTGCGCACCATCGAGATCGCCGTCTCGCCGTCCTCGGACAGCGTCTGTCCTTCGGACAGGTACGCGCCCTCGGTGTTCTCGCGTACGGTGATGATGTCAATGTTCTCGAAACGCGCCTTGGTACCCGGGAAGCTGATCGCCGGGCGCACGTTCGCGTAAAGATCGAAGTGACGGCGCAGCGTGACGTTGATCGAGGTGAAGCCGCCGCCGATCGGCGTGGTCAGCGGCCCCTTCAGTGCCACCTTGTGCTTGGCGATGGTGTCCAGCGTGCCCTGCGGCAACAGATCACCATGCTTGTCGAGCGCCACCATGCCGGCATCGACGGTGTCGTAGGACAGGCCGCAGTCCAACGCGTCGAGCACGCGCAGCGTGGCGGTCATGATCTCCGGACCGATACCGTCACCAGGGATTACGGCGATGGTCTTGCTCATGGGGGGGAACTCCTCAAAGGAAAGAATCGAGCAGCCGGGCTGGGGACGCCTGGGCTATAAATCCTTTCAATTATCCCACGATGCTGCGTGAAGCGGCCAGAGCGAAACCCTTGCGAGGCGTTGCAAATCCTCGCATGGAGCGTTGCAAAAACTCGCACGGAGGGGGCCGTCGCGGCAGAGGCCCCACCCACCTCAAGCGTGGCTGGTGCAGCCTTCGCCGGCAGCGGATTCGCCGGATTCCAGCTGGTCCAGAAAATCCACAGCGCGGCGCAGGTGCGGGATCACGATCGAACCGCCCACCACCAGACCGACGCTGAACGTCTCGAAGAACTCCTCGCGCGTCACACCGGCTTCCTTGCACTGAGCCACGTGATAGCTGATGCAATCGTCGCAGCGCAGCACCATGGAGGCGACCAGGCCAAGCAGTTCCTTGGTCTTCACGTCCAATGCGCCGGGCTTGTAGGTCTGCGTGTCCAGCGCGAAGAAGCGGCGCACGACCTGATTGTCCTCGGACAGAATCCGCTCGTTCATGCGCTGGCGGAAGGCGGTGAATTCGGCGACGCGATCCTTGCCTTTATCGGCGCTCATGCGGCGCTACCCAGCAGTTCGGCCAACTTGCCGCTGCGATCGGCGGCCACGAGATCGTCGAAGCCACCCACGTGCTGATCGTTGATGAAGATCTGCGGCACGGTACGGCGACCGCCGCTTCGCGCCAGCATCAAATCACGCTGAGCCGGGTCGGTGTCGACGCGGATTTCGATCCATTCCAGCCCTTTCGACTTGAGCAGGTTCTTGGCGGACACGCAATAAGGGCAGACGGCGGTGGAATAGACCTCAATTTTGGGCACGACAACACTCCGGAGCAGAAAACGACCATGGCCGGCTACCTGGGGGTAAGCACCCCAAAAACAAGCGATAGCCTTATGAACCGACACCGCTGGACAGCGGTCACAAGTGATATTGTCACCCACCTATGCGCATGGCACCACGCACCTTCCCCACCCGTCTCCTGACCGCCCTGATCTGCGCCGGCCTGACCTTCGGAGCCGGCGCCCAGGAACACACGGTCCGCCTGCCCGACCTGGGCAGCTCGGCCAACGCCCTGGTCTCCCCGCAGGAGGCGCAGGACTACGGCGCCGCCATGCTGCGGCAGATGCGGGCCATGGACATGGTGGTGGACGACGCCTTGCTGGACGACTACGTCAACGACCTGGGCTACCGCCTGGTCGCCAGCAGCGACAAGCCGAAAGATCATTTCTCGTTCTTCATCGTGAAGGACTCGGTGATCAACGCCTTTGCCGCACCCGGCGGCTATATCGCGGTGAATTCGGGCCTGATCACCATCACCAACAGCGAAAGCGAACTGGCCGGTGTGATCGCCCACGAAATCGGCCACATCACCCAGAATCACCTGCAGCGAGCCTTCGAAGCGTCGAAAAAAGATGCGCCGTTGCTGGCCCTGGTGCTGCTGGGCGCTATCGCCGCTGGCGCGGGCGCCGGAGCGGGTGATGCCGGTGCCGCTGTGCTGATGAGTGGCCAGGGCTTGATGATGCAGCGGCAGATCAACTTCACCCGCAAGGACGAAGTCGAGGCCGACCGTGCCGGCATCCAGACCTTGGCCAATGCCGGCTTCGATCCCAACGCCATGGCCAGCTTCTTCGAGCGCATGCAGGACACCTTGCGCGCAGGCTCTGCTGGCGACCGCGATGTGCCCGAACTGCTACAGACCCATCCGGTGACGTTGTCGCGCATCAGCGACGCCAAGTCGCGCGCCAGCGCGCTGGTCGCCGAGCAGAAGCAGCGCCCCGCCTCCCCCACGCTGGTCAAGAGCCAGTGGGAAAAAAACACCGCGCCGATCGCTTACGTGAAGGATCCGACCGCTCTCAGCAGCCGCAACAGCAAGGGCGGCCTCGACACCTATGCGCTCATGCGCGAACGCGTCCGGGTGTTGTCCGAAGACGCCCTGCAGCAGAGCACCTACTACGCCTCCAATCTGGAAAAGCAGCGCGGATTCGACACACCGGCCAACCGCTACGGCTACGCGCTTGCTCTCACTCGCAGCGGTCGCGGCGCCAAGGCCATCGACGAACTGCAGCCACTGCTCAAGTCCAACCCTGACAACCAGATCCTGCAGCTCGCCCTGGCCGACGCCAAGCTCCAGGCCGGTCACCGTGCGGAAGCGCTTTCGCTGTACGCCGAGCTCAACCGGGAGTCGCCTCGCAACCACGCCATCGCCCTCGGCTATGCGAAAGCACTTACCGATGGCGGGGCCACCGCCGAAGCGGTCCAGGCCGCCGATATGCTGCGCCCCATGCTGGACAACGCCGTGGAGCCGGAGCTGTACCGCAGCTACGCTCGCGCCAGCGACAAGGCCGGTGACCCGGTTCGCGCCGGCGAGGCCTACGCCGACGCCAGCTACCTGTCGGGCCGCCCCTTCGACGCCATGGAGCAGCTCAAACGGCTGCTGAAACGCCCCGATTTGGACTACTACGCCCGCGCCCGCATCCAGGCACGCATCAGCGACCTCACCCCCCTGGTGATGGAGCTACGCAAGCGCAAGGTGCAGACCGAAGACAACCCCGATGGCCACTCCCAGCAGCTGCGGAAGCCCTCGGACAGCTGCACCGGCCGCCTCTGCTTCAACGTGATGGGCGACTCGCACTGAGCATTCAGGCGGGCTCCCGCCCCATCCAACGCACGTTCACGGGGATTTTTCGTACCGATATTGTGAAATGTCATCGCGACGTAACATTGGACCGCTGCAATATTTGCGTCATAGGCCAACCCGAGCGGACCACATCGCGTGCACAAACGCATACTGATCGTTGAAGATGAAGCATCGATCCGCGACATGGTCGCCTTTGCCTTGCGCAAAGCCGGCATGGACGCGGCCCACGCCGCCGACGCGCGAGCCGCCCAGATATCCATCGCCGAGCAGGTCCCCGACCTGATCTTGCTCGACTGGATGCTGCCCGGTACCAGCGGTCTCGAACTGGCTCGCCGCCTGCGCAAGGAGGAGCTGAGCCGGGAAATCCCGATCATCATGCTCACCGCCCGCGGCGAGGAAATGGACCGGGTCAACGGGCTCGAGGCCGGTGTGGACGACTACGTCGTCAAGCCGTTCTCTACCCGCGAACTGGTCGCGCGCATCAAGGCGGTGCTGCGGCGCAGCCAGGGCGACGACGGTTCCGGCATGGTCGAACTCGGTGGCCTGCGTATCGACGGCCCCGCCCATCGCGTGTTCGCCAGCGATGACGCGGTGCCAATCGGCCCCACCGAATACCGCCTGCTTTACTTTTTCATGACTCACCCGGAACGGGTCTACTCCCGCGCCCAACTGCTCGACCACGTATGGGGCGGCAGCGTGTACGTGGAAGAGCGCACCGTCGACGTGCACATCCGCCGCCTGCGCAAGACGCTGGAACCGTGGAAGCTCGACGACATGGTGCAGACCGTGCGCGGTGCCGGCTACCGCTTCTCAGCCAGCGTCTGATCCGGTTTGGGGGCTCGGCGGCGTTTGCCGATATGCTTGCTCGCCATTTTGGCGTCCACGGCTTAACTCCCTCATGTCCCAGCCCTCCGACCGCTTCTGGAAACTGCCGGCCGCACTCGCGGCCGGCCTGGTTGTCGGTGGACTGCTGGGATGGCTGGCCGGGGGGCATGTCGCCACTGGCGTCGCGCTGGTCGCTTTCGCCGAAATCGTCTTGCTGCTGACTCGAATCCGTCATGTAACACGGCACATCATGCCGGCGAACCCCACTATCAGCCCCTTGCAACATGACCGCTTCATGACGCGCTCCCGTCGCATCGCTTCCAGTCTGCGCGATTTGCGCAGCGCCGCCGGCAGTCTGCCCGACGCCGTCGTGCTACTCGACAATGACCAACACGTGCGCTGGTTCAACCACGCTGCCGAAGATTTGCTCGGCCTGCGTCGCCCCCAGGATCGCGGCACTGCGTTGCACGAGCGGATGGGCACCACCGAATTGGCCGGCTGGCTGCATGATGGCGCGCACGAGCCGCTCAACGACGTGATCGCCCCCGGCCATCCAAACCGGCACATCAATGTCACCCTGTTGCCGTTTGGCCGTCGCCAGCGCTTGCTGCTCGCCCGCGACATCAGCCATCTGACCCGGCTTGAGCAGATCCGCCGCGACTTCGTGGCCAACGTATCGCACGAGCTGCGCACGCCACTCACCGTCATTCATGGCTATCTCGAGCTGATCGATCCGGAAGACGTTCCGGAACTGGCGCCCGTACTCGGCGAAATGCGTGCGCAGTCCAAGCGCATGGGCCAGATCGTGGAAGATTTGCTGACCCTGTCGCGCCTGGAAACCCAGGACCATGTGACCGACGAACGCGTGCCCATGACGCCCCTGCTGGCGACCATCCGCAAGGAAGCCGAGGCGCTGAGCCAGGGGCGCCACCACATCGCCATCGAATCCATCGCCGAAGCCGATCTGCTCGGTTCGCCCAAGGACCTGCACAGCGCGTTGTCCAACCTGGTGAGCAACGCCGTGCGCTACACCCCTACGGGCGGCAGCATCACCATCCGCTGGAAGCGCACGCCCGCAGGCGCCACGTATTCGGTCAGCGATACCGGCTTCGGCATCCCCGCTACCCATCTGGCGCGATTGACCGAACGCTTTTATCGCGTGTCCTCCAGCCGCTCGCGCGACAGCGGCGGCACCGGCCTGGGCCTGTCGATCGTCAAGCACGTGTTGAACCTGCATCAGGCGCGACTGGAGATCGAGAGCGAACCCGGTCAGGGCTCGACCTTCTCGTGTTGCTTCGGCCACGAACGCTTACTGAAACCCGGCATGCAGGACGACGTCTAATCGCTGGCCCGTAGGAGCGCACAGGGTGCGCTCCTACAAAGACCCGTGCGGCCTGGGTGAACAACCGCCGAGCAGCCCATCACACTACGCGGCGCTGCCGCATGTGCTTCCTGGCGCTATCGGCCAGAATGATCTCATGCGTCGTAAACCTGTCACATCGTCCCCCGTGATCGACCGAGCTGCCCCCGAGCTGTACCTCAGCCGCGAACTGGCCGCCCTCGAATTCAATTTCCGCGTACTCGCCCAGGCGCGCGACACACGCGTGCCGTTGCTGGAGCGCCTGCGCTACCTGAGCATCGTCGCCAACAATCTGGACGAATTCTTCGAGGTGCGCGTGGCGATGCTCAAGCATCACCACAGTTTCGGCTCGGCCGCGCCCGGACCGGACGGGTTACCTTCCGGCGAGTTGCTCACGCGCATCCGCAAGCGTGTGCTGGACCTGGTCTCCGAGCAGTACGCCACCTGGCAGGACGAGTTGAAGCCGGCACTGGACGCCGAAGGTATCCACTTCCTCACGCGCGACCGCTGGAATGAACGCCAGCACCGCTGGCTGCAAGGCTACTTCGAAAATGAAGTGCTGCCGGTACTGTCGCCGCTGGGGTTGGACCCAGCGCATCCGTTCCCGCGCATTCTCAACAAGACGCTGAACATCGCCGTGGTGTTGAAAGGCCGCGACGCGTTCGGGCGTGAAGGCCACATGGCGCTGGTGCGCGCGCCGCGCTCGCTGCCACGCATCATCCGCCTGCCCAATGAAGTGTGCGGGCCGGGCGACCACTACGTCTTTCTCGCCGAGCTGCTGCAGGGTTTTGTCGACCAGATGTTCCCCGGCTTCAAAGTGGCTGGCTCGTACCAGTTCCGCGTTACCCGCAACAGCGAGCTGATGGTGGAAGAAGCCGAGGTGGACAACCTCGCTCGCGCGCTCAGCGAGGAACTGCTGGGCCGCGGCTACGCCCGCCCGGTGCGACTGGAGATCGGCACCGATTGCCCGAAGGCGATCGTGTCCATGTTGATCGCGAACTTCGAGCTGGAAGAGAGCGACGTCTACCGTTGCGACGGCCCGGTCAATATCATCCGCGCCGCTACCATCTACGATGGCCTGGACCGTCCCGCGCTGAAATTCCCGCGTTTCACGCCCCAGCTACCTAAGGCCTTCGACGCCAGCAAGTGCAAGTTCGAAGTACTGCGCGAACGCGACGTGTTGCTGCATCACCCGTATGAGTCGTTCGCCGCCGTGGTGGATCTGCTGCGCCAAGCTTCGCAGGATGCGGAGGTGCTGGCGATCAAGCAGACCCTGTACCGCGCCGGTGCCGACACACCGCTGGTGGATCTGTTGGTCGAGGCCGCGCGCAACGGCAAGGACGTCACCGTGGTAATCGAGCTGCGCGCGCGTTTCGACGAGGAAGCCAACATCCGCCTTGCCACGCGTCTTCAAGAAGCCGGTGTGCAGGTGGTCTACGGCGTGGTGGGCTACAAAACCCACGCCAAGATGCTGCTGATCGTGCGCCGCGAAGGTGAGTTGCTGCGCCGCTATGTGCATCTATCCACCGGCAACTACCACCAGGCCAACAGCCGCGCCTACACCGACATCGGCCTGATGACGGCCAACCCGGAGATCGGCGAGGATCTGCACAAGATCTTCCAGCAGCTCTCCGGGCTGGGTCCGATGATCCAGCTCAAGCGTTTGCTGCATTCGCCGTTCACGCTGTACAAGAGCGTGGCCGCCAAGATCGAGCGCGAAACAGCGCATGCCTTGGCCGGCCGACCGGCGCGGATCGTCGCCAAGCTCAATGCCCTGAACGAAGCACACGTGATCGAAGCGCTCTACCGCGCTTCGCAGGCCGGCGTGGAGATCGACCTGATCGTGCGGGGCGCCTGCACCCTGCGCCCGGGTCTGCCGGGCATCTCCGAGCGCATCCGTGTGCGTTCCATTGTCAGCCGCTTTCTCGAACACAGCCGCGTGTACTGGTTCGCCAACAACGGTGCGCCAGAGACTTACTGCGCCAGTGCTGACTGGATGGAGCGCAACCTGATGCGTCGCATCGAGGTGGCTTTCCCCATTCTCGACCCGGTCCTGGCGCAGCGCGTGTATGACGAAACCCTGGTCAATTACTTGGAAGACAACACCCAAGCCTGGTTGTTGGAAAGCGACGGTCATTACATCCGCGCCCAGCCGTCCGAAGCCGCGCCACACGACGCGCAGCAGTTCCTGCTGGACAAGCTCAGCCCGACGACGGCCTGAAAAACCGCGACATCCCGACCTGCGCCGGGCTGACGCGTCTGGTTCCGTGCGTGCGAGAATCCACTCTCATCTGCACGGAACGAGCCCCGCATGAGCCAAGGCGATCAGATCCAGATCAAGGACGGCGAACTGATCGCCGCCGTGGACATGGGCTCCAACAGCTATCACATGGTGGTGGCGCGGGTGGAGCACGGCGAGCCGCGCGTGATCGACCGCCTGCGCGAAACCGTGCGCATGGCCGCCGGCCTGCGCGCCGACGGCACGCTCGACGCCGAACATCGCGCCCGCGCATTGAACTGTCTGGCCCGCTTCGGCCAACGCATTGCCGGTGTGCCGTCGATCCGCGTACGCGCCGTGGCCACCAATACCGTGCGACGACTGGCTTCGCCCCAAGCGTTCCTGACCGCAGCGGAGACCGCACTCGGCCATCCGGTGGAAATCGTCTCCGGCCGCGAGGAGGGCCGCCTGATCTTCCTGGGCGCCTCGCATGATTTGCCTGCGTCGCGTGAAAACCGGCTAGTGATCGACGTGGGCGGCGGCAGCACCGAGTTCATCATCGGCCGCGGCCTGGCCCCAATGCATACCGAAAGCGTGCAGGCGGGCTGTATTGCCTCCACTTTGCGTTTCTTTCCCGGCGGCAAGCTCAACCGCAAACGCTGGCAACGCGCCAGCAGCGAAATCGGCGTGCTGCTGCAGCAGTTCGCCGAGGACTATCGCGAAGCAAGCTGGGTAGAGGCCTTCGGCTCCTCCGGCACGGCCAAGGCGATCGGCTCGGTGGTGCAGGCCATGAAGTTCTCCGACGAAGGCGTCACGCCTGCGTCGCTCGCCTTGCTGCGCGACGCGCTGATCGACCAAGGGCAGATCAGCACCCTCAAGCTGCCCGGCCTGGCCGAGGATCGCGCACCGGTGATTGCCGGCGGCGTAGTGATCTTCGAGGCCGCTTTCGAAGCCCTGGGCATCGAGCGCCTGCGCGTGTGCGAAAGCTCGATGCGCGAAGGGCTGTTGTGGGACTTGCTGGGCCGCGCCGGCGGCACCGACCCGCGCACCGCCAGCATCGACGCGCTGGCCTCGCGCTACGGCGTGGACCGTGCGCAGGCACGACGTGTGGAATCCACCGCCCTGATGCTGTTCGATCAAGTCGCCAAGGCCTGGAAGCTGGACGGCGAGGCGCGCGAGTGGCTGTCGTGGGTGTCTCGCGTGCACGAGATCGGCCTGGCTATCGCGCACAGCCAGCATCACCATCACGGCGCCTACATCCTGCGCCATGCGGATCTCGCAGGCTTCTCCCGGCAGGAGCAGCAATTGCTGGCTGCTGTCGTGGAGTCGCATCGCCGCAAGCCGGACAAGGCGCAGTTCTCGGCCCTGCCGCAGCGCCACCGCACACTGGCCCGCCAGATCACTGCCCTGCTCCGTCTGGCCGTGCTATTCCGCCGCGCCCGTCGTGCCGAATCATTGCCGCAGATGCGCCTCGCAGCCACCACCCAGCGGCTGCGCCTGGCGCTGCCTGGCACTTGGCTGGAACAGCATCCGCTCACCGAGGCCGACCTCGAACAGGAGCAGGCTCCCATGTCGGAGCTTGGCCTGAGCCTCGCCCTTTCGGCCGTCTGAATCATGCCGTCCATCAAATGGCCCGCTCGTTTTAAGCCTAGCCTCACTCCTGCCGCGTATGATGCTCCGATGCCCGACGCCGCCCGAACCGCCATGCAACGATTCCTGCTCGCCGCCCTGCTGCTGATCCTGCCATTCACGCTCGCTGCACAAGCCGTCAAACCAGCGGCCATGCCAGCAGTCCAGGCCCACCCACAGGTGGTGGTGCACACCTCGATGGGCGACGTCACCCTTGAGCTGTATCCGGACAAGGCGCCCAAGAGCGTTGCCAACTTTCTGCAGTACGTACGGGACGGCTACTACAGCAGCACCGTGATGCACCGGGTGATTGCCGGCTACATGGTGCAGGGCGGCCTGTACACCCGCGACCTGCAGCCCAAGCGCACCCGCTCGGCCGTGCCCAGCGAAGCGGACAACGGTCTTTCCAACCTACGCGGCACCATCGCTGTGGCGCGCGGAGCCGATCCGAATTCCGGCACGTCCCAGTTCTTCTTCAATCTGGTCGACAACCGTCGACTGGACTTCGTGGGCAACCAGAGTGGCCTCACCTGGGGCTTCACCGTCTTCGGCAAGGTGGTGAAGGGCATGGATGTGGTCGACAAGATCGCCACCCTGCCCGTTCGCGCCCTCGGCCCGTTCGCCAATGACGTGCCCAACCCTCTGGTGATCATCAACGGCGCCAACGTGGTTGGCGAAGAAACCCCTGCTTCAGCCGCCACCAGCGCTGCGCCTCCTGCACCCGCCAAGATCGCGCCAGCACCAGCACCGGCCTCCAAGCCGGACAAGAAGCACAGCAAAACCAAGGGCTGATCCACCCGATGCACACCCTGTTCATCGCCGACCTGCATCTGGACGCCAGCCGCCCGCAGATCACCCGGCTATTCGAGGATTACCTCGCCAGCGGCGAAGCACGCCAAGCCGATGCGCTCTATATCCTCGGCGACCTCGTCGAAGCCTGGATCGGCGACGACGACGATGCCGAGTTGCCGCAGCGCATCGCCCATGCGACCGGATTGCTGCGCGAGTCCGGCGTACCGGTGTACTTCATGGTGGGCAATCGCGACTTCCTGCTCGGCGAAGACTTCGCTCGCCGCGCCGGCCTCACCCTGCTCGAGGACGGCACCGTACACACCCTGTACGGCCGCCCCACACTCATCATGCATGGCGACGTGCTGTGCACCGATGACATCGCCTACCAGGCCGTGCGCAAGCAAGTGCGCACGCCGGAGTGGAAGGCACAGATCCTGTCCATGTCATTGGCAGCGCGCCGCGCCTTCGCTGCCAAGGCGCGCGAAGACAGCCGCGCGCATACGGGCAGCACCATGGAGACCATCATGGACGTGAATGATGGGGCGGTCGCCGCGGCGATGCGCCATGCCGGCGTGACGCGCCTGATTCATGGACATACCCATCGACCGGCCATCCATCGCTTCGATCTGGACGGTCGGGAGGCCGAGCGGATCGTACTGGGCGATTGGTATGAGCAGGGGTCGGTGTTGCGGGTGACGGTGGAAGGAACAGAGTTGCGGGGATTGGCGCTAGGCGATTAGCCCCTCAAACGTCATCGCTCCGCCGCACGAAGGTCTCAGCGCTTCAGCACCATTGCTCGCTTGGGTGTGCCCTCTTGCACATCCGCACACAGGCCATCGGTGAAGCGAGCTCATGGAGACCCCAGGCTTCAAGCAAAGGATCGCGCGCTACATAGGGCGTGCCCTGCGCCACCTGCTCTTTCTGGCTATCGCGGGTGCTGTCGCGCTTTGGGGTGCGGGCTTTGCCCTGACCCATCCAGCTCAGCGCGACGTCGGCCAACCGCCGCCAGACCTGCCTGCCCAGACCATCGTCTTTCCGAGTGCTTCCGGGCAGCTTGTGCACGGCTGGCTTGTTCCCGGCATCAAGGGCCAGGGCGCCATCCTCCTTCTGCACGGAGTGCGCGCCAACCGGCTCAGCATGCTTGGGCGCGCGCGATTCCTTCACGCGTCCGGGTACGCGGTTTTGCTGATCGACTTTCAGGCCTCTGGTGAAAGTCCAGGGCAAGCTATCAGCTTCGGCTACCGAGAAGCAGGGGATATTGAAGGGGCTCTTCGATACCTGAGGGAGGCCGCACCGGGAGAACGCGTCGGTATCGTGGCAACCTCCATGGGCGGCGCAGCTAGCTTGCTCGCCGAGCCCTTGCCTGACGTCGACGCCATCGTGCTCGAACAGGTTTATCCCACGATAGAGCAAGCATTGAAGGATCGGTTGAAGCTCCACCTCGGCGTGCCCGGGACATGGCTGGCGCCGCTCATGCTGGCGACATTGCCGATTCACCTGGGTATTTCACCAGCTCAGCTTCGGCCGATTGATCGCATTGGCAGGCTGCAGGCACCCAAGCTGCTTATCGCTGGCGATCAGGATCAACACACGCTGATCGACGAATCGCGTGCCATGTTTGAAGCTGCTGCGGAGCCGAAGGAGTTTTGGGTTGTCGAGGGGGCGGCGCATGTCGATTTGTATCGTTATGCGGGAGGGGCTTATGAGCAGCGAGTGGGCTGCTTTCTGGGGCGTTGGTTGCGGGATGAAGTGGCGAGCAGCAAGTGTGCTTTCGTGGCGAATCGCTGATAGCAAAATCGCAGGCGACGCGCGGACTTCGATGAAGCGCATCATGGCGTGAAGGGAGGGATTGTTCGGCCCATCCATGGGCCTCACCCCTACGCGCGTTGCGCTTCGGGGCCAGCCTGCGGCTGTCCTTGTCGTTCCAGACGAATTTGTCGAACCGGTGGGTTCGTCCACACCTCTCTCTCCGCCAGATACGCAAAACGCCCCTCCACTTCGATGAAGCGCGTCATGGCGTGAAGGGAGGGATTGTTCGGCCCATCCATGGGCCTCACCCCTACGCGCGTTGCGCTTCGGGGCCAGCCTGCGGCTGTCCGAATTCGTTCCTGACGAATTCGTCGAACCGGTGGGTTCGTCCACACCTCATCTCTCCGCCAGATACGCAAAACGCCCCTCCACTTCGATGAAGCACGTCATGGCGTGAAAGGAGGGATTGTTCGGCCCATCCATGGGCCTCACCCCTACGCGCGTTGCGCTACGGGGCCAGCCTGCGGCTGTCCAAATTCGTTCCAGACGAATTTGTCGAACCGGTGGGTTCGTCCACACCTCTCTCTCCGCCAGATACGCAAAACGCCCCACTAGGGGGCGTTTTGCGTATCTGGCGGAGAGAGAGGGATTCGAACCCTCGATAAGGCTTTTGACCCTATACTCCCTTAGCAGGGGAGCCCCTTCGGCCTCTCGGGCATCTCTCCGTTTTTATTCCGCATCTCTGCGGAGCCGGCAAGGATACTGACCGGCGCGGTCGAGGTAAAGCTTTTTGATCGTCAGTGTTCGCCGTTACCGCCGGAGTTGCCGCCATCCGGCTCGTGCTCGTTCTTGATCCGCTGATAGATCTCTTCGCGATGCACGGCTACGTTCTTGGGCGCATTGATGCCGATACGCACCTGGTTGCCCTTCACGCCCAGGACGGTGACGGTCACCTCGTCGCCAATCATCAGGGTTTCACCGACCCTGCGGGTCAGAATCAACATGTTTGCCACTCCATGAAAGCTATGTGGTCATAGGCCATCAGATGGTGAAACCTCACCCCTGAGCAACACCATCTGTAGTTCGACGAACTGTCCATCGAAGGCCCTACCGCCTTCCCCGGCTCAACGGCAAGTTACCCTAAGGGACCCTCGCCGCCTATCGGCACCGCAACAAACGGTGCCGACATTCATCCGATACTAGCCGAGCGCAAGTGCCCTGCGCAATGCATCCGACCTGTGGTAAGAGGCCCGTTCACCTTGGTTTTAGCCGGCCAGGCGCCCGCCGATCCAGCCCGGCAAACCGGCCAGCAGCGCGGGAAGCTGCGCTGTGTCGGTACCGCCGCCCTGGGCCATGTCGGGGCGACCGCCGCCCTTGCCGTCGATCTGACTGGCCACGTGCGCCACTACATCGCCTGCCTTGACGCGCCCCAGCGCCTTGCCGTGTACGCCCGCCACCAGGGATACGCGGCCATCGACCGCGCCAGCGAGCAGGACCACACAATCCGCAAGCTGCTGCTTGAGCTGGTCGACGCTGTCGCGCAGTGCCTTAGCGTCCAGGCCCTCAAGACGCGCCGCCACGACCTTGATGCCGTCCACGTCATGCGCGGAGGAAGCAAGATCCGCGGTGGCCGAACCGGCCGCCTTGGCGCGCAGGGACTCCAGCTCGCGCTCGAGCTTCTTCTGCTTGTCGAGCAACTGACGCAGCTTCTCCACCACCTCGTCGCCGCTGGTGGAGAGCAGCTGGGAGAGTTCGCCCAGACGGCGCTCCTCGTCGACCACGTAGGCCAGTGCACCAGCACCCGTGACCGCCTCGATTCGGCGTACACCGGAGGCCACGCCGGCTTCGCTGACGATCTTGAACAGGCCGATGTCACCGGTGTGGCCGACATGAGTACCGCCGCAGAGTTCGGTAGAGAACTCACCCATCTTCAAAACTCGGACCTCGTCGCCGTATTTCTCGCCGAACAGGGCCATCGCACCGAAGTCGATCGCATCGTTGTAGCCCATGTGGTGCACTTCGGCCGGCACGTTGCGGCGCACCTCGGCATTCACGATGTCCTCGATGCGGGCCAGCTCCTCGTGGCTCATCGGCTTGAAATGGGAGAAATCGAAACGCAGGCGATCAGGCGCGACCAGCGAACCCTTCTGCGTGACATGCGCGCCCAGCACCTGACGCAACGCGGCATGCAGCAAATGCGTGGCGGAGTGGTTGAGCACCGTGGACTGGCGCCGTGCGGCGTCGACGTCCGCTTCGACGCTGTCGCCGGTACGCAGTGGCTGTGCACCGTGCCAGCGCCCGGCATGACCGTGGAACACGCCACCCATTTTGAGCGTATTGATCACCTCAAAACGGCCGGCACTGTTCGACAACCTGCCTGTGTCGCCAATCTGGCCACCGGATTCGGCATAGAACGGGGTGCGATCGAGGATCACCAGGCCTTCGTCGCCCTCGGCAAGCTGCTCGACCTGCTTGCCGCCGCGCACGATGCCGACCACCTTGCTGCCCTGGCTCCACAAGGTTTCATAGCCTAGAAACTCCGTGGGCTTGAGCTGGCTGGCCAGCTCGGCCGGCATTTGGCCCTTGGCTTCGAAGCGGCCGCCTTCGCGGCTGCGCTCCTGCTGTTCCTTCATGGCCTGCTCGAAGCCTTCCATGTCCACCATGAGCCCGCGCTCACGCGCGATGTCGGCGGTGAGGTCGACCGGGAAGCCGTAGGTGTCGTACAGGCGGAACGCATCGGCGCCGGGGATGGTGCCGCTAGCCTTCAACGCAACCGCATCGAACAGGCGCATTCCATTTTCCAGCGTCTCGCCGAAGCGCCGCTCCTCCGTGCGCAGCGCCTCTTCCACGAAGGCCTGCTTGGCAGCCAGTTCCGGATACGCCTCGCCCATCTCCTCGACCAGCGGCTTCACCATCTTCCAGAAGAAGTCGCCGCGCACGCCGAGCATCCAGCCATGACGCAAAGCCCGGCGGATGATCCGGCGCAGCACATAGCCACGACCTTCGTTGGACGGAAGCACACCGTCGACGATAAGGAACGAGCAGGCGCGAATGTGATCCGCGATCACGCGCAGTGACTTATTGCCCAAGTCCTTGGTGCCAGTGAGCTGGCTCGCCACGCGAATCAGGTGCGCGAACAGGTCGATCTCGTAGTTGGAATGCACGTGCTGCAGCACGGCGGCCAGGCGCTCCAGGCCCATGCCAGTGTCCACGCACGGTGCCGGCAGCGGTGACAGCGTGCCGTCGGGCGCGCGGTCGAACTGCATGAACACGAGGTTCCAGATCTCGATATAACGGTCGCCATCTTCGTCCGGCGAACCGGGCGGGCCACCGGCGATCTCCTCGCCGTGGTCGAAGAAGATTTCGGTGCAAGGACCGCAAGGGCCGGTATCGGCCATCTGCCAGAAGTTATCGGAAGCGTACGGCGCGCCCTTGTTGTCACCGATGCGCACGATGCGTTCGGCAGGCACGCCAACTTCCTGGTTCCAGATGCCGTAGGCCTCGTCATCCGTGTGGTAGACGGTGACCCACAGCTTGTCCTTGGGCAGCTTGAAAACGTCGGTCAGCAGCTCCCAGGCGTAACGGATCGCGTCGCGCTTGAAATAGTCACCGAACGACCAGTTGCCCAGCATCTCGAAGAAGGTGTGATGGCGGGCGGTATAACCCACCGAATCGAGATCGTTGTGCTTGCCACCGGCACGCAGGCAGCGCTGCACGTCGGCCGCGCGCGCGTACGGCAATTTCTCGCTGCCGAGAAACACGTTCTTGAACTGCACCATGCCCGAGTTGGTAAACAACAGGGTCGGGTCGCTGGCCGGCACCAGCGAGCTGGAGGGCACGATGGTGTGGTCCTTGGAGCGGAAATAGTCGAGGAAGGCGGAGCGGATTTCTGCAGTTTTCATCGGTTCGTGGCGGCAAGCTGCGGAGGCCACACCACGGCCGTGTTGGCGCGATCAGTCGCTTTCGTCGCCCAACTCGTCCACTTCGGCGTGGGTAAGACCTCTTACTGTGGCGGCGGGAAAGCCTCTACGCAAGAGAAATTGCGCCCGGCGAGCCCTTTCGGCGGGGTCCGCTACGGCGACGGTGCCGTAGCGGCGGCGCAACTGGGCGGCCGCGGACTCGGCCCAGTCGACATCGGCCTCATCCAGCAGCTGACGGATGCGCGCGTCGGACAGGCCGTGACTTTTCAGCTCGGCGCGCAGGCGCAGTGGACCGTAGCCCTGGGCGGCACGACTGCGCACCAGCATCTCAGCGAAGCGATCGTCGTCCTGATAGTGCTGCTCGCCGAGGCGGTCGAGGGCATCGGTAGCTTCGTTGCCGGCGTAACCGCCTTGGTTGAGTTTCCGTTTGAGCTCGCGGCGGGAATGTTCACGGCGCGCGAGCAAACCCAGCGCCTTGTCGTAGGCGCTGCGCTTGGGCTTGGGCTTGGGCTTTTCTTCGCTGGATTTGTCGCGGTTACGGCTCATGGCGTGAAGCCGTGTCGGAAGCGCATGCAGGCGTGTCGCAAGGGTTTACCCCTCCCTACCCCTCCCCCGCAAGCAGGGGAGGGGTAGGGCTTATTGATCCCAGGGGGAGATCAAGCTTCCTCGAGCGCCGCTTCCGAACCAGCGGGCGCACCCTTGCCGGAAGTAACCAGAAGACGCGCACGCAGTTCCTGGTCGACCTCGTTGGCGATGGCCGGGTTGTCGCGCAGGAACTGGCGCACGTTCTCCTTGCCTTGGCCGATGCGATCGCCCTTGTAGCTATACCAGGCGCCCGACTTGTCGATCAGGTTCTGCGCCACGCCCAGCTCGATGATCTCGCCCTCACGCGAGGTGCCCTCACCGTAGAGGATCTCGAACTCGGCCTGGCGGAACGGCGGGGCCACCTTGTTCTTGACCACCTTGACGCGGGTCTCGGAGCCGATCACTTCCTCGCCCTTCTTCACCGCGCCGATGCGGCGGATGTCCAGACGCACCGAGGCATAGAACTTCAGCGCGTTGCCGCCGGTGGTGGTCTCGGGGCTGCCGAACATCACGCCGATCTTCATGCGGATCTGGTTGATGAAGATCACCAGGCAGTTGGACTTCTTGATGTTGGCGGTGAGCTTGCGCAGCGCCTGGCTCATCAGGCGGGCGTGCAAGCCAACGTGGGAATCGCCCATCTCGCCTTCGATTTCGGCCTTGGGCGTGAGCGCGGCGACCGAGTCGACCACCACCACGTCCACGGCACCGGAGCGCACCAGCATGTCGGCGATTTCCAGCGCCTGTTCGCCGGTATCCGGCTGCGAGACCAGCAGGTCGGCAACGTTGACGCCGAGTTTCTCGGCATAAGTCGGGTCGAGCGCATGCTCGGCATCGACGAAGGCCGCGGTGCCGCCGTTCTTCTGGCAGTTGGCGATCACCTGCAGGGTCAGCGTGGTCTTGCCGGACGACTCCGGACCGTAGATCTCGACGACGCGACCGCGCGGCAGGCCGCCGATACCCAGCGCGATGTCCAGGCCAAGCGAGCCGGTCGAAACCGTATCAATGGCGTCGTCCACCCGATCGCCCAGCCGCATGACCGCGCCTTTGCCGAACTGCTTTTCGATCTGGCCGAGGGCGGAGGCGAGCGCCTTGCGCTTGTTGTCATCCATCGTCTTGTATCCCGAGTTGCTGAAAGGGTTGGCTGTTGTATCCATGATGCGCTGGCCGTGTCTCATGGGCTGCGATCATCCAGATGGGGCAGTATCCCATACTGATCAAGCGGGTCCCGTGGCCGACACGCGCATCATTCCGTCAGCGCTTTCCTTACACCCGTGAGCGCCGCAGCCACGGTCTGGCGTCGGATCGCTTCGCGGTCGCCATCGAAATGGAACTGTCGGGCATGGGCATAACCGCCACGGCGCTTCCAGCCGATCCATACCGTGCCAACAGGCTTCTCTGGGGTGCCGCCACTGGGGCCGGCAATACCGGTCACCGCCACGGCCACGCCGGCGCCAAATCGGGCCAGTGCGCCGGAGACCATTTCCAACACGGTCTCCTCGCTCACCGCGCCGGTCTGTTCCAGCGTGCGCGGATTGACGCCCAGCAGCGCCTCTTTGGCCTCGTAGCTGTAGGTCACCACGCCAGCGTCGAACCAGGCCGAACTACCGGGCAGATCGGTCAAGCTCTTGGCAATCCAGCCGCCAGTGCACGATTCGGCCGTAACCAGCATCAACTTGGCTGCCTGCACCGCGGCGGCTACGTCACTGGCTAGCGCCAAAAGCTCGGCATCGGTAGGAACGGACAACAACTGCATAAGGAACTCTCACTAATTTGAACGTCACAGCCCGCCATCGCGTGAAGCCGCCCGTTCTACCCTCTAAACACAGCAACGCCAAGACTTGACGATGGGCAACACTTGCTCAACCTGCCGCTCTCAGAACGCATAGGTCCCCGTGAGCAGAACCGTACGACGCCGATAGAGCGGCACGAAGGTTTCGTCAAAATCTTCGCCGTACAAACGCCGTCCCCATAAGTTCTTTGCGCCGAGCGTCACGCTCCAGTTTTTCGCGTGATAGAACACATTGGCATCCACGCTGGCCTGCCCCGGATTGTTGAACGTCGTGGTGCCATCCGTGAACAGCCCGACGGCACGGCTGCGGGCATGCACGCCTCCAGCCACGCCCCAGCCGTGCAGCGCCGCCGATTGAAATGCGTAGCTGGTCCACAGATGAAACCGTTGCCGGGGCGCTCCCGTGGCCAGTGAACCATCGTGGTTGTGGATGCGCGCATACGTGTAACTGGCACTGACATCCCAACCCGCAACCAACTGGCCGTTGAACTCCACCTCCACCCCCTTGTTCGTCTGGCCAGGACCGGGAATACCGAAATAGGGCGGCTTGGGCGAATAAGCATCCGTGCTGTGGTCAAGCATGATGCGATACCACGACATCGTCAGGCGGGCGCGATTCTGGAAAAGGTCGAACTTGACCCCCGCCTCAACCTGTCGGGACAGCGCCGGCAGCAGCGGACGGCCGCTCTGTCCAAGCACCGTATCGGGCTGGAAGCCACTGGTAGTGCTGGCGTAGACGGAAATACCCGGGCTGGCCTTGTAGACCACACCCGCATTGGGCACCCAATGCACCTGATGCCTGACCCAAGGCGAGCCGTCGAGATGGTTGGTGGAGAGCAGGTAGGCTGCACGCCGCAACGCCAGCAACACATCCCAGCGTTCGCCGAGCTTGACCTGATCCTGGAGAAACAGGCCGCTGTCGGTCACCCATGGCTCGCCGGACGTACTGCTACTACTCGAAGGTACGACCAGCGTGCTCACTGGCGGCAATCGCCCCCCGGAAAAAAAGTTGTACGTGCCGTCACCGATGCTCGCCTGAGCGTCATCGATACGACCGATACGAGCGCGCGAATAGTCGAAGCCGACCACGACCGTATGCCGCACGCGCCCCTGGTCGAATGTCGCCACCACATCGTTCTGCAAGGTGTAGAACGCATCCGAATAGCGATACAGGTCGGCGGTTGCGTAGACGTCGCCCGAGGGCGATGGACTATCCAGGTACCAGCTCTGCTCGTTAGCGATTTCATGCACGTACTGGCCGCGGCTACGGAACGACCAGGTGTCACCGAACGCGTGCTCGAACAAGTAGTAGTACCGGCTGGTCCTGAACTTGGAATGCTCTTGCGCGTTGCCCAGCAGGATCCCGTCCGGCGAGGCCGAAGACAACGAGTCGCCCAGCAGCATCGTGTGATCGGGCACCGGAACCCGGTTGACGGTGCGCGCCATGCCCACGATCAGCTGCGTGCCCTGCCCCTCCCAGCCGAGCGACGGTGCCACGTAGTTATTGCGCTGCCCCACATAGCCCTGCGCCGTACGATCTGTACGTTCGCCGGAAACCACCAGCCGGTACATCAGCCCATGGTTCGCGCTCAGCGCGCCGGCAAAGTCCGCGCCCAACTGGGCATCGCCGTGGTCACCCACGGCGTAAGTCAGCATGTGAATGGGCTCGCGCTGCGGCTTCTTCATGACCAGATTGATCAGGCCGCCGAAATTATTGTTAGAGGAGACGTCGCCGAGGATGGCCTGCGGCCCCTTCAGCACTTCGATCCGCTCCACGCCGATCAACGGCGGCAGATCCCCTACTCCGGCAATGCTGTTGGGCATGCCGTCGGTCATGCCGTTGCCCGTATGAAAGCCGCGTATCTGGAACTGGGGCAAGCCGATGGAGCCATTGATATATTGGACGCCGGCAATACCCTTAACCGCTTCGGCCACCGTACGGGCCTGTTCCGAGTCCATCAGGTCGCGAGTCACCACACCGATCGACTCCGGCACATCGCCCAGATCGGAATCGATGCGGGTCGTGCTACTCGTGGCGTCGCCCCGATACCCGCTCTCAAACAAACCCAGCGCATGCACCGGCGCAAGCTGCTTCGCCTCGGTCACGGATGCCACCGGCGATGCCGTCTTGGCCGGAGCAGCGGCAACAGCTGCGGGCAGCGGCCTCACCACCACCGTGCCCTCATCGATGTACTCGAAGCCCAGGCCCGTGCCTTCCAGCAGCAAGGACAGCGCCGCATCAGCGGTAAAACTGCCCTGCACGCCGGTAGACCTCAGCCCGGCGACCACATGGCCTGCGGTAAGCACCTGCACATTGGCTCGCTTGCCAAAGGCGAACAACGCCGTGGAAAGCGGTTGCGCCGGAATGGCGAAATCCATTCGCGCGTGCAAAGTCGTCCCATCTGCCGTGCCAGTCGCCGCTCCCCATGCGGGCGACGACGCCAACCAACTGCAAGCGAACAGCAACGCGAACCGACTCATGGCATCCGCAATCCCCAGGCGAAACCACAAGTGTGGCATGCGCAAGAAGCAAGCGGACGTGCGATCAGGGCTGCCTATGGCGTGGAAGACCGGCTGACAGCCCTCGAACCTTACGCCTTACTGACGCGACTCTTGTGCAGCCCTGGAAAGAACCACTTCGCCCGGGCTGGCACTGACTCGAACCGGAAGAACTTGCGGCAGCGCATCCAGCCAATGATCGATGGCATCGGTCTTGATGGTGCCGGTAAACGCCAGGTTCTCCAGACCCGCATCGGCAATCCGAACAGGGCGTGCCGCGTAGCGATTGAGGTTGGCAACCACCCTGCCCAGCGGCTCGTTGTCGAACTCGAGGCGATCGTCGCGCCAGGCTGTGGCCTGCCCAGGCTGGAGGTTGCCAACACGCATCGCCTGCATGTCGGGATCGTACGAAATCTGCTGGCCTGCGACCGCTTCAACCGTACCTTGCGCGCTGTCTCCCGCCGCCACCTGCACACGCCCTTCCGTGACCGCAATCGTCACGCTCCGCCCCGTGCGGCGCACGTCGAACGCCGTTCCCACATCGCGAATGGTCAGTGCGCCCGCCGTCACCACAAACGGCTTTTGCGCATCGTGCGCCACCTGGAAGAACGCCTCGCCCTCGCTCAGCTCGACCTGCCGACGATCACGCGTAAAACGCATCGCAAACCGGGATGCGCCGCCAAGCGCCACCTGAGTCCCGTCCGGCAACAGGATGTCGCGATTCTGCGCCACAGCGCTGGTGTAACTCTGCGAAACGACACCCGGGGCCAAGACACTCCAGACAAGGTAGCCGCCCAGCACCAGCGCCACCATGCTCGCCGCCGCCGCGATGGGCAGCCAGCGACGCGCGGGTGCCGCCGGTAGAGCGAACGCCTTGGCGAACGAGCGCCGTGTCACCTCATCGAGCGTTCCCATCTGCTCACCCAGGGCACTTATGCGCTCGAATGCCTCGAGGTGACGCACATCCGCGTGAGCCCATTCGAGCCATTCCTGCATGGTCTCTTCCGCAATTTCCGGCTCGCGCAGGCGCAGCCACCAGTCCGCCGCTGTCTGCAGTATGTGTTCGTCGATCATCCATCCGGCCTTGGACATCAGGGCATCTCCAATTCGTCGAGCCGCGCGCGGCAATGCGCAAGAGCACGGGTCACGTGATAGCGCACCATGCGCTCGCTAAGTTTCATCGCCTGCGCGACCACACCAAAGTCGCGCCCTTCGATCACATGCTCCCGAAAGGCGTAACTCGTCTTGTGCGGCAGTTCGCGCAGCGCCTCGTGCAGACCATGCAGTTGTTCCACGGCCATCGCTTGCTGCTCCGGCGCCGGGGCCATGGGAATCTCATCCGGCCTCGGTTCGGCGGCCACGCGGGCACGCACCGCATGCCGGCGCATGCGATCCACGGCAAGATTCATCGCTGTGCGGAACAGATAGGCCCGAAGGTCATCGACCTGCTCCGGACGCTCCATCGTTAGCATGCGCACGTAGGCCTCCTGCGCCACTTCCTGCGCATCGGACAACGACCGGAGCCGGCACTGCAGAAACGCGACCAGAGCGCGATGGTGCTCCCGGCACAGCTGCTCGACCTGCGCCACGTGCGACGGCGCCGTGGCGTTCGTTGCGGAATGGACCATTGGTTTCAAGGTATCCAAGCGACTTCCAATGAGAGACGTGGCATGGGTTCGGAACGCGGTCCCACGCATCTCTCGTCCATAGCGAGATTCCCCGACGCGCCCTCGCCTAGCGCAAGGGTCAACAACCGATCCGCTTCAGCGCGCATCGCCTCGCGTCGGCGAAACGCAGAACGGTGATGGCTTGGCACGTCAGCCTCGGTTTTCCGGTCAAGCGTTGCGGGGAGCAGGAACCAGCCGTCGTCACCCTGGACGCCCTTCTGCTCCTGCCAGAACGCATCGTAGTCTGCCTGAAACCGGCGGCCACGGCGGCGTAGCGGATGGGCATCGTTACCCACGGCAAGGATATGCCCGATCCCACCATGCTTGGCGAACGCATACGCCAGAGACAGCATCAGCTGCTTCGGTCGCAGGCCATGCATCTGACGCGTGAGGTCGCGAACCATATCTCTGCTGTCCGCCCCATCCGGCCCCTGCAAGCAACCGATCGCCAGGGTGGAGCCGTCGTCGATCACAGTGAACACCAAGCGGTACAACACGCGGCCTTCGGCATTGCTGAGAACAAGGCCCAGCTCGCCCTCACATCCCTTGAAAATCGACGGGCGCAAGCTCAGCGTCAACACGCGGCCATCCTTCATCACCAGTTCGCCCAGCGATGCCTCGCCGTTGACATAGATCGCCTCGAACAGCGGAGCCGGCAAGCGGGCCAACATGAACCGGTAGTGCGACAACAAGCACAGCAAGCGTACGCGGCGACTCCAATGCGTGTTCACGAAACGATGCAGATGCCGCTCCAGCAGGCGGGGATCGCGGAGCCGACAGGCGTACATGCGTGGATCGTCGTGGATGAAATCCACGTACCACCGGTGCAAGACCGGGAGGCTGGCACAGCGACCAAGGTACTTGACCGCCGCGCTGCAGCGCTCATAAAAACTGCCGGACCAATCATGACGACCGCGCAACGACACGAACCAGCGGGATGTCGCGCGATGAGACACGCCAGCACCACGGATGGACTGGCCTGATCCCTGGCCCAGCCACCGTTGACCGGCGCCATCTCCCGGGCCTACCCAAAGGAATCCGACGTCCGCCCCAAGCGCCTCGGGGCCAAGTTGATGGATGGATGCGTTCAACGCCGACTCTCAACGTAATCATTCGATCCTTCCATGACGCGCGAGTCGACCGATCTTGAAATGGCGACGCGAAATCCGCCTCCAAAGCCCGCAACGAGGCGAACCTTGGTGCGCAGGACGAGGCTCTCCACCGCTTCGCGGGCCCGTTCCGGCATACTCTGCAGCCTTGCACGCCCTCGCCTGTTCCTCGGGCTACGCCAAGGCAGCAAGTTCCCCAACAGCGATGACGAGCCGCACGGCCTGTTCGCCGCACGTCCATGACGTCCAGGCCGCACGCACCGCGCCGGCTCCACCACAAAATGATGTGACTCAATCAGCGATGACGATCGAAAAAACGCCAGAGCACACGCCGTTCATGCGGCAATACCTGTCGGCCAAGGCCGAGCACCCGGAAGTGCTGCTGTTCTTCCGCATGGGCGATTTCTACGAGTTGTTCTACGACGACGCCCGCAAGGCGGCACGACTGCTCGACATTACCTTGACCCAGCGCGGCCAGTCGGCCGGCCAACCGATTCCGATGGCCGGCGTGCCGTACCACGCAGCGGAAAACTACTTGGCCCGGCTGGTACGCCTGGGCGAATCGGTGGCGATCTGCGAGCAGATCGGCGACCCCGCCCTGTCCAAGGGGCCAGTGGAACGCAAGGTGGTGCGCATCGTCACGCCGGGTACGGTGACCGACGCCGCACTGCTGGAAGAACGCCGCGACAATCTGCTGCTCGCCATCGCTGCCGGTGCACAAGGCGCCTACGGCCTCGCCTGGGTAGACCTGACCAGCGGCCGTTTCCTCCTGAGCGAAGTGCCGAGCGCCGAAGCGCTCGCCGCGGAGCTTGCGCGGCTGCAACCCGCCGAGACACTGGTAGACGAAAGCGTGGCCTGGCCGAAACTCGTCAGCGCCCTGCCCGGCCTGCGCAAGCGCCCACCGTGGCATTTCGACAGCGACGCCGCACGACGCGAGCTGAATCGATTCTTTGGCACGCGCGACCTCGGCGGCTTCGGTGTCGACAACCTGCCCATGGCCATCGCCGCAGCCGGCTGTCTGCTGGGCTACGTCGAGGAAACCCAGAAAAGCGCGCTGCCGCACCTCTCCGGCATGGCGGTGGAAAGCGCCAGCGAAACCATCGCACTGGACGCCGCCACGCGTCGCAATCTGGAACTGGACACCCATCCCAGCGGCCGCACCGAACACACTCTGCTCGGCGTGCTCGACGAAAGCGTCACGCCGATGGGCGCGCGTCTGCTACGCCGGTGGTTGAATCGCCCCTTACGTTCGCGCGAGCTGCTGCGCCGCCGCCATCAGGCTATCGGCGCACTGATCGACACTCGCCGCCATGAAAGCCTGCGCGACCAGCTGCGCGGCATCGGCGACCTGGAACGTATCCTGGCCCGCGTCGCCTTGCGCTCTGCGCGGCCACGCGACCTTTCCACTCTGCGCGACGGCCTCGCCGCCGCGCCCGTGTTGCGCGCTGAGATCACCACGCTGGACAGCCCGCTGCTGCACGCCTTGGTCGAGCGCATCGGCGACCACGCGGACCACGCCGCGCTACTCACTCGCGCCATCGTGGCGCAGCCGCCGGTGCTGCAACGCGACGGTGGCGTCATCGCCGACGGCTACGACGCCGAGCTGGACGAATTGCGCCGCCTGGCCACCAACGCCGATCAATACCTGGTCGAGCTGGAAGAGCGCGAAAAGGCCGCCAGCGGCATCGCAACGCTCAAGGTTGGCTACAACCGCGTGCACGGCTATTACATCGAGATCAGCAAGGGCCAGGCCGACAAGGCCCCCACGCATTACACGCGTCGCCAGACCACCAAGAACGCCGAGCGCTACATTACCGAGGAACTGAAGACCTTCGAGGACAAGGTGCTTTCGGCCAAGGAGCGCTCGCTGATGCGCGAGCGTGCACTGTACGAAGCGCTACTCGACACGCTCACCGAAAAACTCGAGCCACTGAAGTCCGCCGCCGCCGCGATGGCCGAGCTGGACGTACTCGCCACGCTGGCCGAACGCGCCACCGCGCTGGACTGGAGCGAGCCGGTATTGACTGACGAGCCAGGCATCGCCATCGAGCGTGGCCGTCATCCGGTGGTGGAGAAAGTCCGCGCGGAGCCGTTCGAACCGAACGACCTGAAGCTCGACGATGCGCGCCGCATGCTGGTGGTCACCGGCCCGAACATGGGCGGTAAGTCCACCTACATGCGCCAGAACGCGCTGGTCGTGCTGCTGGCACATATCGGCAGTTACGTGCCGGCGAGTCGCGCAGTGATTGGTCCGATCGACCGTATCTTCACCCGCATCGGTGCGGGCGATGATCTCTCGCGCGGCCAATCCACCTTCATGGTGGAAATGAGCGAGACGGCGAACATCCTGCACAACGCTACCGAACTGAGCCTGGTGCTGATGGATGAAGTCGGTCGCGGCACCAGCACCTACGATGGCCTCGCGCTCGCACGTGCCGCCGCCGTGCATCTGGCGGCCAGCAGCCGCGCCTATACCTTGTTCGCTACGCACTACTTCGAGTTGACCGAGCTGGCCAACGAATACACCACCATCGCCAACGTGCACCTCGACGCAGTCGAATATGGCGAGCAACTGGTCTTCATGCATGCCGTGAAGGAAGGCCCCGCCAATCGCAGTTTCGGCTTGCAGGTGGCCGCCTTGGCCGGACTACCGAAATCGGTGATCGCCGATGCGCGACGCACGCTGGCTGAGCTGGAACGCGGCATGCATCAGCAAGCTTCTGCGCCGAACCCCAAGGCAGAGAACTCACCGCAGCTGGGTTTGTTTGCGTCGGCGCCGTCGGCTGCCGAGCGTGCGCTGGGGGAAGTCGATCCGGACGCACTGACGCCACGCGAAGCGCTTGAAGTGGTTTATCGGTTGAAGGCGTTGCTTTGAGCGTTTGAGATGGGAGGGCTTGCCACAAGGGCTTACCCCCTCCCAGCCTCCCCCTGTCCCACGGGACTAGCTTCGCGTCGCAAGCAAGGGGAGGAGCTAGAAGCTCGCGACGACCTACTCCCTCCCTTGCTCGCAGGGGAGGGCTGGGGAGGGGTAGGCCCTTGCGATAACGCCACCCAGATCAAGCCGCCGCAGACATCGGCTCCGGGAACGGCTCCCGCCATGCCGGAATCTCCATCAACCGCTCGTGCCAGCGCGCGATGTTGGCGAACCCTTCCACCGGCAGGTGTGATTCCTTCGCCCACGGCAGCAGCGTGCCGGCGCCGAAGTCCGCAATGGTCAAGCGATCGCCGACCAGGTAGGTGCGATTCGCGAGATGGGCATCGAGCACGGCGGCGAAGCGCCTGTAGAACTTGGTGGCTTCTTCCACCGCGGTGGGATTCGGTTGACCCAGGCCCAAATACGGCTTGACGTGATTCTCGAAGTACAGCGTGCCGCCATGGCGCGAGAAATGCGCGATGTCCCAGGACAGCCAGCGCAGCACTTCCACCTGCTGCGCGGCTTCGCTCGGCCACAGGTCCGAGCCGGCTTTCACCGCCAGATGCGCCATGATCGCCGTGCTCTCCCACAGCCGCAGGTCGCCATCGACCAGGACCGGCACCTTGCCGTTGGGATTTTCGGCAAGGAAATCGGGCTTCATCTGTTCGCCCTTGCCCAAGTCGACCCGGATGTACTCCACCGGCGAACCGAGATACTTGGCAACCGCGCAGGCTTTGCGCGGGTTCATCGTCTCTGCGTAGTACAGCTTCATGGCACTGCCTCCATCCAGGGTTGGGGGAACTAGGCGCCACCCGGGAAGCGGCGCTGCCGGCAGTCTGGCAGCGGACAAAATATGTTCAAGAACATATTCATTCGCCGGAGTAGGCTTCGGCCGTCCCCTGTTCCCACGCGAGCACCCGCCATGCCCTATACCGCCGAGCACAAGCTGAAAACTCGCGCGCGCATCGTCGAGTGCGCGCGCGAACTGTTCAATCGCCGTGGTTTCGCCGACGTGTCCATCGACGAAATCATGCAGCGCGCCGGACTGACACGCGGCGGTTTCTATAACCACTTCAAGGCCAAGGAAGAGCTGTTCGCCGAAGCGATTGCCGCCTACCAGAACTTCAACCCGGCACAACGCTGGAAGGAGTTCACCTTCGACACTGCGCACGGCGGCGGCCCACATGCCCGGCAGATGGTGAACGCCTACCTCTCGAATGCGCACCTGGAAGACATCGAAGGCCATTGCCCGATGATTGCCCTGCCCTCCGACACCGCCCGCGCGGGTCCGCAGGTCAGGCAGGCCTATGGCGACCTGCTGGAGCGCATGGCTGGCATCCTCGCGGAGGGCATGTCGGTGCCGGACGATATCGACAAACGTCAGCGCGGGCTCGCTGTGGCCGCGCTTTGTGTGGGAGGCATGGTGCTCTCGCGCACCATCGACGACCTTGCCTTCAGCAATGAGATCCGGGAAGCCGCACGCGCGATCGCGCTCGAATTGGTGGGCTGAACGCATCCGCCGTCATCCCGTCGTGTTACCCACGGGAAGCAACGGATCCGTCACGTGAACTTCACCGTGGCGATGGTGAATGGCGGAGCCGATCGCCGTGCATTCGCCGCAGCGCATTCATAGCCATAGCCTATTGGGTATATCGAAACAATCGAATTCAATCTATGGTCCTACCTGCGTAGATTCGAACCCAAGCCAGCCGACGCCAGCCCTTCCCCACAGCGCCAACCAGGAGCCCCGCATGAGCGCCCACCGACGTACTCTCACCACCTCTTCCGGTGCCCCTGTCGCCGACAACCAGAACAGCCTCACGGCCGGTCCGCGTGGCCCACTGCTGGTGCAGGACCACCAGCTTTTCGAGAAGCACGCCCACTTCAATCGCGAGCGCATCCCCGAGCGCGTCGTGCATGCCAAGGGTTCCGCGGCGTTCGGTACGCTCACCATCACTCACGACATCACGAAGTATTCCCGCGCCAAGGTGTTCAAGCCGGGCAGCACAACGCCGCTGTTGCTGCGCTTCTCAACCGTCGCCGGCGAGCGCGGCGCAGCCGATGCCGAGCGCGACGTGCGCGGCTTCGCCATCAAGTTCTACACCGAGGAAGGCAACTGGGATCTGGTGGGCAACAACACGCCGGTGTTCTTCGTGCGTGACCCGTACAAGTTCCCTGACTTCATCCACACACAGAAGCGCGATCCGCGCACCAATATGCGCAACAGCACCGCGATGTGGGATTTCTGGTCGCTGTCGCCGGAATCGCTGCATCAGGTCACCATCCTGATGAGCGACCGCGGTTTGCCCGCCAGCCTGCGCCATATGCACGGCTTCGGCAGCCACACCTTCAGCTTCTGGAACGACCAGGGCGAGCGCTTCTGGGTGAAGTTCCACTTCAAGACCCAGCAAGGCATCGAGAACTGGACGAACGAACACGCCGCCAAGGTCATCGGCGAGGATCGCGAATCGCACCAGCGCGACCTGTACGAAGCGATCGAGCGCAAGGCATTCCCGCGCTGGACCATGTACGTGCAAATCATGCCCGAGGCCGATGCGGAGAAGACTTCATACAACCCGTTCGACCTCACCAAGGTGTGGCCGCACAAGGATTACCCGCTGATCGAAGTGGGTGTAATGGAACTCAACCAGAATCCCGCGAACTACCACGCCGAGGTCGAGCAATCGAGCTTCTCGCCGGCCAACGTGGTACCCGGCATCAGCCACAGCCCGGACAAGATGCTGCAGTTCCGCATCTTCTCCTACGCCGACGCGGCGCGTTACCGCTTGGGCACCAATCACGAGCAGCTGGAAGTGAATCGCCCGCGTTGCCCGGTGCACAACTACTACCGCGACGGCCAGATGCGCTTCGACGGCAACGGCGGCGGCAGCGTGAATTACGAGCCGAACTCGTTCGGCGGCCCGATCGAAGACAAGTCGGTGAAGGAGCCGCCGCTGAAGATTTCCGGCGATGCCGACCGCTACGATCATCGCGCGGGCAACGATGACTACACGCAAGCTGGCGATCTGTTCCGACTGATGGATGCCGGCCAGAAACAGCAGCTGTTCGACAACATCGCCGCAGCGATGCAAGGCGTGCCGGAAGAAATCGTGCGACGCCAGCTAGGCCATTTCGCCAAGGCCGACCCCGCCTATGCGGCAGGTGTAGCGAAGGCGCTCGGCCTCAAGCTCTGACGCTGGCAACTACGTAGACGCCAACGGCCCGCCAAGCGGGTCGTTGGTTTTGTCACGCGGAAACCTAAAACAGGCTCTTAGGCAGCGATACTGGCGACCGTCGTCTCCGGCACGACGCCCCCTTCAGTCATCCGTACCGGCACGACTTCACGCGCGATTTCGCGGGCGGCAAGACGTCCCGACAACACCAGTTTGTGGATGCAGGTCGTGACTTCCGCACGGCCGAACGGCTTTTTGATGAAATCGTCAGCACCGAACCGCTGTACGTAGAACTGCTCAGTGGCCTGTTGGTTACCACTGATCATCACGATCGGAATATCCCGCGTCATGGGGTCGTGACGCAGCGCGCGTAGCACAGCAAAGCCATTGATACCCGGCAGCACGATATCCAGGAAGATCATCGCGGGCTGCTCGTCGCGGGCCAGCTCCAGGGCGCTTTCGCCATCGAAGGCCTTCAATGGGGCATAGCCTTCCTGATCAAGCATCTTGCCCAACACGGCCAACAGCGTGGGAGAGTCGTCGACCATCAACACGCGGCTACCCTCCGGCGCCTGCAGCCGAAGTGGCGTGACGCGCTCGTGCGTAGCCGTACTGCCAAGCAGGCGTTTCAAAAAACCGATTCCAGTCATGACGTGCTCCCCCGCAGGTGCTCTTGCGCATGAAACGGTACATCGCGTAGCCGCTTCTTTGCGCAAATGCTCCCTCAGATTGGCACCACAAACTGCGATGCGTTGCTCAACTGGAGCCCTTCAAACGCCGTAATTCCCTCCTATCCTGCTTATCAGGACGCCCTGCAGGGGCATTCGCGCCGATCAAACGGCGTTGCTCGCGCATGGCGTCGCGTGCCAACTGGCTCGCTTCGGTCTCGCGATAGAGGGCTTGTGCCACGCTCGCCGGGCCGCGCCGTTCAGACAAGGCCAGCACCTCGACCTCCAGACGCTCCTCGCCACGGGTGATCTTCAACCTGTCGCCCACATGCAGGGCTTTGGCAGGCTTGCAGCCGGCATCATTCACATCGATCCTGCCGCCATCGATCGCCTGTTTGGCGAGGCTGCGGGTCTTGAAAAAGCGGGCAGCCCACAGCCAGACGTCGGCGCGGACTTCGTTCGTGGCAGGAACAGACGGGGATGGCATGACTGCATTATCGGTCAGGCAGCTACAGCTGACATGATCGGCCCACCGAAAGTCTGACCGACGAGGCATCACGATGGATGGGACAGCATACCCATGGGTTTGGGCGGCCCTCACGTTCGTTGCAGGCTTCCAACTGGCCAGAGCCATCTATCGCCGCGATAGCCCGCACACGACGCACCCCCTGCAGGAGGTCAGCGATGGTGATATCGATGCGGCGATTCGAGCAAAGCAGACGATTGAAGCCATCAAGCTTTATCGCCAGCGCACTGGCTGTGATTTGAAGGAAGCACGGCAGGCGATCCAGACACGTGCAGGACAACTGGACGTTACCCTCTAGACACCGCCTAGCCATGCACTGCCCAGCGGCACGGTCAAGAGCGACAGCACGATACCTGCGCCCAAAACAGTGTTCGCCAACGGCGGCTCCAGACCGTATTCGTCCGCCAGGATCGCCGCAGAGATCATCGGCGCCATCGCCGCTTGCAGCACGCCTACTGTCAGCACCAGGCCGCCCACGCCTGCCGCCGCGCCCATCGCCAGGCACAGTAAAGGCGCCAGCACCAGCTTCCAGCCCAGCCCCATACCCAGGGCGATGGCCTGGCGCTCGCCCAGATGGAATTTGAACTGCAGCCCCACCGAGAACAGGGCCAGCGGCGTGAGCGTGGCACCGATCGGCGCGAATACGCCGTCGAACAACGCTGGCCAACCGCCGAGCAAGCCGACAACGATGCCCACCACGAGCGAAAGAAAAGCCGGAAAAGTAAGGACGCGCCGCACGATCACGCGAGGCTGTGGGGTGCGCCCCGCATACAGCGAAGCCACCACCACGCCGGCCGAGGCAAGCAACGGGAAACAGCCAAGCTGGTCGGCCACCACGGCCAGCGCCAGCCCTTCCTTGCCATGCATCGCCTGCATCATGGGGTAGCCCATGAACGAGGTATTGCCCAGACCACAGACCACCGTCAGCGCGCCGATGCGGCCGCGCGACCAGCCCAGCCAGCGCCCCAGCAACGCGAACAACAGCCACGCCCCGAAGAACACGACCCACATCGTCGCCACGAGGAACCATAGCTGCGCGTCGAACGCCACCTTCGGTATCAACGCCAACACCAGCGCCGGCAAGGCGACGTGGACAACCCACCAATTGATGCCGTGGACGATGCCAGCTGGCGGTTTGGCGAAACGTGCAACCAGCACGCCAAGCACCAGACAGGCGAACAGCATCAGCAGCGAGGCCATGGTGCTCTCTTCAAGAAAAAAGGCGGCCGCAGTATAGCGGCCGCCTTTCGGGTCCTCGTGGATGTCCCGCGTGAGCTAACCGAGCAGCACCCGATTCATGCGCTGCACGAAGGCCGAGGGATCGGGCAGCGGCGCACCGGCTGCAATCTCTGCCTGCTCCAGCAGCAGATTGGCGAGATCCTTGGCCTTGCCTTCGTCGGCCTCAGCCTCGACTCGCATTAGCAGTGCGTGCTGCGGATTGATCTCCAGCGTGGGCTTGCTCTCTGGCATGTCGTGGCCGGCTTCGCGCAGCAAGCGCGCCAGATGCGGCGCCATTTCATAGTCGGACAGGGCCAGGCAGGACGGCGAATCGGTCAGGCGCGCCGAGACACGCACGTCGGAGACGCGATCGCCCAGCAGGTCCTTGAGCTTCTTGAGCAGCGGTTCGGCCGCCTTGCTGGCCTCTTCTTGCTGCTTCTTATCCGCCTCATCCAGTGCCAGCTCGCCCTTGGCGACGTTTTTCAGCTTCTTGCCGGCGTACTCGTTGAGGCTGCCGAGCATCCACTCATCGATGCGGTCGGACATCAGCAGCACTTCGATGCCCTTGGCCTTGAACGCTTCGAGCTGCGGGCTGCCAATAGCCGCGGCATGACTGTCGGCAGTGATGTACCAGAGGGTGTCCTGGCCCACGGCCATGCGCCCGATGTAATCGTCGAGCGACACGCTCTGCGCACTGCCCTCGCCCTTGGTCGAGGCGAAACGCAGCAATTTGGCGATGCGCTCGCGGTTCGCGTGATCCTCGGCAATGCCTTCCTTCAGCGTGTTGCCGAAGGCTTTGTAGAAGGTGGTGAACTTCTCGGGCTCATCGCGAGCCAGCTTCTCGATCAGGTCGAGCACGCGCTTTACGCACGCCGCCTTGATGCGATCCAGCTGACGATTTTGCTGCAGGATTTCGCGGCTCACGTTGAGCGGCAGGTCGTCCGCGTCCACCACGCCGCGCACGAAGCGCAGGTAGTTCGGCAGCAACTCTTCAGCCGCGTCCATGATGAAGACGCGCTTGATGTAGAGCTTGAGTCCCTTGCGCTCGTCGCGCCCGCCCATCATCAGATCGAACGGTGGCTGCGAGGGCAAGTAGAGCAGCGTGGTGAAGCTCTGGCTGCCTTCAACGCGGTTGTGCGTCCAGGTCAGTGCATCGTTGAAATCGTGGCCGAGCGATTTGTAGAAGCTCTGGTAGTCCTCGTCGCTGATCTCGGACTTCGGCTTGGTCCATAGTGCGGAGGCGGCGTTCACCGTCTCCCCTTCGTCGCCGGGCTTGCCGTCCTTTTCGAGCGGCAGACGGATCGGGAAAGCCACGTGGTCGGAGTAGCGGGTAATCAGGGATTTGAGCGTCCAGGGCTTGAGGAACTCGTCCTCGTCGGCCTTCAGATGCAGGATCACGGTCGTGCCGCGCTGAGCCAGTTCCACTTGCTCGAGCGAATACTCGCCCTTGCCGTCGCTCTCCCACTTCACGCCCTCGCCAGCCGGCGCATCAGCGCGGCGGCTCAGCACGGTGACGCGGTCGGCCACGACGAAGGCGGAATAGAAACCCACGCCGAACTGGCCGATCAGATGCGCGTCGGTTTTCTGTTCGGCGCTCATCGCTTCAAGGAAGCGGCGCGTGCCGGAACTGGCGATGGTGCCGATGTTGGCGACCACCTCGTCGCGGTTCATGCCTACGCCGTTGTCGCGCACGGTAACGGTGCGCGCTTCCGGATCCCAGCTCACGTCGATGTGCAGCTCGCCGTCACCAGCCACCAGCTCCGGCTTGGCGATCGACTCGAAGCGCAGCTTGTCGCAGGCGTCGGAGGCGTTGGAGATCAGCTCGCGCAGGAAAATTTCCTTGTGCGAGTACAGCGAGTGGGTGACCAGGTGCAGCACCTGGGCGACTTCGGCTTCGAATTTGCGGGTTTCGGCGGGTGCGAAGGTCATGGAGGCTTCGTTGATAGGTGGTGTTGATAAGGAATGGAAACGGCGTGAAGGGGCTACTCGCCCATCATCCCTGTCGTTGCAATGCGGCGACGCGCTCTTCCAGCGGCGGGTGGCTCATGAACAGGCGTTTGAAGCCCGGGGCCAGGTGTCCGGCAATACCGAACGCCGCCATGGTCTGCGGGAGGGTGCTTTCGCCGTGATTGGCCTGCAGGCGCTGCAGGGCCGAGATCATCGAACCGCGACCGGCCAGCTTGGCGCCAGCGGCGTCGGCGCGGAACTCGCGCCAGCGCGAGAACGCCATCACGATCATCGAGGCGAACAGGCCGAACACCAGCTGCAGCACCATCACCGACACGAAGTAGCCGATGCCGCCGCCACGCTCGCGTCCGCCGGAGAGCCAGCTGTCCACCAGCCGGCCAACGATGCGCGCGGCCACGATCACCAGCGTGTTGAGCACGCCCTGGATCAGGGTCAGCGTGACCATGTCGCCGTTGGCGACGTGGCCGATCTCGTGGCCGAGCACGGCGGAAACCTGCTCGCGATCCATCTGCTGCAGCAGACCGCTGCTCACTGCCACCAGCGAGCTGTTCTTGGTCATGCCGGTGGCGAACGCGTTCATCTCCGGCGCGTCGTAGATGGCGACCTCGGGCATGCCGATGCCGGCGTTCTGGGCATGGCGGCGCACGGTGTCGACCAGCCAGCGCTCGGCGTCGTTCTGCGGCTGCTCGATGACCCGGGCGCCGGTGGACATCTTGGCGGTCCACTTGGACATGGCCAGCGAGATGAAAGCGCCGCCCATGCCGAACACAGCGGCATAAGCGAGCAGGCCTCCCATACCGCCATAACCACGGGCGGCGGCCCACTGATCAATGCCGAACAAACGGCACACGATGGTGAGCAGGGCAAGAACGGCGATATTGGTAAACAGGAACAATGCGATGCGACGCATGGCTGTCTCTCGGGCAGTCATGAAAGGGGATGCGGCTTTCGCCGCAGGGAAAGGATCGTGGCGATGCGCCGCGGTTTCAAGGGTTAAGGATGCTCTGATCTATTCCACGTACCCGGCATGACGTCCAGAAGGCCCGCGGGGTGTGTTGCGTGGCGCAGGGCAGACTGGCTGTCTGTTCAAGCCGCGCGGCGCAGCCTGCAGGCCTTCTGGACGTCACCCCATCATTCAATTCAACACGTGGGGCCGCCCTGTATGCGCGCAGCGCTTCGCCCCAGCGGCTCGACAGACAGCCAGTCTGCCTTCACCGCTGCGACAAACCGCTGCGCGCATACAGGGCGGTGACGGGTGCGTGGAATAGATCAGAGCATCCTTATGTCTGGACCGTAGAATGGAAGGATGAGTTACCGCGGACGCTTCGCCCCCTCTCCGACCGGCCACCTCCATTTCGGTTCCCTGATCGCCGCCCTGGCGAGCTGGCTGTGCGCGCGCCGAGCCGGCGGCCACTGGCTGGTCCGGATGGAGGACATCGACCCGCCACGCGAAGTCCCCGGCTCGGCGTCGAGCATCCTCGCCACCCTGCCTGCCTTCGGCCTCGTCGCCGACGGGCCGGTGCTCTACCAATCTCAGCGCATGGCGGCCTATGACGCGGCCTTCGAGCAACTACGGGCGGCCGACCAGGTATTCCCTTGCTGGTGCAGCCGGTCGGACTTGGCCGAAGTGGACGGCATGCACCGGGATGGACGCTGCGTAGCGGCACCGGACCACGATCGGCCGCCAGCGTGGCGCCTGCGGGTGCCGGATATGGATATCCGGTTCGACGACGCGCTACAGGGCCCGCAACGGCAGAATCTGCGCGAATCCGCCGGCGACTTCGTGATCAAACGGGTCGAGGGTTTCTACGCCTACCAGCTCGCCTGCGTGGTGGACGATGCCTGGCAGGGCATCACGCAAGTGGTGCGCGGTAACGACCTGCTCGACTCCACGCCGCGACAAATCTGGCTGCAGCGCTGTCTCGGGTTAGCGACGCCGAGTTATCTGCACCTGCCACTGGCGCTGGATGCCAGTGGCCGCAAATTATCCAAGACCGAGCGCGCCCATCCCGTGGACCCGGACGAACCGCTACCGGCTCTGCGTCGGGCGCTGAGCTTCCTCGATCAATCGGTAGCGAAAGATCCCGCGAGCGTCGAGGCGTTGTTGAACCACGCGCTCGCGCATTTCGACGCTGCATCTTTGCCGCACTGCAGCGACCGTTCGGCGGCATAAACCGCTATAAAGAAACCGCTGCCATGACCCGACGCACAACGCGACCGGCAGCGTGCTTCCCGTAGACGAATTGCCATGTTGAACCTGTAAACATGGCGCGGCCCGGTAGCACGATCGGGTCGAATAGATATTACGGACTACTGGAGACAAGGCATGACGCAGCGTACGGCATTGGTCACGGGTGGCACGGGTGGCATCGGCACCGCCATCGTTCGGTATCTGGCCCGTCAGGGGCATCGTGTTGCCACCAATTATCGTGACTCAGCCAAGGCAGACGCCTGGCGCCAAGCGATGACACAGGAAGGGATCGACGTGCTCTTGGTGCAGGGCGACGTCGCCGATCCGGCATCTTGCGAAACCATGGTGCGAGAAGTGGAGGCCAAACTCGGCCCGATTGAAATTCTCATCAACAACGCTGGCATCACACGTGACACCACCTTCCACAAGATGACCTATCAGCAGTGGACGGATGTGGTGAACACCAATCTCAATGCCTGCTTCAACGTCACCCGTCCGGTGATCGAGAGCATGCGTTCGCATAAGTGGGGCCGCATCGTGCAGATCAGCTCGATCAACGGCCAGAAGGGCCAGTACGGCCAGGCCAACTACGCGGCGGCCAAGGCCGGCATGCATGGCTTCACCATCTCGCTGGCGCAGGAGAATGCCAAGTTCGGCATCACCGTGAACACCGTCTCGCCCGGCTACGTCGGTACCGACATGGTGATGGCCGTGCCGGAGGAGGTGCGCGAGAAAATCGTCGCGCAGATTCCCATCGGCCGTCTCGGCAAGCCAGAGGAAATCGCCCATGCGGTCGCCTTCCTCACCGGCGAAGAAGCAGGCTGGATCACCGGCACCAACCTGGCCATCAATGGCGGCCACTATATGGGGTGGTAAGAGGTAAGAGGTGAGAAGTGAGAGAGGAACTCGCTAGTGCGTGGCTTCTATCTCGCTTCTCACTCACTACTCACTCCCTAGCAGCTTCTCCATCACCTTGCCGACCGCCGCAAAGGCGAATGCACCGGTGACGTGGGTCGCAGCGCCGAGACCACCGCCGCAAGCGAGATTGAGCGCATCGCCACCCGGCGGTCGCGTGCCGCATACCGTGCCGTCAGGCTGCGGGTACTGCACGTTCTGCAGCGAATACACGGCCGACACACCGAAGTAGCGGTCCGGATTGCGCGGAAAGCCGAAGTCCTGGCGGAGCTTCTTGCGGATCAGACTGAACATCGCATCGTGTTCGGTGCGGGAAAGATCGCGCACGCGGATCTGGGTGGGGTCAGTGCGGCCACCCGCCGAACCCACCGTCACCACCGGCAATTTGCGTCGGCGGCACCAGGCGATCGCCTCCAGTTTCACGCGGAAGGCATCGCAGGCGTCGAGCACTACGTCATAGCCGCGATCGAGCAGCTCATCCAAGGTGGAAGGCGTCAGGAAACGCTCGATCGCATCGATCTCGATCGCTGGATTGATGGCCTTGGCGCGCGCGGCGATCACCCCGACCTTGGACTTGCCGTACTCGCCATCCAGCGCGTGCAACTGCCGGTTGGTATTGGACACGCAGACTTCGTCCGCATCGATCAGCGTGAGCTTGCCAACGCCGCTGCGCGCCAACGCCTCTGCCGCCCACGACCCCACGCCGCCAATACCGATCACGCAGACGTGGCCCTGCTGCAGCTTGTCGACGCTGCCGACGCCATAGAGACGCTCCACGCCCTGGAAGCGCTCGGCCGGAAATACGACCTCGCTCATGCCGTCACCACGACGGATGCACCGTGCCGGGTTGAGCAAAGGAATCGATGGCCAGACATCACGAACACACTCCAGAGACTTGCGGGACTCGCCATTCTATCCGAGCACGGGACAGGCGCTCGAAAGGCCTGTGCTACCCTCCCCGCTCCTTCAAACCACGTATGGGTACCACGCATGCGCGCAGCGCTCTTGATCGTCCTGGGACTGGCGATAGGCATCATCGGCACGGTCTTCGCCATGAACGCCATCAAGCAGCGCAACCCGTTTCCGCATGCCGTGATGGTGGTGATGGCGCATCATCTGGGCGATCTGCGCAACGCTGTGAAAACGCAGCGTTGCGAGGCCACGCAGAATCGCGAACAGCTGGAGCGCCTGCTGGCCGCTTCGTCGGATATCGCGCCGGCTTTCCCTGGTGTCGAACAGGGCTTCGTCGACGAGGCGCGGCATCTGCACAACCAACTCCAGGCCGCCGTACAGGCCGCGCCAACAGATTGCGCCACGCTCACCGCGGCTATCAAGCCGGTGGGTGAGGCTTGCCAGTCCTGCCATCAGAAATACCGCTGAGCGCCTGCGGCTTTAGATCCGAACTTTGCCGCGCAAGATCTGCCAATACATCACCCAATCGCCCATCAAGCTGTAAAGCGGATGACGAAAGGTGGCAGGTCGGTTCTTCTCGAACGCGAAGTGCCCCACCCAGGCAAAGCCATACCCGGCGACCGGTGCAAGCCACAGCCAGGCCATGCGTCCTCTGACCAGCGCCAGCGCGACCACCAGCAACACCAGCGTGCTGCCGACGAAGTGCATGCGTCGGCAGTTCCGGTTGCTGTGTTCGCCCAGATAGTACGGATAGAACTCGCGGAAGCTGGCAAAGCCGGACATGCGTTTTCCCCGTGGTGCAACGATGTCAGCGTAATCCGCAGGCCGCTACGATGCATGCGCGGCCGCAGCATTTAAGGATGCTCTGATCTATTCAACGCAGGCGGCATGATGCCCAGAAGGCTCGCGGTGCGTGTCGCGTGGCGCCGGGAAGGCTGGCCGCCTTAGCAAGCTGCGCGACACGCACCGCGAGCCTTCTGGACATCACCCCGTCTTTTAGAATTCACATGTGCGGCCGCTGCGTCAGCTCGCCTGCGGCCCGGGCGCCGCCTCGACAGACAGCCAGTCTGCCTTCGCCGTCGCCCGGGCCGCAGGCGAGCTGACACAGCGGTGACGCCTACGTTGAATAGATCAGAGCATCCCTTGGGTGCCTGAAATACGCAGTCCGGCTTGTCTGAATTCCGGCCTGCCATTATCATCTCCTCTCTTTGCCGGGCCTTGATGACCGGCAAGGCGATTTCACCATCGCGGAGAGGTGTCCGAGTGGTTGAAGGAGCACGCCTGGAAAGTGTGTATACGGCTTATCCCCGTATCGCGGGTTCGAATCCCGCCCTCTCCGCCAGTGAGTGAAATCGCACAACGGTCCTGACCGTTGTTCTGGGCAGCAGCCCAACGTCTATGGTGGCCCCGTCGGTCCCCCCGCGACGATAGTTCGTAAACTCCGCCAGGCCCGGAAGGGAGCAACGGTAGCGAATGATTCGGGTGCCGGGGTGTGGCTGGCGGGGCTGCCGCCTTTCTGGCGGTCGCAATGTCCGTGGTTACCCACATGATGCTGAGGTCAATACTGACTTGCTAGTGTCGACTTGGCACAATCGGTTCTCGCCCCAAGGTAATCCGGCATGTCCTATCAGGTACTCGCGCGCAAATGGCGCCCCCGCAAGTTCGCCGAACTCGTCGGGCAGGAGCATGTGGTCCGCGCGCTCACCAATGCACTCGACACCGGGCGCATGCATCACGCCTATCTGTTCACTGGCACTCGCGGCGTCGGCAAGACCACGATCGCGCGCATCTTCGCCAAGTCGCTGAACTGCGAGCGCGGCGAGTCGGCCGATCCGTGCGGTGAGTGCGCCGTCTGCACGGCGGTCGATGCCGGCCGCTTCGTCGATCTTCTGGAAATCGATGCGGCCAGCAACACCGGCGTGGACGATGTGCGCGAGGTGATCGAGAACGCGCAGTACGCGCCAGCCCGCGGCCGCTTCAAGGTGTACCTGGTCGACGAGGTGCACATGCTTTCCAAGCCAGCCTTCAACGCCTTGCTGAAGACGCTGGAAGAGCCGCCGCCACATGTGAAGTTCCTGCTCGCCACCACCGATCCGCAGAAGCTGCCGGTGACGGTGTTGTCGCGCTGCTTGAAGTTCAACCTCAAGCGATTGCTGCCGGAACAGATCTCCGGCCAGATGCGACACATCCTGGGTGCCGAGAACATCCAGTACGAAGATGCCGCGATCGGCGAGCTGGCGCGCGCTGCCGACGGCTCGCTGCGCGACGGCCTGTCGCTGCTCGACCAGGCCATTGCCTACGGCGGCGGCTCGCTGCAGGCCGATGACGTACGCGCCATGCTGGGCAGCGTCGCGCGCGGTCAGGTGCTCGGCGTGCTCGAAGCGTTGGCCGTGGGCGACGGCACTCAATTGATGGACGAGTGCGCACGCATTGCTTCTTTCTCGCCAGATTTCGGTGGCGTGCTGGACGATCTCGCCAGCGTGCTGCACCGGATTCAGTTGATGCAGTTGGTGCCCGGTTATCGCACCGAGGGCGACGCTAGCGATGACAGCCTCCTGGCCTCGCTAGCCGAGCGCATGGGGCCGGAGGACGTGCAGCTCTATTACCAGATCGCCACGGGCGGACGCCGCGATCTGTCGTTGGCGCCGGATGCGCGCACCGGTTTCGAAATGGCTTTGCTGCGGATGTTGGCCTTCCGCCCGCAGGGTGGTGGTGACGGCTCACGTGCGGAGCAGTCTGCTGCTACCAGTGCGACACCACGGGCACCTGCCGCGCCGGTGCGTTCGGCACCTTCTGCGCCTGCGGCCATCGAGCGGCCTGCAGCAATAAGAACGCCAGAATCCGCGCCGTCTCGCGTCGAACCGGCTCCCGTGCCGCAAGCGCCCGCGCGAACGGCACCCGTGCTGGACGCGAATGGCTTGCCCAACTGGGACAAGATGATCGACCAGGCGGGTCTGCGTGGCCCACTGGGTCAGCTGGCGCAGAACGCCGCCCTGCGCGAGCGCGAGGGCCAGACCCTGGTGCTGGCCTTGCAACCGATACACATGCACCTGGCCGTCGAACCGATGGTGAGCCAGATGGAAGAGCGGGTCAGCCAGGCCATGGGCGAACGCATCCGGCTTCGCTTCGTCAGCGACCAGGGCGGTGGCGCGGAAACGCCAGCTGCGCGCGCGGCCAATGCGCGTTCGGCGGCGCAGTCCGCAGCGGAACAATCCATTGAAGACGACCCGCTGGTGCAATCGCTGCGTCGCGAATTCGGCGCACGCGTACTGCCGCAGTCGGTCAAGCCCTTTGAACAGTAACGAGCATTTGGAGTCAGGATCATGAGAGGACAGATCGGCCAGCTGATGCAGCAAGCCCAGCGCATGCAGGAAGAAATGAAGCGTGCGCAGGAAGAGATCGCCAAGCTGGAAGTCACCGGAAGCTCGGGTGGCGGCCTGGTCAGCGTCACCATGAACGGTGCGCACGAAGTGCGCCGCGTGCAGATCGACCGCAAGCTGTTCGCCGACGATCCGGAAATGGCCGAGGACCTGGTGGCGGCCGCTATCAACGACGCGGTCAACAAGGTGGCTGAGGTGAGTAAGAACAAGCTCGGCGGCGTGACCTCCGGCCTGAACCTGCCGCCCGGTTTCAAGATGCCGTTTTGAGTGAGTATTCGTTGGACGTATGAGCAAGTTGCTTAGCGACCTGATCGAAGCGCTGCGCTGCCTACCCGGCGTGGGCGGCAAGAGCGCACAGCGGATGGCTTTTCATCTGTTGGAGCGCGAGCGTGAGCGCGGCTTGCGCCTGGCCAGTGCACTGGAGCAAGCCATGCAGCGCATCGGCAATTGCACGCGTTGCCGCAATTTCAGCGAGGAGCCGGTGTGCTCGATCTGCGCCAGCAGCAGTCGCGATCGCCATGTGTTGTGCGTGGTGGAATCGCCGACCGAGCTGGCCGCGATCGAGCAGGCCACGGGTTACCGCGGGCAGTACTTCGTGCTGCTCGGGCGTCTTTCGCCGCTGGATGGCCTGGGCCCGGAAGAACTCGGACTGGGTCTGCTGACGGAGCGGCTGGGTGAGGGCGAGATCGAGGAAATGATCATCGCCACCAACCCGACCGTGGAGGGTGAGGCGACGGCGCACTACCTTGGACAGTTGGCGCGGGCCGCAGGTGTAAAGCCCACCCGTCTGGCCCATGGTGTGCCGCTGGGCGGAGAGCTGGAATATGTCGACCGTGGCACGTTGGCGCATGCCTTCGGTAGCCGGCAAAGTTTGTGACCCAAACGTTTATTGACCCTGGGAGCCGAGACATGGGCGACACGATTTTCGGAAAGATCATCCGCCGCGAAATTCCGGCCGACATTGTTTATGAAGACGACGATGTGTTGGCCTTTCGCGATCTGAATCCGCAGGCGCCGGTGCATGTGCTGTTCGTACCCAAGCGCGCGATCGCTACGCTCGACGAGGCCAAGGCGTCCGATGCGGAATTGCTGGGCAAGTTGCTTCTGGCGACGGCCGCTTATGCACGGCAGCAAGGCATCGCCGAACAGGGTTATCGCACGGTGATCAACTGCAACGAGCATGGCGGGCAGACGGTGTTCCATCTGCATGCGCATCTGCTGGCAGGTCGCCGGATGCATTGGCCGCCGGGCTGATCCGGGACTCGCATATATGAAAACGCCGGCGCAAGGCCGGCGTTTTCATGAAAGAGCTTTGCTTATCTGGGACGCGGCGGCGGCAACGGACGCGGTACCACGATGACGCGCGGCTGATACCAGAACGGGTCGCCCCACGGGCCCCAGTACGGACCCCAGCCCGGGCCCCAGAACGGGTCGTAGTAGCCCGGCGGGTAGCGCACGGCCACGCGCTTCGGCCACAGATAGACTACATCGGCTTCCACTCGCGGATAGGCGTAGTCGTACTCGCCCACTTTCTGCGACACGGCGCCGTGCAGGGTGCCGGTGACGGTCACTTCGCGACCGCGTGCGAACACTTCAGGGTCGTAGAAGCCAGCGCGACAGGCGACGAAGCGTCCCTGGTTGTCGTTGTTATTGCTGTCCATCTTCGGCCGCGCTTGGTCGTCCAACGGACGCGACAGCATGTAGAAACAGGTTTCCTGCGGGCCGGGTTCGGTCTTGATGATTTCGCCGCCCCAGCGCACCTTGGCTCCGCCGGCGCCACCTTGCTGCGCCGAGGCCGTGCTGAGGTCGGTGTAAGTGCCCTGCAGTGGTTGAGGAACCGTTGCGCAGGCGGCCAGCGAAGCTGTAACGGCTGCCAGAGCGAGGGTTTTGTACATGGACATGACCGCTTTCTCCATCGTCGGGCGGATACTCCTGTATCCGCGAATCAACTGCTTCGGTTCATTTGACCACGTGTCGTGGTCGGAAATCCCGCACCGCCTGACAAAAGCCACGAAGAGATTCAGGCGGCGGAACGGCGTGGGCATAGCGCAGGTCGAGGTAGCTCTTCATCAGTCGATCGAGTTCCACACGCTGGGTAGGCAGTGCCCGCGCCGCGCGCAGCAGAAAGTGCTGTGGGCCCTCACTGCTTCGTCGCATGACACCGACCCGCGCCAGTTTTCGCTCAAGTGTCTGCATGGCGGCCCGCAAGGGGTCGGTGTCGCGTCGCTGCCACAAAGCCCAGGTAAGCCCGAGGATGGCAAACAACACGCTGCCGATGGCGAGCAGCACACTCAAGGTGGTCGTGTCGGTGTCGTGGACGCCGAAGGGCGTGAGGAGCCCGCGTTGCCTTAGTGCATCAAAGCCGATAACGCCTTGACTCCACCAGCGGTTGACCACGTCCCAGCGGTTGCGGAACTCCTGCAGCCAGTTCAGACCTTGCCAGGCCGCTTGGCTGGCAGCGACGGCGGAAGCTCCCAGGCTGACCCGCTCGGGCCGTACGGCAGCGGTGGGGTCGATGCGCACCCAGCCGCGCCCCGCCAGCCACACCTCACTCCAGGCATGGGCGTCGGATTGGCGCACCAGCAAGTAGTTGCCCAGCTTGTTCCAGTAGCCACCCTGATAGCCGGTAACTACTCGCGCCGGAATGCCGGCTGCACGCATCAGCACGGTGAAGGCGGAAGCATAGTGTTCGCAGAAGCCCTCATGGGTGGCGAACAGGAAATCATCCACCGCGTCCCGGCCCAGCGGCGCGGGAGCCAGTGTGTAGTTGAAGCCACCATTGTGAAACAGCGATAGCGCCGTCTGTACGATGGTGTCGTCATGGTTGCCGTAGTGCTCGCGCCACTGTGTGGCAAGCGCTTGGGTGCGGGGGTTGAAGCCGGTCGGCAATTGCAGGGTGCGCCGACGCGTAGCGTCGTCCAGTTCGGCCTGGAGGCGATAGTGGAGAGCCGACCGCAATGCATAAGTCAGCGGGTCTTGTATTGACTTGCTGCTCATCACTTCGCGGTCTGCCCCGAGCGCGGCCGCGGGCGGTGCTTCCAGCGGCACGTCCAGTGCAGGCAGCACGCGCTGGTCGTTGGGTTCGAGGGTAACGCGATAGGCCACGCTGTCGGTCGACTCGAGCGGAGCCGGCTGGCGCCCGGTTTGCGCGGAGGTCCAGCGGCGGCCGTCGTAATGCGACATGACATAAGCGCGGAAATAGCGCTGAGCAGGGGAAGGTGCTGCCTGTTCGAAGCTGATGCGCATGGCGGGTCGGTCATCGGTCAGCAGGTCGACGAAGTCCCCTGGCGACATGCGGTCGCTGAGCCCCGTGCGTGCCTGCTGGGCCGGCGGGGCACCCCATAGCGGGGAATCCAGCCGTGGCACCAGTACAAACGCAAGCAGGGAGAGCGGGATCGCTGCGGCGAGCAGACCGAGTCCCGGCAGCAACTCACGTAGGAAGCTGGCGGCTAGGCGCGCCGGCTGCAGCGCGCGCAGCGCGGCCAGCGCCGGCAACAGGCCGAGTGCGACCACGAAGGTGGCGACCATGCCCTGGTCGGCCAGCAGCGCGGCCATCAAGGTGAAGCAGGCGAATGCGGCTCCGACTTTGGCGTCGCGTGGTGTTTCGGTTTCCAGCAACTTCAGTATCAATAGGCCGACGGCCAGTGCGGAGCCCGGTTCGCGTCCGAAGATGTTGCCGTAATAGAAGATCACCGTGACGGCCAGCAGCACGACCAACGGTAGCTTGAGGTAGATCGGCGCGCGCCCCGGCTTGCGTTGCCGTTGCCACCAGCGCAGACCCAGCACCGCGGCCAAGCCGGCGGTCAGCCATAGCGGTAGGTGAACGGCATGCAAGCACAACACCACCGCCGCGGTCAGGCAAAGCAGGTCGAAAGCGCGGTTGTCGAGCAGCGCTTCCTTACGCTGGGTTCGACGCAGGCGGATCACGGCAAGCGCGCCAGCGCGCTCATGCAGCGCGCATAGTGGGCGGGGCCGGCGCCGTGGCTGATGTCATCGCCGGGTAGCCATAGGCTGCTTGGGCGCCCTTGTGCCTCGGCTTCACCCAGCCATCGGGCCAGGCGTGCAATGCGCGCTTCGTTGTCCAGGCCGGGCAGGTGGCGCCAATCCAGGCGCCATTCCTGGCGCGGCAGGGGTTGTTCAAAATCCTTCACCAGCAGGCTGTCGTGCCGAGCACTGGCTTTCCAGGCGATGCGGCGTTGCGGATCGCCCGCGCGGTAGTCGCGTAATGCGGCCAGATCCTCGCCGTGATGGAGGCGTTGGTGCATGGGGTCGTCAGCCGGCAAGCGCGGCGGTGGTCCACCCGTTTCGGGGCGCGGCCAGACCAGGACGGACTGTTCCGGATACAGCCAACTCCACGCCTGAAACAGGCCGAGTGGCCAACTGCTCCATAGCCGCAGGCGCGGTAGCGGCTGCCAACCTCGCCGCGTGGTGGCGATGGCGAGCGGCAAGGCGAGCTGGCCATGGGCCGGCATAGCGAAGGCCTGGGTTTGGCCGTCTATATCAACGCGGATCGCCTGGCGAACGCGCGTGCCCGCGTCCAGATGCAGCTGTAGGATCAGCGGCTGTCCGGCGATGGCGTGATTTGGCTGGATGGCGGTCAGCCGCAGGCCATCCAGGCTGCGGAAAGCCACCAGCATGCTCGTCGCGCAGGCCGCACCCAAGAGACAGGTAAGCAACAGGGCAGCGTTGTTCGCATAGTTTAATGCGCCGGCCAGCATCACTATCAGCAGCACACCGAAGGCCATGCCTAGGCCCGTGGGCACGATATAGATGCGCCGGCGATGCAGCTCGATCGGCAGGCTTTCAGGGCGCCGGTAGCGAGTGAGCGCCGGTAGCCGACGCTCGGCCCAGTTCTGCATGCGTCGAGTGGCTTCGGCCAGTGGCATGGTCATGCGGCAGGCTCCTAACCTACCACCACCTCGGCAAGCAGTTGACGAGCCAGTGTGTCGCCGTTGGCGCCACGTGCGGGGACCAGGCGATGGGCGGCTAGTGGCACGAACAAGGCCTGGATGTCTTCCGGCAATACGTGCGTGCGACCGCTGAGCATGGCCCACGCGCGCGCTGCGTTGAGTAAGGCGAGACCGGCACGTGGCGACAGGCCCACGCGGATATCGGCATGTCGCCGGCTGGCACCGAGCAGGGCCTGCAGGTAATCCAGCAGCGCTGGGCTGGCGGTGATCGCCTGCGACTGCCGGTGCAGCGCGGTGAGACCGGGGCCATCCAGTTGCGGCACCAATTGAGCGAGCAGGTCGCGGCGGTCGCTACCGGTGAGCAGTGATCGTTCGGCCGCGGCATCGGGATAGTCCAGCGATAGCCTTAGCATGAAGCGGTCAAGCTGCGAATCCGGCAGTGGGAAGGTGCCGGCGAGATCAAGCGGGTTCTGTGTGGCCACCACGAAGAAGGGCTGCGACAGCACATGCGTTTGGCCGTCTACGGTGACCTGACCTTCGGCCATCGCCTCCAGTAGCGCGCTCTGCGTCTTCGGCGTGGCGCGGTTGATTTCGTCGGCCAACAGCAGACCAGTGAAGATCGGGCCGGAATGGAATCGGAACTGTCCGGTCTCGCGCTCGTAGACGCTCACCCCGATGATGTCCGATGGCAGCAAGTCGCTGGTGAACTGCACGCGCTGGAAGTCCAGCGCAAAGCTCGCGGCGAGCGCGTGCGCCAGCGTGGTCTTACCGACCCCAGGCACGTCTTCCAGCAACAGGTGTCCACCCGCGATCAGGCAGGTAAAAGCCAGTTTGACCTGGCGTGGCTTGCCCAGCAGCACTTGATTGACCTGCGCCATGGCGGCATCCAGGCGTGGGCGCAATGCATCATCTTGAAGCGGCGTGATGGCGGACATGAAGTTTGGGCGGTAGGTGAGTGGGGCAGGGGATGGCCCATGCATGATCGCGGCAGTGTAGTCTTCGGCTTCGCGCGCTGGTGAGCCGTGTTTCTCATGGCTTTCGTGTTTGCGGCCCTGCCGCCTTGCAAGCGCGGCCCGTTGACCAGGCTTCAGGGCAGTGGAAACCCCGCCTCACGCAGTAGCCGGGCCAGCGCAATCAGCGGCAAGCCGATCAAGGCGCTGGGGTCCTCGTTGTCGATGCCATCGAACAGGCTGATGCCCAGCCCCTCGCATTTGAAGCTGCCTGCGCAATCCAGTGGCTGCTCGCGTTCTATATAGCGGGTGATCTCGCTGTCGGTCAGTGCACGGAAACGGACCCGGGTGTGATCCACATGGGTATGGCGCTCGCCGGTGCGCGTGTCGAGTAGGCACAGCGCGGTGTGGAACTGCACCGCATGTCCCGAGCTGGCCGTTAGCTGGGCGTGGGCGCGTTCGATGGTGCCGGGCTTGTCCAGCATCGTCCCGTCCAGTTCGGCAACTTGGTCGGAACCGATGATCAGCGCATCGGCTTGTCCTTCGGCGGCGGCTTCGGCCTTGGCGATGGCGAGTCGCAAGGCCCGTTCCGCCGGAGATTCTGCAGGCAGTGCGGTTTCATCTGTGCCGGGAGCGCGCTGGTCGAAATGCGGATACAGGCGGCGCAGCAGCTCGGCGCGGTAACGGGAGGTGGAGCCGAGCACCAGCCGAGGTGCGCTCATGCCTCGGGCCCGCGCTGGATGATGTGTTCGCGCATGGCGTCGTCGAGCGCGTGCTGGGCCTGTTCGAGCGCCTTCAGCAAGGGTGCCAGTCGGCCGCGCGTCTCGGTCATAGTCGAGACGGCTCGATTCAGCTGCTGCTGGCTGGCGCGGGGAGCTTCGTCGCGGATCCAGATGCGTTGCTGCAGCAATGACCGCAGGCCAGCTTCGATGGCGTGGCGCGCTTCCTGCTCGCTGGCCGCGGGCAGGTCGGGATTGAGGGACATCACGGCGTGAGCCTGTTGCAGGCCGGCGCGGCAGGTCTTCAGGTCGGCCTCCAGGCGGTCGGCCAGTTCCAGCAACTGGTGCAGGCTGCGGGAGCGTTGGTCGCCACGTCGCCGAAACCACAAGGTAGCCAGGGCGGCGAGCACCAAGGCAAGGAACAGTCCGGCCATGCCGAGCGTCAGATAGGCATTCACGTGGGCGGTTCGGCTCAGGGGCGATGGAGCCGGCAGTCTGCCGCATGGGAGCTGTTCAGGCAAAATGCGGGGATGGCTATCGCAAATGGCGGATTGTGGTTGACTTCAATCGCTTGCAAACCTAAGATTTCGCGATTATGTCCGTGACACTGCCAGAGTCCGTGGACGCTTGGCGCATGGTCTCGGCGCGGCGTTCGTTCCAAGGGTTGTTGCCCATTGCCGCTATGCAGCGCTTGGGCGGGCTCCTTGCTGGCACCGAAGGCGAGGTCCGGTTCGAGCTGGATTTCGGTCGTGACGAGTTCGGTACGGCGTACCTCGACGTTCGCGTCCAGGCCCCGCTTACACTGATATGCCAACGTTCCTTGGAGCCGTTTGTGCTGCCGGTGACGGTGGACAGCCGACTGGGTCTGATCCGGCAGGAGCGCGAGGAATCGGCCCTGCCGCCGGGTAGCGAACCGTTGTTGGTCGCTGAGGACGGCAAGCTGAGCCTGGCGGACGTGATCGAAGATGAATTGCTGTTGGCGCTGCCGCTGGTTCCGGTGAATCCGGACAGTACGTTGCCCGACGAAGTAGTAGCCCCTGCGCCGGAGGAGTCATCCATCGGCGAGGGTCGTTCCGATAACCCGTTCGCGATTCTGCGCGAACTCAAGAAATAACGTCGATTTTAATAATCGCTTAGCTGGAGACTCACCATGGCCGTTGCCAAGAGCCGCAAAACCCCGTCCACCCGCGGCATGCGTCGTTCGCACGATGCGCTGAAGACCGTGCAGCTGGCCACCGATCAGACCAGCGGCGAGGTGCATCTGCGCCACCACGTCACCAAGGACGGCTACTACCGTGGCAAGAAGGTCATCGACACCAACACCTCGGTGGTCGAAGAGGATTGATCGTTCCCGCAAGGGATACGGTTCCGCAAAGCGGCGCGGCGACGCGCCGCTTTGCGTTTAGGCGCTCACGAACGTAACTTTGCTGTCTTGGTGCGGGCGATCATCCCTAGACTGGATGAGGTGCCGTGTGCGCCGATTCTGCTGATGGATAACCCATGGCCCCGATCTACGCCCGCATCACTGGTACCGGCAGCGCGCTGCCCGAGCGCGTTCTGACCAACGCCGACCTGGAGCAATTCGTCGATACCAGCGACGAATGGATCCAGACCCGCACCGGCATTCGTCAGCGTCACGTTGCCGTCGAGGGTCAGACCACTGGCGATCTCGCTTTCCTCGCCGCGCAGCGCGCGCTGGAAGCGGCTGGCGTGAAGGCGTCCGAGCTGGACCTGATCGTGCTTGGTACGACCACGCCCGACATCATTTTTCCGTCCACCGCATGTCTGGTGCAGCACCGCCTGGGCGCGAACGGCTGCGCGGCGTTCGACGTCAATGCCGCCTGCTCGGGCTTCGTCTATGCCTTGGGCATTGCTGACAAGTTCATCCGCAGCGGGCAGTCGAAGAAAGTGCTGGTGATCGGTGCCGAGACGCTTACCCGCATGGTCGACTGGAGCGAACGCGAAACCTGCGTGCTGTTCGGCGATGGTGCTGGTGCGGTGGTGCTCGAGGCTTCCAGTGAGCCTGGCATCTACGCCACCTGCCTGCATGCCGATGGTGGCTATAAAGAGCTGCTGTGGAATCCGGTGGGCGTCTCCGTAGGTTTCAAGGACGAGCCGAATCACGGCGTGCGCATCAATATGAGCGGCCGCGAAGTGTTCAAAGTGGCCGTGAAGACGCTCGACTCTCTGGTGGAGGAGACTCTGCGGGCCGGCGGCATGGAGGCTTCGCAGCTGGACTGGCTGATCCCGCACCAGGCCAACCTGCGCATCATCGAGGCCACCGCCAAGCGCCTGAACATGCCGATGGAGCAGGTGATCGTCACTGTCGACAAGCACGCCAACACCTCGTCCGGTTCGGTGCCGCTCGCGCTGGACTACGCCGTGCGCTCGGGCAAGGTGCAGCGCGGCCAGAACCTGCTGCTGGAAGCTTTTGGCGGCGGCTTCACTTGGGCCTCGGCATTGTTGCGCTTTTGAAGATCTAAGAACGTAGCGCAAGTTGGGACGAGCGTGAGCGAATCCCAATACGTGTACGCCTCTTTTGAGATTCGCTCACGTTCATCCCGGCCCACACGTTCATCGATCAGGCTTTCGCCACAGCGGAACGTTGATTGGCATCGGAGCAATGCCGGTAGATCGCATCGACGTGACGTATATCGGTGCCGCAGCAACCGCCTACTACGGCGAGCTGCGGCAGCAATGGAAGCAGGTCGGAGTGCGCGCGCCCGAGTGCTTCAGGGTCGCCGCAATCCAGTTTTCCGCAGTTATCGAGCTCGGCATGGCTGCGGCATGACGCGTTCACGCGCAGGCCGCGGATGCGTTCACGGCATTGATCGGAGTCACGCAATATGGGCTCGAAATGCCCGGGGTGTGCGCAGTTGACCATGTAGTACGCCGGGTAGCCGCCAGTGCAGTCGTCTGTTCGGGCAATGGCGTCAGGCAAGGACTCTCCGGAGGGCAACCGTCCATCGGTTTCGACAGTGAAGGAAACGATCGCCGGAATAGCGCTGGAGCGCGCGGCCAGGGCGATGCCGATCGCTTCTTGCGGATAGTTCATCGTCAGTGCGGAAATCTGGTCGACGCCCGCGTCGACCAGGGTTTCGATCTGCCGGCGATGATAGTCGGTGGCTTCCCTGGGGATCATCTTGCGACTAAGGCGATAACCATAGCCGCGCGGGCCGACATTGCCTCCGATCACGATGGGATTGGCAGGGGTCGCATAGTGCGAACGAATGTTCTGCAGTAATGCAATGCTTTGGACATTGGCCTGGAACAGGGCATGTGCGTCATAACCCAGGGTTTCGCCCCAGTCGCGGTTGGCGCGCCAGGTTGGGCTGTCCAGCACCAGGCCGGTGGCGTGGGTTCGCGCCAGTTCGGCGTAACTAGCATAGTAATGCTGCAGCGCCGCCCGGCCCCGCTCATGGGACAGCAGCAAGAACGAAGCGAATTCAGGCAGTTCCATGCCATGGTGAAAGGTGATCGTGGTGCCCAGGCCGCCGTCGGTCATAAACAGGCGACCCTGCAGTTGAGGCAGGTCTGCGTGCTTGCTTTGCATGGGAGAGCTTCCGGCTCAGAAAGACCAGAACGAACGGCAGGATCACGGTGATTTCGACGATTGATATTCCGGGCCTGGTAGTGAAGCCGCAGTGAAACGAGAGGGATACGGCTGCGTACGGTCGGCGATGCTGGCACCATTCCGGTTTTCGTCGATGGAAATCTTCAGTACATGAGTCAGAACGTTGCATCGCTCGCTTTCGTCTTTCCAGGGCAAGGCTCGCAGTCCGTGGGCATGCTGGCCGAGTTGGCTGCGACCTACGCGGAAGTGAAAGCCACCTTCGACGAGGCCTCGCAAGGCGCCGGTACCGACCTATGGGTGCTGAGCCAGCAGGGGCCGGAAGAACAGCTCAACCGCACCGAAAACACCCAGCCCGCTTTGCTGGCCGCCAGCGTGGCAGCATGGCGCGTGTGGCAGAAGCTCGGCGGTGCGCAGCCGGCGCAGCTGGCCGGTCATAGCCTCGGAGAGTACAGCGCACTGGTTTGCGCGGGTGCCTTGTCGCTGCACGACGCCGCGGCGCTGGTCGCCGAGCGCGGCCGTTTGATGCAGGCGGCCGTGCCGCCGGGCGTTGGTGCGATGGCCGCGATTCTGGGCGGCGACGATGCGCAGATCGCTGCGGTCTGCGAGGAGGTCGCACAAGGGCAGGTGGTGTCGCCCGCCAACTTCAATTCGCCCGGTCAGTTGGTGATCGCTGGCAACGCCGAGGCCGTGGATCGCGCGCTCGTGAAACTCGCCGAACTGGGTGTGAAGAAGGCCATCAAATTGGCTGTGTCGGTGCCCTCGCACTGTGCACTGATGCGCGACGCGGCCGACAAGCTGGGCGAGCGGATGGCCTCGCTGCAATGGCAGCAGCCATCCATCCCGGTGGTGCAGAACGCCGAGGCGCGCAGCTATGGCCATGTCGACGACATCCGCGCCGCCCTGCAGCGCCAGCTGTACCTGCCGGTGCGCTGGACCGAATGCGTGCAGGCCCTCGCCGCCGGTGGCGCCACGCGCGTGGCCGAATGCGGCCCGGGCAAGGTGCTGGCTGGCCTGATCAAGCGCATTGACAAGAGTGTCGACGCGCGCGCCATCGGCGCGCCGGCCGATCTGGATGCCGTTCGTGCCGAATGGACCTGAGCGGCGCCTCGCGCGACGCATGACCTTTTCCGTTGAGCTATAGGAAGCGATACAGATGAGCAAGACTCTGCAAGGGGAAATCGCCCTCGTCACCGGCGCCAGCCGCGGCATCGGTGCGGCGATCGCCGACGAACTGGCGGCACAGGGTGCCACCGTGATCGGCACGGCGACCAGCGAAAGCGGCGCGGCCGCGATCGGTGATCGGCTTGCGGCGCATGGTGGCCATGGCCGTGTGCTCAATGTGGTGGATGGCGCTGCCGTCGACGGGCTGATCGAGTCGATCGGCAAGGAATTCGGCCCGGTGTCGATCCTGGTCAACAACGCTGGCATCACCCGTGACCAACTGCTGATGCGCATGCGTGACGAGGACTGGCAAGCCATCCTCGACACCAATCTCACCTCGGTGTATCGCACTTCCAAGGCGGTGATGCGCGGCATGATGAAAGCGCGCAAGGGCCGCATCATCTCGATCGCGTCGGTGATCGGTCTGACCGGTAATCCGGGACAGTCCAACTATGCGGCGGCCAAGGCCGGCATCATCGCGTTCTCCAAATCGTTGGCGCGCGAGATCGGTAGCCGCGGCATCACCGTCAATGTGGTGGCGCCGGGCTTCATCGACACCGACATGACTCGTGCGCTGCCGGAAGAGTCGAAGCAGGCGTTGCTCGGCCAGATCGCCTTGGGGCGATTGGGCGAGGCGAACGATATTGCCAAGGCCGTGGCTTTCCTGGCTTCGCCATCGGCGGCCTACATCACCGGCGAAACGCTGCACGTCAACGGTGGCATGTACATGGCGTGACGCTCGGGGCCGGCCTTGCACGGGCCGGCCTTATCCTGCGTGGCGGGATCGTGATAGGGCTCTCACCGCGACCCTGCTCAAGCTAAGATCGACCTAAGTGCGACTACCGAGACTGGGCACTATGAATGCCCTGATGCGTTTGAAAGCAGGCCTGGATGCCACCCCCTGGCTGGTTATGCTTCTGCTATTGCCTTTCCTGGGGATACTGCCACCCGTCCCGATCGACGAGACGCGCTACCTCAGCATCGCCTGGGAAATGCGCCAGTCGGGTGAGTTGATCACGCTGCATCTCAACGGCTCTCCTTATTTCGACAAGCCGCCGCTGCTGTTCTGGCTGCTCAATCTCGATTGGAGTCTGTTCGGCGTGTCGCTGTGGGGCGCGCGCGTGCTGCCGCTGTTGTTCGGTGCTGGCTGTATCGCCTTGTTGCAGAAGCTCGAGCGCGAGCTCGATGGTACGGCGACGGGGCAGGCGCCCTGGCTGATGCTCGGCTTCATGTATTTCGAGCTGTTCTCCGGCGTGGTGATGTTCGACGTCATGTTGTGCTTCTTCGTGCTGCTCGCTTTCGTAGCGATCATGCAGTGGATGCGCGACGGAACGCGTCGCGCGCTGGGGCTGCTTTTTTTGGCGAGTGCGCTGGGCATGCTGGCGAAAGGGCCGGTAGCGCTGCTGCATTTGCTTCCGCCTGTGCTCCTCGCTCGTTGGTGGATGCGGCCCACAGGAACGCAACCATCGTGGAAGCGCATAGGTGCGGCGCTACTGGTCTGCGTGCTGGGTGGTCTGCCGGTGTTGCTATGGGCGTTGGCTGCCGTGCAGCACCTGGGGCAGGCCGAGGCAAAGGAGTTGCTGGTCACGCAAACCGCTGGGCGCGTGGTCGAAAGTTTTGCGCACAACCGCGCGTTATGGTGGTACCTGCAATGGCTGGTTCCGCTGCTTTTGCCGTGGCCGCTGGTGTTGCGCTTGACTCGGTTGCGGACGGCCTTTGCTTCCGCCATGCCGTCGCTGGCTGCGCGTTTCGGATGGTGCGCCACGCTGCCGGCTTTCGTGGGCTTCAGTGTGGTGAGCGGTAAACAGCTGCATTATCTGATTCCGCTGTTCCCCGGTTTGGCGTTGTTGCTGGGCACGATGTTGCGTGCCGAACCGCAGCTGTTTGTTTCGCGTCGCATGCTGGCGTTCTCCGTGTTGGTGCTGGGGTTGTTGTTGTGGGCGATCCTGCGCCCCGGCGACACGAGTCCAGCACCTATCGCGCCAGGCGCATTGAAAGGCTTGTTCGCGTTGACGGTCGTACTGGCGTTGTCGTCGATAGGGTTGCTGATGAGGCGCAGCGAACAGGCACCCGAGCGGCGCGTGGCATGGGTGATGCTGCTATTGACCGTTGCGTTACTGCCGGTGATCCGTGCGCAGGTCTTGGGAGCGATGGATTTGCGTGGCCTAGCGCAATCGGTCGAGCAGATGCGCCAGCAGGGTGTGCCGCTGGCGCGCACCGGCAACGAGCCGGGATTGATCACCTTCCTTGCGCGGTTGCCCGAACCCTTGCCCACCACCGCCGATCCGACGCAATGGGCGCAGCAGCATCCGGCCGGCTTCGTGTTGGTGTGGTCTTCGCGTGAGACGCCGCCTGGCACGTTGCACAAAGTCAGAGCGGCGAATGGTTGGGTCGCCTTGTGGCCAGCATCCGCATGGCGCAACCCGCCAAGCGGGGTGGTGGCTTCTCAGGTTGCGGTGGCATCCTTGGGATGCTCTGAATAAGTCTACGCAGCCGTCACCGGCTCTGTCTGCTCACCGATGCGTGGTGCGTTGGCGCAGGCAGACTGGCCGTCTTTCAAGCCAGCGCGCCGCGGAGCTGTAGGCAGACAGAGCCGGCCCTCACACTTTGAATATCAATGACAGGGTGATGTGTGGGAGGCCCGCAGGCTGCAGCCCACGTCTAGGCAAGGCAGCCAGCCTTGCCGTCGCCGCGCGTCACACCCTACGAACCTCCCACACATCATGACGGCTGCGTAGACTTGTTCAGAGCATCCCAGTGGCCGGTTTCCCAGGGCCTGTCGCCAGCGGCACGTTTTTAGGCGACAATTGCCCTTTCGCGCCGGTCCCCAGGGCCTGCGCCTTACCAACGATGGCGGACCATGGCGGCCTCGGGGCTTAGCCACTACAATCCGCCAGCTATTTTGTCCTTGGGAGGTATTGGCAACATGAGCACCATCGAAGAGCGCGTCAAGAAAATCGTCGTCGAGCAGCTGGGTGTGAAGGAAGATGAAGTCCAGGCGAGCTCCTCGTTCGTGGACGATCTGGGCGCGGATTCGCTGGACACCGTCGAGCTGGTGATGGCTCTCGAGGAAGAGTTCGAGTGCGAAATCCCGGACGAAGAGGCTGAGAAGATCACCACGGTGCAGCAGGCTGTCGATTACATCAAGGCCCACACCAAGGAGTGATCGACTCGTGGCGGGCTGGCGCATTTGGCGCATTCCCGCTCGTTCACGAAGCGATACCGAAAGCTGCGCCTCCTTGGCGCAGTTTTCGTTTCTGCATTTTGCAACGTCCGATCCCGTATGGTTTGCGGATACGCGCCACGCGGTTAAGACGACCGTTCCGTTAAGACGACATTCGCGACCGCCGCGGAACGGCTGCCTCACGGCAGAACCACGGATCCATGAAGGAAGATCAGCATGAGCAAACGACGTGTGGTTGTAACCGGCCTCGGCATCATTTCGCCGGTCGGCAACGATATCGCTACCGCTTGGGACAACATTCTCAAGGGCGTGAGCGGCATCGGTCAGGTTACCCATTTCGACGCCACGGCCTATGCCACCCGCATTGCCGGTCAGGTGCGTGATTTCGTCCCAGCGGACTGGATTGCCGCGAAAGACATCAAGAAGATGGACCCCTTCATCCACTACGGCATTGCCGCGGGCACGCAGGCCTTGCGCGATTCCGGACTGGAAGTGACAGAAGCCAACGCGCCGCGCATCGGCGTGGCGGTCGCTGCCGGCATCGGCGGGCTGCATACCATCGAACACACATCGATCGAGTTGCACGACAAGGGGCCGCGTCGCGTGTCGCCGTTCTTCGTGCCCAGTTCGATCATCAACATGGTGTCGGGCCATCTCTCGATCATGTTCGGCCTGAAGGGGCCGAACATCGCCTGCGTCACCGCCTGCACCACGGCCACGCACAACATTGGTTTGGCCGCGCGCATGATCCAGTACGGCGATGCCGACGCGATGATTGCCGGCGGTGCCGAGTTCGCCACCACCGGCACGGCGATGGCTGGCTTCTGTTCTGCCAAAGCCATGTCCACCCGTAACGACGAGCCGGGCAAGGCCAGTCGTCCCTGGGACAAGGATCGCGACGGCTTCGTGCTGTCCGATGGCGCCGGTGTGCTGATGCTGGAGGAGTACGAACACGCCAAGGCGCGCGGCGCGAATATCTATGCGGAACTGGTCGGTTTCGGCATGAGCGGCGACGCGTACCACATCACCGCACCGAGCGAGGGTGGCGAAGGCGCGGCGCGCTGCATGGAGAGCACACTGCGTGACGCTGGCCTCAACCCGGCTGACGTGCAGTACATCAATGCGCACGGTACCTCGACGCCGCTGGGCGATCTGGGTGAAGTGATGGCCGCCAAGCGTGTATTCGGTGATCACGCCTACAAGCTGGCAATGAGCTCGACCAAGTCGATCACCGGCCACCTGCTTGGTGCGGCCGGCGGCGTGGAGGCGATCTTCTCGATCCTGGCGCTGCGCGACCAGGTGCTGCCGCCGACGATCAACCTGGACGAGCCGGGCGAAGGCTGCGATCTCGACTTCGTGCCGCATACCGCGCGCGAGGCCAAGCTCGACGTGGTGTTGTCCAACTCCTTCGGCTTTGGCGGCACCAACGGCACGCTGGCGTTCCGTCGCGCTTGAGCGACGCGTGAACAACCTTAGTCGTACTTTGCACGGCCGGCGCGACTTGCTCGCGCCGGCCGCTGCATTTCCAGAGCGCTATCCCTGCCTGTTGCAGAGCGTGGTGCGCGGTACACCGCAAACGCGCTTCGACATCCTGTTCGCATTTCCGCAAGACAGTCTGACGCTGCGTGCGGACGGCCGTTTGTTTGACGGACAGGGGCGTGATCGCTCCGGTCGCTTCCTCGATGCCCTCGATGCCGCATGGCATGCCGAGCGCTTGCCGCGGGAAGTCGACGACGGATTGCCGTTCCACGGCGGCTGGGTGCTGATGTTGGCCTACGAATTGGCCGGCGAGATCGAACCGCGCCTGCGACTTCGCGATCCACAGACGCTGCCTGTTGCGTTGGCGCTGCGTTGTCCGGCAGCAGTGATTGTGGATCACGCGCGGGAATGCACGGTGTTGATCGTCGAGCCTGGCCACGAAGCGTTGCTCGATGCGTTGGAGGCCGACCTTTCCGTGTCGCCGGCTATTCCCGCCTTGCCTGCGCCCATGCAGTGGGGTGAAGACGATCCACAGCAGTTTCTCGACGGCGTCGCGCGCATCCACGAACACCTGCACGCCGGGGATATCTTCCAGGTCAACTTGTCGCGGGCCTGGCATGCGCGGTACGCACCATCGCCTTCACCAGCGTCGCTCTATGCCTCGTTGCGAGAGGCGAACCCCGCGCCATTCGCCGGCCTGTTGCAGCAGCCGGAGTGGGCGGTAGTAAGTTCCTCGCCGGAACGCCTGGTCGAAGTGCGCGACGGCATGGCGCAGACTCGCCCGATTGCAGGCACCCGTCCGCGCACGCCGTCGGACGACGAGCTGGCACGCATCCGCGAGCTGCGCACGCATCCCAAAGAGCGCGCCGAGCACGTGATGCTGATCGACCTGGAGCGCAACGATCTCGGTCGTGTCTGCGTGCCCGGCACGGTGGAGGTGGACGAGCTGATGGTGGTGGAGAGTTACGCTCACGTGCATCACATCGTGTCCAATGTGCGCGGCCAGTTGCGCGCTGGCGTGACGCCTGGGCAGGTGATTGCCGCGACCTTTCCGGGCGGCACCATCACCGGCTGCCCGAAAGTGCGTTGCATGGAAATCATCGCTGCGCTGGAGGATGCCCCGCGCGGAGCCTACACGGGGGCGATGGGTTACCTCGACCGCAACGGCGACCTCGATTTGAACATCCTCATTCGTACGCTCACGCTTGCCGGCCAGGACGTGACCCTGCGTGCTGGCGCGGGCATCGTGACGGATTCGGTGGCGGAGAAGGAGCTGGACGAGACGCGTGCCAAGGCCAGAGGCCTGCTGCGCGCGCTCGGAGTAGCGGGCTGATGGCCGCGGCGACGGCACGCATCCTGGTCAACGGTCGGCCGGACGATGCACTGCCGGTGCTGGATCGCGGCCTGGCCTACGGCGATGGCCTGTTTGAAACGATTCGCTTCGTCGATGGCATGGCGCCGCTGTGGGCGAGGCATATGGAACGTCTGCGCCACAGCTGTGCGCGGCTGCATCTGCCTGCTCCCGCCGCGGAGCTTCTTCTGGCTGAGGCTCGGCAGGTTGTGCAGGGCCTGTTTCAGGCGGTAGTGCGGGTCACCGTCACTCGCGGTATCGGCGAGCGCGGCTATGCGTTGCCGATCATCACGCGTCCCCACCGCATCGTTGCTGGTTTTGCGCTGCCGGAGCTCTCTCCGGACCACTATGTTCAAGGGGTGCGGCTTCGGATCTGCGACATCCGGCTGGCCGAGCAGCCGCTGTTGGCTGGCATGAAGCACCTCAATCGTTTGGAGCAGGTGCTGGCCCGCGCCGAATGGAGCGATCCGGCGGTGGCCGATGGCTTGCTGCTCGATGCCTCCGGCCGGATCGTCTCGACCACCATGGCCAACCTGTTCGCGGTGATCGACGGCACGCTGGTCACGCCGTCGCTCGAACGCTGTGGTGTGGCTGGCGTGGCACGCGCCGAGGCGTTGGCTGTGCAGCCCGCACAGGTGCGGGATCTTGTGTTGGATGACCTGCGGCTTGCCAGCGAACTCTTCCTCAGCTCCAGCGTTCGCGGCATCCTGCCAGTTCAGGCCGTGGCCGATACCGTGTATGTTCCCGGCCCGGTCACCCGCGCGATGCAACGGCATTGGCGCGACCTGGGTTTTCCGATGGAGCAGGCATGAGTCGAAACACGATGCATGGTCGCGCCTTGTGGCGTGGCCTGGTTCTCCTGGTGTTGCTGGCGCTGGCCGGTGGGCTGGCCTATGTCTGGCAGGACTTCTCCCGCTTCAGTCAAACGCCACTCAACGTGGCAGCGCAGGGGCAGAGCATCGACGTTGGTCGAGGCAGCAGCCTGAAAGACATCGTGGCCCAGCTGCGTCAGCAGGGTGTCAGTACCGGACAGCCTTTGTACTGGCGTTTGCTGGCAGAGCAAGGGCGCGTAGCCGGCAAGCTGCACGCCGGTGAGTACGCACTCACTGCCGGCATGACGCCGCGCGACCTGCTCGCCAACATGGCCGCCGGTAAGGTGCTGCAGCGCAATTTCACCATCGTCGATGGCTGGACTTTCCGCGACCTTCGCCAAGCCCTGGTCAAGGCCGACAAGCTGCGCCAGGACGGCGCCGAGCTGGACGAGGCGGCGGTGATGCAAAAGATCGGTGCGGAAGGTGAGGCGCCGGAGGGGCGGTTTCTTCCTGAGACCTATGCCTATGTCAAAGGCGATAGCGATCTGGACATTCTCAGGCGCGCCCATGCTGCCATGAGCAAGACGCTGGAAAGCCTCTGGCCGCAGCGCGATAAGAGCTTGCCGCTGGCCACGCCCTACGATGCGCTGATCCTCGCCTCCATCGTGGAGAAGGAAACCGGCCGCGCCGACGAACGGCCGCGCATCGCCGGTGTGTTCGTGCGGCGCCTGCAGACGCGCATGTTGCTGCAGACCGATCCCACGGTGATCTACGGCATGGGCGAGAGCTACGCGGGCAATATCCACAAGCGCGACCTCACCACCGATACGCCGTACAACACCTATACGCGTCCCGGATTGCCGCCGACACCCATCGCCTTGCCGGGCAAGCCAGCGCTTGAGGCAGCGTTGCATCCCGCCGCAGGAAGCGAGCTCTACTTTGTAGCGCGTGGCGATGGCAGCCATGTGTTCTCCAGTACGCTGGACGAACACAATCGCAACGTCGCCTGTTATCAGTTGAAGCGGTGTCCATGAGCAAGCAGCGCGGAACATTCATCAGCCTGGAAGGCGGCGAAGGCGCCGGAAAGAGCACCTTGCTGGCCGGCCTGCGCGACTACATCGCGGCCCAGGGCGTGGATCTTGTGCTGACCCGCGAGCCGGGCGGCACCGCCTTGGGTGAGGCGGTACGCGCCATTGTGCTGGATCCGGCCCGTCATGGCATGGCGGCCGAAACCGAACTGCTGCTGATGTTCGCCTCCCGCGCGCAACTGGTGCGCGAGTTGATTGAACCCGCGCTGACCGCTGGGCAATGGGTGCTGTGCGATCGGTTCACTGATGCGAGCTTTGCCTATCAGGGAGGCGGACGTGGCCAGCCAGTGGAGCGCATCGCTGAGTTGGAGCGCTGGGCTACCGATGGTCTGTCGCCGGACATGACCCTGCTGCTTGACTTGCCAGTGGCCACCGGACGCGCTCGCGCTGCTGGTCGCGGCGAAGCCGATCGGATCGAGGTCGAAGCCGATGTTTTCTTTGAGCGGGTTCGCGAGGCCTATCGCGCGCGTGCCGCGGCGGAGCCGAAACGCTTCCAGATCATCGACGCCAGTCTGACGCCGGTCGAGGTCCTGCATGCGGCGATAGCCGCTATCGCGCCGCTGTTCGAGGTCAAGGCATGAGCGTGATGCCGTGGCATGCCGAGCATTGGGCGCGTTTGCAGGCGCGACGCCAACGCGATGCCATGCCACATGCCTTGCTGCTATGTGGCCCGGCAGGGTTAGGCAAGCGTGACTTCATGCGCCGCTTCGTGCGCGGTTTGTTGTGCGAGCAGGCGGTGGATGGCGAGGCATGCGGTCGCTGTCGCAGTTGCCTGCTGCTGGCTGCGGGTACGCATCCTGACGTGGTTGCGCTGACTTATGGTTTGCGCAAAGACGGCGTCCAGCGTAGCGAGATCGTGGTGGATCAGATCCGTGATTTGTCGGCGCGGTTGGCGATGTCCAGTCAGTTCGGCGGCTGGCAGGTGGTCAGCATCGATCCGGCCGACGCGATGAATGCGGCCGCCGCCAACGCACTGCTGAAGACATTGGAAGAGCCGTCGCAGAATACGCTGCTGTTGCTTGTTGCTGACGCGCCATGGCGCTTGCCGCAGACCATCCGCAGCCGCTGCCAGCGCATCGAGTTCCAGCTGCCGTCGCGCGACGAAGCCCTGGCCTGGCTGCAGGCCGAGGGTGTGAAAGATGCCGCCATGGCGCTCGAAGCAGCGGGCGGTAATCCCGGCATGGCGAAAGCCTGGTCGGAAGAGGGCGCGCTCACCCGCCGCCAGGAAGTGCGCAAAGATCTTGCCGCATTGGCTGCGGGTCGCGGTGAGGCCATGGACGTGGTGCGTCGCTGGTTGGACAACGAGCCGGAACAGCGGCTGTGGTTCGCTGCCCAGGCGGCGGCCGATGAGGCGCGAGCGCAGGCAGGTGCCGCCGGTGGGCCGTTGTCCAGCACGCTTGACGCCGAAGCGCTCGGCGATTGGTACATCGCTGCCAATCGGGCGCGCGATGCCTTGCGTGGCCCGCTGCGCGGCGATTTGCTGCTGCTTGAGCTGCTTGCGCGCTGGCGTTGAGAGGAATGGCATGCCGATGAAGCTGGACGCGCAGACTCGTCTGCTGGTCATCGCGCCCCATCCGGATGACGAGTCCATCGCCACGGGCGAGCTGATCCAGCATGTTCATCTGGCTGGCGGCACGGTGGACATCCTGCTGCTCACCGATGGCGACAACAACCCCTGGCCGCAGCGCTGGCTGGAGCGGCGCCCGTACATCGGACCGGCCGAGCGCGAACGCTGGGGCCGCCGCCGCCGTGGCGAAGTAGGGCAGGCGCTTCGTCAGCTCGGCCTGCCGCCGGAAGTGCTGCATGCCTTGGGCCTGCCGGACATGGGGGTGACAGCCCGCCTGCGCGACGATCTGTCGGGCTTATTGCGGCTATGGCTTGCCCGGCTGGAAGCATGTCGCCCCACGGTCATTGCGTTTCCGGCCTTGGCCGACCGCCATCCTGATCACAGCGCGGCGCACGTGCTGACGCGGCTGGCGGTGGCGCAGTGGCCGGGTGGCGCGCCGCAGCTGCTCAGCTATCTCGTCCATGGATACGCGGAGGAGCATGGAGGGCTGCTTGCCATTCCATCCTCCGAGCATGTCCACACGAACAAGCTGTCCGCCTTGCGCGAGCACCGCAGCCAGATGGCTCTCAGCGGCAAGCGTATGCACAGGCTCGCTGATCGGGCGGAACACTATCGGCAGCTGAGCGGCGTGGAGCAGGGGTGTAGCCTGCCTTGGCAGCCCGCCCCGGTCCTGCGGCCATGGCTGAAGCTGACTTTGGTGGATAGCCATGGTGTGTGTAGCTGGTCCTGGCAGGACGCGCCGCTCGAGCGGGACGAAGCCGGTCGGTTCAGGCTGTGCCTTCCATCGACAGAGCACGTCGGGCCGCGGTTCGTGAAGCTGCATATGGATCTGCCGTCGCCCTGGATCTTCGATCGCTGGGGTTGGTGCGAGCTTTGAACAGGCTCTAAGCATCGCGGGTGCCTGTGAAGCAGCTCCCAGACATGGCGCTTTTTGCTTTACGCCCGGCGCCGCGGCTCGCTACGATGCGGCACATCGGACCGTTTCCGTCCCACGGTCTGCGGGGGAGTAGGCATGAGTCCGGTCGTTGCAGCCCGTCAGGGCATCATTTCTTTGAAGATCAAGGACACGGCCGCGCTCTATAACGCGTACATGCCGTTTCTCAAGCACGGTGGCCTGTTTGCCCCCACCGCTCAGAGCTACTCGCTCGGCGACGAAGTGGTATTGCTGGTGAATCTGGCCGACGAGGGCGAGCGCCTGTCGGTCGCCGGCAAGGTGGTCTGGGTGACCCCGGTGGGCGCTCAGGGCAACCGCACGGCCGGAATCGGGGTGCAGTTCAATGATTCCTCCGATGGCGAGGTCGCAAGAGCCCGCATCGAGAACATCCTGGTCGGCATGAGCGGCTCGGAACGCCCGACTCACACCATGTAACGCCAGGCCGCGTTGACATCGGCTTACCATGCCTTGCGAGACAAGGCGTAAGGCGATTGCAACATCGGTACCAAACCGCAGCGAAATAGCGCTCAAGGCTTGTTGTTGTTAAGCGCACTGATACAATGTCCTGATTCCCGAATTTGATCGTGGAAAGTCGGACGCTCGTGGCTTCAATCGCGTGCGATCGTGGCTGGATAGCCCATGGCCTTTGCGGGCCTCCGATCCCAGTTGCCGGACCGTTTCCCCCGACGGTCACTGATGCGCCTCGATGGCGCGGAGGTACGTTACATCGTGCTTGCCGAATACTGGCCCATCCTGCTGTTTATCGGCGTTGCGACCGGTCTAGGTCTGGTTCTGCTGGCCATCGGCCTGCTCGCCGGTCCGCGCCGTCCCGACTCTGAAAAGCTTGCGCCCTACGAGTGCGGCTTCGAGGCCTTCGAGGACGCGCGCATGCGTTTCGACGTGCGCTACTACCTGCTGGCGATCCTCTTCATCATCTTCGATCTTGAAATCGCCTTCCTGTTCCCGTGGGCGGTGGTGTTCGACAAGATCGGCATCATCGCGTTGATCGAGATGGCGCTGTTCCTGCTGCTCTTGGTGGTCGGCTTTGCTTACGTGTGGAAGAAGGGAGCGCTGGAATGGGAGTGATCTCCTCCATTGATCGGGTGATGCATAACCCGCAGCCGTTGAATCTGGTGGACGACATCCTGCGTCCGTCCGGCGACAACCCCGTTATCCAGCGCGGCTTTGCCACCACCAGCGTCGATGCGCTGATGAACTGGGCGCGCACCGGCTCGATGTGGCCGATGACCTTCGGTCTGGCATGCTGCGCGGTCGAGATGATGCACGCCGGCGCCGCGCGCCTGGACCTGGACCGCTACGGCGTGATCTTCCGTCCGAGCCCGCGCCAGTCCGACGTGATGATCGTGGCCGGCACCCTGGTCAACAAAATGGCCCCGGCGCTGCGTAAGGTCTACGACCAGATGCCCGACCCCAAATGGGTGATTTCCATGGGCAGCTGTGCCAACGGTGGTGGCTATTACCACTACTCCTATTCCGTGGTGCGCGGCTGCGACCGCATCGTGCCGGTGGACATCTACGTGCCGGGCTGTCCGCCCACGGCCGAAGCGCTGATCCACGGCATCCTGCAGTTGCAGAAGAAAATCCGCCGCACCAGCACCATCGCGCGTTCCTGAGGCGCAGCCATGAGCGATACGCAAATGAACTCGCTGGCCGAGCGCCTGATCGCGCGATTCGGCGATACGCTGAAAATCACCACCATCCGGAACGAAGTCACCGCCGAGGTGGCTGCGACCGATTTGATCGCGGTAGCGACGGCGCTGCGCGACGAATCGGCTTTCCGTTTCGGCGAGCTGATCGATCTCTGTGGCATCGATTACCTCGGTTATGGCCAGACCGAATGGGATACCGAAACCGTCTCCAGTACCGGCTTCTCGCGCGGTGTGGAAGGCGAGGCGATGGGGCGCTTCAATTGGGCCGATCGCCCACGTAACGTCCATCAGCCGCGCCGCTTCGCAGCCGTTATTCATCTGCTGTCGATCGAGAACAACCATCGCCTGCGCTTGCGCATCTTCTGCGAAGACGACTCACTGCCGGTGGTGCCGTCGGTGACCGGTATCTGGGCGGGCTCCAACTGGTTCGAGCGCGAGGCGTTCGACCTGTTCGGCATCCTTTTCGAAGGCCACCCGGACCTGCGCCGCATCCTGACCGACTACGGTTTCGTCGGGCACCCGTTCCGCAAGGACTTCCCGCTGATCGGCAACGTCGAAGTGCGTTACGACCCCGAGCAGAAGCGCGTGGTCTACGAACCCGTGTCGATCGAGCCGCGCGTGCTGGTGCCGCGCGTGATCCGTGACGACGCCGACCTGGTGCAGGCCAAGGCCGAAGCCGCCGACAACTGGCGGGAGAATTGAGCATGCAGGAAATCCGCAACTACACGATGAACTTCGGCCCACAGCATCCGGCCGCGCACGGTGTGCTGCGCCTGGTGATGGAGATGGACGGCGAGACCATCGTTCGTGTCGATCCGCACGTCGGGCTGCTCCATCGCGGCACCGAGAAGCTGGCCGAGTCCAAGCCGTTCAACCAGTCCATCGGTTACATGGATCGCCTCGATTACGTGTCGATGATGTGCAACGAGCACGCCTACGTGCGCGCCATCGAAACCCTGATGGGTATCGAGGCGCCGGAGCGTGCGCAGTACATCCGCACCATGTTCGACGAAATCACCCGCATCCTGAATCACTTGATGTGGATCGGCTCGAACGCGCTCGATCTTGGCGCAATGGCGGTGTTCCTCTACGCCTTCCGCGAACGCGAAGAGCTGATGGACGTCTACGAGGCGGTGTCGGGCGCGCGCATGCACGCGACCTACTACCGTCCGGGCGGTGTCTACCGCGACCTGCCGGGCAAGATGTCCCAGTACCGCGAGTCGCCGTGGCACAAGGGCAAGGACCTCAAGCGCCTCAATAGCTGGCGCGAGGGTTCCATGCTCGACTACCTCGATGCCTTCACCGCCGACTTTCCGTCGAAGGTGGACGAGTACGAGGAACTGCTCACCAACAACCGCATCTGGAAGCAGCGCACCGTCGGCATCGGCGTGATCTCGCCGGAGCTGGCCCAGCAGTGGGGCATGACCGGTGCAATGATTCGTGGCTCGGGCGTGGCTTGGGATCTGCGTAAGAAGCAGCCGTACGCCAAGTACGCCGATGTGGATTTCGACATCCCGGTCGGCGTCAATGGCGACTGCTACGACCGTTACCTGGTGCGCGTCGAAGAGATGCGCCAGTCCAACCGCATCATCCAGCAGTGTGTGAAGTGGCTGCGTGCCCATCCAGGTCCGGTGATGGTGGAAAACTTCAAGGTCGCGCCGCCCAAGCGCGAGGCCATGAAGGAGGACATGGAAGCGCTCATCCATCACTTCAAACTGTTCACCGAAGGCTACGGCGTGCCGGCGGGCGAGACCTACTGCGCGGTCGAAGCACCCAAGGGCGAGTTCGGCTGCTACCTCGTCTCCGACGGTGCCAACAAGCCGTTCCGCGTGCATCTGCGCGCGCCGGGCTTTGCCCATCTGTCGTCGATCGATCCCATCGTGAGCGGCCACATGCTGGCCGACGTGGTGGCGATGATCGGCACCTATGACCTCGTGTTCGGCGAAGTCGATCGCTGAGCCCGGAGGATAAGAACTCATGAAAGCCACCGGAAATTACGAGCAGGTCAAGAACGTCGACCCGCTTGCCGTACTCACCGAGCACACCCGCCATCACATCGATGAGTGGGTGGCGAAGTTTCCGCCGGATCGCAAGCGTTCGGCGCTGATCCAGGCGTTGTTCGCCGCGCAGGAGCAGAATCAGGGCTTCCTCACCGACGAGCTGATCACCGCCGTCGCGAAGTATCTCGACCTGCCGGCCGTGTGGGCCTACGAGGTCGCCAGCTTCTATTCGATGCTGGAGACCAAGCCGGTCGGCCGCAACAACGTGGCGATCTGCACCAATATCTCGTGCTGGCTCAACGGCGCCGAGGAACTGGTGACGCATTGCGAGAAGAAGCTCGGCATCAAGCTCGGCGAAAGTACGCCGGATGGCCGCGTCTATCTGAAGCGCGAAGAAGAATGCATCGCCGCCTGCGCCTGCGCGCCGGCGATGACGGTCAATGGGCATTACCACGAGCGTCTGTCGATCGAAAAGATCGATGAGATTCTCGACGGTCTGAAGTGAGGCTGGGCAATGGCATTCGGACCCGCACCTAAAGAACACCAAGTCGTCTACACCACGCTGCATTTTGACAAGCCGTGGGCGATGGACAGCTATACGCAGATGGGTGGCTATGAAGCGTGGAAGAAGATCCTCGCCGAGAAGCCCGACCCGAACGCGCTGATCGAAGAGATCAAGAAGAGCAATCTACGCGGCCGTGGCGGCGCCGGCTTCCCCACCGGCTTGAAGTGGTCCTTCATGCCCAAGGGCACCATGCAGAAATACATCCTCTGCAACTCCGACGAGTCGGAGCCGGGCACCTGCAAGGACCGCGACATCCTGCGCTTCAACCCGCACTCGGTGATCGAGGGCATGGCTATCGCCTGCTATTGCACCGGTTCCACTGCGGCTTACAACTACCTGCGTGGCGAGTTCCATCACGAGCCCTACGAACATTTCGAAGAGGCGCTGAAGGAAGCCTACGCGGCCGGTCTGCTGGGTAAGAACATCCAGGGCACCGGCCTCGACATCGACATCTATGGCGCGCTCGGCGCTGGCGCCTATATCTGCGGCGAAGAAACCGCGCTGATGGAGTCGCTGGAAGGCAAAAAGGGCCAGCCACGCTTCAAGCCGCCGTTCCCGGCCAACTTCGGTCTGTACGGCAAGCCGTCGACGATCAACAACACCGAAACCTACGCCTCGGTGCCGGCTATCCTGCGCAAGGGTGCGGACTGGTTCCTCGCGCAGAGCAAGACCAAGAACGGCGGCCCGAAGATCTTCTCGGTCTCCGGCTGCGTGCAGAAGGGTGGCAACTTCGAAGTGCCGCTGGGCACCACCTTCGACGAGCTGTTGGAAATGGCCGGCGGTCTGCGTCCGGGCCGCACCCTGAAGGGTGCGGTTCCCGGTGGTGTGTCCATGCCGGTGCTGCGCGCCGAGCAGCTCAAGGGGCTGCCGATGGACTACGACACCCTGCGCGACCTCAAGACCGGTCTCGGCTCGGGCGCCATCGTGGTGCTGGACGACACCGTCTGCACGGTGCGCTTCACCCGCCGCATCTCGCAGTTCTTCCATAAAGAGTCTTGCGGCCAGTGCACGCCGTGCCGCGAAGGCACCGGCTGGATGCACCGCGTGCTGGATCGCATCGTGGACGGGCAGGGCACGATGGACGACCTGCATCGCCTGAAGGCGATTGCCGGCCAGATCGAAGGCCACACCATCTGCGCGTTCGGTGAAGCCGCTGCCTGGCCGGTGCAGGGTTTCCTGCGCCAGTTCTGGGATGAATTCGAGTACTACATCGTCAATGGCCGCTCCATTGTCGACGACAAGCTTGGAGCCGCCGCATGAGTGCGCAGCCCGTTGCCAACACCGCCCCCGATCTGCTGAATATTGAGATCGACGGCAAGCCCACGCAGATTCGCAAGGGCGCGATGATCATCGAAGCGGCGGACGCCATTGGCGTGACCATTCCGCGCTTCTGCTATCACCGCAAGCTACCCATCGCCGCCAACTGCCGCATGTGCCTGGTGGAAGTGGAAATGGGCGGCAAGCCCATGCCCAAGCCGCAACCGGCGTGCGCCACTCCGGTGGCCGAGGGCATGAAGGTGCAGACCCGTACGGGCACCGCGCTGAAGTACCAGCGCGATGTGATGGAGTTCCTGCTGATCAACCATCCGCTCGACTGCCCGATCTGCGATCAGGGCGGCGAGTGCGAGCTGCAGGACGTGGCCCTCGGCTACGGCCGCAGCGTGTCGCGCTACACCGAACGCAAGCGCACCATCACCGACGAGAACCTCGGCCCGCTGGTCGCCACCGAGATGACCCGCTGCATCCAGTGCACGCGTTGCGTGCGCTTCACCAGCGAGATCGCCGGCACCTACGAACTGGGCGGCATGAGCCGCGGCGACAACCTGCAGATCGGTACCTACATCGGCAAGACCATCGAGACGGAATTGTCGGGCAACATCATCGACGTCTGCCCGGTAGGTGCGCTGACCAACAAGCCGTTCCAGTTCCAGGCGCGCGCCTGGGAGCTGGTCGCCAAGCCGTCCATCGGTTACCACGATGCTCTCGGTTCCAACCTGTGGTTGCACACCCGCCGTGGCGAGGTGCTGCGCACGGTGCCGCGCGACAACGAATCGATCAACGAGTGCTGGTTGTCCGACCGCGATCGCTACAGCCACCAGGGCCTGTACGCTGCCGATCGCGTCAGCGCGCCGCAGGTGAAGCGCAACGGTCATTGGCAAACCACCACCTGGGAGGACGCGCTCGCCGTGGCCGGCGAAGCCTTGACCAAGGCGCCGGGCAGTGAGCTGGGTGTGCTGGTACATCCCGCCACGTCGAACGAGGAAGGCGATCTGCTGGTGCGTCTGGCCCGTGGCTTGGGCAGTGCGCACATCGATCACCGCGTTCGCCAACTCGACTTCGCCGACAACGCGACCGCTCAGGCTTTTGGCCTGCCGGTGGCCGAGCTGGACAAGGTGAAGGCGGCGCTGCTGGTCGGTTCCGATCTGCGCCATGAGCTGCCGCTCTTGAATCATCGCGTGCATCAGGCCGTGAAGAAGGGCGCCAAGGTCTACGCCGTGAATCCGGCACGCTTCGACTTCAACTACGCGCTGGCTGGCGAAGAGATCGTGGCGCCGCAGGCGATGGTCGATGCGCTACTCGCGCTCGCCAAGGCTGCTGTTGAAGCGGGTGCCACAGCGCCCGCTGCGCTGGCTGCTGCCATCAGTGCAGCACCGACGGATGCCGGCGACCACGATGCCATCGCTGCACTAAAGAGCGGCAAGGCGGCCGTCATCGTCGGCGAAGCCGCGGTGACGCATCCGCAGGCCTCCTGGCTGCGCGCCATCGCTCGTTTCATCGCCGATGCGACGGGCGCCGGTTACAACGAACTGCCCGTCGGCGCGAATGCGCTCGGCCTGGCCCGCGTTGGTGTGCTGCCGAGCCATGGTGGCCTCGATGCGCAGGCCATGCTGGCGCAGCCACGCAAGGGCTATCTGCTTTACGGCGTGGAGCTTCCGCACGATGTCGCCGACGGCGCTGCCGCCATCAAGGCGCTGCACGCCGCTGAAAGCGTGGTTGCCTTCACCGCCTATGCCAGCCCCGCGCTGCGCGAAGTAGCCCATGTGATCCTGCCGATCGCATTGCTGCCGGAAATCGAAGCGACCCTGGTCAACGTGGACGGTCTGGCGCAGAGCGTCGTTGCCGGCGCCAAGGCACCGGGCGAAGCCCGTCCGGGCTGGAAGGTGCTGCGTGCCTTGGGTGGTGCGCTGAAGCTGGCCGGCTTCGACTTCGACGACCTTGGCGGTCTGCGCGATGGCATCGTTGATCGCGCCGTCGCGCCGCGTACCGATCTGGCCGAGCGCGGCGCTGTGCCGGGTCTCAGCCGCCTGGCCACCTGGCCGATCTATCGCACCGACGCCGTACTGCGCCGCGCATCCGCGCTGAATGCGCATCCGCTGAACCGCGCGCCGGCCGTGCGCCTGAATGCCGCCGAGGCCCAGCGCCAAGGTCTGGCCGAAGGTGCCTCGGTGCGTGTCGGCCATGTCTCGCTACCGCTGGTTGTCGATGCATCGGTGCCGGATGGTTCCGTCTGGATCGAGGCTGCGCACGATCTCACCGCCACGCTGCCGCCTTATGGCGCGGCCATCACCCTGAGCAAGGCGTAAGCACATGGGCGAACAGATCTGGACTCAGGTCCTCCTGCCGGTTCTCTATATCGTGGCCATCGTGCTGCCGCTGATCATCGCCGTGGCGATGTTCGTGTATTGGGAGCGCAAGGTCATCGGCTGGATGCACGTGCGCATGGGACCGAACAAGGTCGGCCCCTTCGGTCTGCTGCAGGCCTTCGCGGACGTGGTCAAGCTGCTGCTCAAGGAAGTGATCCTTCCGACCAACGCGAACAGAGTGCTGTACTACTTGGCGCCACTGCTGGCGCTGATTCCGGCGATGGCCGCATGGGCGGTGATCCCGTTCAGCGAGAAGATGGTGCTGTCGAACGCCAATGCCGGCGTGCTGTACCTGCTGGCGATGACCTCGCTCGGCGTCTACGGCATCATCCTCGCTGGCTGGGCCTCGAATTCGCGCTACGCACTGCTTGGTGCGATGCGCGCGACCGCGCAGGTCATTTCGTACGAATTGGCGATGGGCCTGTGCCTGGTTTGCGTGCTGGTGCTGGCGGGTAGCCTCAACCTCACCGATATCGTGCATGCGCAGACCGGTCACAAGGGTATCTTCGACTGGTTCATGTGGCCGTTGTTGCCCGTCTTCGTCATCTACTTCATTTCCGGTGTGGCCGAGACCAACCGCGCGCCGTTCGACGTGGCGGAAGGCGAGTCGGAAATCGTGGCCGGCTTCCATGTGGAGTATTCCGGTTCGGCGTTCGCGATCTTCTTCCTCGCCGAATACGCCAACATGATCCTGATCAGCTTCCTGGCCTCCGTGCTTTTCTTGGGCGGTTGGATGAGTCCGTTGCAGGGCGTGATCACCGCAGACGTGTCGCCATGGGTCAATTGGATCTGGACAGGCGGCTTCATCTGGCTATTCATTAAAGCCTTCATCTTCGCCTTCATGTTCCTGTGGTTCCGCGCCAGTTTTCCGCGCTACCGCTATGACCAGATCATGCGGCTGGGCTGGAAGGTGTTCATCCCCATCACCATCGTCTGGGTCCTCGTCGCCGGCTGCATGAAGTACTACGGCTGGGTCACTGTCGGCACGGGAGGCTGAAGAAAACCATGTCCCGCATCACCCACTATTTCAAAAGCCTGCTGCTGATTGAACTGTTCAAGGGCATGGGCCTGACCATGCGTTACATGTTCAAGCCCAAGTACACGATGCGCTACCCGATGGAGCACATCCCCAAGTCGAACCGCTTCCGCGGCCTGCATGCGTTGCGCCGCTATGCGAACGGCGAGGAACGCTGCATCGCCTGCAAACTGTGCGAGGCGGTGTGCCCGGCGTTGGCGATCACCATCGACTCCGCGCCGCGCGAGAGCGACGGTCAGCGCCGCACCACGCGTTACGACATCGACTTGTTCAAGTGCATCTTCTGCGGATTCTGCGAAGAGAGCTGCCCGGTCGACTCGATCGTCGAGACGCATGTGCACGAATACCACTTTGAAAAGCGTGGCGAGAACGTGGTGACCAAGCAGCAGCTGCTCGCCATCGGCGACCGCTTCGAGCATGAGATCGCCACGGCTCGTGCCCAAGACGCCGCGTATCGCTGAGGCAGGGACATCATGATCGATTCGTCTATGTTCCAACTCGTCTGTTTCTACGCCTTCGCCGCGGTCACCGTGGGCGCTGCGCTCGGCGTCATCACGCTGCGCAATACGGTGCATGCCGTGCTGTCGCTGGTGCTCACTTTCTTCAGCACGGCCTGTATCTGGCTGCTGGCCGAAGCGGAGTTCCTCGCCATCGCCCTGATCGTGGTCTACGTGGGTGCAGTGATGGTGCTGTTCCTGTTCGTGGTGATGATGCTCGACATCAAGCAAGAGCATCTCCGCGAAGGATTCATCCGCTACTTGCCGGTGGGCATCATCATCGCGCTGGTGATGCTGGGCGAGATGCTGGCCCTGATCGGTGTGCGCGCCATGCATATGGCGGTGATGGGCGCGAACCCGGCCACGGTGGCGGGTGTGTCCAATACCGAATGGCTGGGTCATGCGCTGTATACGCAGTTCCTGCTGCCGTTCGAAATCGCCGCACTGATCCTCACCGTCGGTGTGGTGGCTGCTGTGGCGCTGACCTTGCGTCATCGCGGTGGCGTGCGTCACCAGAGTGCCGCGCAGCAGGTTGCGGTCAAACCGAGCGATCGCATCCGCATCGTGAAGATGGCGGCCGAACGACCCGCGCAAGACAAGAACCAGGAGCCCACGCCATGATCACGCTTTCGCACTTCATCGTGCTCGGCGCGGTGCTGTTCTGCATCGCGGTGGCCAGCCTGTTTATCAACCGCAAGAACGTCATCGTGCTGCTGATGTCGATCGAGCTGATGCTGCTGGCCGTGAACATCAACTTCGTGGCCTTCTCACGTTTCCTCGGCGACGTGGCAGGGCAGGTGTTCGTGTTCTTCATTCTCACTGTGGCCGCGGCAGAAACCGCCATCGGCCTGGCGATCCTGGTGCTGCTGTTCCGCAATCGCAGCACGATCAACATCGCCCAAATCGACAGCATGAAGGGTTGAGCCGATGGAACTCTCCACATCCATTCTGCTGACCATCGCGCTGGCGCCGCTTGTCGGCTGCGTGCTGGCCGGGTTCCTGGGCAAGGTCATCGGCCGCGCCGGTTCGCATACCGTGACCATTCTCGGCGTGGCGATCTCCTGCGGCTTGTCGATCTACGTGCTGTACCTGCTGTGCACGGGTGCCGCGTCGGTCTACAACCAGAACATCTACACCTGGTTCGAGATCGGCAAGTACACCGCCAGCGTCGGTTTCCTGATCGACAAGCTCGCCGCCATGATGATGGTGGTGGTGACCTTCGTGTCGTTGTTGGTACACATCTACACCATCGGCTACATGTACGAAGACGACGGCTACCAGCGCTTCTTCAGCTATATCTCGCTGTTCACCTTCTCGATGTTGATGCTCGTGATGAGCAACAACTTCATGCAGCTGTTCTTCGGCTGGGAGGCGGTGGGCCTGGTGTCGTACCTGTTGATTGGTTTCTGGTTCAAGCGCCCGACTGCGATCTACGCCAACCTCAAGGCCTTCCTGGTCAACCGCGTGGGTGACTTCGGCTTCTTGCTGGGCATTGCCGCGGTGCTGTATTTCCTCGGCACGCTGGACTACGCCACGGCGTTCGCCAACGCCCCGAGCCTGGTCGGCAAGACCCTGCAGATCACCCAGAACCACGCCTGGGACGCTGCCACCGTGATTGGCATTCTGTTGTTCATCGGTGCGATGGGTAAGTCGGCTCAGGTGCCGCTGCACGTGTGGCTGCCCGACTCGATGGAAGGCCCGACTCCGATCTCGGCGCTGATCCACGCGGCCACCATGGTGACCGCGGGCATCTTCATGGTCGCCCGCATGTCGCCGATCTTCGAGTTGTCAGAATCCGCGCTCAGCTTCGTGATGGTGATCGGCGCCACCGGTGCGTTGTTCACCGGCCTGATCGGCATCGTGCAGAACGACATCAAGCGCGTGGTCGCGTATTCCACGCTGTCGCAGCTCGGTTACATGACGGTGGCGCTAGGTGTGTCGGCCTATGCCGGCGCCGTGTTCCACCTGATGACCCACGCCTTCTTCAAGGCGCTGCTGTTCCTCGGTGCGGGCTCGGTGATCATTGCCATGCATCATGAGCAGGATATGCGCTACATGGGCGGCCTGCGCAAGTACATGCCTATCACCTGGATCACCATGTGGGTCGGTTCGCTGGCCTTGTGCGGCGTGCCGTTCTTCGCGGGCTTCTATTCGAAGGACGCGATCATCGAGGCGGTGGGCGAGTCACATCGCTGGGGCGCCAACTACGCCTATTTCTGCGTGATGGCCGGTGCCTTTGTGACGGCGCTGTACACCTTCCGCCAGATGTACCTGACCTTCCATGGCAAGGAACGCTTCACTGTGGTCGAGAACCACGGTCATGGCCACCACGTCGAACACATGGACGACCATGGCCACCATGAACAAGGCATCATGCACGAGGCTCCCAAGGAATCGCCGTGGGTGGTCACGCTTCCGCTGGTGCTGCTGGCGATCCCCTCGCTGGTGATCGGTTTCCTGGCAGTCAAGCCGATGCTGTTCGGCGGTTGGTTCGGTGGCTCCATCCAGGTGCATGAAGCCAATGATGTGTTGGGTGAATTGAGCCATGAATTCCATGGTGCCGTGGCGATGGCGTTGCATGGCTTCACCCAGCTGCCGTTCCTGTTGGTTCTCACGGCCTTCGTGATCACCACCTACATCTACCTGTTCAACCCGGCTATGGCCGACCGGATCAAGAACGCGCTCAAACCGATCCACGCCGTGCTCCATCACAAGTACTGGATCGACTCGATCTACTTCGTGATCTTTGCGCGCGGCGGCATCAAGCTCGGCCATGCGCTGTGGAAGGGTGGCGACGCGGCGGTGATCGATGGCGTGCTGGTGGACGGCTCGGCCTCGCTGGTTCAGCGAATTGCCAGCGGCGTCCGTCGCCTGCAGTCCGGCTACCTCTATCACTACGCCTTCGCGATGATTCTTGGCCTGATCCTGCTTCTTGGCGGGTACTGGCTGGTCGGGCAATAAGGGAACCCAGATCCATGTTCAATCACTTGCTCAGCCTGCTGATCTGGCTACCCATCGTCGGTGCCATCCCGGTGCTGCTCGCCGGCTCCGGACGTCCCAACGTTGCACGTTGGACCGCACTGCTGGTCGCCGTGCTCACCTTCGTGTTCAGTCTCTACCTGCTGTCGCAGTACAACGCGGCGGACAGCGCCAAGCAGCTGACCGAAAGCCACATGTGGATCGCCTCGCTCGGCGTTCACTACAGCCTGGCTGTGGACGGCATTTCGATCGCCCTGATCCTGCTGACGACCTTCGTCGGCATCCTGGTGATCGTCGGCGCGTGGGAAGTCATCCAGAACAATCCGCACCAGTACATGGCCGCGATGCTGGTGCTCGAAGGCCTGATGATCGGCGTGTTCTGCGCCACCGATGCCTTGCTGTTCTATGTGTTCTTCGAGGCCATGCTGATCCCGATGTTCATCCTCATCGGTATCTGGGGTGGTCCGCGCCGCGTGTACGCGACGATCAAGTTCTTCATCTACACCTTCCTTGGCTCCATCTTCATGCTGGTGGGCCTGATCTACCTGTATCTGAAGGCGGGCACGTTCGACCTGCAGGCGCTGGCCGCGCTACCGCTGAGCATGAAGGAGCAGAGCTGGCTGTTCTTCGCCTTCCTCGCCGCTTTCGCAGTGAAGGTGCCGATGGTGCCGGTGCATACTTGGTTGCCGGATGCCCACGTGGAGGCGCCAACGGGTGGTTCGGTGGTGCTTGCCGCCGTGATGCTGAAGATCGGTGGTTACGGCTTCCTGCGATTCTCGCTGCCAATCGTGCCGGATGCGTCCGAAGCCTATGCCTGGGTGGTGATCGGCCTCAGCTTGATCGCGGTGCTCTACATCGGCTACGTCGCGCTGGTGCAGGAGGACATGAAGAAGCTGGTGGCGTACTCGTCCGTGGCGCATATGGGCTTCGTCACGCTGGGTATCTTCATCGCCTTCATGCTGGTGCGTGGCGCCGGCAACATGGATGCCGCCAAGCTCGGCATGCAAGGTGCGATGGTGCAGATGATCTCGCACGGCTTCGTGTCGGGCGCGATGTTCTCGTGCATCGGCGTGTTGTATGACCGCCTGCATTCGCGCCAGATCAAGGACTACGGCGGCGTCATCAATGTGATGCCCTGGTTCGGCTTCTTCTACGTATTTTTTGCCATGGCCAACAGCGGTCTGCCGGGCACCAGCGGTTTCGTGGGCGAGTTCCAGGTGGTGCTGGCCAGCTTCCAGGCCAATCCGTGGATCGCGCTGTTCGCCGCCTTCACCCTGATCATTGGCGCGGCCTACACGCTGTGGATGGTCAAGCGCGTGATGTGGGGTGACATCGCCAATCCGCACGTGGCCGAGATGAAGGACATCAACGGCCGCGAAGTCTTCGTGCTGGGCGCCTTTGCCGCCGCGGTGCTGGTGCTCGGCGTGTGGCCGCAGCCGTTGATCCATTTGATGGATAGCTCCGTGACGCAGCTAGTGCAGCAGCTTGGCAACCACAAGATCTGAGAATGACCATGCCGAATATCAATGACATTCTGATCATGCTGCCGGAGCTCTATCTGGTGGTGGCGGCGTGCCTTCTGTTGCTGCTGGACGCTTTCATGAAGCCCGAGCAGCGCCATTGGCTGCACTGGCTTTCGGTGGGCGCGCTGCTGATGGCCATCTATCTGGTGGTGGCGGGGCAGCCGGCCCAGCCGGTGGTCGCTTTCGGCGGCATGTTCGTGCGCGACGGCGTGTCGGAGATTCTCAAGGCCTTCGCCTTGCTCAGCACGGCGCTGGTGTTTGTCTATGCCAAGCCGTATCTGATCGATCGCAAGCTGTTCGTTGGCGAGTTCTACACGCTGATGATCTTCGCGGTGATCGGCGTCATGCTGCTGGTGTCGGCCGGAAGCCTGGTTACCGTATACCTTGGCCTAGAGCTGCTGACGCTGTCTTCGTACGCGCTGGTAGCGTTGAACCGCGACTCGCAGTTGTCCTCCGAGGCGGCGATCAAGTACTTCGTGCTGGGTGCGCTGGCCTCGGGCATGCTGCTGTACGGTATGTCGATGGTCTACGGCGCTACCGCCACGCTGGATCTGGCCAACCTGCACACCGCAGCCGCCCACACCGGTGCGCCGAAGCTATTGCTGTTCGGCCTGATCTTCATGATCGTAGGCATCGGCTTCAAGCTCGGTGCCGCGCCGTTCCATATGTGGATACCGGACGTGTACCAGGGCTCGCCGACGGCGGTGACCATCTTCATCGGCTCCGCGCCGAAGCTTGCCGCTTTCGGCATGGCCTACCGCCTGCTGGAGTCGGGCCTGGGTGATCTTTCGCACCATTGGCAGCAGATGTTGGCCGTGCTTGCGGTGCTGTCGCTGGCGATCGGCAACCTGGTCGCCATCGTCCAGACCAACCTGAAGCGCCTGCTGGCCTATTCGACCATCTCCCACATGGGTTATCTGTTGCTGGGCCTGGTCAATGCCGGTCCGGAAGGCTACGCCTCGGCGCTGTTCTATGCGATCAGCTACGCGCTGATGAGTACCGCTGCTTTCGGCGTGATTCTGGCGCTGGCCCGTGCGGGCTTCGAGTGCGAGGAGATCGACGATTTGAAGGGCCTCAACCAGCGCTCGCCCTGGATGGCCTTTCTGATGATGCTGGTGATGTTCTCGCTGGCTGGTGTGCCGCCGATGTTTGGTTTCTTCGCCAAGCTGCTGGTACTGCAGGCGGCCATTCACGCTGGCATGATGTGGCTGGCCATCGTCGGTGCGGTGTTCGCCATCATCGGCCTGTACTACTACCTGCGCGTCGTAAAGGTGATGTACTTCGACAAGCCGGTCGAGGGCAGCGAACTGAAGATGCAGGCCGATCCGTCGGTGCGCGTGGTGCTCTCCTTGAACGCGATCTCCCTGCTGGTGCTCGGCCTCAGCTGGGGGCCGCTGCTGGGGTGGTGTAAGAGCGTGTTTCCGGGTTGATGACGGGCGGCGATTCGGTTCGCCGTCGTCTATCGATCCATGGTTCTGAAAGAAAGTTGATAAAGCATTGAAAGAAATTCACGAGATCGCTTGCAAGAATTCGGCCATCTCGTTAAACTCTTCAAACTCTGATGCGGGGTGGAGCAGTCTGGCAGCTCGTCGGGCTCATAACCCGAAGGTCGCAGGTTCGAATCCTGCCCCCGCTACCAGATCTTTCTTAGAACAAGAAAGCCTCCTCGTGAGGCTTTTTTGTTGGGCGCAAGGATGCGTCGCACGGTCGTCACAGGTCGGTTGATACTGATACGTGCGCGGTGCCCGGAAAGAGTCTGGAAGGGTCGGGACATCGGCGAGAACGCTCTTGAAAAAGAGCAGGGAATGGGCCGCTTGAGCCCATTTTTTGTTTCTGGCGACGGTAGACGGACTTATGGATACGCAGGCACTAGCACAACGCTTCACCGAGGTACTGGCCGATCTGGGCCTGGAATGCATCGGCGTGGAGTTCTCCCCATCGCAGGGGCAGAGTACCCTTCGAGTTTATCTGGACGTGCTCCACCAGGAGGGAGAGGGCCGCGAGGTCAATCTCGACGACTGCGAGTCGGCCAGCCGCGAGCTGTCGGCCATGCTCGACGTGGAGGATCCGATCCCCGGACACTATTTGCTGGAGGTGTCCTCGCCAGGGATCGATCGTCCGCTTTTCACGGCAGCGCAGTTCGCCAAGGTCAGTGGCCAGGAAGTGAAAGTGCTGCTGAAGGCGCCGATCGATGGTCGACGCCGCATGCGCGGCAAAGTGGTAGCGGTGGAAGGCGAGCGGGTGACGCTGGAAGCCGAAGGCAAGACATTTGAGTTTGAGCACGGGGCAGTGGAAAGCGCGCGTGTCGTACCGGATTGGGTGGCGCTCGGTTATGTGCCGCAGCCCAAGCCGGGCAAGGGTCCGGCCAAGAAGGCCTCGAAGTAATCCATTCAAGAGCGATCGGGCGCCAGATAGCGTCTACGGAGTTGCTGCAATGAGCAAAGAATTGTTGCTGGTGGTCGATGCGGTTGCCAACGAAAAAGGCGTGCCGCGCGAAGTGATTTTCCAGGCCATGGAGGCCGCGTTGGCTTCGGCCGCGAAAAAGCGCTACCCGGACGAAGATCCGGATATCCGCGTGTCCATCGATCGCCATAGCGGCGAATACGAAACCTTCCGTCGTTGGGAAATCATCGCCGACGACGGCGAGATGGAGTCGCCGTTCCATCAGCTGCGCCATATGGACGCCGTTGACGAGCGCGAAGACGCGCAGATCGGCGAGTACATCGAACAGCAAATCGAGAACGCAGAGTTCGGTCGCATCGCCGCGCAGGCCGCCAAGCAAGTGATTGTGCAGCGCGTTCGCGAGGCCGAGCGCCAGCAGGTGGTCGACGCGTTCCAGGAGCGTGTGGGCGAGCTGATCACCGGTATCGTCAAGCGCGTCGAGCGCGGCAATCTGTATCTGGACTTGGGCAGCAACGCCGAAGCCTTCATCCCGCGCGACAAGACCATCCCGCGCGAGTCGGCCCGCGTCGGCGACCGCGTGCGTGGCTATCTGTACGAGGTGCGCTCCGAAGTGCGTGGCCCGCAGCTGTTTGTGTCGCGCGCCGCACCGGAATTCATGATCGAGCTGTTCAAGCTCGAAGTGCCGGAAGTCGGCCAGGGCCTGGTCGAGATCAAGGGCTGCGCCCGCGATCCGGGCGATCGCGCCAAGATCGCCGTGGTGGCCCATGACAGCCGCACCGATCCCATCGGCGCCTGCATCGGCATGCGCGGTTCGCGCGTGCAGGCTGTGTCGAACGAGCTCAACGGCGAGCGCGTGGACATCATTCTGTGGCACGAGAACCAGGCCCAGTACGTCATCAATGCGATGGCGCCGGCGGAAGTGCAGTCCATCATCATGGACGAAGAGAAGCACTCCATGGATATCGCCGTGGGTGAGGAGAAGCTGTCTCAGGCCATCGGCCGCGGCGGCCAGAACGTGCGCCTCGCCAGCAAGCTCACCGGCTGGCAGCTCAATGTGATGACGCAGGATCAGGTCACCGCCAAGAGCGAAGCCGAGCAGGAATCCGCCCGCCAGCTGTTCATGGACAAGCTGGAAGTGGACCAGGAAATCGCCAATATCCTCGTGCAGGAAGGTTTCTCCAGTGTCGAGGAAATCGCTTACGTACCGAGCGCCGAGCTGCTGGCCGTGGAAGGCTTCGACGAAGACATCGTCGAAGAGCTGCGTGCCCGCGCCCGCGACGCCTTGCTGACCGAGGCGCTGGCGGTGGAAGAGGGCATCGACGAACACCAGCCGTCGGAAGAGCTGCTCGCTCTGCCGGGTATGGACGAGTCGACCGCCTATGAACTCGCTGCGCGTGGCGTGGTGACGGTGGACGATCTGGCCGACCAGGCCATCGACGACGTGATTGATATCGAAGGCATGGACGAAGAGCGCGCCAAGGCGCTGATCATGGCCGCACGTGCGCCGATGATCGCGCGATTGGAGAAGGGCGGCTAACCGCGGGCGGCCGCGCCCTGGAAGGGCGCGCCGGGAAGGCTCTGCGGAGTCTTCCACCATGGACGGAGGTGGCTGTGCAGGCTTGGCCGTACAGACGATAAGCGCGGGAACGGCGGAGAAAGAACACGATGTCGGACGTAACGATCAAACAACTCGCCAAGGTACTTGGCATGCCGGTGGACAAGCTCCTCGGGCAGCTGGCCGAGGCCGGCATGAAATTCTCCGATCCGGAGCAGGTCATCAGCAGCACCGAAAAGGTGAAACTGCTGGGCTTTCTGCGCCGTACCCACGGCAAGGCCGAGGAGACCGCCGAAGCGGAGGACAGCGCGCCGCGCCAGATCACGCTCAAACGCCGTAAGGTCAGCGAGCTGAAAGTGGCCACGCCTGGCGCGCGCGGCGCGACGGGTGCCAAGACGGTAAACGTGGAAGTGCGTGCCAAGCGCACCTACGTGAAGCGCAGCGTCATCGCCGAAGAAGCTGGCGCGGACGTGGAGCGCGAGGACGCCGTGCGCAAGCTGCAGGAATCCCACCAGCAGCGCGAGCATGAAGAAGCCGAACGCGTCGAGGCCGAGCGCCGCCGCCAGGATGAGGCACAACAACGCGCCGAGGCTGAGCAGCGCAAGCTAGCCGAAGCGGAGCAGCGTCGCCTGCAGGCTGAGGCCGAGGCTGCCGCGCAAGCCGAAGCTGCGGAAGCTGAGGTCACGGAAGAAGTCCGCGAGGAAGAACCCGCTGTGGTCGAAAGCGCTCCCCAGGCCGAGGTGGTCACACTGAAGGATAAGGCCGCCCCGGTCCAGCAGACCGTTCAGAAGATCGATCCGAAGTCGCTCGGTATGATCCTGCCGCGCATTCATGAGCCGCGCCGCCGTGAAAAGCTGGTCGTGCCGCCGCCGGCTGCAGCGCCCGCACCCGCACCCGCACCAGCGCCCACGCCGGTTAAGGCAGCAACAACGGCAGCAGCGCCGGCACCGGCAGCTTCCGCCGATGCAAACCGCAACAAACCCAAGCACGGCCGCGATCGCGACGAGGGCCCGGGTGGCAAGCGTTTCGCCGCTGGCGAGCTGCATCTGTCCGATGCCGATCGCGCGCGTCGCTCCAGCAAGCGCGGCAAGCCCGGCAAGGGCGGCCAGCGTGAGGCCGTGCGCGGCGGGCACAGTGCTGCCGCTGGTGCGCACGGATTCTCGCGCCCGACCGCGCCGGTGGTGCGTGAGGTCGTGATCGGCGATGCCAACGTGGTCGCCGAGCTGGCTCAGAAGATGGCCGTCAAGGGCTCGGAAGTCGTCAAGGCGCTCTTCAAGATGGGCGTGATGGCGACCATCAACCAGACCATCGACCACGACACCGCGGTGCTGGTGGTCGAAGAGCTGGGCCACACCCCGGTTGCCGCCAGCAACGACAATGCTGAGGCCACGCTGGCTGCACACACGCAGAGCGCCGAGCTGGAAGGCGAGAAGATGCCGCGTCCGCCGGTGGTCACCATCATGGGCCACGTCGACCACGGCAAGACTTCGCTGCTGGACTACATCCGCCGTACCAAGGTCGCCTCGGGCGAAGCCGGCGGTATTACCCAGCATATCGGTGCATATCACGTGGAAACGCCGAAGGGCGTGATCACCTTCCTCGACACCCCCGGCCATGCCGCGTTTACCTCGATGCGTGCCCGTGGTGCGCAGTCGACGGACATCGTGGTGCTGGTGGTGGCGGCCGACGATGGCGTGATGCCGCAGACGGCGGAGGCCGTGCAGCATGCGCGCGCCGCCAAGGTGCCGCTGATCGTGGCAGTCAACAAGATGGACAAGTCCGACGCTAACCCGGACCACGTCAAGCAAGGCCTCGGCAATCTCGAGGTGATTCCGGAAGAGTGGGGTGGCGACACGCCGTTCGTACCGGTGTCGGCCAAGACGGGCATGGGCATAGACGCCCTGCTCGACGCCATTTCGGTACAGGCCGAAGTGATGGAGTTGACGGCGGTCGAAGATGGCCCCGCATCCGGTGTGGTGATCGAATCCAGTCTGGATCGCGGTCGCGGTCCGGTGGCGACGGTGCTGGTGCAGCAAGGTACGCTCAAGCGTGGCGACTTTGTCGTCTGCGGTATCGAGTACGGCCGCATGCGTGCACTGGTCGATGAGAACGGCAAGACCGTGCAGGAAGCTGGCCCGTCGATCCCGGTACAGGTGCTTGGCCTGTCCGGCGTGCCGGAGTCGGGTGACGACTTCGTGGTGGTCGCCGACGAGCGGCTGGCTCGCGAAGTGGCCGCCGAGCGTCAGCTCAAGCGTCGCGAGACGCGCATGGTCAGCAAGGCTAATCGCCTTGAGGACATCATGGCCCTGATGAGCCAGGGTGCCGAGCAGCAAACGCTCAACATCCTGGTCAAGGCCGACGTGCAGGGTTCGGTCCAGGCGCTGCGCGAGTCGCTGAGCCAGATCGGCAACGAGAACGTGAAGGTCAACGTGATCGCGGCCGGCGTCGGCGGCATCACCGAGTCCGACGCGACCCTGGCGGCGGCGTCGAAGGCGCTGGTCATCGGCTTCAACGTGCGTGCTGACGCTTCGGCCCGCAAGGTGATCGATACCGCCGGCCTCGATGTGCGCTACTTCTCGATCATTTATGACGTGATCGATCAGGTGAAGCAGGCGGCTTCTGGCCTTCTCGGCAAGGAAGTGCGCGAAGAAATCATCGGCGTGGCCCAGGTGCGCGAAGTGTTCCGCAGCTCCAAGTTCGGCGCCGTGGCTGGCTGCATGGTCATCGAAGGTACGGTCAAGCGCAGCAAGCCGATCCGCGTGCTGCGCGACAACACCGTGGTCTTCCAGGGCGAGCTGGAGTCGCTGCGCCGCTTCAAGGACCTGGTCGACGATGTGCGCAACGGCATGGAATGCGGTATCGCTGTGAAGCAGTACAACGACGTCAAGGTGGGCGACCAGATCGAGTGCTTCGAGCGCATCGAAGTGGCCCGCACACTGTAAGAACTAAAGGGAGTGGAGTGAGTAGCGAGGGCGCGAAAACTCCACATCCCAAGTAGTCAGGGGCCCGGACAAGTGGTTGTCCGGGCTTTTTCGCTTGTCGTAGCCCGCGATGTTGGCGCCCTCGCCATTCGCTCGTCGCCTCAAAAGGCGTTTAAGGAGTTCCCCCATGCCCTCACGCGACTTCAAACGCACCGACCGCGTTGGCGCCGAGCTGCGCCGCGAGCTGGGCCTGCTGGTCCACGCCGCTGTGCGCGACCATGGCCTGCCGTCGGTTAGCGTGTCGGATGTGGAGGTCACCCGCGACCTGGACTGGGCTACGGTGTGGGTCACGGCGCTGTTGCCCGACCAGTCCGTACCGGCGGTAAAGGCTTTGAATGAACTGGCCTTCGAATTCCGACGCTCGCTGTCACGCAGCATGCGCCTCCGCCGCGTGCCGGAGCTGCGTTTCAAATACGACGATTCAGTGGACAAGGGCGAGCGCATCGACACGCTGCTGCGCGAACAAGCGCGCGATCTCGGTCCACGCGAGGAAAGCGACGAGGACTGATGGGCCGCATCCGTTTCCGCGACCTGCACGGCATCCTGCTGCTGGACAAGCCGCTAGGTCTCAGTTCCAACCAGGCCCTGCAGGCGGCTCGCCGGCTGCTCCGGGCCGAAAAGGGCGGCCATACCGGCGCCCTCGATCCGTTGGCTACCGGCCTGCTGCCCTTGTGCTTTGGCGAGGCCACCAAGATCGCGGGCAGTCTGCTTGGTTCGCGCAAGGCGTATGTCGCCGAGTGCCGTTTGGGCGTGACCACCACGACCGCGGATCTCGAGGGCGAGGTGCTTCGTGAGCGTCCGGTGCCGATGTTGGGTGACGCGGTCATCGAAGCGGCCCTGGCCAAGTTGCGAGGACGCATCGTTCAGGTGCCGCCGGTCTATTCCGCACTCAAGCAGGAAGGCGAACCGCTTTACCTGAAGGCACGCCGGGGTGAGGCTGTTGAGGCACCACCGCGCGAAGTGGAGGTATTTCGGCTCGATCTGCTTTCCCGTACAGCGGACAGTCTGAGTCTTTACGTGGAATGCGGATCGGGTACCTACGTGCGGAGCCTGGCCGTCGACCTCGGCGAGGATCTGGGCTGCGGCGCCCATTTGACCGCGCTGCGCCGTCTCTGGGTCGAGCCGTTCCGTGAGCCGGTGATGGTGACCTTGGACCAGTTGCACTTAGCGGCGGAGCAGGGCGATGCCGCCATGGACGCTCTGGTGCTTCCCGTGGCTGCTGGTCTGGCCGACTGGCCGGCGCTGCGACTGGACGATGCCCAAAGCCTGGCCGTCTCACAGGGACGCCAGATTCTGCTTTCGGGGATGGCCGCCGGTCGTTGCGCCGCTTTTGCGCCGGATGGGCGGTTGTTGGCCTTGTGCGAGCTGGACTCGGAAGGAAAGTTGCGCATCCTGCGCGGCTTCAACTTGCCGCCGCTCATGTCTGACATGCCGAAGACAAGCTAACGGCGTGATTGTCATGGTCTTGTTGTAGTGCGCTCCAGCTCGCTACAATACACCGCTTGTTCCAGAGCTTTCATTCATCCAGCCGAAGCTTGCGCAACGTCATCGTGCGGTGACGTTGCGCAAGCTTCGCATCCGTTTTTAAGTTTTTAAGGAAGAGATACTCATGTCCCTCACTGCAGAACAGTCCGGCAAGATCATTGCTGACTTCGGCCGCGTGCCGAACGATACCGGTTCGCCGGAAGTCCAGGTGGCCCTCCTGTCCGCCCGAATCGACCATTTGACCGACCACTTTAAGGCCCACAAGCAGGATCACCATTCCCGCCGTGGTCTGCTGCAGATGGTCAATCGCCGCAAGAGCCTGCTCGCCTACCTCAAGAAGAGCGACCAGGCCCGCTATCAGAGTTTGATCGAACGCCTCGGCCTGCGTCGTTAAGACTTGGGTTTTGCGTTCCTCCATGAACGCGAAAGTCAAAAAGCGGCCATTCATGGCCGCACTTCCCAAATCAGGATAAGACAGTGGCGAAAGTAACCAAGTCATTCCAGTACGGTAATCACGAAGTCACGCTGGAGACGGGCGAAATCGCCCGCCAAGCATCCGGTGCGGTCATGGTCAGCATGGGCGGCACCGTGGTGCTGGTCACCGCCGTCGCAGCTCCCAAGGCGCGCGAGGGGCAGGATTTCTTCCCGCTCACCGTCGACTACGTGGAAAAGTTCTATTCCGCCGGCCGTATTCCGGGTGGCTTCTTCAAGCGCGAAGGCCGCCCGACCGAGAAGGAGACGCTGACTTCGCGTCTGATCGATCGTCCGGTGCGTCCGCTGTTCCCGGAAGAGTTCCGGAACGAAGTGCAAGTCATCGCGCAGGTGATCTCGCTCAACCCCGAGGTTGACGGCGATATCCCGGCATTGCTTGGCGCCTCCGCCGCGCTGAGCCTGGCTGGCATCCCGTTCAAGGGCCCGGTCGGCGCCGCTCGCGTCGGTTACGCCAACGGCAAGTACCTGCTCAACCCCAGCGTCACCGAGCTGAAGACGTCCGAGTTGGACCTGGTCGTCGCCGGTACAGCCAACGCGGTGCTGATGGTCGAATCCGAAGCCAAGCTGCTCAGCGAAGAAGTGATGCTGGGCGCCGTGGTGTTCGGTCACCAGCAGATGCAGTCGGCCATTCGTGCGATCGCCGAGCTGGCTACCGAGGCGGCCAAGCCGTCGTGGGACTGGCAGCCGCCGTCGCGTAACGAGGCGTTGGTCGTCGCCATCAAGGGCGCCGTCGGCAACAAGCTGGAAGAAGCCTTCCAGGTGCGCGACAAGCTGCAGCGCCGCGACGCTATCGCCGCGATCAAGACGGACGTCCTGGACTCGCTCAAGGCGCAGGCCGAAGAGAAGGCCTGGTCAACCGCCGATCTGGCGAAGGAATTCGCTGAGCTCGAATACCGCACCATGCGCGACAGCGTGCTGAAGACCAAGGTGCGCATCGACGGCCGCAAGCTGGACGACGTGCGTGCGATCAGCGTGCGCGTCGGCGTGCTGCCGCGTACCCACGGCTCGGCGCTGTTCACTCGCGGCGAGACGCAGGCGCTGGTAGTGGCCACGCTGGGTACCACGCGTGATTCGCAGATCATCGATGCGCCGGAAGGCGAGTCGAAGGATCCGTTCCTGTTCCACTACAATTTCCCGCCCTTCTCGGTGGGTGAGGCCGGTCGTTTCGGTGCGCCGAAGCGTCGCGAGATCGGCCACGGCCGCCTCGCCAAGCGTGGTGTGCAGGCGGTCAAGCCGAGCATCGAGGAATTCCCGTACGTGCTGCGCGTGGTCTCTGAGATCACCGAGTCGAACGGTTCCTCGTCGATGGCTTCGGTCTGCGGCTCCTCGCTGGCCATGATGGACGCCGGTGTGCCGCTGAAGGCGCCGGTGGCCGGTATCGCCATGGGCCTGGTGAAGGAAGGCGACGATTTCGTCGTGCTATCCGACATTCTTGGCGACGAAGATCACCTCGGCGACATGGACTTCAAGGTGGCCGGTAGCGCCGACGGTATCTCCGCGCTGCAGATGGACATCAAGATCGACGGCATCACCGAAGAGATCATGAAGGTGGCGCTGGAGCAGGCCAAGCGTGGTCGTCTGCACATCCTCGGCGAGATGGCCAAGGTCATCAGCACGCCGCGTTCGGAGATGAGCGAGTACGCCCCGCGCCTGCTCACCATCAAGATTCATCCGGACAAGATCCGCGAAGTCATCGGCAAGGGTGGCGCCACCATCCGCTCGATCACCGAAGAGACCGGCACCACCATCGACATCAGCGACGACGGCACCGTGATCATCGCCTCGGTGAATCGCGAGGCAGCCAATGCGGCCAAGGCGCGCATCGAGCAGATCGTGTCCGACGTCGAGCCGGGCCGCATCTACGAAGGCAAGGTCGCCAAGTTGATGGACTTCGGCGCGTTCGTCACGATCATGCCGGGCAAGGACGGTCTCGTTCACGTCTCGCAGATTTCCAGCGAGCGCGTGGAGAAGGTCTCCGACAAGCTGAAGGAAGGCGATATCGTCAAGGTCAAGGTGCTCGAGGTGGACAAGCAGGGCCGTATTCGCCTGTCCATGAAGGCCGTGACCGAGGACGAAGGCGCTAGCGTCTAATCGCGTCCCTGACGTCGTTTCAGCAAAGGCCCGGCGCAAGCCGGGCCTTTGCGTTTGTGGTTTAGGGATGCTTTGAACCTATCTGCGGAACCTGCCTACGGGGCAGGTGACGCCTCCATAGACAGGTTCAGAACATTCCTGGTGCGTGTGCGGCAATCATCTGCGCATGCTTTTGCTAGGATGCTCGTGTGCAGACGAGGATGAAAGCATGAGCGACCAAGCTACCGATTTTCTCAAGCAGTATCAGACTTGGGCGCAGCAATCCTGGGATACCTGGATGCAATCGCTGCAAGCGCCTTCCCCTCATCCCTTTCAGCCGTTCCAGCGAACCGCTTCATCGCCCGCCGATGACTTGCTGGGGCGCGCATTAGGCGGTTTGAAGAGCTATGCCGATTGGTTGCAGGCCGCGGCAACCAGCGGCATCGTGGGGCAAGGGCAGGGCGATTGGCAGCAGTCGCTGCGCCAGTTGTTCACAGGTGGCAGCCAGCCGTTCGCGCAAGCTTTCGCCGGGATCGACAACGCTTCCGCTCAGGGTTTCGCGCAGCAATGGCAAGCCTGGTTACAGGCTGTGCAACCAAACGGCTTCGGCGTGCCGCCCCATGGCTTCGGTGATTTGCCCGGTATGGGCGACATACCCGCCTTCGGCTACACCCGCGAGCGGCAGATGCAACAGCAGATGCTGGCCGACGCGATGCGCGAGTACGCGGAAACCTCCGCGCGCTACCAGTCATTGATCCTGCGTGCCAATGCGCAGGGTTTCGAGCAGCTGCAGGAAAAGCTTTCGAAGCATATGGAGCCGGGCCGGCAGGTGGAATCACTCAAGGCGCTGTATGACCTCTGGGTGGACGCCGCCGAAGAGGCTTACGCCGAGATCGCGTTGTCCGACGAATTTCGCGAGGCGTACGGCGCCATGGTCAATGCGCAGATGCGCGTGCGCAAGCTGCAGCAAGAGCAGCTTGAGGCACTTTGCCGCGAGCTGGGCATGCCGACCCGCAGTGAAGTTTCCGCATTGGGCAAGCGCGTGCAGGAGCTGCGGCGCGAGATGCGGGCGACCACCACAGCGCCTGCTGCCAATGACGAAGTGTCGGCTTTGCGCGCCGAACTGGCCGCGCTCAAACGTAAGCTCGCAAGTCGTTCGGAACCGGCGACGGTAGCGACCAAAAAGGTCGTGTCCGCACCGATGGATGTGGATGCCACGCGGGTGCGTAAGTCAGCGTCGGCTCGCCGCGCCACGACGACGGCCCCGGTACGTGGCGCCCCGCGCAAGCGCAAGTAAGGATTCCTCATGTTTACACCCCTACGCATCGATCCGGCCAAGGTCCTCGGCGAAATCACCGCCTTCCAGCGCAAGCTCGCAGCGGGGATGGAAAGCCTGCGCGGCCTGCATGAACCGGAATACGCCAACACCCCGCGCGAAGCGATCTATCGTGAAGACAAGCTCACCGTCTGGCACTTCAAGGGCACCGGCAAACCGACGTCCAAGACGCCGTTGTTGATCGTCTATGCGCTAGTCAACACGGTATGGATGACGGATCTACAGGCCGATCGCTCGCTGGTACGCAATCTGCTGGAGCAGGGCGAAGACGTCTATCTGATCGACTGGGGCTATCCGGACGGCGCCGACCGCTGGCTGACCCTGGACGACTACATCAACGGCTATCTCGACCGCTGCGTCGATGTCGTGCGCCAGCGACACGGGCTGGATGCGGTCAACCTGCTGGGTATCTGCCAGGGCGGCGCGTTCTCGCTGTGCTACACGGCCTTGCATCCGGAGAAGGTGAAGAACCTCATCACCATGGTCACGCCGGTGGATTTCCAGACGCCGGACAACATGCTGTCGCACTGGGTCCAGGACCTGGATGCGGATATGTTCGTCGATACGCTGGGCAACATCCCAGCCGAGTTGATGAATTGGGTCTACCTCACGCTCAAGCCGGTGCGGCTCAACCAGCAGAAGTACGTGAGCCTGGTCGACATCTTCGACAACCGGAAAGAGTTGGAGAACTTCTTGCGCATGGAGCGTTGGATCTTCGACTCGCCGGATCAGGCCGGCGAGGCATTCCGCGAATTCATCAAAGACTTTTACCAGGGCAACAAGCTGGTGAAGGGCTCGCTCACTATCGGCGGCAAGCCAGTGGACCTGGGCATGGTGACCCAGCCCGTGTTGAACATCTTTGCCGAGCAGGATCATCTGGTGCCACCGGATGCCTCGCGCGCGCTGGGCAAGCATGTCGGCACCACCGATTACACCCAGTTGGCGTTCAAGGGTGGGCACATCGGCATCTACGTATCCAGCCGAGCACAGCGTGAAGTGCCGCCGGCCATTCACCAGTGGCTGCGTTCGCGCGATTGACGCCCCTGAGTGGAGACTGCATGAGCAACGAGAAACGACTGTGCCGTTCCAGCAGCCAGCGCATGCTGGCTGGGGTATGTGGCGGTATCGCCGAGTACTACGGCTGGGACCCCACCATCGTGCGCGTGGCATGGATCGTCCTGACCCTGCTCGGCGGCTCCGGTATCCTGCTCTACCTGATCCTGTGGCTGGTGATGCCGGAAGCGTCCTGAGCACGCCTCCGCTCGGCCACGCATCCAGCCCAAGTTACAACGCGGACACCCTAAATCCGCGAGCCCGTCTTTGCATGAGTGAACGACCCGCATGACCATGGACTACGACCGTTACGACCGCATCCGCGCTGTGCAGTGGCAAGGCGATCGCCTGCGCTTGCTTGACCAGCGCCTGCTGCCGCGCGAGGAACGCTGGATCGATTGTCTCGACGCCGGCCAGGTGACCCAGGCCATCCGCGATCTCGCCGTGCGAGGCGCGCCGGCGATCGGCATCACCGCAGCGTGGGGCGTGGTACTGGCGGCGAAGCAGGGCGCGTCGCAGGACCTGGCGTTGGCGCAACTGCGCGCTGCGCGTCCCACCGCCGTCAACCTGATGTGGGCGCTGGACCGCATGAAGGTGTGCATCGCTGCCGGCGCCGATGCGGCAGCGCTTGAGCGCGAGGCGCAAGCCATCCAGGACGAGGATTTGGCCGCCAATCGCCACATGGGTGAACTGGGTGCGGGTTTGATCGCACCACACTCTGGCGTACTCACGCACTGCAATACCGGTTCGCTCGCCACGGCGGGCTTTGGTACGGCCTTGGGCGTGATCCGTGCTGGCGTCAGCGCGGGCCGTATCGAGCAGGTGTATGCCGGTGAAACGCGCCCGTGGCAGCAAGGGGCGCGCCTCACCATGTGGGAACTGGTGCGCGATGGTATTCCGGCCAAATTGATCGCCGACTCCGCCGCATCCCATCTGATGCGCTCAGGTACGGTGCAATGGGTGATCGTTGGCGCCGACCGCATCGCCGCCAACGGCGACACCGCCAACAAGATCGGCACCTATCAGCTGGCCATCGCCGCGCGCCACCATGGCGTGAAGTTCATGGTGGTGGCGCCGTCGTCGACGGTGGACATGGCGACGCCATCCGGCGAAGACATCGATATCGAGTTGCGCGATCCGGCCGAGCTGTTGGCTGTGGCCGGCCAGCGCACGGTGGTGGAAGGCGCCGAAGCGTGGAACCCGGTGTTCGATGTGACGCCAGCGGAACTGATCGACGCCATCGTCACCGAGCGAGGCGTGATCGAGCGCCCGAATACGTTGGCCATGCAGGCGCTGTTCGGCTAATGAAGCTGCGGCGCGAAGCAGGTTTGTTCTTCATTGGCGGTGTCATCGGCCTGGTGGTCGATGCCGGTGTGGTGCAGGCATTGGTCGGACTGGCGGACTGGAATCCGTACCTTGCGCGTGTCGTGTCGTTTCTGCTGGCTGCAACGGCCACCTGGTGGTGGAACCGTCATTACACCTTCGCGCATCGACAGAGCGGCCGCTCGTTGCCCATGGAGTGGCTGCACTGGATGGGGTTGATGACCGCGGGAGCGCTGATCAACTACGGCGCGTACGTCCTCATGCTGATGACGTTTCCGCATCTGCAGCGCTGGCCGGCGCTGGCTGTTGCCGTGGGCTCCTTGGTAGCGGCACTGGTCAATTTTTCGACAGCGCGCGGAATGCTTTTCAAGGGCTCCAATAGCGCCGTTTAAGTAATTGATTTTGCTAATATAAATACTGTCGTTTTGACGGCGTTCGTGTTACACTCCACCAGTTGTTTTCGGGTCGCTTGTGCGTGCGGCTAAAGCGCGCGCGTTGCGGCCTTTTTTCTTCATCAGGGAAGCCGATTGATGGCAGAACTCGCCAAAGAAATCATCCGCGTCAACATCGAAGACGAGATGCGCCAGAGCTATCTCGATTACGCCATGAGCGTGATCGTGGGCCGCGCTCTTCCGGACGTTCGCGATGGTCTGAAGCCGGTGCATCGTCGCGTGTTGTTCGCGATGAACGAACTGAGCAACGTCTGGAACAAACCGTACAAGAAGTCCGCCCGTGTGGTCGGTGATGTCATCGGTAAATACCATCCGCATGGCGACGCTTCCGTTTACGACGCCATCGTGCGCATGGCTCAGCCATTCTCGCTGCGCTACATGCTGGTCGACGGTCAGGGCAACTTCGGCTCGGTCGACGGTGATAACCCCGCCGCCATGCGATACACCGAGGTGCGCATGGCGCGCCTCACCCAGGAGCTGCTGGCCGACATCGACAAGGACACTGTCGATTTCGGGCCGAACTATGACGAAAGCGAGCACGAGCCGCTCGTGCTACCAACGCGCGTGCCGAATCTGCTGATCAATGGTTCTGCCGGTATTGCCGTTGGCATGGCGACCAACGTGCCGCCGCACAACCTCACCGAAGTGGTCGCGGCGACGATCGCCCTGATCGACGACCCGTCACTATCGATCGACGATCTGATGCAGTTCATCCCGGGGCCGGACTTCCCGACGGCGGGCATCATCAACGGTTCGTCGGGCATCATCGAGGCTTATCGCACCGGCCGTGGCCGTATCCTTGTTCGCGCGCGGGCCGAGATCGAAACCGAATCGAACGGTCGCGAGACGATCATCGTCCATGAACTGCCGTATCAGGTGAACAAGGCGCGGTTGATTGAGAAAATCGCCGAGCTGGTGAAGGAAAAGAAACTCGAAGGCATCAGCGAACTGCGCGACGAGTCCGACAAGGACGGCATGCGCGTCGTTATCGAAATCCGTCGCGATTCGATGGGCGACGTGGTGCTGAACAATCTGTTCCAGCAGACGCAGCTGCAGGTCACTTTTGGCATCAACATGGTCGCGCTGCTGGACGGCCAGCCGCGGCTATTGAACCTCAAGGAAATTCTTGAGGCTTTCATCCGCCATCGTCGTGAAGTCGTCACGCGTCGCACGATTTTCGAACTGCGCAAGGCTCGCGCCCGCGCGCATATCCTTGAAGGTCTCACCGTCGCGCTGGCCAACATCGACGAGATGATCGAGCTGATCCGCACGTCGGCGTCGCCGCAGGAAGCGCGTGAGCGCATGCTGGCACGCAAATGGCAGCCAGGCATGGTTTCCAGCTTGCTCGCCGCCGCCGGTGCCGAAGCGTCGCGCCCGGAAGACATGGATCCGCGCGACGGTTTGAAGGGCGACGGTTATCAGCTTTCGGACGTCCAGGCGCAGGAAATCCTGGCGATGCGCTTGCATCGCCTGACCGGCTTGGAGCAGGAGAAGCTTTCCGACGAATACCGCCAGATACTGGAAGTCATTCGCGGCCTGATCGAAATCCTTGAAGACCCGGAGCGCCTGCTCGCAGTCATCCGCGGTGAGCTGGAAGCCATCAAGGAAGAGTTCGGCGACACACGCCGCACTGAAATCCAGCACTCGCAGGAAGACCTCAACGTTCTCGACCTGATCGCGCCGGAAGACGTGGTGGTCACGCTGTCGCACACGGGGTACGTGAAGCGCCAGCCGGCCAGCACCTATCGTGCGCAGCGTCGCGGTGGCAAGGGCCGTTCCGCTTCCGCGTTGAAGGATGAGGATTTCGTCGAGCAGCTGTGGGTGGTCAATACCCATGACACGCTGCTCGCCTTCACCAGTATCGGTCGCGTGTACTGGCTCAAGGTGTACCAGATGCCGGAATCCGGCCCGAATGCGCGCGGCAAGCCGATGATCAACTTGCTGCCGCTCGGCGAAGGCGAGAAGGTGCAGGCGGTGTTGCCGGTACGCGAGTATAGCGACGACCGCTTCGTGTTCTTCGCCACCAAGCACGGCACGGTGAAGAAGACGCCGCTGACCGAGTTCGCGTTCCAGCTGCAGAAGGGCAAGATCGCTATCAACCTCGATGAGGGCGATGCGCTGATCGGCGTCGAACTCACCGATGGCAACAGCGATGTGCTGCTGTTCGCTTCTAACGGTAAGACGGTGCGCTTCGACGAAGGCGAAGTGCGCTCGATGGGCCGTACCGCCACGGGTGTGCGCGGCATGAAGCTGGGCGAAGGCGCAGAAGTGGTGTCGCTGATCGTCGCTGCCGAAGGCGACATCCTTACCGCTACCCAGCGTGGCTACGGCAAGCGCACCGTGCTCGACGAGTTCCCGAAGAAGGGGCGCGGCACGCAGGGTGTGATCGGCATCCAGTGCTCGGAACGCAACGGCACGCTGGTGTCTGCGGTGCAGGTCACCGAAGCCCACGAGCTGATGCTGATCTCCAACCAGGGCACGCTGGTGCGTACCCGTGTGGCCGAGGTTTCGCAGCTCAGCCGCAACACTCAGGGCGTCACCCTGATTCGCCTGCCGGCCGAGGAGTCTCTGGTCAGTGTGGTGCGGTTGGATGCGGAAGAAGAGAACGGCGAGGAAGCTGAAGTGGCGGAAGGTTCGTCACCGGAAGGTTCGGCCCCGGCCGAGACCGGTGGCGACGAAGCCTGACGGTATCGTTGCTTGAATGAAAAGAACCCGGCCAAGGCCGGGTTTTTTTTTGGCTGAAGCAAATTCCCACGGCCCCATCGCAGCTAGTTGTAGCTGGCTGTCACCACCGTAGCACCCGGCTTTGCGTACTCAGCGAAGTAGTCGAGCAATTCAATCGATGATGATTGTCGCGAAGCGCCCAGCGATCGGCTGGTCACTACATAGGTTGCGAGATCGACGCGGCTCGCTGGAACATGAGTAACGCTTTGCCAGGCCGAGGCAGGGCTGACAACGGCGCCTAGAAAGCCGATAGATCCCGTCGAGCCGGCAGCGAACGTGGGCAAGCAGACGGCCAGCATCAATACGGCGAAAAGTGGTGGCGCAATGCGATACGCGTCCATAGTGTTCCCCTGCGTGATGGTTCCTGTGAGGACTATTCCATTGGATAAATCTCACATGGCGCATATGTACGCGCTTCACAACGGGGTTTCAATTAGACGTTTCCTAGTCGCCGCTATCGAAGCGGTCTACTTGTTACCTTCTTCAGTGGGAAATTCGACTACGGCAAGTGGAGCGGGCAACTCTGCAGTCCGTTCGATATCGCCGCCCTCGGATGGCGGTAGCTATGTCTGTCCCTTGCCAAAAGCCTCGATGGAGGCATAGACGCCCAGCAGCTTGAAACGCTGGAAGGCATAAGGAATACCTTCGGCGCTCAACGGCAGGTTGGCATCGGCAACATGCAGATGAAGATGCGGCCCGGTTGATTCGCCTGTATAGCCGAGTTGTCCGATGACCTGACCACGCCGCACGTGTTCACCCGGCTTTACCCTGACGCTGCGGGGCTTGAGGTGCTCGTAGAACACATGGCGCCCATCGCCCAGATCAAGGCTGACGTAGTTGCCGCTGGCCTGTTCCAGCGGCACCTTGTTGCTGGCGTTTGCTGTAACCGAAGGGTTCTCCAGTATGTCGTCCCTGGCCGAGGCGATCACGCCATCCGCTACGGCCAGCACCTCCGCGCCATAGCTCAGCCAATGCGTCGCCTTGTCTTCCTCGCCATGAACGTAGCGGCCCTGGTGATCGACCTTGATCCAATCGATGGCGAAGCGGCCGGGGATGTGAGCCGCGCCGTTCACTGCATAAAGCACGCGTCGATGGCCTCGCGGCCACGAAGCATCGTAGATCGCCGCCCACGGACCGCCGCGCAGCGGAGGCCCTAGTAACAACGGATGCGATGGTTTGCGCACCGTGAGTTTGGCGCCCCCGATGCGCAAGGCGACGTATGGACGCCTACCATGATGCGGTGACTAAGGTGTCGCCAGTGCGAGACGTCAGGCGGCATTCGCCTGACGTCTCGCCGTGCCCGGCGGCACGCCGATATAGCGCTTGAACGCCCGGTTGAAGGCCGCTTCGGATTGGTAGCCGAGCTGGTCGGCGAGATCGGCGATGGCGATCTGGCTTTCTTTCAAGCGGGTCAGCGCCATATGCATGCGCCAACGCCCGATGTAATGCATGGCCGGCGTGCCGACCAGCTCGGTGAAGCGCGCTGCGAAGGCCGAGCGCGACATCGCGGTTTCGGAAGCCAGCATCGCCAGTGTCCAGGCGCGTGCGGGCTCACGATGGATCAGCAACAAGGCGCGTCCGATCTGCTTGTCCTGCAATGCGCCCAGCCATCCGGTCTGCGCAGCGGGGTCGCGTTCGATCCACTCGCGGATCGCCTGGATCACCAGGATATCGGCGAGTCGTGTAATGACCGTTTCGCCGCCCGGTCGCAGGGTCTCTGCCTCGGCCGCCATAAAGCGCAGTGTGTCCCTGATCCAGTCCGTCTGCGAGGAGGGCTGGGGCTGGATGCGGATGACCTTGGGCAGCAACTGGATCAGCTGGTGAGCTGCCGGATGATCGAAACGCACCGCGCCGCACACAAGGCTGGTGCTTGCGCCACCACCGCCTTGCCGAAGGACTTCATAGCGCTCGCTGATCATCTCGCGCGGCAGTTCGAACAGCGGCGCGGCGGTCGCGCCGGGAGCGCTGACCAGCCGATGCCCTTCGCCATGCGAGACAAGCGCCAGGTCGCCAGGCTGCAGTAACCAGGGCGGATCGCCGTCGACTTCCAGCCAGCATTGGCCGGTGGTGACGACGTGGAACATCAAGCATTGCGGCATCAGCGGAAGCTCGAGTCCCCACGGCGCGGTGAACTCGGAGCGGCAATAGAACGTGCCACTCATGCGCAGGAAATGCAGCGCCTCACCCAGTGGGTCGACGGACGCCCAGACGTCCTGATTGTTCATGGAGAACGCGCCCCCCCATACCGTGCCACGCGATAGCCGATTGTGGACGAACAGACAAGAAACAGCGACTGGCTGGCATGGTGGGCCGAGGCCCGGGTTCTCAGACTGACAACCGTGCAAAGGCGCGGTGCCTCTGCCTCTTATCGTGAAAGGAGAACCTCATGATTACTGTGATGGGAGCGACCGGACATACCGGAGCCCGATTGGTCGAACTTCTGTTGAAAGCAGGCGAGCGCGTACGTGCCTTGGGGCGTTCGGAATCGCGGCTCGCTGCCATGGCCGAGATCGGTGCGGAAGTGTGCGTGGGTGAACCGACTGATGCCAGATTCCTGGCGGAGGCATTTGATGGTGCGTCGGCGGTTTACACCTTGCTGGCTTATGACATGCAGACACCAAACTATCACGCCATGCAGAACGCGCAGGGCGTGGCTATCCTGCATGCCCTGCGCGAAAGCGGCACGCGTCACGTTGTGTTTCACAGTAGTGTCGGTGCTGAACTGCCGTCCAGTACTGGTCCGATCGCCAGTCTGCATGCGCATGAAGCACGGTTGCGCGGAACGGGCGATATCAATGCGCTGGTTCTTCGCACTGGCGCGCTGTTCGAGAATTTCTACGGGGCGCTTGAGCCGATCCGGCAGCTGGGCATGTACGGCGATGCGATGGCTCCCGACGTAGCCATCCCCATGATCGCTACACGCGATCTCGCGGATGCCGCCGCGAAGGCATTGATTGCGCGCGACTGGCAGGGTTTCGTCGTGCGAGAGCTGCTTGGGCCGCGCGATCTCAGTTATACGGAAGCGACGCGCATGCTCGGAGAAAGCATCGGCCGCTCCGATCTGATTTATACGCAGCTGTCCTACGAGGACACGGTGGCGGTGCTGCGCGAGGCCGGCTTCTCGGAAGACATGGCCGGCCTCTATGTGGAGCTGACCCAAGCGATCAATCAGGGGCGTGTGCACTCACTTGAAGGGCGCAATCCAGCCAATACCACGCCCACTTCCTTCGAGACCTTCGCGCAGGACTGGGCCCTGGCTTACGGCGCCTGACGCATCGGCGTCTGGCGGCGTATCAGCTCGTGATCGCCGCCAACATCGCCTCGGCGCCGGAGACGCGAAACTCGCCCGGCGCCTCGATGTGCAACTGTTCCACCACGCCATTCACGACATATAGCGCGAAGCGCCGCGAACGCAGGCCCATCCCATAGGCGGTGCCGTCGAGTTCGAGGCCAAGTGCGTGAGTGAAGCCGCCATTGCCATCGGCGAGCATCGACAAGCCGGGAGGCACTTGCTGATGCTGCGCCCACGCCTGCATCACATAAGCGTCGTTGACGGCCAGGCACATCACTTCGATGCCACGCTTCTGGAAGTCCTGGAAATGCTGCACGTAGCCGGGCAGGTGCTTGTTGGAGCAGGTGGGCGTGAAGGCGCCAGGCACAGCAAACAGCACGACCTTGTGCCCGGCGAACAGCTCCGCGGTGTGGCGGGGCTGGATATCGCCGTCGATGATCGTTTTGATCTCGACGTCGGGCAGGGTTTGGCCGATCTGGATCGTCATGGTCGTGACTCTTGTAGGGTGATAAGCCTAGGGATGCTCTGATTCATTCTGCGCAGGCGTCACCGTGACTGTCTGTCCGCATCCCTTCGGCCCGACGTCTCGACAGACAGCCAGTCTGCCTTCGCCGCCGGTCCTGTGGTCTGCGAACAGACAGTCACGGTGACGCCTACGCAGAATGAATCAGAGCATCCCTGGATGCTAACGCTTGCGCCCGTCTCTGTCGTCTTGAATCGTCGCCGGCCGCACCTATCTAGGCTGCAGGCGGTGATGACACCGCACCCACTTAAGACGAGGAACAGCCCCATGAACCTGAGTCGTAATCTCTCCTGGCGCCATAACCACTTGGGCGATATCCGCCAGGTTTTCGATCGCCTGCTGAGCCTGGATGAGGTCGATCAAGCCCGTGCCGAAGCCGGCCATTGGGTGCCGCGCGTAGACATCAAGGAAGACGACAAACGCTTTGTCATTCTTGCCGACATCCCGGGCATCGACCCGGCCGATATCGAAGTGAGCATGGACAAGGGCGTGCTCGTCATCAAGGGCGAGCGCAAGCGTGAAAGTCAGGAGGAGGGCGCACGCTTCACGCGCCAGGAGCGCGCGCACGGCGCCTTCTTCCGTCGCTTCGCCTTGCCCGACAACGTGGATGCCGAAAGCATCACCGCGAATGGTAAGCACGGTGTGCTGGAAGTTTCCATTCCCAAGCGGGCCGCAACGTCGCCGCGCCGCATTACCATTAACACCACTCACTGAGCCGTTCGGCTCGATGTTGCGAGGTGGCCTGTTGCGGATGCTGATCCGCAGCGGGCCGCCTGCGTTGCTTGAATCAGTGGCAGGGGAGTGGCAGTGGAATTCAAAGACTATTACGACATTCTGGGCGTGAAGCCCGACGCCAGCGAGACCGACATTAAATCGGCCTATCGCAAGCTGGCCCGCAAATATCATCCGGACAAGAACAAGGAAGCGGGCGCCGAAGAGAAGTTCAAGGCCATCAACGAGGCCAACGAGGTTCTGCGCGATAAGGAAAAACGCCGCGCTTATGACGACCTGCGTGCCGGTGGTTATCGCGGCGGCGAGCAGTTCCGGCCGCCACCGGGTTGGGGGCAAGGGCAAGGTTTCGATTTCGGCGGCGCCGGCAACGGCGACTTCAGCGATTTCTTCGAAAGCCTGTTCGGTCGTTCCGCCGGTGGTCCGCGTGGAGCGCCGCGTGCGCAACGCGGCGGCGACATACAAGCGCAGGTGCAGATCGACCTGCAGACGGCATTCGATGGTGGTCGTACGCGTCTGGCCCTGCAGGACAGCAGCGGCAGCGAGCGGGTGTTGGAGGTGAAGATCCCGGCGGGCATCCAACCCGGTCAGGTGATTCGTCTTTCCGGTCAGGGCCGTCCGGGGCATGCGGGCGGGCCTAGCGGCGACCTGCTACTGGAAGTCGGTATCCGCGATGACGCCCGTTTCCGTCTGGAGGGCCGCAACGTGCTGCACGTGTTGCCGATCACGCCATGGGAGGCGGCTTTGGGTGCCACGGTGCCGGTGCCGACGCTGGCTGGCACGGTCGACCTGCGCCTTCCGGCGGGTTCGCAGTCCGGTCGCAAGTTGCGGCTTAAAGGGCGGGGGATGCCCGGTGCGCATCCGGGCGACCAGCTGGTAGAGCTTTCCATTCGCACGCCACCGGCGGACGACGACGCGCAGCGGGAGGCCTACGAGGCCCTGCGCGAAGCCTTCGCCAGCTACAACCCGCGGCATTGAGCCGAACCGAAGGCGGAAACGAAAACGGCGCCTGCGGGCGCCGTTTTCGTGTACGTCGGTAGCCATGGCTCAGGCCGGCAACAATCCCTTGAGCGTCTCGACCAGTTCCTCTTCCTTGATCGGCTTGGTCACATAGGCCTTGGCGCCCTGACGCAGGCCCCAGACCTTGTCGGTTTCCTGATCCTTGGTGGTGACCAGGATCACCGGTATATGAGCGGTCGCCGGATCTTTGCTGATGGTGCGGGTAGCCTGGAAGCCGTTGAGGTTCGGCATGACCACGTCCATCAGGATCAGGTCGGGCAACTCTCGCTTGGCGACCTCGACACCAGCGGCACCGTCTTCGGCAGTCAGGGTCTCATGCCCGAGCTTTTCGACGATGCGCTTGATGCCAAGCAACTGCGACGGCGAATCGTCGACGATCAGGATGCGTGCCATAAGGTGGGGGTCCCCTTGTTGTTTCAATGAATTCTATGCCGCGAATGCGGCGCTTCCAAGTCGGTTCAGGTTTTGTCCAACCGCACCACCGTGCGGCCGAACGAATCGCCGGCCAGCATGCGCCCGAATACCTCGGGCAACTGGTCCAGCGTGATTTCGCGGGTGGCGATGCGGTCCAGGTGCTGCGGCTTCCAGTCGCTCGCCAGGTGTTCCCACACGCGATCGCGGATATCCCGGGCGGTGCCGGCCGAGGCAATGCCCAGCAGACTGGCGCCGCGGATGATGAACGGCATCACGGTGCTGTCGAAGCCGATACCACCGGCATTGCCGCAAATGGCCACGTTGCCATAGGGCGCGATCAGCGGCAGTAGCCCGGCCAGCATGGGGCCGCCGACATTGTCCAGGGCGCCGCCGAAGCGGGTCGAGTCCATGGGCTTGCCGCTGAAGGCGAGCTGGTGGCGGTCGATGCACTCGGCCGCGCCCAGGTCGCGCAGGAAGTCGAAGTGCGCGGCCTTGCCGCTGATCGCGTGCACCTCATAGCCGGCGCGACTGAAGATGTCGATCGCCAGCATGCCCACGCCACCGCTGGCGCCGCTGACGGCGATTGGGCCGAGTGCCGGCGTCTGCCGGTTGTCCTGCATGCGCAGCAGCGCCAGCGCGGCGGTGAAGCCGGCGGTGCCGATAACCATGCTTTCGCGCAGGCTAAGACCCTTGGGCAAAGGAATGGCCCAAGGCGAGGGCAGGCGGATGTATTCGCCATAGCCGCCATCACGTGTTTCGGACAGGCCACTGCCCGTGCACAGCACGGCGTCGCCTTCCTTGAAGTGGGGATCGGTGGATGCGACGACCACGCCTGCCGCGTCGATGCCACCGTTGAGCGGGTACTGGCGAAGGATCTTGCCTTTGCCGGTGCCGGCCAGCGCATCCTTGTAGTTCACCGAGGAGTAGGCCGCTTTGACCAGCAGTTCGCCTGCACTCAGAGCGCTGGTGTCCATGGTCTCGATGGCGCCGCGATAACCAGTGTCATTGTTGTGGATACGGAAGGCGCGAAAAGTCGTCGTAGCAGTCATGGCGGGTTCCCGTGGTCAGGCTTCGACGCTGCTGCTGTCGATCCATTTGGGCGTATAGCTGCCCTGGTAGCGATCCATCCAGTCGAACAACTGCTCCATACTGTCACCGAACCATACGCTATCGCGCTGTTCCTGACGCACGAAACGCTCGGCCACCATGTGATCCATCAGGCTGCGCAGTGGCGTGTAATAGCCGCGCACATCCAAGAAGGCGCAGGGATACTGGTGCAGGCCGAGCTGCGCCCAGGTCAGCATCTCGAACATCTCGTCCATGGTGCCAAAGCCGCCCGGCAGTGCGACGAAAGCATCGGACAGCTCGTACATGCGCGTCTTGCGCTGATGCATGGTCTCCACCACGTGCATCTCGGTGAGGCCAGGATGCGCCACCTCGCGTTCGACCAGTTGGCGTGGAATGACGCCGACCACCTTGCCGCCAGCCGCGAGTACGGCGTCCGCCACCGTACCCATCAAACCCACGTTGCCGCCGCCATAAACCAGCGCGATACCGCGACGGGCCATCTCAGTGCCAAAGGCGCGAGCTTGTTCGGCGTACTCAGGATGCTTGCCGGAGCTGGAGCCGCAGTAAACGCAGAGGGCGGTGGGTTGAGGCATCGGGGCGTCCGTGGTTGCGTTCTTTAAAAGCGACGGCCCGCCCCTGTTGCCACGAGCGGGCCTTGGATCCCGTATCACCGGCCATCCATGGCCTGCACGGGATGAGGGCATCCTGCCCTCAGTTACCCTTGTGAATAGCGCGCTTGTCGACCGACAGGGCGGCTTCGTGCACAGCTTCCGACAGGGTTGGGTGGGCGTGGACGATGCGCGCCAGGTCTTCGGCGGAGCCCTTGAACTCCATGGTCACCACAGCTTCGGCGATCAGCTCGGACACGCCCGGGCCGACCATGTGCGCGCCGAGCAGGCGATCGGTTTCGGCGTGGGCGATGATCTTCACCTGGCCAATGGCCTCGTTCATGGCCACGGCGCGGCCGATGGCGGCAAACGGGAAGGTGCCGACCTTGTACGGAATGCCGGCGTCCTTCAGTTCCTTCTCGGTCTTGCCGGCCCAGGCGATTTCCGGCTCGGTGTAGATCACCCACGGCACCGTGTCGAGGTTGATGTGGCCCGCCTTGCCGGCGATCCACTCGGCCACGGCCACGCCTTCCTCGGAGCCCTTGTGCGCAAGCATCGGGCCGCGCACGGCGTCACCGATCGCCCACACGCCATCGACGCCGGTGTGGTTGTGCTCGTCGACCATGATACGGCCACGCTCGTCCAGCTTCACGCCGGTATCGTCAGCCAGCAGGCCGGTGGTGTAGGCGCGACGGCCCACGGCGACCAGCAGCTTGTCGACGACGAGTTCGTGTGCGCCGTCCTTGTCTTCGTAGGTCAGCGCCACTTCGTTGTTCTTGACCTCCGCCTTGGTCAGCTTGGCACTCAGCTTGATGGCCAGGCCCTGCTTGGCGAATTCCTTGGCGGCGATCTTGGCCACGTCGGCGTCGGCCACCGAGAGGAAGTCCGGCAGCGCTTCGAGAATGGTCACGTCCGAACCCAGGCGCTTCCACACGCTGCCCAGCTCAAGGCCGATCACACCGGCGCCGATCACGCCCAGGCGCTTGGGTACCTCGGTGAAATCCAGGCCGCCAGCGTTGTCGACAATCATCTTGCCGTCGAACTTGGCGAACGGCAGCTCGATCGGCACCGAGCCGGAGGCGAGAATGACGTTGGTGGCGCTGATGGTCTGCTTGCTGCCGTCGGCGGCGGTGATCTCGACGCTATTGCCTTTGAGCAGCTTGCCGGTGCCGTAGTACGGCGTGACCTTGTTCGCCTTGAACAGCTGACCGATACCACCGGTGAACTGCTTGACGATCTTGTCCTTGCGGCCGATGAAGGTGGCCACGTCGATCTTCGGGTTGTCGGCGGTGATGCCGTGGACCGCGAAGTTGTGCGTCAGGTTATGGAACTGCTTGGACGAATCCAGCAGCGCCTTGGACGGGATGCAGCCCACGTTGAGGCAGGTGCCGCCGAGTGCCTGCTTGCCGTCCTTGCCGGTGAAGGCGTCCACGCAGGCGGTCTTCAGGCCCAGCTGTGCGGCGCGGATCGCGGCCACATAGCCGGCCGGGCCGGCGCCGATGACGATGACGTCGAATTTGTCGCTCATGGTTTTTCCTTGCTGCGTGACGCGCACTGGTGGCGTGTCAGGGTGGAGCGGGGGAGAAGTGCGGCGAGCGTGAACGGTGTATCACAACTCGCCGCTAGAGCTTCGTTACCTATTTCTGATCGCCGGGGCGGCGATCAGAGACCAAGCAGCATCCGCTGCGGGTTCTCGAGCTGGTTCTTGATGTCGACCAGGAACAGCACCGCGTCCTTGCCATCGATGATGCGATGGTCGTAGCTCAGGGCGATGTACATCATCGGGGCGGCGATCACCTGGCCGTTCTCGACGATGGCGCGCTCCTTGATGGCGTGCATGCCAAGGATCGCGCTCTGCGGCGGGTTCACGATCGGGGTCGACAGCAGCGAACCGAAGGTGCCGCCGTTGGTGATGGTGAAGGTGCCGCCCTGCAGGTCATCCAGGCCCAGCTTGCCGTCACGCGCCTTCTTGGCGTAGTTGAGGATGCCCTTCTCGACATCGGCGAAGCCCATGTCCTGCACGTCGCGCAGCACCGGCGTGACCAGGCCCTTGTCGGTGGACACGGCGATCGAGATGTCCTGGTAGCCGTGATAGATGATGTCGTTGCCATCGACCGAGGCGTTGACCACCGGGTAGCGCTTCAGCGCTTCGGCGGCGGCCTTGACGAAGAAGCTCATGAAGCCGAGCTTCACGCCGTTCGACTTCTCGAATTGCTCGCCCAGCGACTTACGCATCTTCACCACTTCGGCCAGGTTCACTTCGTTGAACGAGGTGAGCATGGCGATGGAGTTCTTCGACTGCATCAGGCGCTCGGCGATGCGTGCGCGGATGCGGGTCATCGGCACGCGCTCTTCCGGACGGGCGCCCGGGGTCGGCTTGACGGCCGGTGCGGCAGCAGCGGCCGGCGCAGCGGCACCACCCTTGCCATAGTTGACCAGGTCTTCCTTGGTCACGCGGCCATCGCGGCCGGTGCCGGCGACCTTGGACGGGTCGATGTGCTGTTCGGTAGCCACGCGCAGGCCAGCCGGGGACAGATCCTCAGTGCCCTTGGCGGCAGCCTTCGGCGCTTCGGCGGCGGGCGCCGGAGCCGGTGCGGCAGCGGCGGGAGCCGGCGCAGCGGCAACGGCACCTTCCTCGATCACCGCGATCACCTGCTGGCTGGTCACGGTGTCGCCGGTCTGGAACTTCAGTTCCTTGATCACGCCGTCGACCGGGGCCGGCACTTCCAGCACCACCTTGTCGGTTTCGAGGTCGACCAGGTTCTCGTCGCGCTTGACCGCGTCGCCGGCCTTCTTGTGCCAGGTTGCAATGGTGGCGTCGGAGACAGACTCGGGCAGAACGGGGACTTTGACTTCAATAGACATGCGAGCTTACTCCGCAGCGTGGTCGGTGCCGATCGGCGCGACCAGCGCCTGTTCGACGAGCGCCGCCTGTTCGGCGACGTGGGTATTGAGGTGTCCGGCAGCCGGTGCCGGCGAGCGAGCGCGTCCCGCGTAGGAGAGGCTTTGCTTGCTGCCGACGCAGGCTTGCAGGTGATGACGGATCTGGAACCAGGCGCCCTGGTTCATCGGCTCTTCCTGGCACCACATCACTTCCTTGGCGGAAGCGAACTTCTCCAGTTCGGCCGTGACTTCGATGCGCGGGAATGGATAGAGCTGCTCGACGCGCATGATCGCGACGTCGGTCAGGCCGCGCTTCTCGGCTTCTTCCAGCAGGTCGTAGTAGACCTTGCCGGAGCACAGTACGACGCGCTTGACCTTCTTGGCCGGCAGGTCGCGATGTTCCGGGATCACCAGCTGGAAGCCGCCAGTAGCAAGTTCGTCCAGCGTGGAGATGGCCAGCTTGTGGCGCAGCAGCGACTTCGGCGTCATCACGATCAGCGGCTTGCGTGTCGGGCGCACCATCTGGCGGCGGATCATGTGGAACGCCTGGGCCGGCGTGGTCGGCACGCAGACCTGCATATTGTCCAGCGCGCACAGCTGCAGGAAGCGCTCCAGGCGGGCGGAGGAGTGCTCCGGGCCCTGGCCTTCGTAGCCGTGCGGCAGGAACAGTGCGAGACCGCACAGGCGGTTCCACTTCGCTTCGCCGGAGCTGATGAACTGGTCGATCACCACCTGCGCGCCGTTGGCGAAGTCGCCGAACTGGCCTTCCCAGATGTGCAGGGTGTACGGATCCGTGGTGGCGTGGCCGTACTCGAATGCCATCACGGCTTCTTCGCTGAGCAGCGAGTCGATCACTTCGACATCGGCGCTCGCGCGCACGCTGGTCAGTGGCATGAAGGTGTGGCCGTCCTTCTGGTCATGCAGCACGGCATGGCGATGGAAGAACGTACCGCGGCCGCAGTCCTGGCCGACCAGGCGCAGGTTGTAGTCCTGGTCGATCAGCGTGGCGTAGGCCAGGTTCTCGGCAAAGCCCCAGTCGCCTGCCAGCTCGCCAGCGGCCATCTTGCGGCGGTCGTCGTAGATCTTGGCGACGCGCGACTGCAAGGTGATGTCCTTGGGCAGATCGAGGATCTTGTTGGCCAACTCGATCAGCTTCTGCTTGGGCACGCCCGTGTCGGTCTGGGTTGACAGCTTGCCGCCGATGAACTGGTTCCAGTCCACCTCGATGTCCTTGACCAGCGCACCAGTCAGCTCGGTCATCGAGTCGCCGGCTTCCAGGCGTGTGCGGTAGTCGTCGAACAGTTTCTGCCCGTCGCCGTCGGCGATCACACCTTCTTTCACCAGCTGCTGCGCATACAGGTCGCGGGTGGTGGGGCGGGCACGGATGATCTGGTACATCACGGGCTGGGTCGCAGCCGGCTCGTCGGCCTCGTTATGGCCGTGGCGGCGATAGCAGACCAGGTCGATTACCACGTCCTTGCGGAACTGCTTGCGGAACTCGTATGCGAGGCGGGTGGCCTGGATCACGGCTTCCGGATCGTCGCCGTTCACATGGAACACCGGCGCGTTGACCATCTTGGCCAGGTCGGTGCAATACAGCGTGGAGCGCGCATCTTGCGGATTGGAGGTGGTGAAACCCACCTGGTTGTTCACCACGATGTGCAGGCTGCCGCCGATCTTGAAACCGCGCGCCTGCGACATGTTGAACAATTCCATGTTCACACCCTGGCCGGCCAGCGCCGCGTCGCCGTGCACCAGCACGGCCATCGACTGGCGATGTTCGGTATCGCGGCGACGGCTCTGGCGCGCATGCACCGAACCGGCCACGACCGGGTTGACGATCTCCAGATGCGACGGGTTGAACGCCAGCGCGACGTGCACGCCGCCCTTGGGCGTCTTGACGTCGGCGGAGAAGCCCATGTGGTACTTCACATCGCCGGAGTGCGCCGGATCGTCCGGATGCTCGAACTTGCCTTCGAACTCGTTGAACAGGGTCTTCGGCGGCTTGCCGAGAATGTTCACCAGCATGTTCAAGCGGCCACGATGGGCCATACCGATGACCACTTCCTTGATGCCGTTGTCGCCGGCGTCGCGGACCATGTCGTCGACCATCGGGATCAAGCTGTCGCCGCCTTCCAGCGAGAAACGCTTCTGGCCGACGTACTTGGTGTGCAGGTAGCGCTCCAGGCCTTCGGCAGCGGTCAAGCCGGCCAGCACGCGCTGTTTACCGGCCTTGTCCAGCCCGGCATGGCCGTTGGCCTGCTCCAGGTGGGAGTAGAGCCAGTTGCGCTGTTCATGGTTGCTGATGTGCATGAACTCGACGCCAAGGGTGTGGGTGTACACCTTCTTGAGTCGGGTCAGCAGCTCGCGCAGCTTCAGGCGCTGGCCGCCACCGGCATAGTTGCCGCAATCGAACTCGGTATCGAGATCGGCGTCGCTCAGGCCGTGGAAGGCCAGGCCGAGATCCGGCGCCGGCAGCTTCTCGCTCAGGCCCAGCGGATCGAGGTTGGCGGCCAGGTGGCCGCGCGAACGGTAGGCCGTGAGGATGCGCAGCACGGCGGCCTGTTTGCGCGCGTGGGCATCGTCCATGGGGGCGGCGGCGGCGACAGGGCCGCGCTGCTTTTGAGCGGCCTCAATACGCGCAATGGCCGCAGAGTGGGGAACGTCCCCCGACTCGCGGCCTTTGAAGGTCTCGAAGTATTGGTTCCATTCGGTGGGTACCGACGCAGTGTCGGCCAACCAGGATTCATACAGCTGCTCGACGTAATCGGCGTTACCGCCGGCGAGTTGGGACGAATCAAAGAACTCGCGAATCAGATTTGTGCTCACGTCACCACCGGTGAGGAAGGTAGGCCTGCAGCCATCCACCTTAAGGGCAGCGTCGACCCAAGCGGATAGCGGGGAAAAATCCCGTTAATTATAGCCCTGGGGTGCTGCGACGCGGCAACCCGGCAAACGAGGTTGAAGTGGGGTTGACGCGCAATATTTCGAGGGGCGAGGTGCCGACCATCGTTGTAGGTCGCGCGTTTAGCTGGATTTGTGCTGGATGAGTGGCGCTGGGTGGCCCGCATGGCGCAGCCGGCTGGCGTTCAGTTCGGCGCTACAGATCAAGCGGTTGCAAGGCCGTTGCGCGGACCGAGCGTTCCCACAACTCATTGAAGTGCTGTCGCAACGGAGCCTGCCCGGCATGATCGTGGGCGGCCGCGCGCCCTTGTGGCCGGCTGGCTTCCGGCTGAAATAGGTAACCGCCGCTATCGGTGAGCAGGTAGGCGGCGCTATGGGCGAGGTCGAGTTCCTCTACCGGTGTGCGGACCCGCACCACGCTGGGCAAGCGCTGAGCCAGCGCCACCAGCCGGTGGCTGTCGCGCAAAGCGGCGGCCGCATCGTGCAGCAGGATGCGGATGTCCGCGCCGCGGCCGGAAGTGGCGATGCGCCTCAACTCATCCAGTTCGGCGGCGCAGCTATAGATATCGGTGGATAGCGTCGGCTGGTAGATCATCAGCCGGTTGCGGGCTTCACGCAGCAGCTGCAGGCGGGTAGTGGCGAGCTCGCTGCGACTGCCCGCGGGCAAGGCTTCTGGAGTGACGGCGGCCGGGCGCGATGCGGCGGCTAGTGACAAAGTCATCGTCCGATGGGGGATGCCGGCATCGTCGAAGACCTCGCCTTCGGCTACGAAACCTTCGCGCTCATAGAAGCCGATGGCTGCGACCTGGGCGTCCAGCGAGACCTCGGTCCAGCCCAGTCCACGGGCGCGGCCGACCAGTTCGCGCAGCAGTGCGAGACCAACGCCCGTGCCGCGCCACGGTTGGCGCACGGCCATGCGGCCGATCTTGTGCTTGGTGGTCAGCCGGCCGCAGCCGATCGGTTGGCCGGAGGGGTCTCGGGCGAGCACGTGGGTCGAGGGCTCGTCCAGTTCGTCCCACTCGAGCGCTTCAGGTGCCCCCTGCTCGTGCACAAAGACTTCCAGCCGGATCGCGCGCAGGGCTTCGCGATCCCGCTCGCGGGCCCAGTCGGCGTGTTCCAGGTGGAAGTCCTGCAGGTTCATCGTCGGCGCGGCTTCTGTGGCAGCAGGTGGCCGTCGTTGATCAGGGCCAGCAATACGGCGCGATCAGCTACGGATGGCTTCTTGTCGAAGGCCAGCACACGCTGGTCGCACAGTTGCTCGGCCAGAGCGGCGGGGGCAGGGTAGGCGTGTCCGCTGACAAACAGTGTGGCGCCGACCTTACCCTTGGCCCAAGCCGTTCGAGCCCAGGGGTGGCGCAGCATCTGGGCGCCGCCGTCGAGCAACTTCTGCAGGGCCGCTTCGGTCAACGGCTTCTCCGGATGGGCAGGTACTTGCGCGTTGCGATAGCGGGTGATGAAGCAGCCGAACCAGTCGGTCAGCAGGGTATCGTCCAGCGCGGCGGCGAATGGCAATGCCTGCTTAAGGCGGACCAGCGTGGCGCGGTCGATCTCGCCGGGGGCCTTGACCGGCGTGAGGTCGGCATCGGTGTAGCGCAGCTCGTCGGGCAGGCGTTCGGCAAGGTAGTCGGCCAGGTCGCCGGTCAGTTCCGCGCGCGAGGGGGCGCGCATGCCGACCGAGAAGGTCATGCACGGGCCGCCAAAAGCGACGCCGTCATGCGGCACGCCGGGGGGCAGGTAAAGCATGTCGCCCGGTTCGAGCAGCCATTCGTGCGTGGGTTCGAAGTGCTTGAGCTGCTTCAGTTCCACGTCGTCGCGGAAATCCTTGGGGGCCGCTGGGTCATCGCTGATCCCCCAGTGACGCTGGCCCAGGCCCTGCAGCAGGAACACGTCGTACTGGTCCACGTGGGCGCCGACACCACCGCCGGGTTCGGCGTAGGAAATCATGATGTCGTCTACACGCCAGCTGGGCAGAAAGCGGAACGACTCCAGCAGGGCGGCGACATCCGCGTCCCATTTGTCTACGTCCTGCACCAGCAGGGTCCAGTTGGCGGCCGGGGTCTTGGAGAAGTCGTCCTCGCTCAGCGGGCCGACTTTTACGTTCCAACGGTCGCGCTTCTCGTCATGAACGATCAGGCGGGACAGCGCCGATTCCTCGCAGGCCAGGCCGGCCAGGTCGTTGGGTTCGATCGGGGGCGTGAAGTTCGGAAACGCGTTGCGGATCAATAGCGGGCGCTTCTGCCAGTAATCGCGCAGGAACTGCGCCGGGCTCATGCCCAGGGGGTGCTTGGCGGAGCCGCGGACTTCAATCGGGAGGGTGGGGGTCTTGGTCATCCGCGCATTGTAAGCGCAGGGACGTCGGTCCCGCGCCAGGGCGGGTCTGACGCCGGCTTGGGGGGCAATCCCCGAGAGGGAGGCTTTGATGAAGAGATAATGGATCGATATGTGCATATGTCGATACTTCCTTTCATAAAAGGAGTGGTCGCATCTAATTTTGGGCGTAAAGGTGTATAGACGTCCAAAGGATGCACATTGAACGCTGTGGTTTCTCCCGGTCCGATCGCGTCGCCCCTGCCGGTCGACAAGGCAGTGCAGTTGGAACGACTGCTCGAAGGGTTGGCGCCTCATGAGTTGTATTGGATCGCCGCGCGCAGCTCGGTCCTGGCGGCAGGCGTGCAAACGGTTGCGCCAGTCGCACGGGTCCAGGCCGGCGAGCGAGTTACCGTGCTCTACGGCAGCCAGACCGGCAACGCCCGGCGCATCGCCGAACAGCTGAGCCAGCGCATCGAGTTGGCCCATCTCCCGGTGCGTCTGGTGCGGGCTGATGCCTACCCTCAGCGCGAGCTGGCGCAGGAGCGCTACCTGGTGGTGGTCATCAGCACCCAGGGCGAAGGCGAGCCGCCGGACGATGCCCGTGGCCTGGTCGAGTTCATCACGGGGCGCCGCGCGCCACGTCTGCCTTCCCTGCAGTTCGCCGTGCTCGGCCTGGGCGATTCAAGTTATCCGCAGTTCTGCGCCATCGGCCGCCAGCTCGACGCAAGGTTCGCCGAGCTGGGCGGCACGCGTCTCGCCTCGCTGGGCGAAGCCGATGTGGATGTCGAGGCCGTCGCCGCGCCGTGGGCAAGCGCTGTGTTGGAGCGGGCGCGCGAGGTGGTGGTGAAGACGCCGGCTTCGGTGACGCGCGTGCCTACCTTGCAGGCGGTACCAAGCCGCACGACGTATTCTCGTGAGCAACCGTTCGCCGCCACCGTGCTGGCGAACCAGCGCATCGTCTCTCGCGATAGCGAGCGAGAGGTTCGTCATCTGGAGCTGTCGCTGGAAGACGCCGGGCTCTCCTACGAGCCCGGCGATGCGCTCGGCGTGTGGCCGCAAAATCCCCCGGCCCTGGTGCAGCAATGGCTGGACGTGCTGCAGTTGGACGGCGCGCAGGAAGTAAGCCACGAAGGCCGCAGCCTGCCGTTGGCGCGCTGGTTGTCGAACGAGCGCGAACTCACCCGGTTGACCCGCTCCTTCGTGACGGCCCATGCCGCAGCCAGCGGAAGTGATGAACTGGTGCGTGCACTGCAGCCGGAGCAGTCCGCCGACTTCGCGCGCCTGCTGGCCGAATACCAACCGATCGATCTGCTGCGCCTTCATCGCGGCGTTTGGCAAGCACAAGCACTGGTAGTGGCCCTTCGTCCACTCACGCCACGCCTTTACTCCATCGCCTCCAGCACCAGGGCCGTGGGCGATGAAGTGCACCTCACGATAGCCACCGTGAGCTACCACGCGCATGGCGAGCCGCATTGGGGTGCCGCAACGTCCTTTCTCGCGGCCAGCGATGAGGACGCCCGCGTCCCGGTCTTCATCGAGCCGAACGAGCGCTTCCGTCTGCCAGCCGATCCTTCCCGCGACATCATCATGATCGGCCCCGGCACCGGTGTCGCTCCGTTCCGCGCCTTCGTGCAGGAACGTCGTGAAACCGGCGCAAGCGGGCGTAACTGGTTGTTCTTCGGCAACCGGCATTTCGAGCAGGACTTTCTCTATCAGCTGGAATGGCAGGAGGCCCTGAAGCAGGGCGCGCTACATAGGCTGGATCTGGCCTTCTCGCGCGATGCCGCCGAGAAGATCTACGTGCAGCATCGCCTGCGCGAGCATGGCTCCGAGCTTTACGCATGGTTGAAGGATGGCGCGCATCTCTACGTTTGCGGCGACGCCACCCACATGGCCAAGGATGTGCACGCGGCCCTGATTGACATCGTCGCCGAGCATGGCGGCCAGTCGACGGAAGATGCCAAGGACTGGCTCGCCGAACTCCTGCAACAGGGCCGCTATGCCCGCGACGTGTACTGACATGACGACATTGCCTTCCAACTCCGCGCCTTCCAACCCCGCGCTTTCCGACTTAGAACGTATCAAGGCCGATAGCCGCTACCTGCGCGGCAGCATTGCCGAGGGTCTGCGCGACCCCATCACCGGCGCGATCAGCGACGACGACGGCAAGCTGCTGAAGTTCCACGGCAGCTACCAGCAGGACGACCGCGATCTGCGCGACGAGCGTCGCCGGCAGAAACTGGAGCCAGCGTATTCCTTCATGCTGCGTGCCCGCCTGGCAGGCGGTGTGGTGACGCCAGTGCAATGGCTGGAGTTCGATCGCCTGGCACGCGAGTACGCCAACGGCACGCTGCGCATCACCACGCGGCAGACGTTCCAGTGGCACGGCATCATCAAGCGCAAGCTCAAGCCGACCATCGCTGCGATCCACGACGCCCTGGCCAGCACTATCGCCGCTTGCGGTGACGTAGTGCGCAATGTGGTGAGCACGCCGAACCCGGTAGCGACCCGCGCCCATGCCTTGGCTTACGAGTGGGCGGCGGCACTGTCGGACGGCCTGGCGCCGAAGACGCGCGCTTACCACGAGATCTGGCTGGATGGCGAAGCGCTGGTAGGCGAGCCGGAGCTTGAGCCGCTGTACGGCACCACGTATCTGCCGCGCAAATTCAAGATCGGCCTGGCCATCCCGCCGCTCAACGACGTCGACGTATTCGCACAGGACCTAGGCCTGATCGCCATCATCGAGCAGGGCGAGCTGCGCGGCTTCAATGTCGCGATAGGGGGCGGCATGGGCGCCACCCATGGCGACCCGACCACATATCCACGACTGGCTAGCGTGATCGGTTTCGTGCCGCCCGAACGCTTGTTCGCTACAGCGGAAGCCATCGTCGCCCTGCAGCGCGACTGGGGCAATCGCAGCGAGCGCAAACATGCGCGCTTGAAGTACACGCTGGATCATCGCGGCCTTGACGCTTTCAAGACCGAACTGGAAACGCGGCTCGGTTTTGCGCTGGAGCCCGAGCGCGCGTATCGCTTCGAACACAATGGCGATCGCTACGGCTGGACCGAAGGCCATAACGGCCGCTGGCATCTGACCTTGCAGATCGAATCGGGGCGCCTCGCCGACGTGGGCGAGCGCCGCTGGCTGAGCGGCCTGCGCGAACTGGCCAAGGTGCATCAAGGCGACTTCCGCCTGACCTGCAACCAGAACGTGATCGTGGCGAACGTGCGTGAGGAGGATCGCGCGCAGATCGACGCCGTCGTGCATTCGCACGGCCTGGATGGGTACCGGCAGCGCAGTGGCATCCGTCGTCACGCCGTAGCTTGCGTCGCCTTGCCGACCTGCGGTCTGGCCATGGCCGAAGCCGAGCGCTACCTCCCGATTCTGCTGGACAAGGTGGAAGCTCTGCTGGCTGAGCATGGCTTGTCCGATGCGCCTATTTTGCTGCGCATCTCCGGTTGCCCAAATGGCTGCTCGCGCCCCTATCTCGGCGAGATCGCCCTGGTCGGGCGCGGGCCGGGACGTTACGACCTGCGCCTGGCTGCCGACTTCAGCGGGCAGCGACTCAATCAAGTCTATCGAGAGAACGTGGACGAGACGGCCATCCTCGAGGCGCTCGATCCGCTGTTCGCGCGCTATGCGCTTGAGCGAGGGCACGGCGAGCATTTCGGCGATTTCCTGCTGCGCTCGGGAGCGGTCGCTCCGGCGCCGTCGCGCCGCATCCCGGTCGAGGTGACGGTATGAATGGTGCGATCTTGCAGGAAGCGCAGCACGAGCCAAAAGCACTGGCCGAGCTGAATGCCTGGCTCGCCACGCAAAGCGCCGAGCAGCGTGTGGCCTGGGCGCTGGAGCATGCGCCTGGCACGCACGTATTGTCGTCCAGTTTCGGTGCGCAGGCCGCGGTGTCGCTGCATCTGGTGACGCAGCAACGTTCCAATCTGCCGGTGGTACTCGTGGATACCGGCTACCTGTTTCCCGAGACCTACCAATTCATCGACGAACTGGCTGAGTGCCTGTCGCTCAACCTCAAGGTGTATCGCTCGCTCTTGAGCCCTGCATGGATGGAATCGCGCTACGGGCAGCTTTGGGATCAGGGCGTCGAGGGCATCGACCGTTACAACCAGCTGCGCAAGGTCGAACCGATGCAGCGCGCGTTGACCGAGTTGGGTGCTGGCAGCTGGTTCGCCGGCCTGCGTCGCGGCCAGTCGCGCAGTCGGGAAAGCATCGCCTTTGTCGAGCGTCGCAACGAGCGCTGGAAGTTCCATCCCATCGCCGATTGGAGCGACCGCGATATCGGTCAGTACCTGCAACGCCACGACTTGCCGTACCACCCGCTGTGGGAGCAGGGCTACGTCTCCATCGGCGACACCCATACCACGCGTCGCTGGGAACCGGGCATGGATGCCGAGGACACCCGTTTCTTCGGCCTCAAGCGCGAGTGCGGATTGCACAGCCTCGTGTGAGCCATCTCCATCGCCACTACCCCGACAAAAGACATCATCATCATGAGCCAGAGTGCACTTGCCCCAATCCACCAAGCGCTTGACGACGAGCTGCTGATCCCGCCGCACGGCGGCACGCTCAAAGAGCTTTATCTTTCACCCGCGGAAGCCGAGGTCTTGAAGCAACACAGTGCCAGTCTGCTGGCGCTCGATCTCAACACTCGGCAGCTATGCGACCTGGAGTTGCTGCTCAATGGTGCGTTCTCACCACTGGAGGGCTTTCTCACCGAGCGCGATTACCAGGGCGTGGTTGAAGAGCTACGCTTGGTGGACGGTACCTTGTGGCCGATTCCCATCGCCCTCGATGTAAGCGAAGACTTCGCCGCGCAATTGACGGCAGGTCGCGAGATTGCCCTGCGCGATACACAAGGCGTGCCGCTCGCCGTTCTGGAAGTGCAGGACATCTATCGCCCCGATCTCGAGCATGAGGCACGGCAGGTCTTCGGTACGCTCGATCGCGCGCATCCCGGCGTAGCCGAATTGCTGGAACGTACCCAACCGGTTTATCTCGGTGGCCGCCTGCGTGGCATCCAGCCGCCCGTGCATTACGACTTTGCCGAACTGCGCGATACGCCGCGCTACTTGCGCCAATGGTTCGAGGACAACGGCTGGAGCCGCATCGTCGCCTTCCAGACGCGCAATCCCATGCATCGGGCCCATCGCGAGCTGACCTTGCGCGCCGCGCAAAAGGTTGGGGCGAAATTGTTGATTCAACCGTCGGTGGGGCGTACCAAGCCCGGCGATGTGGATCACTACACCCGCGTGCGTTGCTATCGCGCGCTGCTGCCGCAGTACCCGGCCGATAGCGCGAAGCTGTCGCTGCTGCCGTTGGCCATGCGCATGGGCGGCCCGCGCGAGGCGGTGTGGCACGCGATCATCCGCAAGAACTACGGTGCCAGTCATTTCATCGTGGGTCGCGACCATGCTGGCCCAGGCAACGATTCCAACGGCAAGCCGTTCTATGGCCCGTTCGAAGCGCAACAGCTGCTGGAGCGCTACCAGGACGAGCTGGGCATCCAGGTAGTGCCATTCCCAGCGATGGTCTACGCAGCCAACCGCGATACCTATGTGCCGTCGACGGAAGTAGCGGCCGACGATGACGTGCGAGACATCTCCGGTACTCAGCTGCGCAGGCATCTGCACGAGGGCAGCGAGATACCTTCCTGGTTTAGCTTCCCCGAGGTGGTGCGGATTTTGCGCGAGCGTCATCCAGCGCAGGCGCCCAAGGGTTTTGCCTTGTTCTTTACCGGTTTGTCGGGCGCGGGCAAGTCGACCATCGCGCAGGCGTTGGTATCCCAGTTGTTGGAACACACCAGCCGCGCGGTGACCGTGCTCGACGGCGACGAGGTGCGCAGGCACCTGTCGCGCGGCCTGGGTTTCTCGCGTGAGGATCGTGCCGCCAACGTGACTCGCATCGGCTATGTCGCCAGCGAGATCGTGCGTCATGGCGGCATCGCCGTGTGCGCACCGATTGCGCCGTATGCGGATGCGCGCGCCGAGGCGCGCAACCTGGTGGAGGCGCATGGCGACTTCATCGAGATCCATGTGGCGACGGCGCTGGAGGTGTGCGAGGCACGCGATCGCAAGGGGCTGTATGCGCAGGCGCGCGCGGGGAAGATCGCGCACTTCACTGGGATCAGCGATCCGTATGAGGTGCCGGAGCAGCCGGAGTTGCGGGTGGATGGGAATGGGGCTGCGCCGGGGGTGTTGGCGCAGCACATTCTTGGTTTGCTGCGCGACCGGGGTTTGCTCACGGTGTGAGGTAACGCTAGTGCTCGCATGAGCGTTGCTCTTTGCTTTCGCCTCCTCTCTCCTCTGGGGAGAGGATTGAGGTGAGGGGTGGGTGCTCGCGACAACGTTTTTACTTCGTCATTCCGGCGTAGGCCGGAATCCAGTGGCGTTATCTCTCGGTTGTCGCGGCTGCGTGCCCTGGCGCGCCTGCGGCGGGCTTCCGTCCTCCTGCCGGAGGCCGGGTCACTTCTCTTTGTTTGGTCACGCCTGAGCAGGAGCGAAGGCGAACAGCGCAGCTGGCCCGAAGGGCGGAGGGCATGGATGCCCGGAGTCAAGAGAAGTAACCAAGAGAAAGACCACCCCAGTTCCGCGCCCTCCGGCTTCGCCTGCGGGTCCGTGAGGGCTGGCCGGGCTTTTCGACACGACGTCCCTGTCGTGTCGAAAAGGCGCAGGCATCCATGCCTGCGCCCCTTTTGGGGCCTGATCGTCCAACCCTCACCGCTCCACAGGGGACCCGTTACAGGCTCGCTTCGCATCGCCTGTACTGCGCACCTCCCGCTCCCCTCCGGGGAGAGGGTTGGGGTGAGGGGTGGGTGCTCGAGAGTGCGTTGCTACTTTGTGGGCTTGATGCACCTCAACGAGCAGCTCGCATAAGCCTCAATCCATGTCCGCAGTCACCAACGCTACGCGCTCCCGCCAATGCGGAATCGCCGGCCAATGCGTGGCCGAGGTGCCGGAACTCGCCAGCAAGCGACTGATGGCGCGTCGTTCCAGATGCGGCGCAAACAAGCCGATGAATTCCAGGGCGTATTCACGTAGCACGCTTTCGCGACGTAGCACGATCCATGTCGTGCAGGGTGCGAATAAGTGATCGGCGGGTAGGGTGCGAAGGTCGGCGGTGTCGCCGGGGAGTAGTGCCATCTCGGCGAGTATCCCGATGCCCAGGCCGGCGCGCACGTAGGTTTTGATCAGGTCGGCATCGCTCGCCGTCATGGCGATCTGGGGATGCAGGTTGGCGGCATGGAAGGCGCGGCTTAAGGAGGATGTCGCCTTGAGCGAGGAGTCGTAGCTGATCAGGGGTACGTCGGCCAGCTCATCGAGGGTGGGTGGGCGGCGCAGGGTCGCCAGCGGGTGGTCTTGCGGTGCGAGCACGACGCGGTTCCAGCGATAGGCGGGCAGGGCGATGCCGCTGGCGGGCGGTGTGCCGTCGGCGGTGCTGACGATGGCGAGATCGACGTGTCCACCTTCCAGCAGGCCCATCACATCTGCATCAGCGGAGGGTTGCAGATGCACGCTGACTTGCGGGTACTGGCGACTCAGCGCAGCGACGGCGTTGGGTAGGGCGAAGCGGGCTTGGGTGTGGGTAGTGGCGATGTGCAGCGTGCCGCGCGATTCGTTGCGCAGGTTGGCGGCGATGGAGCGGATATTGGTGGCCTCGGCCAGGATGGTGCGGGCGCGTTCCAGCACATGGCTGCCAGCGTGGGTGATCGAATCCAGGCTGCGGCCTTTGCGATGGAATAGCTGGAAACCGAGTTCGTCCTCAAGCTGCTTGAGCAGCTTGCTGAGTCCGGGTTGGGTGGCATGCACGCGTTCCGCGGCCAGCGTGATGTTGAGGCCAGCGTCGGCGATGGCGACGAGATAGCGCAATTGAGTCAGGGTCATGCGAAGAGATCCTTGGGCGGGCAGAGATGGCTTGAGGGCTCGGGTCCGCTACAGGGGTACATCGCATGTCGATGCGCGCATGAGACGAGATAGACGTCGCAAGATCTTGGGCCTGCCTTGGGTGGAGGGCCGCGACGGCGCGTGTGTTGAAGGTTGGGTCGCTCATGATTTAGACGTCTATACATCCATTTAATGATGTCGTCAACGATGGGTGGCGAATTTCTCTCGTTTTGAGATGAGGCACATAACCCGCAGGCATAAGACGAGAGCCATAAATCATTTGTGCGAAGAAAGACGCCTGCCTAGCGTGGATGGCCCGCCGTTGAAGGCATAGGTCCATCGGAGTCTGCCCGTCCATGAAGTTGTATCCCTTGTTCGCCGATCTTGCTGGCCGGTCGGTGCTGGTGGTGGGCGGTGGCACGGTCGGTGAGCGGAAGGCCGCGGCACTGCTGGATGCCGGCGCATCGGTGACTGTCGGTGCGATCACGTTGACGCCGACCCTGCAGATCTGGGCCGATGCAGGACGGATCGCCGTGCGAACGGGAGGCTTCGAGGACAGCTGGCTCGACAAAGCGTGGTTGGTGATCGCCGCTACCGGCGATCCCGTGCTCAATCGGCATATAGCGATGCTGGCCGGGCAGCGGCGGCTGTTCGTCAACGTCGTCGATGATGCCGATCTATCCAGTTTCCATGTGCCGGCGGTGGTCGATCGGGCGCCGGTGACGGTTGCGATCTCCAGTGGCGGGGAAGCGCCGGTGCTTGCGCGCCTGTTGCGGGAGCAGCTGGAAACCTTGCTTGATCCTGCGTTGGGGCCGCTGGCCGCCTTGGCATCTCGCCTGCGCTCACATATTCGAGAGCGCTTGCCGGAGCTGAGTGCCCGGCGCCGCTACTACGAGCATTTGCTCACCGGCCCGGTGTTGAGTTTTTTGCGGCGAGGCCAGCCAGCCCTGGCGGAGGCCGAAGCGGAACAGTCGCTGGCCGCAGCAGCCACTCGTTCCATCGGTTCGGTCGTGCTGGTAGGCGCCGGTCCGGGTGATCCGGGATTGCTCACATTGCGTGGCCTGCGTGCCTTGAACGAAGCCGACGTGATCCTGCACGACCGCTTGGTCAGCGGCGAAGTACTTGCCCTGGCTCGTCGCGATGCCGAGCGCATCGAAGTAGGCAAGCAGGCGGGTCATCACCATGCGACGCAGGGGCAGATCCACGCCCTGTTGCTTGAACATGCGCGCGCAGGGCGGCGAGTCGTGCGTCTCAAGGGCGGCGATCCTTTCGTATTCGGTCGCGGCGGCGAGGAGCTGGAATACTTGCGCGCACATGGCATTCCCTACGAAGTGGTTCCCGGCATCACAGCGGCGCTGGCGTGCGCCGCTTATGCCGGCATTCCGCTGACCCATCGCGAGCATGCGCAATCGGTGCGCTTCGTTACCGCGCATTGCCAAGGCTCGCACGACACCTTGGACTGGGCGGCGCTGGCGCAGGAGCGGCAGACGCTGGCGGTTTACATGGGCGTGAGCGAACTGGGAACATTGCAGGAGCGTCTGTTGGCTCATGGCCGCGCAGAGAGTACGCCTTTCGCGTTGGTCGAAAATGGGTCCCGCACCGGGCAGAGGGTGGTGACCGGCACGCTGGATGCGGTGGCGGCATTGGCCTTGACTCACGAAGTGCGCTCGCCGGCCCTGCTGATCCTGGGCGAGGTGGCGGCGCTCGCGTCATCATTGGCCTGGTTTGGCGAGCCGCCGCTCGGCGAGATCCGGTCAAGAGAATGCGAGACTCGCGCCAGTGGGGTGGAACCGAGGCGCTGGCCCCTCCTGGCCGCAGCTGTCCATCGCGCTTGACATAAATTTTCACCTGCGTGGGTGCACCATCGCCGACGCCGTTTCCCTTCTGGTTCCATGGAGTGACCCATGATCTACAACAGCATTCTCGACACCATCGGCAATACACCGATCGTGAAGCTGCACCGGTTGGCGCCGAAGCATGTCGAGCTTTACGTCAAAGTGGAGGCCTTCAATCCGGCCGGTTCGGTGAAGGATCGACTCGCCATCGCGATCATTCTCGATGCCGAACGCCGTGGCACCCTGAAGCCCGGCCAGACGGTGATCGAGGCGACGTCCGGCAACACCGGTGTGGCGCTGGCGGCGGTGTGCGCGGCGCGCGGCTATCCGTTCGTGGCTGTGATGACGGAAACCTTCTCGATCGAACGCCGCAAGTTGATCCGCGCCTATGGCGGCAAAGTGCTGCTGACGCCAGCGGCCGAGCGTGGCAGCGGCATGGTGAAAAAGGCTGCGGAACTGGCCGAGAAGCATGGCTGGTTCCTCGCGCGCCAGTTCGAGAATCCTGCCAACCCGGAATACCACCGCAACACCACAGCGCCCGAGATCCTTCGCGATTTCGCCGGCCGACGGCTCGATTACTTTGTCACCGGCTGGGGCACGGGTGGCACGCTCACCGGCGTGGGTGAGGTGCTGAAGGTGGCGCGTCCCGAGGTGAAGGTGATCGCCAGCGAGCCGGCCGGCGCCGCGCTGCTTTCCGGCAAGGCGTGGCAGCCGCACAAGATCCAGGGCTGGACGCCGGACTTCGTGCCCGCCGTGCTCAACCGCACCGTGGCGCACGAGATCCTGCCGATCGACGATGTACTGGCCCGCGACACTTCGCGCGCATTGGCGCAGCAGGAGGGCATCTTCGTAGGCATCTCGGCTGGTGCGACGCTGGCGGCCGCGTTGCAGGTGGCGAAGGATGCGACGGAAGGCTCCGTGTTGCTGGCGATGCTGCCTGACACCGGCGAGCGCTATCTATCGACCTTCTTGTTCGAAGGTGTCAATGAGGGTTCGGACGAGGTGGAGTGAATACACAAAGGCCCGCATGAGCGGGCCTTTGTGGAGAATCAGATGTCCTTCGCCAGCGATTCCGCCAAGCCAATGTAACCGCCTGGCGTCAGCTCCAGCAGGCGCTGTTTCGCATCCGCCGGCAGGTCGAGGCCGGTGATGAAGTCGCGCATGGAATCCTTGGTGATGCCCTGGCCGCGGGTCAGCGCCTTGAGCTGTTCGTACGGCTCCGGCAGGCCGTAGCGGCGCATCACGGTCTGCACGGCTTCGGCCAGCACTTCCCAGCTGGCGTCGAGGTCAGCGGCGAGGCGGTCGGCGTTGACGGTCAATTTCCCAAGGCCCTTTTGCAGCGATTCCAGTGCGACCAGCGTGTGGCCGAAGGCGGTGCCGAGCGCGCGCAGCACGGTGGAGTCGGTGAGGTCGCGCTGCCAGCGGCTGATCGGTAGCTTCTCGGCGAAGTGGCCGAGCAGAGCATTGGCGAGGCCGAAGTTGCCTTCCGCATTCTCGAAGTCGATCGGATTGACTTTGTGCGGCATGGTGGAGGAGCCGACCTCGCCTGCCTTCAGCGACTGCTTGAAGTAACCCAGCGAGATGTAGCCCCAGATGTCGCGCGCCAGATCGATCAGGATGATGTTGGCGCGGCGCACCGCATCGCAGTACTCGGCCACGCCGTCATGCGGCTCGATCTGCGTGGTGTAGGGGTTGTAGTCCAGGCCCAGGCTTTCGACGAAGCGCTGCGAGAAACCGCGCCAATCCAGCTCGGGGTAGGTGATGGCGTGCGCATTGTAGTTGCCCACGGCGCCGTTGATCTTGCCCGGCACTTCCAGCGCGGCGAGCTGCTTGCGCTGGCGCTCCAGGCGCGCAACGACATTGGCGAGTTCCTTGCCCAGCGTGCTCGGCGACGCGGTCTGACCATGCGTGCGTGAAAGCATCGGCAGGGCGGCGTTGGCATGAGCCAGTTCGCGCAGCTTGGCGATGATGCGATCGAACGCCGGCAGCAGCACCCGTTCGCGCGCGTCGTGCAGCATCAGCGCGTAAGACAGATTGTTGATGTCCTCGCTGGTGCAGGCGAAGTGCACGAACTCTTTGGCCTGGGCCAGCGCGGCATCGTTGCCGATGCGTTCCTTGATGAAGTACTCCACCGCCTTCACGTCGTGGTTGGTGGTGGCTTCGATGGTCTTGATGCGGGCGCCGTCGTCCACGCTGAAATCGGCGGCGATGGCTTTGAGCTGCGCGACCTGCGCCGGCGAGAACGCCGGCAGCTCGGCGATGCCCTTGTCGGTAGCCAGGGCCAGCAACCACTCGATTTCCACGTGTACGCGGCGATGCATCAGGCCGAACTCGCTGAAGATCGGGCGCAGCGCTTCGGCCTTGCTGGCGTAACGGCCGTCCAGCGGCGACAGGGCGGTCAGGGCGTGGGAGGACATCGAGGGCAATCCAGAAGCGGGAAAGCGGGCATTTTACAACGGGTGCGGCCCGAGGACGGCGTAAGTGGGTGGTTTGCACCGCGCAAGGCATTGGCATGACTCTAACGAAAGCCGGCCTATAGTCGCCGGCAGACCTCTTCATCCAAGGAATCCACGTATGAGTCCGTACCGCATCGAACACGACAGCATGGGCGAGCTGAAGGTCCCTACCGATGCGCTGTACGGCGCGCAAACCCAGCGTGCCGTCAACAATTTTCCCATTTCCGGCCTGCACTTGCCGCGTCCTTTCATCCGCGCGCTGGGCCTGATCAAGGCCGCTGCGGCCGAGGCCAATCTGTCGCTTGGCCATCTGCGCAAAGGGCAGGCGGTGGCTATCCGCAAGGCCGCGCTGGCGGTGGCTGATGGGCAGTTCGACGACCAGTTCCCCATCGATGTATTCCAGACCGGCTCGGGCACCAGCACCAATATGAATGCCAACGAGGTGATCGCCCACCTCGCGGCCAAAGCGGGCACCAAGGTGCACCCCAACGATCACGTCAACTACGGGCAGAGTTCGAACGACGTGATTCCCACCGCCATCCACGTCAGTGCCACGCTCACTGTGAGCGAGCAGCTGCTGCCCGCGCTCAAGCATCTGAAGAAGACCATCGAGCGGCGTGTGCGCGAGTTGAAGAACACGCCCAAGACCGGCCGCACCCACCTGATGGATGCGATGCCCGTGACCTTCGGCCAGGAGTTGTCCGGCTGGGCGGCGCAGATCGGTTCGTCGATCGAACGCATCGAGGACAGCCTCAAGCGCATGCGCCGCCTTCCACAGGGTGGCACCGCCGTGGGCACCGGCATCAATGCGGAGCCGACGTTTGGTCCGGCCGTGGCGCGCGAATTGAAAAAGCTCACTGGTGTGCGCTTCGAATCGGCGGCCAATTATTTCGAGGGCATGGCCGGACAGGATGCAGCGGTGGAACTGTCGGGTCAGTTGAAGGCCCTGGCCGTTGCGCTGATGAAGATCGCTAACGATCTGCGCTGGATGAACTCCGGTCCGCTGGCGGGTTTGGGTGAGATCGAGTTGCCGGCGCTGCAGCCCGGCTCGTCGATCATGCCGGGCAAGGTCAATCCGGTGATTCCAGAAGCCACGGCGATGGTGGCCGCACAGGTGATCGGCAACGATGCCGCCATCACCATCGCCGGCCAATCGGGCAATTTCCAGCTCAACGTGATGCTGCCGCTGGTCGCGCACAACCTGCTGCAGTCCATCGGCATCCTTTCCAACGTGAGCGTGCTGCTGGCCGACAAAGCGATCGCCGGTTTCAAGGTCAACACGGCGAGGGTCAAGGAAGCGCTGGACAAGAATCCGATTCTGGTCACCGCGCTCAATCCGGTGATCGGTTACGAGAAGGGAGCGGCTACGGCCAAGCAGGCCTACAAGCAGAAGCGGCCGATCATGGATGTGGCACTGGAAACCACCGGCTTGAAGAAAGAAGAGCTGAAGAGGTTGCTCGATCCGATGGCGCTGACCAAAGGTGGTATTCATGGCAGCGGAGGCGGTGGCGGTTGAACATCAGCTTGCCTGCTAGGGAAGTCGCGCCGAGAACAGCGCGACTTTGCCGTGTACGGCGATATCGACCTGGGCGAAGCGATGGCGCAATGCTTGCTCCAGACCGCTGATGTCATCGGTCCGGTTACTGAAGATCCCTTTGCGGTTGTACACAGCCATCAGCTTTCGGCCAAAGCGATTCAGGCGAAGAGCTGACATCTCGAAAACTTCATGAATTCAAGTGGCAGACGACGGTCGTTGCGGTGCATCGCAGGCGGGGTGTGGCTGGCAAGTCCGCGCCTGCGTCCCGCTTCCGTGCGGGGACGCAGGCTGGCAAGGTCGCCGCGGCTTGCCGGCGGTTGAGCGCCGTCAGGTCCTTGCTCAATCCTTGTCGACGTTTTTGCCGCAGTCGTCGACGTCCTGCTGCGTCATGGTGGCATAGGGATGGAACTCCGGCATCGCCGCGGCCAGCTTCTGCTGCGAGGCAAGCAGGTCGGGCATGCGCTGGCACAGCTTCAGGGCGGCGGCCTTGATCTGCGCGGTCTGCGGCTTGATACGCGCCTCGACTTCCTTGTCGCTCTGGCCGAGGATGGCCCCCCAGATCGCTTCCTTGGCGGCGGCCATGCCGAGGTTGGCGCCGCTGGCCCCGATATCCATGCCGGCCTCGGCGATGCCGATGATGCGCTGGCGGTAGTCCGCCAACATAGTGTGTTGCTCGGGTGTGGCTGGCACCGTCTTGCCGGCGATCACCAGGTCGTTCTGCGGCGTGATGACCGCCTTGGGCAGATTGCTGGTGTCGCGATGATGGCCGTTGTCGAGATGCACGCTGTTGATGTCGATGTCCTGGCTGACCAGCTCGCGTTTGGCCTGGTCGATACCCTTTTGCACTTCAGCGCCGATGACTGAGGGCGAGGTTTGCTGCTGTACTTCCTTCATCGCGTCGGCCACGCCGTTGGTGGCTCCGGCGTCGACGTGATTGGGTTGGCCACAGGCAGTCAGCGACAGGCTGAGAGCCGCAGCTAGCAGGCCGAAGGTGATCGAGCGGTGCTTCATGGGGTGCCTCCCTGTCAGTGCTGGATGAGATAGTCGTGGCCGCTGCGAAGAGAACCCTGATCAGCTGTCGTCGCGAACTCGGCGGAACCAGATGGCTGCGGCGATCAATGCGGCGCCCGCAGCCACGCCGATCCACAGGTTGGGTGTGGTCAGTAGGCCATAGGTGTAATTCGGTGCGAGCAGGTCCAGTGGATTGTGGAACCCGTTCATATCGCTCGCCGTTTCCAGGCTGTGCTTATTGAAGACCAGGCTCGAACCGGGGAAGACGCTGAGCAGCACGCGTTGAACGATATGGCTCCAGAACCACGTGGTGGGCAGGTCGAACAGGCCCATGATGCCGAACCAGCTCACCATCACACCGGCCACCGCGGGAACGGCCACCGCCCATAGGAAGGGTTTGGCGCGGGCCCAGGCCGAGCAGAACATCAGCCAGCCGATCGAAGGGGCGGCCCATAGGGCGTACAGAGGGATGGCGCTGATCAATGAGCCAATGGCACGGAACGGATGGGCCAGCGTGAGCAACTGCCAGACATTGATGCCGTGCAGCGAAAGCACTATGGCGAAGATCAGCAACTGCAGCAGGCCGACGAGGATACCGACCACCACGGCGATCACTGGGGCGAGCACCATGGCGCTGGCCACTTTCGACAACACCGTGCTGGTATTGGATATCGGCAGCGACTTCCAGAACAGGATGCTGCGATCACGGCGATCGTCGTAGAGCGCGCCCAGGCAGTAGAACAGCACCACGATACCCAGCACGATGCTGATCAGGCCCATGACGGAGAGCATCGTCATGTCCAGGGCTGCGCCGATTTTAGCCAGGTCCCCCGAGCTCGCCTTTGCAACCAGCTCCTGCAGGTTATTGCCGCCAATCTCGAAGCCGCCGTGGCGGGCGCCCATCACTTCGGCCGCGATGATGGCCATGACGTTCAACACCAGGAAAACCACGCCGGTAACGATAGGCGCCCACAGAAACCCGCCGCGGTTCTCCCAGAACTCGCGCTTGACCAGCCAGTAGAAGGTTTTCATGCGTAGGTTCCTTTCATGGTGGCGACGAACAGGTCGCTGACCGAGGGGCGGCGTACTTCGCCCATCGCCTCCAGCGTCGTGCGGTCCGCGCCGTCGAACAGAAAGATGCTTTTGCCGAAGACCTGGCGCTCGTCCAAGGGTTTCATCTGGCGGGCGGTTTCGGCCTTGTCGCCGCTCACCATCACTTCGGCAAAGCGTTCGCCGACGGCGTCCATGTCGGCATCCAGCACGATCTTGCCGTCGCGAATAAACATCAGGTCGGTGAGGATGTGTTCGATTTCTTCTACTTGGTGGGTGGTGACGATGATGGTTTTGTTTTCATCGAAGTAGTCCTCCAGCAGGCTCTGGTAGAACTGTTTGCGGTAGAGGATATCCAGGCCCAGTGTGGGTTCGTCCAGGATCAGCAGGCGGGCGTCGATGGCCATCACCAGGGCCAGATGCAGCTGCACGATCATGCCCTTGGACATCTGCTTGACGCGCTGGTTGGCGGTGAGTTTGGTGCGCGCCAGGAAGGCTTCGCACTTGGCACGGTTGAAGCGTGGATGCACGTTGGCGACGAAGTCGACCGCCTCATGTACACGAATCCAGCGGGGCAATACGGCGACGTCGGCGATAAAGCAGACCTGCTCCATCAGTTTGTCGCGCTGCGTGCGTGGGTCGAAGCCCAGCACGTTCAGTTGGCCCTGGAAATCGGTGAGGCCGAGGATGGCCTTCAGGGCCGTGGTTTTGCCGGCGCCGTTGGGACCGATCAGGCCCACGATGCGGCCGGACTCGATCTGGAAACTGACCTGATCCAGCGCGAGGGTGTTCTTGTAGCGCTTGCTCAGGCCATTGGCCGTGACGACGGCGTTCATGACTGTGTCTCCGTCTCGCGCATCAGGGTCTTCAGATCCAGGCCGAGGCGTTGCAGGCGGGCAAACAGGGCCGGCCATTCCTCACGCAGAAAGCGCTCGCGCTCGGATTTGAGCAACGCCTCGCGGGCTCCATCGATAACGAACATGCCCAACCCCCTCCTTTTTTCCACTAGTTGATCGTCGACCAGTTCCTGGTACGCCTTGGAGACGGTCAGCGGATTGATTTGGAAATCCGCGGCGACCTGGCGTACTGACGGCAGCGGGTCGCCCTCGTTCAAGGCGCCGTCCAGGATCATCGCCACGACGCGTTCGCGCAGTTGGCGGTAGATCGGGACGCTGTCGTTCCAGGTAATGGTCATACGTTATTCCTTGCTGCTGATACGGCCGAGCGTGGTGCCAAACGAATAGTAGGGCATGGCCAGTTGGGCCCCGAGCAGGCCGGCGCGACTCTGGGCGGCGCGGGCCATCATCGGGGAGACCGTGGCGCTGGCGATGCTGGCGTCGGCCAGCAGGGCGGCAGCGCGCAGGTCTTCGGCGGTCGGGCGGACGTCGATCGGGGCCAGGGTGATGACTTTGACCCCGTTGATTTCGCTGGCAGGCGCGGTCTTGACGTTCGAGTTGACGGCGGCCAGGGCGGCGGTGGTGAACAGTACAGCGGCAGTCAGGGCGATCAGGTTCGGCGCTTTCATGACGGGTCTCCTTTAGTGACCTCGTGGACCGGTGTTGTAGTGAACTATAACACCATAGTCTGACCCGTCAATAGGCGATTCCAATATTCGCAACATGACTGATGGCCTATGCGGCGGCGGGCCTGGCAGGGGCCGGCCTGGTTGTGTGCCGAGGCGGTCCTGTCTTCGATGCACATGGTCCCTCGCCGGTTTGTGGCTCGGCAGAGACGGGCATCAGCCGCTGCGCATGACAGGCATCATGTCGTCACAGTCGCAAGGCACGGCTTCTGCTTCAATGGCGTGGTGTAGCTTGCTTAAGGGGTTTTTGCATGGATCTCGGCCTGACCGGTCGCGTTGTGGTGATTACCGGCGCCAGCAAGGGCATCGGCCTGGTGTGCGCCGCTGCCTTCGCTCGCGAAGGTGCAACCGTCATCGGTATCTCGCGCTCACCAGAACACCTGCACGCGGCGCAGCGACAATTGCAGGCCATGGGGCTGCACATGAATGTCGAGCCGGCCGACCTGAGTGACAGCGTGGCGGCTCAGATCGTGATGGAGCGTATCGAGGACGATCACGGCCCGATCGAGGTGCTGGTCAATTGCGCGGGCGCTGCGCGGCGCACGCCGCCGTCGGAGTTGGATGCGCATGCTTTGCATGCCGCCATGCAGGCGAAGTACTTCACCTATATGCACGCGATCGATCCGGTGATCCGTCATATGGCCGCACGCGGCAAGGGCGCCATCGTCAATGTCATCGGGCAAGGCGGGCGTCAGGCCAACCCCATGCATATCGGTGGCGGTGCCGCCAATGCGGCGCTGATGCTGGCGTCGGTCGGTTATGCCACGGCCTATGCCGGCAAGGGCGTGCGGGTCAACGCCATCAATCCTGGTATGACGCGCACCGGGCGCGTGCAGGAAGGGTTGGAGGTTTCGTCGCGCGCGAGCGGACGCTCGACAGATGATCTGCTCGCCGAGCAACTCGCCGGTATTCCGCTGGGGCGGGTGGCGGAACCGGAGGAAATCGCCAACGTGGTGCTCTTCCTTGCTTCGCCTCTGGCGAGTTATGTCACCGGCGCGGTGATTCCGATGGATGGCGGGAAGACGTCGGTGATTTGAGAGGACGTTGCATCGGTCCGGCACGTGGGGTCGTCAGGCATCGGCTATCCTTGCGTGTTCACATGGCTGGCGATGCGGTGTTGAACCCGCTCGGACAGCGTGCGCAGGTTATGCGCGACGTTGCGACCAACGATGTCGTTCGTCATCAAGGGGCGCTGCGGGTTGTAGCGGCAACAGGGGGGGGGGGCTGATGGTCAGTTCGCATGGAGTCATAGTTCAAGCATGTTGAAAGTACAGGGGTATCCGGTCGGCGGTTCGGGGCGGAAGCGCGCCACGACGATCATTCTCTTTGCGGCGATGCTCGGCTTGGCCGGCTGCGCGCAGATGAAGGCACTCAAGTCGAAGATGGCGGGACAGTCGACCAGCAGCCCTTCCGCACCAACGACGGACACGGTCGTCGAGCCCGCGAGCGTGGAGGCTCCAAGGGAATCCTCGCTTGCTGCGATCGTCAACGGGGACCTGCAGCAGGGGCATTACGCGACGGGTGAAAAAGCGTTGCGGCAATACCTGCGGCAGCATCCGAACGACCGTTCGGCGCAGGCTATGCTGCGCCAGCTCACGGGTGATCCCGTACAGATACTGGGCAGCCCGGCGCGAACACACGTCGTGCAGGCGGGCGACTCCTACAGCACCTTGGCCGCTCGCTATCTCGGCGACGCAAACCTGTTCCTGGTGCTGGCGCGCTACAACGGCTCGACCAATCCCTCCGTGCTGCGTGTCGGCCAGACGCTGCGTCTGCCAGCCTCCGTGAAAGGGGCGGCGTCGCAGGAGGCGACAGCGGGGGGCGGCAGCAGTGATGCGCCGTCAGGCACTGAGGTGGCGGCGCCGCTTGCCGCTGCGCCGGTCGCCGAGGCGCCGTCGGTCAAGGCCGTGCGATTGCAGAAAGAGAGCGTGACCCTGCTCGCGCAGGGGCAGAAAACGCAGGCGCTGGCTCGTCTCGACGAGGCGCTAAACCTCGATCCGAAGTTGAAGCCGGTTGGAACTGAGGCAACGTCGCTGCGCACCCAGCTGCTGGCCTCGTATCACGAGCGCGCGATCGTGCTGTATCGCGATCAGCAACTGGACCCAGCGATCGCGTTGTGGGACCGCGTATTGGCGATCGATCCGAGCTACGAGCCGGCCATGATCTATCGCACGCGCGCGCTCGAACTCAAGCAACGCCTCAAACAATTCTGAGTTTCCTGCTGCGGTCTTGGTCGATGCGGGGTGGCACTTAGCCAAGCTCCCCTTCGCGCCTGGGCGTGGGCATCACTCGCGTGGGTTGGGTGATGTCCTCGGTGGGGACCGAGCGGGGCGGCTTGGTGCGCTGGCGCTGCCGGGTCTGCAACGCGTTGTTCATGAGATTGAATGTGTTGAACAGCCGTCCCAGCTCATCCCGGCGGGTCAGGCGGATGCGGTAAGCAAAGTCGCCCCGCGAGACGCGCAGCAAGGCATCGCCAAGCAGATCCAGCAACATCAACGGTTGTCGGAATAGCCAGTAAGCGGCGCCGACCACGGCGACCAGCGTCACCACCAGCACGGCGGCAATAACCCACAGCGTGGTTCTTTGCGCCGCGTGTAGAGGCGCGGTGCTGACGCCCAGGCGCATCTGGCCCACGACTTTGGTTTGGTAGCGGATCGGCAGGTCGAACAGCAGAATCTTGTCCGCCTGCGTGCCGTCTTTGCCGAGATAGCTATCGCCTTCATCCGAGGCGGAATGACGTTGCAGCACGACCGGCGCGGGCAATGCGCTGTCGATCTCATCCGGACGGGTGCTGGCGATGACCTTGCCGGTGCGATCCGCGATGGCGAGGTAATGGATCTGGCGGTTGCGCGAAATATCCTCGACCAGGGCACGGGTGGCTGGGCGATCGCCGAGCAACAGGTTTTCTGCCGACTCGCTGGCGATCATGCGCCCCATGGATTGGCCAAAGTCCAGCGCAAGGCCGGTGACGGCTGTGTTCTGCTTCGCGTAGATCGCCGCCAACCCCAGCAGCAGTACCAGGCTCAGAATGGCGCCCAGCATGCTGGCCCAGCGCAGGCGCAGCGACACGATGCGCTCGGCCAGCGGCTTTTCGTGCAGGCGCTCGTATTCCTTGCGGGTCGCGCGCAAGTCGTCGATCACTTCGGCGCCGCTTTGATACCGGGCTTCCGCCGTGGGGGCCAGCAAGGTGCGCACGATGTCGATCAACATCGAGGGAGTGGCGGGATCGCGCGGCTCGATCGGCGGCACGGGCGTGCGCAGTCGCTCCCTCAGCAGCTGCTGCACGTCCCCGGTGGTTGTCCAAGGCAGCTTGCCGGTGACCAACCAGTACAGCACTACGCCTAGCGAGAACAGATCGCTACGCGCATCGCTCGGCTCGCCGCGCAGGCGCTCCATGGCCATGTACGCCGGGGTGCCGCCGATTTCCTTGGGCGTGCCGCTGGCACCCTCCCGCGTTCGGCGGCGCTCAGCGATGCCGAAATCGCTGATTTTCGCGTAGTGCCAGCCGTCGGCCAGCATGATGTTCTCGGGCTTGATGTCGTGGTGCACCACCCCTTGTGCGTGCGCGTAATCCAATCCCGCCGCGATCTGGCTAGCCAGCTCAATGGTCACCGCCAGCGAAGGGAAGCCCTCGCTGGCGATACGACTGGCGAGCGTCTCGCCGGACAAGCGCTCCATCGCGATATAGGAGCGGCCGTCGTCGGTTTCCCCGGCGTCGAAGATCGTGACGATGTGGGGATGGGTCAGGCGTCCGGCGGCCCGCGCCTCAATCTGAAAGCGCTGGCGGTAGCCGGAATCGGCGGCCACTTCTCGGTGCAAGCACTTGATGGCTACCTGGCGCTCGATATCCGGATCGAAACCGGCGTAGACCACGGCCATCGCGCCTTTGCCAAGGACGCCATCGATGCGATAGCGGCCAACGCTGCGCGGAATGCTGCTGTCGCTCATGCTGTGATTACCGAGCAACCTGCCAGATCAAGACGCCCAGCGCGATCAACATCAGCAGCCCGGCGGTGAGATAGCGAAGGAGAGAGGGCGGCGGCGTGCCACGCTCACGGGTGCGAAACACGAATTCGGCCTGCCCCAGGCGAATGCGATCGCCGTGCTTGAGCACCGCCTCATGCACGCGCTTGTCGTTGACGAACGTACCGTTCGTGGACAGCGTATTCATGATCACGTAGTGACCGTGCTGGTTGATGATCCAGGCGTGCGAGGCCGAGACGCTGAGATCGTCGACCACGATGTCGCTGTCGTTTCGTCGGCCGATAGTCTGACGGCCCGAGCGCAAGGAGTAGCGGCGGCTTTCGAGTCCCGCACTGACACCCTCGAGCACCGGCTCGTGCGCGCTGGCTCGACCATCCGATCCGGCCTCGGCTTCGCTGGCGAACTGCCGCAACTCCTCGGCGGAAAACATCCGCGTCCCTTGCGGACCTGCGGAGCGGGTGCCGGGCGCTGACGGGGGAGTGCGGTGCGGTTGATTCATCGGATGCCTTGGCATCGAAAGCGGGCGAACACTATAGCCACAATATGGCCTACGGCGGGCTTTCCCGCGGTGCCCTGATTTCGATGCCCGCGCAAGTTCTGGTGTGTCCAGCGTCTAGCGGAGAGGATGGCGGACTATGCTCTGTGCACTGAACGGGAAGGGGGGGGGGCACGCATGGGGGGCTTTCTTTGCGCCGCAGGTTCAATGGATGTCGGGTCAGGCAGGCGACCTGTGGGGGCCGGCCTATCTGATCCTCACGGTAATCGCGGGGCTGATAATTTGGGGGCTGCGTTATCTTTCCCGAAAGCCGACGAGATACGACAACGACGTGACCAGGCAGCGCGCTCAAAGGTCCGTGCAGCGATTCCGCCTAAGGCGCAGATAATCTCCGGCCACTCGTCAGGTTGGGGAGTTCACGCATGTCATTCGCTGAGATTGATGCGGAGGGCGCCCAAGCTATCGCAGATCGATGGCTGCATAAAGTGACATGGCTGCCTCCTGTCGCGGTGCGATCGTCGAAGCTGTGGTGGCCTCGAACATACCGCCACGTGCGGGAGGCCGCGACATGAGTCTTCAGGTTAACAAAGTTTCGTGAGTGCTTGGGGCTAATTTGTCGGTGACTTGTCAGTTTTTCGGGTATGTTTTCCGTTTTGCCACGATCGATTAATTGTCGATTTTTTTCTATGTTTTATACACATCGTGCACTTGCACGCAAGGTTTGTGTAGTGGCGCACACTGTGCACTCGTCCAAGTGACCGGTCTGCTCTTTTATAAATTTTTTCAAATATGTCGACTTCATTGTTCTCTACATATCGGCGAACTGCGTAACTGCACAAGTCTGCAAGTTGCACCATGTTAGTAAGCTGGCTGTCTACGAATAAAGGCGTTTCAATAATGTTTGTAATGCGAGTCCAAAGCGTCCCTTGAGCATGAAAATGTCTCATCATTTCTGTATGGCGCTTTGCAACAGTTTCATTGTTATCATGCACAATGAGTCCGTATTCTTGCATCTCCGTTTTTTTTGACCGGGCTGCTAGATAGCGTTCATATCGTGAAACAACTTGTTCAAATGCCTGCTCGTCGATTGATCGGCCTGTCTTGCTTGGGTCGATGTAAAGCTTGTCGACGCATTCGCAAAAAAGTCGTGCAAAGTCCCATTTGCTGACTTCGTCAGCGACAGCAAGTACAAATGTTCGACGCTCATCGCTGGTTAGGTGGATATATGCATCCGTCTTTTCGTAGTTTTTTTTAGCTTGCTTATAGGCTTTGGTGTTTTTTGAGCGTTGTAGTTTGAGAAGGTGTGTATTGCGTTCGCGTTGGACCGCAATTCGTCGATCAGCGTCGCTTAGCTGGTCGAAGTTCGAAATTCTTGTTTGTTCCAGGTACGGTCTTAGTATCCACGCCGTATGCAGTTCAGCGTTTGGAAGTCGGTGCGCTACTTGAATACCCTGAATTTGCGAATCAGCATATTTCCATTTGTCGATTGGAATGGCCAATCCGGCGAGTACGAAATGGCTACTGTTGCCAGGAACTGAGGAGGTGCCTGATTCATCGATATAACAAAGGTGCATAAACTTACGCTCCCCTGATATGCATGCAAAAAAAAGCGACTGGGGTCGTGGCTTTAAGCCACGAGTCGAGGCGCTTAGCGACTCTTCCCAGACGCATGCAGATCGTGGGGTCTTGCGGGGCTGAAGTCAATAACTTCGAGCGAAATTTTTCAAATTGGGAAACCTATAGAAAGCAAAGTGATGCTGTGCGTCACCTGTGGCTTTGCTTTCGTCAAAGTGGCGTGAAACTGCGCATTCTCCGCAACGTCTGGCGCGTCTCTACTGGCTGCCTTCGGGCTCATCTTGTCCGATTCGACATGTGCTGGAGTGGAGAGCAAACCGGGCCAGATTCATTTCCGCCTTGCCAATTCAGCCCCAAATGGCTTTGTGATCTCCCAAAAGAAAACCCGCCAAGCGATGGCTCGCTTGACGGGTCGGATTGGTGGAGGTGGCGGGAGTCGAACCCGCGTCCGAAGGCGTTTGACGCCCAGTACTACATGCTTAGCTCACTGTTAGATCTCGTCCCGCGACAGCACAGTGTGCAAGGCGCATCGAAGGACCAGCCTGCTTGATTTGACCCTGACCGACAGGCGGCAGCTTTGGGCGATCCCGTGATAATGACCCTACACCGACGAGCACGAGCACAAGTGGGTTCGGGGCTAGGCCTTAAGCGGCCAGAGCGTAATTGCTATCGTTGGCAATTATGAGTTTTGCGGCTGGATTTACGAGGAAAGCTGCCCCCTCGGCATGCACCAAGCTATCTCACTACCCCCGTCGAAGCCAGGACACCCCCGGGGAAAAGATCGCTAGCCGAGTTAGTATATGGAGTCATGCCACGCCACATCAAGGCCGCGCACGTAGAGGGCTTAGCCTCTATCGTTGCGACGTGTCGATAACCAAGGGGTGGGGCATGGCGAGGGTTCGTCTGGCGGGGCAAGGGGACGCTGGCATGCTTACGGAGCTGCGTTGCACCTTTCTTGAAGAGATGGGACAGCAGCTGTCGGATGGATTCGCCGACCGCTTGCGCGCGTGGATCGAAGAGGCGATGGCGGAAGGGCGCTTGCAAGCCTGGCTGGCCGAGCTGGACGGGCGAGTGATCGGCAGTGCGGCGGTGAACCCGTATCCGCACATGCCTTCGGCGAGTTACCCGAACGGAAAGGGTTGGTATCTGCTGAATGTCTACGTGAAACCGCCGTATCGACTCGCGGGCGTGGGTGCCGGCTTGCTCGCGGCGATCGGGTCCGCTGCGCGGGAGCAGGGTGTGGATGCACTGACCCTGCATGCCACGGTGAGCGCTCGCCGCTTGTATGAGCGCTGCGGCTTCAAGCCGGCGACGGATGCGATGAGCATGTCGCTAGGGACCCTCTGATCTATTCCACGTAGGCGTCACCGTTGCTGTTTGCGCGCAGATCGCCGTTGCGTTGCCGACGGCAGACTGGACGTCTGTCTAGACAGCGCGGCGGTGAGCTGCGCGCAAACAGCAACGGCCCAACCTTCTGTTTTATCAATGACGGGGTGATCACCAGAAAGCGCGCTGCGGGCGCCGCGCGGCTTGACCTGACGGCCAGTCAGGCACTGCGCCACGCGGCGCCCGCAGCGCGCTTTCTGGTGATCATGCCGCCTGCGCGGAATAGATCAGAGGGTCCCTAGCCTGAGTCCACTCACGCGCTGCGGTTGTGCGCACGCATGGTGCGCTGCTTCTCGCGCTGCCAGTCGCGTTCCTTTTCGGTGTCGCGCTTGTCGTGGGCTTGTTTGCCGCGGGCGAGTCCGATTTCGACCTTGACCTTGTTGCCCTTCCAGTACATCGCGATGGGCACCATGGTGTAGCCCTTGCGCTCGACGGCGCCGATCAGCTGGTCGATCTCCTGCTTGTGCAGCAGCAGCTTGCGCGTGCGGCGGTCTTCTGCGATGACATGCGTGGACGCGCTGATGAGCGGTGGAATGGAGGTGCCGACGAGGAAGATCTCGCCCTTCAGCACAATGGCGTAACCGTCGCCGAAGTTGATCCGCCCGGCGCGGAGAGCCTTCAGCTCCCAGCCCTGTAAGGCGATGCCGGCTTCGTAGCGCTGGTCGATGTGGTACTCGTGGCGCGCGCGCTTGTTGAGCGCAATGGTGCCGCTGCCCTTGTTGTCTTTGTCCTTAGCCTTGGCCATGTCCGCTAAACTTCGGGCCTGCTCGCCCTGCTGGTGATCCGCCCGCGCTGGGCAGGACCCTGAATGATTCTGATGAGGCTGACGTGATCGAAATCCGCCGCAGCGCGCTGGTGAAGTATTCCCCGGCGCAGATGTTCGACCTGGTCAATGAGGTCGAAGCATACCCAAAGCGTTTCCCTTGGTGTGGTGGCGCCGAAGTGCTGGAACGTGGAGACAACATGCTGGTGGCGCGGCTGGATCTCAAGTTTGCCGGTTTTCGACATAGCTTCACCACCCGTAACACCACCGATCGTCCGCGCCGCTTGCAAATAAGTCTGGTCGACGGGCCGTTCCGCAGCCTCGAAGGTGTGTGGGACTTCACGGCGCTGGGCGATACCGGCTGCAAGATCGCTTTTGAGCTCGATTTCGACTACGCCGGCAAACTAGGCGGCACCGCCCTGAGGCTTGGTTTCCAGGGGTTGGCCAGTCGCATGGTGGAGGACTTTTGCCGCGAGGCTGAGCGCACATATGGCTGAGCGCATCGTCGTCGAGGTGGTTTATGCCGAATCAGGGCGGCAACTGTTTCGCCGGGTGGAATTGCCTTTCGGCAGCACGGTGATGCAGGCCGTGGAAGCTTCGGGTATCGCTGGCATGGTGGAAGGCTTGCAGATCGATCCGGCGCGGCTGGGTGTGTTTTCGCGCAAGGTGCAGCCTGATGATGTACTTAGCGATGGCGATCGGGTGGAAATCTACCGGCCGCTGACGCTCGATCCAAAAGAGGCGCGCCGCAAGCGCGCCGGCTAGCGGCGGCGATTACTTGCCGTCGCTGTCCTTCTTCTGTTCTTCCGGGGTCTTGGTCTTGTCGCCAGCATTCTCGTCGACCGGGTAGCCGGCGCGGAACTTCTTCTGTTCCTCGACCAGCTTCTTGGCGTCTTCCGCGAAGAAGTCGCCTTCGGTGCGCACCAGCGTGTCGTTGTTGAAGCTCAGGCTGAGCGTGCGCACCTTGATCGGGCCGCCGCGATGCTGCTGGGTGGAGACGTAATCCCAGCGGTTCTGATCGAAAGGCGTGGCGACCGAGGGCGTACCCATCAGCACCAGCACTTGGCGCTTGGTCATGCCGGGCTGCAGCTGATCCACATTCTTCTTGTCGAGCAGGTTGCCCTGCTGCACGTCGGGGGTATAGATGAGGCGGCAGCTGGCCAGCGAAAGGCCTAGCAAGGCGAAACCCAGCGTGCGAATCAGCTTGTGCATGCGTGTTGCGTCCGGATCGTGAAGGTGTCGGATGATACACTAACGGCTTGGCGGGACTGCGTTGCCGGGAGTGAGCTATGGAACAGGAAACCAAGGAACTGCGCAAAGCCGGGTTGAAGGTGACTCACCCGCGCATGCGCATTCTGCAAATCCTCGAAGAGGAGGAGGTTCATCACCTCACCGCCGAGGACATCTACAAGAAACTGCTCGCCCACCAGGAAGACATTGGACTGGCCACCGTCTATCGGGTGCTGACCCAGTTCGAGGCCGCCGGCATCGTGGTCAAGCACAATTTCGAAGGCGGCCAGGCCGTCTACGAACTCGACCGTGGCAAGCATCATGACCACATGATCGATGTGGACAGCGGGAAGGTGATCGAGTTCGTCAGCGAGGAGATCGAGCGTCTCCAGCATGAAATCGCGGCCCGGCACGGCTATGTGATCGAGGATCACAGCCTGGTGCTGTACGTGCGGCCCAAGTCGCGCTCCAAGTAAGCGCAGTACGTAGCGACATTCGAGCCGGTGGCTAGCGCCATCGGCTTTTTTGTGGGCCCGGGAAAAAGCAGGCGAAGGCTGTGAGAGGGCGTTTGCGCTTGAGCATTGCCCATAAATAGCGCGCATAAAAAAGCCGCAGGTGGACTCCTGTCCGCCTACGGCTGATCCGTTACCGATTGGCTTCCCGACGGGGCGAGTTGCTCGCAGTGTCAGGCTTTGCCATCGGTAGCGGCGGAACGGCATCCTGCCGTCCTTCATGCCCACCGTCCCCACGGTTGGCATGGCTCACCATCTTGCGATGGTGGCTCCCCCACATCGATGGAAAGGATGCTAACGAAGCCTTCACAGGTGCGGTATTGGAAAATTTCCTAGGTCAGGGAACTTTCAGCTAGCGCTATAGCCGAGATGTGAATCCGTTCGCATTGCTGCTCCGCAGCAAGATGCGCAGATGGACACCCTGAGACTCCGGGCGCAGGCGGAAGAGGCCGCCGAGTGACGTTACGCGGTCCCGCATGCCTTGCAGGCCACGCCCACCGCGCGGCATACGAGTGGGCAGGCCCACGCCGTCGTCGCGGATATCCAGCAACGCCAGAGCGCCGCCTTGTCGCTCGCCGATGCGCAGGCGCAGCTGGAAGGTGGATGCCTGGGCGTGCTTGACCGCGTTGGTGGCGCTTTCCTGCACCAGGCGATAGATCGCCGTACGCGTGTCGTCGTCGAGTAGACGCGGATCGCCATGCAATTCGGTGCGATAGATCATGCCCGCGGTGCTCAACAGATCGCGGATGGGGCCTTCGTCAAGCGCGCGCAGCAGGCCGAACTCGTCCAGCACGGCGGGACGCAGATCGTCCAGCAGACGATGCAGCGCTCGACGCATGTGGCCGAGGATGGTGTTGATCGACGTCCCGATATCTTCCATGCCGGCCTTGGCAAGGCGCGATTGGGCAAGCTTCAGATGTGTGTGGATGGCGGTGAGGTTTTGACCTAGTTCGTCATGTAGCTCGGCGGCCATGTGTCGACGCTGGTTTTCTTCGGCCTGCAGGTTGCCGCGGGCGGCGTCGCGCAGTTGGCGCGCCAATTGGTCGAGCCGGCGATTCACGGCGGCCAGGTAGACATTTTGCTCGGCGACGCGCTCGCTACTCCGGCGTAAGGCGTCGGTGGCGGCACCAAGCATCAGCGCACCCGTTCCTGCCACGGCGAGGAAGAGTTGAGCGGTGGCATCGGAGGCGGGACGTCCAGCAAAGTGGTCCACCAGGGTCATGCCCAGATTGGAGATCAGCATGGCCAGACTGGCGCCGCGCCAGCCATGGCGGAACGCAAAAAACAACACCGGCGCCAGCGACAGAATGCGCGCGAACTGCGGCTGCGGCGACGTATGCGAGGAAAGCAGCAACAGGATGGCGAGTGCCGGCAGCATCACCAGCAGACCGTCCATCGTCAGATTGGCCAGTGCGCGATGCTCCAGATGCGCACGGAACAACATGATCAGCAGCGGCACCACCAGCAGGATGCCAACATAGTTGCCCAGCAAATCCTGCCCAAGCGCCCGCATCAACAGCTCGGAAGAAGGCACCGCATGGATCATGCTCAGCAGCGCGGCATCGACCACGGTGGTCGCCACCACGGTAAAGGCGGCGGAGAGCAGCAGGCGCGAGACGTCTTCCGGATCGCGCATGCTCACGTGCAGTTGCGCGCGCTGCATGAGCCACAGGCAGACGGCCACGACGATAGGCTCCGGCAGTTCGCCCATCACGAAGCCGATCCAGCCGAGGGGCAGGCCTTCGATGGCCGTGGCCAGGCCTGTCGCTGCGAACTCGGCGCCCAGCAACCACGGCCACATGCGCATGGGCGACAGCAGCAGGGCGCCGAAACGCAAGCCGTAGGGGAGCATCCAGTAGGGCTGCTCGGTGGGCCACAGCAGTAGCCACAACAGGAAGTAGCCCATACAGACCAGCATGCCGGTCCAGGGCAGGAACAGGGGTTTCGATGACATGCGGGGATGGTACATGCGCCCGTGGGGGAATCTCTAAGCATCGGGAGCCGGGAGGCCGTGGGCAACGCCCCGGCACTGCTATACAGTGCGTGGCATGTACAGCATTGTCCTGGTCGACGACCACGCCATAGTCCGCGAGGGGTTCAAGCGGCTGATCGAAATGGAGCCTGACCTCGAGGTGGTGGCGGAGTGTCGCAGCGCCGACGATGCGGTGGAGGCGGTGACCCAGCAGCGCCCGCACCTGGTGGCCTTGGATCTCTCGCTACCTGATGGCAGCGGCCTACCGCTGATCGAGCATTTGCGCAGTGTGGCTGATGAAACACGCATCGTCGTGCTCAGCATGCATGACGGCGAACCCTATGTTTCCGAAGCTTTGCGGCGTGGCGCCAGCGGTTACGTCACCAAAGGCGTGGCGCCTGAGGAGCTGGTCGCTGGACTGCGCGCCGTGATGCTGGGCGAGTGCTTCCTCAGCTCCGATTTGCGCCAGCGCCGCGCCGAGCGACCCGGCAACGTGCTGGACCCGATCCACCGCCTAACCACGCGTGAGCGCGAGGTATTCCTGCTGCTGGCGGTTGGTCGCGCACCCAAGCAAGTGGCTGCGGAACTCGGTATCGGACAGAAGACGGTGTACATCCACCGGGCCAGCCTGATGGGCAAGCTCGGCGCCGGTTCGGAACTGGATCTCTATCGCATGGCCAGCGAGCGCGGCCTGTTGCCGTCGCGCGACAACAAAAACTGATCTAAGAGCCTGTTCAATATCTCTTCGTGGCCCGCGTTGCTTGTCAGTGGGCGTCAGGTGATGGGGCGTGGCGCAGCGCCTGGCTGGCTGCCAGGCCAAGCCGCGCACCGCCGCCTGGCGCCCACTGACAAGCAACCCTACGGGCCGGGTCTGTTTGCACGCATGCCCGCGTCATCACTCAGTTGTGTACGGACCGTACACGCCTTCGTTCTTCCTTGGCCTGCGCGCAAACAGCTCCCGGCGCGGGCCACGAAGAGATATTGAACAGGCTCTAAGTGATCACGCCGTCTGCGCGCGGTCCAGCATCTGCTTGGCGTGGGCGCGGGTTTCGCGGGTGATTTCCAGGCCGCCCAGCATGCGCGCCAACTCGTCGCGACGACCGCTGGCGTCGAGTTTCTCGATGCGGGTCTGCGTGGATTCGCCGTCGCTGTGCTTGCTGACGCGAAGGTGGGCGTGGCCTTGCGCAGCGACCTGGGGCAAGTGAGTGACGCACAAGACCTGACGCTGCCCACCGAGCGAGCGTAGTTTTTGTCCGACCACTTCGGCCACCGCGCCGCCAATGCCGGTATCGACTTCATCGAAAACCATGCTGCCGACGGTGTCCTTGCCCAGCGTGGCCACTTCGATGGCCAGACTGATGCGGGCCAGCTCGCCGCCCGAAGCGACTTTGCGCAAAGGGCGCGGCGGTTGGCCGGGATTAGCGCTGACCAGCAGCTCGCAACGTTCGCGGCCTTGCGGGTCGGGTTCGTCGCTGCCTACGGGTTCCAGTTCGATCTTCAATAGACCGCCGGCCATGCCGAGCTCGGCCATCAAGGCGCTGACTTCCTTGCCCAATTTTCCTGCGGCGGCTTCGCGCGCTTTGCTCAATCTGCCCGCGGCGGTGGCGTAGTCGCGCTGAAGCTGATCGCGTTGTGCGGCCAGTCGCTCCAGGGCGTCGCCGGCATCTTCCAACTCGGTCAGTTCGGCACGCAGCGTCACCGCTTTCTCATGCAGCTCGGCCGCGGGTGTGCGGTGCTTGCGCGAGAGCTCATGCAAGTGGGTCAGATGGGTGTCGACCTCGGTGTAGCGCTCGGGGTCGAGGTCGACATCCTGCGCGTAGCGGCCAAGGCCATCGGCGGCTTCGCCGAGTTGGATGGTGGCGTTGTCGAGCAGCTCCAACAGAGGTGCCAGCCGGTCGTCCAAGGCGGCGAGCTTGTCCAGTTCGGCGTGTGCGCGGCCCAGGGAGCGACGCAAGGCCAGCTCACTATCGCCGTCGAGCAGTTCGGCGACCCCAGCGGCGCCCTCGACCAGCCGGCCCGCATTGGCCAAACGCTTATGGCTGGCTTCAAGCTCGATCAGTTCGGCCGGGGGCAGCGCCCATTGTTCCAGCTCGCCCGCTTCGTGACGCAGCAGTTCAAGGCGCTGTTCGCGATCGTCGCCGCCGTTGAGCTTGCGGATGCGCGCGCCGATCTCGCGCCATTGCTGGGCACTGTCCTGCACTTGGGCCAGCAGCGCCTCATGACCGGCATAGGCATCGAGCAAGGACATTTGATGGCTGCGCGAGAGCAGGGCCTGATGTTCGTGCTGGCCGTGGATCTCGACCAGCAGGGTAGCCAGCTCGCCGAGTTGGCTGGCGCTGGCCGGACGACCGTTGATCCAGGCGCGCGAGCTGCCTTCGGTGCGGATTACGCGGCGCAGGCGGCAGCTGCCATCCTCATCGTCCAATTCTTCGCGTTGTAGCCAGTCGCGGGCTTCGGCCAGGTCCGACAAGTCGAACTCCGCGGCCAGTTCCGCGCGATCGCTGCCGGCCCGCACCATGCCGCTGTCGGCACGTCCGCCGGCCAGCAGCATCAGGGCATCGACCAGCAGCGACTTGCCGGCGCCGGTCTCGCCGCTGACGACGGTGAGGCCCGGGCCGAAAGCGATCTCGGCTTCTTCGACGACGGCGAAATGGCGAACGTAGAGCGAGGTAAGCATGGGTGGCGGCGATAGAAAGTCGGGGGATTGTAAGGGCAGAAACGGGCGGGTAGGAGTCGGGCGGAGGCGAACTGCCCCATGGGTCATGGGAATGCCCCCTGCGTCACGGTTCTCCCTTTGGTTTCCGTATTCTTGCAAACTACCGGGATAGACCTTATTTCTTTTCCGTCTCACGGATTGCCACAGCGCATGCCTCATCCTCTCGGCCATGACATCGACGCGCGCGCTCGCCGCCTGCTGCGCACGCTGATTGCTCAGTACCTGGCCGACGGCGAACCGGTCGGTTCCCGCACGCTGTCGCGCTCCTCCGGCCTCGACGTCAGCCCGGCCACCATCCGCAACATCATGGCGGACCTGGAGGAGGCGGGCCTGGTGGCTTCGCCGCATACCTCGGCGGGCCGCGTGCCCACGCCGCGTGGTCTGCGCCTGTTCGTCGATAGCCTGATCGAACTGCAGCCACTGCCCCACGAGGACATGGCGCGCCTGCAGCGCGAACTCCCGCCGGGTCCCACCACCACCCGCGACTTGCTGGGCAACGTCTCTACGCTGCTGTCGGCGATGACTCATTTCGCCGGGGTGGTTACCGTGCCGCGGCAGGTGGATTTCCCGCTGCGCCATATCGATTTCGTGCCACTTCCCGACGCACAGGTGCTGGTGATCCTGGTGTTCTCCGATAACCAGGTGCAGAACCGCGTAGTACAGCTGGGTCGGCCGCTGGAGGTTCGTGAGCTGGAGCAGGCCGCCAACTATCTCAACGCCCATTTCACCGGTCTGCGTCTGGACGATATTCGCGCGCACCTGCTGCGCGAATTGCGCGAGGCCAGCAGCGAACTCAATCAGCTGATGTCCAGCGCGGTGGAGCTGGCAGCCGCCTCGTTCGCTCCGCAGAGCGAGAGCGACGATGTGCTGGTCAGCGGCCAGACCAACCTGATGGGCTATTCGGAGCTGGCCAATCTGGAGCGCCTGCGTGAGCTGTTCGAAGCTTTCCAGAAGAAAAACGAGCTGCTGCAGCTGATGGAGGTCTGCGCCCGGGCGCCCGGTGTGCGGCTATTTATTGGCGAGGAATCGGGTTTTGCCGCGCTGGATGGCTGCAGCGTGGTCACGGCCAGCTACGGCGCGCAGGGGCGCGTGCTGGGGGCGGTCGGGGTGATTGGCCCCACCCGCATGGCCTACGAACGTGTGATCCCGGTGGTACAGGCTACGGCCGGATTGCTCAGCGACGCCTTGAATCGCGCCGCCACGGCCTTATAACCGCCCCGGGAGGCGGGGTTACCCGCGATTTTGTAGACGGTCGGCACGGCGTGCCGGCCTTGGATGAGGTTTGGAGTCTTTCATGCAGAACAACGATTCGCAGGTACCGAATGGGGCATCGGATGCCAACGCACCAGATACGCAGCCGAACGCTGAACTCGAGGCGCTGAAGGCCCGCGTAGCTGAGCTGGAGGTTGCCAATACCGAGCTGCGCGAGACCGTGCTGCGCGAGAAGGCCGAAATCGAGAACCAGCGCCGCCGGTTGCATCGCGATGTGGAGCAGGCCCGCCGCTTCGCCAACGAGAAGCTGCTGAACGAGCTGCTGCCGGTCTACGACGGGCTGGAGCGCGGCCTGGCCGTGGAAAGCGGCGACGTGACCAGCGTGCGCGAAGGCATCGCGCTCACCCTCAAGTCGCTGCTGAAGATCGCCGAGAACAACGGCCTGGTCCAGGTCGACCCGGTGGGCCAGCCGCTGGACCCGGAGCGCCACCACGCCGTGAGCATGGTCGAGGCCCCCGGCCAGGAGCCGAATACGGTGGTCAGCGTGCTGCAGAAGGGCTACGTGTTGAACGATCGTCTGCTGCGTCCCGCGCTGGTTGCGGTCGCCAAGGACTGAAGCAGCTTTGGAATGAAACATCTTTGAACTGAATCAGCTTTGCGTTGGAGCGGCCGCCTGAACAACGGCGACTCCAGCGGCTTCACCACATAACGAGGGTTCGCCGGCACGTTGAATCGCCAAGGCCGGGCCCCATTTGACAAAACAGCGCGGCCGCGGGGCTGCATAGAAATTCGGAGCATAGACATGGGCAAGATCATTGGCATCGACCTGGGCACGACCAACTCCTGCGTCGCCGTGATGGACGGCACGACCGTCAAGGTCATCGAGAACGCGGAAGGCGATCGCACCACACCCTCCATCGTGGCTTTCAGCAAGGACGACGAGGTGTTGGTCGGCGCGCCGGCCAAGCGCCAGAGCGTGACCAACCCCAAGAACACCTTCTATGCGGTGAAGCGCCTGATCGGCCGCAAGTTCACCGACGCTGAGGTGCAGAAAGACCTGCACATCGTTCCCTACGGCATCGTTGCCCACGAGAACGGCGATGCATGGGCGCAGAAAGCCGATGGCACCAAGATGGCGCCGCAGGAGATCTCGGCCAAGGTGCTGATGAAGATGAAGAAGACCGCCGAAGACTACCTCGGCGAGACCATCACCGAAGCCGTCATCACCGTGCCGGCCTACTTCAACGACAGCCAGCGCCAGGCCACCAAGGACGCGGGCCGCATCGCCGGCCTCGACGTCAAGCGCATCATCAACGAGCCGACCGCAGCCGCGCTGGCCTATGGCCTGGACAAGAAGGGCGGCGACCGCAAGATCGCGGTGTACGACCTGGGCGGCGGCACCTTCGACATATCGATCATCGAGATCGCCTCGGTCGACGGCGAGATGCAGTTCGAAGTGCTGGCCACCAACGGCGACACCTTCCTGGGTGGCGAAGACTTCGACATGCGCGTCATCGACTATCTGGTCGAGGAGTTCCAGAAGGACCAGGGCATGGACCTGCGCAAGGACCCGCTCGCGCTGCAGCGCCTGAAGGACGCCGCCGAGCGCGCCAAGGTCGAGCTGTCGTCCAGCCACCAGACCGAGGTGAACCTGCCGTACATCACGGCCGATGCCTCCGGTCCGAAGCACCTCAACATCAAGCTGACCCGCGCCAAGCTGGAAGCGCTGGTGGAAGATCTGGTCAAGCGCACCATCGAGCCGTGTCGCACGGCGTTGAATGACGCCGGCCTGCGCGTGTCCGACATCAACGAGGTGATCCTCGTCGGTGGTCAGACCCGTATGCCGAAGGTGCAGGAGTCGGTGAAGGATTTCTTCGGCAAGGAGCCGCGCAAGGACGTCAATCCGGATGAGGCCGTGGCCGTGGGCGCGGCGATCCAGGGTGGTGTGCTGGGCGGTACCGTGAAGGACGTGCTGCTGCTCGACGTGACCCCGCTGTCGCTGGGTATCGAAACGATGGGCGGCGTAATGACCAAGCTGATCGAGAAGAACACCACGGTGCCGACCAAGGCCGCGCAGGTGTTCTCCACCGCCGACGACAATCAGACCGCCGTAACCGTGCACGTGCTGCAGGGTGAGCGCGAGCGCGCCAGCGCTAACAAGTCGCTGGGCAAGTTTGACCTCTCTGGCATCGATGCGGCCCCGCGTGGCATGCCGCAGATCGAAGTCACTTTCGACATCGATGCCAACGGCATCCTGCATGTGTCGGCCAAGGACAAGAAGACCGGCAAGGAACAGAAGATCGAGATCAAGGCCGGCTCGGGCCTGTCCGAGGAAGAGATCCAGCGGATGGTCGCGGATGCCGAAGCCAACAAGGAAGAGGACAAGAAGTTCCATGAGCTGGTCGCCACCCGCAACAAGGCCGACCAGTTGGTGCACGCCACCCGCAGCGCGCTGAAGGAACACGGCGGCAAGGTGCCGGCCGAGCAGCTCAGCACGATCGAGGGCGCGCTGTCCGAGTTGGAGAAGGTCAAGGACAGCGACGACAAGGCGGCAATCGAAGCCAAGGTCGAGAAGCTGGAACAGGTCGCACAGTCGCTGTATGCGGCGGCCCAGAGTGGTGCGCAGGCGGACGCCGGTGCGCAGGCCGGTCCTCACGGTTCGGCTCAGCCAGACGACGTGGTCGATGCGGAGTTCACCGAGGTCAAGGACGATAAGGGCAAGTGAGGTGGTGAGCGGTAAGTAGTAAGCATGCAAGCCGGGACGGATGTTCCGGCTTGCTGCGCGTTTGGGAGGCATGGATGCAGCACACTCGACCCCATCATGGGCTGCGTGTTTGGCGGGAAAGCATGAGGTTGGTGCAGACGGTCTACTGAGGTGTCTGCGCGGTTTCCTGTCGAGGAGCGTTTTGGGCTGACCGCCCAGCTTCGACGTGCGGCCGTTAGCGTCCCATCCAATATCGCGGAGGGAGCGGCGCGAGGCGGCAAGCGCGAGTTCGTTCGTTACTTGATGGTGGCGCGCGGTTCGCTGGCGGAGATGGAAACTCAAATACGCATCGCGCAGCGTGGGGTATGGCGATATGGAAAGTCTGCTGGAAGAAATCGAGAAGCTGTTCGCTCAAATGGCCGGATTGATCCGTCATACGGAGCGAGCACAAAACTGACCTCTAACAGGTGGCGCGGCCACCTCTTACAGGCCGCTTGCGGCCACTGACAGTCTTTAATGAGCAAGCGTGACTACTACGAAGTCCTTGGTGTCGAGCGCACCGTCACCGAGGCTGAACTGAAGAAGTCCTTCCGCCGTCTGGCGATGAAGTTCCACCCGGACCGTTGCCCGGACGATCCGCATGCGCAGGAGAAATTCAAGGAGGCCAAGGAGGCCTACGAGGTGCTCTCCGACGCGCAGAAGCGCGCGATGTATGACCAGCATGGCCATGCCGCGTTCGAACACGGCATGGGCGGCAATGGCCGTGGTGGCGCCGGGTTTGGCGATATGGGCGACATCTTCGGCGATATTTTCGGCGACATCTTCGGCATGGGCGGCGGCGGTCGCGGGCGCGCACGTCGCGGGGCGGATCTTCGCTACCTGATGGAGCTCGACCTCGAAGAAGCCGTGTTCGGCATCGAGAAGAAGATCGAGGTGCCGACCCAGGTCAATTGCCATCATTGCAACGGCAGCGGCTCGGAGGACGGCAAGGTCGTCCAGTGCAAGACCTGCCACGGCCATGGCCGCGTGCGGATGCAGAACGGTATCTTCTCGATCCAGCAGGCTTGCCCGCATTGCGGCGGCAGCGGCCAGGCGATCGAGAAGCCGTGCAAACAGTGCCGCGGCGAAGGACGTCTGGAAGAAAATCGCACGCTGTCCGTGCGTATTCCGGCCGGTGTGGATAACGGCGATCGCATCCGCTTGACCGGGCAGGGCGAGGCCGGCCCGGCTGGCGCCGAATCCGGCGACCTGTATGTGGAAGTGCATGTGCGCGAGCACGCTATCTTTCAGCGCCAGGGCAACGATCTCTACTGCGAGCTGCCGATCCGCTTCGCGCAGGCCGCACTGGGCGCGGAACTTGGCGTGCCGACACTGGAGGGTGAAGTGCCGATCCAGATTCCGGCCGAAACACAGACCGGGCAGCAATTCCGTCTGCGTGGCCGTGGCGTGAAATCGGTACGCAACGGTCGTGCTGGCGATCTGATTTGCCACGTGGTGGTGGAAACGCCGGTACGCCTGACCAAGCAGCAGCGCGAACTGCTTGAACAGCTGGAGGCGACTTTCAGCGAAAGTGATGGGGATAGACACACACCGCGCGCGAAGACCTGGGTGGATGGCGTAAAACAGTTTTGGTCTCGCGTCACTTCGTAATCGCCATGGGTTAATCGCCATGGGTTAATCGCCCAGGGTTAATCGCCATGGGCGTGTACGTCGGCTGGCGCCGACGCTAGCATCGCTCTTCATCGTCGCCGCTGTCACTGGAGTTCTACATGAGTCGCCCCGTTCGTTTGGCCGTCAACGGTGCCACCGGCCGCATGGGGCAGGCTCTGCTTGGTTTGTTGCGCGACGACGCGCGCTTTGAATTGGTGGCGGCGATGACCGCGGCCGATGCGCCGCAGCTCGGCAGGCCGATTTATCCCGGCGAAGATGTTCTGCGTTTCACGGATGATTGGCAGGCGACGGGTGCCCTCGATGTTGTCATCGATTTCAGTGGCCCGGCTGGACTGGCTGGCGCGCTGGAACATTGCCAGTCACAAGGTATCGCCTTGGTCACGGGTACCACGGGTCTCGACAAGGTGCTGCAGGAGAAGCTCGCCAGCGCATCGCAACGCATCCCCTTGCTACGCGCCGCCAATTTTAGCCTGGGCGTGGCGGTGCTGAAGCGCGTGCTGCGTGAGGCGGCGGCGGCTTTGCCTGATTGGGATCTGGACATCATCGAGGCTCACCACCGCCGTAAGGTCGATGCGCCATCCGGCACCGCGCTTGCCCTGGGGGAAGCCGCGGCGGCTGCGCGCGGAACGACATTGAACGAATCGGCGGTCTACGCACGCGAAGGACTTACCGGGCCCCGCTCGACGGGCACGATTGGCTTCGCCGTTGTCCGTGGTGGTGACATCGTGGGCGAGCACGAGGCTTTGCTGATGGGGCAGGGCGAGCGTATTGAACTCAACCATCGCGCCACGGATCGTTCGATCTTTGCGCGTGGCGCCATCGAGGCGGCACACTGGCTCGCTGGCCGTCAGCCGGGTGCCTATGATCTCGACGCCATGCTGAGCGACCGCACCGCGCGTTGACCGGCACGTCATGACGGCCCCTTGCTTGCTGCGCTAGATCGACCTCGCTACCATGACCCCGTTGTCATTGGGGAGTAGCCATCCTCACCCCCTGGAGGCCGTTCCGGTCTTCATATCCAGAGGAATCCGCGTCAACAGACTTGAAGCTGCGGCTTCATGGCGCGGATGGCGTCGCGATCCGATACCTTCGGCATCGCGCCCGCCCGGCGAGACCTTTGGCCACGACGTGCTCACCCGGCCGGGCGAGGTGCGTCGTTGCGCCAATGGTTTTCCGTTCGCCCGGCCGTGGAATCACACATGCTGACTGCCTTGTTGTTCTTGCTCTCCGCCGGTGCGATTTATCTCGCCTGCGAGTATTTCGTCAACGGCGTCGAATGGTTCGGGCGCAAGCTCAACCTGGGCGCGACCGCCACTGGCACGGTGCTTGCCGCTTTCGGCACGGCCCTGCCGGAGAGTGCCGTGACCTTCGTCGCCGTGGTCTTTGGCGCTACGCCGGAGCAGAAGGATATTGGTGTGGGGGCCGCGCTCGGCGGTCCGTTGGTGCTTGCCACCATTGCCTACGCGGTGGTCGGCGTAGCCTTGTGGAGCAACCGGCACCGTTTGCGGCGCGCCGATAATCTTGTGCGCGTGGAGCACGGCCGGTTGGCGCGCGACCAGTCCTGGTTTCTGGTGATCTTCGTGGTGAAGTGCGGACTCGGTTTGGTCGCCTTTGCCTTCAAGCCCTGGTTGGGTGTGTTGTTCCTCGCCGCTTACGGTCTCTACGTCTGGCGCGAACTGCAGGACGACGACACCGCACCCGTCGAGGAGGCGCTGGAGCCGCTGAAGTTCCAGCCGCATGCGCTGGACCCCGCCCTGTCGCGCGTTTTCCTGCAGACCGCCCTGGCGCTGCTAGTGATCGCTATCGCATCGCACACCTTCGTCAAGCAGCTCGAGGCGATCGGCGTGGCGTTGCAGCTGTCGCCCCATCTCGTGGCGCTGGTGCTGAGCCCGGTGGCGACCGAGCTGCCGGAAACGGTGAATGCGCTGATCTGGGTGCGCCAGGGCAAAGAGCGTCTGGCTTTGGCGAACATCTCCGGCGCGATGATGATCCAGGCCACCATCCCCAGTTCGCTGGCCCTATTCGCCACACCGTGGCTGTTCGATGCACCGCTGATGGTGGCTGGCGTACTTACCGGCGTAGCGGTGATCTTCCTGTGGGGTCTGTTCCGTCGCGGCAAGGTGGATGCGCGGTGGATCGTGCCGGTAGGTTCGCTCTACGGTGTTTTTGCGGTTTTTGTCGCCTGGTATTTCGCTGCGCGATGAGCTTGAACGGCGACACCGGCGAGCGAGCCGGTGTCGCCTCTCGTCAATGAAAGCTGCTCTGCGAGAGCAGGCCGAAACAGGCGGCGATCAAGAGCAACAGCACCGCAAAGATGGAGGCCAGCCCCAGTAGCAGGCCTTTGCCGGTGCGTGGTTTATGGCCGTTGATCAGCACGATGCCCCACACCAGGATGCCCACCGGGGGTAGTAGCCAAGCGCCCATGCCTCCCTGGAAGCAAGCTACCTCGCCAAGGAACATGGTCAGCCAAGCCAGCATGATGCCGGCGATCAGCGATCCCTGGCTGGGCGGCGCGGTCGGTTCGGGCGGTAGTGGGGCTGGGTCGGGCAACCGCATCTCATTCATGCGAGCGTCCTTTCGATGGCGCGGGTCTGTTCGATTTCTTTTCGCAGGGCCTGTAGCCGCGCCGCCTTGTCGTCGCGGTAGAACAAGTTGAAGGTGTCGAACGGAATGATCCGGCCATCCGGCTGAGCGATGTGTACGCAGGACTTCTTCACCGCACGCAAGTCGAAGCCATGGGCGTCGATGAATTGCATGATCAGCACGCGGAACACGTTGCGGTAGGACAGGTCAGACGGCGCCTGCACTTGCGGCAGGCAGCACAGCAGATCCGAGAGTGAGCAGGCCTGAGACTCGGGCGAGTGATTGGTGGCGAACAATTCGAAGACATGGGCGCGCAGTTCGTCGTCGCGCTCCACCACAATGGTGTTGCGGCCTTTGCTCACCAGGGTTTCCGGCGAAACGAAGCGCGTCAGTGGCACGACCTGATCACCCAGTTTCAGCGCGTAGGCCATGGCCAGGCAGTCTGGGTTGCAGGGCACCGGAATCAGGTCGTCAGGCTGGAACAGCGAGCTTTGCTCCAGGATGCGCCGACGAACTTCGCTTAACGTCAGTCGGTTGTGCTCCGGGTCGTAGCCTTCCAGGCGGCCGGCCGCCTGGATCGGCTGGAAAGTGACGCCACGGACGCAAGGCTGTGTCATGGCGAAGTCGATGATCTCGCCCAGCTCGCCGTCATTGAGGCCCTTCTTCACCGTGACCACCAGCGTGGTCGAGATGTCGTGGCGATTGAGGTGTTCCAGCGCTTTGAGTCGCACATCGCGCAGCTTCGCGCCGCGAAGATCCTTGTGTACCTCGTCGCGCAGCGAATCGAATTGCAGGTACAGCTCGAAGCCAGGTTGATAGGCGGCTAGGCGAGCCGCGAAGTCGGGCTCCTTCGCAATTCGCAACCCATTGGTATTCACCATCAGGTGGCGAATCGGGCGGCGCTTCGCGGCATCCAGGATGGCAAAGAAATTCGGATGCAAGGTGGGTTCGCCGCCGGAGAGCTGCACCACGTCGGGCTCGCCCTCGTTGGCGACGACGGCATCGAGCATGCGCTCCACTGTCGCCAGATCATGGAAGCCCGGCCGATGCGGGCCGCTTTCGGCGTAACAGATCGGGCAGCGCAGGTTGCAGTGATCGGTGATCTCGACCAGGGTGAGGCAAGAGTGCTGCATGTGCTCGGGGCACAGGCCGCAGTCGTAAGGGCAGCCGAAATGCTGCGGCGTGTTGAAACGTATCGGCAGCTCGGGTGGCTTGATATAGAGCTCGCGGCACTGGCGATAGTACGCGGCGTCATCGGCGATCAGTACGCGCTCGCGACCATGGTGCGGACACCACTTCTCCAGGTAGACGCGATCGTCTTTGATCAGAATCTTGGCTTCGACCCGGCGCAGGCAGGTCGTGCAAATCGATACCGCGCTGTCGTAGAAGAGATATGGCCTTACCTTGGCACCCATGCGCTGCGTCGTCCTGTAAGCAGTGCCCGCGCGATTCGCGGGATGGCTCGATGGTAATAGAGCAAGCCCGCGGCGCACAGCAACTGCAGCCCGGAGATATGCCCCAGATAGGGGTAAGGCAGGGGCTTGATGCTTTCCACCAGAAGGCGGAAGGCGAGGTAGCCGATCATGAAAGCACGAAAGCGGTCGCCCGACTGGGCGAGTGCATCACGTCGGATATGGATGAGTGCGTACTGCGCGAGCAGGAAGGCGATTTCATAGAGCTGGGTGGGATGGCGAGGAATACCGTCGCCGAAATCCACGCCCCAGGGAAGTGCGGTTGGGTTGCCATAGGTGTGGTCGCTCAGACCCGCCAGGAAGCAGCCGATACGGCCAATGCACATGCCAACGGTGAGCGGCAGCACAAAGGCATCGCCAGTGGATTGCTGCACGCAGGCGATCTTTTTGGCCAGTTCGACGCCGAGTAAGCCGCCAAGCAGGGCGCCGACGATGGACTTGCCTTCGATCAAGTGGGCGAGGTTCGGAAAATCGCGAAAGGCAGCCAGCGGATCGTCCAGCCAGAACGCCAGTTTGGCGCCCAGTGCCGCGCCGACGATAGCGCCGACACCCACCCAGGCCACATGGTCGTCATGCGTGAATGCGTCGGGCGCAAGGCGCTTGCGCGTCCACAGGAAGGTGCGAAAGCCGATGGCATAGGCCAGCATCTCGAAGACCGTATGCTGCGCGATCGGGCTCATCGTTCGTCCACTATGGCCGGTGACGTATTCAGGAGTCACCCAGACGCGACAGTTCGAGGCGAGCCGCCTTCAGCCAGGCCTGTTCCTTGCGGCGGTAATAACCAGGCATGAGCTGAGCACGCTTGAGCTGGCTCTGCAGGACATCCCGCGCCTCGGCATGGCGTTGGCTCTTGCCGAGCAGGCAGGCATAGCGGAAACGACCTTCCTCACCTGGATAGCTGTCGGCGAGTACGCGGTACTCGTCCAGCGCCGCCTCGGTCTCGCCGAGTGCTTCGAGGCAGTTGGCGTAGAGCAAGTGTCCATCGCTGGACTTGTAACTGGGATTGGCCTTGATCAGCGCTTCCAGGGTGCCACGAGCGGCGGCGTGATTGCCGGCACCCGCTTGTGCCTGAGCCAGGCCGAGCATGAAATCCGGCTCAGTGACGTATAAGCCGGTCAGCAGGCCTTGGTAGAGCTCTTGGGCATTGGCGTAGTCGCCTTGTTGCAGGCATTCCTCGGCCAGGCGGCGGCGATTCTCCACGGTGTTGCTCAACTCCAGCTGCCGTTGCAATTCGCGTCGACGGCGCTGAGGGTCGATCACCTGCATGGCCCTGCTGGCTGCTTTGCGGCCACGTGGGTCGTGGCGAAGGTCGGGAATGACGGCTACCAGCACGTATACCAGGACGGCAAGGTAGGAGCCGATCAGGATCAACCAGATCCAGTACAGCGGGCGGCCGCTGCGAACCACATGAATGGCGCAGGCCACTTGCAGGGCGATGGACAGCAGTAAAACGAAGGGCATGCCTTTCCCTCGGATGCAATCGTTCAAAGCAGCGGATGCTACGTCAAGGACGGAACCCTGAGGAGCTCGCGCGGATAAGCTCAGTCTTGGTGCGACGCATTACGGTCGCGGTCCGCGCCCAGCTTGCGGTCCAGCGCGCCGAACAACTTCTTGAACGTGCGGGCGAATTTGCCACGCTTGGTCTTGCGGAGCTTCTCTTCTTCGCTGGTCAGCCAAGCCACCTGGATCACCCGACGCTCGCCCTCATAGGGCAGGTGGCCATGGAAGGAGTTGTCGCAACGCTTGAATACGGCGAACTCGCCGTACAAGGGCTTGAGTTCCGGGGCGATGACATCGTCGATGTTGTCGATGCTGCCCAAGAAGCGCAGGCAGCCGTCACTGGTGTCCGGCCACTGGGTGTTGAGGTAGAGGAGGGCGGTGGCGACTTTGGATTTGCTGTCCGTATGGATGGTGCCGTGGCGCCTGTTGAGCGAACGGCAGAGCGTGACCAGCGTGGGGTATTGGCCAAGGTTCTCGATGTTCAGACGCTTGCCGATGGCGCTGGCGAATTCCGGCGTGATCAGGCGCTGCACCAGGGCATTGACCGTAGGCCCGCAGTCGCTGGGGTCATAGGGGAAGAAGCCGGCGCTGGCGTAGCGAGGGAAGTCCTGCTCCAGGTCGCTGCGGAACTCGTCTGGCAACTGGCCGTGCGCGATCATGAGCGGGAACGGTTCGTGCCGTATATCCGTGTCCGGGCGGTCAAAACGGGCAGGATCGAGCAGAACGGCGGTGCTCATGGGCGTGTGCATCTCCATAGAAACGGCGCGTAGTGTAACGCTTCGCCTGTCTTAGGAGCCTGTCCTTATCGTCCGCATAGCCCGCGTTGCTTACCCTTGGCCGCCCGCTGGTAGGGCGTGGCGCAGTGCCTGACTGGCGGTCAGGTCAAGCCGCGCCCTGTCGGCGGGCGGCCAAGGGTAAGCAACCCTCCGGGCCGAGTCTGTTTGCCCGCATGCCGGCGTCATCACTCGGTTGTGTACGGACGTACACGCCCTCGTTCTTCCTTGCCATGCGCGCAAACAGCTCTCGGCGCGGGCCATGCAGACGATAAGGACAGGCTCCCAACTGACACAAAGACGTGACTTTTACGCGTCATCCGGTGGACAGAAAGGCCTCTCGCACCTATCATCGCCAACCGCCCTGTGACTTTCCTCGACCAAGGTCCACAAGCCTGCTTACCGCGGCTTGCGGACTTTGCTGCACCTAAAAGGCGGCCTCCATGCCTATCCCTGCTCTGCTTGCCCTCGAAGATGGCAGCGTGTTCCACGGTCATGCCGTGGGCGCGACTGGCGAAACCGTCGGCGAGGTGGTTTTCAACACCGCCATGACCGGTTACCAAGAGATCCTTACCGATCCCTCGTACTCGCGTCAGATCGTCACCCTGACTTATCCGCATATCGGCAACACCGGCGTCAACGCCGAGGATGCCGAGTCCACCGCCGTGCACGCCGCCGGCCTGATCGTGCGCGACGTGCCACGCCGGGCCAGCAACTGGCGTAGCACGGAAAGCTTGCCGGATTACCTCAAGCGCCACGGCATCGTCGCCATCGCCGGCATCGACACCCGCCGCCTGACCCGCATCCTGCGCGACAAGGGCGCCTTGTCCGGCTGCATCGTGGCCGGCGAGAAGATCGATGCCGAGGTCGCGCTGGCCAAGGCGCGCGCTTTCCCCGGCCTCAACGGTATGGATCTGGCCAAGGTGGTCAGCGTCACCAAGCCATATAGCTGGAAGGAGGGCACCTACGATCTCGATCGCACGGCCTTCAACCAGCCGGCCATGCGCTTCAAGGTGGTGGCCTACGACTACGGCACCAAGCTCAATATCCTGCGATTGCTGGCCGAGCAGGGTTGCGACATCACCGTGGTACCGGCGCAGACGCCTGCTGCCGAGGTACTGGCGATGAAGCCCGATGGCGTGTTCCTGTCCAACGGCCCCGGCGACCCGGCGGCTTGCGACTACGCCGTGGCCGCCACGCGCGAGTTCCTGGACGCGAAGATCCCGCTGTTCGGCATCTGCCTGGGCCATCAGATCATGGGTCTGGCACTCGGTGCCAAGACACTGAAGATGAAGTTCGGTCACCACGGAGCGAACCATCCGGTGAAGGACCACGACGATGGCCGCGTGTTGATCACCTCGCAGAACCATGGCTTCGCGGTGGATCCGACGACGCTGCCGGCCAACGTGCGCATCACCCATACCTCGCTGTTTGATGGCTCGCTGCAGGGCTTCGCGCTCAACGACCGCCCGGCGTTCTGCTTCCAGGGTCATCCGGAGGCGAGCCCCGGCCCGCACGAGATGGGTTACCTCTTCGAACGATTTGCCAAGCTGATGCAGGAGGCCCGCTGAGATGGCCAAGCGTACCGACATCAAGAGCATCCTCATCATCGGTGCCGGCCCGATCGTCATCGGCCAGGCCTGCGAGTTCGACTACTCGGGCGCGCAGGCGTGCAAGGCGCTGAAGGAAGAGGGCTACCGGGTGATCCTGGTGAACTCCAACCCGGCCACCATCATGACCGACCCGGAGACCGCCGACGCGGTCTACATCGAGCCGATCAACTGGCAGACGGTGGAGCGCATCATCGCGAAGGAGCGTCCGGACGCGGTGCTGCCGACCATGGGCGGCCAGACGGGCCTCAATTGCGCGCTCGACCTCGCCGACAACGGCGTGCTTGAGAAATACAACGTTGAGCTGATCGGTGCTTCGCGCGAAGCCATTCGCATGGCCGAAGATCGCGAGCTGTTCCGCATCGCCATGGCCGAGATCGGCCTGGAGTGTCCAAAGGCGGAAGTCGTTCGCACGTTCGAACAGGCACTCGTCACGCAGGCCAAGGTGGGCTACCCGACCATCATTCGCCCCAGCTTCACGCTCGGCGGCTCGGGCGGCGGTATCGCCTACAACCGCGAAGAGTTCGAAGAGATCGTCAAGCGCGGTCTCGAGCTGTCGCCGGTGGGCGAAGTGCTGGTCGAGGAATCCGTGCTCGGCTGGAAGGAGTTCGAGATGGAAGTGGTCCGCGACAAGGCGGACAACTGCATCATCGTGTGCTCCATCGAAAACCTCGATCCGATGGGCGTGCACACCGGCGACTCGATCACTGTCGCGCCGGCGCAGACGCTTACCGATAAGGAATACCAGCGCCTGCGCGATGCCTCCATCGCGGTGCTGCGCAAGATCGGTGTGGATACCGGCGGCTCCAACGTGCAGTTCGGCATCAATGCCGAGAACGGCCGCGTGGTCGTGATCGAGATGAACCCGCGCGTGTCGCGTTCGTCGGCGCTTGCTTCCAAGGCTACGGGTTTCCCGATCGCCAAGATCGCTGCCAAGCTGGCCGTGGGCTATACGCTGGATGAACTCAAGAACGACATCACCGGCGGCCTCACGCCGGCTTCGTTCGAGCCGACCATCGACTACGTGGTCACCAAGATTCCGCGCTTTGCGTTCGAGAAGTTCCCCTCTGCCGATGCCCGCCTCACCACTCAGATGAAGTCGGTGGGCGAAGTGATGGCGATGGGCCGAAGCTTCCACGAATCGCTGCAGAAGGCGCTGCGCGGTCTGGAGATCGGCAAGACCGGTCTCAACCCGACCGGGCTGGATATCAGTACCGAGGAAGGTCTGGCGACGCTCAAGCGTGAACTGCGCGAGCCGCGTCCGGACCGCGTGTTCCATCTTGCGGATGCCTTCCGCGCGGGTCTCTCGCTGGAAGAAGTGCATAGCCTGAGTCGCGTCGATCCCTGGTTCCTCGCTGCGTTCGAAGACATCGTGCTGACCGAGAACGAAGTGCAGGCGCAAGGTGTCAGCGTGCTCGACGCAGCGCGCATGCGCGAACTCAAGCGCATGGGTTTCTCCGATGCCCGCTTGGCCGAACTCACCGGCAGCGACGAGGCGGCCATGCGCCACCTGCGCCGCACGCTGGGTGTGCGCCCGGTGTACAAGCGCGTGGATTCCTGTGCGGCCGAGTTCGCCACCACCACTGCGTACATGTACTCGACCTATGAGGAAGAGTGCGAGGCTAACCCGACCAACCGCGACAAGATCATCGTGCTTGGCGGCGGTCCGAATCGCATTGGCCAAGGCATCGAGTTCGACTATTGCTGCGTACACGCAGCACTCGCGCTGCGCGAGGATGGGTTCGAGACCATCATGGTCAACTGCAACCCGGAAACGGTTTCCACCGACTACGACACCTCCGACCGCCTGTACTTCGAGCCGCTGACGCTGGAAGACGTGCTGGAGATCGTGGACCTGGAGAAGCCCAAGGGCGTGATCGTGCAGTACGGCGGCCAGACCCCGCTCAAGCTGGCCCGTGCGCTTGAAGCCGCCGGTGCGCCGGTCATCGGCACCTCGCCGGATTCGATCGACTTGGCCGAAGACCGCGAGCGCTTCCAGCAGATGATCGAGAAGATCGGCTTGAAGCAGCCGCCGAACCGCACCGCGCGCACCGCCGACGAGGCGCTTTCGCTGGCGCGCGAGATTGGCTATCCGATGGTGGTGCGCCCGAGCTATGTGCTCGGTGGCCGTGCGATGGAAATCGTCTATAGCGATGCCGATCTCTCGCGTTACATCCGCGAAGCGGTGCAGGTGTCGAACGATTCGCCGGTGTTGCTCGACCGCTTCCTCGATCACGCGGTCGAGGTGGACGTGGACATCATCGCCGACGCTGAGGGCAACGTGCTGGTCGGCGGCATCATGGAGCATATCGAAGAGGCCGGTGTGCATTCCGGCGACTCGTCGTGCTCGCTGCCGCCGTACTCGCTGTCGCAGGAAGTGCAGGACGAAATGCGCCGTCAGGTCGCGCTGATGGCGAAGGAGCTCAAGGTCATTGGCCTGATGAATACGCAGTTCGCCATTCAGGGCGACACCGTGTTCATTCTCGAAGTGAACCCGCGTGCATCGCGCACCGTGCCATTCGTGTCCAAGGCCACCGGCGTGCCCCTGGCCAAGATCGCCGCGCGTGCCATGGCAGGCCGCACGCTGATTGAGCAGGGCACGACACGCGAAGTGATCCCGGGCTACTACTCGGTGAAAGAAGCCATTTTCCCGTTCCTGAAGTTCCAGAACGTCGATCCGATCCTGGGTCCGGAGATGCGTTCCACGGGCGAAGTGATGGGTGTGGGCCGCAGCTTTGGCGCTGCCTTCGCGCGCGGTCACGATGCCGCCGGCATCAAGACGCCGCAGAAAGGCAAGGTGTTTCTGTCGGTGCGTGATGCCGACAAAGATCGCCTGCTGCCGGTGGCGCGCGATGCGCTGTCCCACGGCTTCAGCCTGGTGGCTACCGAGGGCACGGCCAAGTATCTGGCCGAGCATGGCGTGGTCTGCGAGCGCATCAACAAAGTGGCGGATGGGCGGCCGCATATCGTCGATCTGATCAAGAACGGCGAGATCGTCTATATCGTCAATACCACCGAGGGTAAGCAGGCCATCGCCGATTCGTTCTCGATCCGTCGCGAAGCTCTGCAACACCGTGTTACCTACTCAACCACCGTCGCCGGAGCCCGCGCGCTCGTGCATTCGCTGGACTTCCATGGCACCGGCGAAGTGCATAGCCTGCAGGAACTGCACAAGGAGCTGAACCCATGAGTCGTGCCCCCATCACCAAGATCGGCTCGGAACGCCTGCGTGGCGAGCTGGACAAGCTGAAGTCGTCGGACCGGCCGCGGATTATCGCGGCCATCGCCGAGGCACGTGCGCATGGCGACCTCAAGGAAAACGCTGAATATCACGCGGCGCGTGAGCAGCAGAGCTTCATTGAGGGCCGTATCGCCGAGCTGGAGGCTGCGTTGTCCACCGCTGAGGTGATCGACGTGTCCCGCCTGGCTGCGGGTTCGCGCGTGGTGTTCGGTGCTACGGTGGACCTGGAAGAAGAGGTCAGCGGCGAGGCGGTGACTTACCAGATCGTGGGCGACCTGGAGGCCGACATCAAGCAGCGCCTGATCGCGGTGTCGTCACCGATTGCCCGCGCCCTGATCGGCAAGAGCGAAGGGGACAGCTTCGAGTTCAAGGCGCCAAATGGTGTGAAGCGTTACGAGATCACCGGCGTGCGCTACGCCTGATGTCTGACCTGTAGGAGCGCACCCTGTGCGCTCCTACAAGGCGTTTGGCGGAAATGGATGGGCAACAAAAAAGGGCCGCTTGCGCGGCCCTTCTTCGTTGACTCGTCGCAGCTGAAATCAGCGCTGACGAGCCTTGAAACGCGGGTTGCTCTTGCAGATCACGAACACCTTGCCGCGACGGCGCACAACCTTGCAGTCACGGTGCCGCTGCTTGGCGGACTTCAAAGAGGAAAGCACCTTCACGGCCAGCTCCTGACACTTAACGGAAAAAGATAAGTTAAAAAGTGTAGCTGTTTGATTGCTCTGGAACAAGTCCGGATTTACAACAAATGCGGAACGGCTTTGGATTCGGCCAGCATGGACAGGAATTGGGCCAGTACCGGCGAAGCATCGTCCCGACGGCTTGCGACGGCCAGCAGCATATAGGCATCGGGATCCTCCAGTTGAACATAGCTGACACCGGTCAGGGTGACCGTGCACATGGAGGCAGGGATCAGCGCTAGTCCCATGCCGGCAGCCACCAGCATCAGCAGCCCATTGATCTGCTGGGCGTGTTGGCGGATCAAGGGGTGGAAGTTGGCCTTGGCGGCGATGTGCGCCAGCCGGTCGTACAGGGTGGCGGCGAGTTCGCGCGGTTGAACGACGAAGGCTTCGTCGGCCACTTCGCGTAGCCAGATGCGTTTGCGATCAGCCAGTCGATGCTCGGAGGGGAGGGCGAGCAGCAGGGGTTCGCGGTCGATGTCGTCCAGACGCAGATCGCGGGCGTCCGCCTCGTGCTTGGGCAGATCGCGTACGAAGCCCACATCCAGGTCGCCCGCCAGTAAGGCGGCAAACTGCGGCTCGGTGTACATCTCGCTGAGGATGACGCGGACATGCGGTGCATGACGGCCGAAACGCAACAACGTCTGGGGCAGCGCAGGGTGGAACGTCACCGATACGGTGTACGCCAGTCGTAGTTGGCCACTGAAGCCTGCCGCGGCCTGGACGACCTGACTGCGTGCCTCGCCGGCCTTGGCTAGAATTTGCCGAGCCTGGTCTAAAAACACCCGCCCGGGCTCGGTCAGCGCCACATTGCGTTTGTCGCGATCGAGCAGGCGAACTCCAAGATCGGCTTCAAGAGACTGAATTTGCTGAGAAAGTGGCGGTTGGGAGATATGCAGTCGTTGGGCGGCGCGAGTAAAGCTCAGCTCTTCAGCCACGGCAACGAAGTAGCGCAACTGGCGGAAATCGAACATATATAGGATTTACATATAAGTTTCGTCCGAAATATATATTGGTTTCTGTAATCCGTCGATCATATGCTTCTCCTCGTCCCGCCACCGTCCCCTCCCCCCAGGTGGCGGAGACCCTCGCCCCGCGACGATGCTATCCCCGCGATACCCGGTCCCTCCCCCTGACCGCCTATCGACGCATCGTTTAGCGGGGCGCTTTCATTTCTGCGCCCCTAAAGCCTGTGACGCCAACACTTAGATCGTGCTGGCGAGTCGCGTGCCTTGGTCGATGGCGCGCTTGGCGTCGAGTTCAGCGGCCACATCGGCACCGCCGATCACATGCACCTTCAGGCCGGACGTCGCCAGGGCATCCGCCAGAACGCGAAGCGGCTCTTGCCCGGCGCAGATCACCACGTTATCCACCGGCAATATCTGTGGCTTGCCGTCGACGGTGATGTGCAGGCCCTTGGCGTCCAGTCGCTCATAACCCACGCTGCCCAGCATGGTGACCTGTTTGGCCTTGAGCGTGGCGCGATGGACCCAGCCGGTGGTTTTGTTCAAGCGAGCTCCGGGGCGCCCCTCCGTACGCTGGAGTAGCCAGAGCTGACGAGCGGGGCGTTCGGGTTGCGGTGGCTGCAGGCCGCCTCGTGTATCGAGTTGCATATCGACGCCCCATTCGCGGGTCCAGCGCACGACATCGGTGGTGGGCGATGGGGCATGCTCCACCAGGAACTCGGCCACATCAAAACCAATGCCGCCGGCGCCGATGATGGCAACCCGCTGTCCGACAGGTTTGTGGTGTGCCAGCACGTCGAGGTAATTCAACACGCGCGGATCGTCGCTGCCAGGAAAGCTCACGTGCCTTGGCGTGATGCCCGTAGCGATCACGATTTCGTCATAGTGCTGAAGGGAACTGGCATCTGCCGCCTGACCTAGTTGCAGGCGCACACCGGTATCAGTCAGGCGGTGCCGGAAGTAGCGCAAGGTCTCGTGGAACTCTTCCTTGCCCGGGATGCGCTTGGCGTAATTGAATTGGCCGCCTATCTCGCTGGCCTGGTCGATCAATGTCACTTCGTGGCCGCGCTCGGCCAGTGTGCTCGCGCAAGCCATGCCGGCGGGCCCTGCGCCGACCACCGCAATGCGCTTGCGGTTTGTCGTTGGGGTGATCTGAAGCTCGGTTTCGTGGCAGGCGCGCGGGTTGACCAGGCAACTAGCGCGACGGTTCTGGAACACATGGTCCAGGCAGGCCTGATTGCAGGCGATGCAGGTGTTGATGCGATCGCTACGGCCGGTTTTGGCCTTCACTGCCCAATCCGGATCGGCCAGCAGCGGCCGTGCCATCGACACCATGTCCGCTTCGCCGCTGGCCAGTACCTGTTCGGCCACCTCTGGCATGTTGATGCGGTTGGTGGTGACGAGCGGGATCGAGACCTCGCCCTTGAGTTTGCTAGTCACCCATGCGAACCCGGCGCGCGGCACGCTGGTGACGATGGTGGGAATGCGCGCCTCATGCCAGCCGATACCGGTATTGATGATGCTGGCGCCTGCCGCCTCGATGGCCCTCGCCAGCGAGACGATCTCGTTCCAGTCCTGACCTTGTTCGATCAGATCCAGCATGGACAGGCGATAGATGATGATGAAATCACGGCCGACCGCTTCACGCGTGCGGCGCACGATTTCCACCGGAAAGCGCATGCGTTTCGCGGCGTCGCCACCCCAGGCATCGCTGCGCTGATTGGTGCGTGCCGTAAGGAACTGGTTGATCAGGTAACCCTCTGAACCCATCACCTCGACGCCGTCGTAGCCGGCCTCCTGTGCCAGCTTCGCGCAGCGAACGAAATCGCGAATAGTCCGCTCCACTCCGCGCGATGACAGCGCGCGCGGCGTGAATGGAGTGATCGGGGATTTGATCTTCGAGGGCGCCACCGACAGCGGGTGATAGCCGTAGCGGCCCGCGTGCAGGATCTGCATGCACAGCTTGCCACCCTCGGCATGCACGGCACGGGTCAGCTTGCGGTGCCTCGCCACGTGCCATGGCATCGATAGGCGCCCACCGAAGGGCTTGAGCCAGCCCTCGATGCTGGGCGCGATACCGCCGGTAACCATAAGCCCAACGCCGCCACGCGCTCGCTCGGCGAAATACGCGGCCAACTTGTCGTAATCCGAAGCCTTGTCCTCCAGGCCGGTGTGCATCGAGCCCATCAGAATGCGATTGGGCAGAACGGTGTGGCCAAGATCGAGAGGGGTAAACAGGTGAGGGAAGGACATCGGGCAACCGGATTCAAACGGACGTATGAATCTGCCCGGGTGGCGAGGGGAAAGCAAGAGGAATGGCGGGAACACTGGGGCTGCTGTCCCATCCCGCGCTGGCGTTCCTTGTTGGTGTGGCTTCGCTACTCGTCCCGCGCGAGGTCTCTCACGCCAACAATTGGTGCACCAGGGCGATGTACCGGCGCATGGCCTCTTCGCGCGAAACGCCACGCAGCTGCGCCCAGGCTTCGTGCTTGGCGGTGCCAATGAAGTCGAAGAAACCCGGTTGGGCGTCGCGAATGTCGCCTTCGGAACCCTGCTTGTACAGCGCGTAGAGCTTCAGAAGGGTGTCGTTGTCCGGCCTTTTGTCCAATCCTTGGACGTCCTCAGCGGCTTGCTGGAACTCGCATTGAAGATCGTTCATAGGATGGGCATTCGCGAGGTTCGTCGGCAGGACGGGCGGGCTAGATAGCATGCGGGTGGGGCAGGGTCAACGCGATAAGCGTCTGATTCATAATCTCTGCGTAGCCCAGGCAGGAATGTGAATCAGGCTCTAACATATTGGTTTTGCCTGCCCAGCCTGGAGTCGCCATGAGCCCATTGTCCCCCGTCCCTGTACTCACCATCGACGGGCCTTCGGGATCGGGCAAAGGCACGATCAGCCGGCTGGTGGCCGAGCATTTGGGGTGGCGCCTGCTGGATTCAGGTGCTTTGTATCGGGCGGTAGGCTATGCCGCAGGCATGGAGGGGTTGGATTTGTCTGATGCTGAGGCGGTTACTCGTTGTGCTCAGCACGTGAAGATCCGCTTCCATGCGGCCCCTGATGGCCAGGACACTCGCGTCCTGGTCAATGGCCACGATGCCACCGACGAGCTGCGAACCGAGACTGCGGGCGCTGCGGCGTCGGCCATTGCCTCCATTCCTTCGGTGCGTCAGGCCTTGGTTGATCTGCAGTTGGGCTTCCGCAAGTCGCCCGGCCTGGTGGCTGACGGGCGGGATATGGGGACAGTGATTTTCCCCGATGCCGCCCACAAGGTGTTCCTGACCGCCAGCGCCGCCGAACGAGCAAAAAGGCGCTATAAGCAGTTGAAGGAAAAGGGGCTCAGCGTTACACTCTCTAACCTTCAGCGCGAGATCGAAGCGCGTGACGCTCGCGATGCATCCCGAGCGGTTGCGCCGCTGAAACCTGCCGAAGATGCCGTCCTGGTGGATACCACCGGCATGAGCATTGAAGGTGTGGTCGCGAAAGTACTTGCTGTCGTGCAGCCCTGAGCGGATCGCATGTCGGCATTGGTGCCCCTGTCGCGGCAGGGGTTTTGGTCAACGGTGCCGAGGGCCGTCCCGCTGAGGGACAACCCGAAGACACCCATAACCGGTGGGCCGATCCATCCGTGCGCATAACTTCCGACGGCGCGCACTGGATTACGGCCTTTTCTCATTTCTGGAATCAACATGACTGAAAGTTTTGCCGAACTGTTTGAACAGAGCCAACAGGCTATCTCCAAGCTGAAGCCGGGCGCGATCGTCACCGGTATCGTTGTGGAAATCCGCAACGACGTCGTCGTGATCAACGCTGGCCTGAAGAGCGAAGGCATCGTCCCCATCGAGCAGTTCAAGGATGAGAAGGGCGAGTTGGAGGTGCAGGTAGGCGACGAGGTGAAGGTTGCCCTCGATGCCCTGGAAGACGGTTTCGGCGAGACCAAGCTGTCCCGCGAGAAAGCCAAGCGTTCGATGGTATGGGACGACCTGGAGCAGGCGTTCGACAAGGAGGAGACCATCAAGGGCATGATCTCCGGCAAGGTCAAGGGCGGCTTCACCGTCGATATCAAGGATGTCCGCGCGTTCCTGCCGGGCTCGCTGGTCGACGTGCGCCCGGTGCGCGAGCCGACCTATCTCGAGGGCAAGGAGCTCGAGTTCAAGATCATCAAGCTCGACCGCAAGCGCAACAACGTGGTCGTCAGCCGCCGTGCCGTCGTCGAGACCGAGTTCTCCGAGGAGCGCGAGAAGCTGCTTGAGCGTCTGACCGAAGGCGCGGTGGTCAAGGGTACCGTCAAGAACCTCACCGACTACGGCGCGTTCGTGGATCTGGGTGGTATCGACGGCCTGCTGCATATCACTGACATGGCGTGGAAGCGCGTGCGTCATCCGTCCGAAGTCGTCAACGTCGGCGACGAGCTGGACGTCCGCGTGCTGAAGTACGACCGCGAGCGCAACCGCGTGTCGCTGGGCCTGAAGCAGCTGGGCGACGACCCGTGGGTCGCCATTGCCCGCCGTTACCCGGTCGGCAGCCGCCTGTTCGGCAAGGTCTCCAACGTCACCGATTACGGTTGCTTCGTCGAGATCGAGCCGGGCGTGGAAGGCCTGGTCCACGTGTCCGAGATGGACTGGACCAACAAGAACGTCAACCCGGCCAAGGTCGTGCAGGTCGGCGACGAGACCGAAGTGATGGTGCTGGACGTGGACGAAGAGCGTCGCCGCATCTCGCTGGGTATCAAGCAGACCCGCTCGAACCCGTGGGAAGCCTTCGCAGCGATGCACAAGAAGGGTGACAAGGTGTCCGGTCAGATCAAGTCGATCACCGACTTCGGTGTCTTCATTGGCCTGGACGGTGGCATCGACGGCTTGGTCCACCTGTCCGACATCTCCTGGCAGGCTTCGGGCGAAGATCTGGTTCGCAACTTCAAGAAGGGCGACGAGATCGAGGCCGTGGTGCTGGCTGTGGACCCGGAGCGCGAGCGCATCTCCCTCGGCATCAAGCAGATGGAGCAGGATCCGTTCGGTCAGTTCATGGCGACCAATCCGCGCGGCACCATCGTCAACGGTGTCGTGAAGGAAGTCGACGCCAAGGGTGCCGTGATCGACCTCGGCGAGGGCGTCGAGGGTTACCTGCGTGCCAACGACATCGCCAAGGAGCGCATCGACGACGCCACCCTGCACCTGAAGGTGGGCGACAAGGTCGAGGCCAAGTTCACTGGCATGGACCGCAAGGGTCGTCAGCTCCAGCTCTCCATCCGTGCGAAGGACGAGGAAGAGCTGAATGACGCCATGGCTGAGTACTCGTCCGCTTCAGGCGGCACGACCAAGCTGGGCGCCCTGCTGAAAGAGCAGCTGAACAAAGCTGACTAAGCAACACGCATGACACGGGGCGGCACGTTGCCGCCCCGTGGTTCCACGTCACGGACATTGGGGACCCATGACCAAATCCGAATTGATCGAGGCGCTGGCACGGCGTCAGACCCATCTTGCGTTTGGCGATGTCGAACTGGCCGTCAAAAGCGTGATCGAGCAGATGAGCCATGCGCTTTCCCATGGCGAACGCATCGAAGTTCGTGGGTTCGGCAGCTTCGCACTGCACTACCGGCCGCCGCGTATGGGGCGCAACCCCAAGACTGGTGAGGCGGTTGCCTTGCCGGGTAAGCATGTTCCGCACTTCAAGCCGGGCAAGGAATTGCGCGAGCGAGTAAACCAGGATCTGGAATCGGTAACGTCCGCGTAAGCGGTCGCCAGGATTCAGGGCCTTCGGAAGGCAGGCGGCGTCAAGCCGGTCCTGCCTTCTTTTTTGTCTGCGATATGTGAAGGTGATCGCTTCCCGTTTTGAGTTCTTGCGTCCTCAGTTTTCACTCATGCCTGTGCCCATCCATGGCAATCGGGTAAAGTCGCGGCCATGCGATTGATCGTGATGCTGATCCTGCTGCTGTTCGTTGCTGCCGGCATAGTGCTGGGGGCGCTCAATGCCGATCTGGTCGAATACGACCTGGCCTTCGTGCATTTTCAGATGCCGAAAGGCGCTGCCTTATTGGCTGCCTTGGTGCTGGGTTGGCTGTTGGGCGGGTTGACGGCATGGCTGGGCGTGAGCTCGCGTCACCGTCGCCAGCGCCGTCAAGCTGCTCGCAACGCCGACTCCAGGTTGCCCGCAGACGCATGATTGCCCTCTATGTGCTTGCCCTGCTGATTCCAGTCGCCTTCGCCAGTGGCTGGTGGACTGCCCGAAGCGCCGGGGTGAAGCGCTCCGGTGCCCAGGTCAGCGAGCTGTCTTCGGACTACTTCCGTGGCCTCAACTACCTGCTCAATGAAGAGCAGGACAAAGCCATCGAGGTCTTCCTTCGCCTGGCCGAGTACAACCGCGACACGGTCGAGACCCATTTGGCGCTGGGCAATTTGTTCCGCCGCCGCGGTGAGGTCGATCGCGCTATCCGTCTGCACCAGCACCTGGTGTCTCGTCCCGGTCTCTCGGATGCGATGAAGACCGTCGCCTTACTGGAACTGGGCGAAGACTATATGCGCGCCGGGTTGCTGGACCGTGCTGAAACCCTGTTTTCCGACCTGGTGGCGATGGACGCGCATGCGCCTTCGGCGCTGCGTCATCTGATTGCGATCTACCAGCACGAGCGTGACTGGCACAAAGCCATTGAGCATGCCCGCCGACTGGAGGCTATGACCGGTGAGGACGAGGCCGGCATGATTGCGCAGTTCTATTGCGAACTGGCCGACCAGGCTCGCCAGCATGGGGCCAGGCAGGATGCCAGCGAGTATCTGCGCCAGGCCTTCGCCTGCCAGCCCGACTGCGTGCGTGCCTTCATGCTCACGGGGCGCCTGCATGCCGAAGACGGGCAGCATGGCACGGCCGTCGATGTCTACGAGACCGCGATCGAGGCCGATATCGCCTTTGTGCCAGAGATCCTTCCGCCGCTGCTCAACAGCTACGCACGCTCGCAGCAGATGGAGCGGGCGGAGCGTTTCCTGCGCGACATCCTGGAGCGCTACCACGGTGTTTCTCCGGTGCTGGCGCTGACTCGGCTGTACCAGCAGCGCGATGGTGAGCGCACGGCCATCGACTTTCTTACTTCGCAGTTGCGTCAGCGTCCCTCGGTACGTGGGCTCATGGCGCTAATCGACGCCACCATGGACAAAGTGGAAGGCGAGGCGCGCGAAAATTTCCTGATCCTGCGCGACCTCACCAAGAAGCTGCTGGAAGGCCAGGCCATGTATCGCTGCAGCCGCTGTGGTTTCGGGGCCAAGGCGCATCACTGGCAGTGTCCTAGCTGCAAGAGCTGGAGCACGATCCGCCCAATCCACGGCGTCGCCAACGAGTGAGGTGGGGATGTCGCCTTTCATGCTGGCCATAAGGATGGTGCTGGCATCGCTGCTGGTTGCCTTGTTCGTGGTGCGCGGTGCCATCGCCTACGCGCATCGCCGCGGCATGCTGGACCATCCCGGGCAGCGTCGCTCCCATACGATACCGACCCCGCGCGGCGGAGGCATCGGCATCATCATCGCCGTCTTGCTCACTGCGCCCTGGTGCCTGTGGTTGCTTCCTGCCGCATGGTCGATCGCTGTGACCTCAGCATTCGCCCTGGGAACCCTGATGGTCGCCGCGATCGGCTGGTGGGACGACCACCATTCACTGCCGGTGCTGCCGCGCCTGGGGGGGCAGTTGACCGCTTGCGCGTTGTTCGCTTGCGCCCTGGTGGCCGGTGTGGCTTCCTGGCTATGGTTGCCTCTGCTGGTGTTGGGCGGGGCCTGGAGCATCAACCTGCACAACTTCATGGACGGCATCGATGGCCTACTGGCGCAGCAAGCCCTGTTCGTTGCTGTGGGCCTGGCCTTGTTGGCGATGGGCGGGGGGCAGCCCGCGCTGGCCGTCAGCATCGCTTGCCTGGCGGCGGCAACCCTGGGGTTTTGGTACTACAACCGTCCTCGGGCGGCCATTTTCATGGGCGATGTGGGCAGTGGGACGCTGGGTTTCCTCTTGTTCGCCTTCATCGCCATGCTGTGGCGGGTGGATTGGCGCTTGCTCTGGCCGGCCCTGATCCTCAGTTCATCCTTTGTAACGGACGCCAGCCTTACCCTTTTCAGCCGGTTTCTGAAAGGACGGCGCTGGTACACTCCGCACCGCGAACACGTCTACCAATGGCTGGTTCGCAGTGGCATGTCGCACGCTCAAGGGGGCGCGTGCTATCTGGCCTGGAACCTTTTGATAGCGGCGCCTCTGGCCTGGCTGTCATGGTTTTGTCCAGGATGGGGATGGACGATCTGCGTCGTCACGTATTTGATCGCGAGCGCAGCATGGATGCTCGCCAAGCGCTACTGTCGGTGGCGTATCCAGCACAAGGCCATTCATGTCGCTACGTAAACTGATCGGTGTCATTCATCCGCGCACGGCAGTCGTCGGGCATGACTTGCTGATGGCGGCATTGGCCTGGTGGGCGGCGAAGGCATTGCGTTATGCCTTGATCGACGATGCGGCGATCAGCTTCCACCTCCTTGAGTTTCCATTGGTGCTGGCCGTGCAGGGCGTGGTGCTCAACTGGACGGGCCTGTACCGCGGCCTGTGGCGCTTTGCCAGTCTGCCCGATCTGTGGAACATCCTTCGCGCGACGGTGATCGGTGCGCTGGCGATTGGCCTCACCCTGTTTCTGTACGACCGTCTCGCTGACGTGCCGCGCTCGGTGCTGCTGGTCTATCCGGTGGTGCTGTCCCTGCTGCTGGGTGCCCCGCGCTTGACCTACCGATTCTGGAAGGACAGCCGCGTCGACATGTTCCAGTCGCAGCCGGTACAGCGCGTGCTGATCGTCGGTGCGGATCGTGCCGGCGAGGCTTTGGCGCGTGATCTTCATCGCGACAGCCGCTATGCGGTGGTCGGTTTCGTCGACGACCGGGACAGCCTGCGCGGCGCCAGCATCAATGGACGCCCGGTGCTTGGCCGCATCGAACAGTTGCCTGAGCTGGCCCGCGAAGTGGCCGCGCAGATGTTGCTGATCGCGATGCCCGGCGCTTCGACGGAAGAGATGCGCAATATCGTTGAGCTGTGCGACCAGACCGGTCTGCCCTATCGCACCGTGCCCAAGCTCGAGGACGTCGTCGCCGGCCGCGCGCAGTTCAACGAGATCAAGGAAGTCGCCATCGAGGATCTGCTCGGCCGCGATGCGATCGAACTCGATTGGACGGCTATTCGCGAGACCCTCACCGGCAAGCGCGTGCTGGTCACGGGTGGCGGCGGCTCCATCGGTTCCGAACTGTGCCGGCAGGTGGCGAGGCTGGGTGCGCAATCGCTCTGCGTGGTCGACCACAGCGAATTCAACCTGTACCAGATTTCGCAAGAACTGCGCCTTGAATACCCGGAGCTGATTTTCGACGCTGTTCTCGCCGACTGCGGCGACTCGGCAGCGACGCAGCGCCTGTTCTCCGAGCTAAAGCCGCAGGTGGTTTTCCATGCGGCCGCCTATAAGCACGTGCCGATGCTGCAGGGGCAGTTGCGCTCTGCCTTCCGTAACAACGTGCTGGCCTCGCGCACCATGGCCGATATGGCTGATCGCCACGGGGTCGAGTGCTTCGTACTGATTTCCACCGACAAGGCGGTCAACCCCACCAGCGTGATGGGTGCTTGCAAGCGCATTGCGGAAATCTGGTGCCAAAACCTCGATGCGCGATCGAATACGCGCTACATCACCGTGCGTTTCGGCAATGTGCTGGACTCTGCGGGCTCGGTGGTTCCGTTGTTCCGCAAGCAGATCCGCAGTGGCGGTCCGGTGACCATCACCCATCCGGAAATTTCGCGCTACTTCATGACCATCCCTGAAGCCTGCCAGCTGATCCTGCAGGCAGCGAGTCTGGGTAAGGGCGGTGAAATTTTTGCGCTCGATATGGGCGAGCCGGTGAAGATCCGTGATCTGGCCGAGCAGATGATCCGTCTCGCCGGCAAGAAGCCGGGGACCGAGATCCCCATTGTCTTCACCGGCCTGCGTTCGGGCGAGAAGTTGTTCGAAGAGCTGTTCCATCCGCTCGAAAACTACAGCGCCACCGCGCATGCCAAGATTTTCCTGGCGCAATACCGTCAGGTGAGCTGGGACCTCTTGCAGGCCCAGCTAGTCAAGGCGTCCGAGGCGACGTCCGCGTTCGATGAAGAAAGTCTGCGGCGCTGCGTGTCCAGCCTGCTGCCCTCGTTCCGCTGGAGCGATGTGGCGCAGCCGGACAACGTGGTGTCGATCCGTCGCAATGAATCAGGAGAGAAGTGAGTGAGTAAGCCGTTGCGCAAGGTGGTCTTCCCGGTGGCTGGCCTCGGTACGCGCTTTCTGCCGGCCACCAAGGTCGTCGCCAAGGAAATGCTGCCGGTACTGGACAAGCCGTTGATCCAGTACGCCGTTGACGAGGCCGTGGAGGCCGGTGCTGATACGCTGATTTTCGTCACCAATCGCTATAAGCACGCCATCGCCGATTACTTCGACAAGGCTTACGAGCTGGAAGCGAAGCTGCAAGAGAAGGGCAAGGATGAGCTGCTCGCGCTGGTGCAGGGCACGCTGCCGCGCCATGTGCGCGCCATCTTCGTCACCCAGCCCGAAGCGCTGGGCCTGGGTCACGCTGTGCTGTGCGCCAAACCCGTGGTCGGCGATGAACCTTTCGGTGTGGTGTTGCCGGACGACCTGATCTGGAACAAGGGCAAGGGTGCCCTGCGGCAGATGGCCGAGCTCGCGGAGTCTCAGCAGGCTGGTGTGATCGCCGTCGAGGAAGTGCCGCAGACCGACACCGACAAGTACGGCATTGTGGACGCCACGCCGATCGATGCGCGCAGCGCACAGATTCGCCATATGGTGGAAAAGCCCAAGCCGGCGGATGCGCCGTCCAATCTCGCCGTGGTCGGCCGCTATGTGCTGCCGGGGCGCATCTTTGAGCTGTTGGAGCAGACCACGCCTGGTGCGGGCGGCGAAATTCAGCTTACCGACGCCATCGACGCCTTGCTGAAAGAACAGGGCAAGGTGCTGGCCTACCGTTTCGAAGGCACTCGTTTCGATTGCGGCAACAAGGCTGGCCTGGTGCGCGCGACCATGCACATGGCACTACAGGACCCCAAGCTCGCACCGACGGTGCGTGAGCTGCTGAGCACGCTCTAAGCTTTCACCACCGTCCATAGCCCTTAGTTGGGCCTACGCGGATCGGATGGGTCCCCATGCCTATCCTGTCCAGTGACGACGCAAACAGCGTCGTCATGTCAGAATCTGTACCGCATCCTGCCATGTTCATGGAGCAGGATGCGCTTGGGGAAAACTGATCGACACCGCTGTTCCACACTGTGGGGCGGCTTTGTCGCATGCGGTGTTGGTCCAGGGCCGGCGTCTGCCGCTTCTGTTCATTGGATGATTGTCAGGAAGCATTATGGATTTGCTGCGGTTTCTGTTTTCACTGCCGGTGCGCCTCGTGCACGGCCTGCTCTATGGGATCGCCCTGATCCTGCGACCGCTGATCGGACATGTGTCCTGGTCGGCGCCGGGTTGGGTGCCAGCCACCGGTTCGTTCGTTCGCCGTCGCCCGCTGCATGCCGCAGGCGCCCTGCTGGCGACGATCGCGATAGCCGGCGGCGGCTGGTTCGGCTGGGAGTGGTACAAGAACCGTCCCAAGCCGGTGGAGCCGACGCGCATCAGCTTTGAAGTGCAGAAGCCGTCGATCACCGACTACACCAAACAGCCGATCGTCATTCGCCCGCTCACGGTGCAGTTCTCGCGTTCCGCCGCGCCGATCGAGCGGGTCGGCAAACCTGTGACCACCGGTGTCGTCATGCAGCCGGCGGTGAAAGGACAGTGGACCTGGGCCGACGATCGCACCCTCAATTTCGTACCGGCCGAGGACTGGCCCGTCGGCAAGCACTACGAAGTTCGCTTCGATATCGGCAAGGCCTTTGCTGCCCATGTGCTGATGGCCGAGGATCATTTCGAATTCGATACCGCACCGTTCGAGGTGAAGTTCGCACGCGGCGAGTTCTACCAGGACCCGCAAGATGCGACCGCCAAGAAGACCATTCAACCGGTCAACTTCAACTACCCGGTGGATACCGCGCAATTCGAAAAGCGCATTGGCTTGACGCTCACGGAGAAGGGCAGCGCGGACGCGCCGCTCAAGTTCAGCGTCACTTACGACCAGTACAAGCTGCATGCGTGGATTCACTCGCAGCCATTGGCCCTGCCGCGCGACAACGGCGCCGTGAAGTACGACCTCGACAAGGGTGTGCGCAGCGTGCGCGGCGGCGATGCGTCGAAGGATGCACTCACCACCAACGTGACGGTGCCGGGGTTGTACAGCCTGTCCATTGATGACATCACGCCGACCTTGGTCGACAACGACAAGTACGAGCCCGAGCAAGTGCTGGTGATGGGCGTCAGCGGCACCGTGCGCGCCGACGAATTGGCCGGCCTCACCAAGGCCTGGGTCCTGCCCAAGCGCAAGCCTGACGTAGAGCAGGGCGAAGATGAGGCGCCCTATAGCTGGGGTGCGTCGGAAGTCAGCGAAGCTGTGCTGCACAAGGCGCAGCCGCTGAAACTGGAGCTGGTGCCTACCGAAGGGGACTACGAAGCGACACAGAGCTTCAAGTTCCACGCGGAACCTGGCCAACGTATCTACGTGCGCGTGGAAAAGGGTCTCAAGTCGTTCGGTGGCTACATTCTCGGTAAGCCGCGCGTTGAAACGCTGACCGTTCCCGACTATCCCAAGCTGCTTCGCTTCATGGCTGATGGCTCGCTGCTGTCGATGAGTGGCAGTAAGCGTGTCTCCGTGGTGTCGCGTAATCTGCCCGGCATGCGTGTGGAAGTGGGGCGCGTGTTGCCTGATCAGATACAACATCTGGTCAGCCTCAACCAAGGCAATTACACACAACCCTCGCTCAGCTATGCCTTCAGCGAAGATCATATCGTCGAGCACTTCGAACAGAAACGCGCCTTCCCCAAGGGCGATCCCGGCAAGGCCCATTACGAAGGCGTGGATCTTGGCCAGTACCTGAAAGATGGCAAGCGCGGCGTATTTCTGCTGCACCTCTCCAGCTACGACCCGGTAGCTGAGAAGAAAAAGGCAGATGCTGCGAAGGCAGAGGAACAGGGTGCCCAGGCGGCACCTCGCAACGACGATCAAGACAGCGCCAACGCCGAGTCCGGTGACGAGAGCGAAGGCGGCAGCGAGTACAACAGCGAAGCGTCGAATGCGTCCGATCCCTCCGACACTCGCCTCGTGGTGGTCACCGACCTTGGCATGCTGGTCAAGCGTGGCGTGGACGGCAGCCAGGACGTCTTCGTGCAGTCCATTCACAGTGGCCAGCCGGTGGGCGGTGCCAGCGTGTCGGTGCTCGCGATGAATGGCCAGACGCTCTACAGCGAAACCACCAGCGCCGAAGGTGCCGTACATTTCCCCACCTTCAAGGGGCTGGAACGCGAGAAGCGTCCGGTGCTGTACCTGGTGAAGAAGGGCGACGACCTGTCCTTCCTGCCTATCGGTACCTACGACCGCCAGCTCGACTTCTCCCGCTTCGATATCGGCGGCGAACGCAACGCGACCAACCAAGGCCAGCTGTCCGGCTATCTGTTCTCCGATCGTGGCATCTATCGACCGGGCGATACCTTCCATATCGGCCTGATCGTGCGCGCTGCCAGTTGGACGCACAGCGTGGCTGGCGTGCCGCTGCAGGCCGAGATCGTCGACCCGCGCGGCGCTACGGTGAAGCAGTTGCCGCTATCGATGGACGCCAGCGGCTTCAGCGAACTCGACTACGCGCCCGCCGAAACTGCACCTACCGGCACCTGGACGGTGAACCTCTACATCGTCAAGGACGGCAAGGCCGGTGCGCAGATCGGCAGCACCACCGTGCAGGTCAAGGAGTTCCTGCCGGACCGCATGAAGGTCGAAGCCAAGCTCTCGCAGCAGGTGCCGGAAGGCTGGGTCAAACCAGACCAACTCAAGGGCCTGGTCGATGTGCAGAACCTGTTCGGCACGCCGGCCGCGGATCGCCGCGTGGAAGCCTCATTGACCCTGCGTCCGGCATGGCCGGCGTTCCGTAGCTGGCCGGACTACCACTTCTACGACGTGCGTCGCGCCAAGGAGGGTTACGAAGAAGCCCTGGAGGACGGCACGACCGACGACAAGGGCCATGCTGAGTTCGACCTCGACCTGAAGAAGTACGCCGACGCCACCTATCAGTTGTACTTCCTCACCAAGGCCTACGAGGCCGAGGGTGGCCGCAGCGTGGCCGCGGCTGCGCAGACCCTGGTGTCGAGCAACGATTGGCTGGTGGGCTACAAGGCGGCTGATAGCCTCGACTACGTCAGCCGTAGCACGTCGCGCAGCGTGCATCTGGTTGCCATCAACAACCAGGCCAAGGCGATCGAGCTGAAGGATCTGCGCGCCCAGCTGATCGAGCGCCGCTACATCTCCGTGCTGACCAAGCAAGACTCCGGTGTCTACAAGTACCAGTCCAAGCTCAAGGAGATTCCGGTCAACGAGAAGGCGCTGACGATTCCCGCCGCCGGTCTCGATTACGAGTTGCCCACCGACAAACCGGGCAACTACGCGCTGGTGATCCTGCGCGGTAGCGACCGGGTCGAGGTGAACCGTGTCGACTACTCGGTGGCTGGTGCCGCCAACGTGTCGCGCGCGCTGGATCGCAACGCCGAACTGCAGCTCAACCTCAACAAGCAGGACTTCGCGCCGGGCGAGTCGGTGGAGATCGCTGTGCGTGCGCCTTACGCGGGCAGCGGCCTGATCACCATCGAGCGCGACAAGGTGTACGCACACGCCTGGTTCCATGCCGACACCACCAGCTCGGTGCAACACATCACCGTGCCGGCGGAGTTCGAAGGCAACGGTTACATCAACGTGCAGTACATCCGCGATCCGGCCTCGGACGAGATCTTCATGAGTCCGCTGAGCTACGGCGTCGTGCCGTTCTCGGTGAACCTCGATGCGCGACGCGACCCGATCAAGGTCGAGTCGCCGGCGCTGGTGAAGCCGGGCGAGACGGTTACGTTCAAACTCACCTCCACCCAGCCGACCAAGGCCGTGGTGTTCGCCGTGGACGAGGGCATCCTGCAGGTAGCCCGCTACAAGCTCGGCGACCCGCTGAAGTTCTTCTTCCGCAAGCGCATGCTGGAAGTGAACACCTCGCAGATCCTCGATCTGATCCTGCCGGACTTCGAGAAGCTGATGACCATGGCCGCTCCGGGCGGCGATGCGGACGCTGCGATCGGCCGCCAGCTCAATCCATTCAAGCGCAAGCGCGACAAGCCCGTGGCCTACTGGTCCGGCATCGTCGACGTGAACGGCGAGAAGGAGCTGACCTACCAGGTGCCGGATTACTTCAACGGCAAGCTGCGCGTGATGGCCGTGACGGTGTCGCCGGAACGTATCGGCACCTTCGAGGGTTCCACCACGGTGCGTGGCGACTTTGTGCTGTCGCCGAACGTGCCGACCACACTCGCCCCGGGCGACGAAGTGGATGTGAGTGTTGGCGTGGCCAACAACCTCACCGGTCTCGGCGGCAAGCAGGTGCCGGTAGCGGTCACTCTGAAGACCGGGCCGCAATTGCAGCTGGTCGGTGATCCGACGCAGAGCCTCAACCTCGGCGAAATGCGCGAGGGCGTAGCGGTGTTCCGCGTCAAGGCGACCGACAAGCTTGGTTCCGGCAATCTCACCTTCACCGCTAGTTACGGCGGCAAATCGGCCAAGCAGAGCGTCGATCTGTCGGTACGCCCGGCGTCCGCTTACCGCACCCAGGTCAATGTGGGCCGGGTGGATGCAGGCAGCAAGGCGGACTTGCCGGATCTGCGCAAGCTATACGACGCTTACGCATCGCGCGACGCGGCGTTCTCGCCGCTACCGGTGGTGCTGGCCCAGGGCATCACCAGTTATCTGGTGAACTACCAGAACTACTGCAGCGAGCAGATCATCAGCGCGGCCATGCCGAAGCTGGTGGTGGCGAAGTGGCCCGTGGTGCCGGTGTTTGCGCACACGCTGCAACCCGCCTTTAGCGAAAAGAAGATCAGCAACGACGAGGCGATCACCCAGTTCCTCGACGTGCTGCATGCGCGCCAGAATGGCCAGGGCGGCTTTGGCCTGTGGGCGGCCACGCCGGATGCGGAACCATTCGTCTCCGCGTATGCGATGAACTTCCTGCTGGAAGCGCGCGACCGCGGTGTGAACGTGCCGAAGGACATGTTCGACGCAGGCAATACCTATTTGCACAAGCTCGCCAGCGATGACGGTATGGACTCGCTCGACAAGTTGCGTCAGCGCGCCTATGCGGTCTATCTGCTGACCCGCCAAGGCAATGTCACCACCAATGATCTGGCGGCGGTGCAGAAGCGCTTGCAAGAAGCCTATCCGGACCAATGGAAGAACGACCTGGCCGCGGCATGGCTGGCGGCGTCCTACCAGTTGCTCAAGCAGGACAAGCAAGCCAATCAATTGATCGCCGGTCCGCAGAAATTGCTGGAGCGCACGGCCGCGGACAAGGCCTACGTCTACGGCTATTACTACGATTCGCTGATCCGCGACTCCAGCGTGCTCTATCTGCTTGGCAAGCACTTCCCTGAGCGCGCCAAGGCGCTGTCGCCACGCGTGTGGGAGAACATCAGCTACCCGCTCGCACACGACTGGTACAACACCCTGTCGTCGTCGATGACCTTGCTTGCGCTGGATGCCTATGCGACGCAGTCGGGCGGCGACCTCAGCAAGCTCAACATCGAAGAGGTGCATGCCGACGGCAACGTCAAGGCCATCGCCACCTTGCAGGGCAACCTGATGCAGGCCGGCAGTTGGAGTGGAGCTGCCGGTCGTCTCCGCTTCACCAACGGTGGTGCGCTGCCCGCATGGTATGTGGCTAGCCAGGGCGGCTATGACCGCGATGCCCCGAACAAGGCCATCAAGAACGGCATCGAGATCATCCGCGACTACACCGATACGAACGGCAAGTCGCTGGGTCAGATCCATGTTGGCGAGGAAATCGACGTCCATGTGAAGATCCGCGCCACCAGTGGCGAGGGTGTTTCCAACGTGTCGATCGTGGACTTGCTGCCGGGTGGCTTCGAGCCCGTCATCCAGCCGCCGCCGGAAGTGACCGATCACCAGGAAGACGGCAGCGCGCAGAACGACCAAGGCGGCGACAGCGAGGTCAAGCCCAGTGCGTGGCGTTCGCCCATCGGCCTGTCCAGCTCCACCTGGACACCGGAGTACGCGGACATCCGTGAGGACCGCGTAGTGATCTACGGCACGGCGACGCCGGATGTGCGCGAGTTCGTCTATCGCATCAAGGCCACCAACGCCGGCAAGTTCATCGTGCCGCCGGCTTATGGCGAATCGATGTACAACCGCGAGATCCAGGCGCGCTCGCCTGGAGGCGCCACGTTGACGGTGCGCAAACCGTAAGCCGCAAGGCTTCGCTCTCTCCCGCTTAGGGAGAGAGCGAAGCGGCTGGCGGAAACCTTCATGACTGTCATCCATCTCAAGCCGCTGCTGCACCTCATCGCTCGCTGGGTTCACCGTTGGCAGAACTGGCTCGCGGGCCTCGCGCTGGTAGCGGCCGTGTTGATGGGATGCCGTCTGTGGCCGCATCCGCCTCTGCGCGATTGGCAACCCTCATCCACTGCCGTCTATGACGCCAAGGGGCGATTGCTTCGGCTCACCCTCGCCAGCGACGAGCGTTATCGCCTGTGGGTGCCATTGCAGGACATCTCTCCACAGCTGGTGCAGGGCGTGCTGCTGCACGAGGACCGCTGGTATCGCTGGCACGCCGGCTTCAATCCCTATGGCCTGCTGCGCGGCGCCTGGGTGACCTATGTGCGGCATGGCAATCCGCAGGGCGGCTCTACCGTCACCATGCAGCTCGCGCGTTTGCTGTGGCGGCTCAATACGCGCACGCCGCTCGGCAAGTTGCGGCAGCTGGGGCGGGCCATCCAGCTGGAACTGTTTTATTCCAAGGACCAGATTCTTGAGGCGTATCTCAACTACGCGCCTTATGGACGTAATGTCGAAGGCGTCGGCGCCGCCAGCCTGGCGTATTTCGACAAACCGCCTGCGGCGCTCAGCCTGCCGGAAGCACTGACCCTCGCGGTGGTGCCGCAGGATCCCACACGCCGCCTGCAGGCTGTACGTGGAAACGCGAGCGATGCGCCGCCAGATGTGATCAACGCGCACCTGGCCGAATCGCGCAATCGTCTCTATACACGTTGGTTGCGCAAGCATCCGCAAGACGCCGCGCTGAAGCCGTTGTTCGCCTTGCCTTTGAACCTGCGTCCGCTTTCACAGTTGCCGTTCGAGGCACCGCACGCGGTAGAGCAAGTGCTGGCCGCACGCCGATTGGTGGCGGAGCCGGCCGACAGCCGTGTGACCACCACGCTCGACCTGAACCTGCAACACAGCCTTGAGCGCCAGGTCGCCCGCTATATCGAACGCAACCAGGCGCGCGGTATTCGCAACGCTTCGGCCATCCTTATCGACACGCGCGACATGGGCGTGAAGGCCCTCATCGGTTCGGCCAGCTATGCCGATGGCGCCATTCACGGGCAAGTGAACGGCACGCTGGCGAAGCGCTCGCCGGGTTCCACGCTCAAGCCTTTCATTTATGCGCTAGGTTTCGATCAGGGTGTGCTGCACCCGCAGACGGTATTGCGCGATGTGCCGACCTCGTTCGGCCCGTATACGCCGGAGAACTTCGACGGTCATTTCCTTGGGCCGGTGACGGCGACCGAAGCGCTGGTGCGTAGCCGCAATATTCCTGCCGTTTGGGTGGCTTCGCAGTTGCAACAGCCGAGCTTCTATCAATTCCTGCGCGACGCCGGCATCAGCCGCATGGCGAGCGAGAAACACTATGGTCTGGCCTTGGTACTCGGTGGCGGCGAAGTCACCATGCAAGAGTTGGCCGGCCTCTACGCCATGCTCGCCAACCGCGGCGAGCTGAAGCCTCTGCGCCTACTTGCCGATGAGCCGGTGTCGAAAGGCACTCGCCTGCTCAGCAACGAGGCGAGCTTTATGGTGATGGACATGCTGCGCCAGAACCCGCGTCCCGACGAAACCAGCGGTGCGCAGCCAGACCGTCTGCCGGTGTACTGGAAGACGGGCACTTCCTGGGGCTTCCGTGACGCCTGGACGGCCGGCAGCTTCGGTCCCTATGTATTAGTGGTGTGGATCGGCAATTTCGATGGCGGCGGCAACCCGGCCTTTGTCGGTGTGGAAGCGGCGGCACCGCTGTTCTTCCAGATCGTCGACGCTTTGCGCGCCGAACAGTCACGGCTCGCCGAACCGGTGCGTCACATGCCGGCCAACCTCAAGCGCGTGGAAGTCTGCCTGGCCAGCGGCGAGTTGCCGAATCAGTGGTGCCCGCAAAAGGGCATGACCTGGTTCATTCCCGGCAAGTCACCGATCCGTGTCAGCCAGATCCATCGGCCCGTGGTGATCGATGACGCCACCGGCAAGCCGGCGTGTCCACCCTATGACGGCAAGCACACCCATCTGGAGGTGTACGAATTCTGGCCGTCCGAGTTGCAGCAGGTTTTCATCCAGGCCGGCATCCCGCGCCGTACGCCGCCGCGCAACGAAACCTGTGTGAACAGCGGCGTGGCTGTTGGTGAGCCGCCGCACATCACCTCGCCCTTGCGTGGCAGCATCTACGCCATGCGGTTGAAGCAGCAGGGCGAGGATCGCATTGCCTTCACCGCCAATGGAGATGCTGCGACGCGCACGCTGTACTGGTTCGTCAACGATGCTTTTGTGGGTCGCAGTGCGCCGGGCGAATCGCTGTTCTGGCAGCCGCAGGCGGCGGGGAATTACGAAGTGCGCGTGGTGGACGATCGAGGGATGAGTGATCAGCGGTCGCTTGGTGTCAGTTTGGTCGATTAGCCATGGGTATCCAAGCCCGTAGGAGCGCACCCTGTGCGCGATGCTCTTCGTGCGGCGCCCATCCAAGCACCCATCGCGCACAGGGTGCGCTCCTACAGGCGTCGGTTTCGGGGTGTCGAAGAGCCTGCGCTATGCTTGCCCGTCTGTCCCGTGAAGCCCGCATTCGCCACCACGATGAAGCAGTCACCGGCTACCTCTTATTACCGCGCCACAGCGACGGCCTACGAGCCGTATGCAGCCTTGCAAGGAAAAGCGGACGCACGCGTGGCGATTGTGGGTGGTGGTTACGCCGGTTTGCACACGGCGCTGGGTCTGGCCGAGCGCGGTGTGCGCGATGTGGTGCTGCTGGAACGCGAGCAGATAGGTTTTGGCGCCTCCGGCCGTAATGGCGGTTTTGTCTTTGCCGGTTATTCCTTGGGTGAGCAGAGCCTGTTGGATCAACGCGGGGATGTGCAAGCCAAAGCGTTATTCGATCTCACCACATCAGCCGTGGAGCGCATTCGCCGGCAAGTGGCGCGTTACGACATACCGTGCGATCCAGTGGACGAGGGTGTGATCTGGGCCAACTGGTTTCGCGATCCCGCCGTGCTGCGACAGCGTCAGCAGTTGCTGGCCGAACACTACGGCGTGCAGTGGGAATGGATAGCCCAGGAACAATTGCGCGAGCGTGTGCGCAGCGAGCGCTATTTCGATGCGCTGTATGAGCGCAATGCGCTGCATTTGCATCCGCTGAATTTCGCCATTGGTCTGGCGGGTGCGGCAGCTAAGCAAGGTGTGCGCATCCACGAGAACACGGATGTGTGGCAATTGCGGCGCGACGGTTTGCGCTGGCGTCTGGAGACGGCGCAGGGTGCCGTAATGGCCGATCAGGTGGTGCTGGCCTGCGGTGGTTATCTCGCCGGCCTGCGGCGGCGAATCGATCGGGCGATCCTGCCGATCGCGACCTACGTGATGGTCACGGAACCCTTGGGTGAGCGTTTGGCCGAATGCCTGCGGACCCGTTCGGCCGTCTATGACTCGCGCTTCGCTTTCGATTACTACCGGCCGCTGCCGGATACACGCCTGCTGTGGGGCGGTCGCATCTCCGTTCGCAATCGATCGTCGCAGGCTGTGCGACACCTGCTGACCAAGGATCTGCAACGTGTATTCCCCGCACTCAAGGACGTGAAGGTCGATTACGCCTGGTCGGGCCTGATGAGCTATGCGCGGCATCAGATGCCGCAGATCGGCGGTGGTGACGACGGAGTCTGGTGGGCGCAGGCCTTTGGCGGCCACGGCCTGGCGCCTACCTGCGCCGCCGGCGATCTGCTCGCCGCTGCGATCGCCAACGGCGATGATCGCTGGAAGCAATTCGCCGGCTACGGCTTGGTCAGTGCGCATCGACCGGCCGGCTATCTGGCGGCGCAGGCCAGCTACTGGTGGCAGCAAGGCAAGGACTGGTTCAAGACGAGGTTGGAAGGATGAGCGACACAGCAACGCATGAGGTGGCCGAGATCAGTTGGGCCGATTTCGAGAAGGTGCTGATGGTGGCCGGCACGGTGATTCGCGTGGAGCCGTTTCCGGAAGCGCGCAAACCCGCGTGGAAGGTCTGGGTGGATTTCGGCCCCTATGGGGAGAAGAAGACCAGCGCGCAGATCGCGGCGCTGTATGCACCCGAGGACCTGGTGGGGCGACAGATCGTCGGCGTCGTCAATTTTCCGGAGAAGCAGGTGGGGCCATTTCGGTCTCAGTTTTTGCTGACGGGTTTTCCCTCGGACGAAGGTGTGGTGATCACCACCATTGAGCGGCCGGTGCCCAATGGCACGAGGCTCGCCTGACATGGAAAGCGTATCTCTGTTGCGAGCTTGATCGTTCGCTCCAAGGTGGTGCGCGAAGCATCCCATGTGTTCTATCGACAGCATGGGTATCTGCACCGTAAAGCCCAGCACGTCTACGTGAAGCCTCTGGGAGCCCTCGGCTACGTGGTTGCCATGGCGAGGGCCGTGCTGTGCCCGCGCTATGTCATGAATCACCTGGTGCCGCCGGTCATCATGTGCGTTCCATTCAAACAAGGAATGTCTCCATGAAGCTTCGACTTTTTGCGGTACTCGGCGCCGCTTCCATGTTGCTCGCGCCTTTGGCGCAGGCGGAGGATGCGAGCTGGACCCAGGCCCAGCAGCCATTCCGTATCTACGGCAACACCTGGTATGTCGGTACCCATGGCCTCAGCGCCATTCTGATCACCTCGCCGCAAGGCCACGTGCTGATCGACGGCACGCTGCCCGGCAACGCCAAGCTGATCGAAGCCAACATCGAAGCGCTTGGCTTCCACATGAAAGACATCAAGCTGATCCTCAACTCGCACGCCCACTCCGATCACGCCGGCGCTATTGCCACGCTGGCGGAGGCGAGCGGGGCGCAGGTGAGTGCGAGCCAGGCGGGCGCTAAGGCATTGATGGCGGGCGGCGACGACCCCGAAGATCCGCAGTACGGTGAAACGGCGCATTATCCGCCGATTGCCCGTGTTGGCGTGGTGGCCGATGGCGGTAGCGCCCGGGTCGGCAATATCGAAGTGCAGGCGCATTACACCCCGGGCCACACACCAGGTAGCACCAGCTGGACCTGGCGCTCCTGCGAGGAGAACCGTTGCCTCAATATGGTCTATGCCGACAGCGTCACGGCCCTTGGCAACAAGGACTATCGTCTCCGCGATCTCAAGCACCCGAATCGTGAGCCTGAATTCCGCCACACGTTCGATATCGTTGCCGGACTGCAGTGCGACATTTTGATGACGCCGCATCCCGATGCCAGCGATTTCCTGGAGAAGGTGGCGCTACGCGATCAGGGCAAGCTGCCCAATCCGCTGGTGGACACGAAGGCGTGCAAAACCTATGCGGACGCTGCGCGCGTTAGGTTCGACAGCAAAGTACAGGAGGAGTTGAAGCGCACACACTGAGTGTGCGCAGTTTGATCAACCGCCCTCACGATCCAGCCATACCTCCAGCCCTTGGGCATTCAATTCGACATCCATACCCAGGATATCGAGCAGTGCCTTGCGATCGTCGTTCCAGCCGTGGGCGGCGGCGCGCTCGGCATAGAGATCGGTAAGCGCATCTTTCAGCCAGTGGTGGCGGTTGGATTTTCGCTTGGCGCTAAGGGCCAGTTTCGTCATCGCGTCGATCTGGCCATGCAGATCGTCGGCCAATCTTTCCACATCCTGCACCCGGTCGTAGTGGGTGAGGTACATCGCGTCTGGCTTGAGTGCGATCAGGCGACGAATGGAATCGTGCAGTGCGCCGGGATCGAATTGCACCGGCGTGCTGGTGGGCAGGATGAAAGGGCCCTTTGCCGTATCGAACTCGCGGTAGGAGAGGCCGAACGTGTCGCCAGTGAAGCAGACGTTGGCGCGCTCGTCATACATGCTGAGATGGTGCCTGGCATGGCCGGGCGTATCCATGCAGCGCAGCGGGCGGCCTTGCAACTGCACCACGTGACCGTCTGGAGCTTCCATCACTCGCTCGGCCGGAATGGCCCGCAGGCGACCATAGGTCTGCTCCATCACCGCCTCGCCGTAGACGGCGCTGGCACCGGCCCACAGTTGTGTCGGGTCGACCATGTGGCGCGCGCCGCGCGGGTGCACCACGGCTTTCGCGTGCGGCAGGTGGGTCATCAGCTCGCCGGCACCACCGGCGTGATCCAGGTGGACGTGGGTGAGGATGAGCCAGTCCACCTGGGCCGGCTCCAAACCCGCCGCCGCCAACGTGTCGAGCATGCGCGGCACCGCGTGGTTCGTACCGCAGTCGATGAAGGCGCCGTGCCCGTTCTCGACGATGAGATAAGCAGCGTCGAAGCGCGGCCGCACAAAATCGGTATCGATCGTGTGGATGCCGTGAGTGGAAGTCATGTCCGTCTCTCCTTGGCTTAAGAGGCGAGGGTAACAAGGCGCATGATCTTGCGCGACGTGCTGGTGACTCAGGTGCCCAATGTGTTGCGTGCGGATCAGCGCGCTTCATGCATGCCGTCGTTCGCTTGCGGTGAATAGTCAATCTATCTGTGGGCATCTTACGGGCACCGGGCATTCTCTCCATCATGCCCACACCCCGACACGAAAGAATTCATCGCAATGAACATTCCGCAGGTCTCCCAGCACCATGTCGATGTCAACGGCATCAACGTCTTCTACCGCGAAGCCGGTCCGAAGGATGCCCCCACCTTGCTGCTGCTCCACGGGTTTCCGTCCGCGTCGCACCAGTACCGCCGGTTGATGGATGCGCTGGGCGATCGCTATCACCTGATCGCGCCGGACTACCCTGGCTTCGGCCACAGCGACGCCCCCGTGCCCGCTACGCTAGGCGGACCGTTCACCTACAGCTTCGACCGGTTGGCGGATGTGATGGAGGGCTTCTGTCAGGCACTCGGGCTGGATCGTTTCGTGGCCTATATGTTCGACTTCGGCGCACCGGTGGGCTTTCGATTGGCCGAGCGGCACCCAGAGTGGATCGAAGGCCTGGTGATCCAGAACGGCAACGCCTACGCGGCAGGTCTTAGTCCGATGGCGCAGGAGTTCACAGCGCTGAAGCCAGGCGTGAAAGGTGCCGAGGAAGGCGTGCTCAACCTGCTGACGCTGGAGATGACGCGGAGCCAGTACCTCACCGGTGCGGCGAATCCAGCGCTCATCGCGCCCGATGGCTGGACCCTCGACCAGCACTTTCTCGACCTGCCCGGACGGGCTCAGATCCAGGTCGATCTCGCGCTGAACTACCACTCCAACGTCGCGTTGTATCCGCAGTGGCAGGCATGGCTACGCGAGTACCAGCCGCCAGCACTGATCGTGTGGGGCCGCCACGATCCGTTCTTCCCGGAGGCCGGCGCGCAGGCCTATCTGGACGACCTGCCGGAGGCCGAATTGCATCTGCTGGATACCGGGCACTTCGCGCTCGAAGAATGCCTCCCGGCCATCGCGCCGTTGATTGCCGGTTTTATGGAGCGCACCCGGTAGTGCGATTCGACCGGAGAACTATCGGTCTCCGCACCTATTGAGCATCGTGAAAAATAATGCCCACGGTGTGGCGCTGCCCTGAGTGCAGGCGGCTCACACCGTGGCGCATGTTGACCCGGTACATGCCACGGCTGCCCTGTACAGGGCGATGATGCACGGCGAACACCACCGCATCGCCCTGGCGCAGCGGCACCAATTCCGGTCGCGACTGCATGCGCGGTCGCTGCTCGGTCAATACAAACTCCCCGCCGGTGAAATCCCGCCCTGGTTCGGAGAGCAGGATCGCCAGTTGCAGCGGAAAGACATGCTCGCCGTACAAATCCTGATGCAGGCAGTTGTAGTCGCCCTCGCCATACTGCAGTAGCAGCGGAGTAGGGCGCTGCTGACCGGCCGCGTGGCAGCGCGCAATGAAGGCGGCATGGGTATCGGGATAGCGCACGTCGATGCCCATGGCTTCATTCCATCGATTGGCGATGGGCACCAGGCGCGGATATGCCGCCTCACGCAAGGCGCCGATCAACGGCGGCAGCGGATAGCGAAAATACTTGTACTCGCCACGACCGAATCCATGCCGGCCCATCACCACGCGACTGCGAAAGGCATCGTCGTGCGGATATTGCGCCGCCATTGCCTGGCATTCGGTAGGCGTCAGCAGGGCCGGCAAAAGCGCGCAACCTTGTGCATCCAGCGCCCGCTCGACGCCGGTCCAATCGTACAGGCTGAACCGGTTGTCGATACTCGTTGCGGTATCGACGATATCCATCATGACTGCACTCACGCCCGCGCCTCCTGGGCCAGCAACGCGCGCTTGCGCTCCACGCCCCAGCGATAGCCCGACAGACCGCCGTCGCTGCGTACCACGCGATGGCAGGGAATCAACACAGCCAGCGCATTCGACGCGCAGGCTTGCGCCACTGCTCGTACGGCCCGTGGCGCACCAATGCGGCGGGCGATCTCTGTGTAACTCGCGGTGGTGCCGGCAGGGATGGCGCGCAAGGCTTCCCACACCTTTCGCTGGAAGGGTGTGCCGCGCAGGTCGAAGGTCAGGTCTTGTCCATGGCTGTGGGTGGTGATGGCGTGCGCCACTTTTGCGACCTGGGCTTGCAGGCCTTTCGGTTCCATCTGAAGCGTTGCCTGTGGAAAGCGCTGCTGCAGTTCCTTCGTCAGTAATGCCGCGTCGTCGCCCAAAAGAATCGCGCAGATACCCGTCTCACTTTGTGCGACCAATAACTGGCCCAGCGCGTTGGGGGCAATGGTGTAGCGAATGCTTTCCTTGGTGGCGATATCCCGTTCCGGATGGCAACGCTTGCACGGCCGGAACCCGGCCCGCTCCGCATCCTCGCGGGTGGCGTGAAAGGCCACATTCTCCGGTCGTGCTGGGCGTGCAGCGCAAGAAGGCCGGCAGTACACGCCGGTGGTGCGGACCGAATACCAGAAGTTGCCGTCGGCGCTTGCATCGTGTTTCAGAACCTGTGCCCAGCGCGGGTCGGATTGCGTGGCAGCAGCCAGTGGCATGTGCTTCGTAGACAGATTCATGGAGTGCCTCTCAGTAGCTTCGCTTGAGGGGCAATCTAGCCATCGCAGGCAAAGTGGGCACTCCGATTCTTGCGATGCCAAAGTCAGCTGAAGAGTAGGCGCCACCAATCCGACTTACGCAGCCCGCGGTTCAACCCGGCGCATGATCTCCTTGCGCGTCGGCAGTGTCTTGAGGTCGTACATGGCTTGCAGGTTTAGCCATGACACGGCGTCACCGCCGAAGTAGCGGGCGAGTCGCTCGGCGGTATCGGCGCTGATGCCGCGCCGCTCGTTGACGATTTCATGGATACGGGTCGCCGGTACGCTCAACGCAACAGCCAGGGCGTTGGCGCTCATGCCGAGTGGGGCGAGATAGTCTTCGCGCAGAATCTCGCCAGGGTGAACGGGGCGCATGCGGTTGACGGGTGGCTTCATGGCGCTTCTCAGTGGTAGTCCACGATTTCGACGTTTTCCGGTCCGGCTAGGGTCCAGACGAAACACACACGCCATTGCCGGTTGATGCGGATACTGTGTTGACCGATACGATCGTGTTTCAACGCTTCCAGCTGATTGCCCGGAGGGGAGCGAAGGAACTCCAGCGTATGCGCAGCGTCGAGTTGCGATAGTTTGCGGATGGCTGCGTCTTTGATGGCTCGAAACCGCCGCGGGTCGCCGCCCTCGAACAACGCCTGCGTATCCTTGCAGCGGAAGCTCCGTATCATGCGGCGAGCGTATTACGTTTTACGTAATACGTCAAAATGATGAAGGGAAGCGCAAAAAAAAGCGCCGTAGAGATACGGCGCTTTTTTCTAGTCTTGCTGACAACGATCAGAGCGCTTCAAAAATCCCCGCTGCACCCATGCCCGTACCAATACACATCGTCACCATGCCGTACTTCTGCTTGCGACGGCGCATGCCGTGGATGAGCGTGGCGGCGCGGATGGCACCGGTGGCGCCGAGCGGGTGGCCGAGGGCGATGGCGCCGCCGAGCGGGTTGACCTTGCTCGGGTCGAGGCTGAGGTCCTTGATCACCGCCAGGGACTGGGCGGCGAAGGCTTCGTTGAGTTCGATCCAGTCGAGCTGGTCCTGGGTCATGCCGGCCTGCTTGAGGGCTTTCGGGATCGCTTCCTTCGGGCCGATGCCCATGATGTCGGGGCGCACGCCGGCGACGGAGAAGCCGACGAAGCGGGCGAGCGGCGTCAGGTTGTATTCCTTGATGGCGGCTTCGCTGGCGAGCAGCAGGGCGCCGGCGCCATCGGAGGTCTGTGAGGAGTTGCCGGCGGTGACGCTGCCGCCGAACTGACCGTTGCGGAATACCGGCTTGAGCTTGCCGAGTACGTCGACGGTGCTGCCCGGACGCGGGCCTTCGTCGGTGTCGATCAGGCGGCTATCCGTCTTGATGCCCCGGCTGGCGAGGTCGGGGTAGTGGTCGTCGAGCTGGAACGGGGTGATCTCGTCCTTGAACTCGCCGGCCTTGATGGCGGTAAGGGCGCGCTCGTGGCTCTGCGCGGAGAAGGCGTCCTGCTCTTCGCGCGAGACCTTCCACTGCTTGGCGACGTTCTCGGCGGTGATGCCCATGCCATAGGCGATGCCGATGTGCTCGTTGTCGAAGATGCCCGGGTTCATGGCGATCTTGTTGCCCATCATCGGCACCATGCTCATGCTCTCGGTGCCGCCGGCGATCATCAAGTCGGCCTCGCCCAGGCGGATGCGATCGGCGGCCATGGCAATGGCCTGCACGCCGGAGGAGCAGAAGCGGTTGATGGTGACGCCCGGTACGGTGTCGGGCAGGCCGGCCAGCAGCACGCCGATGCGTGCCACGTTCATGCCTTGCTCGGCCTCGGGCATGGCGCAGCCGATGATGGCGTCGCCGATGCGGTGTGGGTCGATGCCCGGTGCCTGCGCCATCACGGCGCGGATCACGTGGGCGAGCATGTCGTCGGGACGGGTGTTGCGGAATACGCCGCGCGGCGCCTTGCCGACCGGGGTGCGGGTGGCGGCGACGATGTAGGCGTCTTGCACTTGCTTGGTCATGGTCTTTGCTCCGTGGCGTCGCGCGGGTCGCGGCGACGCACTTCAGTTTTTGATCGTCATTCCGGCGCAGGCCGGAATCCAGTGACTCAGTGTTGGGTTGTCGCTACTGGATCCCGGCCTTCGCCGGGATGACGAACCCTTAGTTCCTCAGCGGTTTGCCGGTGGTCATGGTGTGGGCGATGCGCGCTTGGGTTTTCTCCGTTTGCGCCAGCTCCACGAAGTGCTTGCGCTCCAGTGCGAGCAACCATTCCTCGTCCACCAGCGAACCACGCTCGATGGCGCCGCCGCACAGCGTGTCGGCGATGCGGGTAGCGATCGCCACGTCATGCTCGGAAGCGAAGTAGCCGGCCTGCATGTTGGCGAGCGAAGCGCGGAAGGTGGCCGTGCCGACGTCACCGGCAACCGGAATGGTGCGAGCCGGCAGCGGCGGGCGGTAGCCGCTTTCCGCCAGCGAGCGCGCCACTTGCTTGGCGACATGGAGCAGCTCGTAGGCGTTGAACACCACCACGTCGCTGTCGCGCAGCAGACCCAGCTGCTTGGCTTCCAGCGCACTGCCGGAGACCTTGGCCATGGCGACGGTCTCGAACACTTTCTTCAGCGCTTCGAACGGATCGGACGGGTTGGCCTGCGCGGCACGCACGGCCAGTTCATGCAGACCACCACCGGCCGGCAGCAGGCCGACGCCGGCCTCGACCAGGCCGATGTAGCTTTCCAGCGCGGCGACGGTGCGCGCCGAATGCATCTGGAATTCGCAGCCGCCGCCCAGGGCGAGGCCGCGCACGGCGGACACCACCGGCACCAGCGAGTGCTTGATGCGCATGCTGGTGCGCTGGAAGTTGGCGACCATCTTTTCGAAGTCGTCGAGCTTGCCGGCCTGCAGCAGGCCGAGCGCGCCCTTGAGATCCGCGCCGGCGGAGAACGGCTCGCTGGTCTGCCAGATCACTACGGCTTTGAGCTTTTGCTCGGCCACGTCGATGGCCTGCTGGATGCCGTTGAGCACGTGGTCGTTGACCGTGTTCATCTTGGTCTTGAAGGAGATGATGCCGACGCCGTCGTCGCCCAGCGTCCACAAGCGCACGCCGTCGTTCTCCCACACCGTGGTGCCCTGGTCGAACTTCTCGCCGAGGATTGGATCGGGGAACAGTTGGCGCGTATACACCGGATGCTGCGAACGCGGCTTGTCGGCGTTGGCGCTGGCCGAGTACGAACCGGCCTTGCCGTGCACGCCGGTGCGGCCGTCGGTGACCCACGCCGGCAGCGGCGCCTTGCTCATGGCCTTGCCAGCGGCGATGTCCTCGGCGATCCAACCGGCCACTTGCTGCCAGCCGGCAGCCTGCCAGGTCTCGAACGGCCCGAGCTTCCAGCCGTAGCCCCAGCGGATGGCGAAGTCGACGTCGCGCGCGGTGTCGGCGATGTCGGCCAAGTGATAAGCGGTGTAGTGGAACAGGTCGCGGAAGGTCGCCCACAGGAACTGCGCTTGCGGATCGGCCGATGCGCGCAGCTTGGCGAACTTTTCAGCCGGATCCTTGATGGCGAGGATGGCAGCCACCTCGTCGGAAGCCTTCTGCTCGGAGGCACGGTAGTCGCGCTTTGCGACATCCAGCACCACGATGTCCTTGCTGGCCTTGCGATAGACACCGGCGCCGCTCTTCTGGCCCAGCGCGCCCAGGTCGATCAGGCTCTGCAGCCACGCAGGCACCTTGAAGTATTCGTGCCAGGGATCGTCGGCCAGGGTGTCGGCCATGGTCTTGATCACGTGCGCCATGGTGTCGAGGCCCACCACGTCGGCGGTGCGGTAGGTGGCGCTCTTCGGGCGGCCCACGGCCGGGCCGGTCAATGCATCGACGGTATCGAAGCCGAGCTTGAATTGCTCGGTGTGATGCATGGTGGCGAGCATCGAGAACACGCCGATGCGGTTGCCGATGAAGTTCGGCGTGTCCTTGGCGTAGACCACGCCCTTGCCGACGGTGGTGGTGAGGAAGGCTTCGAGACCTTCGAGCACGGTCGGGTTGGTGAGGCGGGTCGGGATCAGCTCAACCAGGTGCATGTAGCGTGGCGGATTGAAGAAGTGCACGCCGATGAAGCGATGACGCATTTCTTCCGGCAGTGCTTCGGCCAGGCCATTGATCGACAGGCCCGAGGTGTTGCTGGCCAGCACGGCGGTCGGCGAGACGTACGGCGCGATCTTCTTGTAGAGATCCAGCTTCCAGTCCATCCGTTCGGCGATCGCCTCGATCACCAGGTCGACGTCCTTCAGGTGCTCCAGGTCATCGTCGTAGTTGGCCGGGATGATCGCGGCGGCGCGGTCCTTGTCGGCCAGCGGGGCAGGGGACAGCTTCTTGAGGTTCTCGATGGCCCTGAGCGCGATGCCGCTCTTGGGGCCTTCCTTTGCGGGCAGGTCGAACAGCACGGTTTCAACGTTGGCGTTGGTCAGGTGCGCAGCGATCTGCGCGCCCATGACGCCGGCGCCGAGAACCGCGGCCTTGCGGATGCGCAGCGTTGATGTAGGAAGCGGTACAGCGGTCATTGGCTTCTCCGAAGATCAAACACAAGGTGTGTCGTGGGGTTTGGCCGTTGCCGGCCGGTATGAATCAGGGGTGGCTGAGGCCGGCAGCGGCAAAGCGGATCAGGTGCGCGGCGGTCTGCTCACGATGCGTGTGTTCCGTGACATCGCTTTTGCGCTGGATCATGCCGAAGCCGGACATGGCGTGAGTCAGCGCACCGGTGACCAGGTCCACGCGCCAGTACAGCTCCTCCTTGCTCAGATGAGGCAGCAGGCGGGCGAATTCGGCGGTGAACTGACGCATCACGTGGCCATAGTTCTCGGACAGGAACTTGCGCAAGGTGTCGTCGTGCTCGGCGAAGGCTCGGGCCAGCACGCGCATGAAGAGGGAGCCGCTGTCATCGTGCGACAGGTCCAGTGCGGGCTTGATGAAGGCGGCCAGTACATCTTCCAGCGTGGTCCCTTCCTGTCCGGCGATGCGGGACAGGGCGGCCATGCGGCGACTGTTGAGCTCGTCCAGGCGACGGCGGAAGACCTCCTCGATGAGGCGGTCCTTGGAGCCGAAGTGGTAGTTCACCGCAGCCAGATTGACCCCGGCGGCCGCCGTAAGCTGGCGTAGCGAGGCGCCGTCGAAGCCGTGCCTGGCAAAGAGTTCCTCGGCGGCGCTGAGGATGCGTTCTTTGGTCGTATGCGGCGCGCTGTGCAAGTGGGCAGTCCCCATGGGGCTCGGTCCGGAATCAAACGATCGTTTGAGCATACGTGGGGCGATTCCCAAAGGTCAAACGATCGTTTGCAACGCTGCCACGCCCAGCTTGCGTATCAGTTAGAATCTGTCAAACTTTCGTGAGCTAAATCCCCGAATCCTTACCGGATTTAGCCTATTTTGCTGGCTTGTTGCCAGGCAGCCCACTCAAATACCAGTTTTCCCGGAGCAGATTACCCATGGCGCTGGAGCGCACCCTTTCCATCATCAAGCCCGACGCCGTTGCCAAGAACGTGATCGGTGAAATCTACGCCCGTTTCGAAAAGGCTGGCCTGAAGGTCATCGCCGCCAAGATGAAGCAGTTGTCGCGCAAGGAAGCCGAAGGCTTCTACGCTGTGCATCGCGAGCGTCCGTTCTTCAACGCGCTGGTCGAGTTCATGATCTCTGGCCCGGTGATGATCCAGACGCTGGAAGGTGAGAGCGCTGTGCTCAAGCATCGCGATCTGATGGGTGCTACCAATCCCAAGGAAGCCGCGCCGGGCACCATTCGCGCCGACTTCGCCGACTCCATCGATGCGAACGCTGTGCACGGTTCCGACGCCGCCGAAACGGCCGCCGTCGAGATCGCGTACTTCTTCGCTGCGACGGACGTCCTTAGTCGGTAACTGTGCGCTCATCCATGAGCGCGAGAATCAAAACGCGGCTATCCATGGCCGCACTTTGAGAAGATGATGAACCAGGTCGTATCCACCTCCACCGACAAGGTCAACCTGCTCGATTTCGATCGTCAGGGGCTGCGTGATTTCTTCGCGCAGCTCGGCGAGAAGCCGTATCGCGCCGAGCAGGTGATGAAGTGGATCTACCACCACCTGGAAGACAACTTCGAAAACATGACGGACGTAGGCAAGGCGCTTCGGGCAAAGCTCGAAGCGTCCTGCTATGTCGGTCCGCCGAAAACCCTGTTCGACAAGGGCGCCGCCGACGGCACGCACAAGTGGCTGCTCGGCATGGATGGCGGCAACGCCATCGAAGCGGTGTACATCCCCGAGCCAACCCGCGGCACGCTGTGCGTGTCCTCGCAGGTGGGCTGCGGCCTCAATTGCCAGTTCTGCTCCACCGCGACGCAGGGCTTCAACCGCAACCTGTCCACGGCCGAAGTCATCGGTCAGATGTGGGTGGCGGCCAAATATCTCGGCAACGTCACGCACCAGAATCGCCGCATCACCAACGTGGTGATGATGGGCATGGGCGAGCCGCTGCTGAACTTCGACAACGTCGTGAAGGCCATGAGCCTGATGCGCGACGATCTCGGTTTCGGCTTGGCGGCGAAGCGCGTGACGCTGTCCACCGCTGGCCTGGTGCCGATGATCGACAAGTTGTCGGAAACCATCGATGTGTCGCTCGCGGTCTCGCTGCACGCCGCGAACGACGAGCTGCGCACCGAGCTGGTGCCGCTCAACAAGCGTTACCCGATCGCCGAGTTGATGGCCTCCTGCCAGCGTTGGCTGGCGCGCAAGCCGCGCACCTCGATCACCTTCGAATACACCTTGATGAAGGGCGTCAACGACCAGCCCGAGCATGCCCGCCAGTTGATCAAGCTGATGCGCCGCATGCCCAACTGCAAGGTTAATCTGATTCCCTTCAACCCATTCCCTGGTACGCGGTTCGAGCGTTCCGACGCCGATACCATCCGCGCCTTCCAGACCCAGCTGCTCAACGCCGGCGTGCTCACCATGCTGCGCCGTACCCGTGGCGACGATATCGACGCCGCCTGTGGTCAGTTGAAAGGTCAGGTATTGGATCGCACGCGTCGCCAGGCCGAGTTCCGTAAGCGTCTGGACGAGGGTGCGAGTCATGCGGCTTGAACGGATTTTGATCGCAGGCTGCCTGGCCGTATCGTTGGCCGCGTGCACGACCACGGGTGGTAGTTCAGAAGGGTCGACCCTTCGCACCAACAAGAGCGAGGCCGCCCAGGAAGGTGCTCGCGTGCATACCGAGCTGGGCCAGACCTATATGCAGAACGGCGACCTGGAAGGCGCGCTGGCCAAGCTCAACAAGGCGCTGCAATTCGACCCCAACTACCTTCCGGCTCACACCGTGATCGCGGTGCTGTACGAGCGCATCAATAATTTGCCGGAAGCCGAGCTGCATTACCGCAAGGCGGTTGCGCTGGATCCGTCCAAGGGCGACGCCAACAACAATCTCGGTGCTTTTCTGTGCAAGACGGGCCGGGCCAGTGAAGCCGCCCCGTACTTCCAGAAAGCCGTGGCCGATCCGTTCTATCAGACCCCGGCACTGGCCTGGACCAACGCGGGTGCCTGCTTGCTTAGTACCGGCGACTACGCTGGAGCGGAGGCCGATTTCCGCAAGGCCATCGCGATCGACCCGCAGAACGCTGAAGCGCTCTATCAGGTAGCCAGCGCGCTCTATCAACAGAATGACGTTTTCCGTGCACGCGCCTTCATCCAGCGCTATGACGCGTTGGGGCAGGTCAGCCCGGCCGGGCTCAAGCTCGGTCACGATATCGAATCCCGTCTGGGCAACAAGGACGCTGCCCTCAGTTACAGCAGGCGACTGCAAAGCCAGTTCCCGGACTCGGAACAGGCACACGCCATCGACTCATCCGCAAGCCAATGACATCCAAGCAGTCACAGCCGACCGGCCACGGCGCCGGTGAAATTGATCTGTTCGATGCAAGCGCAGCAGGCGTTGAGACAGGGCCTTCTTTGACCTCGTTTCCAGAGAATTTTGGTGCGCGACTGCGCGCCGCTCGGGAGGCGCGTGGTCTGGATATCGAGAGTTGCGGCCAGGCACTGCGCCTGCCGGTGCGCGTACTGCGCCAGCTCGAAAGCGGCGAATACGCAGGTATCGACTACCACGTCTACCTGGGCGGCTACCTCTCCAAGTATGGCCGCTACCTCGGCGTCGACGAGACAGCAATCCAGATCGAACAGGAGCGCCTGAAGCCGGCGCAGCCGACTCTGGTGGCCACTGGCGGCATTTCGCATTCCCGCTACCTGCTTGAGCGCTACGCCAGGGCGGCTACCTATGTCGTGTTGACCGCGGCCATTGTGGTACCGACCATTTGGCTAGGTGTGCGCGGCACGCTGGATCGGGACGTCAGTCACCTGGCCCCTTTGGACGCCTCACCGGTGGCGCAAGCCGACGTGCCGCCTGACGCCGCAGCTAGCGTGGCAGCCACTCAGGCGGCCAGCACGCCGCTACCTCCGACGAAACCGGTCGCTCCAACGGTAGAACAGGAACAGCAGCCGCTGCTTGCTTCGATGGCGCCGTTCCCGTCGCTGGGCGACAACACCCCGTCCGCGAAGAACAACGTCAAGCCGGAATCGGTCGGCGATGGCGCGCATAGCCTGACTCTTGACCTGCCGAATGCCAGTTGGGTCGAAGTGACCACGCCGGATGGGGCTCGCCTGGAATACGGTCTGCTGCAGGCCGGCACCAGCAAGACCTATCGCAGCGACAAGCCGTTGGTGATACGCATCGGCAATGCGGCCGGCGCACAGGCGATGCTGGATGGACAGCCCATCGCGCTGGACGGCTTCCGCCGCTCCAATGTGGCGCATTTCAAAGTGGAACTACGCGACGGTAAGGCCACGCCGACCGGCGCCTGATACTCACGTTCAACCCACGCGGGTTGACGCAATCGGTTATGCTTCCCCTTTGCCCGTTCATCCAGAGCGGGCAAGCTGGGTTTGTTTCTGGTTTTCGCGCTGGGACGGCCGATTAGGGCTTGGCGGGCGTTGATTCCCTTGAAGGGTGATGGCATGGCATTTGAAGCGTACGACGACTACGAACAAGGTGAACTAGTACAGAAGTGGCTGCGCCAGAACGGCCTGTCCATCGTCGTCGGCATTGCGATTGGCTTGGTCGGCATTTTTGGCTGGCAACAGTGGAATCACCACAAAGCGAACCATCAAAGCGACGCCTCGCAGCTTTACTTGCAGGCGCAGAATGCTGCGGCCAGCGGCAAGACGGACACGGCCGAGGCATTGACCGAGACCCTGCTGAAAGATTACGCCGACACGACGTATGCCGTGTTCGCCGCAAGCGACCGCGCCGTGCGCGAGATCGCCGCCAAGCAGCCGGACAAGGCGCTGGTGGCGCTGAATTGGGCGGAGAGTCACGCGACCAATGATGGACTGAAAGCGCTCACGCAGCTGCGCGTGGCGCAGGTGCAGCTGGCACAGGACAAGGCCGCCGATGCCGTGGCTACGCTCGATCGCATGCCGCCCAAGAACTACGTCGGTCTGAGTCAGGAACTACGCGGCGATGCACTGGTCAAGCTTGGTCGCCCGGACGACGCACGCAAGGCCTATGAGGCCGCCAAGGCCGCGCTGGGCGAGGGAGCGCCGCAAAGCGGCGCCTTGCAGTTGAAACTCGACAATCTGGCCGTGGCCGGGAAGCAGGGTGCATGAAAGCTGGTGTGATGAAACGAGCGTTGTTGATTGCCCTGACGTCGGTGGTGGCCCTTGCTGGCTGTCATTCGTTCAAGAAGGAAAACGTCCAGCCGCCAACGCCGCTCGACAAAGATTTCAAGCCCACTGCCCAGGTCACTCGCCTGTGGACCAGCAGTGTCGGTGGCGGCGCCGGCGAAAGCGGTGTGCGCCTGCGCCCGACCTTTGCCGACGGCGTGATCTATGCCGCCAGCACCGACGGCAAGATCGCTGCGCTGGACGCCACCAGCGGCAAAACCGTGTGGTCCAAGAGTTCCAGCACCAAGGGCTGGTTCGGCTGGGGCGACAAGAAGCGTAAAGACGCCTTCTACGCTGGTGGCCCGGCTGTTTCCGGCGACCTGCTGGTGATCGGCACCCTCGATGGCCATGTCTATGGCATCAATGCGAAGGATGGCGCCCCCCGCTGGGAAGCCACCGTGAGCTCCGAAGTGCTTTCCTCGCCGGCCATCGTCGGCGGTCTCGTCGTTGTGCGTACGGCTGACGGCCGCCTCTACGGTCTGGACAGCGCCACCGGCGAGCGCCACTGGGCGTACGACCAAGGCAGCGTGCCGCTGTTGAGCCTGCGCGGCAACGGCCCGTTGTTGGCGGCCAACGGTGTGGTGTTCTTCGGCAGCGACAACGGCAAGCTGGTCGCGCTGCGTTTGGACAATGGCGAGAAGCTCTGGGAACAGAATCTGGCCAGCGGCGAAGGCCGCACCGAAATCGAGCGTCTGAACGACGCTGATGGCGGCATCCTGATCGATGGCAGCACGCTTTATGGCGCGGCCTACCACGGCAACCTGGTGGCTGTGGATGGTCCTAGCGGCCGTCCGCTGTGGACACGTCCGTTCTCCACTTTCACCTCACTGGATACGGCTGGCAACGCTGTCTATGGCGTCAACGACCAGTCGCAAGTGTGGGCGTTCGATAAGAGCGGTGGCGCCGACATGTGGAAGAACGACGCGCTCAAGTACCGCTGGCTCACCGGTCCGTCCGTGCAGGGCAGCTACTTGGTCGTCGCCGATATGGAAGGCTACGTCCACTGGATGCAGGGCAGCGACGGCGCGCTGGCCGCGCGTGAGCGCCTGTCCAAGAAGGCCATCCGCGCTCAGCCACTAGTGGTGGGCGACACTGTGTATGTCGAAGACGTGAAGGGCCGTATTGGCGCTTACCGTCTCGGCACGCACTGATCGCTAAGGAACTATGCGCTGTCATGTTGCCCGTCGTCGCTCTGGTCGGTCGCCCCAACGTTGGTAAATCGACCCTGTTCAACGCGCTGACGCGCAGCCGCGACGCCCTGGTGGCTGACATGCCGGGCGTCACCCGCGATCGCCACTACGGCGTGTGCCGTACCGGTGAACATCCATTTGTAGTGGTCGACACCGGTGGTCTCTCGGGTGTCGACGAGGGCCTGGATGCGCTCACTGCGCAGCAGGTGCGCTTCGCCATCGAAGAGTCCCAAGTGCTGGTGTTCGTGGTCGATGCGCGCGACGGCCTGTTGCCGCAGGATCGCGCCATCCTCGATGAGCTGCGCCGCAGCGGCAAGCCGATCATCGCCGCGGTCAACAAGACTGACGGCCTTGACGAGCAAAACGCGCTTGCCGAGTTCGCCGCCTTCGGTCTTGCGTCCACTCTGCCGCTGTCCGCCGCGCACAATCGCGGCACCGAAGAATTGATCGCCGCTGTGTTGCCACTGCTGCCGGAGGACGCTCACGAAGAGCTGTCGCCGGAAGAGGCAGGCAGCATCCGTGTGGCCATCGTCGGTCGTCCGAATGCGGGCAAGTCCACGCTGATCAACCGCCTGCTGGGCGAAGATCGACTGATCGTGTCCGAGGTCGCCGGCACCACTCGCGACCCCATTCGCGTTCCGCTGGAACGCGACGGCAAACGCTACACGCTGATCGACACCGCCGGTGTGCGCCGCAAGGCGCGCGTCGAAGAGGCGGTCGAGAAGTTCAGCGTCATCAAGACCCTGCAATCGATGGCTGCGGCCCAGGTCGTGGTGGTGATGATCGACGCCCGCGAGAACCTGGCCGACCAGGACTTGACCTTGATCGGCCATGCCCTGGAAGAGGGCCGGGCGCTGGTGATCGCCGTTAACAAATGGGACGGCATGGATGCGTACCAGCGCGAGCAATGCCAGCGAGCGCTGGAGCGCCGCCTGCAGTTCGTCGACTGGGCCAAGAACGTCTTTATTTCGGCGCTTCATGGCTCCGGCTTGCGCGAGCTGATGCGAGCCGTCGTTCGTGCGCATGCGGCGGCAACCAAGGAACTGGGTTCCTCCGAGCTGACCAAAACGCTGGAACGTGCCTACGAGGGCTACCAGCCGCCCTTGGTGCGTGGTCATGCGCCGAAGCTGCGTTTCGCCCATCCGGGCGGCAGCAACCCGCCGACCATCGTGATCCACGGCAGCCGCACCAAGCATATTGCGCCGGCCTATCGCCGCTATCTGGAAGGCTTCTTCCGCAAGCGCTTCCGCCTGGAAGGTACTCCGGTACGCATCGACTTCCGCGATGGCGAAAACCCCTACGCCGGCAAGAAGAACGTGCTTACCGAAGGCCAGCAACGCAAACGCCAGCGCATGATCCGCGAGATGAAAAAGCGCAAGCGCTGAGGGCGACATGTGTAGGAGCGCATCTTGTGCGCGAAACGGCCCGTAGGGCCGCACGCTACACCGACCCTGCTAAGCAGAGCTATCGTGCACAGGGCGTGCTACTTACACTGACGACATGACAGAGTCATTCAACCGCGAAAGCTGGCTGGCCGAGCTACGCCAGCGGGTGCCTGAAATTTCTCCGGCCGACGCCCTCGGACTGCAGGCGCAAGGCGCGCTACTCATCGATGTGCGCGAAGACCACGAACGTGCGGAAGGTACACCTGTGGGCGCGCTGGGTTTGTCGCGTGGATTCCTCGAATTGCGCATCGAGCAGGTGGAGGCCGATCGCGGTCGTACGATCCTTGCTTTGTGCGGTAGTGGCCAACGTTCGCTGCTCGCTGCCGAAGCCCTGCAGCGGCTCGGTTATCGCCAGGTGGTTTCCGTGGCTGGTGGCTTCAACCGCTGGAAGGCGGAAGGTCTGCCTATCCGTACGGGTGCCCTCGACGCCGATGCCGCCGAACGCTATTCCCGTCAGCTGCGCCTGCCGCAGGTCGGCGAGGCGGGACAGGCGAAACTTGGCGCAGCGAAGGTTGCGTTGCTCGGCGCCGGAGGCCTGGGCGCACCCGCGGCTCTTTACCTTGCCGCAGCCGGTGTCGGCCAACTCACCCTCATCGACGACGACCGGGTGGAGCGCTCCAATCTGCATCGCCAGGTGATCCACGCCGACGCCCGGGTGGGCATGTCCAAAACCGAATCCGCACGGTTGTCGCTCACGGCGCTGAACCCGCGCGTGCGCATCGAAACCCGGGATGAGCGCCTGCGAGCGGACAACGTCGAACGGCTGCTGGCCGGACACGATCTGGTGATCGACGGCGCCGACAATTTTCCCGCCCGTTATCTGATTGCCGCCGCTTCGCAACGGCTTGCGCTGCCGATGGTGTACGGCGCCGTCGAGCGCTTCACTGGTCAAGTCAGCGTGTTCGATCCGCGTCGCGCCGACTCGCCGTGCTACCGCTGCCTGTTCCCTGAGCCGCCTTCGGCCGCGGAAGCCCCGAACTGCAGCGAGGCCGGCGTGCTTGGCGTATTGCCGGGCCTGGTCGGACTATTGCAAGCCACCGAAGCGCTGAAGCTCATCCTCGACCTTGGCACGCCGCTGGTGGGGCGTTTGCTGCACGTCGATGCGCTGGGCATGCGCTTCCGCGAGACGCGCTTGTTGCGCGATCCCGAGTGCCCTGGCTGCGGCCAGGCCGCTTCGTTCAACGGTTACGAGGATATCGCTCAGCTCTGTGCCAGGTCGGCGGGTATCAGCGCATAGATGGCTGCATCCACGGGCACATCGGCGATCATTAGTCGCTGACGAGCGATGCCTTCGAAATGGGCGCCCGCCTTTTCGGCGCAACGGCGACTCGCCAGGTTGTCCTCAGCCACCACGATCTCGACCCGCACCAGACCCAGCGTGTCGAAGCCGAAGCGAGCGATCACGGATACGGCCTCGGACGCAATGCCGCCGCCTTGCCTTGAATGCCGTATCCAATAGCCGAGGTTGGCGCTGCGATGCTGTCGATTGAACTGGTTGAGCCCCAGGCCACCCACCACCGTCTGTGTTTCCGTATCGACAATGGCGAAGGCAAACAGCTCGCCGCGCTGCCAGCCAGCGTGGCTATGGGCGATCCATGCCTCGCTGTCTGCGCGGGCATAGCCTGCGTGACACCAGGGCAGCCAGCGGCCCACGCTCTGCACTGACTCGCTCGCTGCCTCAAACAGGGCGCTGGCGTCGCCCGCTTGCCAGGGACGCAGCACCAGGGCGGAGCAGGGCAGTCGGAAAGATGACCAGAGGGTTTCTTCGCCAGACATGTAATGTCGTTTGTGTGCGTATGAGGGAGCCCGGATAATAGGCATCTTTGCAGGCAGGCACGATCATGAGCGCACGCATCATCGACGGCAAACGCATCGCCAAGGAATTGCTCGACCGCATTGGCCGACGCGTCGCTGAGCGCAAGGCGGGGGGCTTGTCCCAGCCCGGTTTGGCCGTGGTGCTGGTGGGCAGCGATCCGGCCTCAGCCGTTTACGTGCGCAAGAAGCGCGAAGCCTGCCAGCAGGTCGGTTTCCAGTCTTTCGGTTACGACTTGCCGGCCAGCACCACGCAGGACGAGCTGTTCGCGCTGATCGACAAGCTCAACGCCGACCCGGCCGTACACGGCATTCTCGTGCAGTCGCCGCTGCCGACGCACATCGACGAAGACGCGCTGGTCGACCGCATCGATCCGGCCAAGGATGTCGATGGCTTCCAGGCCGTCAACATCGGTCGCCTCGCTTTGCGCCGCTTCGGCCTGCGTCCTTGTACACCGCGCGGCGTGATGACCTTGCTCGGCCATACCGACCGTCCGGTACGCGGCCAGCATGCGGTGGTCGTAGGCGTGTCCAACCATGTCGGCCGCCCGCTCGTGCTGGAACTGCTGATCGCCGGCTGCACCACCACCTGCTGCCACAAGTTCACCCGCGACCTGGAAAGCCATGTGCGGCTGGCCGACATCGTGATCGTGGCAGTCGGCAAACCTGGGCTGATCAAGGGCGAATGGATCAAGCCGGGTGCGGTAGTGATCGACGTCGGCATCAACCGGCTTGACGACGGCCGGCTGGTCGGCGACATCGAATTCGAGCCGGCGGCGCAGCGCGCCAGCTGGATCACGCCGGTGCCGGGCGGCGTCGGTCCGATGACGGTTGCCACGCTGTTGGAGAACACGCTGGAAGCCGCCGAGTTGCGCACTGCGCCGCATAAGGTCGCCTGATCATCGGCTCATGGATGGGGCGGCTTTTGGAGCTGCCCGTGCGGCGTTTTGTTCACATGCGATGCTGGCAGCCATTCGGCCGGATGCGTATAATTCCATCTTTGCAGCGGGACTTAATCGCATGCGCATCCTCGCCGAGGCTCTCACCTACGACGATGTTTTTCTCGTTCCGGCTCATTCGGCCGTCCTTCCGCGCGATGTAGACACCTCCACGCGCCTGACCCGCCATTTGCGCCTGAACATCCCCATCGTGTCCGCCGCGATGGATACCGTGACCGAAGCCCGGCTCGCCATCACCATGGCGCAGAACGGCGGCATCGGCATCATCCACAAGAACATGACCGCCGAGCAGCAGGCCGCCGAAGTGCGCCTGGTGAAGAAGTTCGAGGCTGGCGTCATCCGTAGCCCCATCACCGTCAGCCCCAACACATCCATTCGCGAAGTGCTGCAGTTGACCCGTGCGCACAACATTTCCGGCGTGCCGGTGGTGGAAGGCGAAAGGCTCGTCGGCATCGTCACCAGCCGCGATCTGCGCTTCGAGCGCAAGCACGACGATCCGGTGCGCAACATCATGACGCGCCAAGAGAAGCTGGTTACGGTTCGCGAAGGCGCCAGTCACGACGATGTACTGCAGCTGTTGCATCAGAACCGCATCGAGAAAGTGCTGGTGGTCAACGACGACTTCCAGCTGCGTGGCCTGATCACCGTCAAGGACATCCAGAAGGCCCGCGACAATCCGCATGCCGCCAAGGACAAGCATGAGCGCCTGCTGGTCGGCGCCGCGGTTGGCGTCGGCGGCGACACCGAACAGCGCGTCGCCGCCTTGGTCGATGCTGGCGTGGACGTGCTGGTGGTGGATACTGCCCACGGTCATTCGCAAGGTGTGATCGAACGCGCCGCATGGGTCAAGAAAAACTACCCGCACGTGCAGCTGATCGCCGGCAACATCGTTACGGGCGAAGCGGCGCGCGCGCTGTTGCATGCTGGCGTGGATGCGGTGAAGGTCGGCGTGGGCCCCGGTTCGATCTGCACCACTCGTGTAGTCGCCGGCGTCGGCGTGCCGCAGATCACCGCCATCGACCTGGTCGCCTCGGCGCTGAAGGACGAAATTCCGTTGATCGCCGATGGTGGCATCCGTTACTCCGGCGACATCCCGAAGGCGCTTGCCGCCGGTGCGTCCACCGTGATGCTGGGTTCGATGTTCGCCGGCACCGAGGAGTCCCCTGGTGAAGTTGAGCTGTTCCAAGGCCGCTCGTACAAGAGCTACCGTGGCATGGGCTCGCTTGGCGCCATGGCGCTCGGCTCCAAGGACCGCTACTTCCAGGAAGAGGCGGACGCCGACAAGCTGGTGCCGGAAGGCATTGAAGGCCGCGTGCCGTACCGCGGCCCGTTGCGCAACATCATCCACCAGCTGATCGGCGGCCTGCGCGCCTCGATGGGCTACCTCGGCGCCGCTACGGTCGACGACGTGCGCAACAACGCGCAGTTCGTGAAGGTGACATCCGCTGGCGTGACCGAGGCGCACCCGCACGACATCCAGATCACCAAAGAAGCGCCGAATTACCGGCTCAACTCATAAGTGATCCCTGCGCCGGCCCTTTGGCCGGCGCTTCGTTTCCAACCGGCGGTGTCCATGCCTGGGCGCCGCCGGGCGTTTTCAGCACCAAGCGCAGGGCAGACCAGCGCACACCGGAGCCGGATTGTGACCGACATCCATAGCGACAAAATCCTCATCCTCGATTTCGGCGCGCAGTACACCCAGCTGATCGCCCGCCGCATCCGTGAGATCGGCGTGTATTGCGAAATCTGGGCCTGGGACCACAACCCGGCGGAGATCGCCGCGTTCGGCGCCAAAGGCATCATCCTGTCCGGCGGCCCCGAATCCACCACGTTGCCGGGCGCGCCCAAGGCGCCGCAGGAAGTGTTCGACGCGGGTTTGCCGATCCTCGGCATCTGCTACGGCATGCAGACCCTGGCCGCGCAACTCGGCGGTGCCACCGAAGCGGCCGATGCGCGCGAGTTCGGCTATGCCGAGGTCGATATCACGGCTTCGAGCCGGCTCTTTGCCGGCCTGAGCGACCACGACGACAGCCATCGCTTGGACGTGTGGATGAGCCACGGCGATCACGTCGCGAAGGCGCCGCCCGGCTTCGTCATTACCGGCACCACCGACCGTATCCCGGTCGCGGTGATGGAGAACGAAGACAAGCGCTGGTACGGCGTGCAGTTCCACCCGGAAGTCACCCACACCAAGCAGGGCACGGCGCTACTCAAGCGTTTCATCACGGACATCTGCGGCTGCCAGACGTTGTGGACGGCTGCGCACATCATCGAAGACCAGATCGCGCGCGTGCGCGCCCAGGTCGGCGAAGATCACGTGCTGCTCGGCCTGTCTGGCGGCGTGGATTCCTCCGTGGTCGCCGCACTGCTGCACCGGGCCATCGGCAAGCAGCTGACCTGCGTCTTCGTCGACACCGGCCTGCTGCGCTGGAAGGAAGGCGACCAGGTGATGGCTACCATGGCTGAGCACATGGGCGTCAAGGTGATCCGCGTGAATGCGGCGGAGCGCTACTTCAGCGCGCTGGAAGGCGTGGCCGATCCGGAAGCCAAGCGCAAGATCATCGGCCGCCTGTTCGTGGAGATCTTCGACGAGGAATCGGCCAAGGTCACCGCCAGCGGCGACGGCCACGTGAAGTGGCTGGCCCAGGGCACCATCTACCCCGATGTGATCGAGTCGGCCGGCAGCAAGACCGGCAAGGCCCACGTCATCAAGAGCCACCACAACGTCGGCGGCCTGCCGGAGCACATGAAGCTCAAGCTGGTCGAGCCGCTGCGCGAGCTGTTCAAGGACGAAGTGCGCCGCATCGGTGTCGAACTCGGCCTGCCGCGCGACATGGTCTACCGCCACCCGTTCCCAGGCCCCGGCCTGGGCGTGCGCATCCTGGGCGAAGTGAAGCCCGAATACGCTGAGCTGCTGGCCCGCGCCGACGCAATCTTCATCGAAGAACTGCGCCGCTGGGACCTGTACGACAAAACCAGCCAGGCCTTCGCCGTGTTCCTGCCGGTGAAGTCAGTCGGTGTAGTGGGCGATGCGCGCGCCTACGAATGGGTGATCGCGCTGCGCGCCGTGGAAACCATCGACTTCATGACCGCGCATTGGGCGCACTTGCCGTACGACTTCCTCGGCAAGGTTTCCAACCGCATTATCAATGAGCTGCGTGGTGTTTCTCGTGTCGTTTATGACATCAGCGGCAAGCCACCGGCCACCATTGAGTGGGAATGAGGCGTGGCCTCGCTATCGAAGGATCGAACGCAGGGCATGTTGCGCCGCCTTTCTCAATTCGATCTTTTAAGTCTTTGAAATAATGGACGAAAAAAACAACGAGGCCAGCGCGTCATTTTCCGAACAGGACGCGCACTACATGCGCCGCGCCTTGCAGCTCGCGGCGCACGCCCGTGATGCCGAGAACGAAGTGCCGGTGGGCGCCGTGCTGGTGCAGGGCGAGGAGATCATCGGTCTGGGCTGGAACCGCAACATCACCCTCAACGATCCCACCGCGCATGCCGAGATCCAGGCCCTGCGCGCGGCAGGCGAAAAGCTGTCCAACTACCGTATGACCGGCGCCACCCTCTACGTGACGCTGGAGCCGTGCGCCATGTGCGCCATGGCCTTGGTGCATGCCCGCATCGGGCGCGTGGTTTACGCCGCAACCGACCCCAAGACCGGCGCCGCCGGCAGTGTGTTCGACACGCTTATCTCCGAGCGCCACAACCACCGCATCCAGGTAGACGGCGGCCTGCTCGCCGAAGAATCGTCGACGATGTTGCGCGAGTTTTTCCGCTCGCGTCGTTGAGTCCACGCATCCCGCCGATGGGGAAAGCGAGCGCTCTGCAGTCGCTATAAGCGCTAAGGGCTAGAGCCGCAGGACCGGGCGACAAACGCAAGCACACCCGGGCCACGGGTCTTTGTCCATCTCACCGAAAAGTGTCAGACGGCTGGGCTATGCTTGGCAGTCATGGACGATGCTGCCAGGGGGCGGAAGCATGGGTGTTGCGTTGACTACGGAGCAGGTGTTGGCGCTCGCGCCGGACGCCGCTTCGGCCAAGGCTGCGGCAGGGCTGACCGGCACAAATCATTGGGTCCTGCTCGGCGGTGACGACGATGCGGTGTGGGGAGAGTGCAAGGGTAGCGGCGCCAAGCCCTACCAGACCCAGGTCGATCTGGCCGCGTTGCTGTCGCGTTGCACCTGTCCCAGCCGTAAATTTCCCTGCAAACACGGCTTGGCGCTATTGCTGCTGTACGCACAACAGGCGGCGGGATTGCCGCGCGCCGATCGCCCCGCGTGGGTTGGCGAATGGCTGGCGTCTCGCAAGGAGAAAGCCGAGAAGAAGGAGCAGGCGGCCAAGGCTCCGGTCGATCCCGTCGCTGCTGCTGAGGCGGCGCTCAAGCGCGAAGCAGGGCGCTGGAAGCGGATCGAATCCGGCTGTGCCGATCTGCAACTCTGGATCGCTGATCAATTCCGTCGCGGCCTAGCTAGCTTCGGGCCCGAACAGCGTAAAGAGTGGGCCGCGATGGCCGCGCGCATGGTGGATGCGCAAGCGCCAGGGCTTGCACAGCAGCTGCAGGACGCGCTGGACGCCATGAGTGCCGGTTCGAGCCGTCAAGATGAAGCGATCGAACGGCTTGGCTTGCTGCAATTGATCAACGAAGGGGTGAGCCGACGCGAACAGTTGTCGCCCGAACGCCTCGCTGACTTGCGTGTCGCATTGGGCTGGCCGCACGACAAGGAGGACGTCGTCGCCGGATCGGATACCGTCGAGGACGACTGGCAAGTTTTGGGACAGCTGGTGATCGCGCGGGACGAGCGCTTGAACGAGCGCCGCATCTGGCTGCATGGCCGCGAAAGCGGCCGTTATGCGCTGTTGTTGGACTATGCCCACAACAGCAAGGGTTGGGAGTCTTACTGGAGCGAGACGAGCTACCGGGCCCGGCTCAGCTTCTATCCCGGCACGATGCCGCTGCGCGCCGTGGTGACCGCCCAAGCGCCATCACCGGCGCAGGCCTGGCCCGGCGTGTCGCTGGAGCATGCGATCGAGCAGGCTTCGCATTGGTTCGCCGCCAATCCCTGGCAGCCGCAGGTGCCGATGCTGCTGGCTTCGGCTACGCCGGTGCTGCAGGAAGGAGGCTGGATGCTGCACACCGCCGCCGGCACGCTGTCCCTGCGCACACACGAGTCGTCGGCATGGTCGCTGCTCGCCTTCAGCGGCGGACATCCGGTCAGCGTGATGGGTGAATGGGACGGTCGGCGGCTACGCCCGCTCGTCGCCCAGCATCCTGTCGAGCCGACGCGCCGCTGGGCGTTGGTCGGCGAGGAGGTTGCCACATGAGCGCGCCGTGGATGAAACAAGCTCTGGTCGGCGTGGATCGCGCGCCATCGTTTCAGGTCGATAGCGAGGTTGCTGGGCTACTCGATGCGGTGCTGGCACAGAGCGACGATCCAGCGCTCGCTTTCAGCCGTGCCGCGGGAATCATGACGGCCTGCAGGTTGGCCGCGGTGACACTCGATCCCGCAGTAACTCCGCCCGTGCCGGCTGTCGGCGATGCCGGTGAGCTGACCCAGGAACATCCGTGGTTCCCCCTGCTCGGGCCGTCTTTCGTCGAAGGCCCGGTGCGTCTGCAGCATGAGATCTGTGAGCGCGTGGCCGCGATCCGTGCCTGCCTGCCTGCGCCGTTGCTGCCGGTGGCACTGGATGCCGGCAAGCGCAGCCAGACGCTGCGGACCGCGCTGCTTGCCGCGATCGGTCAGCGCGGTCGCTGGCTGGCGCAGTTCAATTCCGCCTGGCAGTTCGCCGTGGATGGCGCAGGCGAAGTCGACGCGTCGAATGATCGCCGTCTGTGGGACGAAGGCAGCCTCGCGCAGCGGGTGGATTACCTGCGCCGTCAACGCGCCATCGATGCTGCGCAGGCGCGCGATCTGCTGCAAGCGCAGTTCGGTGAGCTGCCGGCGAAAGAGCGCCTGGAACTGGTCGCGGTGCTGGCGCAGGAGTTGGGCAAGGCTGATGAAACACTGCTGGCTTCGTTGTTGTTGAAAGACCGCAGCCGCGACGTTCGGCAGCTCGCCGCCCGCCTGTTGGCGCAACTGCCGCAGTCGGCGCACGCACAGCAACTGGTGGCGTGGCTGCAGCCTTTGCTAGCGCAGAAGCGCGGATTGCTGGGGCGCAGCTGGCAATGCGATGCGCCCACGCAGGCCGATCCGGCCTGGGCCTCTGCTGCTATCGACGCCACGCGTCCGCAGCACGATTCGCTCGGCGAGCGAGCGTGGTGGCTCTACCAGCTGGTTCGGCAGGTGCCTCTATCGTGGTGGACATCGCACACCGGAATGAATGCAGCCGAGCTGCTCGCCTGGGCGGCCAAGGGCGACTGGAAAGCGGCGCTCTACCGCGGCTGGCACGAACGCGTCGACGCGGCGGATCGCGACTGGATCGAGGCGATGCTGGCGTCCCGGGATCGCGAGTTCGGCTACGAGATGTCCGGACTCCTCGCGATGCTGCCGATGGCTGCGCGCGAAAAACACTGGCCGCGCACATTGGATCAACTGTCCAAGGACGGCACGCTTGTCGAGATCGTCGCCTCCTGTGCGCTTGGCGAAACCCTTTCCGCCGACTTCTCGCGTGCGCTGCTCGCGGATCTACACACCTGCGTTGAGAATGATCGCCTGCGCTACGACTTCGGGCTGCGCGCCCAGCTGCCCGAACTCGCGGCGCTGATGCATCCCGACGCCCTGGCGGAATGGCGCTCGCCGTCGCTGCGCGGGGACGAAACGCCGGCCCAAGCCGAAAGCATCCGTGAATTCGAACGCGTCGCCGCCGTGCGCCGCACGCTGCATGCCCACCATGCACGCCCACCCATCCTGATCGATCCGATACCGGAGCCGCGATGAGCACTGCCGTACTGCGCCAACATGCCGAGCACCAATTCGCCGAAGAACTCGATGCCATCAAGAAGGTGGACAACCGCCAGCGTCCGGCCAACTGGCATCTGTCGCCCTGGGCGGTGGTGACCTATCTGATGGGTGGCCGCCTCGACAACGGTTTCGAGGTCAGCGCCAAGTACATCGGCAATGCACGCCTGATGGAGATCGCCGTTGCGACGTTGGCCACCGACCGGGCGCTGCTGCTGTTCGGTGTGCCGGGCACGGCCAAGTCGTGGGTATCCGAGCATCTCGCTGCGGCGATCAGCGGCGACTCGACACTGCTGGTGCAAGGCACCGCCGGCACCAGCGAAGAGCAGATCCGCTACGGCTGGAACTATGCGCAGCTGCTCGCCAATGGCCCCAGCGAAAAGGCCCTGGTCGCCAGCCCGCTGATGCAGGCCATGCGGCTGGGCAAGATTGCGCGCATCGAAGAACTCACCCGCATTCCCGCCGATGTGCAGGACTCGCTGATCACCGTGCTGTCCGAGAAGACCTTGCCCATTCCCGAGCTGGGCTCGGAGGTGCAAGCCACGCGCGGCTTCAGCGTAATCGCCACCGCGAACAACCGCGACAAGGGTGTCAACGAACTATCTAGCGCGCTCAAGCGCCGCTTCAACACCGTGATCCTGCCGGTGCCGTCCAGCGAGGCCGAGGAAATTTCCATCGTGGTCAAGCGCGTCGCCGAGCTGGGGCGCGCGCTGGAACTTCCGGCGGAGCCGCCGGCGCTCAAGGAAGTCGCGCGCATCGTGCGCATCTTCCGCGAGTTGCGTAACGGCCAGACCGAAGACGGCAAGGCCAAGCTCAAATCACCCAGCGCCACGCTGTCCACGGCGGAGGTGATCTCGGTGATCAACAACGGCATGGCCTTGGCCGGCCATTTCGGCGACGGTGTGCTGCGTCCGGCCGATATGGCCTCGGGCATGCTTGGCGCCGTGGTCAAGGACCCGGTGCAGGACCAGGTGGTGTGGAACGAATACCTCGAGACCGTGGTGAAAGAGCGTTCCGAGTGGAAGGACTTGTATCGCGCCTTCCGCGAACACGCCTGAGGCGTGGCTATGTCCGACGGGGTTTCCATCTACGGCATTCGTCATCACGGGCCGGGCTGCGCGCGCAGCCTGCTCAAGGCCTTGCAGGCCGCGCCGCCGGAGTGCGTGCTGATTGAAGGGCCGGCCGGTTGCGAGGTTTTGCTGGCGCATGTAAATGACGCGCAGCTGCAACCGCCGGTGGCTTTGCTGTCGCATGCCGTCGAGGATCCCCAGCGCGCCGTCTTCCATCCCTTCGCCGTGTTTTCGCCGGAATGGCAGGCCATGCAATGGGCCGTGCGCGCCGGTGTGCCAGTTCGCTTCATGGACGTGCCGCCCAGTGTGACGCTGGCTTGGCAGCGCCAGGCCAAGGCTGCCAGCGAAGATTCCGCACCATCGGCGCCGACAACGGAAGAGGGCGATGACGTCGCAGCCCCTGAGATCGGTGACGACGCTGCAAGAGTAGCGACACCGGACGCCAGCGACGACGTGCCGCACGACCCGCTCGACTGGCTCGCCCGCGCCGCCGGCTACGAAGACGGAGAAAGCTGGTGGAACCACATGGTGGAGGAGCGCGGCGACGGCGAAGGCCTGTTCGAGGCGATCGCTCAAGCCATGACCGAACTGCGCGAGAACGCGCAGCTCAAGACGCGGCTCGATGCAGGGCAGGAAGCCATCCGCGAGGCGCACATGCGTAGCGTGCTGCGCGAGACGCGCCAGCAGGGGTATCAGCGCATTGCCGTAATCTGCGGCGCCTGGCATGTACCCGCGATCGCCGCCAAGACCACGGCTGCCGCCGATCAGCGCCTGCTCAAAGGTTTGGAAAAACTCAAGGCGCAGACCACCTGGGTGCCCTGGACCTACCGTCATCTCAGTATGCGTAGCGGCTATGGCGCGGGCATCGCATCGCCCGGCTGGTACGACCATCTCTGGCACAACGGCGGCGCCGACATACGCGCCGTGGCTTGGTTCGCCCGCATTGCGCACTTGCTTCGCGAGCACGAACTGGATTGTTCGTCGGCGCACTTGATCGAAGCCTCGCGTCTCGCCGACACGTTGGCTGCCTTGCGCCAGCGACCGGCGCCCGGGCTGGACGAACTCAATGAGGCGACCCGCAGCGTGATCTGCAATGGCGACGACGCACCGATGCGCCTGATCGCCGAGCGCCTCATGCTTGGTGACGCGCTAGGCAGCGTGCCGAGCAGCGTGCCCACCGTACCGCTGCAGCGCGATCTGGAAGCGCAGCAGAAACGCCTTCGGCTCAAGCCCGAGGCGTTGTCGCGCAAGCTGGATCTCGATCTGCGCAACGGCACCGATCTGCAACGCAGCCATCTGCTGCATCGCCTGAACCTGCTTGGCATCGGCTGGGGCGGGCAGACCGTGTCTGGCCGCTCCGCGCGCGGCACGTTCCACGAAGTGTGGGATCTTGCCTGGGAACCGCATTACGAGGTCGAACTGATCGTCGCCAGTCGTTACGGCCATACGCTGGAACTGGCCGCGACAGCGTGTGCGGTGGAGCGGGCGGGCAAGGCTGATCGCTTGCCCGAGCTGGCTGCGCTGATCGATCGCGTGTTGCTGGCCCATCTCTCCGGCGCGGTGCAGGCTGTGGCCGCTCAGCTGGAGGCGCGCGCCGCCACCGATGCGGACCCGCTTGCTCTGCTCGGTGCGCTGCCTGCGCTGGCCAACGTGTATCGCTATGGCAACGTGCGCAAGACGGACGTGGCGCAAGTGGCGCATTTGTTCGACGGCATGCTGCTGCGCGCTGGCCTCGGTCTGCCACTGGCGCTGGCTGATCTCGACGGCGAAGCAGCGGAAGCCGCACGTACGGTCGTGTTGGGCGCCGACCGCGCCGTCGAGCTGCGCCAGGGCGAAGCGCAGACGCAGGCGTGGCAGCGTGCGCTGCGTGTCGTCGCCTTGGCCGAGGGCGGTACGCCCCTGCTGCGCGGCTTGGGCACGCGCCTGCTACTCGATGCCGGCGTCTTCTCCACCGATGAAGCGGCACAGCAAATAAGCCTGAATCTTTCAGCAGGCGCGGAACCGCTGCAGTCCGCGCAATGGCTGGACGGCTTTCTTAACCGCAACGCCGCCGTGCTCCTGCATGGCGATGTCGTGTGGCCACTGATCGACGCATGGATCTGCGGTCTGCAGGACGAACACTTCATGCGCGTCGTGCCACTGGTGCGGCGCTCCTTCGCGCAGTTCGAGGCCGCAGATCGGCGCGATCTCAGCCTGCGCGTCAAACAGCCCGCTGGGCAGCGCGCCGCCGCGGCCTCCGTGACCTGGGACGCGGCGAGAGCCAACCGAGCCCTGCCCATGCTGCGCGAACTGTTGGGGATAGCCGATGGACGCTGAAAACCGAGATGACCAAGTCGTGACGACTACCCGCGCCGAACGCTGGCGACTGGTGCTCGGCAGTGAGGCCGAGCAAGGCTGCGGCGCGCTGGGCGGCACGCTGCGGGAGATGGATGCGGCGATGGCCGCGCTCTACGAGCCGGAAGGCGAGCATGGCTTGAAGCGCCGCGGTGGTCGCGGCGCGTCGTCGCCGAACGTGGCGCGCTGGCTGGGCGACATCCGCAAATACTTCCCCTCGTCGGTTGTGCAGGTGATGCAGCGCGATGCGCTCGACCGCCTCGACATGCGCCAGCTGCTGCTCGAGCGCGAGATGCTCGAAGGCATACAACCCGACGTGCACATGGTCGCCAACCTGGTGTCGCTGGCCAGCGTGATTCCTGCCGGCACGAAAGAGACGGCGCGCATGGTGGTGCGGCAAGTCGTCGACGAGCTGATGCGCAAACTGGAAGAGCCGATGCGCTCTGCCGTCACCGGCGCGCTCGATCGCGCGCGCCGCAATCGCCGTCCGCGCCATGCCGAGATCGACTGGCAGCGCACTATTCGCGCCAATTTGCGCCACTGGCAGCCGAGCCATCGCACCATCATTCCGCAGGAACTGATCGGCTTCGGGCGCAAGGCACGCCGGCCGCAGCGCGAAGTGGTGCTGTGCATCGACCAGAGCGGATCGATGGCGGCCTCGGTGGTGTACTCCAGCATCTTCGGCGCCGTGCTGGCATCGCTGCCCGCCGTGTCCACCAAGCTCGTAGTATTCGATACCAGCGTGGTCGACATGAGCGAGCAGCTGGACGATCCCGTCGATCTGCTCTTCGGCGTGCAACTCGGCGGCGGCACCGACATCAACCGCGCGGTGGCCTACTGCCAGGAGCTGATCCGCGAGCCGCGCAACAGCATCCTCGTGCTGATCTCCGATCTCTATGAAGGCGGAGTCGAGGAAAAACTGCTGGCGCGCGCGCAGGAACTGGTCGCCGCTGGCGTGCAGTTCATCACTCTGCTGGCGCTTAGCGACGAAGGCCGCCCCGCCTACGACAAGGCGCTGGCGGCGAAGCTGGCCGCGCTCGGTGTGCCTTCGTTCGCCTGCACACCCGACGCCTTTCCAGGCCTGATGGCGGCGGCCATTCGCCGCGACGACATCAACCAGTGGGCATCGAGCCGCGGCATGGTGCCGACGCGGCCGCAGGAATAGCCATCTGCGGCCCGAGCGAAGAGCTGTTCATCCCTATAGGGCCCGATCACTCACTATGTGGATCATGACGCGAATTCCACCTGCCTAGGTGCCAAATAGGCTCAGTGTCGCGCCGATGGAGAGTGTCGAGTGAGCGTGGCCCAGCCAAGGGTGGGCAGGGGACGGATCGTCGCCCAGCGATTGTTCGATATCGCCTACGCGATCGACCTCGATCGGGCCGCTCTTCTCTGGCGCGGCCCATCGGATGGCGAACCCGCACGGCGCTCGGCACACGGGGCTACACCGGCGAAGACCATCGCCTTCGATGTGCCGCCACTCCAGCTATCGCTCGGTGCTGTTGCGGTGACCATCGATGGACAGCCTAGAACGGCTGCGGCGACCGCGCGCCTTTACGACTTTGGTGCCGTCACGTTATCGGTGTCGCTTGTCATCGCCGACCTGCCATGGCCGGATGTCGTGCAGTTGATTAATGCCGTGGATCACGCGATCGGCCTGGGTGCGTCGACGGATCTGTGGGCTCGATTGCTGGAGGATCTTTGCACGCACCTTGCGCCTGCGCTGACGCGGCCTAGCCAATCAACGGTTGAGGAAGACTATCTGCTCGCTATCGTCAATGGCTTCGATCAGCCGTTGACTGCCACGGAGTTGCAGGAGCGAGTGGACCTGGTGCCCCTGCTATCCGGCGAGTCCCGCGCGCTGGCGGATTCGACTCGAAAGGAGTTGCTTGGACAACGATTTTCCTATTACGCGGATGACTTGGTGGTGCTTACCCCGGATCGAGCGTTCATCTATGAACCTACGGGTGATCCAGGCGTCGTGGATGTGCTGGAAGTGGCCAACGCGCAACTGCTTGAACTTCGTTACTACGATGCTTTGCTCAACGATGAGCTGCCGCGCATGTACGACCTCGTGGCGCAGACGCGGCGGGCGCTCAACCTGGTGGCCCCGCGCCGGCTGGCGGACCTGGCGCGCATGCTCTACACACTCGTCGCGGAAGTGACGGAACTGACAGAAAGGGTGGACAACGCGCTACAGGTGACCGAGGACGCTTATCTGGCTCGGGTCTACACCGCGGCGCTGGAGCTTCTGCGTGTACCGGCGATGGGGGCCTCGGTGGATCGCAAGCTAGCGATCATCCGCGACACCTATGCGGCCCTCTACGACGAGGCGTCAGCCAGCCGGGCCGGTCTGCTTGAGCTGACGATCATCTTGTTGATCGTGGTGGAGATCGTGCTGGCGGTCATACGCCCCTGAGCAAGCCCTACGCAATAAACGCAAGCGCCTCAGCACAAGACATCTCGACCTTGAGCTGGAGCAGAGCATCCGCCCGCGTGCGCCCCAGGTTCACGGCAGCCACCGGTTTGCCTTGGCGTGCGGCTGCGTTCACGAAGCGGTAGCCCGAAAACACCATTAGCGAGGAACCCACCACCAGCACGGCATCGGCGGCGTCCATGCCGCTCATCGCCGTGGCCACGCGATCGCGCGGCACGTTCTCGCCAAAGAACACCACATCAGGTTTCAGCAGGCCATCGCAATGAGGGCAGGGAGGTATGCGGAAGCGAGAAAAATCCTGTCCTTCCAGGTCGGCATCCCCGTCCGGTGCATCAGCCGCGTCCAGATGCGCCCAGTCCGGATTCAACGAGAGCAGCCGTTCTTGGAATTCGGCGCGCGGAAAGCGCTGCTCGCAGCTCATGCACCGCACCAGGTCAAGGCGTCCATGCAGATCGACCACGTTCCGGCTGCCGGCCGCCTGATGCAATCGATCCACGTTCTGGGTCAGTAGCAGCTCGACCTTGCCAGACTGTTCCAGCCGCGCAAGCGCTTGGTGCGTCGCGTTGGGCCTGGCACGGCCAAAGCGGCGCCAGCCGACCATGCTGCGTGCCCAGTAACGCTGGCGCGTGCTCGCTGCGCCCATGAAGGCTTGATAAGTCACCGGCTGCGCCCGCTTCCAGCCGCCGTCCGCATCGCGATAGTCCGGAATGCCCGAGTCGGTGCTGCAACCCGCGCCGGTCAACACGAACAGGCGTCGATGGGTGTGCACGAAATCCTGCAGGTAGGCATGGGCGGTATCGAAGGTAGGGATGTGCTGCATAAGCGGTTTGAGTCTGTTCAAGGTTCCCGAGACGATACGCCGTGCAGGCGTTGGTAGGAGCGTAGCCTACGTCGCCGCACTCAGGCGTTTTCGCGGTGGCTGGGACACTCATTGTTCGGCAAGCATCACCCGATTGCGGCCGGCTTGCTTGGCTCGATAGAGCGCCTTGTCCGCGAGCACGTAAATATCATTCGAAGAACTCCCGCCCCGATACTCCGCGATCCCGCAACTGAAGGTAGCGGTGAACTCGCGCTCGATGCTCGCGTACTGACGTACTTGAGAAAAGGCATCACGCAGTTCGTCCAGCAAAGCCGCCGCACCCGCTGCTTTGGTGTTAGGCAGGATAATGCCAAATTCTTCGCCACCGATACGGCCGACGATGTCCCCCCGGCGCAAGCGTCGCTTGAGCAACTCGGCAAGGCTCTTCAAGACGCGATCGCCGATCAAGTGTCCATACGTGTCGTTGACCTGCTTGAACAGATCCAGGTCGAGTTCGGCGAAGCAACAGAAACTCCCCTGCCTTGTAGACCGTGCGATCTCCGTGGCCAGGCGGTCCTTGGTCGCGGCATGGTTGAGCAGGCCTGTGAGACTGTCCCGTTCGACGTGCGCGCGCAGCACGCGATAGCGCCGCAGGCGGATAGAGACGGCAGAGATCAAATGCTCCGGTGCAATGGGCTTGGTGAGAAAGTCGTCGCCACCGAGCCGCATGGCCGTCAATTGCCTGCTGGTGTTGCTTTCCGTCGACAGGAAAACGATCGGCACCAGAACGTAGTTTTTCAATTGACGGACCACCGCGGCGAGTTCCGCACCGGTGCACCCGGGCATGTACATGTCCATCAACACAAGATCCGGCTTGAAGTCATCCAGGTGGGCCAGGATGGCCATGGGATCGGTAGCCACTTCCGTGCTGATCCCCGCCGATTGCAAGGTAAAGGCGTGGTGTTCGGCCAAGGGGCCGTTATCGTCCACGATCAGTACCCGGTAAGGCTCGGGGGGGTGATCCCTGACCAGTTCGTCCAGCTCGCCGACCAGGGCGCCGATGTCGATCGGCTTCATTAGGTAAGCGGCCGCTCCGGCCCTGGTCGTTGCAAGTCTTGCGGCCAGATCGTTGCGTACCGAGAGAAAGATCACCGGGGCCTGGAGTCGCTTGGCCGCCGACATCTTCACGATGGCCTCGGGGCCGGCTAGTTCACCTTGCGGAAACACGATGTCCATCAGTACGACCGCCAACGAATCATCGGCGGGGGCCTCAAGGAGTTTTTCCGGCGTTTCGAAAGTCCTGACCGTGTACCCGAAGTGGCCAAGCTGCAGTGCCACATCGAGCGCCAGCTCGGTATCGTCCTCCACCAGATAAATAAGCTTCCTCGCAGCGTCCGGCGTCACTCTCGCAGGCAGTGCTGGGGTGGGTATCCACTCAACAGGGGTGCGCGTCTCATGGCCGAGAGCCTCGACCAGCTTTGCCGCGGTGTGGTTCTCTTCGGTGTTCAGCACTCTCCCGGCACAAAGGGCGCCGTCGACGAGTGTCTCCAGCTGTCGTGCCGCGGCAGACAATCCCGGATAACCGAAGGTGGCGCCGGAGCCAGCCAGTCCGTGAGCGAGAAAGCGCAAGTTCTGCAGTTCACCGTCGACGTCGCCGTTGCGAAACGTTTGCTCTATCAAGGCGAGTTTATCGGGAAGTTGGCGCGCGTAATTTTCCCGCAGCACGCGCAACTGCTGGGCAATATCAGGCGTGGTGCTCATGGCCGCGCCTCGTCCAGATACGTCTTCCAGATGCCATGCAACGTGGTGGACAGAGTCATCGGATCGAAAGGTTTGGCGATGACATCCACCGCACCGAGCTGCCGATAGTGCGCCACCTCGGCGTTCTGCACTTTGGCCGTCATGAACACCACCGGTGTTTTGCTGAGCGCTGGTAACTCACGCAGCGCGCTGAGCGTGGAGGGGCCGTCCATGCCCGGCATCATCACGTCCAGCAGGATCAGATCGGGATCGAACGAGGGCGCGGCGTCGAGCGCCTCCTGGCCGGAATTGCATACATGCAGCTCGAAGCCCCCCACCGCCTCAAGTGCAATACGGGCTACCGCCTGGATATCCGGTTCATCCTCCACATAGAGGATGCGCTGCAGGGATTTATCGGCCACGTCTGTTCTCCGTCTATCGGGTCCCGTCATGGGTCTTGCTGGCCAGGCTCTGGATGACAGCCAGCAGCTCTGGGTTCGTGACATGAGACTTCACCAGCGTCGCGGCGACCCGGCCGGACTCCGCAATGGAAAGCTCGCTCGCGGAGAACACCAGCACCGAAGGTCGCGGCACCAATTGCTCGATGAGCGGCAGCAAGTCCCAACCGGAGCGATCCGGCAGCGTAAGATCCAGAACCACCAGATCGTATCGAGCCGTGGTCAGCAACAACGACGCCTCCTGGAAGCTGGCAGCGCTGCTGAACTCGGCCACCTCCGCGCACAGCGACGCCACAATTTGGCGCAGATCCGGATCATCTTCGACATGAAGCACGCGGCTCTTTCCACTGGTGCTGCCAGTGATTCCTTGATGGACGGCTTTGAGCAGCCGCTCCTGGTCGATCGGCTTGGCGATCCAGTCCACCACGCCCAACCCATCGCCCTCATTGGGTCGGCGAGTGCGGCGCAAATGGCCCGACACCACCACCACGCACAAATCCTGAGTGGCGGGATCGGCACGCAGCTCGCGCAAGAACGCCCTGCCATCGAGGTCGGGCAGCTGGATATCGAGAGTCAACACGGCGAAATTCTGTTCCGCGAGCAGCCGTCGGGCGGTCGTCCCGTCATGAGCGGCCACGGCGTCGTAGCCGGCCTGATCGAGCATCATGCAGAGCAGGTTGGCGACATCATGGTCGTCCTCGCAGACCAGGACTTTGGGGCGCAGTGAGGCGACCTTCGGGATCGGGGCGAGCGGGGCGGGGGCGACTTCGGTCCATTCCGGCAGATCGACATGGAAGGTGGTGCCTTCTCCCACCTGCGTCGTAAATCCGATGGCGCCGCCCATGGCCTCCGTGATGGCCCTGGAAATGGACAGCCCAAGGCCTGTACCGCCCTTCGTGCGTGTGTCGGACGAGTCGGCCTGGGAAAACTTTTCAAACACCTTGTGATGGAACGATTCGGGGATGCCCGGCCCACGATCAGTCACCGTGACGCGGATCGATCCGCTTTCACGCACTATCTGCATATCCACACTGGCGCCGTGCGGCGAGAACTTGGCGGCGTTGCCCATCAGATTGGTCAGCACCTGCATCAAGCGGTCGGCATCGACCCGAACCCGTGCGTCTGGCAGCGGTGCCGTCAGCGCAAAAGACACACCGAACTTCTCCGCATAGGCACGATTGGCCACCATGGCCTGCTCGACCAGCGGTTGCAGCTCGTGCGGCTTCAGGTCGAACTGCATATGGCCGGACGCTATCTTTTCGATGTCGAGGATGTCGTTGATCAGCCGCACCAGCCGTTCGCTGTTCTTGCTGGCGAGATCCACCAACGTCTTGGTCTGACCGGAAAGGGCGCCGCCCACGCCGCCCGAAAGCAGGCCCAGCGATCCCATGATGGAGGTCAACGGCGTGCGCAGTTCGTGACTCACGGTAGAGATGAACTCGTTCTTCATGCGCTCTACCTGCTTGCGCTCGCTGATGTCCTCCAGCGTGCCCACGTAGCCGAGCAACTGATCGCCATTGCGCATGGCGGCGGTTTTGCAACTCACCCACGTGGTTGAGCCGTCGTTGCGCAGGAAATGGCAATCCGCCGTAAACGTAGCGTTTTGCGCGACCGTCTCTCGCCACTGCGACATGACGCGGTCCTGGTCGTCCGGATGGATGCCCGAATTCCACGGCTTGCCGCGCATCACGTCATCGGAGTAGCCGGTAATCTGCTGGTACATCTGGTTGACATGCAGGCAGTGTCCCTGTGCGTCCGTAACGAACGTGCCCAGCGGAGAAGCCTCATCCATTGCTGAGAAGCGTGCAGTGCTCTCCATCAGGCTTGCCTCGACCTGCCTGCGTTCCTCGATCTCCTCAGCAAGCCCGCGGGCATATCGGCGCTGCTTGCCCAGCACCAGGCCAACCCCTGCAAGCCCCGTCAGGGCGACGAAAGCCAGCAAGCCGAACGCTTGCAGCAGCGACTGTCGCGACGCCGCGGCTAGCGGGGTCACCGGGCGGATCACTTCCAGCACGCCGCGCACATCGCCCACCTTCCAGTCTTTCTTGGGGCTGGCCGGATGAGAGTTATGGCAAGCGATGCACTGCGGCAGCATGCGGTCGGCTACCGCGTAGCGAAACACCTGTTGGCCCTGGTAGACATCGAAGCGCCCGATCGGCCGGCCGGGATCGCGCAACAGCGAACTGAGCGCGTCGCGTTCGAAAGCATCGTGAGGTCCGCCATCCTTGCGCCAGGGGAAGGGGTAGTTGCTATAGAGCCGCACCTTCAAGCCCGAAGCGTGCTGGCTCAGGCGCTGGCCCAACTCGATCGTCAGCGTGGCCGGAAGCGGGATGGCGGCGTCTTTTTGCTGATAGTCGTGAGTTACTTCGATACCGTGCCCACGCACCCGCTCCACCACATCGGAGGTATACAGAGCACGCAATTCCGACATCGTTTCGGACTGTAGCCGCGCGCCTTGCTCGGCCAGGGTGGCAACCAGCTTCTCCTGCAGGTGGCTCAAGTACCAGAACGTCACCCCGGTGACCGCGACCACAAGCGTCGTCAATACCAGCACGATGTGTTCGAAGACGAACCGGACGACGACATTCTTCCCAGCGGTCTGAGAGCGTGCTTGTGCGTCCAATTCAGCCCCCTTGTTGCAGGAATTGGCAATCGACTCAGTTCGCTTGGCCGGCCGACGTCTTCAATGACGACATGCTCATCCGACGGTTCCGAGAGCAGCACATGCCTAGCGAGCAATCTCCCCTTTAGGACAGATCGCTTCATGCGAGGGTTTCCCGCCAAGAGAACGCGGTAAGGCGCCTTAGGTAAGGTCTGAATAACGTTCGATCGTCTTCCGGCGAACGCCGGAATCAAGTACCTATGACGCGTCATCCAGTCACTGGATGACCAGCTTCGAGGTTGCCGGGACGACGAGCTATTCAGGCCATCCTTGGTTCCTTGCATTCTTTGCATAGCCCAGGTCGAGGCTTTGTGAAGGTAGCTTGCACAAAGCTTTCGATGGCTGTGCGAAAGAGAGATGGCAACGAACATCCAACGCCGCACCTTAGCGGCGAATCTCAGCTGTGCGAGTTGTTTGCTCCCTCCTCTGCTTGCGACGCAAGCGAGTCCCGTGGGATAGGGGAGGGTCGGGGAGGGGTGAGTACTTGAGAAAGCGCCGCGGGAGAGGTTTTCGCGAGGGCTCCCCCTCCCAGCCTCCCCCAGCCGGCAAGGGGAGGAGAAAGCCGCGCCAGCTGAGACGCGACGCGAATCAGAACGCAGCATGACCGATGACCCATAGCCACCACTGCGAGGCAATGGCAACGTGTGCGCCCGCTGGTTGCAGGATCCTGTTCAATGAAACGGTTTTGCGCGTGGGTCATGCTTGCGGCTTCAGGTCTTGCTCTGGCCGATGGCCGGCCACCACTCTTCGATGCGTTCGACATACAAGTGCCATGGTCGCCGGCACCGGTGACGATCGCGGGGAAGACGCAGCTTGTCTATGAAGTTCATCTGTCGAGCTTTGCGGAAGACTCGTTGGTGCTTGAGCGCGTCGACGTCGTCGACAAGGACCATGGCAAGACCGTTGCCAGTCTTGAGGGAGAGGCGCTTCGGCAGGCACTGAGGCGTCCGGACCATCCGGCGAAGGAAAGCGATCTGGCGCAGATCCCTGCAGGCGTACGCGCACTGGTTTATCTGTCCGTGCCGGGCGATGGTCTTGCAGGGCATCGCATCGAAGAGCTGATTACCTACCGCATGCCGAGCGGTAACGAAGCCACCGTGCATGGCGGTGCGTTCACTGTCGGCGAGGTAGCGCCTGTGAGGCTTGGGCCTCCCTTGCGCGGCGGTCCGTGGACGCCGATTTACAGCGCTGACTGGCAACGCGGGCACCGTCGCGTGCTGTATGCCGTCAACGGCAAGGTCCATGTTCCCGGACGATTCGCCGTCGACTGGATCAAGGTCGACGATTCGGGAAAACACGCCCGCGGCGATGGAGCGAGGCCAGCCGACTGGTTCGGTTACGGTGAAGACGTGCTCGCGGTCGCCGACGCCACCGTGGTCGATGCGAAAGACGGCATGGCCGAACCGGAGCGCGTTTCCAGTAGCAACAAAGTGCCCATGGAAAACGCGAGCGGCAACTTCATCGCGCTGGATCTCGGCCAGGGTCGCTACGTGTTCTACGAGCACCTGAAACCCGCCAGCATCAAGGTTCACTTGGGCGACAAGGTCAAGCGCGGACAAGTCATAGGGTTGCTCGGCTATACCGGCAGCACCACGGGTCCGCACCTGCATTTGCATGTCAGCGACGGCAAGACGCCTCTCGACGCGGAAGGGTTGCCCTATGCCTTCGATGCGTTCGATCTGCTTGGCGCTTACGCTTCGCCGCAAGCATTTGGCGATGGACAGCCGTGGGTGCCCATTCGCGAAAAAATCGAGAGACGAACGGCCGAATTGCCCGCGCCATTCTCGGTGGTCAACTTTACCGCTGAGTGAGCGTTGTCAGCTCGACGGCCGTGCCAAGACACAGCTGTTGACGAGGGACTTCGAACTCGAAGCCGGAAAACATGCCGATGGCAATGCGCCGGCGATCGAGAAATTCAGCGGTATGACAATCAGGTCTAAAGGAATGGCTAATGGGTAGTCGAACGTTGTTGAAGATGGGTGCTTTCCTGCTGGCCGCTGGCATAAGCCTGGGCGCTAGTCAGAATGCCAGTGCGTGCAATGTGCCGGCGCCATTGGGCACGATCGATCCCCCGGGGTTCTATGATGACCCTGCGGGTTATGCGCAAGCGGTCAAGCCGATGCGCGCTTTCATCTCGCAGTTGAATCAAGCGGCAGATGCAGGCCAGTGGTCTTGCACGCTCGACCTGCTGCAAGGCTGGGCCGGCGGCAACGCGCTGATGGGGCCCATCACCGGATACCAGGGCTACTACGAGCGCTCCTGGGCAGGGACGGATTTTGCATTGGTGCTTCTGCGCATGCCGCAGGGTGTTCGCAATGCGAATGCGAGCCGGGTTGCCGCCATTACGCCGTGGCTGGAAAACATCGCCGTCGCCACGCGCGATGCGGACGCGATCAATCACCTGCACAACAATCTCGTGTACTGGGCTGGCCTGAATCTGACGGCCATCGGCACCATTGCCCAGAAGCCATACCTGATCGACGCCGGGCTTGCACGCGCACGCGAAGGCATCAACGACATCCAGCCGAACGGTTCGTTGACGCGTGAGGTGGCACGTGGCGATCGTGCGCTCCACTACCATACGTTCGCGCTGATCCCGCTGGTCTTCACCGCCGAACTTGTGAAGGGGCAAGGCATCGACCTTTATCAGGAGAACGGTAACGCCATTGCCCGCCTGGCCAATCTGGTAACCAATGCCGTTATCGATCCTTCCAGCTTCGCCAAGATCACCCCGATCCCGCAGCAGCTATTTCCCTGGACGTTCCAGGACGAGCTTTCGTGGATGGAGCCCTACTATGCGCGCACCAAGGACCCGCGACTGCCGGCGCTTATCGCACCGCGCAGGCCCTTCAGCGAGTGGCGTCTTGGCGGTAACGTGACGGCGACCTGGGGTGTTCCGCTGTCGCCGTGAGTTTCAGGTTAAGAGGTGAGCTGGGGTGCGTTCGCGAACCCCAGCTTACCGAAGCTCGGGTACATGGTTCGTCGCATAATGGCTTGTCATTGCCGTAACGCCTCGGAGGCGTAAGCGCCATGATCAAGCACATCATCCAGAACATCACGTTCAACGCCATCTTCATCTTGTTGCTGTTTGTTCCAGCGGGCACGCTGGCTTGGCCGCAAGGGTGGATCTTCCTGATCCTTTTCGATGGATGCAGCATCGCGACCGGCATCTGGCTTTCGAAGGTCGATCCGGCGCTGCTCGCCGCACGAATGAAATCGCCTTTCAGCCCCGAGCAGCGGCCACATGATCGTCGGATCATGGCCGCACTGATGGTGGTCTTCTGTGCCTGGCCGGCCTTCATGGGGCTGGACGCGCGCGGCTTGGGCTGGTCGCATACGCCGCTATGGGCGCAGGCCATCGGTGCGGTGCTGATCCTGATCGGCTTCTGGGCATGGAGCCGTGTCCTTCGCGCCAACAGTTTCGCGGCCGTCACGATCCAGTTGCAGCCAGAGCGCGGCCAGACCGTGATCTCCACCGGCCCTTATGCCTACGTACGCCACCCGATGTATGCGTTCACCTTGTTTCTGCTGGTAGGGGCGCCGCTGCTGCTCGGGTCGCTATGGGGCCTCATGGGCATCGTGGTCACCATGCCGCTGATGGCCCTGCGGGCGCTGGGCGAAGAAGCCATGCTGATGGACGGGTTGCCGGGCTATCGCGCATACGCTGAAAAAGTGCGTTATCGCTTCGTGCCCGGTATCTGGTAGCCGAACCCGCATCGTTCCCCGAATGCATTGCTGGCCTTGGTCACGGCGATGACGACGGCGTTCGTCTTGTCAGTATCTGCGCAATGAATACGTATGCATTCACTGGTTGCTGCAGCGCGATGCTACCTACGATGCGATGCACTTCCAACCGAATGAGGCAGGCCCGAATGAAACGTTCGAAGATCCTTGTCGCACTGTTCGCGTGGGCCGGCCTCGCTGGAATGCCCTTCATGCCGGCCCGGGCGGCCATCGACAGCATGAGCCTTGGCGCGAGCTACAACGCGCAGAAGACCAGCATCACCTTTCGCATCTATTCTTCGCAGGCTACGCGCATCGCGCTCTACCTTTATGCGAGCGGTTACGGCGCGCAGGAGTCGGCCACCTATGTACTGACGCCGGTCGGCGGCGGTGTGTGGTCGGTGACGGTTCCGGTGTCGGCGATACAGGCGGCGGGCATCACCGGACCGGTCTACTACGGCTATCGCGCCTGGGGACCGAACTGGCCGTATGACGCGAGCTGGGGCAAGGGCTCGGCGGCCGGATTCATTTCGGATGTCGATGCCAATGGCAATCGCTTCAATCCGAACAAGCTGCTGCTGGATCCTTATGCGCTGGAGATGAGTCAGGATCCGCTCAATACGTCCAACCAGAACGGCAACATTTTCGCCTCGGGCCCCGCCAACCGGAACACCGACAGCGGCATGTATGCCCCCAAGGGCATCGTGTTGTCGGCGAGCGGGCAGGGCACCGGCATCAAGCCGACCCGTGCGCAGAAAGACGATGTCATCTATGAGGTGAACGTCCGTGGGTTCACCAAGCAGGACACGAGTATTCCGGCGGCCTATCGTGGCACGTATTACGGTGCGGGGCTCAAGGCGGGTTACCTGGCCAGCCTCGGTGTTACGGCCGTGGAGTTCCTGCCCGTGCAGGAAACGCAGAACGACGCGAACGATGTCGTGCCCAACTCGAGCGCAAACCAGAATTACTGGGGCTACATGACCGAGGACTACTTCGCCCCGGATCGTCACTACGCCTATAACAAGGCAGCAGGCGGTCCGACCGCCGAGTTCCAGGCGATGGTGAAAGCGTTCCACGATGTCGGCATCAAGGTGTACATGGACGTGGTCTACAACCACACCGCCGAAGGCGGCACGTGGGCCAGCAACGATCCCTCCACCGCAACCATCTATTCGTGGCGCGGGCTGGACAACGCGACGTATTACGAACTGACTTCGGACAACCAGTACTTCTACGACAACACCGGCATCGGCGCGAACTTCAACACGTACAACACCGTCGCGCAAAACCTGATCGTCGACTCCATGGCCTACTGGGCCAACGCCATGGGCGTGGACGGATTCCGTTTCGATCTCGCCTCCGTGCTAGGCAACAGCTGCTTGAACGGTGCCTATCAATCGGCTGCGCCGAATTGCCCAAACGGCGGGTACAACTTCGATGCGGCCGATGCCAACGTGGCGATCAACCGCATCCTGCGCGAATTCACGGTGCGTCCGTCGACGGGTGGTAGCGGGCTCGACCTTTTCGCGGAACCTTGGGCGATCGGCGGCAATTCCTATCAGCTCGGCGGTTTCCCGGTGGGCTGGTCCGAATGGAATGGTGTCTACCGGGACACCTTGCGCCAGGCGCAGAACGATCTGGGCACTATGCCCGTATCCATCGGACAGGAGGCGACGAACTTTGCCGGATCGTCCAACCTGTTCCAGGGCAGCGGTCGCTCGCCGTGGAATTCGACCAACTTCATCGACGTGCATGACGGCATGACGCTCAAGGACGTCTATGCCTGCAACGGCTCCAACAACCATCAGTCGTGGCCTTACGGTCCGTCCGATGGCGGAACCAGCACCAACTACAGCTGGGATCAGGGCATTTCGAACGGCTCGGGCACGGCGTTCGATCAGCGCCGTGCCGCGCGCACCGGCATGGCATTCGAAATGCTGTCGGCGGGCACGCCGCTGATGCAAGGCGGCGATGAATACCTGCGCACGCTCCAATGCAACAACAACGCCTACAACCTCGACTCCACCGCCAACTGGCTCACCAATAGCTGGACCACCGATCAATCCAACTTCTACAACTTCGCGCAGCGACTGATTGCGTTCCGCCGGGCGCACCCGGCGTTTCGTCCGGCGACCTGGTACACCGCCAGCCAAGTCGTGTGGTATCAGCCCAGCGGCGCGGTCGCTGACAGCAACTACTGGAGCAATACCGGCAATCACGCCATCGCCTACACCATCGACGGGCCTTCGCTGGGCGATACCCATGCCATGTACGTCGCGTACAACGGCTGGTCGGGCAACGTCACCTTCACCTTGCCGGCACCACCTTCCGGAACCCAGTGGTACCGCGTCACCGATACGTGCAATTGGAACGATGGCCCCGATACGTTCGTCACTCCGGGCAACGAGGCGCTGATTGGCGGTGCGGGCAGCACGTATGGGCAATGCGGGCAATCGTTGTTGCTGTTGATTTCGAAGTAATCGCCGAGTTGCGAAGCAACAACTCCCTCTCTTTGCCTTCGCCTCCTCTCCCTTTCGGGGAGAGGATTGAGGTGAGGGGCGGGTGCTCGCGATAGCACTCCTACTTCGTCACCCCTGCGAAGGCCGGGGTCTAGTGGCGTTGCCGCTTCGATGCTCCATTGTCGCGACCTGGCCGCTTATGCAGCGGGCATTCCGACTCGCTGCCGCGAGCCGGGTCACTTTCTCTTTGCTGGCCCACGCACCCGCAGGAGCGGGTGCGAACAGCGCAGCTGGCCCGAAGGGCGGAGGGCATGGATGCCCGGAGTAAAGAGAAAGTAACCAAAGAGATAATGGCCTCAGAGCAGGCGGTGGGCTCTGTAGCTGCGCGTTTTCCAGTGTCAGGCGTCTAGATGGCTTCTCCCTTTTCATGCTCTTCCTCAAAGGGGAGAGGCGTGTCCTGTGTATTTCGAGGCGTCGATGTGAGCATCGGTAGGAGCGCACCCTGTGCGCGAAACGCGCCCGATAGGGCGCGCGCTTGGGAAGCAGCACCGCTTCATAAGCGGCCAGGTCGCCATGGCGCATCGATTGTCGCGAACACAGAACACATCCCTCAGCAACCACGCCCTCTCGAGCTCCTCAAACACCTTGAAGGGGATGGCTCTTAGCCCACGTGTGCGTCCCCGTCATCACTGGATACAGGATGGGCCTGAAGGAAGTGAACGTCTTCGCATAGGTGTCCGTCGAAGCGCTTGAGTATCCGGCCATGGGCGGCAATGACAGCCTCGACCTACCCTGTAGAGAACGGATGTTTCCTGCGTTCACAATTTCATCACCAAGCGAACATTACGTTTGCCTGACGAGATGATTCGCGATAGGGCCGTTCTCTACACGCGCCATTCGCATCTACCGCGGCACTATCTCGCCTTTGCACGTCGAAGCATCTACGGGGGCGTTCAGATGCGACATTCGGCGGGCTATCGATCCTTGCTGCATTAGCCCCGTCATGGCAGGCGATTATGTCGCTCGCTGTGGTGTTTTCCTTGTTTTCATCGCATTGAGCGTGCATTCGCGATGAGCGGCGCGGTTGGTGCGATGGCCGGACGGCATAACACCGTTGATCCAGGGTGTTGGTTGGGAACATATCGCAGATAACCCACTGAGCAGGAGTAAATCGCATGAGCAGCACAGAGCAGGGGATGAGCGGCCATAAGAGCAACGTTGGCGCGATGGGTGGCAGCATCAGCCCCCAATACAATCAATTCATGAACATCGTTTTTACGGTGAGCGGCTCTACAACGGGGCCGCAGGTCACCATCAATCTGGCCTCGAAGAACGCGGGTTTCCCCATCGCTTTTACCACGGGGAATGCGGACGATCTTTCGAACGGCCTGATGGTTTCCATGAACACCCCGGGTGCTCTTCCGATCTCACAGGTCAACGTATTGCCGCAGAGCCTCGTGTTTCAGACGGCGTCCAGCGGCGGCGGCAATCAATGGTCGTTCCAATTGCAATGCTTCCTGGCCGGCGAGTCGGGTTTGCAGAATTTCACGTTGGCGGCGAATACTGATCCGAGCGTGACGATTTCCGCTTCACTCAACGGCGGCGCGTCAACGCCAGTCACCAAAACGCCCGCCCTATTCCAGTGGAAGCCCCTGCAGAGCTGATAGCGGTTGCGCGACAGCTCGATGACATGGGCCATGGATGGCCCTTCACGAAGCATGCGCAGCAGGTGTTCGTTTCGACAGTCCAGTGCGCAACAGAAGGCCATACCCGAACAGGAGTACATGGCATGAGCAACACTGAGCAGGGTTTAGGCGGCGGCAAGAAGATTGACGTCAGCGCGGCGAACGTGAATGCCAGCACCGAATACGAGCAATTCAAGCCCATCCAGTTCGTTGTGAGCGGTACGCAGGAGGGGTGCGAGATTGCCGTCAATTTGACCGACCTGGGCCAGGGCTATCCGGTCGAATTCAGTTTGGGTGGTCAGAGCGGATACTCGGCTGGACTGCATCTCTCGATGACTTCCCCTGGGACACTTCCGCTCGCAGACGTCATGGTCGTGCCGAACCAACTCACTTTCCAGACGGGTTCCAGCGGTCATGGCAAACCATGGTCGTTCCTATTCAATTGCTTTCTGGCCGGCGAAGCTGGCGTGCAGCAATTCGCGCTGTCCTGCTTTGCCGATCCGAGCGTGACCGTTCTCATGGAATTCGAGGGTCAGAAGAGCTATACGCTCTCCAACGTGCCCACCATTTTCTCTTGGAATTAATGAAGGTGTGCCTGTTCGCACGGCCAGCGTGTCTCGCCGTGACGGAAGGCGCCACGTGGATACAGGAATGCCTCGGGGGGATGCCATGCAAGCTGCGCCGACGTATCAGATTGCCTTCAAATTTCAGTTCAAGCAGGGCTTCACTCAGCCTCAGCAGGTACAGATAAACATCGTCGACTCGAACAATTTCGTGATGGTGAACGGGGAGCAGGTGCAATTGCAGCCCTATCTGGCGCTCTATACGCCACCTCTGTCGAACTTCAACATCTCGAAGCAGCAGATGTTCCTCAATATCGCCAATGGCGAAGGGGGCGAGGGCATGCAAGGGCTGGCCTGGGCCACGTTCACGAGCGGAAGCAGCGCCCAGACGTTGACCCTCAATCTGCAAGCGCAAACCGGTCTGATCAGCACAACTTATGCGGTGCTTGGCACCTCATCGAGCGGGGTGTTGAGCGCCGGCCAAAACATCATTTCGGTGAGCCAGTGACCGTCATGGGTGACCGCAATAGAGGGCCGAAGCACAAGGCCATACCCAAGGTGGATGAGCCTGCCGACGTAGCGAACTCGTCGGCTGCCGTCACCGCGGCTTCAGCCATGCCTGAGCCGGTCGAACCATCGCCCGACCAAGCGACTGCCGTGGGTGATGCGCCGGTGGCCGAGGCGGCTGAAACGGGCGCACCTGCTTCGATTGCGGCGGCCTCGACCGTGTCGGATCAGGGCCCACCGCTGCTCGACCGGGTTACTGCGGTGCACGCCGCGAAGATCGCCACGAAGATCGCTACGGCAGTGCGCGATTTTCCGCCGCTGACGAGGGCGCAGAAGGAGCATCTTCGCTCGCAGTTGGGAGAAGACACGCTGGACGCCAGTCTCTTTCAGGCCGACACGGCGGTTCCTTTCCAGCCATTGAGCATCGTGCTGCAAAACGTGCGTGCCAACAGCAAGGTGTTTGTCACCATCCGCGGCGATCAGACCGCGGTGTGGAGCGGAGGGGATGGCAGGGGCCTGGTCGGTCTCAGCTTTTCGTCGACGGGCGACCCAGCGTTGTACCTGCGCAATTTTTTGATCAATGCGCGGGAGTTTTTTGTGCAGACCTATAACGATAGCCAGGAGATTCGCGTGCAGCTCTACGTGAGAACCGCGCAGCCCGATTTGCGCGGGCGCGTGGATCTTCCTCCTGGTGCCGTAGCGACTCTGCAATCGAGCACCGACCGAACGAGTGTCGTGGGCTTGAGTGCCTTCGCCATCGATCTCTGAGCGAACAAGGACCGAGGATCGTGTCCCACACCTTGATTCCCGTCATATTGCAATTTACCAACGTAGCGAACAACTCCAATCTCAGCTTCACTTTCACCACGCCGGGCGTTCGATGGTCGCTGGGCAAGGGCATCGGTGACAGTCTGGGCTTTTCCTACAACGTGACACCGGACGGCGTTTACCAGCCCGTTCCGTGTTTGCAAGATGTGTCGTTCAACAACGACGTGCTGTCCCTGCGCACGTCCAGCCAGGCGCCGACCTTGTTCGGCTTCACCCTGACGCTGTTCCTTGAGGTCGCCGACGATGCCTCGTTCCTGACCGGGTATTGCACGCTCAATAATGAAGCGGTGGTGTACGGCTACCTGGGCAACGAGCGCCCGGTGCTGTGGCGCAACGGACGCATCAGCGCGGTGATCCAGCCGCCTTCAGTCAGTTACCGCAGCGTGCTGTTCAATATCGAGGGACTCAAGCCTGGCAAACAGGTGGATATCGAGCTCAATACCGACCCCGACTACGGCAAGGTGTCCTGGGTGCTGGGGCCGGGACATGGCAATGCGCTGGGCATTGATTTGAGCAGCAACGATGGCGGCAGCGTGCCCTTGTCTATGCTGTCCTACACCAAGAACCACATCGTGATGCAATCGCCGACGACCGATGGGGGAGGCGGCGCGACCAACCTGGTCTTGCTGGCCTACGTGTCATGGCAGCCCGATGACGTGCGTTATCTCTATTTGAGAGTGGTCGGCGACCCGGATGTTTCGGTGTACGCACAGGTCGGCACGCGCCAGCCGCAATGGGTGAGTCCCGGCTACACCTTGTTCACCCTGTAGCCGGGCCGCTGATGTCGATGCCGCCAAATCCATCTTCGCCAAACGCCGAAGCAGCGCCGCCGCCGACCAACGACAGCGGCCAGGTGGTGCGCTGGGTGAGCGAATCCTTGCGCAGCCTGGTGCGCAACAACATTCCGTTGTTGTCGGCTGAATCCGCCGTGGTATTCGATTCGCCGGCCGAGATCGAAGCTGTCGGCGAAAACAAACTGTCGCTGTACCTGTATCAGATCGAACACAACGTATGGCTGCGCAACCTGCCGCCCAGCCTGAGCGGTCGCCAGCTGCAGCCTCCCCGCACGCAAGTGACGCCCGCCCCGATGGTGGTCGATCTGGTCTACATGCTGGTGCCTTACGCGAAGTCGGCGGAGACCGAGCTGGTGCTGGCCGACCAGCTGTTGCGTCTGTTCCACGACATCCCGATATTGCAAGGCCCGTTGCTGCACCCCGGCTTGCGGCAGACCGGCAACGAGCGCATCGATATCGTGCCTCGCGACAACTCCATCGAAGCGCTGCGCGATCTGTGGGCGGGCTTCAGCGGCAAGTCCTACAAGTTGACCAAGCTCTACATGTTGTCGCCCGTACGCATCCCGACTGGCCGGCCGTTCGAGACGGACATCGTCACCGAGACCGAGTTGTCCATCGTCAATACACGGCCGTTGCCACCGAACTTCAACAGCGGGGCACCATGTACCACCGTCTGAACCGTCTGAGCGCCGTCATCGAGCTATGGGATAGCCACCGCGACCAGCCAGCACTCGGCGCCGCACCGCGTTTTCGTTTGAATGGCGTGCCCGCCGATCCCATCGCCAAGCCCGATGAGCGCTATGTACTGCTGGATCTCGCACCGGGCCGTTATGCGCTCGACGTGCTGACGAAGGCATTCAAGCCGCTCCAGATCCCTTTCACGGTGACTGCTGCAGGGACGCCGTTTGAAGCATGGCTGTCGTGCGCGCTCGAGCCGGGGCCGCTTTATGTTTACCCGGCTTACACGACCCTGATTCGCGGCCGGCTCGGCTCGGCGGCGCCCGGTGAGGTGACCATCAGCGCCGAGTACCGCTCGGCTCGCGGACTCCCGCGCCAGGTGGCGACACGCTGCACGCGCGATCAGGTTTACACGCTGGCATTGCCGGGCAAGCTCGCCAATCCCACGCAGGTCAGTTTGCGCTTCGTGGCGGCCGGCGGCGGCAGCCGCGAGCAGACCATCGCGGTAACGCCGGGTACTACGCAGCGGGTCGATGACATGTTTGCGAGCTGACAGCGCAGGTCTATGGGACGGGCGCCTCGAGAAGCTCGAGGTTTCCAGAGATTGAATCAACCATCGCGAGGAAGAGGATCGTGCCCAACTACCAGCATCCCGGTATCTATATCGAAGAAGTACCGGGCACCCGCAGCATCCAGGGTGCATCGACCTCCGTCGCCGCCTTCGTGGGTGTGACCGAGAAAGCACCCACCACCACCTTGCCCACGCCGACGCCGACACTGGTCACCAGCTGGAACGCCTACACGCGCCTGTTTGGCGGCCTCATCTGGTACGGCATGACGCCGTGGGCGGTGTATGAGTTTTTTCTTGAGGGCGGCACCGCCTGCTACATCGTGAGCGTCAACCAGACCAGCACCGGCAACGGCGCGCAGGCCACGGCCACCGTGGACAAAACGACGTTCAATGCGGCCAGTTCAGGCCTCTGGGGCAACAGCTTGCAGGTTTATATCTGCAACAACACAGCCACTCCCAGCAGCAACGGCAAGACCACCTCGACGCCGGTATTCAACTTGCAAGTAGTGGTGGCGGCCTCGGTCATAGACGGTGCCAGCAGCACGTCCAGTCTCGCCACCCAGATGCTGGCTGCCTATGTGCAGCAGAACGGGCTGACCTCAGGCCCCCTCAGCAACAGCAGCAGTGGTAATGGCACTGGCAATGGCACCAACTACTACGTGCTGGAGTCGTTCAACGGTTTCACCGACACGGGCCTGAACTTCACCGGCCGCATCAACGCGAACTCGATGTTCATCCGGGTGGCGACCACCGACGGCAAGCGTCCGTCCAATACCCAGTCGCCCTCGGCTTTCACCGGGGGCCAAAACCCCACCTGGGATCTCTTCGGTGGGGTAAACACGCTCAAGACCGTGCAGGGACTGAGCCTGCTGGCGGTGCCCGATACGGTCACCATCACCGACAGCAATGGCAATACCAATGCGGTGAAGCAAGGCCAGATGATCAACCAGGGGCTTGGGGTCTGCCAGGAGCTGAGCAGCCTGTTCTATGCCGCCGACCCGCCGTATGGGCAAACCGTGTCGAACGTCGTCGCGTTCAAGACCGGCACGCTGCAAGGCAGCTCGGCGATCAATTCCAGTTACGGCGCGCTGTACTACCCGTGGACGTGGATCTTCAACCCGCTCAGCAACACCAATGTGCCGATTCCGCCATCCGGGCCCGCGTTGGCGCGCTACGCCTATACCGATGGCTCCGTCGGTGTCTGGAAGTCGCCAGCCGGGGTCAACGATGGCGCCATGCGCTCGGTGGTGGCGCTGGCTCTGCCGCTGACCGACTCCGATCAGGACCAGTTGAACCCCAACGGTATCAACACACTGCGCAACCTGATCAATTACGGCAACGTCATCTACGGCGCGCGCACCGTGTCGCAGGACACGCAGTGGACCTATGTCAGCGTGCGCCGGCTCTTCATCTTCGTCGAGCAAAGCCTGAAGAACAGCCTTCAATGGGTGGTGTTCGAGCCCAACGACCAGGCGCTGTGGGCGGCGGTGACACGCGACGTCTCCGCCTTCCTCACCACGTTGTGGCAGCAAGGGGCGATGTTCGGTGCCACTGCGCAGGAAGCCTACTTCGTCACTTGCGACGCATCCAACAACCCACCGGAGACACGCATGCTCGGCCAGCTCTACATCGACATCGGCCTTGCGCCGGTGTACCCGGCCGAGTTCGTCGTCATCCGCATCACGCAGAAGACCGCTGGCCCGGATTCGGGCAGCTGAGCTGGAGCGATACATCGATGAGCACCCCACTTGGCTGGAGCAACTAACCCATGGTCACGCAACTTACCGACCCCTTCCGCGGCTTCCGCTTTCGCGTCGAAATCGCCGGTATCCAGGTCGCGGCGTTTTCCGAAGCCAGCGTGCCGGACATCAATGTCGAAACCGTCGACTATCGCGAAGGCACCGATCCCATCTACAAGCGCCCCTTGTCGGGGCTGACCAGCTATGGCCACCTCAGTCTCAAGAAGGGGCTGACCAGCGGCATGGATCTGTACAACTGGCAGCAACAGGTTTCCCAGCTCGGCTCGGGCAGCCCCAGCGCGCAAAAGAACATCACGTTGGTGCTGATGGATGCCGATGGCAGCGAGAAGGTGCGCTGGAATGTCATCAACGCGTGGCCTGTGAAATACGAGACCACCGGGCTCAACGCCAGCAGCAGCGACGTGATGGTGGAAACGCTGGAACTGGCGATGGACTACATGAACCGCATCAAGTGATGACGGGCGCACGCAGCTTTTCTCTACCGAGGGGGACACCATGGACGTGATCAGTACGGAAGTCGAATTCACTCTGCCGATCGGCTATCGGGACAGCGACGGCACCTTGCATCGCCAGGGTGTGATGCGGCTCGCCACGGCCGGTGACGAAATCCTGCCTTTGAAGGATCACCGCGTGCAGGCCAATCCCAGCTACCTGGCGATCATCGTGCTGTCGCGCGTGGTGGTGAAGCTGGGCACCTTGGAGATGATCAATACCAAGGTGATCGAGGACTTGTTCTCTGCCGATTTCAGCGCGCTGCAACAGCTCTACAACCGCATCAACCAGGTCGATGACGGCGGCGCCTCCACGCTTGCCGAGGAGGTCGGCGCACCGATGGGAAAGTCGGAAACGTGGCCGCGCCCGATCAGCTCTACGCAGAGATAGCGTTCATCGCCTACCACTTTCACTGGTCGCTCGACGACGTGCTGGCGCTCGAACACCGCGAGCGCCGTCGCTTTTGCGAGCACATAAGTCGCATCAACAAAGCGATGAGCGCGGACGATACGCGGCGCAGCCTCGATCTGGAGGGATGACATGGCACTGGGCATCAATGCTGCCGCGGCGGCAGTGCAGCGCTTGGGTAAACACCTTGACCCTTTCAAGGCCTACAACTTCTTCGTCGAAGTGGAGAGCATCCTGGTGGGCGGCTTTACCTCCGTAAGCGGGCTGGAGTCGAAGATGGAGGTACACACCGTGCGCGAGGGCGGGGTGAACGACAAAAGCTACAAGCTGGGCGGGCCGGTGACCTACAGCGACATCACACTGGAGTCGGGCATCACCGCGCTCGACCCGGTATGGCTGTGGTACCAGTCCACCTTGCAAGGCAATATCAAGCGCAAGAACGGCTCGATCTACCTGCTCAACGACATGGGCATTCCCTATGTCTGGTACGACTTCTACAACGCGTATCCGATCGAATGGCAGGGCCCCAGGCTGGATGCCAGCCAAACGCTGGTCGCCACGCAGCGCTTTGTACTGGCGCACGAAGGGATCAAGAAGAGCCTGGCGGCAACGGCTTATGCCGCAGCGGCTGGTGCGGCCAGCGCAGCGGGAGTCATCTAGTGCTTCGCACCGTCGCCATGACGCGTCCGCTGCAACGGCTGCGTGTGCGTGCCGGGCGGGGCATGCGCTTCGCGACGCATGGGTCTTTGCTGAGCGCGGCCGGCGGTCGGGTGGCGTTGTATTACCTGAGGATGGCATCGCAGTCGATGCAGATGCCGTATCGCCTGATCTGGCAGGGGCGGGTGCTGCTGGCGTCATCGACACGCATGTTGCGTATGCCCCATGCGTCTCTTGGCAGGCCAGAGCGGGATTTGCGCTTTGCAAGGTTGGCCCCTCACCACACGATTCGACCGCGCGCACTTGCTCCCTCTCCCCTCCGGGGAGAGGGTTGGGGTGAGGGGCGGGTGCTCGCGATGCCATCTCTACGTCGTCACCCCGGCGTAGGCCGGGGTCCAGTGGCGTTATCGCTCGGTTGTCGCGTTATCGCGACCTGGCTCGCCTGCCGCGGGCTTTCGAACCGCTACCGCGGTCCGAGTCACTTTTCTTTGCTTGCCCAAAGAAAAGTAACCAAAAGAAAGGGCACCCCGGTTTCGCGCTCTACGGGCTTTGCCCTCCGAGTCCGTGAGGTCTGGCCGGGCTTTTCGACACGACGTCCCTGTCGTGTCGAAAAGGCGCAGGCGTCCATGCCTGCGCCCCCTGCGGGGCCTTATCGTCCAGCCCTCACCGCTGCACAGGGGGCCCGTCACGGGCTCGCTGCGCATCGCCTCGCTGTTGCTCCCTCTCCCCCTGCTCTTATTTCTCTTGGGGGAGAGGGTTGGGGTGAGGGGACGCTCTTGCCTCAGTCTTTGCAATTACTGCGAAGCTTCTCTTCGATGTTTGCCGCACAGACAAACGTCTTCGCAAGGTTGCCCCCTCGCCTCAATCCTCTCCCCGAAGGGGAGAGGAGGCCACGCTCGTCACAGTTCAAGGTCTTCGCAAGATGGTTTGGGCAGCGCGCAGACACTCCCTCTCCCTCAAGAGAAATAAGAGCAGGGAGAGGGGGGTGGGGTGAGGGGGCGCTCTTGCCACAGTCTTTGCAATTACTGCGAAGCATCTCTTCGACATTCGCCGCACAGACAAACGTCTTCGCGAGGTTGCCCGCTCACCTCACTCTGCTCCCCGCAGGGGAGAAGAAGCATTGGAATGGGCTCCCCGGAGGGGAGAGGAGGCAGGTCTCGTCACGCTTCAAGGCATTCGCGAGAAGGTTTGGGCAGCGCGCAGATGCTCCCTCTCCCCCAAGAGAAATAAGGGCAGGGGGAGAGGGCCGGGGTGAGGGGCCGGGCTTGCGACAGTCTCCGTTATTACCTCAAAGCCGCTCTTCGATGTTTGCCGCACAAACAGAGGTCTTCGCGAGGTTGGCCCCTCACATCACTCCGCTTCCCGCAGGGGATAGGAAGCATGGGTTTGGGCTCCCCACAGGGGCGATGACAAATAGCATCACCGTCTTCGCCGATGCACCGCAGCAGCCTTCCGCCGCACTGATCTACCGCAAATCTCCGGTCCAGGCTCCGGTCGATCTCGGCCAGCAAGTCAAACGCATCGAACAGCACGTCACCCGCAAGGTCGTGCATGAGATTGCGCAAGCCACGCCGTGGCGCGGCCATATGGAGAAAGCGATGTTGACGCCGCGCATGGTGCACGAGCTGGCCGAGCAGGTGGCTGGTTTGATGACGCGGCATTCCTCGCTTGAACGTTACCGGCGGGGGCTGTGATGCTGGAGAAAGCGAAGATCATCGTGCAGCCGACCGCCAAGACCATCCCGGTGATGTACAACCCCACCGAGTTGTCGCTCAACAAATCGGTGGTGGTGCAAGGCGAGGGATCGAACATCCAGTTCCAGCGCGTCAACGACGACGACCTGGTCGTGAACCTGTTTTTCGATACCTACGACAGCAAGACCGACGTGCGGCGTTATACCGACGAGATCGCCGCGCTGACCAAGCCCACCGTGGGTACCGGCGTGCGCAAGGAGCCGCCGACGGTGGTGTTCTCCTGGGCCGGCGCCCTGTTCACCGGTTTGATCGTGCGCCTGGAACAGAAATTCACGCTGTTCCTCGAATCCGGCGTGCCGGTGCGCGCCGAGTTGACGGTGACTTTCAAGTCGGTGCTCACCCCCCAGCAGGACCTGGCCGCACGCGGCTATTTCAACTGTCGGCAGTTCTGGACCGTTGCGGAGAACGACCGGCTGTATCTGATCGCCGAGAACACCCTGGGCGACCCGGCGTTATGGCGCTTGATCGCCGATGCCAACGGCATCTATGACCCGCTGAACTTCCCCACGCCGGCCGATATCGGCAAGACGCTGGTGATCATCGACGTGCACGGCGAGTCGTACACACCGCCGGCGAGGGTGTGAGCATGTCCAACGACGCGCGCGCGGAAACCGCTGCCTTCCAACTGCTGCTCAACGGCAAGCCGCTGCCGACGAGCCTGTTGGCCGCCGTGCATTCGGTGGAGGTTTCCAACGAGATCAATGTGCCTGGCATGTTCAGCTTCAAATTCAACATGCTGTCGCAGAAGGGCAATTGGCAGGGCGCTGACCTGGACACGTTCAAGCCCGGGGATAAGGTGAGCATCCAAATGGGCATCGGACAGCCGAAGCCCCTGATCACCGCGCAGATCTATTCCATCGATCCCCATTTCGATGCCTATTCGGTCGCCACCGTCAGCGGCTTCGACACCATGGCCAAGCTGCGCTTCGGCAATCACACCAAGATGTTCAAGGAGCGCAACGAAAACCAGATCGCCACGGAAGTGGCCGAGTCGTCGCGGGTGCGCATCGAAACGCCCGGTTCGCCGGTCACGCTCAATGCCTGCGTGTGGCAGCGCCAGCAAACCAACTACCGTTTCCTGTTGAGTCGCTGCGAGCTGCTCAATTACGAGCTGGTGGTCAACGACATGACGGTGCTGTTCCGGCCCAGCGCGGAAGGGCTCAGCCCGGTGAAGTCGCTGGCCTTTCCGCGCGATCTGAAGCGCGTGAGCCTGCGCCTGCGTGTGCCCACCGAGGGCAGCACCGTGCAGATGCTCGGCTTCGATCCCGCCACCAATAAGGTGGTCAGCGCGCAGAGCAACCCCAACTTGGTACGCGCGCGCATGGGTGGCAGCGAATCGGGCTACGACTTTATCGATGCCTTTCCCAGCGCCGCCATCACCGTCACCGACCCGACCCTGACCACGGTGGAGGCGCTGCAAGCGCGCGCCAATGCGGAATTCATGCAGAACCTCAATCGCTTTATCGAAGGCGACGCGGAGCTGGAAGGCGACCCAACGCTGGTGGCCGGCGTGAACATTCGCCTCACTGGCCTGAGCCAGCGCTTCGACGGCATCTATTACATACGTTCCAGCAAGCATAGCTATGACGACAGCACTGGCTATCACACGACGTTGCAACTACGGAGGACGGGCGCATGAGCATGGATTTTCCGAAACCCCAGGCCCAGCCGGGGCAGCAGCTGGCCGGCGTGACGGTGGCGCAGGTCAATCGCACCGACGATCCCAAGGGCATGGGCCGGATTACTGTGAACTTCCAGATCGACGGCGCGCGGATCGAATCGGATTGGTTGCAGGTGATGAGCTTTTACGGCGGCCCGGATTACGGCGCCTTTTTCCTGCCGCGCAAGGATGAGTCGGTGCTGGTGGCGTTTGCCGACGGTGACATCAACCAGCCGTTCGTGCTCGGTACGCTGTGGAACGGCGGCATCAAGCCGCCGGTACAAGGTGCTGCGCGTCAGCAGGATGTGCGCTTGATCAAGACCAAGCAGGGCAAGCAGCTGCTGTTCGACGACAGCAAGGATGGTCAGCTCACCCTGATCGACGAAAAGCAGAACAAGGTGCAGATCGACACAGCCAACAATCGCATCGTGGTCGAGAGCAAAGGCGAGGTCAGCATCACTGCGGCCGGCAAACTCACATTGAAGGGCAGTGAAGTGGTGATCCAGAACACGTCCGGCTCGGTGAAGCTCGATTTGACCGCCGCCAGCTTGCAGGCGAGCGGCGGACAGAGCATGAAGCTCACCGCCACCATGATCGAGATCAATTGACGCGACGGAGCATCGAGATGGGCAAGCCAGCCGCACGTTTCGGCGACAGTATCGTCAACGCCGCCGATATCCACATTGTCCTGATCCCCTCGCCCGGCGGGCCGGTACCCACGCCGCAGCCTTGCCCGTTCAACGGCAAGATCACGCTCAGCGTCAGCACCAATGTGCGCATCAACGGACGCCCGGCCGCACTGCAGGGCTCGATGGCGCAAAACATGCCACCGCACATACCGCAGGGCGGGCCGTTCCAGGTGCCGCCCACCAATATGGGACGAGTGATCCTGGCCAGCACCACCGTGCGCATCAACCGCCGCGGCGCGGCGCGCGCGGGCGATTTTTGCGAAACCTGCCACGACATACCGCCCGCGGGGCCGCAGGCGCCCATGCCGTTGGTGGTGGTCACCGGCGTGCCGAACGTGCTGATCGGATGAGGCTGATCTTATGGGGCTGATCTTATGGGGATGATCGGATGAGCGCGATCCGCAACCAGGGCGATGACTTTCTCGGGCGTGGCTGGGCGTTCCCGGTGCAGGTGCAGGGTGGGCGCGTGGTCTTCGCCGTCGACGCGGAGGACATCCGCCAGGCGATTCTGCTGATCCTGCAAACGGCGCCGGGCGAACGGGTGATGCTGCCCGCGTTCGGTTGCCGCATCAACGAACTGGTGTTCGCGGCTGGCAACGCATCCACGCTGAGTCTGGCCCAGCTGTATGTACAGGAGGCGCTGGAGCAATGGGAACCGCGCATCCAGGTGGCCGGCGTGGCGGCCAGCATCGACCCGCGCCAGCCCAACTGCATGCAGATCGCCGTCGATTACCTGATCCGCGATCGCAATCGCCCGGACAACCTGGTCTATCCGTTTTACCTGAAGAGCTGATCGTCGAAAGGAGTGACACGATGAACCTGCACAACCTGCCAAACAACAACGATGCGCACGACGAGTTGCCTGGCGATACCGCGCGTACGCCCAGCCGCCTCGAGCAGCGCCTTGCCGTACTGCGCCAGGAATACGAGGCCGGCCAGACGCAACTGCGAGCCCTGGAGCAACGCTCACGCGACCTGCAGAACACGATGCTGCGCATCCATGGCGCGATCACGGTGTTGGAGGATTTGCTGGCGGAGGAATCGGCGCAGCCGGCTTGATGCAGGCCATGCGCAGCCATGACTGATGCCATGAGCGATCCCATGCTCGACCCCATTCTTGATTTTCGCAGCGCCGAGCAGTTCTTCCAGCAGGCGCTGGCGCTGGCGCGCGCGTATACGCCGGAGTGGACGTCGCCATGGCCTACGCAAGAGCCCGACGCCAAGGACGTCAACGAAGATCCAGGGCTGGTCCTGCTCAAGCTGTTCTCGCTGCTGGCGCGCTATATCGGCGAGATGGAAAACCAGCTGCCCAACCAGCGGCAGCTCGCTTTCTATCAGTTTCTCAATCTGCAGTTGCGCTCGCCGCTGGCGGCCCAGGCGGCGCTCACCTTCACGCTGCAAGCCGAGCAGCCGCCGTGCGAGATACCGGTCGACAGCGCGGTGCTGGATACCGTCACCCAGGAGATCCGCTTTCAAACCAACAAGCCGCTGCTGGTGGTACCGGCCACGCTGAGCGCCTTGATGACCATGATTCCGTCGCAGGATCACTACATCAACGCATTCGACGCACTGGGCTCGGGGCGGTCGGTGCCGCTGTTTCTCGCGCAGGAAGACGATGCGCTCGAAATACCGCTATCGCACTGGTTCATGCTGGGCGATCCGGAGCTGTTCAAGCCCGATCCCGCCTTGCAGCGCATTGTGGTGAACCTGACCGGGGTGCGGCTCGACCCCGCGTATTTCGAACAGTGGGCGGATGGTGCGCTCAATCCGCTGGCCGCCACCGTAGTGGGCACGCACAGCGGTTTGCAGCTCACCGTGCAGTTGAACCAGCCGCCCACCGCCCCACCGCTCACCGTGGCGCAATTGGAGAGCGAGCTGTATGCCGCGGACGGGCGTGACAGCGGATTCACGGCCGACGCGGACGCCGCCGCGCAGCCGCCGCAATACTGGCTGCTGGTGCAGCCCGCGCCGATGGTTCGGGTGATCAATGCGCTGGAGAGCCAGCTGCCGGTGATTACCGGCCTGAGCTGCACCTTGTCGGGCGACGCCATCCCGCCCGAGCAGGCCGCCTCGGGTCCGGTACAAGTGAACATCCGCAACGGCGTGTACCCCTTCGGCCAGACACCGGCCGTGGAGGACGCTTTCTACGTGCGTTCCGACAACCTGTTCGCGCGAAAGGGCGCTGAAATCAGTCTCAACTTCGTGTTGAGCGACGTGGCGACGGACTACCCGGTGACATTGTGCTGGCAGTTCTGGGACGGCTCGGCCTGGCAATCCTTCAATGCGACCGCGGCCCAGATCAGCACCTACCGCTTCGTCGACACCACCAACGCCTTGCGCAACAACAACCCGAATGGCCCGACCAGCGTGCGGTTCCTGTGTCCGGACATCCAGCCCACTACCGTGGCCGGCGCCGAGGGGCGATGGATACGCGTGGTGATCACGTCGGGTGGCTACGGTGACATCGGCGGCATCACCACCCAGGGCGTGAGCGCCACTATCGACGCCATCCCCGACTCGATTCTTACCGCACAACAGAAGCAGCAGGTCACGGCGTATCTCAACAACGTGGAGGGCGTGAATTTCTCCTATAGCTACACGCCGAGCAGCTATGCGCCGCCTTATATCCAGTCACTGCTGCTGAGCTATGCCTACACCGCCACGCCCAAGAACCTGTGGACGTACAACGCCTTCGCCCTGAGCCGCTTCCTGTTCAGTCCGTTCAAGCCGGTGGAGGATCGCTACACCTGTTGCTACCTGGGCTTTGCACCGGAGGATTTCAGTCGCTACACGCTGGGGCGCACGCTGACCTTGTACTTCTATCTTTCGCAGGAGTACGCCGATGGGGCGCCGGCCCTGCCGTGGGAGTACTACGACGGTTTGACTTGGCGTGCCCTGTCGGTGGATGACGGCACGGCGGGCTTCACCCGCTCGGGCATCGTCAGCTTCATCGTGCCGGACGATATGCCTGCGGTCATGCTGTATTCGCAACAGGCTTGCTGGTTGCGCATACAGAACCCGCGTCCGCGCCAGAACGTATCGGTGTACGGCGTCTATCCCAACACGGTGATGGCCGGCAATCGCAGCACCGTGCTGGACGAAACACTGGGGTCCAGCAACGAGCAGCCTGCCCAGGTATTCGAGCTGAGCTATACGCCGGTGCTGACTGGGTTGGAGCTGGACGTCGCCGAGCCTGAGGGCATGGAGCCGGCCCCGTCACCCGACGGAAACGACCTGGCGCTCACCGTGACTCCGCCCAGCACCACGGCGCAAGCCAGCGGCACGGTGTTGCGCCGTTGGCAACAGGTGGACACTTTCAGTTTCAGCGGACCCACCGACCGGGTGTACACACTCGACAGCGAGAACGGCCTGGTGACCTTCGGCGATGGCTACAACGGCATGATTCCGCCGAGCGGCTACAACAACATCATCGCCACCCGCTACCAATACACCCAGGGCCTGACGGGCAACGTATCGGCGAATCAATTGACCGTGCTGCGCCCTGGCTACAGCGCGATCGCCAGTGTCACCAACCCGGCGCCGGCGCTGGGCGGAGTAAACGGCGACAGCGTGGACGACCTGCTGGCGGCGGCACCGCCCCAGGTAAAGGCCAACAACCGCGCGGTGCAACTGGACGATCTCGATACCTTGGCGCGTGCCGCGAGTCCGGCAGTAAGCCGCGCCCACGCGGTCGTCGCCGCCGACGGGCGCATTGCCGTCGGCGTGCTGGCGCTTTCGCAAGCGCCGCAACCTTATGCGCCGCCCGCGTTGCTCGACCAGGTGGCCGTCTATCTGCGCGCGCGCTGCCTGGCGCCGCTGGCGCCGCGCATCTATTGCCGCGAGCCCGATTACCTGCCTATCGAGGTGGTGGCGCAGGTAACGGTGAACGTGGCGCCGGATCAACGCAATGCGGTACAGCAGGATCTGGCCCGCCAGCTGCAAGCCTTTTTCCAACCGGTATTCGGTGGGCCGGGCGGGCAGGGCTGGGCGTTCGGCCAGACCGTACAAGCCGCCCAGGTAAGTCGCTTGCTGCGCAGCGATCCGCGCGTCACCGGCGTCGTCGGCCTGGCCTTGAACGGCGTGCAGGGTGGCGACATCGCGCTGGCGCCCAACCAGGTGGCTGCGGCCGGCAGCGCGAGCGTGCTGGCTTACACCGTGGCCCTGGCGAGCTAGCGCGATGAGCTTCGAACTGCCCGACCTCGACACCCGCAACAGCGCTGTGCTGCAAGCTGAGCTGATCCGGCGCATTCCCCAATTCACGCGGCTGTGGACGGATTACAACGAATCCGATCCCGGCATCACCTTGCTGCAATTGCTGTGCTGGCTCGGCGAGTCGCTGCTGTACCAGACCAACGCTATTCCGATTCAGACGCAGCAGAATTTCCTGCGCGAAGTGCTCGGCCTGGCGTTCACATCCAACACCACGGATTACAGCAAGGCGGCTGACAAAAACTACGACTTCGCGTTCCAGAGCTTGCGCGCGGTGCTGGGGCAGGTGGAGGCGGGCACGCCGTTGAATCGCGCGCAATTGCAACATGCGGTGCTGAACTATCTGGCGACGCCTTATCTGGCGTTGTCCTGCGACGACGTGCAGACCCTGGCACTCGAAACCAACCAGATGATCGCTGCACAGCAGGCCAAGGCCGGCAACCCCACGCCCGAGCCCTTGCTGGTGAAGCGCGCCGACGCGCAAGTAAGCGACGAAGCAACCAGCGTGTACATCCTCAGCAATGCGCTGTGGGCCTACCAGCTGCCTGCTTACCCCAACACCAACGTGCCCGATGCGCAGGGCGGATTGCAGCGCGTGCTGTTGCTGCAAAAACCCTCCGGCAGCGCAGCGCAAGCCGCTGCCCAGGCCCAGAGCCAGCTCTTGAGTCAGGTGAACACCTACCTCGCGCCGCGCGTGCTGCTGGGCAGCCGGGTGAACGTGGCGCCCGCGCAACTCACCGAAATCAACCTGAGCGTGGCGGTGCGCTGCCCACCGTATGCGGTGTTGAGCGTGGTGCTCGATGCGCTGCTGGCGAGCCTGTTCGCTTATTTCAAGCCGGATACCTGGACCTATGACCAGCCACCCTTGCTGGAAAATCTGTCCTTGCTGATCGAGCGCGTGCCTGGTGTCTCGGCGTTGGAGGACATCGAACTCAGCTATGCACCCACGGCGCAGCTGCCGACCTATGCGCAGCTCGGCGTCAACTTTCTGATCGCCGACCTGCCGTCCGGCCCACCCGCCATGCTCTACCGCGGACTGCCGCAACTGCGTTCCCTGGAGATCTATGCGAGGAGCGCCTCGTGAACGAACCCGCCCAGCTGAGTTACCTGCGCTATCTGCCGGCGGTGTTCGCCAAGTCCGACGCTGGCTTTCTTGGGCACTATCTGAAGATCTTCCAGAAGCTGCTCAGCGGGCTGAACGACGACACCCTCGACAGACGGCGCGGCATCCAGGAACTGCTCGCCGCCGGAGTGGTAGGCAACTTGTTCTACAGCCGTTTCAGCTTTCTGTTTCCCGCGGACGACCAGGCATTCATTCCGCCCATTTCCGGGCTGCCCACGCCCGAGCGCGATGAGATTCTCACCGAGTTCAACCGCTACATCGGCGTGCCGGCGCCGCACAATCCCCTGCAAGGTCATGTCGCCGCGGCGGGCGCGGGCGCCAACGATGGGCTGGCCGACTTCACGGCCTGGTTGAACGAATTCCTCAGCTGGCTGGCGAGCTGGGTGGACCTGGTGCTCGACCAGGCTTGGGAGCTGGACAAGAAGCGCCGGGTGATCGCCGAGATCATGGCGCTGTACCGCCTGCGCGGCACGGCGCAGGGCATGAGCATGCTGCTGAATCTGCTGCTCGATCTCCCGATGACGACTGTGCCGTGCTACGTGCCGGGCAGCGTTACGCCGTCTCCTACGGGGACGTTGAGCGTGAATGTACTAAACCCGACGCCACCCGCCATCAAGGTCAACGGGCAGGCTGGTGCACCCGGCACGTTCACGCTGCGCTGCGCCTACCAGCCCGGTATGCCGCTGGTATCGGGCTATGCGCCCTGGCTGTTCCTGGTGCAGGTGTGTTTGCCGGCGTATGCCGACCCGACCCTCGTGCTCGCCCCCGCGGGCGTGCAGCAAGTGCAGACGCTATTGGCCCAACTCACCACCTTGCTCGATGCGCTCAAGCCGGCCGCCAGCAGCTACCAGCTGCAGATATTGGGCGGCATGTGTCTACAAGCGTATCCCAGCGATCCACCCGTTCAACCGGCCCAGCCCAATCCGCCGCAACTCTCCGTCAACGCCGTTCTAAGCACGCAGATGCCATCGCCATGACACAGCCAGCCGCTTCCATTCCGCAGAACGTCGCCTACACCTTGCTGTACCAGGACGGCATGTTCCTCACCGCCAGCGAAATGAGCCTGGCGCAGACCTATTTCGTCAACTGGCTGCAATGGCAGAACCAGTTCTTGTATACGCCCGGCGTCCTGAGCGGTCTGTTGGTGAGCAACCCCAGCGGCAATACCTTGAGCGCGACCACCGGCGCGGGCTTCGACTCGGCCGGGCATTTCGTGATCCTGCCCGATGGTGGGGGCAACACGATCACCGTATCCCCCAACGCCACCAACCCCAGTTTCGTCGGGCTGGTCTACCCCTCGATACCGCCGCCGGTGGCGGACATGCCCTACACCGTCAATTGGGCGGGCAGCCTGCAGCTGGCCAACACCGTCGACTCGCTGCCGGCCAACAGCATCCTGCTGGCACAGATCAACATGACCAGTACCGGCGGCATCGACTCCGTGAAAGATATGCGCACGGCAGTGACCAGCCGGCTACCTGCCGTTCTCACTGTGGACGAGGCGTACGTCACGAAGGCTGCACTGCCATCGGCGCAGAGCCGCAATGGCGTGGCCGGCGTTTCGGGTGCCAAGTTGCGCAAGCAGGGGGACAGCGTGCCGACGGTGGTCTATTACAACGAGCAACAGACGGCGGCCTTCGACCAGATCCCGCATGTGCTCGTGACCGTACAGGGCAACCTGCCGTACGCCACGGCGGTGAGCGAGATAGGGCCGGAGAAGTTCACCCTGACGCTGACTGCCGTGCTCGCACCAGCCGCGGATGTTGACGACCCCATTCACGTGAGGTGGCTGGCTTATGTCTGACCCCAATAACCGTCCGCCCATCGCCCGCACGCATTATTTCTCGGGTGAGTCGCTGCTCACCGCCGATTTCCAGTGCGAGCAGCAATACAACATGGAAATGTTGGCGCTGCTCAACAGCAGCCTGTGCACTTGGGGCATCGCCAGCGGGCTGGAGGTGACCTGGCAGCCGGGCAGCAATCAAGTGGGCGTGAGCGCAGGCATGGCGATCGACCAGTTAGGGCGGCAGATCGTGCTCACCACTAGCCAGGTGTTGAAATTCGAAGGCGTGCCGGCCAATTCCAAGATCTACCTGACCATTCGCTACCACGAAGTGTTTGCCGACTACAGCGTGGAGAGCGGCGTCGCCGGCTACAAGCGCATCGTGCAGCAGCCAGTGCTGGAATACGCGCTCAGCCTGCAAGATCCGGGCATCAACATCTTGCTGGCCGTGGTGGACTATTCCTCGCAAAGCAGTATCGATGCACTGACCTATAGATCCGGCCAATACGAACGGCGTTACGTCGGCTCGCGGCTTGGCGTGGTGGAACTGGTGACGGAACACGGTATCCACACGCAGCCGTCCGCGGACGGCCAGGCCGATGCGCCGTGGACCGGTGTCCAGCTGAAGGCGCTGAAGGAAAGCAGCGGCCAGGGCGATTATCTGGAGGTGCTGGCCACGCGCAGCCACTTCGGCGGCATGCTCACCACGCGCGGCAATGCGGGTGTCGGCGTGGACCAGCCGCAGGCCAACCTGCAAGTGGAGCGCATCATCAACAAAGGCACCGGCACGCTGGTAACGCGGGGCAGGTTGCTGCGCTTCCAGCCGGCCATTTACCCGCCGCTGCAATCCGGCGACATCGTCGTTCCGGAATTGCCAGTGGGTGCGGCGCCGCTGCTACCGCGCCAGGCCGTTATCGACATCGCCACCGGCATTGGCGAGTACCAGATGAAGCAGGCTTTCCAGCAGGATCTGCTGCTGCCCAGCCGCTACAACTACGTCCGTTCGACCCTGGTGCGCTTTTCCGCGGGAACGCCGGTAGGCGACCTGCTCAGCATCGAGGTCGACGGCACGGTGGGGTTGGGCAAGCAATCCGCCGTGCAGAGTGGCGTGCCGGGCCCCGCCGCATTGAGCATCACGGCTGACCGGCGGGTGGGCATTGCGCTCAATTCGCCGGCCACGTCGCAGGCGGCACTGCAGGTGAACGGCGACGTGCTCGCCAGCGGCAAGGTAACGGCGCAATCCTTCGAGGGCAACGGCAGCGGGTTGAGCGACCTGCCCATCCTCAGCTACTGGACCAAGCAGGATGTCGCCTCGACGTACAGCAGCATCTACTACAACTCCGGCAACGTCGGTGTGCAGGTGTCCGACCCGCGCGCTTCGCTCTGCGTAGGTACCGGCCCCGGTTTTATCGGTAGTGGCTCCGTTACGGCCGATAAGGACGAAAAGACCCAGCTCAACGGCAACCAGACCGCGTTCAAGGCCCAAGTCAGCCCCGGCGACAGCATCGTCCTGGGCAGCCTGCAGCAGCAGGCGCAGCAGATCAAAACCATCACCAGCGACACCCAGCTCGAACTGCAGAAACAGTTCGCCGTCATTCTTCAGCTATCGGCCTACAAGTCGAGCAGCGATGCCGCCGGTGCCGGAGCCAAATCCGGTACAGGCACCGTCAGTAGCAGCGGCACCACCATTACCGGCGTGGGCACCAAGTTCACCCAGGATCTCAAGCAAGGCGACTGGCTGCTGATCGAGGCATTCAAACCGACGACCCCATTGGGCTATCAGAGCCAATGGCTGGTCACTGAGGTGAAGGACGACCATACCCTGATAGTGACCAATTCGGCGTCGGACAAGCCGATTCCAGCCAATGGCTCGGCCTATATGGTGTCGCGCACGCTGATGGGCATGTTTCAAGCCAATGCCGATACCAGTGCAATGAACAGTGCAACGACTGGTGCGCCTCCGGCGACTCCGCCGCCTCCCGCGATGCTGTTGATAAGCAATGGCCCGTACGCGAAGACAAACGGCTTTGCGGATAACACGGTAGGTATTAATTACGAACTCGGCAAGCTCGACCCCAGATATGCGCTGCAAGTCAACGGCGATGTGAACTTCAACGGCAGCAGTACCTTCGACAAGCTGGCAGCCAATCAGCTGACCGTCAAACAATGGGCCAGCATTACCGGCCCGGGCAACGAAGGCACCGTGCTGGCCGCAGGGCCGAACGCGGCCACACCGTTGTTGAGCGTGACGCAAAACAATGTCGTGGTGGGCACCGGTACCGGCGGCAAGAGCTCGCTCGAGGTGAGTGGCGATGTAAAGGCGACCGGCAACCTGATCGCGGGCGCGCAGTTGCAAGGCGCGAGTGCGAACGTGACGGGTTCGCTAACAGGCGGCGCGCTGTTCGCCAGCTCCATGCTCGTTACCGGCGTGGGGGTCGACAAGAACGGTAATGTGACCCTGTTCGGCAACCGCGCGCCCATCCCCATCAGCACCAGCAACAACAACCCCAGCGGGCAGGCTGTGACGGATGGCTACATCGTGGCCAGCATCGGTACCGTGGACCCGAATTTCAAATCCGACTTCGCTGGCATGCTCACCTGCCAGACGAGGTCGAGCACCGGCGTCACCAGCACCAATTACGCGTCGGCGAGTACCATGCCGGTGGCCGTCAAAGACGGCAAGAAGGGCAGCCAAACCTTCTTTCTCCCGATATTCGGCACGCTTTGCGTGCCGGTGCGCAAGGGCGAGTTATGGTCGCTGCTGTTCGCCGTCGAGACGCAATGGAAGCCCGCACCTAACGTCTCAGCGTACTGGGTGCCGCTGGGGCCCTTGAATGGTGGAACCAACAATGCGCTGGACAAATCGCCGATAGCACCTGCGGCGCTGAAAGCGGAGGGCGCCACTGCGCCATCCGCCGATGCCTTGTCGCAAAGCATCGAGACGCTGCGCCAACGCCTGGCCTCGGGTGGTTTGCAGCAATCGTTTCGGGCCGATGCGCAGCAGGCGATCGACCAGCGGGCTGGCGATCTGGCGCGAGTCCTCGGCGACGCAGTCAAGGTTCCCGCCGACCCGGCAGCGCGCGAGGACTTCGGTCAGAGCGTGCAGAAGTTCGTGTGCGCGGCCGACCCAGCTCTCGCCGAACTCAATCGCAGTGCTGAGCCGCAGCATATCGATGACTTCATCGAGAGCCTGCAGCGCACCACCGGCCACCCGTTCACGGCACAGAACAAGACCGTGCTGGCAAACGATCTGCGCGCGTTGCTGGCGATCGCCTACGACGTTGCCAATGTTAACGACCAGAAGCGGGTCAGCGATGCCTACACCCAATTCCTGCAAGACCTGCAGAAGGCGGCCGGTGTCAGTTTCGACTCGCGTCAGCAACGCCTTTTGACGCACGCCTTGATGCGAGTGGTAGGGGGTGGTGCGGCACTGGAGAATGACGATGCCACGTAAGCCCGCCATCATGAGAAGACGCCGTCACTGTGTCGCAAGCCGGCTCCCTCTTCCCTCCGGGGAGAGGGTTGGGGTGAGGGGCGGGTGCTCGCGATGACCTCTCATTGTCGTCACCCCGGCGAAGGCGTCTAAATGCCACCCGTCGCGCCAGCCTTCATCGACAACACCGCCTTCCTGGGCGAGTTGTGCCGTTATGCGGACTTGTTGATCGAGCGCGCAACGTCGCAGCGGCAGGCCGCGCCTGCGACGGACGCGCAAGGGCCGCTGGCGTTGCGTCTGCGTGCCGCGCGGGCGCAGCAGGCACGCGAAGTGGATACCGCACTGACCACGGCATGGCAGCAGCTCGAAGGCCGCATGGAAGCCACCGTCGCGCAGGATCTCTTCATCCCCTGGATTCATTTCGCACAGCTGTTCCAGCTGACGCCGCTGGAGCAGCAGCTGGTGTTGATTGCGCTGTTGCCGGATATCGACGCCGATTACCGCGCCGTGCTGGCGGAGCTTTCTGACGGCGAGAGTGTGACGGAGCCGAACCTGCCGCTTTCTGCCGCTGCCCATCTGGTGGGTGGAGAGCGTGCGGGGCTGCAGTCCGCCTTGCTGATCGACAGCGCGCTGCGGCATTGGCACGTACTGGAACTCGACCCGTTCAGCGACGTGCTTCGTCTGGCCGGCGGCTTTCGGCTCGATCCCGTCTTGGCAGGGTACTTATGCGGACGTGCCGCGCCGCAACTCCGGCTCTACGAAACCTTGCCTGCGTTGCCGTCGACGGACGCGCTTGCCGATTTGCTGATCGACGCCGGGTCGCGCCAGCTGGCCGAGCGCTTTGTCGATCGCTGCGGCGCAAGTGCGCCCCCCGATGCGGCTTTCGTACTGCAACTGCAGGGGCCGGATGCCCGTTTGCTGGAGCGCTTCTGCGCGGCCATCTTCGCGCCGCTGCGCATGGGTTGCGTGCGCGTGGATGGCGGCCAGTTGCTGGGCCGCGATGGAGCGGCGGGACGCGCGGCGATGCTGGAGAGTCTGCGCCTGTTGTGCCGTGATGCGCTGTTGTGCAACCGGGTGCTGGTGCTGAGCGACTGCCAGCGCCTGAGCGGCAACGCAGCGGACGACGAAGCGCGCGCCCTGTTCGCCGCGATGCTGGATACGCTGCTGGAGAGCCAACGCTACGTGGTCGCGCTCAACGGTCCGGCGCGAGTGTTGTCCGAGCATGCGCATCGCTTCGCACCGCACCCGGTGACGCCCTTGCTGATCCAGGTGCCGATGCCCGATGCCGATTTGCGCCGGCGCATCTGGCAGGCCGGCGCACGGCGTCACGCGATGGTGCTGTCCGACACCTTGCTCGACAAACTGGTGAACAGCTACCTGTTCACCCAGACGCAAATCGATTCGGTGCTGAAAGAGGCCGACAGCCGACAATGGCTGGACGGCGACAGCCCAGGGGAAACGCTGCTGCTGGAGGTCTGCCGCGACGCCAGCGTCACCGAGCAATTCAGCGTGGCGGAAGAGGTCAAGACGCGCTACCGCCTGGACGACATCGTGCTGCCCGCGGCCACGCGAGGCTGGCTGGAAGAAGTGCTGCACTATGCGCAGAACCGGCACCAGGTCGTCGAAGACTGGGGCTTCGATCGCCACAACCCCAACAGCCGCAATCTGTGCGTGTTGTTTTACGGACCTTCCGGCACCGGCAAGACCATGGCCGCTTCGATCATCGCGAACGAGCTGAATCTCGGTCTGTATCGCGTGGACCTGGCCAATGTCATGAGCAAGTACATCGGCGAAACCGAGAAGCACCTGGCGCAACTGTTCGACCAGGCCGAATCCATGAACGTGGTGCTGTATTTCGACGAAGCGGAAAGCCTGTTCTCCAAGCGCACCGAAACCCACGACGCGCACGACCGCTACGCCAACATCCAGACCGGGTACCTATTGCAGCGGATCGAGACCTATCCGGGCATCGTCATCCTTTCCACCAACCTGCTCAAGAACATGGACCAAGCCTTCACGCGGCGCTTCAAGTTCATGATCGAGTATCCGTTTCCCGGCGTGGCACAGCGCCAGCTGCTATGGCGTAAGGCCTTCCCGCCCGATGCGCCGCTGGCGGACGACGTGGACTTCGAGCTGCTGGCCGACAAGGCGGCCCTGAGCGGCGGCAACATCAACAACATCGCCTTGCGCGCCGCGTTCTATGCGGCGGCTGAGAAGAACGCGGTGGGGATGAATCACTTGTTGCGCGCGGTGGAGCGGGAATACGACAAATTGGGCAAGGTGTTTGCGGCAGGGGATTTTGCTTGGAGTGTGGACGATTAGAAGCGAGGAGTGAGTGTTGAGAAGTGAGGAGTGAGAGAAAAGCTCTACTGAATGGCGCCGAATCTGAGCTAGCGAGCTGTTTGCTCCCTCCCTTGCTTGCAGGGGAGGGCTGGGGAGGGGTGAGTACTTGCGAAAGCCTTTCGGGAGAGGCTTTCGCAAGTGTTCACCCCCTCCCGGCCTCCCCCTGCAAGCAAGGGGAGGAGAAAACCGCACTCGCTGAGATTCGGCGCGAATCAGGAAAGCTTTTGCTTTTACTCACTGCTCTTCACTCACTCCTCGCATTTACCAGCGGGGGATTAGGTGGTTAGTCATTCCATAGGCATCCGAGGTGTGAGAGGACCACGCGGGCCGGCGCCTGCTCAGTGCCGCGCGCCGGTGGAGTCCGGGTATTTGGCTGCCCTGCCACCCGGACTCCACTACGCGTCGGGAGTCATGCAACGGGCGCCTGCTCCCAGTGCGGGGCAGGGCTTGCCTGCGGATTTGCGCGGCGGCGTCGAATCGCTCTCCGGTATGGACATGAGCGGCGTGCGCGTTCATTACGCATCGCCCTTGCCGGCGCAATTGAATGCGCTGGCCTACGCGCAGGGAACGGACATTCATCTCGCTCGCGGTCAGGAAAAGCACTTGCCGCATGAGGCCTGGCATGTGGTGCAGCAGATGCAGGGCAGGGTCAGGCCGACGATGCAGTTGGCGGGAACCCAGGTGAATGACGATGGAGGTTTGGAACGCGAAGCCGACGTCATGGGGGCAAGGTCCATGACCGCCGCAACACGTGCGGTCGGTCCGCTAGCGCAGGCCAGTCCCGCCGCCGGCGCGGCTCAGTGCAAATTTGGCGATGTCGCGCAGTTGAGCATCATGTCTCGATGGAGGTGGGGGGATTATTTCCGAGGATTGCCTAACAACCAGCGGATATGCGACGCGATCGACACCGGCGAACTGCGCACGACGATCGAGGATGTAACGAACGCGCATGGGAGGGTCACCAATTGGATCATCCGCTTGCACGCCTATGCCAACAATGCTTGGGGAGCGATCGGCTCGGTCACCATTGACCGGTCGCAGGTGCAGGCGCCGGTGCAGGGTCCACTTCTTCCTGGCGCCGCCCCGCTTGCGCCCATGTACGACAATCGGGTGCTGACCTTGCATACCGCGGCGCCGGCGGGTGGAAATGCCGGTGTGGCTACCTATTTGTTCCCGGCTGTATTGGGCTGGATCGATCGCAACCTGCGCGGCGTGCAAGAGATCAATATGAACCCGGCCGGCGGTGCCGCATCGAAGTCGGTCATGGCGGAGCTCGGCCAACGGTTGGGTGATCCCGCTGGGCATCTCAATGCCGTCGCTTCCAGAAACGCCAGAAAGAACGCCGAAACTCAGGCCCGTCTTGCTGCCGCACAAGGCGGACCGGCGGTGGTTGGCATCGGCAGTGGAGCGGGAGTCAATGCCTTGAATACCTGGGATACGCGTCTGAATGACGAGCACATGGACGATTTGATATCGCTGGACCAGACGCCGTACACGGGTCTCGACATTCAGGCTGACGGCATGACGTTGGCTGGTACCGTGGACCCCAACGACATCAACAACATGCAACTGACTCGCGATTACTTCGCCAATCGCATGAACGGGCCGATTGCCGATCCCATCGTCAATGCCCTGCACCCGGCTGCGCATTACTTTCAGGCAGCCGCAGCGCTCACCAATGGTGCTATAGCGGCTGCACCTCGCGCAGCGGCTCAGACCCTTCGCATGGCGAGGCTCACCAGCCGCTCGGGGGCGCTTGGTATCGGTGGAGCTTTGGACGCCGGATACCAGATCCGGATGTCGGGCAATGCGTTGGCGCGCGTGCTTCCCCATGCCATTCAATAAGAAGTGACAACCCGACCATGCGGCCTCTCACCAGAAACCGTGCACGAAGTCATGTCGTGCCCCCTTCGAAACCGCTGCAAGCCCGAACTGCGAGAACACGCACCGGTGCTGTGCTTGCACCATTGATGGCGCCCGCGCATACCGCCCACCTCGCCAGCTTGCCAACGGGACTGCACTACGCGGCAAGCACGCTGCAACGCGCACCGGCCGTAGCGTCTGCATCGCAAGGGCAGGCACTGCCGGATGGGTTGCGCACGGGCATCGAGTCGCTCTCCGGCATGGATATGGGCAGTGTGCGTGTGCATTACGCCTCGCCCTTGCCGGCGCAATTGAACGCGCTGGCCTACGCACAAGGCTCAGACATTCACCTGGCGCGCGGCGAGGAAAAACATCTGCCCCACGAGGCCTGGCACGTGGTGCAGCAGAGTTCGGGTCGCGTGAAACCGACCACGCAGGCCCAAGGAGTGTCGATCAATGACGACCCCGCGCTCGAGCGGGAGGCGGATGCGATGGGCGCTCGTGCCTTGCAGCTCAAGACGGATGGTCGCGATAGCCGCGCGCCCGGCCGTATCGGCGGCGGACAGAAAATCGTCCAGCGCTATCTGATAGTCGGCGGATTCGACCATACGAATGATGTAAAAACCAACGGCGCTGACATCGACACCGAAACTGCCGCTGTCATGACGTTGATGTTAAATGCGGTTGCACCTGCTCACCATGCGGTTGCACCTGCCCACCATGCGGTTGCACCTGCCCACCATGCGGTTGCACCTGCTCACCATGCGGTTGCACCGCTTGAAAACACGGCTTATCAATTTTTACGGGCAGATGATCGCGGCCTGGTCACCCGACAGTTGAAAAAATGGATAGAAGACAATCAAGGCGCCAAGGGCGGTGCGAGCAGAAACGCTGCTTTTGGTCGTAAGCAACAAGCCCGTGTCTATACCAACTACCGCGATCTGGCGATGGCGATCTATGGCTGGGTTTCATCGAAAGAAGGCCGGCGTCAGGAAAAGCGCCTGGCAAATCAGGTTTATGCCAGCCCGGTCGTTGAGGACCACATCAATAACGTGTTGCGCCGTATTGCTGTATGGATCGGCACGCGAGCGGGCAGCGCAAATATCGTCAACGAACTCGATACGGATATTCCGGAAGATAGCCCTTGGGCCGACTATGCGAAATGGTTCAATCATGTCCGCAGTGCGGACGGACGTCCTATACCGTCGCGTTTCTACCCTGTCCTCCAGGCCCCCGAGAACTACTCGATGCGCGACAAGATCGCGACCTTGCACGATGTGATGAAATATTTCATGGAAGATAGCGGGACGCATGGCCAAGGTTTGCTCGTTGAAGGCGCTGGCGGCGGGCGCCCTTCATTTCTCACTTTTCAGGGTACAACTCTTGGCGGAAGAGCCGTATACATTCGGCCGAATAGCTCAGTCATTCTTCGCAATGCTTTGGCACGAGAACTGGCCACTGGTAAATTCATAAGGCCCGCCAATGAAGAGCAGCACGCCAGTTACACCTATGCCCGTACTCACCATATTCCCATGTGGGCCAGGCACTCCTTTACCGCTGCGCGCATGATGCGATTAGCCGAGCAAGCTGGCGCGAATGCGGCGCAAGTCCAGGCCGTCGCACACGCGACAATGGCGTTCTGGCGCAAGGATTACGACCATCGCGATGTCCCCTATCACACCATGCATGAAATCATGGATTTCATGCCGCATTTCGGTGGCGCCTACAATCCACTCACGCGCTATGAGGACATGCACACCGCCATCGATTCCCTCCCGCCGCTGATGGCCAGGTTGACCGTGATCGCCACTTCCGCCAATTGGAATGGCAGGGCTAGATTCAATAGAGGCAATCAGGCGCCTGAATCCATTGTCGACATACGCAACGAATTAGCCAGCGGAAACGCGAATGTGGACAAACTTCTACGGATCAAGAATCTGATCAGAGACAAAACCGGGTTCAGCCTTTTGAGGACGGCAACAGCCCGAAATTTTTATACCATCCTGGCGGGGATACCCGACAACGTGAATCTGTATCAGCAGGGCGGCACCTCCGCCAGGGTCAAATCGGAGATTGCCATTCAACTCAGCGTCGTACTGCGCGGCCTGCGGGCGTTTAATCCGTAAACGGTAGAGAGGATGCCACCATCGAAGGCCCGTACGATCACGTGACCGACAAGATCAACAACCTGATCGGCATCCATCTCGGCCAGTTCCTCACCGAAGAATGCGGACCGTGGGTGGAACGGCTATGGCAGAACGGTACGCTGGCCTATGCCACCAGCTTCCGCGTCGATACTCGCACAGGGCGGCAAACGGCCGACGTGAACTATCAGCAGCCGATCGACTACCTGCTGACCATCGTGGGCCGTGTACCGCAATTCGACGAGCTGGAGCAGGGCACCTTGGACCGGTCCGGCGTTCGTTTCGAGGAGATCGACTGATGCACAGCGTGGGTCACTCCGTCGCCAAAAAAGTAGATGCCGAGACGTCGCCGGCGCCCCTCACGATGCAGCGGGTCGCCGTGAATGTCGCCAGCGTGCCACCGGGGCTGCATTACTCGCCAGGTGTGGTGCAGCGTGCGCCGGCCGCAGGGAGTGGGCAGGCGTTACCGGATGGCTTGCGCGCAGGTATCGAATCGCTTTCGGGCATGGATATGAGCGGCGTGCGTGTGCATTACGGCTCGTCATTGCCTGCGCAATTGAACGCGCTGGCCTACGCACAAGGCTCGGACATCCATCTGGCGCGTGGCCAGGAAAAGCACTTGCCGCACGAAGCCTGGCACGTGGTGCAGCAGAGCTCGGGTCGCGTGAAACCGACCATGCGTATGGGCGGCGTCAACATCAACGACAACGCCGGGTTGGAACGCGAGGCCGACCAGATGGGCGTGCGGGCATTGCATGCGGGTCGTGCTGCCACCGACGCTAACTATCGCCCCCTTGCGATGCAGGGGGAGCCGATCTCGCAGCGCGTATTGATCGACGGGAAGGACATCAAGCCCGATGCGACGGGCGAGAACGAACAGATCCTCAGCGACGCGCTCGATGCCATCATCGAAGCACAAGAGGGCACATTGGCCGACCCCGACAGCTGGGTATCCCGAGCTGCTGCGATCAATGCCGAGCTTCAGCTCAACGGCACCACGCCAGCGGTGCTCAAGGAGATCGAAGATTTCTACAAGGAAGCAGGCGAGTTGAATTTTCTGGTCAACCCGGTGCTGCGTGAGGCGTGGCAACGCTGCCTGAATGCAACCTCCAACAAAACGAGCTATTCCGCGGTTGGCGGCAAGTTCAAAGACAAGCTTCCGGACGTGCTTCATGAGATCAGTGTCGACTTTCCGGGGCTTGCCGCCAAAACGAAACAGGTACCGACCATCAAGGTGAACAAGGAACACATGGTCAACAAGGGCGGGGCGCACAAAGGATCGCAAACTGCCCACGAAAACCTGATGTTCGCCGCGGCGCCACCGATCGGCGCAACGGAAACCCTGTCCGAATTCCATAAGCAATTGCATGCGTTGAAGCCGGGTACGGGACAGATCAACTACAACGCACTCGACGATGACATTCGGACGATCATCGAGGATGCACAAATGGATTACAGTGCGGACGGCATGGGAGACCTCGTTTAGGGATGCTCTGATCTATTCAACGTAGGTGTCACCGCTGTGTCAGCTCGCCTGCGTTGAATAGATCAGAGCATCCCTACACCACGCATATCAGGATCATGATGACTACGGTTACTCCCGTCGATGCGGCGGCAAGAAAATCACGCTCGGAAGCGCATCTCGTGCAGATGGGCATTCCTATCGATCCATCCTCGCCGCCGTTGGAACTGTCCGCATCGGTGCGTCCGCCGGAAGCCATTCCGGCGCGCGCCATCTGTCTGTGTCTCTGTGCCGCCAAGGCCGAGGGTCTCGATCCGGCGACCGTGGCCTCGCTTGTCACCAACTTTCATGTTGGGCGCTACCTGCGCCCGCCCGAAGTGGAGTTTCTCTATGGAACGGCTGATGCAAGCGATCAGGTGAACCGGTTCCAATGGGGATACGAAGCCTGCTGGGCGCTGCTGTGGGTGTTGGGCCGCCTGGAAACGCTGGACGACCCGGTGGCACGCTGCGACCCGCAACAGGCTGCCAGGATCATCACCACGTCCGGCTCGATAACCGGATTGATCGGTACGCTGCGATCGAATGACGAAATTTTCGATGTTGCCGATCTGACCCATCGCTTTCTCGACGCGTGCCGACAGGCTGGGCCACCTTACGAAAACTTGCCCGGTGAATTGATTTGCCCGGTGGTGTACCAGCGCCAGCTCGCTTTCCAATGGCTGCTCGATCCCGCGGGTACGCGCTGGGAAGAGATCATTGTGCCGATATGATCCCGCGTTTGAAGCGCAGCGCGGGTCACCCCACCGCCAAAAAAGCAGATGCCAACACATCGCCGGCACCCCTCACGGTGCAGCGGGTCGCCGTGAATGTCGCCACCGTGCCGCCTGGGCTGCATTACTCCCCGGGCGTGGTGCAGCGTGCGGCAGCCACAGGAGGGGGGCAGGCGCTGCCAGGTGGTTTGCGCACGGGTATCGAGTCGCTTTCGGGCCTGGACATGAGCGGCGTGCGCGTGCATTACGGCTCGCCGTTACCGGCGCAATTGAACGCGCTGGCCTACGCACAAGGCTCGGATATCCACCTGGCGCGCGGCCAGGAAAAGCATTTGCCGCACGAAGCCTGGCACGTGGTGCAGCAGAGCATGGGCCGGGTGAAGCCGACCATGAACCTGGGCGGCGTGAACATCAACGACAACGCGGCCTTGGAGAGCGAGGCGGATCAGATGGGCGCGCGGGCCTTGCAGTGCAAGGCATCCCCTGGCGTGGCGCCGCCAGTGCACGAGGCAGCGGGCGGCAGTATTCCTGCAACCGTCGGCCAACGCAAAGTGCTGAGGCAGTCCAGCGGAAAATGGATTTCCAGTTACGACCCCTACACCGTGTTCAGCACCCAGTTCAAAGCGAGCATTTACGACAAGAAATTGAGGGCCGGAGGCCGTCCCAGATTATCCAGCCGTGTGCCGACGCTGTATTCCTATACGCATATCAAACCCCACAACAAGCTGAGCAGCGTACCCCAGGGCCCGCATGTGGCAGCGCATCGACTCACGCTCACCGCGCTACAGAACACCACGGACGTGGACGGCGTGGAAGAAATCTTTGACGAGCAGGTGCTCGCGCCCGACGATGTGGACGAAGTGATGGAAGAGGAAGCGCCAAGCAACGGCTATAGCACCCAGATACAGCCGCGTGTCGATCGCTACGTCACGGACTACCGGCAGATCTATACCTCGATAGAGACCGAACTGGCCAAGACCACTCCCGACCTGATCACCCTCAAGCATGGCGTGAATACCCTGATGAACATGGACCCCTATGCCACCTACGGCTGGAAGACGACCAAGCCGGCTTCCAAGAAACACACCAAGGGCAAGGGTGAGAATGTCACGTCGCCCACCTTCAGCGATCTGGTGGACAACCCGCCCGGGAATTCGATTTCCAATACCGACGCTTTCGATTCCTTTGTGGACTCGCGGAAGGATCTATTCAATGCGCATTTCTGAGAATCGGATTAAACCACTGGGTGCAAGGCTTTGATGGCAGGCAATGAAAGATTCCAATGGCATATCAAGTTAAATCGTTACTGGTGACCGCCCCACCTGATATGCGGGTTGATAACGACCAGCTTACCGATTTTCGTCCGTTCCGCCCCACCAACGAAGTAACGAAATCGCGATCGTGTTCAATCTTGATCGTTGGGTCGTACGCCGTGAATGGCGAGTCAGCCATGGAGATGATGTAGCCCAGAGGAGCATCGCCTCCGCCAGGGAACTCCTGGCGAAATGGTGGACCCGAGGCGTTTTGGCCGCTCTTGGCGATGTCATCAAACGTTTGCCCTTCTTCAGGGTGAACGTTGCCATTGATACGGAGGCGTGTGCGCTTCACAGTTTGTTCCAGGCGAAAGTCGCTTGGCGAACAGGGGCTTGGGATAACGCCGTAAAGTTGGATATTCGCCCCTGCACGGTTGTGGGTATCAAACGTGCCGCCCGTTCCCGGGTGATCATAGAACCCGTGGCCCGCCAAATCCGGGGTATAGCTATCCATTGTCAGCCCACCCAGGAATGCCCCTGATGTGAGTTTGTGCATGCTCATTGGTTGTTCGCATGAATCAGATTTCCCGGATGCGGGTGCCTGCGTTGCGCCCCCTCCCGAGGGCAGATCGACAATCTCTTCGGGCCCACCGAAGGTGGAAATGTCGACGTGCGAGACCTCTCTTGTCGTTGGCGCCTGAATGGGGCGAAGCCGTAGCGTGCCAAAGTCGTGAGCAACGGGGGTTGCTCCTGGTTGAGCCGATCTCGGCGGCTCAGGATGCACGGGTATACGGCTTAAATCGTAATCGAAACAGGTAATTCCAGCGGCGGTAGAGTCCCCTTTTACATCTCTGGCATTTGCTTCTGACAGCCGCTTTACGGATCGGCGTTCTTCCAGGCAGGGCCGAGCGGGCGGCGCAGTCATGGTAGATCGGGTTTTCGACATCTGTTCGAAAGTTCGCATAGCCAATCTCCCTTCGTTTGATTATCGATACCTAGCGCCTGATGGAAATGCTTGCTGCGAGCGATGCGTCACACCTGCCAGGTGAATATTTTTCATAGCGTGAAGTGTGTGGGCGAATTCAACTGCGAAGCGCAACGCGTTGAAGATATTGGAATCTCACGCTGGATATAGATTCTTGTGGAGCGCGCCGTCTGCTACACAACCAACGGCACTGCCTTGAATAGCGGATGGACGCAGGTTCCGTGTGTCAGGAGGAGCTTGGCACGATTTTCCGTTCCACTGCGAAAAAACACTGAATTCACCCCATGTTGATTGCGACGTTGGTAGAGTTTTTTGCTGGCATCGCTGAAAAGTAGAGACACGGGCTTACGCATGCTCCTCGCATGCCGTGATTCTTATATTGCTCGTACTCAAGTCAGGCGCCGCTTGCTGCTGCAAGCGCGCAGGGGGTGCGCGTAAAGCGTTCAAGAACTCGTATTTGCTGACTGACCGTTGCCGAATACGGCCAGGGGAACCTCATTCTGTGGAGCACGGTGTTGAGCCGACGCGCGCCAGAACGGGAGGCTAGCTTGCCCACGTTGCCCCCAGGCGGGTCGCTGCTTGCGGTCAGCGGTGTCACCGGTGTGACGCACTGCCGCGAAAGTGGATGGATCGCGCGCATGGACGGCTATTTGAATCGGTCTACCTGGCGCAAGTTACATCTATCCACGGATGCAAAAGCCGCTCAGGCGAGCGTGTTGCCGTACGCGGTGTTGAATTGTCAGTTCCGCCGTACGAAGGCGCGATGCCATGGCATGAGTACATGCATGGCGCGAAAGGATGTAACTAGGCCATCAAAGCGATGGCGCGATGCTGCCGACAGAAATGGGAGACGCGTAACAACTGCCTTCGCGGTCACTCACCGAGGGCCGCACACGCCACTACGAGACGCTCACCAATCATCGCTTGTGGCTCGCCGCTGTATCGGCGTGCAAGCGACCGTGGCAGAGATCTGCGTAGTTCGCCGCATGTCAGTTCCTGACTTGGGCGGCACGCTTTACCCAGGAGCCTGCTCACTATCTCCGCGTAGCTCGTGGAGATAGTGAGCGGGCTCTTGGGCCTCACAGGCCATCGGTATTGGCCAGGGCTACCTGAAAAACCGGAGGACACCTGATGAACGATAAGTCCGTAAGGAAGGGTGCCAACACGGCACACACTGTCTTGGGGCAGTCAGCGCTCCAGACTCTCGGCGGGCCGGGCATGCCGCCCGACCTCGCTGCCATGGGAACCCCACCACCTCCCTCAAGTCCCGGAGCATCCTCGTCAACCGAGATAGGGACGCCAGGAACGCCACCACCGCCTTCAAGTTCCGGTGCGTCCGGCGTATCACCCGCAGCGCTGGGCAAGGGAACACCAGGAACACCGCCACCACCTTCAAGTCCCGGCGCGTCCGGCATATCGCCCGCTGCGCTGGGAAAGGGAACACCAGGAACACCACAACCACCTTCAAGTCCCGGGGCTCTTGGCACATCACCCGCAGCGGTGGGCAAGGGAACACCGGGAACACCACCGCCGCCCTCAAGTCCCGGGGCTCTCGGAGCGTCGCCTGCCGCGCTCGGGAAGGGAGTACAGGGAACACCACCATCACCCTCAAGTCTCGGAACTTCCGGAGCGTCACCCGCCGCGACTGGGATAGGAACGCCGGGAACGCCACCGCCCCCCGCAAGCCCCGGAACGCTCGGAGCGTCCAGTGCCGCGGCCGGGATGGGCGCGCCGGGAACAGCATCGCGTCCCTCTGCTCTAGAAGGGCCAGGCACGTCACCGGGCACTTCAAACCAGGCACCTTCGGCTCATGTCTTGGCGAAGTATGGGGAAGAAGGGCAGCCAGGACAGGCCGCACTGGCAGCACTTGGGCCTTACACATCAGCCGGCAGTACGGCGAACTTTGACGTCTACTACGACAGCAGCTTGGGCGCGTCAGGAACGCATTTGGCCAATGCCGTGCTCGCGAACTGCGAGCGGGACTTCACCCAGATGCGGCAATGGTTTGGAGGCATCAATGCGGGCAGGTTCAGTGTCTATATCGACCCAGGCAGCTTTGGTGCCTATCACGCGAACTGCGCGGCGACGGAACTGCACGTTGCGGCGTTCTCCGGTACCGATGGCAATCTCGCCAATATGCTGAATATGGCCGAAGTCGATGAAGTCTTCATGGCCAATCAGCATGCCGGCTGGAACTGCGGATATAGCAATGGCGAGGGACTTTCGCGCGTATTGACGACACAGCTGTATCCAGCGTCTCTCGACGGATTCGCCTCCGCCGGCGTATGGCTGAATACGCCAGGTCGTCCCGATTTTGTCACTGTCACCGAGCCGACCGACAGGAATTATGTATCGATCGGTTGCGCCACGTTGTTCTTGAATTTCCTGCGTCACCAACTCGACTTCAGTTGGCAGCAGATCGTAAGAGCGGCGGCCCCGACGCTTGCGCAGACCTACGCGAATCTCACGGGAAGAACCGATGCGCTGGCGCGTTTCAAGAATCTTCTCCAAGCCTATTATCCGGAAGGAACGCCGGTCAGCCTGACGAGTGACAACGTCTTCCCATTGCCGGGTCTGATGGAAGTCTTCGCACGTGGTACGGACGGTGCCGTTTGGTACAACGCGCAAACCGCACGCAACAATGGCTGGAGCGGGTGGTACTCGATGGGCGGCTGGGTTGACCTGATCGAGGTCGGCCAGAATGACGATGGAAGGCTGGAAGTCTTCGCGCGCGGCGGAGATGGTGCCGTATGGCACAACTGGCAACTGTCGCCAGGGGCGGGCGCCTGGAGCGGCTGGCACTCCTTGGGCGGCTGGATCGACCGGTTGGAAGTCGCAAGAAACGCCGATGGACGGTTGGAGATTTTCGCGCGCGGTGGTGATGGCGCGGTCTGGCACAACTGGCAAACCGCCCCCAATGGCGGTTGGAGTGGCTGGTACTCCTTGGGTGGCTGGATCGATCTGCTTGAAGTCGGCCAGAACGACGACGGAAGGCTGGAGATCTTCGCGCGCGGCGGCGACGGAGCCGTCTGGCACAACTGGCAAACCGCTCGCAACAATGGCTGGAGCGGCTGGCATTCCCTGGGTGGCTGGATCGACCTGCTGGAAGTCGGAGGAAATGCTGACGGAAGGCTGGAGATTTTCGCGCGTGGCGGCGACGGCGCCGTCTGGCATAACTGGCAGACTGCACCCAACGGTGGCTGGAGTGGCTGGTACTCCATGGGCGGCTGGATCGACCTGCTTGAAGTCGCCCAGAACGAAGATGGAAGGCTGGAGGTCTTTGCGCGCGGCGGCGACGGAGCCGTCTGGCACAACTGGCAAACCTACCCCAACAGCGGCTGGAGTGGCTGGTACTCGATGGGCGGTTGGATCGACCTGCTCGAGGTGGGACGCAATGCCGATGGAAGGCTGGAGGTCTTTGCGCGCGGCGGCGACGAAGCCGTCTGGCACAACTGGCAAACCGCGCCCAATAGCGGTTGGAGCGGGTGGGCCTCCTTGGGTGGCCGGATAGATCTCCTTGAAGTTTGGCCCGAAATCGTTGGGACCTGACGGAACGAATCCACGTTGACCTATGGACCCTCATGCCGGTTGGGCGAACCTCAACCGGATGTTTGATGGAAAGTGACCCATGGACGTGCGCGTGTATCGACACACGCGCACGTCCGTGGCTATAGGGACGGGCGCAAGCGCATAACATCTTCGCGTTACCTGATTGGCGTCGAATCTCCGCTACGCGAGCTCTTGCTCCCTCCCTTGCTTGCGACGCAAAGCTAGTCCCGTGGGACAGGGGAGGGCTGGGGAGGGGTGAGTACTTGAGAAAGCGTTGCGGGAGAGGTTTTCGCAAGGGCTCACCCCCTCCCGGCCTCCCCCTGCGAGCAGGGGGAGGGGAACATCGCGTCGTTCAGATTCGACGCCAATCAAATCGCATCAGGAGATGACGATGATTTTCAGGCCGCTCGACGCTGTCATCACTGGCTACGCCTACGAGAACGCGACGGCTGCACTGGGCGTTCTCGAAGAAGGTCGCCAGACAAAGCGGTGGATTTCCACCGAAATGCTTTGCACGCTCGATACGCTCATCAAAGTGGTGCTTTTTAGCGACCGGATATTCTTTGGGGGATGCGCGGGCGAAACGGAAGGGCGCGTGGTGCCGCGCGATCCCGAGTTCGGCGCGAGCGCCAGGGCCAGAGAACTCTTTCAAAAAGATGGGCTCTTTCATCCCATAGATCATTTCCATGGCGACAAAGAGCAGGCGATGGCAGCTGTCGCCGCGACGCTGAAGCCGGTGGAGAGTTTCGGCGACGCGTCCTTTGTGCTGACCGCCGACTGGAAAGCCAGGCAGCTTCAGATTCACCAAGAGATGCTGACGATGGATGCGTTCTTCATCGAGTATTCCATCGAGCATGGCGGCCTGCCTCGGTTCAAGCCGGTGTTCCCGGGCGAACATCTTTACCTTGGCATCAGGCAACAAAGAGTCCCGTCCCCCATGTATACGCACTCCATCGCCGATCTTGCGGGTCGCCGCATCAGGATGCTCGTGCGCAACAAGATGAAGGGTCTCAACGATCTGGTGTCGCTAGGCGTTCTCCCGATACCTGAACTGCCCCCCATCTTCGTGGCGCGCACCGTATATGACGCGTCACGCACATCCTTCTTATCGCGCGTCCTTCAAGGGCAGGCCAAAGGATCGAACATCGTTCGCACGCTGTTGGAGATGCGCAACAGCAAGGGGATGGTCCGTTTTCGTCAATGGATGTCCGATTGCATCGAGCTGGCGACGACCACAGACGTCGCCAAGCTGGAGCGTTTTTCAAAGACATCAGAGATGTTGAATAACCTCACTCTGGAAGATGACATCACGAAGGAAGAGTTCGTCAAAGGTGCCCTCAACGTCGTCAAAGCCGTGCCGCATGGCGACGTCTTGGCGATCCTGAAAGAGGTGGTATCGCCGGTCACAAAATACATCGCCGGATTCCCCGTGGGGGTGCTCCGTGGCTTCGGTGGCCGCAAGGGAGAGTCGATCCATGTTGAGCAGTTTCTGAAAAGAACTTTCTCGGACAAATTCACGGCCATGGAAATGGACTACATATCCACGCTGCTCGAATTGCCCGATAACGTCGCTGACTGGAAGCGCGAGGACGTGACCTTCGATGCACATGCCGGTCGAATCGACTCGAACGCGCCGAATCTATCCCGCCCTTGCTTCATTCAAAGTGCGAAGGTCCAGCATCTTGCCAACGCCAAAGCGAGCTTTGCCGAGCTTCTCAAAGAAGCAGTGCCTTTCGCCGAGGTCGACCAACAAAAATAACCGTCTGTCCGGCTAGCTGAGATTCGATGCCAATCACGTCATAGGGTGGGGCGGGGCCTTCCTTGGAAGGGGGGGCATGTCGCCCCCGGCTTTGGTCGAATTATTCGCCAGTCTGCAGGCTAAGTTGTCGAAATTTCCGATATTCTTCACAGGGTGCCTGCTAAGGATGCTCCGAATAGTTCGTTATTCCAGCGATAAGCCGGGTGACGATGGGGAGTATTCAGATCTTCCCCAGTGCTTTGCAGGAGACGCTTGCGGCTTTGAGCTGTTCCCGTTGAAAAATCGGGGGCGCGACAGTGAGATTCCGAAGGGCTATCGAATCGGGCAGGCGGGGACGCGTGGCGGAAATGCTCCTGTCCTTCGTCCTCGTCGTGGCAGCGATGCTGGGTCTGTCCATCCTCACGACCGGCATCCTGTCGTCGGCTCGCACCTTTGCGGGCGGGGGCAGCCATGTCCGTCATATCGATGATGTCCATCGCGCCATTTCGATCGGGGTCAACGCCGACGATGGATTGGCCGCCGTCGTGGCACTGGCAAGCGATATGCATGCTCGGGCTTCACGTGGGAATCACGAAGTCAGCTGGATAGAAGACGGCGGGCGGGCTTTTCGCATCGCGAACGACGGCCTGCCTCCGCTGGCGTTTGCCTTTGCCGACGCTCTGAGCGAAGGATCACGCGACATGGTCTGGCTGCTCGGTGGATTGTTTGCCCTCGGCACCGCTTGGTATACGCGACGTCTTCTCGCTGATCGCGCGCGTGCGACAAACGCATGGCGCGCCAGTGAAGATCGCTTTCAGCTCGCGGTTGCCGGAAGCAACGATGGTTTATGGAGCTGGGACAGGGACAGCGGTGGAATCTATCTGTCGCCTCGCCTGCAACAGATGCTGGCGGTGGAGGGCGAGCCCATCGCTGGAGATGCAGAGGCGATTTTCGGCCGCCTGCACCCGGATGATCGCCACGCTGCGAAGAGAGCCGTCATCGCCCACATCCGCCGGGCCGAACCGTTGGACGTCGAATTCCGGATACGGCCTACCGATGGGGAGGTGCGTTGGTTCCACGCGAGCGGCCAGTCGGTGCGCGACGACTTGGGCGTCTCCATGCGCATGGCGGGCTCCGTGACGGAAATCACCGAGCGCCACTTCGCCGATGCGAAGCTGTTCGCCGAAAAGGAGCGTACGCAGGTCACGCTGCAATCCATTGGGGACGCGGTCATCACCACCGATGCCCACAACAACATCGAATACCTCAATCCGGTGGCCGAGCGGCTGACGCGGTGGCAGGTGGATTCGGCGCGGGGACGTCCGGTGAGCGACGTGTGCCGCATCATCAAAGAGAGCAACCACGAAGCTATTCCCGACCCGGCGACACGGGTCATGCATGAACAGTCGGGCTGGAGATCGCGTGACAGGCTCCTGCTTCAACGCAACGATGGCAAACGGATCGCTGTCGATCTCATTGTGTCACCGGTCCGCGACCGCTTGGGAAGCATGGAGGGCGCGGTGCTGGTGATGCGCGACCTCAGCGCTGAGCGCGAGCACGCAGCCTTGCTGCGCTACCAGGCCGCACATGACGTTCTGACCGGATTGATCAATCGACGGGAATTCGAGCGACAACTGGAGCGGGCGGTGGTTTCTGCCGAGGAAGGGAGTGTGCCCTTCACCGTGCTCTATATCGACCTCGATCAGTTCAAACTCGTCAATGACATGTGCGGTCGCTCGGCGGGAGACGAGCTGTTGCGGCAGGCCGCTGGTCTTTTCAAGAAGAAGGTACGCCATAGCGATACAGTGGCGCGATTGGGGGGGGATGAATTCGTCGTGCTCCTCAACAACTGTGCCGCCGAGCAAGGCCTGCAGGTTGCCGAAAGTCTGCGCGCCAGCATCGGCGAATTGCGGTTCGTTTTCGATGATCGCGCGCTTCGTCTCAGCGCAAGTATTGGTCTGGTCAGCCCGCCTGGGGATAAGGCAGGGGCGGCGGAAATTCTCCGCGCCGCCGATGCGGCCTGCCATGTCGCCAAGGATAAAGGCCGCAACCTTGTACAGACGTACCGCCAGAACGACGACGATATCGCCGCGCGACAGTTGGAGATGTCCTGGATAAGCCGTATTCAGGACGCCTTGGCGAAGGAGCGCTTCGCTCTCTATGCGCAAGACATCGTTGCCACGAACAACGACAGTTTGGGCCGTCATGTGGAGTTGTTGTTGCGCATGGTGGCGGAGAACGGCGAGCTGATTCTCCCCCGCACCTTCATTCCGGCGGCCGAGCGCTATGGCTTGATGCCGGCTATCGACCAATGGGTGGTGCAGGCGGCCTTTTCGTCTCTGCGCGAACTGCGCCATAGCGACCCAGCGTCGCTGCCGGAATGGGTCGCTATCAATCTCTCGGGCGCTTCGCTGTGCAAGGACGGCTTCTCCGACTTCTTGCGCCGCCAATTGACGGCGTTCGACATCCCGCCATCGTCGGTGTGTTTCGAGATCACCGAGACCACCGCCATTTCCAATCTAACGCGTGCAACGGCTTTCATGGTCGAGATGCGGGCGCTTGGATGCAGATTCGCCCTGGACGACTTCGGCGTGGGCATGTCGTCCTTCACGTACCTCAAGCATTTGCCGGTCGATTTCGTGAAGATCGACGCGGGTTTCGTCGAGGACATGATCAAGGACCCCATCGACTACGCGATGGTCGAGGCCATCAACAAGATCGGACACATCACAGGCAAATTGACCGTCGCCGAAGGCGTCAGCAGTACCGAGCTGCTGGACGAAGTGCGAAAGCTCGGTGTCGACTTCGCGCAGGGCTTCGCCATTGCATTACCGCTGGAGTTCGCCGCCTATCGCGCCGGCAGGATCCTGATAAAGAACGTCCGGTAAGAAGCGGCAGCCGACTTAGGGACGCTCCACCTATTCGGTGCAGGCGTCCTGATGACCAGTCTGCCAGGGAGGCGCCGATTGGCCCGCTCATGTCTATGAGCGGGCCAATCGGAGGTTGTTACCTCGGCTTGACGTGCAGATTGGCTTCTGCGACGGCAAGTGATTCATTAAACGCGGATAAATTCGCCTTGTACGTTGGATACCTGTCCGTTAAAGGCGCTCAACCCACCCGCATCCTTCAAGGTCCTGAATGCCAGGTCCTTGGAAAACAGTGCGCGAGCCTGATAGCCGGAAGAGTCATTCTTCGCGATAAAAGCGATGACCGTATTTGGCCCTACGCTATTTTCGAAGTGGTAATGTCCATTGACATCATAATTCACGTTTGACTCGGTGAGCTTTCCGACAAAGGTGCCATTGGAGTCATTCGCGTTGGAGATGGTCAGTGTGGCGTTGCCACTCTTGTAGGTGCCGTTGAGATTTGACATCTTCATATCCTCCATCGGTGGTTGACGATGGCTCTTGGGAGGGTATCCACTCGAGCCGCTACATCGGCGTTGAAGAAGAAAATCAGGCATGCATGGCTACATAACGCGTTATCCGAGACTGCCGATAATCAAGCTGGCTATTATGTTCGTCTTGGTGTCAAGGTGCCGTGTAATTAGATTATGTATTTTCGTGAAATACATGAATACTTCAGGCGCATGAACTAATCGTCCGTAAGATTGGATTGATTGGCAAATATTGGACGTGACTAAAAATCACGTCATGGATAGGACGGCAGTCATTTCAATGAATAGGCCGTAAACCATACGGGAGGGTCTGTTTGGCCCATTCGATCGCCATGCCGGTATCCGCGATACGCGACGAGAGCATTGGATTATGCAAGCGGATCATTGTCTTGCGTGGGGAGATGATGACTTGAGTTGCAGTGCATCATTCGACGATTCAGGCTGCCGGACGCATCTCGGATAATCTCGAAATCAGCCATTCTTCCGCGTGTAAATCATGGAATTTTCGCACTGGTCGCTACACGGCATGGCATTGTTCGAGATGTCCTGGGAGGTATGGTCCTGCGCGGATCGGGCATCCAGGACGTCAAGCGCTGCAATGAATTGCTGGCCGGTGGCTTGCGGATGCAGCAGTACTAAACGTGTGCCTTGGTGGCCATCGGGGCGGCGAGCGGCGGCCATGCACACCTGACCATCTTCGCTCGCGAGAACCAGCGGTGCGTTATATTGCGTATCCAACAATTGACGCCTGAACTGCCCGTCCTGTGGCCCCCCGGCGATGATGCATTCGATGATCTGTTCCATCTCGTTCTCCGAAGGACAAGATAGGAAGTCTTTGCGACGGATCAAGCAGCTCGCGGGCCAAGCTTATATGGAAAAATGCGACTCGCATCGCATTTCTACGGTATTGACCGCGATTCGGTGTTATTGCAATACCGTCATTTGCTAGCCGCAAGCCCTCAAAGGGCGTCATTCTGTGAATTTGACGTGACGCGGCCGGGTGCGGCTATCCCGCTCAATGGTGATGCTATGCCCAAATGGAACGCCAACCGTGTCACACATGGCGGAGTAGATAGTTTCAAAGGAAACGGTGACGAAGTGTGTCCGCATCTGACCCGAAGAGCCTGTCCAAGCTGGGGCATGATCGGCTCCCTCTCCCCGTGCACCGATTTGTGTACGGGGAGAGGATTGAGGTGAGCAACTGTGTTGGCAGTCAAGCGGATGTCGCATGTTCCAGATGCCACGAGGCGTTGTCGCGAACCATGGCGTTGAGCACGGTTAATAGCTTGCGCATGCAAGCGACG
>NZ_JAPDPD010000020.1 GCF_026283965.1 Dyella subtropica
TGCCACTGCCGCGCGGCTCGACCTGACAGCCAGTCAGGCGCTTCGCCACGCGGCAGTGGCAGCGCCCTTCCTGATTGTCATGCCGCCTACGTGTAATAGATCAGAGGGTCCTTAATGGCTGGCGCCGGACCCTCATACCCCCATTCCCAAGGAAAACCATGGCCAAGATCCTGATCAGCGGCGGCGAGCCGCTCCATGGCGAGGTCGGCATTTCCGGCGCCAAGAACGCTGTGCTGCCGATTCTCGCTTCCTGTCTGCTGGCCGACGAGCCGGTGGCGATCAGCAATGTGCCGCACCTGCACGACGTCACCACCTTCATCGAGTTGCTCGGTCGGATGGGCGTGCAGCTGGTGCTGGACGACCGCATGAAGATGCACGTCGATCCTCGCTCGATCGAGCATTGCGTGGCGCCCTACGACCTGGTGCGTACCATGCGCGCGTCGATTCTGGTGCTGGGGCCGTTGGTGGCGCGCTTCGGCCATGCCGAGGTCTCGCTGCCCGGCGGCTGCGCGATCGGTTCGCGTCCGGTCGACCAGCACATCCGCGGCCTGCAGGCGCTGGGTGCCGAGGTGAGCGTGGAGAACGGCTACATCAAGGCCAAGGCCAATCGTCTGAAGGGCGCGCGCATCGTGATGGACATGGTCACCGTCACTGGTACCGAGAACATCATGATGGCGGCAGTCCTGGCCCAGGGCACCAGCATCATCGAGAACGCCGCACAGGAGCCCGAGGTGGTCGACCTGGCCAACTGCCTGATCGCCATGGGTGCGCAGATCGAAGGCGCTGGCACCTCCACCATGATTATTCAGGGCGTCGAGCGTCTGCACGGCGCCGAGTACGAAGTACTGCCGGACCGCATCGAAACGGGCACCTTCCTGGTCGGTGCGGCGATGACTGGCGGCAAGGTGCGAGCTCGCAACGCGCGCGCCAATACGCTCGATTCCGTGCTGGCCAAGCTGGAAGAGGCTGGCGCACACATCTCCACCGGTCCGGACTGGATTGAGCTGGACATGCAGGGCCGGCGGCCGAAGGCGGTCAATATCACCACCGCGCCGTATCCGGCGTTCCCCACTGACATGCAGGCGCAGTTCACCGCGCTGAACTGCGTGGCCGAGGGCGTGGGCATCATCACTGAGACGGTGTTCGAGAACCGCTTCATGCACGCGCATGAGCTGCAGCGCCTGGGGGCGGATATCCGCCTTGAAGGCAACACCGCCATCATCCAGGGCGTGGCGAAGATGAGCGGTGCGCCGATCATGGCCACCGACCTGCGCGCTTCCGCGTGCCTGGTGCTGGCCGGCCTGGTGGCGGAAGGCGACACCACCGTTGACCGCGTGTATCACATCGATCGCGGCTACGAGAACATCGAAGAGAAGTTGGGCGTGCTCGGCGCGAAGATCCGCCGTCTGCCGTCGTAAGCAGCGAGGCGGTAAGAAGTAAGTCGACGCTTCGCGTCTCGAGTAAGGCCGCGGGCGTGCGGCCTTACTTCTTTACAGCCTGTGCGGTAGGCAACTTACCAGCCCGCAAAGCGGGCGCTCACTGGCCCTTGTAGCTCACCAGCTGCAGAGTGAGATTGCCGCCCTCGCTCTGCGCCAGTTTCACTGGCACCGGATATTTCTGCGGGACATACCAGGCGCTGAAAGCCTTGTCGGAATGGCTGCGCTCCACGCGTTGTGCTTTGAAGCTGCCCGCCGGTACTTGCACGTTGTCGCTGCCGGCCACCTTGAACTCCTGATTTTCCACATTGCGCCTCACCGCCACCGGCAGGGTGACGGCCTGCTTGCCGCCGCGCAACGCGAGGCCGATGGCGTAGGGAGTGGTATTGCGATCGACCAGGCCCGGTGTGGCGGCATAGGTATCCGCGCCCTTGCCCTCATCGACCGAGACCTGGTTGGTCGACCAGTTCACTTCGGTATGCCGCTGCTTCACTTTGAAGGCGTTCACGCGGGAATCGTAGGCGACGGTTTCCGGCGCGTTGTTGTTCCAGCGAAAGCGAGTGGTCTCGCTGGAGTTGGCTCCGAGGGCGGCGGCCAGCCCGGAGGTGCCGTGGGTCTGGTTGCTGTATTCCCATTGCCCGCTGCCTGCCGGCTTGAGGCTGACCACGGCTTCGCCAATGACTTGTCCGCCTTGCAGCACTTGATAGGTCGCAGTGAACGGCGAGGGCGTCGCGGCGAAGACTGCGGTGGTGGAAACGGCCAGTGCGAGACCGGCGATGAACTTGCGCGCGGGAGTGAAGGTAGCCATGGCGCCGCAGTCTACGCGACGCGGCTGAACGCGGAGAAGGCACATGGATGTGCCTGGCTTTGAGGAGCGAGGAACGCGGAGAAGGCACATGCATGTGCCTGGCTTTGAGGAGCGAGGAACGCGGAGAGGGCACATGGATGTGCCCGGCTTTGAGGAGCGAGGAACACCTCGTTGAAGGTATTCGATCAGCGCGTCAACGTATGGCCGCTGAGGCGTAGCGGCGCGGCCAGGCGTTGGCCGTCCAGCTCGACGCCATCCGGCGCGGCCAAGGCTAGTCGACCTGCAGCAATCAGCCGGGTAACGGCCGGGAGCAGGCGATGCTCCTGTACCAGCAGGCGCTGGGCGAGGCTGTGCTCATCGTCGCCGGCAAGCACGTCGATGCGTGCTTGCGCGATCACTGGTCCACCGTCCAGTTCCGCGGTGACGTAGTGGACGCTGACGCCATGTTCGCTGTCACCCGCTTCCAGGGCGCGCCGATGGGTGTGCAGACCGCGATACTTCGGCAGCAGGGAGGGATGGATGTTGATCATCCGCCCGACCCAGGGCTTCAGTGCATCCCCATCGATGATGCGCATGAAGCCGGCGAGTACCAGCAGGTCGGCGCCGCTGGCATTGAGGCGGGCGAATAGTTCGAAGTCGTAGTCGCGACGGGTGGGGAAGTCACGCGGATTCAACACGAAGCTGGGAATGCCCGCTCTTTTGGCCAGCTCAAGCGCACCAGCGCTGGCCTTGTCGCTGCCTACGGCCACGAACTCCACTGGCAGCTCGCCCGCATCGCGCGCAGCGATCAGCGCTTGCAGATTGCTGCCGCGTCCGGAGGCGAGTACGGCGATGCGTAGAGGTGAGGGCATGCTGTGTAGCGGGTCGTCTTCTGTGCCGTCATCCCGGCGCAGGCCGGGATCCAGTGCCGTGGTGCGGGTTTCGCGAATGAATGATGCGGGTGGCTGAGGCGCTTGAAGCGCCTCAATCGATATGCACGCGCTCTTCGCCCTTGGCTGGAACCACTTCGCCGATCACCGAGCTGGCCAGGCCATGCTTTGCCAGCAGCGCAGAGGCTGCCGGCGCCGCGTCGCGCGACAGGATCACGGTGAAGCCCACGCCGCAGTTGAAGGTGCGCCACATTTCTTCGCGTGCCACATTGCCTTCGCGCATCAGCCACTCGAACACCGGCGGCAGCACGATGGCCGAGGCGTCGAGCGTGATACCGAGCGAGTCGGGCACCACGCGGATGATGTTTTCCTTCAGGCCACCACCGGTGATGTGAGCCATGCCATGTACCGGTGCGGACTTCAGCAGTTCCAACATCGGCTTCACGTAGATGGTGGTCGGCGCCATCAGCGCATCGGCCAGCGTCACGCCACCAAGATCGAGATCCAGCGGACGGCCGGCGCGATCCAGAATCTTGCGGATCAGCGAATAGCCGTTGGAATGCGGGCCGGACGAGGCCACGCCGAGAATCACGTCGCCCGCCACGATGGCGTCGCCGCTGAGCAGCTGCGACTTCTCGACCGCGCCGACAGTAAAGCCGGCCAGGTCGTATTCGCCCGGCGGATACATATCGGGCATTTCCGCCGTCTCGCCGCCGATCAGCGCGCAGCCAGCCAGTTCGCAGCCCTTGGCGATGCCGCCGACGACGGCGACCGTGGTGTCAACGTCCAACTTGCCGGTGGCGAAGTAGTCGAGGAAGAACAGCGGCTCGGCGCCTTGCACCAGCACGTCGTTGACGCACATGCCGACCAGGTCGATGCCGATGGTGTCGTGCCGGCCCAGCTGCTGAGCGAGCTTGAGCTTGGTGCCCACGCCGTCGGTACCGGAAACCAGCACCGGCTCCTTATAGCGACCGGACAGATCGAACAGGCCGCCGAAACCGCCCAGGCCGCCCATCACTTCCGGGCGGAAGGTGCGCTTGACCAGGGGCTTGATGCGTTCGACCACGGCATTGCCCGCGTCGATATCGACACCGGCTGCGCGGTAGGTGAGAGCGTCGGACATGGCGGAAACCGGCGTGGAGAAACGCGTAATGATAGACGCTAGGGGACGGATTGGGCAGACTTCGGCCAGTTTTCCCTTGATGCCTCCGAGCTTATGCGCCTGTCACGCCTGCTGATCGTCGGCTTTCTGTTGGCTCTCTTGCTCCCTGGTGCGCATGCCCAGGGCCAGGTTTCGCCCTACACGGTGATCGTGCCGGTGAACGATACCAGCGAGGCACAGCGCGACGAGGCGTTCGGCGTGGCGCTCAGCCAGGTGCTGGCCCGCACCGCCGGTGGCCAAGACCTGCGTAGCAAGCCTGGCTACGCCGACGCCCTGAAAGGCGCGCCGGGCATCGTGCAGCAGTACCAATACCAGCGCGGCACGGCCGGAACTGGCCTGAGCCTGCAGGTCACTTTCGATCAGGGTGCGGTGCAACGCATGATTGCCCAGATGGGCGTGGCCGGCACGACCGGCAAGCCGCCCGTGCTGCTGTTGGTGCGCGACGAGGATGGCAGCGTGCTGACCAAGGATGCGCTGGAGCCCCTTGCCCAAGCCATGGTGGCGCGCGGCTACAACGTGGTGCTGGCCGATCCGGGCAAGGCCACGGAGGCACCCACGGTGGCTTCGGCCGACCTCGAGCAGATCTTCAATCTGGCGCGCCAGTACAAGACCGGCCTGGTTCTGCTTGGCCAGCTGCATGGCGACGGTGCGGATTGGAATCTGGTCTCCGGCGGTCCGCAGCAACGCTGGAGTGGTGTGGGTACCAGCAGCGCGACCCTGTTCGCCGATGCCGGCAATGCGCTGGCCGATCGCCTTGGCAAGCAGCTCAACGTGATCGGCTCAGGCAATATCGACGGCAAGCTATGGGTGAGCGGTGTGAATTCCGCCATGGATTACGCCAACCTGCTGGCCACCTTGCGTGCCGATCCCATGGTTCGTCAGGTGGTGACGTTGAGCGCGCAGGGTGATGGCATGTTGCTCGGCATGAAGACCGGCCTGCCATTGAACGCGCTGGCCAACAATCTCGCCGCGGGTGGCCGTCTGCTGGCAGGTGACGCCCACGCGGGTGCCGACGCCAGTCTGCGCTGGGTGCATTGAGGCCGGGCGCAGACACCCGGAGCCCGCGGTGATGCCTGCCACGCCACGCTCTCCCTGGCGTCACCTGCCCAACGCCATCTCGCTGTTGCGGATGGTGCTGGCGCTACCGATCGGTTGGGCCATCCTTGCTATGCAACCGCGCATGGCCTTGGGGTTGATCGCGGTAGCCGGCATTTCCGATGGACTAGATGGTTTTATCGCGCGTCGCTACCACTGGCAGAGCCGGCTGGGCGGCATCCTGGATGCGTTGGCGGATAAATTGCTGCTGGTCGCCTGCTTTCTGCTGTTGGCTTGGGTCGGTATGGCGCCGTGGTGGCTGGCGCTGTTGGTATGTGGGCGCGATGTGGTGATCGTGGCCGGCGCGCTGGCGTGGCGGCTGTTCATCGGTCCGATCCGTCCGGAGCCGAGCTCGCTTTCGAAGGCCTGCACCTTGCTGCAGATCGTGTATCTGCTGGCGGTGCTGGTCGCCGCCAGTGGCTGGCCATCGCCGCCGCTCGCGCCGCTGGCGATGCTTGCTGCGGTGCTGTGCATCGCCAGCGGTCTGGACTACGTGCTGCGTTGGTCGCGGCGGGCTTGGGTGACATGGCACGCGCGCGACCCGGATAGCCCGCGCTGACAGCGCCCCCCTGCATGGGTCACACTTGCATGTGGCCCAGCCCGCCCCGGCAGCTGCCCCTGGCCCCGCCCCGACGAGCCGTGACGATGACTCAAGATTCCTCCCGCCGCTGGCAGATGCTCGCGATCACCGCAGGCATCCTCTACGTGCTCTGGCTGCTGGCGCCGGTGCTGATGCCCTTCGCATTCGCCGCGACGATGGCCTACCTGGGCGACCCGCTCGCCGATCGCCTCGAGCGCATCGGTATGGGCCGCACGCTGGCGGTGAGCGTGGTGTTCATCGTGCTGGTGCTGGTCACGGTGGGCGCGCTGCTGCTGCTGATTCCGCTGATCTCGCGTCAGGTCGACAACCTGGTGCAGAGCTTGCCGCACTACGTGGACTGGGTGCGCAACATTGCCTTGCCTTGGCTGGAGGCCAAGCTGCGCCTGGATCCCTCCGCTTTCGATACCGACCGTTTGATGGCCGACATCAAAGACCACATCGGCTCGATCGGTAGCGTGGCCTCGTCGGTGCTGGGCAAGCTCACCCGTTCCAGCATCGGCGTGGTGATGTGGATGACCAACCTGGTGTTGATCCCCGTGGTGGCGTTCTACCTGCTGCGCGACTGGGACCGATTGGTGGCGTGGATCGACGACATGCTGCCGCGCTCGATCGAGCCGACCATTGCCCACCTTGCACACGAATCGGACCTTGTGCTCGGCGCTTTCGTGCGCGGTCAGCTGCTGGTAATGCTGGCGCTGGGCATTTTCTACGGTGCCTGCCTGACCTTCGTCGGCCTGTCGGTGGGACCGTTGATCGGCATGGTCGCTGGGCTGCTCAGTTTCGTGCCGTACCTGGGTTTCATCGTCGGCTTCGGTTCGGCCATCATCGCCGCGCTGGTGCAGTACGGCGACTGGAGTCATCTATTGATGGTGGTGGGCGTGTTCACCATTGGCCAGCTGCTGGAAGGCTACGTGCTGGTGCCGCGCCTGGTGGGCGAGAAGATCGGCCTGCACCCGGTGGCGGTGATCTTCGCCGTGCTGGCCGGGGGGTACTTGTTCGGTTTTCTGGGCGTTCTGCTGGCGCTGCCGGCCGCATCGGTGATCCTGGTGGTGCTGCGCTATCTGACGCAGCGCTATCGCCATAGCCGGTTGTACATGGAAGAGGGCAGGCAGGATCCGGTGATCGCCGATGCATACGTCACAGTCGCTACGGATGAGGGCACAGTCGAGGCGAATGGGGCGATGAATCGTCCGACGGACAAGGGCGACAAGCATCAGTCATGATTCCTCAGCTTCCTCTCGCGCTGCGCTGGCCGCGCCGCCAGCGCTTTGAACATTTCCACGCCGGCGCCAACGCGGCGACGGTAGCCGCCGTACAACGGCTGGCGACCACGCCCGGGACTGCCTGGCTTTATCTCAGTGGCCCGGCCGGCAGCGGTAAGAGCCACCTTTTGATGGCGGCCTGCCAGGCGGCCAGCGAAGCCGGGCGCACCGTGCAATACCTGCCGTTAGCCAGCATCGCCAACCGGGCTGCTGCCATCCGCGGTGTGGCTGGCAGCGAGTTTCTCGCGCTGGATGATCTCGGTGCCATCGCGGGCGACCGCGAAGCGGAGCACGCGCTGTTCGATGTGTACAACCAGGCCAGGGCCGAAGGTTCGGCTTTGCTGTTCGCCGCGGAAGCGACGCCCCTTCAACTAGGTTTGGTTTTGCCCGATCTGCGCTCGCGCTTGGGCGCGTGCCAGCAGGCCGTGCTGAAGCCACTGGATGACGCCGAGCGGCGGGATGTGTTGAAAGGCCAGGCCACGGCGCGCGGCATCGAACTGGACGACACCGTGCTCGACTGGCTGTTCGCTCGCTATGCGCGCGATCTGGGCGCGCTGCTCCATCTGCTCGACAAACTCGATCTGGCCTCGCTGGCTGCGCAACGCAGGATCACGGTGCCGTTTCTGCGCGGATTTCTACGCGATGCGGGCGAAACGCCGCCGGTTTGACGATTCCGTGCGATCGTCGTTCTGAAACGAAGAAGGCGCCCAAGGGCGCCTTCTCTATATCCCGCGATGGGGGCTGACTCAGGCCTTCAACAGCGCTGGTGTGGCCTGCGCACCGATGGCGTCCACCATCGCCTGCGCCACGTTCAGATTGCCGGCGACGATGTTGCCGCTGGCCGGGATGCCGTCGCGGCCGGCGAAGTCGCAATAGCGTCCGCCCGCCTCGCGCACCAGCAACACACCGGCAGCCATGTCCCACGGCTTCAGGCCGATCTCGAAGTAGCCGTCGTAGCGCGCGGCGGCCACATAGGCCAGGTCCAGTGCGGCCGAGCCGGAGCGGCGAATGTCCTCAGCCTGGCCGAGCAGGGCGCGGGTCATGTTGAGCTGCGATTCGAGATGACCGCGCTGGCGGTAAGGGAAGCCGGTGGCGATGATCGCGCCGCCGAGGTTCTCGCGTTTGCCGACGCGGAGGCGGCGGTCGTTGAGATAGGCGCCGTCACCCTTGCTCGCGGTGAACAGCTCGTCGCGCAGCGGATCGAACACCACGGCGTACACCGGCTCACCCTTGTCGAGCAAGGCGATGGACACGGAGAAGTGCGGGATGCCGCGCAGGTAATTGTGCGTGCCGTCGAGCGGATCGATCACCCACTGCAGCGGGCCCTTGCCGATGGCGCCGCTTTCCTCAGCGAGGATGGCGTGGGTCGGGTAGGCGCGGCGAAGCTCCTTGATGATCTCGGCTTCGGCCAGCTTGTCGACTTCGGAGGCGAAATCCATGCGTTGTTTTTCGACGACGTTGAGTCCGTCGATGCGGTTCATATAGCGCAGGATGATGTTTCCTGCGGCGCGCGCGGCGCGCACCGCGACGTTGACGGCGGGTCTTGGCATGGCTTCGGCTTTAGAAAAGAACGGGATGCGGCGCGGGATTCTAGCAGAGGGCGGCCGCAGGACGAAGCCAGCGCCTGGCGAGTCCACTATCCTTGCCGGCCAAACCCTGTCGGATCCGTCGCATGACCACCGCTGAAGACCTAGCCTCCCGCATTCGCTATGTCCTGGTGCGCACCTCGCACCCGGGCAACATCGGTAGCGCGGCGCGGGCCATGCGGACCATGGGTTTCACGCGGATGGACCTGGTGGCGCCGCACCGTTTCCCCGATCGCGAGGCCTCGGCCCTGGCGGCCGGCGCCGACGACGTGCTGGAAAGCGCGGGCGTGCATGAGGGGCTGATCGATGGCCTGGCCGGCTGCAGCCTGGCGTTGGGCTTGTCGGCTCGCCGTCGCGGAGTGGACCTGCCGGAGATCTCCCCGCGCGAAGCCGCCAGTCGCGCACTGGCCGCCGCCGCGCGTGGCGAGCAGGTGGCACTGGTGTTCGGCAACGAGCGCACGGGTCTGGAGAACGAGGAGCTGGCGCGCTGTCACGCCATGGTTCGTATCCCCAGCGTGGACGATTTCAGCTCATTGAATCTGTCCCAGGCCGTGCAGGTGATGGCCTACGAGTTGCGTGTGGCCTTGCTCGGTGGCGAGACGCCGGAACCGCCGGTACGTGCCGATGTGGAGCCGCCGGCCGATGCCGCGCAGATGGAGCGTTTCTACGAACACCTGGCCCAGACGTTGGATGACATCGACTTCCACAAAGGCCGCGCGCCGACCACGATCATGTTGCGCCTACGCAAGCTGTTTCAGCGTGCGCAGATGGATGAGCGCGAACTGCGCATGCTGCACGGGATTCTGGCGGACGCGCAGCGGATGGCGATGTTGGCGCGGCGGGATTAGTTGTTGCGCCAGGGATGGGCGGTGTCGCAAGGGCTTACCCCCTCCCAGCCTCCCCCTGCAAGCAAGGGGAGGAGCCAAAGCTTGCGATACCCTGCTCCCTCCCTCCCTTGCTTGCGACGCGAAGCTAGTCCCGTGGGACAGGGGAGGGCTGGGGAGGGGTAACGCTCTTGCGATAACCCTTCAACTATTCACTGCTCGTCGTCAGCCAGATCAATCCGTCGCGCCGGTGTAATCAGCAGCTTGTCGATGCGCGCCCCATCGAGATCCACCACTTCGAAACGGATGCCTTGCCAGGCGAACACTTCGCCGGTCTGAGGGATGTGGCCGAGCGCGGCCATCACCATGCCGGCGGCGGTGCGGTATTCGTGTTCCTGTTCGCCCGGCAGATGGTCCACATGCAGCAGTTCGCGCAAGTCGTCGGTCGAGATCGAGCCGTCGACCAGCCAGCTACCATCCTCGCGCGCCACGATCGGCGACGTTTCCTCTCGCCCTTGCCCCAGCTGCGTGGCGCCAATCACGGCAGCGAGCAGGTCGTTGATGGTGACCAGGCCTTCGATGTCGCCGTATTCATTCACCACCAGGGCCATCTGCGTTTCGGCGTCGCGGAATTCTTCCAGCAGGTCCAGCGCCCGCGCCGCGGCTGGCACGAACAGCGGCTTGGCCATGCGGCCGAACAGATCTGGCGAGCCGCGCCTGAAATTGCGCAGCAGGTTCTTTACCTCCACCACGCCGGCTACGTCGCTTTCGTCGCCGCGGTATACCGGATAGCGCGAATAGGGCGTGTCGCGCAGGATTTCGTCGTTATCTTCCTGCGTGGCGGACATGTCCAGCCACGCAATGCGTGTGCGCGGCGTCATCACGCTGTCCACGGTGCGGTCACCCAGGCGCAGTACACGATTGACCATGTTGCGCTCGTCGGCATCCAGCAGGCCCTGTTCGGCGCTTTCGGCCACCAGCAGGCGGATTTCTTCCTCGGTCACGGTGCTGCTGCCGCGTTTTCTCACACGCAACAGGCGCAGCAACAGGTCACTGGAGAGGTTGAGCAGCCACACAAAGGGAGCGGTGATGCGCGATAGCACCAGCATGGGCATGGCGACATAGCCGGCCAAGCGCTCCGGTGCCGACAAGGCCAGCCGCTTCGGCACCAGTTCGCCGATCACGATCTGTACGAAGGAAATCAACGCGAAACCGAGCACGAAGCCAAGTAGCTTGGCGTAGGGTTCCAGCCAAGCGGCGCGTTCACCGTGAATGACCTCGGCGAAATGGTCGCCCAGGGCGTCGCCGGCCAAGGAGCCGGTGATCAGGATCACCAGGGTCATGCCCACTTGTACGGTGGACAGGAAATGTTCGGGGGCTTCAGCGTGTCGCAGCGCAACACGGGCGCTGCGGCTGGTCTTGGCCATCTGCTTGAGGCGGCTCTTGCGCGAGGCCACCAGCGCCATCTCCGAGAGCGCAAAGAAGCCGTTGAACAGGGCGAGCACGAAGACAATCGCGATCTCAGTCAGCATCCGTGTCTCAGGGGGCAAAGGAGGGGCATAGCGCCCAGTGTAAGGCCTGAAGGTCTGTTCGATGGCCTCGGAAGAGACTGGAATCGCTACGTGGACGCGGCGCGGCCAGCCATCGATGACTTTGAGGTTTTCTGGGGGGGGCTCCCTGGTCAACGTGGCTTGGTGCGGTGCGGTGGGGTGGGGCGCTCCTGTAACATAGCCGTCATTTGGCTCATTCCCCCAGGCACTCTCCGCATGTTTTCACTGCAAACGATCTTCGGCAAAGGCGACAAGTTCTATGGCCTGCTTGAGCAAAGCGCTGAGGCCGCGAAGGAAAGTGCACGGGCACTGCATGAGCTGCTCACCCACACCGATCATGCCCCAGTGATGGCGGCGTTCGCCTCGGCGCGCGCGAGAGAGAAGGCGCTGGCGGGACAGATCAGCGAGGAGCTGGTGAACACGTTTGTCACCGCGCTGGACCGCGAGGACATCGAAGCGCTGAATTCAGCGCTGTACAAAATCCCCAAGACCATCGAGAAGTTCGCCGAGCGCTACGAGATCGTCGCTTCGCGTGTCAGCGACATCGACTTCGCCCAGCGCGCGCTGGTGCTGGAGCGCGCCACCGCGGTGGTGTCGGAGATGATCGGCGAGTTGCGCCTCGGTTTGCGCATCGATCCGGTGAAAAAGCTGCAGGACCGTTTGCAGACGCTGGAATCCGAAGGCGACCGCATGCTGCTGTCGCCGTACCGCACGCTGTATGTGGAAGGCAACGACGCCATGCGCGCGATGCTGGCGAAGGATCTGTTCGAGCTGCTCGAAAAAGCCATCGACAAATGCCGCGACGTCGGCAACATCGTTTATTCCATCGTGCTGAAAAACTCCTGAGGTCGCCGCGATGAGCATGGTTGTCGCGGTGGTGCTGATCGCACTCGTCTTCACCTATATCAATGGTTTCCACGACACCGCCAACTCCATCGCCACGGTGGTGGCGACCAAGGTGCTCACACCCAGCCAGGCGGTGCTGCTGGCGGCGGTGACCAACCTGATCGGCGCGCTGTGGGGCACGGCGGTGGCCAAGACGATCGCCGCCGGCCTGCTCGACACCCATGTGGTCGCCGCCGGTCCGCAGCTGCTGATCTGCGCTCTGGGCGCAGCCACGGTGTGGAATCTCATCACCTGGTGGCTGGGCCTGCCGTCCAGTTCCAGTCACGCCCTGGTCGGTGCACTGGTGGGTGCGGCCATCGCCGCTTCGGGCGACAACTTCCACTCGATCATCTGGATGCAGGGTGGCGATCATTGGTGGCTAGGCAAGGGTGTGATACCGAAAGTGATCGTGCCGATGGTGGTGTCGCCACTGCTCGGCTTCGTGATGGGCTTTCTGCTGATGGGCGCGCTATACGCGCTGCTCAGCTGGTTCTCCCATCGCGAAGGCTTCCTGCGCCGGTTCGGGCGCACGCCGTTCGTCAACAGCTTCTTCGGCAAGGCTCAGATCGCATCGGCCAGCGCCATGGGCCTGGCCCATGGCATGAACGACGCGCAGAAGAGCATGGGCATCATCGCGCTGGCGCTCGCTGGTGCGACGGCGGCCGGTCAGTTCGACCAACTGCCGGATTGGTTGGGCTTTCTGCGCATCGCGGGATCGAGCGATGGCGGTTTCAACGTGCCTGCCTGGGTGGCGGTCGTGTGTGCGTTGACCATGGCGGCCGGTACGGCCGGCGGTGGCTGGCGCATCATCAAGACGCTGGGCCACAAGATGGTCAAGCTGCATCCGATCAACGGTTTTGCTGCCGAAGGCAGTTCGGCGGCGGTGATCCTCGCCGCCTCGGCGTTCGGCGTGCCGGTGTCCACCACACACAACGTGTCCGCCTCGATCATGGGCGTAGGTGCGGCCAAGCGCTGGAACGCCATCCGCTGGTCGGTGGTGGAGCGCATGGTGTGGGCATGGATTCTGACCCTGCCGGTCACCGCGCTACTGGCCTACGGTGCGGTGCGCCTGGCTGCGCAGTGGTTCTGACGCCAGCGATAGGTTGGGGCGGTCACCCCGTCCCACGCATCTGAGAGACCCACGCATCTGAGAGACAGCGTTCTCAGAGGTCGTCGCCACCCGCGGCGACGACGCGTTCCAGCTGATCGCCCAGGGTGCCCAGTTCATTGATCAGCCGCCTGAGTTCGGCGGTATTGAGCAGTTCGTAAGGGCGGTTCTCGCAGAGATGCAGATAGGGCGAGCCGTCCAGATCGGCCACTGCCAGGAAGCCGGTGCGCTGCTCCCAGTTGAAACGCAGGCAGCGGCGTGCATCCGAGCCGGCCAACGGGCCGATAGGCGTGGAGATGCGCAGATAGCGCCCCCCCGTTTCGTCCTCCAGCTCGGTCAGGTAGATACCCTGGTGGCGTCCGTGCGGCAGCTGCAGATCGAAGCTGATCAGATAAGGGTCGTTGTGACGCAGCTCGTGCATGCTGCCGATGTGGGAACGCACGGCTTCGAAGTGACGCATGATGCGACTCCCATAATTATGAGCGCGCCCCATAGTCCGCACTCCCGCGCGAGGACAGGCTCCAAGGTCGATCCTTCGCTACTCTGCCACGACTTTGTGTCAACGTCTCGCCATGAACGAAGCCCAAGCCCGTATTTACGCCGCTATCGCGGCCATTCCGCCCGGCCGGGTCGCCAGCTATGGAGCAATCGCCGCCCGCGCCGGCCTTCCGGGGCGGGCACGGCTGGTCGGGCGCCTGTTGGGCGAAGTGCCCGACGGCATGGAGCTACCCTGGTTTCGGGTGTTGCGGGCCAGCGGGGAGGTTGCCCTGCCGGCCGGGAGTCGGGGCTTTCGCGAGCAATGCCGGCTGCTACGGGCCGAAGGCGTGGAGGTGAAGAACGGCCGGGTGCCGCTCTCCCGCTTTGGGCTGGACGCGGATGTCGATCGGGCGCTGTGGGGTATGCCGGGATCTTGAGTTTGCTGCCCCTTTCCCCTCTGGGGTGAGGGGCGGGTGCTCGCGACATCCTCTCCAACGCACATCTATCGGAGACAAGACGTACCCGATGGATCGCACTTCACCTGCAGGTAAGTCGATGCGCATTTGCTAGCATTCCGCAGATGCCTTCCACGCCCCTCGACATTCTCAACAGCATCTTCGGTTACACCAGTTTCCGCGGCCCGCAGCAAGCCATCGTCGAGCACGTGACGGAGGGTGGCGACGCGCTGGTGTTGATGCCGACCGGCGGCGGCAAATCGCTATGCTTCCAGATTCCCGCACTGCTGCGGCAGGGCACGGGCATCGTGGTGTCGCCGTTGATTGCGTTGATGCAGGATCAGGTCGACGCGTTGCGCGAAGCCGGCGTGGCGGCGGCCTACCTCAATTCCAGCCTGAGTGCGGAAGCCCAGCGCAACGTCGAGCGCCAATTGCTGGCCGGCGAACTGAATATGCTCTATGTGGCGCCCGAACGATTGCTCACTGCGCGCTTCCTGAGCCTGCTGGAGCAGACCGAGGTCGCGTTGTTCGCCATCGACGAAGCGCACTGCGTATCGCAATGGGGACACGACTTCCGTCCGGAATATCGCGAACTGGCCGTGCTGCACCAGCGCTTTTCGCAAGTGCCGCGCATTGCGCTCACGGCCACGGCCGATCCACGCACGCGCGAGGAGATCGTCGAGCGGCTTGCGCTGCAGGACGCGCGCCAGTTCGTGTCGAGCTTCGACCGCCCCAACATCCGCTACCGCGTCGGCTTGCGCCACAACGCGCGGCGGCAATTGATGGATTTTCTCGAAGGGCATCGCGGCGACGCGGGTATCGTGTATTGCCTGAGTCGCAAAAAAGTGGACGAGACAGCGGCGGCGCTGGCGGAGGCGGGCATGGAAGCGCTGCCCTATCACGCCGGGCTGGATGCGGCGACGCGCGCAGCCAACCAGCAACGCTTCCTGCGCGAAGACGGCGTGGTGATGGTGGCCACGGTGGCGTTCGGCATGGGCATCGACAAGCCCGATGTGCGCTTCGTGGCGCACCTGGACTTGCCGCGCAGCATGGAAGGCTATTACCAGGAAACCGGTCGTGGTGGCCGCGACGGCCTGCCGGCCGAGGCGTGGATGATCTACGGCCTGTCCGACGTGGTGACCATGAGCCAGATGATCGCCCAGTCCGAATCGGCCGATGAGCGCAAGCGCATCGAGCGGCAGAAACTGGAGCTATTGCTGGCTTATGCCGAGGCCACGCGCTGCCGGCGCGAGCTGCTGCTTGCGGCGTTCGGCGAGAACTACCACGGCCCTTGCGGCCACTGCGACAACTGCGTGGAGCCGCCCAAGACCTGGGACGCCACCGTGCCAGCGCAGAAGGCCTTGTCGGCGGTTTATCGCAGCGGCCAGCGTTTCGGCTCGGGCCATGTGATCGACATCCTGCGTGGCATCGACAGCGAGCGCATGACGCAGCTGGGGCATGATCGCCTCACCACCTTCGGCATCGGCGCCGACATGGACGACAAACAGTGGCGCTCGGTGTTCCGCCAGCTGCTGGCGGCCGGCCTGCTGGAAGCAGATGCCGAGGGCTTTGGCACATTGCGTCTCACCAAGGCCAGCCGTGATGTGCTGGTTGGCAACCAGCCGGTACGCCTTCGCGAAGACGTGCGTCCGGAGCGTCGCTCGCGCCGCCGTCGCGACAGCCAGATAGTGACCGGCAGCAGCCTTGGCATCGAGGCATACGAACAGCCGCTGTGGGACGCTTTGCGTGCACTGCGCTCGCAACTGGCCAAGCAGCACGGCGTGCCGGCCTATGTGATTTTCCACGACGCCACCTTGTTGGCGATGCTGCGTGCCCTGCCATCCAATGAAGATGAGCTGGCCTCCGTCAGCGGCGTGGGCGAGGCCAAGCTGAAGCGTTACGGGCGCGATTTCCTCGCCGTGATTAACGCGCAGGAATGAGCTTGGCGTCGGGCGCACGCTTGTGCTGATCGCCCGATGCACTTACAACGAGAGTTAGGGATGCCCTGATCTATTCAACGTAGGCATCCCTCGTGTAGCGCGTGACCAGCGTCGGATGACGGCGGTTTGCGTTCTCCCTATGCGTCGATCTAGGCGCACGGACTTCCTCTCAGCCGTTCAAGGACCGTTGCCATGCATGACGCCCCGCTTATCGCAACTGTAGTCGGCGGCATCGTGCTCGCCTTCGTGTTTGCGGCCATGGCGCATCGGCTGAAGCTGCCGATCCTGGCGGGCTATCTGCTTGCTGGCGTGGTCGCCGGGCCGTTCACGCCCGGCTTCGTGGCAGACGGACCACTGGCGCATCAGCTGGCCGAGCTTGGCGTGGTGTTGCTGATGTTTGGGGTGGGCCTGCATTTCTCGCTGAAGGATCTGCTGTCAGTGAAGGCCGTCGCGATCCCTGGCGCGCTTGGGCAGATGGCGGTGGCGACCCTGCTTGGCATGTTGCTGGCGTGGATGCTGGGCTGGCCGTTTGCGCAAGGCTTCGTGTTTGGCCTGGCCTTGTCGGTGGCCAGCACGGTGGTGCTGTTGCGCGCGCTGGACGAACGCCGCTTGATGGATACTGAACGCGGCCGCGTCGCTGTGGGCTGGTTGATTGTCGAGGACCTGGCCATGGTGTTGGCGCTGGTGTTGCTGCCGGCCATCGGTGCTTCCACCGCCGGTGATAGCGGCGCAGCGCTGTCGTTCGGCCAGATCGCCAGCACGGTGGGTTTGACCTTGGGCAAGGTGATGCTGTTCATCGCCCTGATGCTGGTGGTCGGCAAGCGGCTGATTCCCTGGATATTGAAGAACGTCGCGCATTCCGGTTCGCGCGAGTTGTTTCGCCTGGCCGTGCTCGCCATCGCGCTGGGTGTGGCTTTTGGAGCGGCTGGATTGTTCGGAGTGTCGTTCGAGTTGGGCGCCTTCTTCGCCGGCATGATGATGGGCGAATCCAAGTTGGCGCATGACGCCGCGGAAGAAACGCTACCGCTGCGGGATGCATTCGCGGTGTTGTTCTTTGTTTCCATCGGCATGTTGCTCAACTACCACATCTTGATCACCCATCCGCTGGTGGTGCTGGCGGCGTTGCTGATTATCCTGGTGGGCAAGTCGTTGGCAGCGCTGGGCATCGTGCGTGCCTTCGGTCATCCCATGCGCACCGCCGTGACCATCGCGGTCAGCCTGGCGCAGATCGGCGAGTTCTCCTTCATTCTGATTGGCGCCGGCGTGGCGCAGAATCTGGTGTCCCAGGAGGCGCAGGATGTTCTGCTTGCCGCGGCGATACTTTCCATCTTGATCAACCCCTTTCTGTTCAAGCTGCTCGACCGCGCCAAGCCCTGGCTGGATGCTTACGATGCGAGGCGCCAGCCCGCTGCTGAAGGCATGGCCGTGGGTGCTGCTCCCGTGGCGATGGGCGATCTGATCTCAGACGATGTGATCTGGCCGGTCAGCGGCTTGCGTGATCACGTGGTGGTTGCCGGTTACGGCCGTCTGGGCCAGCTTCTGGGTGAGGCCGTGCACGCGCGAGGCGACGCGTTGTTGGTGCTGGAGGAAGAAAAGGATCACGTCGAAGCTCTGCGACAGAACGGTATCGAAACCATCGTCGGCAATGCCTCGAGCGACGAGGTGCTGGCGGCGGCGAATCTTCCGCAGGCGCGCGTGCTGATGGTGACGGTGCCCCAGGCTTTTGAGAGCGGCGAAGTGGTGCGCGCGGCGCGGTTGTTGAATCCGAACCTCCGGATCATCGCTCGCGCCGATTCGGAAGAATGCCGCGAACACTTGCAACAACAAGGTGCGGATCTGGTGGTGCTTGGCGAGCGCGAATTGGCGCGCGCGATGGTCGATGGCTTGCGCCCCATCAGTGGCGACAGCCCTGCCTGAAAAGATCAGCCAGCCAGGCGCCAGCGGGTCGCCGGCTCGCCCGACACCCGGGAGTGGGCCAGCGCCAGTTCCGGCACATAACGCCAATCAGCGATTCGCGCTGGCAGTCGCGCATGCGGCCAGTTGAGACGCAGCGCTTCCAGCGCGGATTCGGCGCTGTCATGTCGATCGACTTCCTGCATGTCGAGCATGCTGCGCCAGCGACGACCATGGCGAACGATGCGGAACATGCCTATCTTGGCGGAGTAAACGTATTGGGCGAGCACGGCGGGGAACTTCAGGGGACGGTACCCGGAAAGCATGCGATCGGCAGATGACCGGATCGTGATCGGCTTGAGACGAGTTTGTGGCGGCGGGCTCGATCCAGGCGAGCATCCCCTGTTAGAGCCTGTGGTCAGCGATGCGACTGGTCGGGAAAGCTCCCTCGTGCGGCGGCATCCTTGAGCGTGTCAGGCAGGCGCCAGTGCAGCAGTTCGCCACCGCTCAGCGCCCACAGGTCGGCGCCGTTCCATGAGAACGCCAGCGCATGCAGTTCGCCGCGCTCCGGTGCGCTGAGCCGTACCGGCGTTTGCGCTTTGGCGATATCCCACAGCACGACCTTGGGGCCGCGCGGTTTGATGCCGTTGGAGCCGATGGCCAGCAGGCGTCCGTTGGCGGAACGTGCGGCGGCTTGCAGCGTGTCGGCGCGGCCGAGCAGGGCGGACAGGCGCACACGGCCGTCTTTCAGGTCGACCACGTGCATACCGACGAAACGGTCGCTGCGGTTTGTGGCGCCGTCGAGCTTGGGCGGCATGCTGCCGTCGTCGGTCAGCATGAGCACGAAGCCGCTGGCGATCCAGCCGGCCTCCGGCGAACCCAGCGGCGTGGGCACCCAAGCCGCCGCGCCGCCTGCGTCGTTGCGGTCGGGCGTGCCGAAGCGCTGGGGCAGGGGCAGGGCACGCAGTACGTGGCCGTTGGCAGCATCCAGTTCGGCGATGCCGGGCTGGTCTTCGGTCCAGAAGGTCTTGGAGCCACGCCAACGTACGGGCCAGATATCGGTATTCCCCTTCATCCGCACATTCATCATGGACTGGCGAGCGGACGAGACCGCCAGCTGGAACGACCAGGTGCCGCCGGCAGCGGGCGGCGGCGTGGCCGGTCGCATCACGATCAGTCGTTCGCCGCCGAGCTTGCTGGCGTCCGCTTTGTCGCGATCGAACAGTGGCGCGGAGCGATGATCGAAGATCACGGGCAGCTGATCGTCAGCCAGTTCCCAACGCCAGTTGTTGATACGGTTGTCAGTGTCGGGCAGGCCCAGGGTGTAGCTGGCGAGCTGGCGCGTCGCCACGTCGTAAGCGTGCATCTGCGTTGCATCGTCACGCGTGGTATTGCTGGCGAACCACACGGTGTGCCCATCCGCACTGAGCGCAAGCTGGCGGGCGCTTTGGTCGCCGCGCCAAACGCTTTCCACTTTCCACTCGCCGTTGGCGTCACGCAGGCGCAACACCCGCTGTGACCAGCCGCTGGTGTCCAAGATTTCAGCGCTCAGCATCAGATCGCCATCGGGCAGGGCGAGCAGGTCCTGCGGATGGCGCAGGTCGCGTCCGGCACCGATGAGGGTATCCCAGCGGATCGGCTGCGCCTCCAGCGTTGGCTGGTCGCTGCTTGGCGCGGCCAGCGTGAATGCCGGCACCAGTGCGGTCAGGTCGGCCGGTATCGCCCAGGCCATTGGCGTAGGCGCGATGCTCATAGCATGCCCATCGGCCGCTTCGACGAGAGCGTTGCGCACGGCTTCGAACACCGGTGCGGGCACCACGCTATCGCCCAAGGTAGGTGACCGGCTGCCGCTCAGCACATTGAAGTCGCGCCAGCTCGCCAGTACTCCGTACTTTGGGTTGGGATAGCTGTCTTCGCGGCTGATGTGCACACTGGTCGCCGGGTATCCGAAGGCGGCCGAGACATCGAAAACGCGAACGGATAGCTTGCTGCTTCGTTTACCCGTCAGCCCGTAGCTGCGCTCCTGTTCCGCGTAGTAACTCGGATAAGCGACACGGAACGCATCCATGGTGGTGGGATGCTGTGGTACCGAAGTAACCCCGGCACGTGCTCGGGCGAGCCGTCGCTCCATCTCGTCGGAGGTGAGTGCGCCTTCCTTCACCGCCAGTTGTAGACGGGGTTTCTCGAAGCGAGTGGCTAGAGCATCGCGAAGATCGGGCCGGCGCGACAGCAGCACCTGGGCCCAGTCATTGTCCAGGTAGGAAGTTTCAGTGTTGGAGGTGAATGCGCCAAGCGTAGCCAGCGCTTTTTGCACGGCCGGCTGGATTCTGTCGTACGGCGCCTCGACGAGCAGATCCACATCCGTGGCGACTTTCTCGCTGTCCTTGGTGCTCCACACCAGGATCGGCTCCTTGGCCTTGGCAGCCGGCCCGAGGTCTCTGAGGAACAAGTCGGCGGATTCAATCTTCCAACTCAATCCTTCGACGGCGGTGCTCTGTGCATGGGCGGTGTGGCCGAAGCCGAGGCTCGTGATGACCATGAGACCGGTGGCGATCCTCGCAAGATGTGCATTCATAGCGGCTTCCATTCGATGACGATGTCCTGATGCGAAGCGGCCCGCGCGAGGCGGGCCGTTCGCGAAGGGGCAGGACAACCCGCTTCTTACTTGCGCTCGGAGGCACTCGCATCGCGAGCCGCGCGGAACTCCGAATCCTTGCTCCAGTTCGGCCAGGTGTTTGAATTGGCCAGATCGCTGCCCAACGTGTAGAGGATCTGCAGGTCGCGCGCCATACCGGTGAACGGCCAGCTTGCCTCCCACTCGTCCGACGGCTGGTGGTAATGCTTGTCGGTGTACTCGTCCTCGGCCGCCTTGCCGGCCGCGAGGCCGCCATCCACCCAATCGTTGCCGGAATCGAAGGAGATCGCCGGCACACCGCGCTTGGCGAAGGAGAAGTGATCGGAGCGGAAGAAGTGGCCCGCTTCCGGCTTCGGATCCGGCGAGTAGACGAGATCCCACTTCTTCGCGGTGGCGATCAGTTCGTCGAGCAGGTCGAGCTTGGCGCTGCCGGAGATGGTGAAGTTGCGCGCCGGGCCGTGCGGATCGAGCGCATCCAGGTTGATCACGCCCACGGTCTTGCCCAGCGGGTACAGCGGGTTGGCGGCGTAATACTCCGAGCCCAGCAGACCTTTTTCCTCGGCCGTCACATTGAGGAACACGATGGAGCGCTCCGACTTCGGTGCCTTCTTGAACGCGCGTGCCAGTTCTATCAGCGCAGCGGTGCCGGTGCCGTTGTCCACGGCGCCGTTGTAAATGCGGTCGCCCTTCGCGTCCGGTGCGCCAACGCCGAGGTGATCCCAATGGGCGCTGTAGATCACCGTCTCGTCAGGACGCTTGCTGCCTTCGATGCGACCGACGACGTTGTGCGAGGTGATGACCTTGCTGTCCACCTTGTAGTTGGCGGAAAAAGTTTCGCCCTTCAGTACCACCGGCTTGAACTCGCGCGTCTGCGCCTGCTTCTTCAGCGCCTCGAAATCCAGGCCGGCGTGCTTGAACAGGTCGACGGCGACATCGCGCTGAATCCACGCCTCCACCTGCGGATGCACCGCCGAAGGCTTGTCGCGCACGATGTCGAACATCGCATTGGTGTTGGAGTTCTTCACCGTCGCCCAGCCATAAGAAGCCGGCTCGGTCTCGTGCACGATCAGCACGCCGGCGGCACCCTGGCGTGCGGCTTCCTCGTACTTGTAGGTCCAGCGGCCGTAGTAGGTCATGGCCTTGCCGCCGAAGTCGCCTACGCCGGTCTCGAAGTCCGGGTCGTTGATCAGCACCACAGCGATCTTGCCGTGCAGATCCACGCCCTTGAAGTCGTCCCAGTTACGCTCCGGCGCCTTCACGCCGTAGCCCACGAACACCAGCGGCGCATCGGTGATCGACACGGCCTTGGAGCCGTCCATTGCGGCGCGTACGGCGATCTGCTCGCCCTGGGTCAGCACCTGTGCCTTGCCGTCCACCTTCAGAGACAGCGATGGAGTGCCGGTGATCTCGGCACGCTGCAGCGGCACCGCCTGCGTCCAGGTGCGCTTGCCGTTCTTCAAGTCGCCGCCCGGCTGCAGGCCGGCGGCTTTGTACTGGGCAATCAGGTAATCGATGGTCTTGGTCTCGCCGGCCGTCGCCGGGCCGCGACCCTCGAAGGCATCCGAGGAAAGCGTCTTCACATCGGTGGAAAGGCGGTGTGTGTCGAAGCTGGGCGCATCCACCGCCATCACGGCAGCAGAGATGGACAGGGCGAGCACGGAGAGGGCAAGTCGTTTCACTGGCGGTTACCTGTGGGGGAGTCCGCCGCCGATAGTAGATAGCCGACGGGCCGCGGGTCCACTTTCTTGCCCGGGTTGCGCGGCGACAGTTCGCGAACGCCTACAATAACCCCCCATTAAGGCGGCAGCCCCCATGACCGATCCGGTTCGCTTGGCCAAACGCGTGATTGAACAGATGCACTGCTCGCGGCGCGAAGCCGAGCTGTATATCGAGGGCGGTTGGGTGCGGGTGGATGGCGAAGTCGTCGATCTACCGCAATTCATGGTGAGCGACCAGATCGTCACCATCGATCCCGATGCGGATCTGCAACCGATCGAACCTGCCACCATCCTGCTGCACAAACCGGTCATCGCCCAGGTCGGCCCGTGGCCGGTCACCGCCACCTCGCTGGTAACACCCGACACGCGCTGGGCGGAAGATGACAGCGGTATTCGCACGCTGAAACGGCACTTCGCGGCACTGACTTCACCGCTGCCGTTGGATCAGGACGCCAGCGGCCTGTTAGTGCTCACCCAGGACGGGCGTGTGGCGAGCCGCTTGAGCGAGGACGCCGATCGGATCGAACAGGAATACATCGTTGAGGTGTCCGGCACGATCGCGCCCGATGGCCTGCAGCGATTGAGTCATGGCCTGTCATACCAAGGCCGCGCACTTCCATCGTGCAAGGTCAGCTGGCAGAACGAGACCCATCTCCGCTTCGCCATCAAATTCGTACGTTCCGGGCAGATTCGATACATGTGCGCCCAGGTCGGGTTGACGGTGGTGTCCGCCAAGCGCATTCGTATCGGTCGCATTCCGTTGCGCAAGATGGCGCCGGGCGAGTGGCGCTATTTGCCGGCGAGCGAGCGGTTCTGAACCCGGTCTCCGGCGCGCACAATCAGTACACGCCAGCCGCGGTACGTTACTGCCATGGTCAAGACCCGAGACGAGCTCAAGCTAGCCCTCGACAGTCTGCTGCTGCAGGTGCAAGGGCTATTGCGCCAGTCTGGCGACAGCGATGAGTTTTGGCCGATGTTCGCCTCCCTGGCCGATCCCATTCTCGACTCGGCCGGTCCTGATGATTTCGACTGGGCCAGTTCCCAGATCACCCATATCCTCGAGGCGAACAAGCTCACGCCGCCAGAGGCTTGATCCTCGACGGTTGTGCATCGGCGAGGTTCCTGCAAAACGACGGGGCGATCCCGGGCCTTCACGGCCGCTACACAGCAGTGCATGGCCTCCTGAATATGGACGTTCCGCGCGTTGAATTTCCTTTCGGCACCAATGCTAGATTGGCCGGCGCAACGGAGTGACACCACCACCATCACCACCAAAGGGAGATCGACCATGCAGAAGCAAGTTGCTCGTGCCGTGTTTGCCGTCTTGGCTGTATTTGCTTCGGGAGCCGCTTTTGCTGCTTCACCGTCCACCGGTCTGGGGCAAGCCTGGCCCAACACGGCGGATGTCAGCGCCCATCCGAATTTTCATGTCTATGTGTTTACGCTGGGTGGCGTCCAATACCTTCAAGTCAACGATATGAACGGTAACGTCCTGGGCGCCGTCGGCACGGCGGGCGGACAGTTCATCACGCTGCCCATTGGCCGGTTTGCGCAGCTGGTCGCCACCGAGCAGCAGCCCGCCGCCGCAACCACCAATGCCACGCCTGCCGCGGTGCCGGCTACCGTTTACAACGATGGCGCAACGGCATTGACGGCCACGCCCATGAGCGATGGCACCGTGCAACTGCGTGCCACGGTTACACGGGCGGTGTGCGATCCAGTGGATTGCAATATCAAGGCTGAGTAATCCTGACGCCCACCTCGGCGGCATCAGTCGCCGGGGTGGGTGGGGTTGAGCAACAGAACGATCAGGCGCCGCCCCTTCCGCAGCTGCCGTTCCCGCACGTGGCCCTCGAAGGTGGCCGCTCGGTCGGTGATGGCCTTGTGACCCAGCCCACTCGTGCTGCGACGCAGCCGGGGCAGTAGTTCGCCCCACTGGATGTGGGGCAAATGAACGGGATTTGCCCGCGCATCTACTTGGACCACGGCCCACATCCTCCCCCGCACGCCACATCGGACCTTCACCAGGATGTCAGAGATGTCTTGCGAGACGCAGGCTTCGGCACAGGCTTCACCGATGATTCGATAGATCGCCATGTGGATCGACTGCGTGAAAAGGCTCAGAGGCCCGCGCACATCGCACCAGAAATGAACGCCGGCTTCTGCGAGTGTTCGGGCCAAAGCGCCTTCCCGGAGCGCCGCGGACAAACCGCGCTCCCGCAGCGTCAATGGGTAGAGGCTGTCGGCGACGCGGAACAGTTGATCCTGCGTGTTTAGCGCCTTGTGGCGATAGCTGCCATCGTCACCGGCCGGCTGCGGATGACGCGACCGGCCAAGCATGGTGTGAAACGCGCTATCGATAGTCTCGCGGATTTGCTCCAACGCCTGGGCGGTCACGCGCATTTGCGCTTCACCCATGTGGACATTGCGCTGCGCCAAGGCCAGCGCGAGGTGCATGTCGGCACGCACCTTTTCCGCCCGCCGATCCAATACGGCGATACGGGCGCCGACCAGCAACATGGTCGAGATCGCCATGGCAATCAGCGTTTCAGCTTGGAGCGTCGCGTGATCGTTGCGCGCCGGCATCATCACCATGATGGCAAAGCTCGCCAACGTCCCACCTACGGCGGCGCCTTGCCAGCCGTGACGCAGGGCGAGCCAAATGACGGGCAAGAACATCGCCATTTGAGTGGCCTCTCGGGCGTGGGCGTCACGCAGTCCTATCCACACGAGAAGCGGGAGTGCAGTCGTGGCCAGGAAGGCCGCTTCAAACAGCAATCGGCTTTCAACGACCTCATACGCCCATGATCGCCAGCGGCCATGGGCCTCGATGAAAAGCTGCCGGAACGCCAGGCTGATCGGTACGACGGTCAGGATGCCCAGGAAATTGCCCAAGATCAGCCGTGCAACCAGTTCGCCGTATTGCAGCACGTACCCCGGCTGGAGTGGCGTGAGCAAGATTTGGCCGATGGTCACCGCCGTGGCCAGACTCGCAACGATGAGCGAGCACAACAGCAGCGCTGGCATGTTCACGCTATTGCGAGCGGGGAAGAGATGCCAACGCTCGCGGAACCACCACACCACGGGGATGAAGTAGCAGATGGACGGAATGAGGTTGGCCAGCGACCACAGCAATCCGAACTGGGGATAGCAGGTGATGCTGACGTAGGCGAGGCGCGCCGCGTCGCCGACGATCAATGCTGGCCAATACTTGTATCGGGTCAGCAAGAGAACGCTGAGGTGAAAGCCCGTCAGGATGATCCAGTGCGGGATAGACAGCTGCCGAAACAGAATCAATGCAGCGCAATACGTGGCGGTTATCGCTGCGTTTCGTAAAAGGGCCTTCGCCCATGGTCCATCTTGCATCGCTCCACCCCTCATGGAATCTCTGACGCCAGACCAGCTTAAAATCTAGATCAAATCGAGCCGCGTGTGAAACCCCAGTGAAGCACACGCGACAGCGCGCATGTTGGCCAGCGGCGATGTCGGAGAGGAGCGGTTCAACGAACTGTGCGCCAGGGCGCGAACGCGATTTCTCGGTGGGGTTGTGCGACAGCCGGGTGGCTGGAGGCCCTTGGCAATAAGGCGGCTAAAAAGCATTTGAGCTCAACGGCTTCCACCTCTGAGGCTCGATGCCGGGCAAATTACCGGCGGCACCCGCATCGTCGAAGCCGGCGGGTATCGGGTTTACTTTGTGATGCGCCATGGCGCCATCGTGATCCTGCTTTGTGAAGGCGACAAGAAGTCTCGGCAGGCGGATATCAAAGCGGCAAAGGCGATGGCGAAAGAGGTGTGACATGACTATCAAGCTTTCCACATTCGACCTATCTGAATTCCTCGACAGCGAGGAAGCCATTGCCGAATACATCAGCCAGGTTCTCGCCGAGGGTGACCAGGATGAGCTTTTGCGCGCGCTCGGTTACGTCGCAAAAAGCAAAGGGAATGACGCAAATCTCCGAGCAAACCGGCGTTGGGCGTGAGAGCCTTTACAAGTCGCTGCGCCCTGGCGCTAACCCGGCCTTTTCAACCGTCAGCAAGGTCATGGCCGCGCTGGGGCTGCATATCGAGGTAAAGCCCGTTACGCCGGCGAAACTGCGCAAGACCGTCAAGAAGAAGGTTGTTGTGGCGGCGCATAAGCGAAAGAAAGTTGTAAAGCTCGCGCCGTCCGCATCTCGCAAGGCGAGGGCCACCGACTGACTTCGTTTCACTCGGCGGGCAGTGAAGGGCGGAGGTGGTTAAGCAGAGTTTGGGTTTAACAACCTCCGTCCCCGAAATACCCAAAGGCAGGGCGATTTCAGGCTTCCTTCGCCAGCGCAACCGATTGGCTGCCTGGGGTGATGGCAGCATCGCGGGCGGGCTGGGGGCTGGCGCTCGTATCGCGGGACAGGGACCACTTTGCGAAGCGACGGGCCAGCCGGATCGCAGGCAGGTCGACCAGGTTCCTGAAATGCGTCGACAAGCCGAGCGACGCCACCACGGTAAGCAGCGAAGCGAGCAACGCGGCGGTCTGGTAACCCACCGGCGTGAGAAGCAGGCCGAACGACGCCAGCCCGATGCTCGACAGTACGAAGCTGTGGGTCAGGTAGAGCGAGAACGAAATGCTGCCGAGCCATGCCAGCGGCTTGCTGGAGAGTGCCGCCGATATCGTCTTGGAGTGGAGCACCAGCCAGGTGAGTAGCAACGCGCCCAGCGAAGGAAACAGGAACGACGGCTCCGCCCGGATGCGCTGCTCGGCGAGCCAAGCGGCCAAAGCCTGCAACGGTTGGTAGGACGTGCTTAGAGCGTGGAACCCGCCAAGTACCAGTGCGAAAGCCAGCAATAGGTATCTGACGACAGGCGAGGAGGGCGGTTTCGGCCACGCGTGCAGATAGGCGCCACCAAGGAAAAGCGCACTCAGCAGATAAGGCGGCTCTCCTCTCCAGACCAGTGCGCCCGCACACAGCAGTGCATAGATGCCAGCGCAACGTGAGCTGCCAAACAGCGCCATGAAGGCAAACAAGCTGATCGAGCCGATGAACTCGATGTTGATCGTCCACAGGATGTAGTTGTAGCCCTGGTGCCCGTACAGCAGCGAGCCGAACAGCGCGTCCTTCAGCGCCAGGTAGATGCGCGGGTTGATGTGATACCAGTCACCTAGGAAGTTCCTGGCATTGGGCACCACATCGGGCACCAGGCCCAGCCGCATCACCGCATAGCCGAGCATTACCGAGGCGAACACCGGTATGCCCAGTCGCGGCAGCCGCTTCACCGCCGCCTCGTCCAGCCGCGCCGCATGCGGGTGTGCGAAATACTTGCGCGTCAGCACGTAGCCGCTCATGGCGAAAAAGATAGCCACGGAAAAGGTGCCGTTGTAGAGCACCCGCAACGGGCTTTCCTGTAGCCAGGGTTCCCAGCCGGCCACCTTGTCCGCCATCACCCCCGACTGCAGGTACGGGAAAAACGCCCACGCGCAATGCGACAACACCACCACCAGCGCCGCGATGCCGCGCAAGCCTTCCAATGCCTGGTTCTTGCCGTGATGGTCCATGGGGGGGCGAAAGGATGAGGTGAAGGAGAGGCCTGCGCACAACGCACTAAGCCAGGGCAACGAAGCGGCCAGCCTGCGGCCGCTTTCGTCGAGTTCAAGCGTTGAAGTGTTGCAAGCCAGGCTGGCGCGGGCAATGGACGAAGGTCACGTTGCCCCGCGCGCCAGCACCGGGCCACCAGCCAAAAAGAAAAAGCCCCGCATCGCTGCGAGGCTCTTGAAATGGTGGCCGGGGACGGAATCGAACCGCCGACACGGGGATTTTCAATCCCCTGCTCTACCAACTGAGCTACCCGGCCAAGGGTGGACGACCGCTACGGTCATCGATACTGCGTGGAGCCGCGCATTAAACCGGATGTCGGCTTACGCGTCAAGATTCGGCGTCCGGGGCGACGTAGCCTTCGGGCTGCTTTACGTCCCCGCCGAACAGGAATTTTTCCATCTCGCCGCCCAGGAACTGGCGGGCCTTGGGGTCGAGCGGGTTGAGACGGTATTCGTTGATGAGCATGGTCTGGTGGGCCAGCCATTGCTGCCATGCGGGCTTGGAAATCTCGGCGTAGATGCGCTGGCCGAGCGGGCCGGGCCAGGGGGCGAATTCCAGGCCTTCGGCGTCGATGTCGAGCTTGGCGCAGTGAATGGTGCGACTCATCGTGGTTCCTTAAAGACTCTGCAGCAGGCTGCGTACGGGCGCGGGGAGGCCGAGTGCGGCGATCTCGCCGGTATCGCACCAGCGTAGCGAGGGATTATCGGCGATGGCGCGGTGTGCTGTCGCGTCGTCGAACAGCAGCGGCTCGATCTGCAGGCGGTAATGGCTGAAGACGTGGGTGAACGCCGTGAGCGCCTGTGCGTCGTCGATGCGCGCGAGTTGCTGCGCGGCGCGCCAGGCGTCGTCGTGGTCGCTGGCTTCGGGCAGGCTCCATAGGCCCGACCACACACCTTGCGGGCCGCGCCGTTCGAGCAGGATGCGCTTGTTCGCATCGCGTAGCACCAGCATCACGGTGGCGCGGGTGGGTATGGCCTTACCGGGCTTGGCGCTGGGCAGTTGGGCGGTGAGGCCGTCGCGATGCGCGACGCAGCCGCCGGCTAGCGGGCAGCTGTCGCATAGCGGGCGTGAGCGCACGCAGGCGGTGGCGCCCAGATCCATGATGGCCTGGGTGTAGTCGGCGACGCGTTTGGTCGGTGTGTGTTCGTCCGCGTGTTGCCACAGCACTTTCTCGACGGCGCTTTGCCCGGGATGGCCATGGATGCCGTGATAGCGGGTGAGTACGCGTTTCACGTTGCCATCGAGAATGGGGAAGCGCAGGCCGTGCGCTTGGGCGAGGATGGCGCCGGCCGTCGAACGGCCGATGCCGGGCAGGGCAGTCAGCGCTCCGACATCGCGTGGCAGTTCGCCGCCATGTTGTTCAACGCAGAGTTGCGCGGCGCGATGCAGAAAACGTGCGCGCCGGTAATAACCCAGGCCGGACCACAGCGCGAGCACGGTGTCTTCGTCCGCCGCGGCAAGGGCGCGCAAGGTCGGCAGCTTGTCGATGAAGCGCTGGAAGTACGGAATCACCGTAGTCACTTGCGTCTGCTGCAACATCACCTCCGACAGCCAGACGCGGTAGGCGTCGCGCGGATGCTGCCAGGGCAGGTCGTGGCGGCCATGGCGATCGAACCACGCCAGCAGGGCCGTGGCGAAGGCGTTCTTGGTGGCGGCGGTCATTTCGTCTTGCGTGCCGGTGCGGGCTTGGTGGTGTTTTTTGCAGGCGCGGGTGCTGGCGGGGGCAGCGGCTCGACGCCAGCTTTGATACTGAGGCCTTCGATGGTGATGCTGCCCGCTTCAATCTTCGCGATATCGGCGGTGCCGGTGCCGGGCGGTACGGCGAGACGCGGCCCTTGCGGATGGTTGAGCTGCGACCACCAGTCGGCCAGTGCCAGCGGCGGCAGGCGCAGGTCGGCGTGGTTGTCGGGGCCGTCGAGTTTCACGGCGAGCAGCAGCGGATCGATCTGGTTCGCGGGCGTGAGTATGAGCGTGGTGTTGTACGTGCCCGCGTCGGCGTGGTCGAGCTTGCCGTCGAGTTTGAGCGATGCATCGGCGGCGCCATGCCAGCGCGCCTCACCGGTAAGTTGCAGGGTGAACGTGCTGCCCTGGGAAAGATGCAGGGCGATATCGTCCAGTCGCAGGGCGTCGCTCTTGATGCGCGGGGTGGCCGAAAGTCGCAGCTGCAGCGGCGTGCCTTCCGCATCCTTCGCCGAGATGGTGAGTGGGAACGGCTGGCCCGAGATGAGGCTGCCGGCGTCGAGCGACACATCGCTGAGCAGCATCTCGTTGCCGCGCACCAGGCTGCCACGGGTGATGCGTACACCGGCGTCGATGCGTGGAATTTCTGGTGGCGTACTTTCCTGGCGCGGCGGCAGCGCCGCCAGCCAGGCCTGAAGGGCGTCGAGGTCTACGCGGGGCGAGTCGATTTCCAGTCGCGAAATCGCCGTTTCATTGCCGAGCAACGCGCGCCATGGCAACTGCAGGCGACCGCGAGCGGCGAGCAGGATCGGCATGCTCGCGCCCTTCGCACTCAAGGTGAGCCCCTGCAGTTCGAGCGCGGGGCGCGGGAACAATGTAGGACTGGCTGGGCTGGCGAGGTTGAGGTCCAACCCGGCCTGGCCAGCCTGCGATTGCAGCATCGCAGTGAAGCGGCTGGGCTGCAGCAGCAGATAGAGCGAGATCACCGCAGTGATGATCATGACGAGCGCGACACTGCCAGCGCTCCACAGGCTGATGCGTAGCCAGCGTGGCATCGCGCTAGCTCCGTTGTCGCTGCGGGCGGCGCTCAGCCATGGCCGATGTTGGCTGGCAGCAGGCCGTCGACATAGGCCTCCGCGTCGAACACGCGCAGGTCGGTAGCGGTTTCACCCAGGCCGACATAGCGGATCGGCAACCCGAATTCGCGCGCCAGCGCGAACACCACGCCGCCCTTGGCCGTGCCGTCGAGCTTGGTGACGACCAGGCCGGTGACGCCGACGATCTGGCGGAACTGGCGTACCTGGCTCACTGCGTTCTGGCCCGTGGTGCCGTCGATCACCATCAACACTTCATGAGGCGCTTCGGCGTCGAGCTTCTTCATCACGCGGGCAATCTTGCCCAGCTCATCCATCAGGCCGCCCTGTGTGTGCAGGCGGCCGGCGGTGTCGGCGATCAACACGTCGGCGCTGCGCGAGCGCGCGGCCTGCAGGGCGTCGTAGATCACGCTGGCGGAATCGGCGTCCTGGCCCTGCGAGATCACCGGCACGTTGTTGCGCGCACCCCAGGTCTTGAGCTGCTCCACCGCAGCGGCGCGGAAGGTATCGCCCGCTGCCAGCATTACGTTATGGCCTTCGTCGCGGTAGCGGCGGGCGAGCTTGCCGATGGTGGTGGTCTTGCCCACACCGTTGATGCCGACGGTAAGCACCACGAAGGGTTGGTGGCCGGTCACCTTCAGCGGCTGCTGCACGGGCACCAGCAACGTCACCAGCGATTGGCGCAGTGCATTCAGCAGGGCGCCGGCATCTGCGAACTCGCGCTTGTGCATGCGCTTGCGCAGGTCTTCCACCAGCATCGTGCTGGCTTCGACGCCTACATCGGCGGTGATCAGCGTGGTTTCCAGCTCGTCGAGAAGGTCATCGTCGAGCTTGGGGTGACGTATAAACAGTGAGGAGAGGCCGCGAGCGAACGCGCTGCCGGAGAGACGCTCGCGCCAGCTGCGCTTGGCCGGGGCGGCTTCAGCAGGCGGGACTTCGAAAGGACTTTCCTCGCCCGGCGCTTCGGCCGGTGGCGTGGCTTCGGACAGCGCTTCGCTCAAGGTGGTGGCGGCGTTGTCCAGGGAGGTGGCATCGGCCTCGTGCGGAATCGCCGCTGCCGGGGCGGATTCCGTTGCAGTCGGAGCGGCGGCGGGCTGCCCCGAAGTCGTTTCAGCGGGCTTCTTCTTCCAGAACTTGAGCATTGCGGCAGCGATTCAAAGACAATGGTGCGCATGCTAACACCCCCACCTGCACTGGCCGCTGAGCCAAGACGTCCCGTATGAGCACCGGCTCTGGTCGCATCCGCATCATCGGCGGCCATCTGCGCAACTCCCGCCTCGACGTGCCTGACCTGCCCGGTCTGCGGCCCACCGCGGAGCGGGTGCGCGAGACCTTGTTCAACTGGCTGGCGCCCGTGATCGTCGGCGAGAGCTGCCTGGACCTGTGCGCTGGTACTGGCGCACTCGGCATCGAAGCGTTGTCGCGCGGCGCGGCGCGGGTGCAATTTGTGGAACGCGATCCGAAGGCAGTGCAGGCGCTCCGCGACAACCTGGCCAGGCTCAAGGTGACGACTGGCCAAGTGGTTACGGCCGACGCTGGCGCGTTCCTGCAAGGGCCGGCGCAGCCGCATGGTCTGGTGTTTCTCGATCCGCCGTTTGCGCTTGACCTGTGGGCTTCGCTGGCGCGACGGCTGGAGCAGGGCGGATGGCTCACCCCGGCAGCGTGGATCTACGTGGAATCGCCGCGCGGCAACGCGCCGGCATTGCCGGAAAACTGGCAGCCGCACCGCGAAGGGCAGGCCGGTGAAGTGCGCTATGCGCTCTATCGCCGGGTTCCGCTAAGCTAACGCTCCTTTTCTTTGCCGCAGCCGACAAGCCTCGTGAACAAGCCGCCGGTCAATACGCGCCTTGCCGTCTACCCAGGCACCTTCGATCCCATCACCAACGGTCATGCCGACTTGGTCGCGCGCGCCGCGCCGCTGTTCGAGCGCATCGTGGTGGCGGTGGCCGATAGTCCGAACAAGGGGCGCGGTCCGGGCTTCAGCCTCAATGAGCGCATCGCCCTGGCGCGGTTGGCGTTGGCCGATCTGCGCAACGTAGAAGTGCGCGGCTTCGATTGCCTGCTGGCGGATTTCGTCAGCGAGATCGGCGCCGGTGTGATCATCCGCGGCCTGCGCGCGGTGTCGGATTTTGAATACGAATTCCAGCTGGCCAGCATGAACCGCCATCTGATTCCGCGGGTCGAGACGCTGTTCCTCACCCCGGCCGAGCAGTACAGCTTCATCTCCTCCTCGTTGGTGCGCGAGATCGGCCGCCTGGGCGGCGACATCTCCGGCTTCGTGCATCCGGCCGTGCAACAGGCCATGCGACAGCGCCGCCAGTAGTCCCGGCACCGCCGCGATCGGCGGCGTCTAAGAGCCTTTCGTGTAGTGAGACCCAGGCTCGGTCGTGTATGCTCGCCGCCATCCTGCGGACAGGACAGGCATGGCCGCTGCGCGGGGCGCACGCAGGCTTTGCAGGGTCTCGTCTTCCGGGGGATCCGTGTCCAGACTCCACCACTCAGGGTGACCACTATGTACAAGTACGCACTCATCGCCGCCATCGCCCTTACCGGCTCGCTGGCCCTCACCGGCTGCGGCAACAACGGCGACGAAAGCGCCAAGCAGACCACCGCGCAGGTCGCCCAGCTCGCCAAGCCGACCGATCCGAACGACGGCAAGGCGTGGAACGCCTACCTCGGTCAGATCGTGCAGAAGAACATGCAGGGCATGACCGCTGACCGCCCCTTCCCGTACCTGGTGAACGCCGGTGATACCGAGGAAGACCAGGCCAAGCGCCAGCGTCAGCTCGAAAACGTGCAGGACACCGTCGCCCGCGGCGTACTGCCCGGCAACATGCTGGTGTTTGCCGGTCCGGATTCCACCAAGACCGGCGACCTGATCATTGCCGCCTTCAAGGACGCCAAGCCGGGTTCCTTCAAGGACGTGATCGTGCTCTTCATCGGCGACAAAGCCGACCAGGAGCGCGTCACCAGCGCGCTGCAGCCGACCGGCGCCAACGTGCGCTTTGTGGCGATGTAAGCCACGCGTAGCGATGTCGATAAGGCCCGCGATGCGTGAGCGTCGCGGGCTTTTTCTTTTGGGGTTTCTGGGGAGGGGTAAGCCCTTGCGGCAACCTCTCCCGCAAAGCCTTTGCCCACCCCATTCCCACCACTTTGTGCGCCGCAGCATGCGGCGCCACCATGTACACTCGCCCAATGTCCCTGAAAATCCTCGACACCTGCGTCAACTGCGACGTTTGCGAACCGGTTTGTCCGAACAAGGCCATCTCGCTCGGCGAGGAGTACTACGTGATCGACCCCGCGTTATGCACGGAATGCATTGGGCATCATGACGAACCGCAGTGCATCGAGGTGTGCCCGGTCGAATGCATCATCGTCGACCCCGAGCACACCGAAACGCACGATCAACTCGAACTCAAATACCGCCAGTTGATGAAAGAGGGGTAGCGCCCTTTCTGGATATCATGCTGCCTATCTGGAATAGATCAGAGGATCCCTGCGCATGAGGTTTTGGTTGAAGTGGCCGGCGCTGAACGGTCGCGCTCTGTTGCTCGGTCTGTTGCTCGCAAGCAGCGCTGCCTACGCCGACGATCCCCGCACACAAACCGCTACGCACAAAGGTCCGGTCGCCCTGCGCGGGCCGGGTCGCGCCGCGATCGCCAGTGCTAATTTCCACGCCACCGAAGCCGGCTTCGAAGTGCTCGCCAAGGGCGGCAACGCCTTCGACGCCGCAGTAGCCGTGGCTTCCACGTTGTCGGTGGTCGAGCCAGAAAGCTCTGGCATCGGCGGCGGTTTCATGGCGGTGTTGCATCGCGCCTGGGACGGCAAGGATTTCTTCATCGACGCGCGTGAGACCGCGCCGGCCGCGGTGAACGTCAAGGACTACCTCAACAAGGACGGCACGCCCAATCGCGACACCGCGCTCAACGGACCGCTCTCGGCCGGCATTCCCGGTCAGCCGGCCGGCCTGGTGTGGTTGTCCAAGCACTACGGCAAGCTGCCGCTGCAGGCGTCGCTGGCGCCGGCCATCCGTATTGCACGCGATGGCTTCGAGCCGGACAGCCGTCTGATCAACGCCATCACCGAACGTCAGAAAGACATCAATCGCTGGCCAGCCGCCGCCGCCAAATTCCTGCCGGGCGGCAAGCCACCCGTGGCGGGGGCGACTTGGCGCGATCCCGATCAGGCCCGCACGCTGGAGCTGCTCGGCGAGAAGGGCTTCGACGGTTTCTATCGCGGCGAGACCGCACAGAAGTTGGTCTCAGCCGTGCGCGCGGCCGGCGGCAACTGGATCGCAAAGGACCTGGAAAGCTATCAGGTGAAGGAGCGCGAGCCGATCACGGTGAACTACCGCGGCTACCGCATCGTCACCGCGCCTCCGCCGTCCTCGGGCGGTGTGGCCGTGGCGGAGATCCTCAACATCCTGTCCGGTTTCGACCTGACCAAAATGGATGCCGCGCACCGCACGCATCTGATCATCGAAGCCATGCGCCGCTCATTCCGCGATCACAACGATTACCTCGGCGATCCCGATTTCGTGAAGATGCCGCTGGACATGCTGCTGTCGCCTTACTACGCCGACGGCCTGCGCCAGACCATCCTGATGGATAAGGCCACGCCGTCTTCGATGCTGCCCTCCAGCGCCGGTGCTGAGCCCGGCATGCACACCACGCATTTCTCCATTGTCGACGGCGAAGGCAACATCGCCTCGATCACGCTGACGGTGAACTATCTGCTCGGCTCCACCTTTGTGGCGCAGGGTACCGGCGTGCTGCTCAACGACGAGATGGACGACTTCGCGCTGGTGCCGAACAAGCCCAACGTCTACGGTCTGCTCGGCAGCAAGGCGAACGCGCCGGAGCCGGGCAAACGCATGCTGTCGTCGATGACACCGAGCATCGTGTTCGGCGCCGATCGTATCGGCGTGATCGGTTCGCCCGGCGGCTCCACCATCATCACCCAGGTACTGGAAGGCATCCTGGCTTTCATCGATGGCAAGAATGCGCTGGGCATCGCCGGTCAAAAGCGCTTCCATCACCAGTTCATGCCGGACCGCGTGGACATGGAAGACGGCGTGTTCGACCAGGCCACCGCCGACGAACTCACCCGCATGGGCCATACACTCAAGCCGCGCGAACCGTGGGGCTATATGAATGTGGTGACTTGGGATCTGAAGACCGGCACGCTCGATGCGGCCAGCGATCCGCGTCGTCCGTCGGGTTTAGGCAAGGTGCAATAAGAGGTCATCCATGCAGCTATGGTCGATCATCGGTAACTCCCAACAGCTCGACGGCGGCGCCATGTTCGGCAATGCGCCGAAAGCGCTCTGGTCCCGCTGGATCACGCCGGACGCGCAGAACCGCATTCCGCTCGCCTGTCGCTGCCTGTTGGTGAAAGACCTCGACGGCCGCAATGTGTTGTTCGAAACCGGCATCGGTGCGTTCTTCGAACCCTCGTTGCGCGAGCGCTACGGCGTGGTGGAAGACCGTCATGTGCTGCTCGAATCGCTGGCGGCCGCCGGTCTTTCGCACGAGCACATCGACGTGGTGGTGTTGTCGCACCTGCACTTCGATCATGCCGGCGGTCTGCTGGCGGCGTGGCAGGAAGGCCAGTCGCCGCGTCTGCTGTTTCCCAAGGCGACGTACGTTGTCGGTGCCGAGCATTGGCGCCGCGCGGAACATCCGCATCCGCGCGACCGCGCTTCCTTCATCCCCGAGTTGCAACAGCTGCTGGTAGACAGCGGCCGGCTGGAGCTGGTCGAAGGCGAGCATTCGAAGGTGCTCGGCGACGCGGTGCGCTTCAGCTATTCGGACGGCCATACGCCCGGACTGATGCTGGCCGAAGTCGGCGGCGTGGTGTTCTGCGCCGACTTGATCCCCGGCCGCTTTTGGGTGCATCTGCCGATCACCATGGGCTATGACCGCTGGCCGGAGAAACTGATCGACGAGAAGCGTGCCTTCCTCGACGACAAGCTGGCCCGCGACATCCATCTGTTCTTCACCCACGATCACGACTGTGCGCTGGCTCGCGTCACGCGCGACGAGCGCGGCCGTTACGGCACCGCTGACGAGCAGCGCGAACTGGCCGGATGGGTGCACCCATGAGTCGGGGGAGCGGGCTGCGACAGCTGGCTTTCGGCGTTGCAGGCAGCTTGCTGGTGTTGGCCGGCGTGGGCCTGGTCGCGATGACCGAGCAGGCGGCGATCCAGCATCGCGTGGCGGCCGACCGGCACGGAGGCCAGGTGCTGGATATCGCCCCGGACAGTCAGCCGGAAGCGGGGCAGCATGGCTACATGGTGCGCGTGAGCAGCGCGATCAATGTGGTGGAGGCGCCGCACGACGCTGAGTTCAACCAGCATGTGAAGACGCCCGTATTGATCCGCCACGTGGAGATGTTCCAGTGGCGCGAGGTGCGCATCGGTTCCGAGGTGCACTACGAGCAGGACTGGGTGGATCGCCCGCTCGATGCCAACCGTTTTGAGCACCCCGCCGGGCATGCCAACCCCGGCGCCTTTCCGGTCAAGGGCAAACAGTTCGATGCCGGGCTGACCAAGGTCGGCGGCTTCGCGCTGTCGCCAGTGTTGCTGCACGCCTTGCCGGGCAGTGATCGGATCGAGCCGGACACAAAGTCGTTGCCCACCAATCTGGCGGCGAGCTTTTCGCGCCATGGAGATTACCTCTCCACCAGCGCCAACCCTAACCATCCGCGCCTGGGCGATCTGCGTGTGAGTTGGGAAGCCGTGCCGCTCCAGGTGGTCACGGTTTTCGCGCGACTGGACGGCGATCAACTGGTGCCGGCCAGCGAGGCTGCCGACGGCAAGGGCTACGACGTGCAGGTCGGCGACCGCCGTCTTGTCGATGTGCTACCGGACGTGCCGGAGCCGCCCGTATTCGCCATGCCGCGACGCGTGCTGGCGGTGCTGCTGGCGACGCTCGGGGCGCTGTTGCTGTTGCGGGATCGGTTGCCGATGCCGGGCGCTGCGCCGATTTCTCTGGGGGCAGGGTTGTTGCTCATCGGGGCGGTGGCTGGGGTGATGTGGCTGGGGAATGATTTGCAGGCGAGTGCTTATTGGTTCGTGCTCGCGGTGCTTGGTCTCGCAGTTGCGGTGTGGCGCTTGCACGCTCGCACTGAGTGACGGCTCCCTCTCCCCTCCGGGGAGAGGGTTGGGGGGAGGGGCGGGTGCTCGCGATAACACTCCCTACTTCGTCACCCCGGAGCAGGCCGGGGTCCAGCGGCGGTGACGTTCGATGTTCGCGTTGTCGCGACCTGGCTCGCCTGCCGCGGGCTTCCGTTCTCCTGCCGGAGGCCGGGTCACTTTCTCTTGCTTGCCCAAGAGAAAGTAACCAAAGAGAAGGGCACCCCGGTTCCGCGCCCTCCGGCTTCGCCTGCGGGTCCGTGAGGTCTGGCCGGGCTGACATGGGGACACGACGTCCCTGTCGTGTCGATGCCCCCTTCGGGGCCTGATCGTCCAGCCCTCACCTCTGCACAGGGGGCCCATGTACGGCTCGCTGACGCATCGCTTTGCTCTTGCTCCCTCTCCCCATCGGGGAGAGGGTTGGGGTGAGGGGTGGGCGCTCGGGATGGCGTTTCTAGAGCATCACTGCGACAGCGCGCGTAAGCCAAAAAGCACAGTCGAACTACGTAGCCTTATAGCCATCAATTCGGCCGCTGCTCCGCAAACGAATACACATGGTCGGCCCAGCGGAGTGCTTCGAGGTAGGCGGTGGCCATGCGGCGGATTTGCTGGGGCTGGATGTCGCCGCTGCGCAGTTCTCCGGCTTCCCACTGCTGAACTTGTTCCAGCAGCGGCGCGAACGGCCCCTGCTGCTCAAGCAGGGCACTGCGGATATCGGGTGCCAGTGGCAGGTGCTGCAACAGCAACGCCATCGGCGCGCACATCAGGCTTTCCAGCAGCGAGAACAGGCCGGTGGTGAAGGCCATCTCGCGTTGTTCGCGCGGCATGCTCTGGGCGAGTTGTTCGCACATGTGCGCGCGAATCAGGGCGGCGCGCAGCAGTTCCGGCGGACGGTCGTCCATGCCGGTCAGCGTCATGGTGCTGATCCAGTTACGCATGCGCGTGAGGCCGAAGAAGATCGCCGCCTGCTCCACCGACTTCAACTGGCGGGGCAGCGCGAAATACGCGGAGTTCACGCAGCTCAGCAATTTGTAGCTGAGGATGACGTCATTGCGGATGACCTGGCCCAGTTCGACCGGGCCGGTAGCCTCTTCTTCCAGCGCGCGCAGCAGGCGCAGCACGCTCAGCCGGTTTGCGCTGAGCACGGCCACGTCGACCTTTTCCGGGCGAAGCAGGTAGCGGCCCTGGATGGCGTGGAACGGCAGTGCCTGGCAGCGATGCCAGGTGTCGTGATCCTCGACGTTGCCGGCGATCACCTGCAGACCACGCGCATGCAGCATTTCGCAGCGTTCACGCAGGGCGTCGGGAGCGAGCTTGCTGGCATCGATGCGTACAAAGCGCACCAGGGTCAGCAAAGCGGAGAGCGCCACGCGCGATTCACCCGCGTCGATGTCCATGTCGCCCAGATCGAGCAGCAGGCTGCCACCGCGTTGCGCGACCTGCTGCAGGCTCTCCATCAGCGGCGGGTCGAGGGCGGCGGACAGCTCCACGATCACGCCGAGCCGGCGATGGTGCTGCAGCACGTCCGCCCTTTTGAGCAACAGCTCGCGCGAAAAGCGCAGGAACGCATAGTTGTCGCGCACCATCCGGGTAATCGCACCGTCGGCGATGGTAGCGAGCACGCGCTGCATCAGCGTGGCTTCGTCGTCGACGTCGTGATTGAAGATCAGCTCGTAGGCGACCAGTTGGCGTTCGCGATCCAGCATGGGGATACGCACCACCGGTAATGGGGCTTCGCCAAGAACGATCTGTGACTGTTCGCTGGAGACCATAGAGGCTGCAATTTCACTCATATCGATCACAGTGCGTGGCTGATTTTCGCGGCCAGCGCGTGGCGCTGGGGCTGGGGTCATCGGGTCTGGGGTGATGCGGAGCGGGGTAATGAGGGGCGGGGGCGTCAGGACGGCTGTCGCCGCCCTTTGCAGTTAGCTGGTGTGGAGGGCTCAGGCTTGCGCCAGTGGTTGCGAACGTTGTGGCGAATGGAGCAAGCCGGCGGGATCGTAGACAGGCTCGTCGCGCTCACCGGTCAGCGCGGACAGAGCTCGCCGAACCTGCGCCAGGCGCTGGTTGACCAGGCCGCCATTGCGCTGATTGTGCAAGCGACACTTTTCAAGCGACTGCAGCACCTGCGTCCATGCCGGCTTGAGCCTGTCGGCGGCCTGCGGTGCGGCGTTGCTCAGCTGCACCCGCTCCGCGTCCAACCGATCGAGCTTGCGCATCTGGATCAGCTTGGTTGCACCGGCGCGATCGAGCGCGGGCGTGTCGGCATGTTCCAGTGCTTGATGCTCCTCGCCCAGCGTCGCCACCAGCGCATCGACCGTTTCGCGCATCTCCGCGAGGGTAGCTGCCAGTGCTTCGCTGAGCTCGGATGACATCGGCTTGTTCATGCCTTGCCGTCGATCTTGCCTTCGAGGGAGATCAGGCCGTCGGCGATCTTGCTGGCGTTGACGCGGTAGCTGCCGTCCGCCAGCGACTGGCGAATCTGTTCCACGCGCTTGGCGTCGAACGAGCTGCTACCGCCGCCGCGTGCTGCCTGCAAGGCGCGAGCGGATTCGGTCAGCTGCACGCGGTCGCCGCTGACGACGGGCGCTGCCGTGGCTTCGCTGCCCGTGGTCTGGCCCGCGCCGGCCGTGCCGGTGCTGGTCTGGCCGTTCTGCGGCTGCGGAAGCGCCGGAAGACCTTTGGATGTGATGGTGGTGTTCATGGGGTTCGTGTCTCGGAAGGTGCCGACTCTGTGAAGGTATTTGGCCCTGTGATCAAAGCTATCGGCGTTAGATCGGCAAACTTGAGAGCCAGGGATAGATCAGAGCATCCCTTGCAGAGGGTAATGTCGCGTGGGTGTCTCAAGGAAGCGCCTCCACCTGGCCTGCGGTAACCACCACGGCGTCGACCACCTTGCCCGAGCTGCCGTTGCGAACGCGAAGGCGGGCGCCGGTATCGCCGCCACCCAGGGCCACGCCGTCGGCACGGACCTCGATGCCGTCCAGCCGGGCCAGCATCTGCACGCTGTCGCCAGGGCGCACCAGTTGGCGGCCGGTAAACGTGGCGGGGGTCAGTACGCTGCCTGCGGGCAATGGCCGGGCGAGCGAACGGCCGCTTGCCTCTGCCACGTTGTCCAGGTAGCCGTAGCCGAGCCGGGCGATGTCGCGCTCTTCGGCACGCACGTCAGTAACGGCCAGGCCGTCGCCGCGCAGCAGAGGGCGGGTGGTCACCAATACCTGACGATAAATTTCCAGGCGCACCACCACGCGTGCCGTCCAGCCGCCCGGCACGGGACAGTGCAACTGCACACTGAGGCGAGATGTGGGTTGGGTGCGCGTGGGGAGTTGTGCTTGTGCCGCCGCCGGGCAGGGCGCCAGATGCAGGTGCGTGTCCAGGGCCTCGACGGAGGCAACGACACGCGTGCCTGGTTGTTCGTAGCGCTGGCGCACGGCCCGCTCGGCAAGTGAGCGCCACTCAGCGCCCGCATCATCGGCCGGCGCCGCGGTGGCGCCGGCGCTGAGCAGGGCCAGCGCCAACCAAGGGGCCACGCATGAGCGCATCAGTCCTCACTCGCCAACAGCAGGGCGAGCTGGACACCGATCGACTCGCGCTCGCTGTCCACCCGCGGTGGCAAGTGCGAGGCCTGATCGATCAATCCATCGCAGAGCAAGCCCACAAAGGTGTTGCCTTGTTCGCCAAGCCGCACGCCCACGTCCAGCAGCGTTTGCGCCGCAGGATGTCCGGGATGTTGCGCGGCCAGGCGCTGCAGCGAGCGGTTCAGCGTGCTGGTATCGAACCAGCGGCGGTCCAATGACGTAGGTTCGCGCAGCGCAAGGTCCATGGCTTGTCGGATGCCTTGCACGGTTTCGCGCACGGTGAGGCTGAGGCTGGCAATGTCCTCGCCGCTCTCATGCTCCAGCCAGCCCAGGCTGAGGCGATGGGCGAGCACGGCGGCGCGCTGTACGCCTTCGCTCTGGCGGCGGGTCTCCAGCATGCGCCGCTGCAGGGCGCCAAGCGCGGCTTGCGAGGCCGCGGCACGGACCTGCTGCGTGTCCAGTCCTTCCTGCAGAGTGGTAACGCGCTCGCTAGCCGTGCGCAGCGCATCGGTGCCGCGGCGCAACGAGCCTTCCGTCTGGGTGATGCCGTTCTGCGCGCGCTCCAGGCGCTGCAGTCCATGCTGCACGTCGCCGTCCAGTTGCACGGAGAACTCGCCGATCGATCCGGTGACGGCTTCGATCTCGGCGGTGGCCTGTGTGGTCTTCTCGGCAAGCTGCTTCACTTCGTCCGCCACCACCGCGAAACCGCGGCCGGCTTCACCCGCTCGCGCGGCTTCGATGGCGGCGTTCAGCGCCACCAGGTTGGTCTGGTGCGCGATCTCCTGCACCGTGGCGGTGAGCTTGCGGATCTGCGCCACCTGCTCGGCCAACTTGCTCTGGTTGCGATTCATGGCCGACAACGCCGTACGCAACAGGCGCAACTGACCGTCCAGTTCGCTGACGGTCGCCTCGCTCAGTTCGCCGGCGGAGCGGGCGGTGCCCAGGCCGCTGGCGGCCTGCATCAGCGCCGTCGAAATCCCGGCGCCGCCCTCCGTCAAGCGACCGACGCCGTCACGGCTCTCGTGAATCGCCTGTTCGAGCGCCTGCTGTTCGCGTCCCAGCGTCTGCGCCGCGCCCAGCAGCAGGCTCTGTTGCTCGATCGCCTGCAAGGCCACGGAGGCCGGCGCACGTGGTTCGATGCGCGCCAGCAATGGCGTCAGGGCCAAGGCCACGCGAGGATGGCGGCGCGACAACAGATCGAGCTGGGCGACGTCGCCGTTTGCTGCGGCCTGTGCCAAGGCGGCGAGATGCTGGCTCCAGATGAGACTCATGGATGTGGCGATTCCTGGATGAAGTGGATGACCGCAGATCGTCGGATGCTTCGAAAACTTGAGGAAGCAAGGGCTGTGCCATAAGCGAATGGCGAGCAAAAGCGAGGTTGCGATGCCCTGGCCGTTCCCCGCTAAAGCTCCCCTCCCCATCCGCCGATACCCCTCGGGTGCCGTCCATACGACGGCGAGATCTCGAGGAAGCGAAATGGCAGGGGCGTTGCTGGAGAGTGTTGAGCGCTATACCCGTCTGGCCGGCCACAACCGGGTAGCAATGATGTTGTTCCGCCTGGGCGATGCGCAGCTCTTCGGTATCAACGTATTCAAAGTGCGCGAAGTGCTGCGCCGACCGCCGCTGGAGCGCCTGCCCGAGGCGCATCCGCTTTTGGCGGGCTGCTGCGACTACCGCGGCCAGACCATTCCGGTCATTGATCTCGCCGCTGCGCTGGGCTATCCCTCATTGCTTGGCGAACCGACGGCGCACCTGATGGTCACCGAGTTCAATCGTACGGTGCAGGGTTTCCTGGTGGCCGATCTGCAGCGCATCGTGCATTGCGAAGGCGAATCACTGGCGGCGCCCAGCGCGGCGCTGGGTTTCGGCGCCCGCGTGAATGCGGTGACCCGTGTCGATGGCGCGCTGCTGGCGATCATCGATGTGGAGCATGTGCTGGCCAGCATCGAGGGCGCACCTGAAGAGCTATCCGAGCGTGTGCAGCAGGCAGCACAGCTGCATGCCCTGTCTTCGCACCGAGTCATGGTGGTCGATGATTCACAGCTCGCGCGCGGACGCATCATCGGTTTGTTCAAGCAGATGGGTATCGATTGCGTGGTTGCACAAGACGGCCGTGAGGCGCTGGAACGGCTGCACGAACTGGCGGAGGCGTCGCCCGACGAGGGTGTGCGCCTGGTGGTGTCGGATATCGAGATGCCGCGTATGGACGGCTATGCGTTGACGCGTGCGATTCGAGAGGCGCCTGAGTTGCGGGGGTTGAAGGTGTTGCTGCATAGCTCGCTGAGTGGGGTGTTCAATACGGCGATGGTGGAGGAGGTCGGCGCCGATCGCTTCGTCGCTAAGTTTCAGCCGGATGTGTTGGCGCAGGCTGTGCTGGACTTGTTGCCAGCCTGACGCTTCTGCATCTACTCCCTCTCCCCCGTTTACAAGTTGTGGACGGGGGAGAGGGTTGGGGTGAGGGGTGGGTGCTCGCGATACCGCTCCCTACTTCGTCATTCCGGCGTAGGCCGGAATCCAGTGGCGTTGTCGCTTCGACTATCGCGTTATCGCATTCTGGTCGCCTTCGGCGTGTTCCGTCCTCCTGCCGGAGGCCGGGTCACTTTCTCTTGCTTGCCCAAGAGAAAGTAACCAAAGAGAAGGGCACCCCGGTTCCGCGCTCTCCGGGCTTCGCCCTCCGAGTCCGTGAGGACTGGCCGGGCTTTTCGACACGACATCCCTGTCGTGTCGAAAAGGCATGGGCATCCTTGCCCATGCCCCTGCGGGCCTGATCGTCCAGCCCTCACCGCTGCACAGGGGACCCCGAACATCAAGAGCAAGAGCTGAAGAGCAAGGGCGCGCCCCTGTAGGAGCCCACCTTGTGGGCGACCGTTGTGGCGTCGCGCTCTATAGGGTTGTCGCGCACAGGGTGCGCTCCTACTGTCTCGTGTTCGCGCGACAGAATGCCGTCCATCGGCGCGTCGGGATTTTGTCTTTCATCGTTGCGCGCTTCTTTCTCCATGCCGCAAAACCAGCTGCCATGCGCTTTCCGAGGCGTGGCACGCTAATTGCTGATGTGCTCCTGCGGTCAACACCGCATGGAGCGACAGCGATGAGTATTAGCAACGACAACTTGTTCGGCGTGCATACGCAGGCACTTGGCTTGTGGCAGCGGCGTGCTGAGGTGCTGGCGAGCAATCTGGCGAATGCGGATACGCCGGGTTATCTCGCGCGCGATGTCGATTTTCGTACGGCGCTGGCGCATGCCGGTGGTAGCGACGGCGACAAGCTGGCGCTTGCCACACCTAGCGCGGGCCAGATCGATCCTGCGGCGCAGGGCGCGGCTCAGGCGAATGAGCAGCTTGCGTATCGCGTGCCGATGCAGCCGAGCATGGACGGCAATACCGTGGATGCGCAGGTGGAGCAATCGAGCTTCGCGCAGAACGGTGTGCACTATCAGGCGAGTCTCTCTTTCATCACCGCGCAGATCCGCATGATGCGAACGGCGATTACCGGAACGTCGAGCTGATGAGTCTCTCCAAGATTTTCGATGTGGCAGGTTCGGGCATGGCGGCGCAGTCACTGCGCTTGAATACGGTAGCCAGCAACTTGGCGAACGCGGAGAGCGTGGCCTCCAGTCCCGAGTCGGCGTATCGCGCCAAAGAGCCGTTGTTCGCGGCTGTGCAGCGTTCGCTTGCCGGTCAGGCGAGTAGCGAGCAGGGCGCCACGGCGTCGGTGCAGGTGAAGGGCGTTACCGAGAGCGATGCCACGATTCCGAGCCGCTACGAGCCAGGCAATCCCATGGCCGATGGCAATGGTTATGTCTATGCCAGCAACGTCAATCCCGTGGACGAGCTGGTCAACATGATTTCCGCCTCGCGTTCGTATCAGAACAACGTCGAGGTGATGAACACCGCGAAACAGCTGATGTTGAAAACCCTCGAGCTCGGCAAGTGAGCCCAGAGTGACTAAGTCATGAGGAGCAAGCCGTGAGCACGATTCCAAGTACGAACAACACCAGTAACAGCAGTTCGGGCACTGGCTCGTCGGTCAATTCGGCCATGTCCAAGAGCATGAGTCAGGCCGATTTCCTGAAGTTGATGACGACCCAGCTGCAGGCGCAGGACCCGACTCATCCGGTGGACAACTCGCAGTTCGCCTCGCAGATGGCGCAGTTCAGCCAGCTGTCGGCGACACAGGATCTGCTGACCTCGATCAATGCCTTGAGCACCAGCGTCAACAACGCGATGCAGACCTCGCAGGTACTGAATTCATCGAACCTGATCAATCGCTCGGTGATGGTGCCTTCCACCAGCGTCGGCTACAGCGGTACTGCGCTCACCGGTGCGGCCAACGTGGTCAGCGCGGGTGCCGTGACGGTGCAGGTGAAGGATGCCAGCGGCAATGTGGTGCGCACGCTGCCGCTGGGCAACCAGGGAGCAGGGCTGGCCCAGTTCACCTGGGACGGCAAGGACGATAACGGCAACACGGTGGCGACCGGCAATTACACGCTCAGTGCCAGCAGCGGTGGCGCCAAGCTCGATACCTATGTGTCCGGCAAGGTCACCGGTGTCGGTTACGGCGGCGGCTCGCTGGGTACCTATCTGCAAGTGGCTGGTGTGGGCGGCGTCGCGCTCAGCCAGGTGGCCCAGATTCTCTGAACCCTTCTCACGAGGAACCGAAATGGCACTGAACACAGCGCTCAGCGGCATCAATGCTGCCCAGTCCGATCTCAACGTCATCGCCAACAACATCTCCAACGCGAACACCACCGGCTTCAAGGGGTCGCGCGCCGAGTTCAAGGACATCTACGCCGTCACCGGCCTCAACCTCAACTCCACCGCCATCGGTAGCGGCACGCGTTTGCAGGATGTGGCGCAGCAGTTCACTCAGGGCGACATCGAAACCACCAACAACAGTCTGGATCTGGCGGTGAGCGGCAATGGCTTCTTCACCATCAACAACGGCAATGGCGTGACCTACACGCGCGCCGGCAATTTTCATCAGGACAACAACGGCTACGTGGTCACCAACTCGGGTGCCCGCCTGCAGGTTTATCCGCCCAATGGCATTGGTGGTTTCGACGGCAGCACGCTGACCGACCTGCGCCTGGTTACCGCGCAGAGCAGCGCGACCGCTACCAGCAAAATCACCATGACCTCGAACCTGCCGTCGAGCGCGACGATACCGCCCACCGCGCCGTTCAACCCTACCGATGCGACCAGCTACAACCAGGCGCAGCCGGTGACGGTGTACGACTCGCAGGGCGGCTCGCACCAGGCCACCCTCTACTACGTAAAGACCGCGACCAACACCTGGAACGCGAACCTCTACGTCGACGGCCAAAGCGCCGGTACACAGCCGATGACGTTCGACACCAGCGGCAAACTGGCCACGCCGGCTAGCGGCAACCTCACTTTCACGCCGGTGGCGCTGGGCAACGGTTCCAATCCGTTGGCGCTCACGGTGAACATGACCAACACCACCCAGTTCGGTACCGATTACGCCGCCGGCACCATCGCGCAGAACGGCTTCGAGGCCGGCACGCTGTCGAAGATCGACATCAACAACAAGGGCGTGGTCACCGCCTATTACTCCAACAACCAGAGCACGCAGATCGGTCAGCTCGCGATCGCGAACTTCGCCAACTTGCAGGGCCTGCGTCAGGTCGGCGATACCACCTGGGCGGCCAGCACCGATTCGGGCGTGCCGGTGATGGGCACCGCCGGTGCCGGCCAGTTCGGCACCATCCAGGCGGGTGCGCTGGAGTCGTCCAACACCTCCGACACCACCGCGCAGCTGGTCAATATGATCAAGGCGCAGCGCGACTACCAGGCCAACGCGCAGGTGCTGTCCACCGACAACACGCTGGCGTCGGCGTTGTTCACCGCCGTCTCGCGCTGATCGCTGAGCCATGGATCGTTCCGTTTACCTATCGATGACCGGGGCGACGCAGATCATGCGCGCCCAGGACGCGGTGAGCCACAACCTGGCCAACGCTTCCACCGTCGGCTTTCGCACCGAACTCAACGCGTTCCAAAGCGTGCCGGTGCTCGGCGACGGCGAGGCCTCGCGCATCAACGCGGTGGCGCAGGGCGTGGGACAGGATCTGCGCCAAGGCTCGTCCATCACCACCGGTAATCCGCTGGACGTGGCGGTGCAGGGCGCAGGCTGGATCGCCGTGCAGACACCGGACGGAACGGAGGGCTACACCCGCGCCGGCGATCTGCAGCTCACCGGCGACGGTCAGCTCACCGATTCGCGCGGCAACGCGGTGCTCGGTGGATCGGGGCCGATCACGCTGCCGCCCGCGGCACAGGTAAGCATCGGACAGGACGGCACGATTTCGGCCGTGCCACTGGGGCAAGGGCCGAGTTCGGTGACCACGCTGGAGCGTATCCGGTTGGTCAATCCGGACCCGACTCAGCTGCAGCAGGGCGCCGATGGCCTGATGCACATGGCCGACGGCAGCCAGGCGCCGGCCGATACCGGAGTGAAGCTGGCCTCGGGCGTGCTCGAAGGCAGCAATGTGAATCCGTCCGCTGAGCTGGTGCGCATGATCGCGTTGTCGCGCCAGTACGACATGCAGGTGAAGTCCATCAAGAGTGCCGAGGACAACGCCGATTCCGCCAACAAATTGCTGCAGGCCAATTGAACCGCAAGCTCGCCTTTGGAGTGACCGATGTTTTCATCCTTGTGGACCGCCAAGACCGGCCTCGATGCGCAGCAGACGCGCATGGACGTCATTTCCAACAACCTGGCCAACGCCAACACCACCGCATTCAAAAGTTCGCGCGCGTCGTTCCAGGATCTGATGTACCAGAACAAGGGACAGCCAGGCGGCCAGACCACGGAGCAGACACTGTCGCCATCGGGCCTGATGCTGGGCACCGGCGTGCGCGTGGTCGGCACCGAAAAACTCTTCACCGAAGGCAACATCTCGCAGACGGGCAATTCGCTGGACGTGGCGATCCAGGGCCGCGGCTTTCTGCAGGTAAGCATGCCCGACGGCACCGTGGCGTATACCCGCGATGGCTCGCTGCACACCGATGCGAACGGGCAGGTCGTCACCGGCGACGGCTATCCGCTGGAGCCGGCGATCACCCTGCCCAAAAACGTGCAGAGCGTGAGCATCGGCAGCGACGGCACCGTATCCGCGACCACCACCGGCACCGCCGCGCCGGTCGTGGTCGGCACCATCCAGCTCGCCGATTTCGTTAACCCGGCCGGCCTGCAGCCGCAGGGCCAGAACCTGTATCTGGAGAGCGCCGCCAGCGGTTCGCCGCAGACCGGGCAGCCGGCCTTGAACGGCATGGGTTCGTTGGCACAGGGCTCGCTGGAATCGTCGAACGTCAACGTAGTGGCCGAGATGGTCAACATGATCGAGACGCAGCGCACCTACGAGATGAACTCCAAGGCGATCAGCAGCACCGACCAGATGCTGCAGACCCTGACCGACAAAATGTGAGCACGCCGATGTCGCCGAAACTTCCATTGCGCACCGGCCTGCTGCTGGCCGTCGCCATGCTCGGCGGCTGCGCCATGCCGATGCCGCGCGACGATGCCGCCTGGGCACCGACACCGCCGCAAGAACCGGCCGTGGCGCCGCCCTCGGATGGCGCGATCTACCACGCCGATCAAGGCATGGAATTGTTCGCCGATCCGCGCGCGCACCGTGTCGGCGACATCCTCACCATTGCACTGGTGGAAAGCACCCAGGCCAGCAAGAAGGCCACTACCAGCACCAGCAAGAAAGATAAAACCAGCATTGGCGCGCCGACGCTGCTTGGGCAGAGCGTCACGCTCGGTGGCAAGCCCGTGGACATCACCACGAACGGCGATCGCACCTTCGACGGCAGCGGCAACAGCAGTCAGAGCAATCAGCTGACCGGTCAGATCACCGTCACCGTGGCGCAGCGCTTGTCCAACGGCAACCTGCTGGTGCGCGGCGAGAAGTGGCTGACCATCAATCAGGGTCAGGAGTTAGTACGCATCTCCGGCATCGTGCGGCCACAGGATATTGGGCAGGACAACAGTGTGCCTTCGACACGTGTGGCGGATGCGCGCATTGCTTATACGGGGCGCGGGACGCTGGCTGAGGCCAACACTAAGGGATGGTTGTCGCGGTTCTTCAGTTCCAAGTGGATGCCGTACTGATGGAGGGTTTGCGGTCGCCGCACGCCACCGCTCTAGCTCCCTCTCCCCTCCGGGGAGAGGGTTGGGGTGAGGGGCGGGTGCTCGCGACGCCGCCTCTACTCCGTCATTCCGGCGAAGGCCGGAATCCAGTGCGTTGTCGCTTCGATTGTCGCGTTGTCGCGACCGGGCTCGCCTGCCGCGGGCTTCCGTCTCGCTGCCGCGAGCCGAGTCACTTTTCTTTGCTTGCCCAAAGAAAAGTGACTCGGCCTCCGGCAGGAGGACGAAAGCCCGCGGCAGGCGAACCAGGCCGCGACAACGCGAACATCGAAGCGCTCCACTACTGGGTCCCTGCCTACGCAGGGACGACGATAGCAACGCTGACGCAAGCACCCACCCCTCACCCCAACCCTCTCCCCAAAGGGGAGAGGGAGCACTCACTTATGCAACGGGTACGCAACATGCGACTCAAAGCAATCACGTTATTGGCGACCCTCGTGCTGGCAACGGGCCTCATCGCGCGCCCAGCCCACGCCGACAAAATCCGCGATCTGGCCCAAGTCGCAGGCGTCCGCAGCAACCAACTCATCGGCTACGGCCTCGTCGTCGGCCTCGACGGCAGTGGCGATCAGACCACGCAGGCGCCGTTCACTACGCAAAGCCTGGAGAACATGCTGCAGCAGTTCGGCATTACGGTGCCGGCGAATGTGCGGCCGCAGTTGAAGAATGCGGCGGCGGTGACGATCACGGCGCAATTGCCGCCGTTTGCGAAACCGGGGCAGCAGATTGATGTCACGGTGGCTTCGATCGGTAACGCCAAGAGCATTCGGGGTGGTGAGTTGTTGATGACGCCGCTGCGCGGTGCCGATGGCAATGTCTATGCGATGGCGCAGGGCAGTGTGGTGGTTGGAGGCATCAGTGCGCAGGGCAAGAGCGGCTCCAGCGTGCAGGTGAATATTTCCGCCAGCGGTCGCGTGCCGAACGGTGCGACAGTGGAGCGCAGTGTGGCGTCATCGTTTGGTGGCGGCACTGGCAGCAATAGCGATCTGGTGTTGAATCTCAACACGCCAGACTTCGTCACCGCTGGCCGCATTGCCGATGCGGTGAATCGCGCTTACGGCACAGGCACGGCGCAGCCGCTCGATGGCGGTTCGGTGGCGGTGCGTGCGCCGCTCGATCCCAGTCAGCGCGTGTCCTGGCTGGGCGCCATCCAGTCGTTGGATGTCACGCCAGGCGATGCGCCGGCGCGTGTGGTGGTCAATTCCCGCACCGGCACGGTGGTGATCGGCTCGGATGTGCGGGTCAGTGCCGCGGCGGTGGCGCACGGTTCGATCCAGGTCACCATCGGCGAGCAGCCGCTGGTCAGCCAGCCGGCGCCGTTCGGTCAAGGCCAGACGACGGTGGTACCCAGCAGCTCCGTGCAGGTGAGTGAGAACGGTGGCCACATGTTCAAGTTCGGGCCCGGTGCCAGCCTGGATGCAATCGTGCGTGCGGTGAATCAGGTGGGTGCTTCGCCCAACGATCTGATTTCGATCCTGCAGGCGCTGAAACAAGCCGGTGCGCTGCATGCGGAATTGGTGGTGATCTGACATGACGCTGCCCGGCGACGTCATGCGCAGTGTGGATACCTGGACTGATCTGTCCGGGTTCAAGACGCTGCAGCAATCCGCGCAAGCGGATGCGAAGTCTGCGCTACCGGTGGTGGCGAAGCAGTTCGAGTCGATCTTCACCCAGATGATGCTCAAATCCATGCGCGACGCGAGCGGCAGCGACGGGCTGTTCGATAGCCAGGCCAGCAACACCTGGCGCGAGATGTTCGATCAGCAGCTGTCCCTCAATCTGTCCCAGCACGGCAAGGGCCTCGGTATTGCGCAGATGCTGGTGCGCCAGCTTGGAGGCGCATCGAGCGGCACGGATGCAGCGGCCACCCCGACAGCCGACGATTGGCAACAGCGTCTCGGCTCGGTGATGCATGCCGCCGGCTCGGTCGCGGAGAAAGCCGTGAGCTGGCTGCCGGAAGATGCGCAAGCGTTCGTGCGCGATCTTGCGCCGCAAGCGGCGAAGGTGGCCAAACAGCTCGGCGTATCCGTACGTGCTGTGCTGGCGCAGGCTGCGCTAGAGACGCAGTGGGGTCAGCACATGCCGCAAAGCCAGGGCAAGAGCAGCAACAATCTGTTCGGCATGAAGGCCGGTTCGAGCTGGGACGGGGCCAAGGTCAACGTGCCGACGTTGGAATTCGAGGATGGCGTGGCGGTGCGCCGCAACGCGCAGTTCCGCGCTTACAAGTCGCCGGCAGATTCGCTGGCCGACTACGCGCGGCTGATTACCGACAACCCGCGCTACGCCCAGGCGCTGGGTCACGGCGACGACGTGCTGGGTTTTGCCAAGGGCCTGGTCAATGGCGGCTACGCCACTGACCCGTCGTATGCGCACAAGCTGGCCGCCATCGCGAACAGTCCGCAGATGCGCCAGGCGCTTGATGCGCTCAAGAAAGTGATCGGTGCGCCGATCCCCTCAGAGTGATGTATCCAGGAAAACCCTACGTGATGAGTGTCGAGTCTCGGCTAGCGCGATTTTCTCCTCCCCTTGCTCGCAGGGGGAGGCCGGGAGGGGGTGAGCACTTGCGAAAGCCTCTATCGAAACGCTTTCTCAAGTACTCACCCCTCCCCAGCCCTCCCCTGCAAGCAGGGGAGGGAGCAGTAACTCGCGAAGCTGAGATTCGGTGCGAATCAGGAAAACCCCATGGCTAACCTACTCAGTACCGCGGTGTCGGGACTCAACGCGGCCCAGGTCGCGCTGAATACCGTCGGTAACAACATCAGCAACACGAACACCGACGGCTATAGCCGCCAGATCGTGCAGCAGGTGGAAAGTGTCACCCAGCCCGGTCCTCAGTACACCATCGGCACCGGCGTGGACGTGGTGTCGGTGCAGCGCGCTTATAGCGATTATTTGACCCAGGCGGTGTGGAGTAACAACTCCAGCCTGCAGCGCGCGACCGCCTACAACGGTCTGGCCGGCAGCTTGAACAGCCTGCTCAGCAATGGTGGCGATCTGCAAGGTTCGCTGGATGGTTTGTACGGCGGCTTCAGCGCGGTGGCGAATACGCCGGGCGTGTCGTCCACGCGTCAGGCCTTGCTCGGCAGCGCCAGCGCATTGACCACCGTATTCAACACGCTGGGCCAGCAGCTGGCTTCGCAGCAGAGCCAGGTCAACGGCAAGATCGGCAGTACGGTGCAGAGCATCAACTCGGCGGCCAGCAGCATCGCCGATCTCAATGCGCGCATTGCCCAATCCGGCACCACCGGTGTGCCCAACAATCTGCTCGACCAGCGCGATGCGATGGTGAAGACGCTCTCCGGTTATCTGGGGGTTTCCAGCTACAACCAGCCCGACGGCACCGTCAGCGTTTACTCCAGCAACGGCCAGGCGCTGGTGGTCGGCGGCAAATCGTATGCGCTGTCGACCGCGAGGGACGCCTACGATACGAACCGCACCAACGTGCTCGACAGCAGTGGCACGGATGTCACCAGCAAGATCAGTGGTGGCTCGCTCGGCGCGTTGCTGGATTTTCGCGGCAATGTGCTGGACAACGTGCAGAACCAGTTGGGCCGGGCTGCGGTGGCACTGTCTTCCAGCGTCAATGCGCAGCAGGCCAAGGGCCTGGACATGAATGGCCAGCAGGGCGGGCCGATGTTCAGCGTGCCTTCCCCGGCGGTGCTGCCCAACGGTGGCAACCAGGGCAGTGCGACGATCGCGGCCAGCGTCAGCGATGTTTCCAAGCTGACCAGCGCCGACTACGTCATGCGTTACGACGGCAGCGCGTGGAACCTCAAGACCACGGCGGGCCAAAACGTGGCGTTGACGACGAATGCCGACGGCAGCCTGTCGGCCGATGGGTTGACCCTTGCGCTCTCGGGTACGCCGAAGGCAGGCGACAGCTATCTGATCGAGCCGACGCGCCAGGCAGCGAGCGGCCTCACCATGACCATGACCGATCCGAACAAGATCGCCGCGGCCGCCGCGCTGACGACCTCGGCCAGTGGCACGAACACGGGCAGCGCCAAGGTCGCCGGCATCAGCGTGCAGGATGCGTCCAATGCAGCGCTGCTCAGCAATGCCAAGGTGAGCTTCCCTACGGCAGGCACGTATCAGGTCGCCAACAGCGCAGGTACGGTACTCGCCAGTGGCAGCTACACAGCGGGCCAGACGATCTCCGCCAACGGTTGGAATATGACGCTGTCGGGCACGCCGGCTGCCGGCGACAGTTTTGCCGTGAGCGCCAACAGCAATGGGCTCAAGGACAACAGCAACGCCCTGGCGCTGGCCGGGCTGGCCGACAAGGGTGTGCTGGATGGCGCGGCCACGTCGGTGATCGCCGCCTACGGCAACCTGACAACCCAGGTCGGCACCGTCGGCAGCCAGGCCGCGACCGGTCTCACCACGCAAACCAGTCTCTACAACCAGGCAGTGTCGTCCCAGCAAAGCGTGTCCGGCGTCAATCTCGACGAAGAGGCCGCGAGCATGGTGCGCTATCAGCAGGCCTATCAGGCTTCGGCCCAGGTCATTTCCACGGCGCAGACCATCTTCGGAAGTCTGCTCAACGCCATGCACGGGTGATCGCGATGCGCCTTTCCACCAGTTGGATGTACCAGCAGTCGCTGAGCAGCATGCTCAACCAGCAAAGCTCTGTGGCTGCTTCGCAGAACCAGGTCACCACCGGCAAACGCATCAACGTGCCTTCGGACGATCCGGCCGGGGCGGGGCAGGTGATCAGCCTCAACCACATCATGGCGGCCAATACGCAGTATTCGAGCAACATCGACAGCGCGACCACGCGACTCAACACCGAAGCCAGCGTACTCACTTCGGTCAACGGTTTGCTGGACCAGGCGCGCACGCTGGGCCTGCAGGGCATCAACAGCACGCTGGCGCCCGCCGACCGCGCCAGCATGGCCAGCCAGCTCAGCCAGATGCGCGATCAGCTGGTGCAGCTGGGCAACAGCACCGACAGCAACGGCAACGCACTGTTTGCCGGAACGGCCACTACCACGGCGCCGTTCCAGGCGGGCGCGGGCGGCAATGTGAGTTATGTCGGCAATGGTGTGCAGCAAATGGCCGCGATTGGCGCGGGTCTGCAGCTGCCGACGGGCGACTCCGGTGCCGGCTTGTTCATGAATATTCCGGCCGGCAACGGCAGCTTTGTCGCCGCGGCGGGCAGCACCAATACCGGCTCGCTGCTGGTGGGCGCCAACAGCGTGGCGGATCTATCGGCGTGGAACGCCGCGCTGCCAGCCAGTGGCGGCGGCTACACCATCACCTTCGGTGCGGGCGGCGCATGGACTGCGGCGGATGCGCATGGCAATCCGGTGTTGAACAGCAGCGGCAGCCCGGTGGGCGGTACCTACACCGACGGCGGCAGCATCAGTTTCAACGGACTCACCGTTGCCATGAGCGGCACGCCGGCAGCGGGCGACACCGTGTCGGTGAAGGCCGGCACCCAACAAGATGTTTTCACCACGCTCAACACCATGATCGCCACGCTGCAAGGCGGCGGCAGCGAAGTGCAGATCGCCAACGGCTTGAGTCGCCAACTGGAATCGTTGGATCAGGCGCAGTCCGCCGTGGCCAATGTGCAGGTATCGGTCGGCGGTCGGCTCAACACCTTGCAGACGCAGCAGAACACCTATACCGACCTCAACGTCACCTACAAGGCGGCGCTGTCGGGCGTGCAGGATGTCGACGCCTATACAGCGATCAGCAACCTCAGCCTGCAGTCGGCCTCGCTGCAGGCATCGCAGCAGGTGTTTGCGCAGGTGAAGTCGATGAGCCTGTTCAACTATCTCAAGTGATCTGTTGCGCGGGCCAGTGGTTTTGTGACCTGCGCCTAATGCATGCGGGCGAACGACGCAAGCAAAGCTCTCAAGTAATTCCGATCAGAGCCGAAACACTCCTTGAGGCGGATGGCACTCCGAGACAAAGGAACCTTGCCGCCGGGATGAGTAAGGCCCAAACAATCCGGCCAATGGTTCCGTAGGAGATATCCATGTCACTTGTTATCAATACCAACGTTTCTTCGCTGACCGCCCAGAACAACCTGACGAAGTCGCAGAGCGCCCTGGCCATGGCCACCCAGCGCTTGTCCTCGGGCCTGAAGATCAACAGCGCCAAGGACAACGCCGCGGGCTACGCGATCTCCACCCGCTTCACCACCCAGATCGGCGGCATCGGCCAGGCCAGCTCCAATGCCAGCGACGCCATCTCGCTCTCGCAGACCACGCAGTCGGCACTGGACCAGGTCACCTCCAACCTGCAGGCCATCCGCGACCTCGCCGTGCAGTCGGCCAGCGGCAACTACACCACCACCGACCGTCAGGCGATCGACACCGAAGTGCAGCAGCGCCTGTCGGAAATCACCCGCATCGCCAACCAGACCGACTTCAACGGTAAGAAGGTGCTGGACGGTTCCACCGGCACGCTGACCTTCCAGGTCGGTGCCAACGTGGGCCAGACCATCAGCGTGTCGATGAACCAGGGCGTGAAGACCAGCCAGCTGGGCGCGATCTCCGAGGTCTCCACCGGCGACATCGCTGCGGCCACCTTCAACACCACCACCACGCCGGCCACGGCGGGCTCGGTCGTCGGCAGCATCGCCGCTCCCACCGACTACAGCGTCACCTCCGCCGCATTCACGGTGGACGGCCATGCCGTGAACCTCAATGCCAACTACGGCACCGCCGCCGCCACGGTAGCGGCAGTCCAGACCCAGTTGAACGCAGCCGCTCCGGGCACCTATTCGGTCTCCAGCGCGGGCGGCAAGCTGAGCATCGCGACCACCGCTACGGGTGCCGGCGCCGCCGCCCCGGTGCTGGCGGGTGCCGGTGTGGCCACTGCCTTCGGTGGCGCTCCGGTGTCCACCGCAGGTGCAGCGGCGGTGACCACCCCTGCGCCGATCGCCAGCGAAGGACTCACCGTCAACGGTACCGCGATCGATACCAGCAAAGTGAAGACCGTGCAGGACCTGTCTGACGCCATCAACGCCTCCAATATCAGTGGCGTGAGCGCGGCGGTCAGCTCCGACGGCAAGGGCATCAACATCTATTCCAGCGATACCACCAATGGCTTGAAGGTCGGCGATACCGGCGCTGCGGTCATCACGGGATCCTCCACCGGCAACGGTGCTGCCTACACCGCCAATACCCAGCTGACGGCAGCGGGCTCCCTGGCCACTGGCAACGTGCAGACGGTGGATTCCTCGAACGATCTGATCTCGCGCGTCGACGTTGCGCTGAGCACGGTGAGCAACTTGAACAGCACGCTGGGCGCGGTGCAGAACCGCTTCCAGTCCACCATCTCCACGCTGAGCTCGATGTCGACCAACTTGACGGCTTCGCAGTCCACCATCCGCGACGCCGACTTCGCTACCGAAACGGCGAACCTCAGCAAGGCCAACATCCTGCAGCAGGCCGGTATCTCGGTGCTGTCGCAGGCCAACTCGCAGCCGCAGCAGGTGCTGAAGCTGTTGCAGTAACAGAGGACGGCCGGCCGGGACTCTCCTGTGTCCCGGCCGTCTGGCCGCTGGTTTTTCCGTTCGACGGCATCGCGACAAACGATGCCGCCGAGCGCAAACAGGAGCCGCCGGCAAAGTCCTTGCGTCCGGGCGAGGGTTTTGCCGGCGACTCGCGCAGTCCGCTTCGCGCAGGAGCGGTATGGATTGAATACTGACGAGGGTCGCCATGACGACTACCAGCGCTACATCCGGCAATAGCCTGAGCTCCTTGCTCAGTTCACTGACATCGGGCGGTTCGTCGGGCTCGTCCTCGAGCGGCGGGTCATCGTCCACTTCGGGGACCGGCACGCTCAGCTCGGCGGGTATCGGCTCGGGTCTCAACGTGACCCAGATCGTGACTGCGCTGGTCAATGCCAGGCAGGCGCCGCAGCAGGGACAGATCAACACACACACCAAGCAGACCAACGATCTGCTCAACGGCCTGTCATCGCTCAGTTCCGCGCTGACCCCGCTGCAGGCCGCGCTTACCAAGCTCGCCGCCGGCAGCACCTTCAGCAGCTATGCGGCGAGCCTGAGTACGTCCAGCGTCGGCACGGCCAGCACCTTGAGCAACGCCACGCCTGGCAACTACGCGCTCAATGTCACCCAGTTGGCCACCGCGCAGAAGCGCACCAGCGATTCCTATGTCAGCGGCACCGCGGTGGGCGCGGGCACGCTGAACATCGCGGTGGGCAGCAGCAGTGTGAGCATCAGCGTGTCGGCCACGGCTTCGCTGTCGGACATCGCCACGGCGATCAACCAGGCATCCGGCAATCCGGGCGTCACCGCCTCGGTGGTCAACGGTAGTGCCGGCTCGCAGCTGATGGTGAGCTCCAGCAAGACCGGCATCGCCAACGGTTTCTCGATCAGCGCCGGCAGCGGCAGCAGCGCGGGCCTTGCCACGCTGGCCAACAAACTCAACACCGCCGGCAGCAATGAGGCGCTGGACGCGCAGCTGACCATCGACGGCATCGCCGTCGACAGCGCCACCAACACCGTGACCGGCGCCCTGAACGGGGTGACGCTCAACCTGGCGGCCACGGGCAGCACGCGGCTCGTGGTGACACAGGACAACAGCGGCCCGCAGGCGGCGGTACAGGCCTTCGTCGACGCGTACAACGGCTACGCCGGTACCGTCGCGCAGCTGTCCAGCTACGACAAGACCAGCGGCACCGCTGGCGTGCTGCTCGGCGATACCACCCTTGGTTCCTTGCAGCGCCAGATGTCAGGCGTGCTGGGCAGCGCGGTTCCCGGCAACAGCATCGGTACGCTGGCCAGCCTGGGCATTACGCGCAAAGCCGACGGCTCCATGGCGCTCGATACCGGCAAGCTCACCGCGGCGCTGAATGCGAACCCGAATGCCGTAAGCAGCCTGTTCGGCGGTAACAACGGCTACGCGACCCGGCTCAATACGGCGCTCAATGGCTATACCTCGCCCAACAGCATCATTCCGTCGCGGATCAAGAGCCTCAATGCCGCACTGACCAAGCTGAGCGGCCAGCAGACCGATCTCAATGCGCGCATGGCGACGTATCAGAAACAGTTGCAGACCCAGTACACCAACCTCGACTCGCTGATGTCGCAGTTGAACAGCACCAGCAGCTACCTGACCACGGTGCTGCAGCAAATGACGTCCAGCAATTCGAAGAACTGATCGCTGAGGAACCGAGATGAGTTACGGATACATGCGCAACGCTAGCGCGATCTACCAGGAAAACAGCGCCCGTGGTGGCGTCGAGGGTGCCGATCGCCATCAACTGACCGCCATGCTGTTCGACGGCTTGATCGATCGTATCAATCAGGCCCGTGGCGCGATGATGTGCGGCAATGTGGCGACCAAGGGCACCAATTTTTCTCGCGCGCTCGCCATTATCGGTGAGCTGCGCGATAGCCTGGATCACGAGGCCGGCGGCGAACTGAGCGCACGCCTCGACGCGCTGTACGACTACGTCGCACGCCGTCTGCTGCACGCACAGCTCCATGACGACGTGCGTGCCATCGACGAGGCTTTGCGGTTGCTTGCGCCGGTGCGGGAAGCCTGGCTGCAGATTCGCGATACCTATTTGGCCTCGCAAGATCAGGCACAGGGCGCGGCGGCGTGAGCGGGCTGGCCCATGCCCTGCAGCTGAGCACGCAGATGCTGGAGTGCGCGCGGCGCGGTGAATGGGAGCGAGTGGCGGAGCTGGAAGCCGAAAGAGCGGCTGCGTTGACCTCGCTGGTCGAGGCCGAGCCGGCGGCCGTGCACACGTTGTTGGAGCAGAATCGCGAGTTGACCCTGCTGACGGCGGCGGCTCGGGGTGAGATAGGCCGCGCGATGGGCGAGCAACGTCATGCGCATCGGGCGCTGAACGCTTATCTTGGCGCCGGTGTTGAGGCCTGACGCGGAGAAATTCACTGCGGACGGCGCTGCGCGAATGCACCATTCCCGACGGCGACGCCCAGCCCCGGCGTCGAGGCTCCGTCGCCTGACGGGGTAGATGGCGGCATGCGCCGCCCATGGCGAGGGGCTTATGCGAGACGAATCCTGGCAGGCGTTTTCCGAACGGGTCGACTACGAGGACCGCCTTCACGTCGATTGCATGGCACTGAGTGAGCCCATGCACGAGGCCGAGGCCACTGCGTTGCGCGAGCGGAACCTGAACGTGCTTACGACGTTGACGGCATTCGATGAGCGTCGCAGCGATGCCATCGAAGACGAAACGCCGCTGATGCAGGAGCTGGCGCGCATCGACAGCAAGTTGAATGTGTTGATGGCGGTGGTCGATCGTCTGTTGTTGCCGGAAGTGAATCTTCCCGCGCGCCAACCCATTCGCTTCAACGCCGTTGGCGCCTTGCTGCCCGGCGCATTGCTACCGCCTGGCGCAGCTTCCATTCTCCTGCGTATCCATTTCGACGCTTGTCGCGCTTTGCCACTGGAATTGCCGGCAAATATCACCGCGCATCGCATCGACGACATGGCTTTCGTTGCATTCGAAACCGTTGGCGAATCGGTCGGCGAAGGGCTGGAACGGCTCGTGTTTAGACACCACCGACGCAAAGTGGCAGGTGCGCGTCAGTCTGCGCAGTGACATTTCGACAATGTGCTCTTCACAAATGTGAATAGCGTCGTTAACGCATGTGATCAACATCACAAATTCGACGGCTTGTCTCGCGAGATCGTGACAGGTGGCACGATTTTTATGCGCGTCCGCTCAAGTTAGGAATGTTCGTAAACCTTAGAAATTCATGTGTTTGTGGTTTCTTGCGATGCCGCATAGTCGCTTTGGATCGAGCGAAGTGACGCATTTGGTACGACGAAACAGTGATTGCCTTGGCCTCTTTTTTGCTGAACAGTTCCCAACGGGCGACAAGGATTTGTCGCGACCGGATTAGGGGGGCCCGTCCTCAGGTACAGGTCCGGAATCAGCAGTGCTTGCAGTACGAGTAGAGACACGCCAATGCATACCTTCGATATCCCCGTCATCGAATCTGATGCCATCCGCGCCGACGCTGTCGTGTCGGCTCTCCAGTTTCTTGGTCACCGCCCTCAGCTTCGCGACGATTGCTTGACGGCCCGCGGTGCGGCGCAAGATTGGCGCGCGATCTATATCGGACACGTAACCGATATCGACACCTTCCATCGGCAGCTCAATCAGCTGGGTGAACGCGAACGACAGCTGCCGATCCTGCTTGCATCGGACTCGCCGCTGGTCGGTGTTTTGACGGCGATGGATTCCCGTCACGCCAGCCGGGTCGAACTGATCGAATTCCCGTTGCGCTATGAGCGCGTCGCCGAGGCCATGCGCAGCCTGCTCGCGCGCGCATCCGCCAGTCATCAAGGCCAGGGGCGTTTCGTTGGCAGCTCAAACACCATGAGTCGCGTGCACTCGCTGGTGCGACAGGTGGCGCCCTTCGATTCCAGCGTGCTGGTGTTGGGCGAATCCGGCACCGGCAAGGAAATGGCTGCGCGCATGATCCACGATTGCTCGACGCGAAGGGATCAACCGTTCATCGCCATAAATTGCGGAGCGATTCCGGCGGAGCTGCTTGAGAGCGAGTTGTTCGGACACGAAAAGGGCGCATTTACCGGTGCGATCAGCTCCCGCAAAGGGCGGTTCGAGCTGGCTGAGGGGGGCACGCTGTTCCTCGACGAAATCGGCGACATGAGTCTGTCGATGCAGGTGAAGCTGCTGCGTGTGTTGCAAGAGCGCGTGTACGAACGCGTCGGCGGCAATCGCACACAGCGCTGCGATGTACGCATCATCGCGGCGACCCATCGCAATCTTGAGCAAGCCATCGCCAACGGCCAATTCCGCGAAGACCTTTTCTATCGTCTCAGCGTGTTTCCGTTGGAGATGCCCTCGCTGCGTCAACATCTCGACGATCTGCCCGAGCTGATCGGCGAATTCAATCAGCGCCTGCTGCGTCGTGGACTTGGCGGTGTGCGCCTGAGTGTCGGTGCCATGAACGCGCTGCGCGGCTATCCGTGGCCGGGCAATGTGCGCGAGCTGTCGAATCTGATCGAGCGTCTGGCGATCCTGTATCCCCACGGCGAGATTCGCGTCGGCGATCTGCCGGAAAAATATCGCGGCGCGCTTCCGACCGATGAGGTCTGCGGCGCAGCCCTCATCGCCCTGATGGAAGATCGCGCAAACACATCGTCGATGGCGCTGCCGGAGCTGGCGACCGAATCACTGGTCTTGCTGCCCGAAGGCGGTCTCGATCTTAAAGATCATCTGGCTGACATCGAGGTGGGCTTGATCCGTCAAGCGCTCGACGCCACCGGCGGTGTGGTGGCGCATGCGGCGAAGTTGTTGCGCATGCAACGCACGACGTTGGTGGAGAAGCTGCGCAAGTACGGCTTGCAGGCCAGCTTGCAGGTTTCGTGAAGCTTCGCTCCCTCTCCCTTTTGGGGAGAGGGTTGGGGTGAGGGGCGGGTGCTCGCGACAACCTCTCATTAGTCGTCACCCCGGCGCAGGCCGGGGTCCAGTGGCGTTGCCGTTTGATGTTCGCGTTGTCGCGACCTGGCTCGCCTGCCGCGGGCTTTCGAACCGCTGTCGCGGTCCGAGTCACTTTCTCTTGCTTGCCCAAGAGAAAGTAACCAAAGAGAAGGGCACCCCGGTTACGCGCCCTCCGGCTTCGCCTGCGGGTTCGTGAGGTCTGGCCGGGCTTTTCGACACGACGTCCCTGTCGTGTCGAAAAGGCGCAGGCATCCATGCCTACGCCCCCTTCGGGGCCTGATCGTCCAGCCCTCACCGCTGCACAGGGGACCCGTGCACGGCTCGCTGGCGCATCGCCGCGCGTTGCTCACCGCTGCACAGCGGCACAACGTCAAAAGCAAACCTGTAGGAGCGCACCCTGTGCGCGATTCGGCCCGACAGGGCCGCGCTCTTTCGACTCACTACTACCGGGCACTGCTTTGCAGAGCCTTCGCGCACAGGGTGCGCTCCTACCGATGCGTGATGCGCGTGCATTGCCACGTCGACAACACATGGCACGCCTCGTGCATCTACCCACTTATTCGTGGTCACGCGTTGGAAATCCGTCATGAGTCAGCCGTCATGAGTCAGCCGTTATGAGTCAGCCGTTATGAGTCAGATCGATATCAACAGCATGTTGTCTCAGATGCGACAGCTCTCCACGCAGGTGCGCATGCCGGAGACTTCGTTCGCTCGCGCGGCGAATGCGGCGCAGGGTGAAGACTTTGGCGCGCTGTTGCGTCAATCAATCATCGCGGTCGGACAGACTCAGATGGAAGCCGGTCGGCTCGCCGCGTCGTTCGAGCGCGGCGATGAAGGTGCTGATCTGGGTCGCACGATGGTGGCGGTGCAGAAGGCCGGTCTCTCGCTGAGCGCGCTGACGGAAGTGCGTAACAGGATGGTGGATGCCTACAAGGACATCATGAATATGCCCGTTTGAGTGAGGCGTAAGGAGTGATGAGTGAGAGCGCGAAAATCGAGGCGCTCCGCGTGCTGGATGTGCCCAGCAATCCCACGTCCTGATCTCTTACTCCTCACTCCTCATCACTCACTCCTGGCTCCATACCTTTCCCGCGTCTACGAACGCCTCCCGACCCTGAGCGACCTAAATGGCCGAGAACGCCCTCGCGCAGTCCGACAACGGTACGCGCCTGGACCCCCTGAAGAATCTCGCGCAGAGCCCCGCCGCAAGGCAGCTGCTGTTGCTGATCGGCGTGGCGCTTGCGGTGGCGTTCGGTGTGGCTGTGGTGTTGTGGTCGCGCGGTCCGAACTTTGCGTTGTTGTATGCAGGGCTCGATCAGAAAGATGCCGCCGCGGTAACGCAGGCGTTGCAGGCATCCAATACGCCGTATCAGTTGGGCACGGATGGCTCGTCGATCTCGGTGCCAGCGGCGAGTCTCGCCGCCGTGAAGTTGAAACTCGCCGCGCAGGGCCTGCCGCAGGGCAGCGTCGGCAGCACCAGCGTGCCGGGTGCCGACTCGCCATTCGGTATGAGCGATCTGGCTGAGCGCACGCGTTACCAGCAGATGCTGGAGACGGACCTGGGTAACACCATCGCCGGGCTGCAGTCGGTGCGCGCCGCGCGTGTGCATCTGGCGCTGCCCAAGCCCTCCGCCTTCATTCGCGACAATCATCAGGCCAGCGCATCCGTGCTGGTCACGCTTTATTCGGGACGCCAGCTGGATGCCAGCCAGGTGGCGGCGATCGTGCATCTGGTGTCGTCCAGCGTGCCCGAACTCGATCCGAAGCAGGTGTCCGTGGTCGATCAACAAGGCCAGCTGCTCACCACCACCGATCCGGATAACGCCGCCGCGGTGGGCGACAGCCGGCTGCGTCTGGCTACGCGTATCGAGAACACCTACGCGCAGCGTATCGAGGCATTGCTGACGCCCTTGGTGGGGCCGGGCAAGGTGCGCGCGCAGGTCTACGCGGATCTTGATTTCAGCCAGACCGAGAAGGCCACCGAGACCTACGATCACGAACACCCCGCGCTGCGCAGCGAGCAGACCAGCAGCCAGCAACACAAGGACGGCGCGGATAGCGGCGCCGTGCCCGGCGCCCTGAGCAATCAGCCGCCGAACACCACGGCGCAGCCCACCGCGGCGAAGCCCGGAGCCGGTGGTGCGGGCGCCGCCAAGACGACGGCCACCGCTTCATCGGGCAGCGGCGAAAACTCCAGCAGCGCCACGCGCAATTACGAACTCGATCGCACCATCAGTCACGTCACCGACCCGGCAGGCCGCCTCGCGCGTCTTACCGTGGCCGTGGTGGTCGACAACAAACTGGCGAGCGGGGACAAGGGCCCCAGCAGCGTGCCGTTCACGCCGCAGGAGCTGGGGCACCTCACCGAACTGGCCAAGAACGCCGTGGGCTATAGCGAAGCGCGCGGCGACAGCGTCAGCGTGATCAATCAGCCGTTCCACAACGCGTCGGGAGAAGAAACGCCGGCGGAGCAACCGTTCTGGCAACGCCCCGGCATGATCGATCTGATCAAGCAGGGCGGTGGCGTGTTGATCGCACTGGTGATCGCCTTCGGTCTGCTGCGGCCGCTGCTGCGCGGCGTATTCAAGGGACCGGTTCCGGCCATGCAGGCGGCGCTGCCGTCGCCGCTGCCCACGGTGTCGGTGCGCATCCAGGACGAACCCGAGAATGAAGGCGACGCGCGCATGCGGCTCAATGCGCTGTCGGCGACGTCGTACGAACAACGTGTCGGCTTGGCCAGGCGCATGGTCAACGACAACCCCAAACAGGTGGCGCAGGTCGTGAAGAATTGGGTGGGCGAGGATGGCGGCTGATCAATCCCATATCAACGGCGCGCAGCGCGCGGCGATCCTCCTGCTGACGCTGGGCGAGCAGGAGGCGGCCGAGGTGCTCAAGCACCTGTCCGCGCGCGACGTGCAGGCGGTGGGGCAGGCGATGGCCGCCCTCACCAACGTGTCGCGCGACCAGGTGGAGTTCGTGCTCGGTCGTCTCGATGAGGACATGGGGCGCCATACCTCGCTCGGTGTCGGCACCGAGGAATACATCCGCAAGATCCTGGTCAACGCACTGGGCGAGAACAAAGCGGGCGGCTTGATCGATCGCATCCTGCTCGGCCGCACGAGTAAGGGGCTGGAGTCGCTGAAGTGGATGGAGAGCCGTGCCATCGCGGAGATGATCGGCCAGGAGCATCCGCAGATCATCGCGCTGGTGCTGGCGCATCTGGAGCCGGACCAGGCCGCCGAAGTGATCGGCTACATGCCGCCGCGCGTACGCAGCGATGCCGTGATGCGCATCGCCACGCTCGACGGTGTGCAGCCGCATGCCTTGAACGAGCTGGACGAGATCATGGAGCGCCAGTTCTCCGGCAACACCAACAAACTCAAATCCGCCAACGTGGGTGGACTGAAGGCGGCGGCGGACATCCTCAACGCGATGGAGTCCAGCCGCGAAGCCGAGCTGATGGCATCGATCCGTGGCCACGACTCGTCACTGAGCGGCCGCATCGAAGAACTGATGTTCGTGTTCGAAGATCTGGGCGACCTGGACGACCGCAGCATGCAGGCGCTGCTGCGCGAGGTGCCGTCGGCACGCCTGGTCACGGCGCTGAAGGGCGCAGAAGCGAGCGTGCGCGAACGCATCTTCGCCAACATGTCCAAGCGCGCCGCCGACATGTTGCGCGACGATCTGGAAGTGAAGGGGCCGGTGCGTCTCAGCGAAGTGGACGCGGCGCAGAAAGAAGTGCTGCAGATCGCACGCAAGTTGGCCGATGCCGGGCAGATCAGCCTGCAGGCCGGCGGTGACGAGTTCGTCTGATGGGAGTCATGCTCACGCGCGAGGAGATGGCCGACTACCTGCGCTGGGAGCCGCCGCAGGTAGGCGCCATGCCCGCATCGGCGGCAGAGCCCGTGGCCGCGTCCGCGCCGCCCACGGTGGCCGATCTGGAAGCGCTGGAACGCGAAGCGCATGACGAAGGTTATGCCACCGGCCTCGCCGAAGGACGTGCCGCAGCGACGCATGAGCTGGCCGCGCAGCAGGCGCGCCTGGAGAGTTTGTTCGCCTCTGCCTCGCGTCCGCTGGAGTCTCTGGACGATCTGACCGAGCTGGAACTGGCGCGGCTGGCGATGGTGGTGGCGCGTCGAGTGGTAGCACGCGAGCTGCAACTCAGTCCCGATCTGATCGTGCAAACCGTGCGCCAGGCTGCGATGGCGTTGCCGTCGGCCACGCGCAGGGTACGCGTCTATGTGAATCCAAGCGACTTGGTATTGATCCGCGCGCAAGAAGCCACCGAAGCCCATTGGGAATTGCACGCCGACCCCACCCTGCAACCTGGCGATTGCCGCCTGGAAAGCGAGCACTCTCGATTGGATGCGCGCGTCGACGTGCGTCTGGCCGCCGTGATCGACGCCGTGCTTGGCGACGAAAGCGCCGATCTCTACAACGAACTGGATGGCGTCGTGCCATGAGCACACAAGGCGCCGCACCAGCGTCACGCCAGCAACGCTGGCAAGAGCGCTTGGCGCGTCGTCGACGCCGCGCCGAAGCAGCCGAGCCACTGGTCGTGGAAGGGCGCTTGCGTCGTGTGGTCGGACTGACGCTGGAAGCCGAAGGCTGTGAAGCGCCGCTCGGTTCGCGCTGCATGGTCGCCACGGCGAACGGCGCCGAACTGGAAACCGAAGTGGTCGGCTTCGCCGATGAGCGCCTGTTGCTGATGCCGGTCACCGAGATGCACGGCGTGCTGCCGAATGCTCGCGTGCGGCCCAGCGGCCAGGCCGGTGGCTTGCCTGTGGGCGCAGCGTTGCTGGGCCGCGTGATCGGCGCCGACGGCGTGCCGCTCGATGGAATGGGGCCGCTGGAAGTGGACGATCAGGCCGTGCTGAAAGGCGCGCCGATCAACCCGATGGAACGCAAACCCATCGACACGCCGCTCGATACCGGCGTGCGCGCGATCAACGCCATGCTCACCGTGGGGCGCGGTCAGCGCCTCGGCCTGTTTGCCGGTTCCGGCGTGGGCAAGTCGACCTTGCTGGGCATGATGACGCGCTATACCGATGCCGACGTCGTCGTGGTCGGCCTGATCGGCGAGCGTGGCCGCGAAGTGAAGGAATTCGTCGAACATACACTGGGCGCAGAAGGCCGTGCCCGCGCGGTGATCGTCGCTGCGCCAGCCGACGCGCCGCCACTCAAACGCCTGCGTGGTGCGCAATACGCTACGGCGATTGCGGAATGGTTTCGCGATCGTGGGCAACGCGTGTTGTTGCTGATGGATTCGATTACCCGCTATGCGCAGGCACAGCGCGAAATCGCCCTGGCGATCGGCGAGCCGCCCGCCACTAAGGGCTACCCGCCGTCCGTGTTCGCCCTGTTGCCGGCCCTGGTCGAGCGCGCCGGTAACGATGCCGAGGGGCGCGGTTCGATCACCGCGTTCTACACCGTGCTGACCGAGGGCGACGACTATCGCCACGACCCGATCGCCGATGCCTCGCGCGCGATTCTTGACGGCCACATCGTGCTTTCGCGCGACTTGGCCGAAGCCGGCCATTACCCGGCCATCGACATCGAAGCCTCGATCAGCCGCGTGATGCCGGCCGTGGTGGCGCGCGACCATCTGCGGGCGGCGCAGCGCTTTCGTCAGGTCTATTCCGCGTATCGCCAGCAACGCGATCTGATCGCTGTGGGTGCGTATCAGAAGGGCTCCGATCCCGCGGTGGACCAGGCCATCGCCCTGTGGCCACGTTTGCGCGGCTTTCTGCAGCAAGAGGTCGACGAACCCACATTGCTGGACCAGTCGGTCGCGATGCTCCAAAACATCGCAGCCGAGGTGAACGGATGAAGTCGCGCGCCAGCCAACTCACTCCGGCCGTGGATCAGGCGCGCCAGCATTGTGAGGATGCCGTGCAGCGTCTGGCCGAACAACAGCGACGCTTTGCCGACGCCGAGCGCCAGCTGGCCGAATTGCGCCGCTACCACGCCGAATACGCCATCGGCGCCAAGAACGGTGGGCTCAGCGTGACCGCGCTGCTCAATCAACAGCACTTTGCGGAAAAGATCGATCGCGCGATCGGCCAGCAGATCCACGAGGTAGAGCGTCAGCGCCGCCTGCTGGAACAAGCCGGCGGCGCCTGGCGCGCGGCGCATGCACGCGAGAAGGCGCTCGACAGTGTGGTCGACCGCTATCGCGAGCAGGGGCAGCGGAGCGAAGAGCGCCGCGAACAGAACGACATCGACGAACGCATGCAAAACCGCCGCACGCCGCCACGCGTGTCCAAGGCCTGACCGGAGTTAGTCACCATGAGTCTCTCCATTCCCATGCCCGCCAAAACCGCCGCCATCTCCCATGCGAGCGATCCGGTACGGAGCTTGTCGCCGGACACCGCCGCGCAAACAGATCATGGTGCTTTCGGCCGTCAGTTGCATGCGGCGAAAAGCCAGGCGGGCAATGCCCCCGCACCTGCGCGGCCAGCGTCGAAGACGACGGCCGTGCGGACGCGTTCAACGACACACGCCACGCAGCCGTCCACGGCTTCGCAGAGTAAGACGTCCGCCGACGCGCCACCGTCTTCCGCGTCCGCATCGTCAACCGGATCGACAGACGTCTCGATGCAAGCATCAGAGACCTCGGGCAAGAATCCGGACACTGCCAAGACGGACAGCAACGCCAGCAAGCAGGCACCGCTGGCGGTGATGTTGAGCATGTTTGGTCCTATCCCGTTGGCGGCGACACCCGTGGTTGCCGCCGCGCCGGTCCAAGGCGATGGCGCGCTGGGTGGTGTGGCAGCGCAAGCGACCACATCCGGCCTGCCGGCGTCGATCCTCGCCGGCATCAAGGCAGCGACGGCCGCCGTCGCCACGGTCGATCCGGCCATGACCAATTCAGCGGGCGCAAAGCCAGGAACCGCCAATGGCGACGGCGATACGACGGAGACCGTCGACGCTTCGTCGGCGAACATGGCGATGACCGCGGAAAAATCGGTGATCCAGGCCCTGGCCGCAGCGACTCATGGCGATGGCGCGTCGAACCAGCAGAGTGGCGAGCGCAAAGACGATGCGCAACCAAACATGCTCAGCGGTCTGATCCCGCTCAGCGGCAACCTGTCGACACCCGCCACGTCAGCCGCGCATGCGCTCACCATGACAGCACCGGCCGGCACGCCGACCTTTACTCAGGAACTGGGCCAGCAGGTCGCGTGGCTGGGCGGTCAACAAGTGAAAGAGGCCCGCATCCGGTTGCAACCGCAAGAGCTCGGCACGTTGGACGTCAAAGTCAGCGTCGAACACAACCGCGTCGACGTCAGCTTCACGGCGCAACATTCAGCCGCCGTCACCGCCGTGCAGCAAAGCCTTGGTCAATTGGATTTGATGTTGGCCGGGCAAGGCTTGTCATTAGGGCAGGCGCACGTAGGGCAGCAGGATCGTGGTCGTGCAGGGCAGGGCGGCACAGGCGCGACGGCGAGTCAGGCAGACGAGGCAGAGCCGGTCGCTCAATCCGCGGCAGTGGCCGTGCGCACCGTTGCACTGGGTTTGCTGGATACCTTTGCCTAGCTCCGTGCGCTGGCAAGTTCGTATCACCCACTCTTGGCTTCTATCGGGCGCTGCGATTGAACCGGCAGATGGGCAAGTTGGGGACGTCTGCTTTTGAACCGGACGTTGGATGTTAGGCGTTATCCCGACAAGCCAGCCGGCCGTACTCGGCTAATCCGTTTTCCCTGAGGCTGGTCAGCTTCTTGCCGAATTTGTTCGCGGGAATTTCGACATACCTATGCACAAGGAATGCAAGGAAGATGGTCAAGCCCAAGCTGATCATCCATGCAAACGTGAAGGAAATGCCCTTGCTGATCAGGATGGGCATGGCGACATACCCGATCATGGAATGAATCAGATAGAGCGGAAAGCTGATGTCGGCCAGGAAGTCGATGAGCTTGTTTTCCTTGAACCTTTTGCGTAGCAGATAGCACAGGGAAAACAGCATCAATGCATAAGTGTAGTTTTTCGTCAGCGCCCCATAGAGTCCTGTTTCATAGAAGGAATTAATGGTCACGAACAAGGCGTAGATGATGATCCCGTAACCAAGCGCGACCTTTGCGCTGAGCTCGCGATAGAGAACGTAATAAAACAGGCAGCCAAGGAACATGAACGTGATGTACTTCATGTCCGATACCGCATATGAAATAAAGGATTCCGAATTCAGCCCGTGAGTCGAGAAGAAGGCAACGACGCAACACAAGGTCAGAATGCTAATAGACAGCATCATGACTTGATGGGCATTTTTTCCGGCCAGGCTTAGTAGTGCAAAAACCACATAGAACTTGAGCTCCACAGCCAGTGACCAGCTCACGAAATCCAGTGAAGGCAATCCTGCCGCACTGTGCACGAGCGGGAGATTTTTCGCCAGGAATGGCATGCTGATTCTGTCCGACAACGGTGTCGACCAGTACCACGAGCAGATGAAATACATGGCGATGCTTATCAGCAGACAGAACCAGTAGACGGGATAAATGCGGAAAAACCGCCTCGTCAGAAACTGACCAGTCGAAATATTTCTCAGGCTGATCGGGATGACAAATCCGCTTATCAGAAAAAATACGGCGACACCGAAAACGCCGTAGAGGAATCCGCCCCATGCGGGTGACAATACATGCTGCGTGTATTCCGGCTTCAATGGCACAAAACTCGCCGGCGTCCCGATCACCGCGCGCACGACGGGCGAGAAGAAGATCCCCCAATAGTGGTTGATGACGACCAGTAGCGCCGCAATCGCGCGCAGCTGATTAGCGAACCTGAGCTTCATGCTTGTTGTCGATTGCTCGACGCGTTCAACATCTCGCGATCCGAACGGCGAGCTTGAAACCCGGATGAGTCCGCATTTTCAACTTCCTCCCAAGATGAGCACGGCGACACCGTCCATCGATACGGCTCGCGACAATGAGCCAGCCTTATCGATTCGCTCTGTTAGTGCCTGACAATGCCGAATGCGTTGCCATGCCGCTCTAAGTCAACCATATGTGTACGCCCAAACGGCACCCGTTTGAGGGTTTTGGTCGCGGTAGATCCTTCGCGGGTTGAGCTTCCTCATGATCAGCCGGAAAGAAAGTCTCGCCAGAAAGTGATCTCAAGTCCGCATGATGCGTCGGTTAACCAGGGATGGGAAATCACATCGGGCGCAGGCGTACGCCTACCCAGGCCCGATCCAGGATGGGCGGTGACTCTGTCATTGAGCCGCGAATGGCCCCCCTCAAGGTCTGCGACCTGGCGCGCGAGGGTGGCCTGGGCGCTAGGGCTCAGATCATCCAGCGCAAGACAGGGAAAGCAGTTCAGTTCGAGCTAACCGAGCAAACCAGGCAGGCAGTCATGGACTGGATCAACAAGAAGGGGCTTGCCCGGGAGGACTATCTATTTCCCAGTAGGCAGCGGCCAGGATTCCACCTGTCCGCCGTCAGTACGCCCGGATTGTAAAGCGCTGGGCGGCAAGTGTCGGGCTACAGCCCGCCGACTACGGCACCCATTCGATGCGGCGCACAAAGCCGACCCTGATCTATCGGCGTACCCACAATCTGCGAGCCGTCCAGCTATTGCTTGGCCACACGAAGCTCGAGAGCACGGTGCGTTACTTGGCCATCGAGGTTGAAGATGCCCTTGCGCTGGCCGCCACTAAGGGCAGAGAAGGAGACGCGGGCTGCGCTACTTACGATGGCGCGCGGCGAGTAGATGAATGTGCAAAGGGTCAGCTGCTCAACTCAGGGTGGGCTTTGGGCCTGCTCAAAATCTCTGGTTCGGTATTGAACCGCTCGCCCTCTGCGGGGGGTAAGCTTTTGGTTCCCGGTCGCTTACTTTGGTGTTGGGTTATCGCGACCTGGCCGCTTACGCAGCGGGCGTTCCACCTCGCTGCCGCGAGCCGGGTCACTTTCTCTTTGCTGGCCCACCCAGCCGCAGGAGCGGGTGCGAACATCGCAGCTGGCCCGAAGGGCGGAGGGTGTGGATGCCCGGAGTAAAGAGAAAGTATCCAAAGAGAAATGGCCCAAGAGCAGGCGGTGTGCTCTGTAGCTGTGTCTTATCCAGTGTCAGGCGTAGGGATGGTTTCCAGATGTATCGCCTTCGCCTTTTGCATAGACGCCGCACGCTCGCCTAGCAAGCGCTCTTCGCCGAATACCCATCCATCCTCCAGCCGGGCGTACGCTTCCAAACCGCGCCGAAATAGTCGAGAAATACGCGCACCTTGGCTGGCACGTAGGCGCGCTTGGCCATCACCGCGTAGATGCCGAGATCCGCAAACTTCCAATGTGGCATAACCACTTCGAGCCGGCCGGACGCAATGTCGTCGGCGACGGCGAATTCCGGAATGCGGACGATGCCCGCGCCGGAGAGCGCCGCTGCGCGCAGCGCGATCGACGAATTCGCCTCCAGGCGCGTGGTCAGTGCGATGCGCACCATTTCTTCCCCTTGTTGGAGCTCCCAGGCCCGGCCCAGCGGAGTCAAGGAAAAGTGCAGGCACGCATGCGCGTGCAATTGGCTCGGATGAGTCGGCTTGCCATGCTTATCGAGATACTCGGGCGCTGCGCACAACAGCACGTGTGTGCCGCCGATGCGCCGCGCAACCAGACTCGATGCATCGAGTTGCGCAGCGATGCGCAGGGCGACGTCGAGCCCTTCGAGGACGATGTCCCTTGGCCGGTCGTCGAACTGCAGATCGAGGTCGATCTGCGGATACGCCTTGAGAAAGCCGCCAACCCAGGGCGCAACGTGCAGCAGACCAAACGTCATCGGCGTGGTGACTCTTAACCGCCCTCGCGCGACGGTCTGCGTGCCGGCCACCGCGTCCTGCGCGGCGCGCGCCGCAGCCAGGGCGGTTTGCGCATGCTGCAGATACGCCTGTCCCGCTTCCGTAAGGCTGAGTTGACGCGTGGTCCGTTGCAGCAGACGCGCGCCGAGTCGCCGCTCCAGCGTCGACACTTGCTTGCTCACGGCCGCCTTGGACAACTCAAGGCTTTCGCTCGCCCGCACGAAGCTGCCGAGTTCGGCCACGCGCACGAAAGCAATCAAGCCGGTCAGGTCGAGCATGGAGTCATTGATTGTTGACATGAAGAAACAGTGTGTCAGCGCCGCGGCGGATTATGGCACGCGGTCATATTGCTATTTTCCCCGCGCTTGCTCGAAGGGAATCCGGTATGAATTACACGGTGCTCCAACGCATCGCACTGACGCTCCTCACGGGAGGATTGACGGGCACGAGCTTCGTACTGACCAAGATGCTGCTCGGCGCAGGTGTCGACCAGATCACGGTTTCGTTCGTGCAGCTCGCTGGCGCAAGCGCGGTGCTGCTGACCGCACTGCGGTTTCGCGGCACTGCACCGACGTTGAACGGCGGGGTGCTGCGCTATTTCTCGATCGCTTCACTGATAGCCCTCGCGGCTGGGCCATTACTGGGTAACTGGGTGCTGGGCCGGATTCCGGCCGCGATCTTCACGGTCGTGGTGACGTTCTCTCCGATGTTCACCACATTGCTGACGGCTTTGATCGAGCGCCGCCTTCCTTCGATCAATGCATTGATCGGTGTGCTGCTCGGCCTGAGCGGCGCGCTGCTGGTGCTGCTGCCGCGAGTGCGCGTTGCCCCGCACGGCGAGGCTTTCGCTCTGTGCCTCGCGCTCGGCGTGCCGATGCTTCTCGCCGTTGGCAACATCTATCGCTCGCGCTACTGGCCTCCGCAGCTCGCCCCTGCCGCCGCTTCCGCGGGCGCGCTTGCCGTGCAGGGCGTGCTGCTGGCGCCAGTGTTTGCCGTCAGGCCTCACGTCGCCGCCGCGACCATATGGTCCGCCGCGCCGCTGTTCGCGCTGTCGATCCTTGTCACTGTCGCCGCGAACGTAAGCGGCTCCACCCTGCAGCGTGTCGCTGGCGCTACCGCCTACAGCCAGATCGGTTATGTGATCGCCCTCACCGGTGTGGTCGCAGGCACCATCCTCTTTCACGAATCGCTCGACGCCACGTTCTGGCCAGCCCTTGCGCTGGTCTTCGCAGGCATTGTGCTCACCAATCGCGCGTGGCGACCCGCGCACGCTGTTCCGCTCGTTCCGTTGACCTTTCGCAGGAGTGATTCATGAAACGCAGATTTTCCGCGGCTGTCCTCGCCATCGCCCTGGCCTTCATCGGGCACGCCGCCCATGCCAGCCAGCTCGACCCTCTCACGCCGGAGAACAGCGTTGTGCTGATGGTCGACTATCAGCCGCAATTTGTGTTCTCGGTGCAGTCCATCGACGTGAATAAGTTGATCAACAACGCCGAAGGTCTGAGCCTGGCGGCTAAGGTGTTCAACGTGCCGACGTTCTACGCCACGGTCAGCGCGAACCAGTTCGGCGGGCAATTCTTCCATCAACTCACCGACGCGCGGCCGGACGTGAAGCCCTTCGACCGTAGCGTGATCGACCCCATGCAGTACGCCCCACTGCACGACGCCATCGCCAAGAGCGGACGCAAGAAGCTACTTGTCAGCGGATTGTGGACGGATTCGTGCGTGACCTTGCCGGTGCTTTCCGCGCTCAAGGAAGGCTATGAGGTCTACGTCGTCGTCGACGCCAGCGGCGACGTGTCGAAAGAGTCCCACGACATGGCCGTGCAGCGAATGATCAAGGCCGGTGCCATTCCGGTAACGTGGCTCGCGGTGATGCTCGAGTGGCAGGGGGACTGGAAGCGCCACGACAGCGCAGTCCAGGTGCAGAAGATTGCGCAGACCCACGGCGGCGCGTGGGGTCAGGGCATCGACTATTTCCAGACCATGGTCGCGCCGAAACGCTGATTGCCCGCAGCCGCCAGCGGCGCCGATGGCCGATCCGGGGATTCTCACCGGATCGGCTATTGAAACGAAATCGACATCAAAAAAAGTAAAGTTGTCGGAACGACACATCAAGGATAGCCAACGCATGTCATCGAACAAAACCTGGTTCATCACCGGCGCGTCGTCGGGCTTCGGCCGCGCCTTCGCCGAGCACGCGATCAGCCGTGGGTACAACGTCGTCGCCTCCGCGCGCAATGTCGACAGGCTGCAGGACCTCGTCGCTCTTGCGCCCAGCCGTGTTCTTACCGTGCGCCTTGATGTCAATCGGACTCAAGACATCCAGCCCGCCATCGATGCGGCCGTCACACGCTTCGGCCGCATCGACGTGCTGATCAACAACGCCGGTTATGGCGTGGTCGGCGCGGTCGAGGAGACTCCGGAAGCGGAATGGCGCGCAATCATGGACACCAATTTCTTCGGTGCCATCGCCGTGACGCAGGCGGCGCTGCCCGTGCTGCGTGAGCAGCGTTCGGGGGCCATCGTGAACATCTCCAGCCTCGGCGGCCAGTTGTCGTTCGCTGGCTTCAGCGCCTACTCGGCGTCGAAGTTCGCGCTCGAAGGCGCATCGGAGGCACTGGCCATGGAGTTGGCGCCGTTCGGCATCAAGGTGCTCGTCGTTGAGCCCGGCGCGTTCCGCACCGAACTCATGGGCGATGCCACGCGCCGCATGACACCCATGCAAGCTTATGAGACGACAGTCGGCGGCACGCGCGCGCTGGCCAGCGGGATGCACGGCACCCAGCAGGGTGACCCGCGCAAGGCGGCTGCCGCAATCGAAAAAGCACTCGATGCACCGGTAACGCCGCTGCGTCTGCAGCTCGGTGCCGACGCCGTTGAGGCCGTGCGCAATCACGCCGAAGCGCTGCTGCGCGACCTGGCGCAGTGGCAGGACGTCGCGGTAGCCACACGCATCGACGACGCTGAGATTTGAATCGCCTAAGTGCAGCGAGCCCATGCACTTCCGTCTTTCAATGACCATCTGATAGGGTCCGCCTCGCTTTGTTCAAACGGAACAACACGAGGGGACTTTTATGACGGTAGTTGCACGACCGCTAGCAGGGAAGGTTGCACTTATCACGGGTAGCGCTCGGAATATGGGGCGAGCCTTTGCGGTGGCACTTGGGCGCTTGGGTGCCGACATTGCCGTGCACTACCACGGGGCGTCGGCAAAAGACGATGCGGAGGAAACGGCTCGTCTCGTAAAGGAACATGGAGCTCAGGCGGTCGTCGTCCACGGGGACCTCGCTGAGCCGCAAGTGGTGCGGCAGATGTTCGACGAAGCACTAGGTGCTTTGGGGCGCGTTGATATTGTGATCAACAATGCCGGCCTGGTCATCAAGAAGCCATTCGTGGATATCACCGAAGCTGACTTCGACCGCTCCTTCGGCATCAATGCGAAGGCGGCGTTTTTCGTGATGCAAGAGGCCGCGCGTCGCATTTCGGACAATGGCCGGATCATCAACATGGGCACGACGATCTTGGGCGCGACGATCCCGTTCTATTCGATCTATGCAGGCGCGAAAGCAGCGTTGGAGGATTTCACGCGCTCCCTTGCCAGAGAGATCGGTCATCGGGGCGTCACTGTGAATGTCGTCGCGCCGGGACCCATTGATACGGCGTTCTATCATGGCGCGGAGACGCCCGAATCGGTCGCGCGCGCCACGGGCGCCAGTGTTGCCGGCCGCCTGGGACGTGTTGAGGATGTCGTTCCGTTGATCGAATTCCTTGCCTCGCCGCAGTCCCAATGGGTTACTGCACAGACGCTCTTCATCAACGGCGGATACCTGGCCCGCTGAATCCTGTTCTTTTGTGTTGCCCGGCGGGTCTTCAGAAGGGGACCTTAGCGTCGAAGCTCAGCTGGCGCGATGTTCCCCTCCCCCTGCTCGCAGGGGGAGGTCGGGAGGGGGTGAGCACTTGCGAAAACCTCTCCCGAAACGCTTTCTCAAGTACTCACCCCTCCCCAGCCCTCCCCTGCGAGCAGGGGAGGGAGCCCAAAGCTCGCGCCAGTTGTGATTCGACGCTAGTCAGGCAGGAAGATCCCGTGGCTCGACTTGGTCAAATTTATTCTCGAGACCTCCCTGCACGTTCCTAAGAGCGAACGCGCCGCCATACGACCTCGCCATGGGCGCCCTCGGCCGCACCGCTCGACGGCTTGGCCACGCTATAGGTCAATTCGTCGCCATGGATGGTGTAACTTGAGTCTCCGCTCTTGCCATCCCAATTCGGGAACGATGCGCGCAAGATGTGACTGTGCATGACGTTGGCGTCGGCACTGACGTGGCCGAAATGGGCATTGCTATCCATCGAGGCGGCACGGTATTCGTCTGCCGTTCCCTTGGATTTGTCGTTCACCGCGAATGGCATTCGCTTCGCCCGCACAATCTGCATCATGTAGTCGCCCTGGGCATCGATAAGCCACATGCCCTCTGGGTGAGGGCCATATAGCTCTACGCGGTGGCCATCGGGGTAGACATTGTCGCAGCGGACGAGCGTCCAGGCGCCAATCAGTTCCTTCGGCACCACAGCGTGATCACTGACTGTTTCACTGTGTCTCATCGCCTTATCTTGGGCGGGCGCGGCGGCCAGGATCGGCGATGCGATCGTCGGGGCGAGGAAAGAGACGAGCAGCAGGAGTTTTGCGCGTGACATGGCGGCACCTTGGGTGAGGGGAGGTGGCATCGTCTCCCGCGCTTTCCGTTTTGATAATAGGCTTCGATCTTCATTGACCTTCAAATACCATTTGAAGATCATCCCACCCGCGCTTTCCGCACCCAGGACCGGACCTCATGAACCGCCTCAGCGACATGCAGCTCCTCGTTGATGCGGCTGACCTCAGCAGCCTGTCGGCTGCCGGGCGCCGGGCGGGGCTCTCGCCTGCCGCCGCCAGCGCCTGCGTGCAACGAGTCGAGGCCATGCTCGGCGCGCGGCTCTTCGAACGTACGACCCGTCAATTGCGCCTGACCGATGAAGGGCGCATCTACATCGCGTCCTGCCGGGTCGCTATCGAGACCATGAGGGAAGCCGAGCGCGCGGTTCGCAGCGGCACCGACGGTATGAGCGGGACGCTGCGTATATCGGCGCCTTCCGATCTGGGGCGCAACCTGCTGGTCTACATCCTCGACAGTTTCATGGACCTGCACCCGAAGGTGCGCATTGTCCTGACGCTATCGGATTCGCTCTCACGTTTCGTGCCGGATGACATCGACGTAGCCATCCGCGTCGGCCCCTTGGAGAACAGCGACCTTGTCGCGCGTCACCTTGCCGATAGCTGGCGCGTGGTGTGCGCTTCGCCAACGTGCATAGCGACCCATGGGATGCCAAAGCATCCCGAGGATCTCGTCGAATTGCCGACACTGGTACTAACCACAAGTGCTGGACCACGAAATGAGTGGCGTCTTGGGGAAGTCGTCGTGCGGGTTCAGCGATATCACGAGTGCACCGACAGCGAAGTGATACGCAACTGGGCTGTTCTCGGTCGCGGGTTCGCCTATCGGCAGCTTTGGGCGGTGGCGGCGGATGTACGCGAAGGACGGTTGATGCTGGCCAATGCACCAGCGTGGTCCGCGCCCACGCCCATCCATGCGGTGTACCACCCGAACGTCTTTCAGCCGCCGCGCATCCGTCGGTTCGTCGATTTTCTACACGCCGAGATGACGCGGCGGCTTCCGCCAAATGCCGACGATGCCATCGCGTTTTCAGCGACAAGGTGATCGCGCCGATGGCCGCTGGAAAACGGGACGGAAGTAGCTAGTTGGACGGGGGCAGCGCTTAACTGTCTCCATCCCGTTTTTTGGATGCACTACACCGAAAGCCAGAAGACGCTGATGTGGGGTCGGAGCCGCGTGTGCTGATGGTCTGCACGAATGACTACAGCCCCTTGCTCTTCTCGACCATCTTCTCGATGGCCTCGACGACGAGATCGGGTTTGTCGATCATCACCTTATGCGAGCTGCCGGCGGCGAACAGGTATTCGCGGTGCGGGTTGTTCGCGGTAAACGCCATGTGCGCGCCACGCCATATTTGCGTGCTTTCCGGGTCGTTCTGTCCTTTTTCCGCCACGATATCCACGATCGGGATCGTTGCGGAAACTCGGATGCTGTCCACTTTTTTGGCCGTCTCCGGCATGGCTTCAGCCCAAGGAATGGCTACTTTGGCGAGGCCCGGAGCCTGCGCGCGGACTTCCGCGTACTGCGCGCGCATCATTTTCAGGTTCTTGTCGACTTCGCTTTTGGGCCAGACCCCGGGAACCACGGCGTCGAGCAGCACAAGTCCCTTGATGCGCTGGTCTTCGGACGCTGCCAACAGGCTGATGGCGCCGCCGTACGAATGCCCGACCATCACGACCGGGCCCTTGATCCCGCAGTCCGTCAGCGCCTTTCTCAGTATGTGGACGTCATGGTCGAGACTGTAAGGCACGGCGGTATCGATGGTGCTCTTGCCCATGCCGGCCCGGTCATACACAAATGTCTGCGTACCTACGGCGCGGATCCTCGGCGCGATCTGCGACCACACGCCCGAATCGTTGCCAAAGCCGGACTCGAAGACGACGGTGACGTTTCCGGCTCCTTCTTTGTTCACCCAGATCTGGTTGCCATCGATGCCCAGCAGCGACGATGAGCAGGTGTCAGCAGAAATGGGCTTGCCCTGCGCCCGGACAGATGAGGCGAACACAATCAAAGAAAGGGCGGCAAGCGCAGCTATAAACGGGATGCGTTTCATGGATCGATGACCCTCCTGTGAGGCGAGATAACGCCGTTGCCTGCAGGTTGTGCAAGCGAAACGACAACATCCGTCAACAGACGCAACTCTTCCGTTCGTTCCCTTTGGGTTGGCGCTCGCGTCCCCAGCAAGCCCCATGGATCGGACAACGGTTGATCCATCTTGTAGCCGGGTCTCCCAGGACCGCATGTGCCACAACTCATGGCGCCCTATGTCATATACGGCGCTTGTCATCGTGTGCCGCTCATCAGCTCGGTACTGGCGACGGACAACGAGAAGGTGCTAAACACCCATGCCGGCGAGCGCCGGAATCACCGTCGGCACTCCTGCAACGCATGGCTCGAAATGCGGCGCAGGCCATGCCAGCCTTATCTACTTACTCCGCGACTCTCAAGCCGTTAGGGATGCGTATGTCAGATTCGAATCAGCAGGCGGCGCAACGCATCATTGCCTCGATGCGGCGCTCGTACGGTAGTGAGTTCACCTATCTCGAGGTCAAGGAAGGGGACTTCACGCATTTGGATCTCCGAGCCTATCGCGACTTCCAGATCCGGCACGAAGCTCAGGGTTTCCGCCATCTGCGCGACGTCGAAATCGCTGAACTCACAGCCTCGCCCACGACGCTGCTCGCTCGCACCTTCATCCGCAGCATGGTTTCCGCCGATGGTGGCATCGTGGCCGACTATTACCAGGTCAAGCCGCGTATGGCGCGCCTGATGCGCTTGCTACTGCGCGGCCTGGGCAACGGCCGCTGGCTGGACTCACCGAAATTCTTTCTCCGCACATTGAAGACTAAGCACTGCACGGGTTACGAGAGCGAGCTTAGCAACGGCGATTTCATCACCACCAGCAATGCCGAATCCGCCGGCAAGCTGTCGCTGCCGCCCTCCATCGATAGCGAATTCCATCCTTATGGCACCTTGCCAGCAGTACTGGCCAGTCGCCAACTTCAACGCCTGAAGGCACGCCTCGCTGCGGCACCCGACCTACACCCGTGCCCCGTGCGTACGGCGGAAGACCTGATGCAGATGCAACGCCGACTCAAGCAACAGAAAAATGCGTATCGCGCCGCCGTGAACTGGGTGACGCAGGCCGAGCTGGAGAAAATGTCTCCCGGCAATCCGCAGCTTGCGGCTGTCATCTATGAAGAAGTGCGAAGACAGCTGCGCGCCGGCGACTGAAGAAGGAGAATCTTTCGTGCGCCGAAAAGCATATTCGAGCTTTCCTTCAACCGTGCCGGTATCGAAGACTACGGTAGTGGTGGGCGCTGGCAGCAGTCACGGATTGGCAGTCCTTCCATTGGCGAAGATGGAGACGCCGACTTAGAAGATAGGTGATGCTTCTACCAAGTGTCCCGTACCTTCCTCCACCAGAAGCGTGGTGATAGCCCACTTCGATGGGCATGGCTACAAATAGCTCGCCTTGACGCTACCCAGCGCCCCTTGGCGGTACCGTTGAGAGCCTGGCTAAGCTTGAGGCCAGCGATGTGCGCTTTCGTTCGTTGGCATCTGTAGACTTAGCCTCATTTGCCAAAGTGGCTAGCCTCTACCAACAGTTTCTTGGACAGAACTATATGATTAGGATATTCGCCAACCTCGCTTTTGCGTTGTTGATCTTGACTTTAGCTGCCTATTCCCCGGCAACTAAGGCACAAATGACTGATGTGTCGGGCGGTTCTTTCGTATTTTTAAGCGCGGCGAAGAGCTGTCCGTACGCAGGAGCCCCAAACTGCTATCTCGATGATCCAGTTGGGGCAGTGGCCGTTGTTACTGCACTGAGGCAGGCAGGGGGATTTTTCTTCTTACTACCTTCTGCGTCCAGCGCGCAGATGAGTGTTATGGGAAGTGCCATAAGCGCTCAGGGAGGCAAATTTTTGACATACGAGGAATGGGCATGGAAAGCTGCATCTACCTCCGGGCAGTTCAATTGTGATCAATACACCAGTAACCGCATCATCCCTGATCTTTTGCCACTGAAGGCTGCCTATCCCGACGCATTCTACGGATTCCAGCTTGCTGACGAGCCTGCAACACCGGAGCATCAATCTTTGGGGAAGCTCAAGGCCTGCCTGATGAGCCAGCCCGCTTTTGCAGGCATGAAGGTATTTCTCAATCTTGTGCCAGTAAACGCCAACGATGCGGCACTAAACATCCCAGGATCCGCGCAAGCCGATGCTATGCAACCATCGGAATACGGAGTGGACTGCACAAGCAATGCCTTGGTTTCCCGTGATCTTGCGACCAGTATGGTGAACAAGTACACGACGTATGTTCTATCTGCACTTGACAACATTGCGCCAGATGTCCTGGCGTTCGATCTATACCCGTTTACCGCGCAGTTTGACGGCTGCTCGGCTGCCCGGGATCTGGTTATGAGCGAGAATATGAGCATAATCTCGTCGCAGGCCCTGCGACGTAACATTGCTCCTGTTGCGTATCTACAGAACGTTCGAGCGTCGCCTCTCGCTGCGAATCCAGGGCCCACTTCATATGAGTACGCAAATTTCTACCACTTGCGTTGGTTCTCAAGTTGGCATTTTGTGTTTGGAGGGCGCGGATTCGCGAACTTTGTCAGCCATGATGTGGACGACAAAGCTGGATCTCCTCAATTCGAAGGCTTGTTAACTTCTGATAATAAGCCCCGCGACCTCCTGAGCGACCAGCAGAGCACCTACGGGATGACCAGTCAGGTAGAGATCGCACTTACTCACTACCCATTCCAACAATTCGTTGCCCCCTTTCTGGGTGTGCCAACGGGCTCTATCGTAGGGTGGATGCCGTCCAATGATCTTATGGCGGGAGAGTATGGTGACGCCTCCAGTGGACAAGTTATGCTTTTCGTTGCGCGTAGGCCAACGGATTCGACTGTAGCGGCCACCTTGGGACTCAACCAATGGTGGGTCAAGATCGAGCAGCTGAATTTCACCACTGGTGTATGGGAAGTTGTCGGGCGAAGCACGAACGCAATAAACGTGAATCTTGGAAGTTTTCCGGGAGCTCTCTTCCGTTTATCCAGTCAACCATAATGCAGCGTTTTATCGGCGTGGATGAAGGGCGTTCACTGAGTTACCGATACTACGGGAAGGGAGCTGTTTCTCGGTATGGCTGGCCTTTGCAAATCTGCGCAACGTAATCTGGATTGAGAAGGAGCCTCCCCAATGTCCAACTCGCCACCCGATGGTCTTCCGCGATATCGATTGCTCACAGGCAAGGACGACGCGGTGTTTTGTCACCGCGTCTCGGAAGCTCTGGACCTTGGCTACACGCTGTATGGGTCTCCAGCGGCGACGTTCAACGGTGAGCATGTGGTCGTTGCTCAGGCACTACTTTGGCCGGAGAAAGACTAGCCATCTGGTTGTCGGCGAGCGCTACTCCTTGATGCCGTGTGCGCGCAGCACGTCGGCGATATCCACCCGCCAGATATTGCGTGAGCCGTTGAGCGGGCCGCTCAGTCGCTGCTGCAACGAGGCCATGGTGTCGCGGGGCTTGGGGAAGTGCACCTCTTCCTGGCGGTTGCTGGACACATAGAGTTCGCCGAACTTCGGGCCCAGCGTGGGCGCGTTCTCCAGGCTCTTGGTATTCACGTCGCCGCCCAGGTGCTCCGGCTTGCTCCAGCTGCCGTCGGCCTGGCGGAAGGCAATGTAGATATCGGCGCTGCCTAGCGAATCACCTTCATTGCCGGCAAACAGCAGGAAGCGGCCCCGCGGATCGACGCACGGGTCCATGCGGTTATGCGAGAGGTCGCCCAACTCCACGCGCTGAGGTACGGAATAACCGGTGCCGGCGGGGTGTACCACATAGATCTGGTAGGCCTCGCCGGAGTCCGGGCGGTGGGCGGAGAAATAGATGTCGCCGTTGGCTGCCACGGACGGGTTGTAGAGCATGGAGCCTTCGTTGAGCGCGCCTTCCACATGCACCGGCTCGCCCCAGTGTCCGTCCTTCCGGCGTTCGACGTACCAGAGGTTGGTGCCGGGGAATGTCCGGCCGCTCATCTTGGCCACCACGGGTGCGTCGCCCGGATGCGCAGGGCGGTTGGAGACGAAGTACAGGCGCTTGCCGTCCGGCGCAAAGGCCGGTTCGGAGTCGTGCCATTGCCCGGAGAACGAAGCCACCTCCGGCGTAGACCAGCTATTGCCGCTGCGATGCGAGACCATGATGGTGTCGTCTGCCTCGGCGAAGTCGGAGCGCAAGAAGTACAGCGTCTGCCCATCCGGCGATAGCGCGGCAGTGGTCTCTTGCAGGCCGGTGGAAATGACACCGGGACCCAGCAGCTCGGCGGCTTTCACCGGTGCGACGCAACCCAGCGCGAAAGCGATGGCCCAGGCGAATGTATGCAACCTCATGCGTGCTCCTTGTTGAATGACGGATCGATACGACCTGCCTCATTGTCCGCAAGGAGCGAGATGCGCGCCGCTGTTTTGTGACGAGCGGTTGCTCTTGCGTGGCGAGCGGCTGTCCACGCGTGCGGGTGGCTGGGAGGCTGGTCAAACTACTGAGGCGATGCGCCGCGCAGGTGTTTGTGGGCGCTATGCGGAAGTCGCGAATGGGCGCTCGGACCCATCCCTTTCATGGTGCTCCCCCTCTGCTTCCTCTCCCCGGTTACCAATGTGCGCACGAGGCGAAGCTGTGGCTTCCTCTCCCCTCCGGGGAGAGGACTGAGGTGAGGGGCGGGTGCTCGCGATCACGTGCATCGAAACCCGCTTCGAATCTGCCACGTCGCAAGATTGCCCCCTCACCCCAACCCTCTCCCCCGTGCACAAATTGGTGAAAGGGGGAGAGGGAGCTAAAACCACGCCGCCTCTAGCTTCTCGAACACCTTGAAAAGGATGGCTCTCAAACCATACCCAGCGCACGCCGCGCATGCGTACGAAAGCGGCGACTCAAATTGAGGCGGGTGCCGTTGTGCAGCACTACTTCGGCGTTGCCCTGGAACAGCGGATGGATTTCGCGGATGCGTTCCACGTTGACCAGTGTGCCGCGATGGATGCGCAGAAAGCGCGAGGAGTCCAGCGTTTCCAGTAGACGCCGTAGTGTTTCGCGATGCAGGTAGCTGGCGTTGCCCGCGTGGATCTGCACGTAGTTGCCGTCCGCGCTGATCCAGTCGATGTCCTCGGTGGCGATCACGCGGATGCTTTCGCCGATGCGCACGCTGATGCGTTGCGCATGGGCCGGCGCAGGAGGCGAGGGTGCCGCCACCGGCATGGTGACGGCGTGCGCATGCATGCCCAGCCACTGCTGCCGTACGCGCGCTATCGCCTGATCGAAGCGCGCCTGGTCGATTGGCTTGAGTACGTAGTCCAGCGCGTTGGCGTCGAATGCGCGCAGCGCGTGCTGGCCGTAGGCGGTGGCGAACACCACCATGGGCAGCGTATCCGGCTTCAGCCGGTGCAGCAGTTTGAAGCCGTCCATGCCGGGCATCCGGATATCCAGGAACAGCAGCGCCGGCTTCAGTGCGGCGACGGCTTGCATGGCCTCGGCGGCGTTGCCGCATTCGCCTACGATCTCGACATCCGGATGCGCGGCCAGCGCCTGGCGCAGGGCCAGCCGCGCCAGCACTTCATCGTCCACTAGCAGGGTGCGGATCGGCGGTGGGTTCATGCGGTGGGCGCCGTGACGTATTCGCGGAAGGGAAAGCGCAGCTCCACGCGGGTGCCGCCCTCGGCCTTGCGCGCCAGCGCAACGCTGGCGCCTTCGCCGAACAGCACCTGCAGGCGCGCACGCGTATTGCCCAGGCCCAGCCCTTCGGAAACGCCCTCCGGCAGGCCCAAGCCGTCGTCGTCGACGCGCAGATACAGTTGGCCGCCTTCGCAGCGACTCACGATCTGCAGCTGGCCGGGCTCGGGCTTGTCCAGCAGGCCGTGGCGCAGCGCGTTCTCCACCAGCGGCTGCAGGATCATGCTGGGCACGGCAGCGTGCATCGTATCCATCGCCACATCCCAATGCGTGCTCAGCCGGTCCTGGAAACGCACTTGCTGGATGTCCAGGTAGCAGCGCAGCAGTTCCAGCTCGCGCGAGAGCGGCACTTCCAGTGCATGGCGTTCCTCCAGGGTCAGGCGCAGCAGGTCGCTGAGCCTGGCGATCATCAGACGCGCCTGGATCGGGTCGGCCAATGCCAGTGCGGAGATCGCATTGAGTGTGTTGAACAGGAAATGCGGCTGCAGCTGCACACGCAGCGTGCGCAGCTGTGCCTGCGCCAATTGTGATTCCAGCTGGGCATTGCGCAGGCGCTCGTCACGCAGGCGGCGCTGCGAGTCCAGGCCGCGCAGCACTACCAGGATCATCCAGTAGATCAGCAAGGCGAAGTGGTAACTGAAGGCGAACTCCATGCGCAGGTAGCCGCCGAGCGTGTTCACCGGTGCGCGCCCTGGCCCGCACGCAATCCAGAAGATGGCCAGATGCGTCGCCATCTGCGCCAGTGCCACGCCCAGGCTGGCTGGTATGTGCAGGGCGGCGAAGCGTCGCCAACCCTGGCCGGCGCTCCGGTGGCCCAGCCAGGCGATCAGCGGTACCAGCGCCATCCACAGATAGAAATCGACGAAGTTCCACACCAAAATCCGCGACCAGTTCGTGTCCTGGCCTTCGCTGATCGAGGACAACCCCGCGCTGAGCGTGTACGACAGCGCGATCAGGGTCCAGAACCCCAGTATCAGAGCCGGCATGCTCAGCCGGTGTGACGTAATTCGTGTGGACACCCCAACCTCTTCGGCGACAGCGGCAAGCTTGCGCCGGGGCAGTGTGTGGCGATGGACGGGCGCGGGAAAGTGCCTCACGACCTAGTGTGGTGTTGCTGCCGCCAAGCGCTCAGCGGAAAGCTGTGGATGCGCTTGTCCGCGCCGTTGTAGTACAGCGTGGCGAGGTCCGGCGAGAGCCGTGCTTCGGTACCCATCGGGCCCAGCGGTTGCGGTGTGCTCCAGCCTCCGGCTGTGGCGAAGGCGATGAACAGCGCGTTGTCATTGGCGGTCGAGGGCGGACGATCCGAGCTGAAGACGATGAAGGATTGATCAGGCGCCACCGCCGGGTCGAAATCCGCCGTGACGCCGTCGCTGAAGCTCAGCGCCTGCGGTGGCTGATATTGGTCGCCCTTTCGGTGGCTGAGGTAGAGCCGGAATGCGCCGCTGGCCGGCTCGGGCTTCATGAAGTAGAGGCTGCCGTCCGCGGCCACTGCGGGCGCGTAGATCGAGCCGCCTGCGTTGATGGCGTCGGGCAGGCGTTGCGGCGCGCCCCAGCCGTGAGCGTTACGCGCCACCCGCCACAGGTTGCCGCCGCGTCCCGGTTGAGGCTTGCCGTTGAAAAAGCCGTCGAGTGCCACGCCGCCGGCCTGCGCGGGTCGGTTGGAGACAAACACCAGATACGAACCATCCGGCGACATCGCCGGTTCAAGATCCATCCATGCCTGCGAGAAAGGCACAGGCACGGCCTGCGACCACTCCGCGCCTGCGCGCTCGGCGAGATAGAGGCGGCGCGCAATGCCTTTGCCGCGAGCAAACATCACGGTCTTGCCGTCTGGCGCGAAGGCGGGCGAGGCATCGTTGTCCTGTTGCCATGGGCCTTCCGCAACGGCACCGGCTCTGGCGTGGGCGTCCAGCCATGGCGCCAGCGAGACCTGCCAGATATTGTCGTCGCGCTGATTCGAATCGGCCCGATTCGAATTGGCCTGATTCGAATCGGCATGTCCGCCGGGCACGCGACGGTCGCTGTTGAAGTAGAGCGTGCGATGGTCGGGCCCGAGCTGCGCACCCATGGAGTGGGTGCCGGCGTTCACTTCGTCGCCAAGGTCCAGCGGCGTACTCCATCCTTGCGGCGTAGCGAAGCTAATGGCAAGCCGGTACGGCTGCTTCGGCGCGCGCGCGACGCTTACCACCATAAAGGATTGATCCGGTGCGATCGCGGGATCGCGGATCTGCGCGTCGGCGTCGCCCACGCCCAGCATGACCAGCTCGGGCGTCTGGTAGCGGCCATCCCGATACGCGGCGCGCTTCAGGCGCGTGCTGTCGTTCGGCCCGCAGCCGATGTAGTACAGGCTGCCGTCGGCGGCGATGCTGGGCGCGAAGTTCCTCGAGCAGGTGTTCACCGTGTCGGGCAGGCGCTCGGGCGTACCCCAGCCATTGCCCTGGCGTGCCACGCGCCACAGGTTCGAGCCCTGGCCGGGGTCGCGGCGCGTGCCGCGCACCGCATCGATGGGCGCGCCTTCGCCCGAAGCCGGGCGGTTGGAGCCGAATACAAGATACGAACCATCCGGCGCCATCGCTGGATCGAAATCGCCCCAGCGCCCGGAGAACGGCGCAGTGCGCGGCATCGACCACTGCATGCCGCTGCGATGCGATTCGAGAATGGTTGGGGCGTCGCTCACGCTGCGTGTGAAGTACACCGCAGCGCCATCCGGTGCGAAAGCCGCAGCCCATTCGTTGTCCGGACCCGAAACGACGCCAGGCGCAAAGATGGTGGGTGTGGTGATGTCCGTGGCGGCGACGGCGCCGATGACGGCGAACATGATGGCGAGCATCGGCAAGCGACTCATGGTGCTTCCTTGTTGGCGGATGGCCGCGAGGCTAGGCCAGGTTCACACCGTGGTCGCGCATCGTGTGATGACCGGTGCTTGAGCGGTGACAAGCGGTGCGACCGCGTGGGTGACTGGAGTGAGGCAAGGGCTGTGACGCCGCTGCTCCCTCCCTTGCGTGAAGCAGGGGAGGGTTGGGGTGGGGTGAAGCCCCTCAAGTTTTGTAGCGTCGTCGCAAGGGCTTACCCCCTCCCAGCCTCCCCCCGTCCCACGGGACTAGCTTTGCGTCGCAAGCAAGGGGAGGGGCAAAGGCGTGCGACGGTCAGTTCCCTCCCTTGCGTGTAGCGGGGGAGGGCAAAGCGGTGACGCCATGACGTCGTCGCGACCATCCGTCGACACGCGTCAAGAAAACGCCGTTACGCGACGAATGCACGCTTCAACCCGCAGCACTAAGCCATTTCCATCGATGGCATGCGGATTGCTTCAAGGCTTGTCAAAGCCCGCCGCCCCTGGCGTTCGGGCACTCCCGATCCAAGCCTGAGGTTGTGCATGTCCACTGCAGAAGCGAGTCCGGTCGAAGCTCCCGTCATTCCCCCGCGCAGCCACAAGGGGACCATGTTGATCCTGCTGGTGGCGTTGCTGGTGGTGTCGGCGGTGTGCGGCTACGCCTTGTTCACGCTGCGCAGCCATGCGGCCGGGACGGAGGCCAAGGTCGACGCCAAGGCCGCGGAAGCCAAGCCCAAGCAGCCGGAGCTTTATCTCGCGCTGGATCCGGCCTTTGTGGTGAATTTCCACAACGAGCAAGCGTTGAGCTATTTGCAGGTCGGCGTGACCTTGATGTCGCACGACGCCGCCGCACTCCAGGCGGTAAAGGATGCCGACCCGGTGATCCGCAACGCGCTGGTGATGCTGTTCAGCAACCAGAACTACGTTGAGATCAGCGACGCCGCAGGCAAGCAAAAGCTGCAGGCGAAAGCGTTGCAGGCGGTGCAGAAGATCCTGCAGGACCGCACTGGCAAGCCCGGCGTAGACGCGCTCTATTTCACCAGCTTTGTGATGCAGTGATGAGCGACCTTCTCTCCCAGGAAGAAATCGACGCGCTGCTCAACGGTGTCGATGGCGGCGCCATCGAGACCGGTAGCGACGAACCGCCGCCGTCGGATGCCGTGCTGGACTACGACTTCACCCAGCAGGACCGCATCGTGCGCGGCCGGCTGCCGACGCTGGAAATGGTCAACGACCGCTTCGCGCGCTACTTCCGCACCAATGTCTTCGGTGTGTTGCGCAAGACCTGCGAGGTATCGGTAGCCGGCGTGCGCATGCTTAAGTTCACCGAGTACGTGCATGGCCTGGCCGTGCCGACCAATCTCAACCTGGTGCGCGTGAAGCCGCTGCGCGGCACAGCCTTGGTGGTGATGGAGCCGCGGCTGGTCTTCACCATCATCGACAACTTCTTCGGCGGCGACGGCCGCTACCACGCACGCATCGAAGGCCGCGATTTCACAGCGACCGAAAGCCGCGTGATCCAGATCGTGCTGGCCGAGATATTCACCGCGATGGTGGAGGCCTGGGCGCCGGTGATGCCATTGCAGTTCGAGTTTCTGAACTCGGAGATCAATCCGCAGTTCGCCAACATCGTCAGCCCCACCGAAACCGTGGTGGTGTCTCGTTTTCATGTGGAGCTGGACGGCGGCGGCGGCGAAATTCACCTGACCTTGCCGTACTCGATGATCGAGCCGATTCGCTCGCTACTCGACGCGGGCGTGCAGAGCGACCGCGTCGAGCGCGATGAGCGCTGGCTCGAATGCCTGCATCAGGAAGTGCTGGACGCCGAGGTGGAGCTGAGCTCGCTGCTGATCGAGTCGAGCATCCACATCGGCGATTTCCTGAAGCTGCGTCCCGGCGATGTGATCCCGATGAACATGCCCGATCTGTGCACGGTATTCGCTGAAGACGTGCCGATCTTTCGCGCCCATTACGGGCAGACCAACGGTCGCAACGCCGTCCGTTTTCAGACCCTGGCCGGGCGCCGCACTGTGCGCGCACCGGGTGAATTTTCTATTGGGAAGACCCACGCATGAGCCAGAGCCAAGAAGCCTTCGTCACCGACGAGCCGGTCCATCCGTTTGAAATACCCACGACCGTGGCGGGCGAGGGCGCCGACGTCAATCTGGATCTGATTCTGGATGTGCCGGTGACGCTGGCGATGGAAGTCGGTCGCACGCGCATCAGCATCCGCAACCTGCTGCAGCTCAACCAGGGCTCGGTGGTGGAGTTGGATCGCGCTGCCGGCGAACCGCTGGATGTGTTCGTCAACGGCACCCTGGTCGCTCATGGCGAAGTCGTGGTGATCAACGAAAAGTTCGGCATTCGCCTGACCGACGTGATCAGCCCAGCCGAACGCGTCCGCAAGCTGCGCTGATGATCGCCACACTCCTTGCCATCGCTGTGCCGGTCGCGACGCCGGATATCCCTGTGGGTGCCGAATTGCTGCGCGTATTGCTCAGCCTGGTTGCGATTATTGCGTTGATCGTCGCCGCGGGCTGGCTGAGCCGCCGCTTGCAGGCGCGCACGCAGCCGGGTGGGCGGCGCATCCGTTGCGTGGAGTCCTTCGCGGTGGGCACGCGCGAGCGTGTGTTGCTGCTGGATGCCGACGGCAAGCGCCTGCTGGTAGGCGTAGGCCCCGGCGGTTTGCGCACCTTGCATGTCTATGACGGTGCGGCGCCGGTGCTGCCCGAGGTTTCGCCGCTGCCGGTGCCGGCCTTCGGCGAGTTGCTGGCCCGCTGGAAGCGCAAACCATGAAGTCGCTTTTGATGTCTCCGCGCTATCTCGTCGCAATGCTTCTGTTGCTCCTACCCGTCGTGGCCTCCGCCGAGCCGGCCGGTATTCCGGTGCTGACCGTGCAGAACGGTGCCGGTGGCGTGCAGAACTGGACCTTGTCGCTGCAGTTGCTGGCATTGATGACGATGCTCAGCCTGCTGCCGGCGATCCTGCTGATGATGACCTCGTTCACACGCATCATCATCGTGCTTGGCTTTCTGCGTCAGGCGCTCGGCACGCAGTCGACGCCGCCCAATCAGGTGTTGTTGGGGCTGTCGCTGTTCCTCACCCTGTTCGTGATGTCGCCGGTGTTGAATCACGCATATCAGGATGGCGTGAAGCCGTATATGGATGGTCAGCTCAGTGCGGAGCTGGCGATACCCGCGGCCTCCGCGCCGTTCAAGCGCTTCATGCTCGACCAGACTCGCGACGCTGACTTGCAACTGTTTACGCATCTGGCTGGTGAGCAGCCGTTTGCCGACAAGGCGGCTGTGCCGTTTCGGGTGGCGATGCCGGCATTTGTCACCAGCGAGTTGAAGACGGCGTTTCAGATGGGCTTCTTGTTGTTCATTCCATTTTTGATCATCGATTTGGTGGTGGCGAGTGTGTTGATGTCGATGGGCATGATGATGGTGTCGCCGATGATCATCTCGCTGCCGTTCAAGATCATGTTGTTTGTGTTAGTGGATGGGTGGACGTTGTTGTTGGGGACGTTGGCGGGGAGTTTTTACTCGTGACTGCGCAGCCGGCTTTTGCTCCCTCTCCCTTCTGGGGGGAGGGGTGGGGTGAGGGGCGGGTGCTCGGTTCACCGCTTCTATTTCGTCACCCCGGCGTAGGCCGGGGTCCAGTGGCGTTGACGTTTGGTGTTCGTGTTGTCGCGACCTGGCTCGCCTGCCGCGGGCTTTCGAACCGCTGCCGCGGTCCGAGTCACTTTTCTTTGCTTGCCCAAAGAAAAGTAACCAAAAGAAAGGGCACCCCGGTTACGCGCTCTACGGGGCTTCGCCCCTTCGAGTCCGTGAGGGCTGGCCGGGCTTTTCGACACGACGTCCCTGTCGTGTCGAAAAGGAACCGCCATCCATGGCGGCCCCCCTGCGGGCCTTTTCGTCCAGCCCTCACCGCTGCACAGGGGACCCGTGCACGGCTCGCTGACGCATCGCCTAGCGAAACTGCTCCCTCTCCCCGTCGGGGAGAGGGTTGGGGTGAGGGGCGGGTGCTCGGGACAGCGTCTCTAGTCCGTCATTCCGGCGTAGGCCGGACAAGCGCGAAGCGCGCAGAACGTCCGCAGGACGGCCCCGAAGGGGTGAGCGAAGCGAATCATCCAGTGACGTTATCGCTCGGTTGTCGCGACTACGCGAACATCAAACGTCAACGTCACTGGACCCCGGCCTACGCCGGGGTGACGACAGTGAAAGGTTATCGCGAGCACCCATCCCCTCTCCTCAATCCTCTCCCCCTGCTCTTATTTCATTTGGGGGAGAGGGAGCAAGCGATCGAGGCGCGCCTATGACTCCTGAATCCGTCATCGAATTCGGCCAGCACGCGCTCTATGTCGCGATGCTGATCGCAGCCCCGCTGCTACTCACCGCACTGGCCGTCGGCCTGCTGATCGGTGTGATCCAGGCGGCCACGCAGATCAATGAGATGACACTCAGCTTCATCCCCAAGTTGATCGCGATGGCGGTGGTGGGGTTGATTGCCGGTCCGTGGATGTTGCGCACGCTGGTGCAGTTCACCCGGCATTTGATCGAGGGATTGCCGGGGGCGATTCGGTGACGAGCATCGACCTCGCCCAGTTGCCGGTCTGGCTTGGTGGTCTGCTGTGGGCGATGGCGCGCACGGGTGGGTTGTGTCTGATGGCGCCGGTGTTGGGTGCGACGGTGATTCCGGCGCGGATTCGCGTCAGTGTGATCTTGATTCTGAGTTTGGTGCTGGCGCCGCTGGCGCCGACGACGATCGATCCGCTGAGTGCCGATGGCATCAGCACGATGGCTTCGCAGGTGTTGGTCGGTGCGGCGGTGGGTTTTGTGTTGAAGCTGAGTTTTGAGGCGGTGGCGTTCGGCGGGCAGTTGGTGGCGCAGAGCATGAGCCTGGGTTTCGCGGAGGTGGTCAATCCGCAGGGGGGCGGCAGCTCGCCGGTGCTCAATCAGTTTTACCTCTTGCTGGTGACGTTGTTGTTCCTCGCGATGGACGGCCATTTGCGTTTGATCGAGTTGCTGGCGGACAGCTTCACCACGTTGCCGCCGGGGAGCGAGGCGATCTCGACGAATGGCCTGCATGCGGTGGTCGCTTTCGCCAGTCAATTGTTTGCGGGGGCGGTGCGTGTGGCGCTGCCGGCGATGACGTCGCTGCTGGTGGTGAATATGGGTTTTGCGGCGATCAGCCGCGCGGCGCCGTCGATGAATCTGTTCGCGGTCGGTTTTCCGATCACGCTTTGCCTTGGTTTCATCACGTTGTGGATGGCCATGCATAGCTTGCCCGGCGCGTTCGGGTCGCTGCAGGACCGGGCCTGGTCGTTGATGCACGAACTGTTCGGGGGCTGAGCCGATGTCCGAACAAGACGATCAGGAACGCACTGAAGAACCTTCCGAAAAACGCCTTCGCGAGGCGCGTGAGAAGGGCGATCTTCCGCGTTCGCGTGATCTCTCCGGCGCGATGGTGGTGCTGGCCGGCGTCGCCGCGCTGATGTCCGGTAGCGAAGATGCGTTTCGGCATGCGCAGCGCATCTATGGGCTGGGTCTGAGTTATGGCCGCGATGCACTGTTTTCCGGCGAATTGCCGGCACGCGTGCTGGGCGGTGCTTTGCACGAAGGGCTGTTGCTGTTCGCTCCGGTGGCGCTTGCCACGGTGCTGGCCACGCTTGCCGCGCCGGTGATGCTCGGTGGTTTGAGTTTCAGCAGCCAGGCGCTGGAGCCGAAGTTCGACCGGCTCGATCCCGTGGCAGGCCTGGGCCGTGTGTTTTCGATGCGTGGCCTGGTCGAGCTGGGCAAGTCGCTACTGAAACTCGCCTTCATCGGTACCGCGCTGGTTCTTCTACTGCGTCATTCGCAGCAGGCCATGTTGGCGACGGGGCGTGGCGAGGTGACGGCCGGCATCGCCATGGCGCTGTCCACGCTGGGGCGTGCCGCGCTGGTGTTTGGCGCGATGCTGGCGCTGATCGGCGGCATCGACGCGTTGTATCAGCGCTTCGACTACAGCAAGCGCCAGCGCATGACCAAGCAGGAATTGCGCGACGAGTCGAAAGAGACCGAGGGCAACCCGGAGCTCAAGGGCCGCATCCGCCAGATGCAGCACCAGATGGCGCGCAAGCGCATGATGCAAGAGCTGCCGAAGGCCGACGTGGTGGTGGTCAATCCCACCCACTTCGCTGTGGCGTTGCGTTACGACGATGGCCGTATGCGCGCGCCGCGCGTTATCGCTAAAGGCGTGGACGTACTGGCGCAGCAGATCCGCCTGGTGGCTGGCGCGCACCGCATTCCTTTGGTCGAAGCGCCGCCGCTGGCGCGTGCGCTTTACGCCACCACCGAACTGGGCCGCGAAATTCCCGCCGCGCTCTACGTCGCGGTCGCCCAGGTGTTGGCTTACGTCTACCAGTTGAAGCAAGCCACGACGCAGGGCCATGCGCCGCCCCCCACACCCAACCCGGAGATCGATCCCGATCTGATGGGCCCCTATCGTGAAACCTGAAGGACCTGAGCATGTCGGGCGTTAGCGCATTCGAGACCTTCAAGCAGGTAAGCCGGCGCGGAATGGGTGCGCCGATCATCATGCTGGCGATGCTGGCGATGATGATGTTGCCGCTGCCGCCGTTTCTGCTGGACATGCTTTTCAGTTTCAACATCGCGTTGTCGCTGGTGATCCTGCTGGCGGTGATCTATGTGATGCGGCCATTGGAGTTTGCCGCGTTTCCCACCGTGGTGCTGATGGCCACGCTGCTGCGCCTGGCGTTGAATATCGCCTCTACCCGTGTGGTGCTGTTGAACGGCCATGAGGGTCCGGGCGCGGCGGGCAAGGTGATCGAAGCGTTCGGCGAGTTTGTGATCGGCGGCAATTTCGCCGTTGGTCTGGTTGTGTTCGCCATTCTCACCATCATCAATTTCGTGGTGGTGACCAAGGGCGCCACGCGCGTGTCGGAAGTGACCGCGCGCTTCACCCTGGACGCGATGCCCGGCAAGCAGATGGCGATCGACGCCGACCTCAATGCGGGCTTGCTGACTCAGGACCAGGCACGCGACCGTCGCCAGGAGGTGCGCGAGGAAGCGGACTTCTACGGCTCGATGGACGGCGCGTCCAAGTTCGTTCGCGGCGATGCCACGGCCGGCATCCTGATTCTTATGATCAATATCGTCGGCGGTTTTATTGTCGGCGTGATGCAGCACGGCTTGTCGGCCGGCGAGGCGGCCAAGACCTACACCTTGCTCACCATCGGCGACGGCTTGGTGGCCCAGGTGCCGGCGCTGATGCTGTCGATCGCCACGGCGGTGATCGTCACGCGCGCCACGCGCTCGCAGGACATGGGCCAGCAACTCGTCGCCCAGGTGTTTGGCCAGCCCAAGGCGCTGGCGGTGGCTGGCGTGGTGCTGGGCGTGATGGGTTTGATTCCCGGCATGCCGAACATGGCGTTCCTGTTGCTGGGTGCAGCCTGCGGTGGTGCGGCGTGGCTGATGGTCAAGCGTGAGCGCGAGCGCAAGGCGGCGCTGATCGCCCAGGCGGCGGTGGAGCCGGTGGTGCAAGCGGCGCCGGCCGAGCGTCTGGAGCTGGGTTGGGAGGACGTCGCCAGTGTCGATCCCGTGGGTCTGGAAGTCGGCTACCGACTGATTCCGCTGGTCGACAAGAACCAGGGCGGCGAGTTGATGGCGCGCATCAAATCCGTGCGCCGAAAACTCTCGCAGGAGCTGGGCTTCCTGGTGCCGTCGGTGCATATCCGCGACAACCTCGACCTGGGCCCCAACGCGTATCGCATCACATTGATGGGTGTGCCGATGGGTGAGGCGGAGATCCATAGCGAGCGCTTGCTGGCGATCAATCCCGGTCGCGTGCACGGCACGCTGCAAGGCATCGCCACGCAGGATCCGGCGTTTGGTCTGGAAGCGGTGTGGATCGAATCGGGACAGCGTGATCACGCGCAGGGACTCGGCTACACCGTGGTCGATCCGGCGACGGTGATGGCCACGCATCTGTCGCACATCCTGCAGGGACACGCGCACGAATTGCTCAGCCATCAAGACGTGCAGCAGTTGCTGGATCGCCTGTCGGCGACGGCGCCGAAGCTGGTCGAGGATCTGGTGCCCAAGCGTCTGGCGCTGGGCGCGGTAGTGAAGGTGCTGCAGAACCTGCTCGCCGAGCGCGTGCCGATTCGCAACATGCGCGGCATCGTCGAATCCTTGGCGGAGCATGCAAGCCAGAGTCAGGATCCTGGCGCGCTCACCGCCGCTGTCCGTGTCGCGCTCGGCCGGCAAATTGTCCAGGAAATCACGGGTTTGGGGACGGAGGTGCCGGTTATCACGCTGGCCCCCGAGCTGGAACAGATCTTGCTCAGCTCACTTGCAGGCGGTGGCTTGGCCGGTGCGGCAGTAGAGCCCGGGTTGGCCGATCGCTTGCAGCAGGGTGTCGCCGAAGCGGCGAAGCGTCAGGAAATGCTCGGCGAGCCAGCGGTGTTGCTGGTCGCGCCGCAGCTCAGGACCTGGCTGGCGCGCTTCACGCGGCACGTAGCACAGAACCTGCATGTGCTGGCCTACAACGAAGTGCCTGATAACCGCCAGGTGCGCCTGGTGCAGGCTCTGGGGCGATAGCGAGGAATGAGTGATGAGTGTTGAGAAACAGGGGCGATGGATGAGTTGCGAGCGCGACTTCGGCGAACGGTTGCCGGTTCCCGCACCTAGGCTCGGACTGGCATATCGATCATCGGGCCCTCGCTACTCGTTCATCGCCCCTGACTCTTTGCTCTTTCCCATCCATCAGTCCGCGACGCGGAGTATCACCGCATGAAGATCAAACGTTTCGTTGCTCGCGACATGCGCCAGGCGATGCGCGAAGTACGCGAAGAGCAGGGGCCGGATGCGGTGATCCTGTCCACTCGCCGCTTTGCGGACGGCATCGAAATTATCGCCGCGATCGACTACGACGAAGCGCTGGTGCGTGAGGCGGCCCGTCATGGCGCACCGCTGACGGTAGAGCCGGCTGGCGTGACAACCCCGGAAAGCGTCCCCGTGGCCATCAAACCCATGGCCATCAAACCTGCCGAGACGCCGCCCCCTGCGCGCAGCGAGCCTGGAGGGATGATGTCGGCGTTGCGTTCGCTGATTACGCCGTCGGCGTTTCGTGCGAGTGAGAACGCTGCAGCGGTGCGTACGGCACATGTCGCGCCCGAGAGATATACCGCGCCTGAGATCGCGCCGGTGCAGAAGGTCGAACGTGCTTCGGTGGAGCCGGTTGCCGCGCCTGTGGCGCGGAAGCTCGCTCCTGTCATCGCTAATACGATCCCCGATGGCGTGGAGCCTTCGGCGGTGGCCGCGCATCTGGAAGCGGTGCGCGTTGCACGCGAGCGTGCCCGTATCAACGAGGAAGCCGCTGTTTCGTCGGCGAAAGCCGAACCGCCGGTGGCGGAAGTGCCGCAGCTGCGCACGATGGTGGAACAAACCGCACTGGACACGGCGCGCATGCGCACCGAACTCGGCAGCCTGCGCGAGCTGTTGGAATCGCAGCTCTCCAGCCTGGCCTGGAACGACATGGAGCGCCGCCATCCCTTGCGCGGGCGCGTGCTGCGCGACATGACCCGGTTGGGCATCGAGCCCGACGTCGCGCGCCGCCTTGCCGACGGCCTGCCCGAGCAGTTGAGTGCGGATCAGGCGCGCTATCTGCCGTTGGGCGTGCTCAGTCGCAGCCTCAGCATCAGCGCGCACGATGCGGCCTTCGGCGGCGTCACCGCGCTGGTCGGCCCCACCGGCGTGGGCAAGACCACCACCATCGCCAAGCTGGCCGCGCGCGCGGTACTGCGCCATGGTGCCGGCCAGGTGGCGCTGGTCAGCACCGACAATTACCGCATCGGCGCGGCGGCACAGCTGGAGCACTACGGTCGTTTGCTCGGCGTGCGCGTATTCCCCGCGCACGACGCCGATAGCCTGCGCGAAGTGCTGCAGGTATTGCGCGGCCGGCGCACCGTGCTGGTCGACAGCGCCGGTGCCAGCGGCAATGACGCGCGCCTGCAACAGCAGATGGCCTTGCTGCGCGAGGCCGGTGAACTGCGCACCTGCCTGGTGCTGGCAGCGAACGCCCAGGCCATGTCACTGGATGAAGCTGTGCGTGCTTATCGTCCGCTGGAGCCGCAGGCCTGCATCGTTACCAAGCTCGACGAGGCACCCAGCCTGGGCGGCGTGCTGTCGGTGCTGATCCGGCACGGCTTGAGCCTCGACTACACCACCGATGGCCAGCGCGTGCCCGAAGACATCGCCGCCGCCGATGCACGCACGCTGGTGTGCCGCGCCGCGCAAGTATTGAAGACCGTCTCCGGTGAACCGGACAACGACATGATGGCCGAACGTTTTGGCCTCGCCCGGGCGATGGCGTGATGGAGATGCTCTCGATGAATCAGGCCTGGGGTTTGAGAAATCTGTTTGCGCCGCTGAACATGCTCACCGGCAGTGGCAGCGATGTATTGGGTCAGGCCTCCGGGCTGGATCAAAAGCCACGGCGTCGCGTGAGAACGATAGCGGTGGCGGGCGGCAAGGGCGGCGTGGGCAAGTCCACCGTCGCGGTGAATCTGAGCATGTCGCTGGCGATGAGCGGCCGGGAGGTGATCCTGCTGGATGCCGACATGGGCCTGGCCAATGTCGACGTGCTGCTCGGGCTCAGCCCGACGCGTCATCTGGGTCATTTGCTGGATGGCAGCTGCGCTCTCGAAGACCTGCTGATGCGGGCGCCGCACGGACTCAAGGTGATCCCCGCCAGTTCCGGCGGACGCCGGCTGGCGCAGCTCGGCAGTGGTGAGCCGGCGGCGGTGATCCGCGCGTTCGACGATCTGCCGTCGCCGCCGGAATTTTTGCTGGTGGATACCGCGGCCGGCGTCTCCGACAGCGTGACGATGTTTGCCTCCGCGGCCGACGACGTAGTGCTGGTGGTGTGCGACGAGCCCGCTTCGCTGACCGACGCCTACGCGATGGTGAAGGTGCTCAGCCGCGAGTTTGGCGTACGTCGCTTCCGGGTGGTGGCGAACATGGTGCGGCATGCCGGCGAAGCGCGGCAGCTGCACGAAAAGCTCGCGCGCGTATGCGATCGGTTTCTCGATGTCGTGCTCGATTTCATGGGCATGGTTCCCTACGACGAACATCTGCGACAGGCGATTCGACGCCAGGCCGCGGTCGTCGACGCATGGCCGTCGAGCCGTTCGGCGCAGGGATTCAAGCAACTGGCTGGTGTGGTCGATACATGGGGGGAACCCGATTCTCCGGGCCGTGGCCGCATCGCATTTTTTGGTGGGCAGATGGCGCCGGTGGTGGGGTGGTGAGATGAGTGTGGCTTCCGAATATCTGCAACTGCAGCGCGAAAGCACTGAAGAAATGGTCAAGCGGCATGCGCCGCTGGTTCGCCGCATCGCCTACCACTTGATGGGGCGATTGCCGCCCAGCGTGGATGTCGATGACCTGGTGCAGGCGGGAATGATCGGCTTGATCGAGGCGGCGCGTAACTACGCGACCGACCGCTCGGCGAGTTTCGAGACCTACGCCGGCATCCGGATTCGCGGCGCCATGCTCGACGAACTGCGTCGCACGGACTGGACGCCACGCTCGGTGCACCGAAAGGTGCGCGAAGTGGCCGAGGTGGTGCGACAGATCGAGAACGAAACCGGCTCGGACGCCGAGGACGCCGAAGTGATCCGGCGACTGGGCATCACCGCGGCGGAGTACCACCAGATATTGGCCGATGCGACCAGCGCGCGGCTGCTCAGCCTCACCGCGCCGGACGACGCGGAAGGCGGGCCCTCGCTGGACGTGATCGATCAGGAGAGCCTGGGGCCGCAGGAGCGCTTCGAGCAGGAAGGGATGCGCGGGGCGTTGATCGAGGCCATCGGCGGCTTGCCGGAACGCGAGCAGCTGGTGATGTCGCTGTACTACGAGCAGGAGCTGAACCTGAAGGAGATCGGCGCGGTGCTGGGCGTCACCGAGTCGAGAGTTTGCCAGATACATGGTCAGGCGCTGATCCGCCTCAGGGCGAGGATGGATGCCTGGCGCGAACGGGAAACCGGGCAGGCGGAGCGGAAGAAGAGCGGTCGGAAATAGGCAAGTGATGTCTTGATGCGTGTCGAATCCTAGCGACGTGAGCTATTAGCTCCCTCCCCTGCTCGTAGGGGAGGGCTGGGGAGGGGTGAGTACTTGAGAAAGCGTTTCGGGAGAGGTTTTCGCAAGTGTTCACCCCCTCCCAGCCTCCCCCCAGTCCCACGGGACTAGCTTTGCGTCGCAAGCAGGGGGAGGGGCGCGCCTGCTGAGATCCGACGCTAATCACGAGTGAGTAACGCCGTTCCTTATTGCCAGTTCCCCATTCCCCAAGAAACGGAGAGGTTGTTTTGGACAAGAACATGAAGATCCTGGTGGTGGACGACTTCTCCACCATGCGGCGCATCGTTCGCAATCTGCTGGTCGAACTGGGCTTCAGCAATCCGCTGATCCAGGAGGCCGATGACGGCGAGAACGCGCTGACCATGCTGCGCAGCATGCCGTTCGACCTGGTCGTTACCGACTGGAACATGCCGAACATGACCGGCATCGACCTGCTGCGGGCGATCCGCGCCGAGCCGAACCTGAAAGGGCTGCCGGTACTGATGGTCACCGCCGAGAACAATCGCGATCAGATCATCGCCGCCGCGCAGGCCGGCGTGAACGGCTACATCGTCAAGCCGTTCACCGCGATCACGCTGAAAGAAAAACTGGACAAGGTCTTCGAGCGGCTCGCCGCACAAGGAGCGACCGCATGAGTGCCGTCATGAACCCGTTGAGCAACACCGCCATTCCGCCGGAACTGCAGCAACTCCTCAACAGTCCGGAAGGTCCGGCGTTCGAGCAGGCCTTGGACGGCATCGTACGGCAGCGCGAACAGACCCTGTTTCGTGCGCTGGGCGTGCTGGCCCGCGAGCTGCATGTCGCCGTGAGCCGTCTCGGTAGCGATCTGGCGCTGGAAGGTGTGCCCGATAGCGTCGCCGACGCGCGCAAGCACCTCAACGACGTGCTGGACATGAGCGCCAAGGCCGCGCATCGCACGCTGGATTTCGCCGAGCGCATGCGCCCGCAGGCCGAAGCGCTGCAGCACAACGCCGCCGAGGTGTTGTCGCACAGCGAGCAGTCGCACAATGAGAGCGGCGAAGCCGCCGCCGTACTCGCGCGCCAGGCCAGCCAGTTCGCCGGCGATTGCCGCGACGGCCTTTCCGACATGGTGATGGCGCAGTCGTGGCAGGACTTGTCCGGCCAGCGCATCAAGAAAGTGGTCAACTTCATCGGTAGCGTCGAATCGTCGTTGCTGGAACTCGTGCGCCTCACCGGTGCGCTGGCCGGTGGCGAAGCGCCGGTGGCCGCGGCCAAGGTGACGAGCCAGGACGAGGCCGATCGCCTACTCAGCGAATTCGGTTTCTGAGCGCGGGCGGCACGATGGACCCCGCGCTGGACAGCGAGCTGCGAGACGATTTCCTGGTTGAGGCCGGGGAGTTGGTCGAGCGCCTGAGCGAACAGCTGATCGCCTTGGAGCAGTCGCCGCGCGATGCGGAACTGCTCAATGCCGTGTTTCGCGCCTTTCATACGGTGAAGGGTGGCGCTGGCTTTCTCGCCATCGATCCGATGGTGCAGATGTGCCATCACGCCGAGGACCTGCTCAACGAAGCGCGTAACGGTGCGCTGGTGCTGGACAGCGAGCAGATGGACGCGCTGCTGGAAGCGCTCGATCTGCTTAACATCATGATGGACGCGCTGCGCGGCAGCCAAGCCGTGCCGCACGCGCCGGCTTCGTTGCTGCAGCGTTTGCAGCCTGCTGGCCGTGTCGTTGCGCCCGTGGTGGCGACGACCCCCGCACCGGCGCCGGCCGAGGAGGGCGGCAGCATCGACGACAGCGAGTTCGAGGCGCTGCTGGACAATCTGTATGGGCAGGGCGGTGCACCCGGCAAGCCGGTGGCCGAGTCCAAAGCCAGCGGCAGCATTGACGACAGTGAATTCGAGGCGTTGCTGGACACGTTGTACGGCCAGGGTGGCGCGCCTGGCAGCTCGCCAACGCCTGCCGCTCCGGCGCCGAAGAGCGGCAGCATCGGCGACGATGAATTCGAAGCCTTGCTGGATAGTCTGCATGGCAAGGGTGCGGCACCTGGTGCAGTTGCTGCGCCGTCCGCGCTGGCACCTGCGCCGGCCGCGGCTCCCGCAGTCGCCGACAAGAGTGCGGCGCCGCGCGCAGCCGCCGCGCCGGAATCCACTGTGCGTGTGGATACCGGCCGCCTGGATGCTTTGGTGAACCGTGCCGGTGAACTGGTGCTGGTGCGCAACCGTTTGCTGAGCCTCGCCGCGCGCAGCGGCGACGAATCGCTGGCCGTGGCGGCGAGCGAGCTGGATCGGGTCGCTGACGAATTGCAGGGTGCGGTGCTGGGCATGCGCATGCAGCCGGTGGGCCGGTTGTTTCAGCGCTTTCCGCGCATCGTGCGCGATCTCGCCCGTCAACTCGGCAAAGAAATCGATCTGGTGCTGGAAGGCGAAGACACCGATCTCGATCGCAGCCTGGTCGAAGCGTTGGCCGATCCACTGGTGCATCTGCTGCGTAACGCCGTCGACCATGGTCTTGAAGGACCGGCGGATCGCGAGCGCGCCGGCAAGTCGCGCAAAGGCAAGGTCACGCTGGCCGCCAGCCAGCGTGGCGAGCGCATCGTGATCCTGGTGTCCGACGACGGTCGCGGCATGAATCCCGAGGTGCTCAAGCGCAAGGCGGTCGAGAAGGGGGTGATCGACGAGGCGCAGGCCGCACGGCTCAGCGAGGTCGAATGCCTGGAGCTGATCTTCCGTCCCGGCTTCAGCACGGCCGCGAGCATCTCCGATATTTCAGGCCGCGGCGTCGGCATGGACGTGGTGAAAACCCGCGTCGCCGAACTGGGCGGCACGTTGCAGGTGCGTTCGCGCCTGGGGCATGGCAGCGAGCTGGAACTGACGGTGCCGCTGACTCTCGCGATCGTGCGCGTGCTGATGGTGCGCGTGGGCGAGCGGTTGTTCGCCTTGCCGCTGAGCAACGTCGATGAAGTGTTCGAACTCAGCGCGGGCCAGGACCGCCTGCTGGACGGCCGTGTGGTGGCGGCGCATCGCGGTCGCGCCTTGCCGCTCGGCGATCTCGCCACGTGGGCCGGTGTGGATGGTGCCGCCAGGCGCCATGTCGTGGTGCTGCATGTAGGGCACCTGCGCGTGGGTTGCCTGGTGCACGACGTGCTGGGGCGCGAAGACGTGATGGTGAAACCGCTGGGTCCGTTGTTCGACGGTGTGCCCGGTGTCGCTGGCGCCACCGTGACCGGCGACGGTCGCCTGGCGCTGGTGCTGGATCTGGCCACGCTCGCGGACGAGGGCGGCCAGCTGTTATCGAGTACATCGTTATCGAGTACGTCGTTATCGACTGCATCGCTATCGACCTTGGGAGCGTGTGCCTGACATGGATTTGGTAAGCCTGATCGGGACGATCCTGGCCTTCGTGGTCATCATCCTCGGCACCGTCTTGAAAGGTTCCACGGTAGGCGCGCTGTGGAACCCGGCAGCGTTCGTGATCGTGTTCATGGGCACCATTGCCGCGGTGATGGTGCAGAACCAGGGCAAGGTGCTGAAGCGCGCCATGAGCATGGCGAAGATGATCTACATGCCGCCGAAGCACCAACCCCACGACCTGGTCAGCCGGGTGGTGGGCTGGAGCGAGATTTCGCGTCGCCAGGGCCTGCTCGGCCTGGAGCCGCAGATCGATGCCGAGGCGGACACCTTCGTGCGCAAGGGGCTGCAGTTGCTGGTGGATGGCAGTGAGCCGGACGCGATCCGCAACGCCATGGAGGTGGAGCTGGAAACCCGCGAACACATCGACCTGGCCGCCACCAAGGTGTACGAGAACGTCGGCATCTACTCGCCGACCATGGGCATCATCGGCGCGGTGATGGGTTTGATGGCGGTGATGCAGAACCTCGCCGACCCCAGCAAGCTCGGTCATGGCATCGCCGCCGCTTTCGTCGCCACCATCTACGGCGTGGGTCTGGCCAACCTGATCGCCCTGCCGATGTCGTCGCGACTGAAGGGGTTGGTCGGCAAGGAGACGCGCATGCGCGAAATCCTGATCGAGGGCCTGGTGTCGATCGCACAGGGCGACAACCCGCGCCAGATCGAATCGAAGTTGCAGGGCTACCTGTCATGAGGCGCAAGCACCACGAAGACCACGTTAATCATGAGGCGTGGGCCATCCCCTATGCCGATTTGATGACGCTGCTGCTGGCGTTCTTCGTGGTGATGTATGCGGTGTCCGTGGTGAACGAAGGCAAGTACCGGGTGATGTCGCAATCCATCATCGAAGCCTTCAACGGCAACAACAAACATATCGCGGCGATGCAAAGCAGCAGCGCCGCGCCGGTGCACCCGGTGCCCGCCACCAAGTCCACCACCAGCACGCCGCCGACGATCGCGCCGCGGCTGACCATGCCACTGCCTTCGCGCACGTTGCCGCCGCCGATGACACCGCCCAACGCACTCAGCAACCGCAGTGCCGGTGCGGGGCAGGACAATCTCGAACGCATCCAGGATCAGGTGCAGCGCGCCATGCAGCCGCTGATCGACAAGGACCTGGTGGTAGTGCGCCGCACATCGAGCTGGCTGGAGATCGAGATTCGCACCGATATCCTGTTTCCCAGCGGCGTGGCCAAGCTTTCCGAGCCGGCGGACAACACCCTGCGCAGCCTGGCGGACGTGCTCTCGCCGTTTCCGAATCCATTGCGGGTCGAGGGCTATACCGACGACAAGCCGATCAACACGGCTGTGTTCCCCTCGAACTGGGAACTGTCGGCCGCGCGCGCGGCCAGCGTCGCCAGGTTGTTCTCCGAGAACGGCGTGGACCCGAACCGATTGGGCATCATCGGCTGGGGCGAGTATCGGCCCACGGCCGACAACGTCAGTCTGGAAGGACGCAATCGCAATCGTCGCGTGCTGGTGGTGGTGCTGAGCGATCAGCATGCACCGGCACGTTTCTACAGCGATGCGGATCGGGGCGGTCAGTTGGCGGATAACGTGCCCGCTTCGCCACCGCCCAAGCCACAGGCACCGACGCCGAGGGCATCGCCTTCGACGCCGTCGCCGCCATCCGGCATGTTGCCGGTCGCCGCACAGCTGGAACCGGCACCCGTCACCACGCCCGTCACCTCCAGCGCCCCACTTTGAGCCGGCCGAGTTGGCCGGTTCGACCCATCCAGAGTTGCCTCATGAATCAAGCGCACCTTGCTACGACCACTACCGAGCGCAGCTGGCTGATTTTTTACCTGGCCAGCCAGGCTTACGCCGTGCCGTTGACGCAGGTGAGCGAAGTGATCCGCGATGGTGAAGTGACGCCCGTGCCTGGCGCGGCAGCCGACCTGCTGGGCATCCACCATCTGCGCGGACGCATCGTGCCGGTACTCGATGGCCGTTTGCGGCTGGGCTTGTCCGGTGATGTCGTGGTGGATGTCGCTGGCACGCGCATTGTGGTGCTCTCTTATCGGGGGCATCTGGTGGGTTTGCGCGTGGATGCTGTGGGTGATCTGTTGGATGTGGGTGGCCAGACTGAGGCGCCGCCACCTGGGCGCGCTGTGCGTAGCGACGATCCGGTGAAGGCTGTGGTGCCTTGGCGGGATGGGTTTGTTGCGCTGCTTGATGTGCGGCGGATGTGTCGGTTGTCGGAAGAGTTGGAGTTGGTGGCTTGAGTTTGGTGTGTGGGCTCGCTTGAGCGTGGCCCTTTGCTTTCGCCTCCTCTCCCCTCCGGGGAGAGGATTGAGGTGAGCAACTGTGTTGGCAGTCAAGCGGATGTCGCATGTTCCAGATGCCACGAGGCGTTGTCGCGAACCATGGCGTTGAGCACGGTTAATAGCTTGCGCATGCAAGCGACG
>NZ_JAPDPD010000021.1 GCF_026283965.1 Dyella subtropica
CAAGCCAAGCTCAACGCCGTGGCTCGACAGTTGAATGCGCGTCCGAGAAAGACCTTACACTTCGAAACACCGGCCGAACGGTTTCATCAATCTGTTGCAACGACCGGCTGAATCCGCAGTCGAAAGCAGACACTCACCCTGCCCCCGATAACGCACTCTAATCGCGCATGGATTCAATAGGCTGCTCGGCCGTTTCCTCAGGTAGCACGTGCCGGCATGGTCGATCATCCTTATCTCGGATGCGCTGCGGAATGGACGGCGCTTCCGAATCTTCAATGTCGTCGACAATTTTCAGCTGCGAAGCGCTAGCCATCGAGGTGGATCTAAATCTGCCGGCGACGCGCCTGAGCCGGGCGGCTGAACGCATCTGAACAATGGCCAAGGACAGAACTTTTCTAGTCCCTCCATTGCTACAGAATTGTTGTGCGCAATGCACGCCCTGTTAGCACTTATGCCTGCAGGACTCGCAGCGCGTTGCGCATCTCCCGCGCGCTGATAGCTCCGAGAGCGCTTCGCGGGCCCCTAACCTGCTGCCTTCAATGCAGCGCCGAGGAAGCGTTCGACGATCTCCGGCAGCATCGGGTCCACGGCGAGCGTGTAGTGCGTGGTGTTCGGCACGATGGCGAGCTGGTTTGCGGGCCGCAGGGAGCCATCGATCCCGGCATCGCGCTGGCCGCCTCCCAACGCCTTCCAGAACTCGACCATGTGTTCGGGCTGGATGGCGTCAGCGTCGGCAAAGACCAGCAGTGTGCGTGCCTGAAGCTTGGCAACGTCGGCGCTCCAGTCGAAGGGGCGTTTGGTCAGGTCACCAACCTTCCTGAAGAGGTTGGTCCAATCGACATTGGGATAGGCCGCCCCTAGCGGCGATGCCTTGACGCCAGGGCCGAACGTGGCAGCGTTGGCCTTCAACTGTTTGAAGGCCGCCACCCCCTCCGGATAAAAGCCGTCCTGCCTCATCGTCGCGGACACGAGCACGAGCCGGTTGACCACGTCCGGATGGCGGATAGCGGTCTGCAGCGCGACGCTGGCGCCCAGCGAGTAACCCATGACGTCGGCCTTGCCGAGGTTCAGATGGCCGATCAGGGCGGCAATGTCGTCGCCCAGCGTTTCACTGCGCAGTGGCCTGTCCGTGTCTGGCGTGCGCCCATGTGCCTGGAGATGGACGGCGATCACCTGCCGGCGCTTGGCCAGTTCGGCCAGATTGCTCCCGAAGCTGTCTGGGTTGATGCCACCGTGGAGAAGAATGAGTGGCTTGCCGGCGCCATGCACGCTGTAAAAGAGATGCTGGCCATTGACGTCGGCAAAATGCTCGTTCGAACTGGTGAGAGTCCCCTTGGCTTGAACGGGAAGGGCCGCAGTCAGCACTGCGGTCGCCATGGCGGTCTTCAGGAAATCGCGTCTGAGCATATCGTCCTCACGTGGCGCCGAATGGGCCAGCGCGGTGGTGATCGTGTGTTGCATCGCCATCCCTTCCATACGGCGGTAGCGGCGGTGTGGTCACGATCCGTCTGCGAGCAACTCATCCAGCTGTGCGAACTGTTCGGGCAGGCCTTCCGCCGAACCGGCGAGGGCTTCGTCGAGGGCCGCTTCTGTGGGGTAGAGTTCGTGAAAGGTGACCAGCGTGTTGCCGGCATTTTCTTCGAACGTTACCGTGGTCAAGGCGCCCTGGTCGCTATCTTCGTTCGTCCATACAAGACGCCTGTGCGGCGTTACTTCTCTGTAGGTGCCGAAGAACGCCATCGGTTGATCGAAGGCCGGATGGCTGAACACGAGGCGATACGTGCCCCCGGTGCGAATATCCATATCGCACGAGACCAGCGACATGCCCACCGACTTCGGAACCCACCACTGCTTGAACAATTCGGGTTTGCTCCACGCTTCGAAGACGATGCGCGCGGGGGCATTGAACGTTCGCCTCACGACGAGTTCGCGGTCGGACTTGCGCTCCACAACGGTGCGGTTCATGGCGGCGGAACTACCTTCTTTTGCTTCTGGCATTTGCCTTCTCCTTGCGTTTCAGGTGTTCGACAAGCTTGTCCAGCGCATCAAAGCGTGCGCTCCATAGTTGGCGGTGCTGCTCGATCCAGGCGGCCTCTTCTTCCAGTCGGCGCTGTCCGAGCTTGCAGGTTCGTACGCGCCCGACCTTCTCCGTAATCACGAGCCCCGCCTGCTCCAAGACGCTGACGTGCTTCTTCATGCCCGTGAGGGTCATGTGAAACCTTTGGGCAAGGTCGGTGATCGAGGCGTCTGAACCCCCGAGCTGCTCCAGCACGCCGCGTCGGGTGACATCGGCGAGTGCGGCGAACGTTGCGTCGAGGCGGGCTTGATAGTGAACCATGTGGTTCACTGTAAGGCGCGCATGGCTGGTTTGCAAGCGGATGACCCCACGGGCGCAAATCGCACGCAGCTGCTCGATCGCTCCGAGCCCAAACTGCGCATGCCGAGCGCGGGCAAAGTTCCGACTGGCGGCTTTGTGGCAGCCAGATCAAGACGTCGGAAGACCCCTCAGGGTTGAAAGCAGTCGCTGGCCCTACCCCCGATAACTCCCTCTAATCACCTGGTTGCTATATGCGACCTTCCCGTCGATCGCGTCGGGCTCCTTCGGCGCCGTCGCGTCTGGTCGCTGCACACGCCCTTCTCAAGTGCCAATCAGAATGATGGCCCCCCTGCCCGGCCTGAGGAGTCATAGTTGGCGCTATGACGAGCAACTCCGGATCGCGGCGAAAGACGCCGGAATTATTTGATGGTCCTTGTGAGACACCACACTTGCCGCTGGTTGTAAGTTTTCAATCAAGAGCTCGGTTTTTTGGATGTCAGCTGCCAAATGGCGTTTTCTATCCTGGCAGCTGACATCCGAATCGAACGTTTTCAGAACGCGTAGGTAAGGCTGAGATGGGCAGCCTGATCGTTGACGCGTGAGGCAAACTGTCCGTTGTAGGTCGCATCCAGCGAGAGGTGGGATGTGGCGAGGAAGCGCAAGCCCGCCGTGATGGCCATGGCGTTACGCGCCACAGGCGTGCCTTGGACGGTGAATGCATTGCTGCCGCTGACCAACTGCATGGTGGCCGCGGGGGTCGTATCACCCCATGCGTGTTGCCAACCCAGGCTGGCATGGGCCTGCACCGCGCCTTGTGGATCAACTTGCACGGCGCCGCGCAAACCCAGCGTGCCGTAGGTTTGCGTGCTGGTGTGCGCATTGCCGCTGAGTGCTGCTGCAGTACCCGATTCGGAGAAGGCATCGGTGTGCAGCCGCTGTGCCGCCAGATCGACAAACGGTGCGAGCGTGCCGCGGCCAAGCGTGAACACGTAGCTTGCATCCACATAGCCTTGCGCCGTGTTGGCGTTATATCGGGTGGTATTGGCGCCGGCCACGTTGCGGAAGTCGACGTGGCGATCGGTGCTCAGGTGCTGCCAGCCGTAGAACGCACCGCTCATCAGTTGAAAGCCCCCCACTTGCAGGCTGCCATAGACACCGGCATGGCGGGTGTGCGCGTGCGCGGTCGAGTCCAGCGAACCGACACTATCGGAAAGATTACCCGTGCCGATCAAGGCGCCTACACGCGCAACGTCGCCGATAGGCGCATCTGCACCCAGCAGCATGCCGCCACCGTTGGCGTCGAGCGTGGACACGTTGCCATCACCTTGATGACTGCTGCCGCGAGCCATCGCCGCCGTCCACACGGAAGTACCGTTGTCCATCCGGCCTGACTGGCCGCCGGTTTCCTGCGTCCAGTCCAGCAGGTGCTCGGTGACGGCGTCGCGCACATCGTGTTCGTCGTCCATGATGGCGGTGCGGACCGAGGCATGGATTTCGCCGCTCATCTGATCGAATGCGATGCGAGCCGTGTTCGCATCCGCCAGTAGTAGCTCGTCGTAGATGGCGTTGCCATAGCTCAGCGTATTGAGGCTCGTGGCCACGGCGATCTGGTTTTGCGTTTGCGCCACGGCGCTGAAGTTGATGTTGTTTCGTTGCAGGGCCAGCGTTACATCGTTGGCGGCGTAACTCAGCGTCGGCGTCAGAAAGGTGAAGTTGCTGCTGGCGGATGCGAACTGCCCACTCACGCCGCCGGCTGCGCTGAGAATGGTGTAGCTGGTGTGCGGCAGCCAGTTGCCGTTGTCGGCCAGCACCAGCGCACTGCCCGCCAGGCTGGCGGTACCGCCCACGCTCAGCAGACTGGCCTGTCCGCCGGGTGTCGCTTCTACCCGCAGCACACCGTTGGCGGCTTGCGTGTAGTTGCCTTGCACGGTGAGCGTACCGATCGAGCCGCCGGCCCATACGGTGCCGCCGTTGGTCACGCTGCCGCCGATGGTGCCATGGCCACGCAAGGTGCCTCCGCCATTCACCGCGACGTTGCCGCCAAGATAGGCCGACGTCGTGGCGGCGTCGCCGACTTCCAGTGTGCCGTTCTGCACCGTGGTGGTGCCGGTGAACGCATTGCTCTGACCATCCAGCACCAGTGTGCCGGTGCCGGCCTGGCCGAGCGAACCACTGCCGGAAATCACGCCCGAGAAGGTCACTGCGTCGCTGCGGTCGAACACCAAGGCAGCGTTGTCGCTGACACCGCCATTGATCCAGCCGCTGGTACCGCCGTTGCCCACCTGCAAGCTGCCTGCGTCGATGGTGGTAGCGCCGGCGTAGCTGTTGGCGCCGGTCAGCGTCAGGTTGCCGGTGCCCTTCTTGGAAAGGGAGCCGTTGCCGGAAATCGCGCCGCTGAAACTCACCGCATCGCTGCGATCAAAAACCAGTGTGCCGTTATTGACGACATCGCCAGTCACCGAACCCGACGTGCCGCCATTGCCGATCTGCAAGGTGCCAGCGTTGATGGTGGTGCCGCCGCCGTAAACGCTGTTGCCGGTGAGCACCAGGGTGCCCGCGCCGGACTTGCTCAGTGCGCCGCTACCGCTCAATGCCTGGGTGGCCGTGAAGGTGTTCGCGGCATCGGTGATATCCAGGTCGCCACCGTGGGTGCCGAGCGCTATCGCGCGTGCCGTTCCGCCGAACGCATGGCCGGTGATGCCCAGCGAGCCGCCGTTGATGGTCAACGCACCTGTTGCTGCACCAAGGTTTGCCTCGCTGGATACCGACAGCGTGCTGTTGTTGATCGTAGTGCCTCCGCCATAGGTATTGGTGCCGGCCAGCGTTACGTTGTCGCTCGACAGCACCAGTCCGCCGTTGCCCGCGATCACGCCGGCAAAGCTGCTGGTGGTGTTGCTCAAGGTCAACGGCTTGCTGCCCAGCACAACCACGCCGTCGCCGCTCAGATGACTCAGCGACACGCCCGTCGTGCTGGCGGATACATCCAGCGTGCCGTGGTCGATGATGTTGCTGGACGTTGTCAGGTCACCCGTCAGCGTCAGCGTGGCGCTGCTGTTGATCGTGGTGGCTCCGGTATAGGCATTGGTGCCTGAGAGTGTCTCGTTGCCGCTCGCCAGGGTGACGCCTCCATTGCCGCTGATGACACCGCTGAAGTTGCCGCTGGCATGGGTCAGGGAAAGCGTCTGACTGCCGAGATTCACGCTACCGCTGCCGCTCAGCGACGTGATCGATGCACCGCTGGAGGTGCCACCGATATCGAACGTCGCACCGCTGGCTACGCTTACGTTGCTGGAATTTGCGATGCTGCCGCTGCCTGACAACGCCAGCTTGCCCGCGTTGATCGTTGTAGTGCCGGAGTAAGGGTTGACGCTCGTGAGCGTCAATGTGCCCGAGCCCATCTGACTGAGCGAACCGCTACCCGAAATCACGCCGCCAAAGCTGACCGCATCGCTGCGGTCGAACACCAGCGAGCCGTTGTTGGTGACGTTGCCGCCGATCCCGCCCGTCGTGCCGCCATTGCCGATTTGCAGGCTGCCAGCGCTGATCGTCGTGCCGCCGGTATAGGTGTTGTTGCCCGTAAGCACCAGGGTGCCGAGATCCGTTTTCACCCATCCATCGTTGCCACTGATGACGTTGCCGATGGTGGCCGTCATGTTGCTGCCGGCACTGCTGCCGTCGCCCACGCGGATCACCGGTGCGCGGCCGTTGCTGCCGATGAGGGCCAGCGAGTCGCCGGTGAGGGTGTAGCCGCCAACATCGAACTGCATGCCGGCAGCGGCGACCTGGCCTGCGCGGTCATCCACCGTCACCGTGCCCGACGTGCCGCCAAACACCGCAAAACCAGGTTGCGGCTGCATCGCTACGCTGGGCACGCTGCCATCGCTGCTGGTCCACACTTGCGACGTGACGGACCATGTGCCGCTGCCGCCGCCCATCTGCGTCGCGGAGGCTTGGCCGTTCGCGTTCCACATGGCGAGCGTGAGGCCACTGGTGTCGACCAGGTTGATCTGCTTGCTCGCGGTGAGGTTCTGCACTTGCAGCGTTTGCCCCGCGGGCGTGCTGCCCAGCGTGATGCCGCCGTTGCTCTCGCTCAGCGTGCCGCCGTAGGTGAACACGTTGTACAGGCCAGGCCCCATGCCGCCGGCATCGGTCACATTGAGGATGGCGCCGTTGAGCGTGAGGTCGCCACCGACCTTCACACTGGTGCCGTTGCCATAGACCTGGAAACTCGGAGCCGGTGCACCGAAGGATTCGTTGAGCACGCTGTTTTGCGCGGCGGCGAAGTTGCCGTTGACGGTCAGTACGCCGAATGCCGTGCCGGGCGTGACGATGCCTCCGGACTGCACGTTGACGTTACCGCCGATCGTGCCGAGGCCAAGTAGCGAAGCGCCGCTGTCGACGATCACATTGCCGCCCAGTGTCGCACCATTACCGGCGGCGCTGCCTACGATCAGGCTGCCGCTTGCCACCGTCGTGGTGCCGGTGAAGGTGCTGCTGTTGCCGTCCAACGTCAAGGCGCCGGTGCCTTGCTGCACGATCGCGCCATGGCCTGAGATCGAACCGGTATAGCTCACCGTATCGCTGCGATTGAACACCAGCGTCGCGTTGTCGGCGATATTGCCGATCAACGAGCCGCTGGTGCCGCCGTTGCCGATCTGCAAAGTGCCGTTGCTGATGGTGGTGACGCCGGTGTAGGTGTTGTTGCCCGTCAGCGTCAACGTGCCGGTGCCGATCTTCGTCAGGCTGTCGCCCGAGCTTTGTCTCGGGTCAATGAGACTGTCGCTGATGACGCCGCCGATGGTGTCGTTCTGGTTCAAGCCGCCAAGGGTCAAGGTCAGCGGAAGAGGATTGCTGTTGGCATCGTCGTTGGTGCCCAGCAGTACGTCGCCGCCACCGGACAGCGAGCCGATCGAGAGTGCGCTGGCGTCGCCGGAGATACCGGTGACAAACACCGCGCTGCCGGCGTTGTTCACCACCGTGGCACTGCTCATGTCATCGTTGCCCAAAAAGCCGAATATGCCGCCCGTATAGGGGAACGGACCGCCGGCCCCGCCCGATCCGATGCTGTTGCTGACGTTGGTCAGCACGGCATTGCCGGAGTTGGCGTCTTCCACCATCACGATGCCACTGTTGTTGATGTGGGCATCGCCGATGGAAGCGCCGCCGATGGTGCCCTGTGCACCGTTTGCCATGTTGAGCGTGGCGGAGCCGAGCGTACTGTTGTTACCGAAACTGATGTTGCCGCGGTTATCGACGGTGATCGTGCGCGAACCCGCGCTGACGATGTTGCCGCTGGTGCCGATAAAGTCGAGTGCGCTGGACGAAGCCACCTCGACACTCCCGCTGCCCAGGGCCCCGGTTGCTTTCACTTCGGCGACGGTCACGCCCCCGTATGCGTTGCCGATCTTGGTGCCGCCCTGATAGTTGTTGTTGCTGTTGGTCAATATCAGGGTGCTGCCGCCAGGGCTCATGAAATTCAGGCTGCCGCTGCCGCTGATTTGGCCGTCCAGTTGCACGCTGTCGTTTGCCTGGGTGGTTATGGTGTTGCTGCCGGCACCCAGCGCCACCGCTGCGGAGACAGCGAGGCTGCTGGCGTTTGATTGCAGCGTGCCGCCGTTGAGATCGAACGCCGCCGTGCTGCCCAGCGCCTGCGCGTTCTCGCCGATCAGCGTGGCTCCGGTATTGATGGTGGTGGTGCCGGTGTAGGTGTTGCTGCCGGAGAGGTGCAGCGTGCCACCGTTCAGCGTGAGATTGCCGGTGCCGTTGATGGCGCCGTTGAACGTGTTGCTGCCGTTGGCATTTGTCAGCGTAAGCGTCTGTCCACCCAGGTTGACGCTGCCGCCGCCTGCAAAGGTGGTGATCGAGGTGCCGCTGTTGGTGGCGCTGATGTCGAACGTGCCGCCGTTGTTGATCGTCACGCCGCGCGGGCTGGTAATGCTGCCGTTGCCCGACAGCGCCAGAGTGCCGCCGTTGATGGTGGTAGAGCCCGCGTACGTCTGGGTGCCGGTCAGTGTTTCGGTGCCGCTCGCCACGGCGAGCGAACCGTTGCCGCCGATCACGCCGCTAAACGTATCGGCCGCGTTGGTCAGCGTCAGCGTTTGCGATGGGGTGCCGGTGTTCACGCTGCCGCTGCCCTGCAGCGAGGCGATCGAGCTGCCGCCGTTGGTGCCGATGATGCTGAAGGTGCCGCCGCTGAGCACCTTGAGCGTGGAGCTGGCGAGGCTGCCGCTATTCAACAGGTCGAGTTCGGCGCCTGCGTCGATCGTGGTCGTTCCGCTGTAGGTGCTGGCGCCGGTGAATTGCGTTATCCCTTTGGCCAGGGTCAGCCCGCCGCCGCTACCTTGGATGACACCGTCGAACCTGCCGGCATCGGTGAGCGTGAGGGTCTGGCTGCCAAGGTTCACCGTGCCGCTGCCTTGCAGCCAGGGAATCGAGACGCCCTGCGTGTCCTTGCTGATGTCGAAGCTGGCGCCGCTGTCCACTTCCACGTAGGGCGTGTTGGCGATGCTGGCACCGTCGGCGAGCGACAGCGTGCCTTGCTGGATGATCGTGTTGCCGGAGTATGTGTTGGCCGCGCCGAGCACCAGGGTGCCGTAGTCGGTCTTGACCAGGCCGGCGCTGCCGATCAGTGCGCTGTTGATGGTTGCCGTGGTGCTCGTGCTGGCCGCGGTGCCGTCGCCCACGTTGATGATGGGCCCAGGGCCGCTCAGGCCGATCAATTGCAGTGCACCACCGCTCACTACATAGCCGTTGCTATAGAACTGCATGCCGGAAGCATTGACGGCGCCAGCGCTATTGTCGACCGTCACGGTGCCTGGCGCGCCGCCGAAGACTGCAAAGCCCGGCTGCGGTTGCATGAGCGCGTTCGGTACGCTGCCATCGCTATTGGTCCACATTGGCGAGGTGACGGACCAGGTGCCGCTGCCGCCGCCCATCTGCGTGGCGGAAGCCCGGCCATTCACGTTCCACATATTGAGCGTGTAGCCGGTGGTGTCGATCAGGTTGATCTGCTTCTGCGCAGTAAGATTCTGCAGTTGCATCGCCTGGCCGGCAGGCACGCTGCCCAGCACGATGCCGCCGTCGCTCTCGTTCAACGTGCCGCCGTAGGTGAAGAGGTTATAGATGCCGGGCCCCATGTTGGAGCTATAGGCATTGAGCGTAAGGCCGTTGAGCGCAAGGTTGCCGTTCACCTGCGCATTGGGGCCGCTGCCGAAGGTCTGGAAGTTGGCGCCGGGTGCGCCGAGAAACAGATTCAGCACACTGCCTTGCGCGGCAGTGAAGTTGCCGTTCACGGTCAGCGTACCGGTCAGGCTGCCCGGCGTGACGTTGCCGCCGGTTTGCACTGTGACGTTGCCGCCGATCGTGCCGAAGCCACCGAGCGTGGCGCCGGCATTCACGATCACATTGCCGCCTAGCGTGGCATTGCTGGCAGGGGAATAGCCCACCTGCAGCGTACCGTTCGCCACCGTGGTGGTACCGGTAAAAGCGCTGCTGTTGCTGCCGGCCAGGACCAGTTTGCCGGCACCTTGCTGGATCAGGTTGCCATTACCGGAGATGGCATTGCTGTACATCACCGCATTGCTTTCGTTGAACACCAGCGTACCGTTATCGACGATGTCGCTGGCGATCGTGCCGTTGCCGCCGCCATTGCCGATCTGCAGGTTGCTGTTATCGATCGTTATACCGCCGCCGAAGCGGTCGGTTCCGGTAAGCAGCAGCGTGCCCGCGCCGGACACGGCAAGGTGACCGTTGTTGTTGATCGACTGGCTCACGGTGAATGCGTTGGCGGCGTCGGCAATGTCGAGCCCGCCGCCGTTGCTCGTGAGGTTGATCGTGCGATTCGTGCCGGTGTACGCGTTGCCGGTGACTTGCAGGGTGCCGCCATCGAGTGTGACGGCGCCCGCCGCGGCGCCGAGGTTGCCGTCGCCGGATACCGACAGGGTGCCGCCGCTGATCGTGGTGCCGCCGCTGTAGAGATTGGCGGCGGTGAGCACCAGCGTGCCGCCGTCGGTTTTCCGCAAGCTGCCGGGCGCGGTGCCGTCGCTGATGACGCCGGTCATGGTGCCGGCCTGGCCATTGGCGACATCGAAGGTGGTCCCGCCACTCAAGGCGAACGTGTTGCCGAGCGACAAGCCGTCCGCAGCGAAGTTGAGTCGGGTGCCGGTCGCCATGCGCGTGCCGCCGGTGCCGAGCGCGTGATTGCTACCTGCGGCCAGTGCGCCGGCATTGATCTGCACGCCGCCGCTGAAGGTGTTATTGCCGCTGAGGGTCAGCGTGCCCGTGCCGATCTTAGCCAGGCTGTCGCCGGCGCTTTGTCGCGCGTTGTAGTTGTCGACAATCGCACCGCTGATGCTGTCGTTCTGGTTCAAGCCGCCCAGGGTGAGCGTAAAGGGAACGGCATTGAAATTGGCGTCGTAGTTGCTGCTGAGATAGACGTTGCCGCTGCCGGACAGCGATCCGATGGATGGCGTGATGGGCGCGTTTTGAAATCCCTGGACGTACACCGCGCCGTTGTTCACGAACGTCGCGTTGGCGGCGTTGCTGGTGCCTTCCAGGGTGATCATTCCGCCGCTATTGGCGGTTACCTTGGCGGAGCCGGCATCCGAGCTATTGAAGATGGTGTTGCCGCCATTGCTGTTGGTGATGGTGGCATTGCCGCCGTTCCCTCCTTGGAAGGAGGCGGAAGTGTAGGTGCCATTATTGACAATGGTCGCATTGCCGGCCGTGGATCCACTGAAGAACATGACGTACGAGCTCTTGCCCGTGTTCGTGATGTGGGCGCTGCCCGCATCGCTGCCCGCGGAGAAAGTAGCGGAGCCACCGCTCAGCAGATTGATGGTGGCAAGGTTCGCTGAGCTGTTCTGGTCAAATTCGAGGAAGCTGGTAGGGGTTGTGAGATTGATCGTCTGCGAACCGGCACTGACTTGGCCTTGGCCATAAGCGTCTAAGAACTGCAGGCTCCCGTTGCGGCCAACGGTCACGCTACCGCTACCCAAAGCGCCAGTCACGGATGCCTGGACGATCATTTGACTGCCACTGGTTGAAACGATTGTCGTGCCGCCCTGGTACGTATTGTTACCGTTATTCAGAACGATGATTTGAGTCTGATTGAGGTTTTCGATCGTCAGAGGGCCATTACCGGTGATCCGCCCTTGGAAAGTCGTGTCGTTTGAACCCGGATTATCGAAGGCGACGGTTCCACCGCCGCCGGAGACGGTGATCGGCAATAAACCAGGCAGGGAGAGACCCATCAGGTGCAGCGTGCCGTTGTCGAAATACAGGCCGTTGCTGTAGCCGAGCGTCGTTGCATTGCTGATGTACAGCGTGGCGCCACCGCCGATCGTCGTTGCGCCACGGTAGGTATTGGCGCCCGTGAGCCTCTCCGTGCCGGCTTCCACTGCAAGGTTGCCGGTGCCACTGAGCACGCCGCTGAAGGTGCCGCTGGCATTCGTGAGGGTGAGCAGCTGACTACCCAGGTTTACGTTGCCGCCGCCATCCAGCGAATCGAACTGTGCATTGCTGGCGCCGCTGACGTCGAGGGTGCCGCCGGCGGCGATGTTGACGTCGCTGGAATGGAAGATGCCGCCCGCCCCCCAGAGCACCAGCGTGCCGGCATTGATGGTGGTTGCGCCAAAGATCGGGTTGTACGCGGTGAGGATTTCCGTGCCGCCGTTGAGTGTCAGCCCGGCTCCGGGGTTGCCGCTGATCGCGCCCGAAAACGTGCCGTTGGCGTTGGTCAGGGTAAGCGTCTGGTTGCCGATGTTTACGCTGCCGCTGCCGGACAGCGAAGTGATCGACGTGCCGCTGTTGGTCCCGCTGATGTCGAAGGTGGTGCCGCTACTGACGTTTACGCCACTGGAATGGGCAATGCTTCCGCTACCCGTCAATGCCAGCGTGCCGCCATCGATGTTGGTGTTGCCGCTGTAGGTGTTGACGGCGGTAAGTACCAGCTGGCCGCCGCTGGTTTTCTCCACCGTGCCCGGCGAGCTGCCATCGGCAATCACGCCGCTGACGGTATCGGTTTGCCCAGTGGCCACGTCGAAGGTGGGGTCGCCGTTCAAGCTGAAAGCGTTGGCGATCGAAAGCCCATTCGCAGCGAACGACAGCGTCGTGCCCGGCGCCATGTTCACCGCGCCGGTGCCGAGCGCCTGGTTGCTGCCTATGGCGAGCGTGCCTGCATTGATCTGTATGCCGCCGGAGCTATTGCTGTTGCCGGAAAGCATTTCCCTGCCACCGGCCAGCACCAGGCTGCCGCTGCCACTGAGCGCGCCGCTGAAGCTGCCGCTGGCGTTGCTAAGCGTGAGCGCCTGGTTGCCCAGGTTGACCGTGCCGCTGCCATCCAGCGTAACGATCGATGCACCATGGGTGGTACCGCTGATGTCGAAGGTGGTCGCAGGCACCATCAGGTTCACATCGCTGGACTGCGCAATGCTGCCGGCGCCTGACAAGGCCAGCGTACCCGTCTCGATGCTGGTGCTGCCGGTGTAAGTATTGGCGCCGCTCAACGTAAGCGTGCCGGTTTGGTTGGTGCCGCCGGTGATGACTAGCGGTGCGCTGCCGGAAACAACACCCGAGATGCCAAGTGCGTTGTCGTTGCTGTTGATCGTCGTCGCGCCGTTGACGATCAACGCGCTATTGCCGAGCGACCCACCGTCGAGATTCAAGCCGCTGGCGCCGGCGATGATCGTTGCGCTCGCATTGCTGGTGACTTCTACGGCACCGTTCAAGACCGAGCCGGCATTCAGCGTGAGCGAGTTGCTGCCGCTGGTGAACAATACGGCGTCGCCATTGCTGCCATTGGCTCCGCTCGTGTTGTAAGCGGCGCCGCCACTGCCACCGCGGCCGCCGCTGATCGTGCCGCTATTGATGAGCGTCAGGTTGCTGCCAGCAACCCCATTACCGCCGCCGCCACCGCCGCCGCCGTTGGTGCCATTGCCGCTTGCGCCATTGACGTAGTAACTGCCACCGCTACCCGCGCCGCCATTGCCACCGTTGCCGCCGCTGATGCTGCCGTTGTTGGTCAGCGTGACATGGTTTGCATTCACGCCCGTACCGCCCGCGCCGCCACCACCGCTGCCGCCGACCCACGTCGAGCCCACGGGGCCTTTGGAGCCGATGCCGCCGTTGCCGCCATTGCCACCGACGATGCTGTTGCCGGTGGCGTTGGTCGTCGACGTGTTGATGGCTTCGCCCAGACCGCCACCACCGCCCCCGCCGCCGCCGCCATTGTTACCGCCGCTGAGGTTGGCCAAGGGGCCCAGCGCGCCGCCGCCACCGCCGCCGCCTTCGGTTGCGGTGGCCGCGCCGCCGCCCGCGCCGCCGGCACCGCCACTGACGTTATTCACCACGAGACCGCCGCTGCCGCCGCTTCCCGCGGGGCCGGATCCATTGGCGCCGCTGTCATTGAAAGCGCCGCCGGCGCCGCCGTCATTGATGCCGCCATTGCTGCCCGCGCCGCCCGGGGCCGTGATGACGTGATTGGTCCAGTACGAACCATCCGTTCCGTTTGCGCCGTTGGCACCTTGCGTGGTGGTGGCCCAAACGTCGGGAGCGGCGAGGCTGGTGCAAAGCGCCAGTACCGCGAGGCACGCGAGCGTCAGCGGGCGCCGGCGCGGCGGCGCGGCTTCGGTGTTGCCGCCGGCGCCGCCATGCGGTGAATGCACCAGCTCCGAAGCTACCTGCAGCGTGCCGAGCGCATGGTTCCAGACCAGGCGGAAAATGCGATTCATGATCAGTCTCTCGATGTTGTTCGCGGCGCCGCGGTGCGGCACACGTGGGGCGAAGAAGAAGGAAGCGGGTGGAATCAGGCGATGCGCATGTGGTGCGCGCACAGGCCATCGATGCGCAGGAACGCAAGTGCAAAAGCACGTTCCTCGATGACGTCGCGGATCACTTTCGGTGCGCGCTGGCGTGGCTCATCGGCGATGAGCGTCCGGTATTTGCGCCAAGTACTGATCTCGCCAGGCGTGTTGCAGGCACCAACGCGAAAACGCGCGCTTGACTGCAACCACACGGCAACCGGGCGCGGCAGGCCCGGGACGAAAAGAATGCGTTTAGCCATGGCCCCTGTATCCGATGGCGACGAAATGTTGTGACTCACATCACGCTTTGTGGCGGCGCGGGAAGCTTAATGGTGTATTTGGCAGATGCAAGTGCCGCTGCCCGTAAGCTGAGACGCCTGGTCAAGCGGACTTTTGATGGAGGCAAAGCTTGCCGCTTTGCGTCGGGTATGCCCGTTCGCAGTGCGACAGCTTGCTGTTGGCTTGGGCCTTGGAGCGTGGCCACGGCCTGGGCTGGCACGGAATGAAGTGGGCACGGCGATCCATGTATCCCCCGGTGGATAGCAATAAGTCGGCTATCGTGAGGACAGCGCGGAACGCTGTATGTAGAACAAAAACGCTACACGTATCGTTGCCAATCGCGCCGCAAAATTACGTTCTTTAGGAATCCTGGACTTTTCATGGAATTACCGGCTGCCGGCCAAGCCGTGCCCCTGATCCACGTGGCCATCGTGGAGGACGACCTGGGTTTCAACAGGGCGCTTACCGAAGCAATCGAGGGGGCGCAAGATATCCGGCTTGCCGCTACCGCTGGCACGCGTGCCGAAGGGTTAAAGCTGTTACAGGGGGCGCCGACCGATGTGTTGCTGGTAGACCTGGGCTTGCCCGACGGCTCCGGCATCGATGTCATCAAAGCCGCCGTGCAGCAATGGAGTAGCTGCAGCATTATGGTCAGCACCAACTTCGGCGATGAAACCCACGTCATCCGCTCGATCGAGGCCGGTGCATCCGGCTATCTGTTGAAGGACAGTTCCCCCGCCAGGATCGTGGACGAGATTCGCAGCCTGGCCAGTGGCGGCAGCCCCATCAGTCCGATCATTGCGCGGCAGGTGCTCGTGCGATTCCGGCAAATCGGCGTAAGGGAAACGGTGCGAAGGGAAACGGAGCGACCGACCACGCCGGACGAAACGCCGCAACTTCTGTCCGCGCGCGAGAAAGAAGTGCTGGAACTCATCACCAAGGGTTTCATGACCCATGAAATCGCCAAGCTGATGGAGCTATCGCCCTTCACGGTGCGCAGCTTCGTGCGACGCATCTATACCAAGCTCAAGGTCACCTCCAAGGCGGAAGCTATCTATGAAGCGAGAAGCCTGGGGTTGTTGACCGATTAGCGAGCGCTATCCGTCCACTGCATGAGATACCGTCCTACGTCCTTACACCTGGCAGCACGCCGCGCTGCCCCTGACCCCGCCCATCGCTTTGTTGCGCCAAGCCTGCACGAAAACAAACGCAACGCTCGTCCACACCACCTGGCTCAGGCTCCCTGTCCCTGCTTTACCCAGTGGCGCGTTGTGCCCGCTCGACGTAATCAGTCAATGGCCGATAACCTGGCTGAAAAGCAATGATCCAAGTGGTCTGCGTAGCCGATCCGTCCTTATCGATACGTCACTCGTCATCTTCCTTCCAATAAATACGGGTCACCTCCGGCCACCGATTGCCGAATCGGTCGTACCCTACCCTCGATAACCCTCTCTAATCACCCGGTTGTTATATCCGACCTTCCTGTCGGTCGCGTCGGGCTCCTTCGGCGCCGTCGCGTCTGGTCGCTGCACACGCCCTTCTCGAGTGCCCATCAGGACGGTGACACCCTTGCCCGGCCTTTCGTCACGAAATCACCACGCGACGGGCGATAAAACGACCGCTCCCCACAATCAACCAAGAACGTTTATTGCGTGTCCGCCCGCTCGCCCGGGCGGCTTGACAGCTTTTGCCTGCCCCTAAGTCGAAACGCCCTCAGTAACACACGTGCAAACCACCATCAGGAGAAATGGTCATGAGTAAGCGCGCATCTCAGAGAGGCACTCGCACTTTTCATTTACTCGGAAGAGTCATCGCCTGCATGGCGTTGGTTGTGCTCTTGTCGGCAGCCTGCGTTCAACCACCGTGGTTCGCAACCTGGTATGCGGCGCCGCAGAACTACAACATCCTCTTTCCCGGCATCACCGTTCCGCCTCAAAGTATCTCGAATCAGTCAGTCCGCCAGATTGTCCACACATCGCATGGCGGGAGCCTGATCCGCGTCAAACTGTCCAATTTCTTCGGAACCACCCCCGTCACCTTCGGAGAGGCCCGGATTGCACGCAGCACGGGCAATGGTGGCGTCGACCTCGCCACCGATCACAGGCTTCGATTCGGCGGCGATAGCTCCGTAACGCTCGCGCCCGGCGAAGAACGATGGAGCGACCCGGTCTACCTGCAGGTACCGACGCAATCGGATCTGGCGATCAGCCTGTACGTACCGCTGAACACGCCCGTCGTCACCACCCACACGATCGGCATGCAAACCAATTACCTCTCCCCGGGCAATCAGGTAGGCGCCGCGACGATGGGCAGTTCCACGCCCAGCGACTCTTACTACTGGCTCAGTGAGGTCGATGCCTCGACGGCTGGTGCCCCGGACGGCGTCACCGACCTGGCAGCGCATCCATACAAGGTCGTCGTGGCGTTCGGTGATTCGATTACCGACGGATACGGCTCCACCCCGAATGCCAACCACCGCTGGCCCAACTACCTCGACAATCGCGTGCAGGCCGCTGCTGATGACCTGGGCCGTGTGAGCGTGGTCAATGCCGCCATCGCCGGCAACCGCTGGATCTACGACGGCGTCGGCCCTGCCGGCGTAACGCGATTCGCCCACGACGTTGCCGGTGTTTCGGGCGCGACCCACGTCTTGATTTTGCTGGGCATCAACGACATCGGCATCGGCGAGCTCATTCCGCAGCAAAACGTTTCCGCCGATCAGATCATCGCGGCCATGCAGGCCACCATCGCCCAGGCGAACGCCAGCGGGATCAAGATATACCTTGCGACAATAACCCCTTACAACGGCGCCTCGTATTACGACGCCGCAGGGGAAATGAAGCGCGAGGCCGTTAACGCCTTCGTGCGCTCGGAGAACGGCGCCGACGGCGTACTCGATTTCGATCGGATCGTGCGAGACCCGTCCAATCCCACCGCCCTATTGCCCGCTTATGACGCCGGCGATCATTTGCATCCCAACGACGTTGGATACCAGGCGATGGCGAACTCCATCGATCTCGGCGTGCTCGAAGACTGATACTCGACAGCAACAAGCGACTGACGATGGAGGGCGGCGCCTGTGTTGGCGGCGACCGCCCTGCTCGCCATAGGTGCGGCCGCCATCGGTCGGCGCGAAGCGCGAAAATAAGGGGGCAGAGACATTTGTTCACGCCATTTTTTCAAAAAAAATATCTCTGACCCCTTATGGCTAGCTATTGCTTGCCGGCCGAGATAGCCGCACCCAATGGCGCTTGCGGGGACGATGGTGTCGGCTCCGCACTGCTGACTTTGGCAGGTCCAGTTGGACGCAGCCGTATTGAATTGACGATGCTATCGAATAGCTTGATGGCTTGATCATCTGTGAGCGTCGGCTGGACGTGTGATCCGCCCCCTTGTCCGTTTCCGGATGAAAACTCCAGATGCAAGGTAGGCTTAAACGAGTCATGTACTGCACCCAAGGCCTCCCACGTGAAATCATGTATCTTGAATCCCTCTTCGGTGGGCAATACGTCCAGCACTTCCTCGCCGGCAAGGCTACCCACCGAGTGCTTACCTTTTCGCAAAGTTCGCATCTTCCCAGCTATCGATGCGAGTTCTGCTGGCAAAGGGTTATTGTCCACACGTTGGATCAAGGTTTTGTCACCGGCCTTACTGACAGTCTGGCTATAAACGGAAACCCACAGATCAGGCCATTCCTTCAAGTTAATTTGAACCCTGGCCTCTTCAAATGGACTGTCTTTACCGTCGTTGGCGACAAAGCCGTCTTTAATGCAAAAACCCGGATCTGATGGAATTTCATCCTGCTGACGGGCGCGTAAATGCGGAAGCAGGTCATGCTGCAGACTTGAGACCACCGAGTCGATATTTTCTGGATCAAAACCGGTTTGCGTCATAGAAAATAGAACATTTTTATCCAACCGATGGGCGTCAAATCCATAACCAAGACTGCCAAACGCGTCTCGCGACGCCAGGAATATCTGCGTATCTGACGATGGTGATATTGTTTTTGTTAACTGATAAATATGCTTCAATTTCTTTGTCTTAATTTCGCTTTCACGCTGCGACATTCTTTCTGAAAAGCCCTTTGCGTCAATTTCCGTGCGCTCAGATTCAATCGGTCCGAACATGAATTCAGATTGCTGCCCCAGCTCTCTTATTTGACTACCTTCCGGTAAATCGATCACGAATCGACCAAAACAGATGCTGGATACTTTATTCATCAAAGGCTCCTTGGCATGAACAGTCAGGATGCAGAAGCCAGCGAGGATTGCGAAGCTGAGTCTGACGAATCGGTGGGGGCGCCGGGAGTGGAACATGTCTCTCCTTTACTTTGAGGTAGGTTTGGAACAGGAATCGCGTCCTGAATAATTTTCCAGGGGTAGGACTCATCGATAGCGGCGATGGCGTCGCCGACTGCAACGCGTTACCCGTTGACGAGGACCACGCTTTGGGCCGAGGCAAGTAGGCATGCCGAAACCGCCCGGGCACGCGCAGTCCTTCCATCAGGGACGCTCGGGTCATGGCTGGCGCTGAGCCATGCTTGCGGGATCGATTTGCAGCAACTGAAGGGTCTGGACAACCACATACCGTTCGCCAACTACGTGGCCCTCATGCGGTCGGGTCTGGAATTGGCCTGGGACCCCGTACTGGCGCTGCACTTCGGCGGGGCATTAGAGATGGCCTAGGCTCAGCTCGCAAAAAAAAAGCCCCATCCATGGGGCCTGCAGTCGTCCGTAACCGCTATGTCCTGAGTCCGGGGCGTCGGCAAGGAAGCCTGACTAGCCGGACCGAAGTAGTTTGGGACTTGCGGCTAGCGATCTGTAGAGGTGAAGAGCGCATCAATGTGTAGGAAAATTCCTACAGGACGTGATCGGGTGGGCGAGGCATCGAAGTCGCCACTAAAGTGCGAGCCATGCATATTCGAGCATTTGTGGAAACCAACTGGCCCCAAGTCTGGCCTATCGTGCGTGACGTCGTACAGGCGCTGGAGACATTCCCCTTCGACCCGGCCATGACCGCGACGCAGGCGCACAGCATCTGGATCGAGGTACCGCCGGGGCTGACCGTCGTCGCGGTGGATGGCGACCGCGTCCTTGGCACCGCCAAGATGGGAACCAACCGCCCCGGCCCGGGATCGCATGTGTCGACCGCCAGCTTTATGGTCGCGGCCGATGCCCGTGGACGCGGCGTGGGCACCGCGCTATGCCGGTTCGCGCTGGACTGGGCGCGGGAATGCGGATATGCGGGAATGCAGTTCAACGCCGTCGTCGAGTCCAATCGCTCGGCCGTCGAACTCTATCAGCGGCTTGGCTTCCACATCGTCGGCACGGTTCCCGGCGCTTTCTCGCACCCCACGTTGGGCCGCGTCGGGCTCCATGTCATGTATTGCGCGTTCTAATTGACACGGAATCAGGGCCAGCCGGCGTTTCAGGTAACCACAATCAGCGAATGTTGTTCTCCACGTAGCGCCTTATTCGCGCCACGTACGATTGGTAGATCCGTTCCATTATCGCCAAGTGCCGTTCGGTAACTTCGCCGACGACACGGCCCGGAATACCCTGGACTATTGATTCGCCGTCCGAGTCAATAGACTCATAAACGCCCTGCTCCGGCCTGGCCGGAGGGCATGCCGTCCCGTCGTGCCATTGATCGCCAGCCGCTGTGTTTCATGCGGCACCAAGATCACGCCAGTCACCGTTCTGGCTGCAGGCCGCGCAGGCGGCCGCCGTCAACATTCCCTGTTTCGAAGCATTGCCACCAGCCGGTCTGCGGGCAGATCGCGCCAGTCGAGATAACCTCACCCAATGGCGCTTACAGGGACGATGGTGTCGGCTCCGCACTACTGACTTTGGCAGGGCCAGTGGGACGCAGCCGTATTGAATTGACGATGCTGTCGAATAATTTGGTAGCTTCGTCATCGCTCAAGGTAGGGCGCCGAGGATGCCCGTTCAGCGGAGTGCCACTTTCGTATTCGAGTACAAGATCGGGCAACAAGACTTTGCCTTTTGTCCCACTTGCCTCCCATCGAAACGAATGTTGCCTGATACCTTCATCTGCCGGCAATAGCTCCAGAATTTCTTCGCCCTTACGGTCACCAACATCATGCTTACCTCGTCGCAGCGTTTTCAGCTGCCATGAGAGTAGTGAATGACCGCCGATTCTCTGCAATAGTGTTTTCTCACCATCTTTATTTACGGTAGAGGTGCTTACCGTAATGACGAGATCGGGCCAGCGCGGGAAAAGAAAGCTCATGCTCGCATTCTCATATTGATCCTGTGATGCATTATCGGAAATGAACCCATCTTTTATACAAAACCCAGGCTCTGATGGGATTTCTCCAGGATGGCGATTCCGCAACCAAGGAAGCAAATCATTCTTGAGTCGACCAGAGACTTCGTTAAGAAACACAGCTTCGTCAAAATTTTTCTGCTTCAGAGAAAACAAGCGATCATGGTCCAATTTATATGCTTCAAAGCCATAATCTTTGTCGCCATAGACATTTTCAAAGGTCACCATGACCCTGCCTGTCGGCCCGACAGAGTAGGCCTCTTCCAACGACCTGCCTTTGTCTGGATTGATAGCTTTGAGCGTGGCCTCACGCTTTTCCATTTGATCCGCAAAGGCTTTCGGATCGATCTGAGTCTTTTCTGACTCAATTCGTCCATATATAAATTCGTTATTTTGACCATTGATTTCAGCGTCTTTCGGCACGTCAACCAAGAAGCGGCCTACACAGTAGGTTTTTGTCTCACTCATCATGGGTTCCTTGGCGTAAGCGGCCAGGAGGCCGAAGCCGGCGAGGATTGCGAATCCGATTCTGGCGAGTCGCTGGCAGGAGCCGGGACGGGAGCTGGACATGTTTCCCCTTTTGTTCTGTGGTAAATCTTTGGCAGGTGCGGCATCCATTCGGTGCGACTGTGATCAGCAAGCCACTGCCATCACGACTTCCATTCCTCGGTGTAGGCAAAGCGCGTGGGTCGCAGCGACATGTATTGCACGACGCGTGGTCGCCGTGAACGATTGGGACTGCTGCCGTGCGGCAGCAGGTGATGCCAGATGATCATGTCGCCGCGCTTTGCGGCAATCGGCTTCATCGTCAAGGTGCGCTGCGCATGATCACGCGCATTCACGCCTTCGGGAATGCTTTTCAGCCACTGCTTCAGCGTGCGATGAAAGCCCGGTACGCAGCTGAATGCCCCCTGGTCTTCATCAACATCGGCGAGATACAGGATGCCCTGCAATTCAAAGCAGTGCGGTTCGGCGAGCGTGGCATCCCAGTGCAAATGCGGTCCGGGAAACCGCCAGTTGTCGCGCTCCGGCGGATTGAATCCGCCTTGGTCGATGGTTACCCAAAGATCCTCGCGCCCCCACAGTTGGGCATGGGCCTTATGAATACGTGGCGCGCGACGATTGGCCACCAGCGCCGGATGCCGCAGTAGCGGCACCCAGATGGAATGGCCCAGCGATTCGCGATACCAGGACTCCGGGTCGTCGCGGTCCATCCCTAAATAATCGTAGACGGCCATCTCCGCGATTTCCGCCGCTTCCGGGCTGATCGCGTTGCGCAGGATGACGTAGCCATGCTCGTGCCAGTGTGCAAGGTCGTCCGCGCTCAGGCCTTCGACGCGGTCGAGATGGCCGACTTCGGCGCCGACGCTCTCGCCTGCCAGCGCACGCCGCAAGCGATTCAGCGAGGCTTCGTTCAATTCGCCGCCATTGCGCTCCCATACCCAGGCTTCGAATTGCGCATAACTCGGCTGCTCCTGATGCAAATAGCGCAGGGTTTCCAGCACGTTAAGACGCAAGCCAGCCAGCAAGGTCTTCACGACATCCTGCGGCAGCCGCGCAGTAGATCCTGGCGCGCACGCGCAAGCCCAGTAGGTGTGCAACTCATCGATACCAAGACTCGTGACCGCCTCGACCATTGCGCTCCTCACTACCTCGAATAATTTCCAGCCCCGGGCGTCTCGGCGACGCTGTACGGAATGATGAGGCGTTTCGTGTCTGCGGGGAAGGTCAGCGCCAGCAGCCACTTTCAGGGGTGGCCCCAGGCCAAAAGCCACGGCGGTTTCTAAACTCAAGTGCATCACTTGAACGGAGCAGCCGATGGGACAGCGCTATGAGCACCTGAGCGCCGAAGAGCGTGGCACGATCATGGCCATGAAGCAGGCCCAAGCCCTTGGCTCAGCCGGAAATATCTCGCTCGAAACCTTGCCCAACGGCCTCAGGAAAAGCTTGCCGACGCCGCCAGAATGCCGCCTCGGGCCACCGCGTCTCCATCGCGTAGAACTGCAAAAGATGATGACGATACGTGCGATGGATGCGGTACAGATGTTCGGCATAGCTCTCCACCGCGCCGCTGTCGCCGCTGTTCGCCGCCATGATGGCGTCAGCCGCCCGCATGCCGGTGTAGAGCGCGTTGGAAATGCCCTTGGACGACAGCGGATCGAAAGCGATCGCGGCGTCGCCAACGGCGAGCCAGCGCGGGCCGACGATGGTGTCGAGCGCACTGCTGCATGCTTCGGCGCCTTTGACTCTTCCGGTCGGCAGGTATGCATGCTCCTCGCACAAGGCATGCAGATGAGGCGCCTGCCTGAGTTTGCTCCAAAGCGCTTCCCCGCTTAGCAATGAGCGACGCAATCCGCTATCGGCGTCGAAAAGGAAACTGATCAATCGCTCGCCCGAAGGCAGCAGCACGCTATACCACCAGCCGTCCTCGACGGCTTCGACCCAGGTGCGGCCATCTCGATCGGATGACGTATCGCTGCGCAGCCGAAGATACAGGGCAAGCAGCCTGTCGTAGTGGATGGGTGAAGCGCCGAACGCCCGCGCGAGGGATGCGCTGCGTCCGCTCGCATCCAATACCCAGCTCGTTTCGATAGGGCGAACATCGCCATCGGCCGTGCACAGTTGCAGCCCATGCGAGTCGTGGGCATGGCGCCGTGCCGCCGCGTGATCGACACGCAATGCGGCCGATTCGATCAGCGTGGCCCCCGCCCTTCCCGCTGCATCACGCAAGCCGGCGTCGAAACGAGCCCGGTCGAGCTGCAGGCCCGAGCCATGCAGTTGAAAGACGAAATCGTTCACATGCGCCGCAGGCTTGCCCCAGAACGCGACGGTACCGTGGCTCTGGCGATGACCCTCCCGCAATACCTGGTCATGCACACCCAGTTCCCGCAACAGATGCCGCGCCGACGGCGGCAGACCTTCACCGACCTGGAATCCGTGCGCCGGAGATTTCTCGTGTTCGCGCCGTGCATCGGCGACCAGTACGCGCAAACCGCTGCGCGCGAGCACGATGGCGGCGGCGGCCCCTGCTGGGCCGCCGCCGGCTATTGCAACGTCGTATCGCGCTGACGACATCGACTTACTTGCGCGGCTTACCCGGCCTTACCGGCAACGGCGCCGCTTGCGCCTCTTCATCGGAAGCAAAATTGGCCGCCCCCGACCACGCTCGCTGCTTGGGATTGACCTGTGCCCCCTTACTGGCCATCGCCGCCTGCGGTGTGTCTGGCTTGGCCGTACTTACCCCAAGCTTGCCGCGCCTTACCGGCAACGGTGCGGCCAGCGCTTCCTCGTGGGACGCAAAATTGGCCGCTTCCAGCGCCATTTCTTCGGAATGAACTCCGGCTGCCCCAGGCACGCGTTTCGCCCCGCGTGTGCTGACGGTTGCACTGGGCGGCACATCGGGGCCGTAACTTGCGACAAGCATCGTGTTGGGAAACAGCGGCTCCATGTCGGGGTTGTGACGCGACTCCAGCAGCCCCATGGAGCCGAAGATCTCCACCATCTTCTCCATCTGCACGGCAGTCGGGGCACCCGCGCCCAGCGGCAAGTTCCAATTCGTGCGACGGCCGAATGCTTCCTTGCGCGCCTTCATGTCCTGTTCGCGATCGACGACGATGGCGTAGTCCCGTTCGCTCAGTACATGATTCGGTACGCGCGCAGGCCAGAACGTTGGCATATACGGGTCGTATTGCCGGTCATAGCCCGAACGGCAATAAGCGGTATCGGCCTGCCATGGCAAACCCATCCAGCGCGTGAGGTCGCCAGGACCTTGCGTATGCAGTGGCCCATCCACAGACAGAATGGTTGCCTGGTCGAGCGTTTTGCCATAGTCGGGCTCAGGCTCTCCAGCGGGGCGGACACGTATCCTGAAAGGCTTGCTGTAGAGCGAAAGATGCCGCATCGGCCACGTCAGCTCGCAACCCGGATGGAAAGCATCGGCCAGCATGAAATCCAGCGCAGCGCGATCGAGCGTGGCCGGCTGCTCGGCCAATCGAACTTCACTCAAGCTGCTGGGCTTTTTCCGGTTTGGATCCCAATCGGGCGTGAAGTCGCCATCCACCCAGCGCCTGAGAACTTCATATTGCGTTGCGCTGACCGAAGCATTCTGGCGTGGGCTCTCGCCTGCGGGCACCTGCATCGCATCGCCATACAGCCATGGCCAAGGCAACTGGTTGCCGTCGGTGGGATACGGCGGACGGAAGTTGAGAAATATCTGGCGGCGCAACGCCTTGTGCGGGTCGTAACCGGGGTCGACAGGTAGCGTGGAAAGCTTTTCGATCAGCTCCGGATTCGCGAAATCAAACATGGTGTCATGGCCGAAATTCTCGGCAAAACCCTGATTGGTCCATTGCAAATCGGTCAGGCGGAACAGTATGGGATAAACGTCATGCGTGAATGAGATGACCCCCGGTGGCTGCAGCCAGCCAGCCTGCACGTAAAGATCGTAGAGCAAGTCGTACATCGTGCGTACCGACTTTACCTGCGGGCCATAGTTCGGCGGCGCCGTGACGACCCAGGCCGCTTCCACCGGAATGTCACGCCCTTCGATGTTTACGTTCGCGGTGACGACGCCGTCGCAGGTGTCGTCGTACCAACCGTCGGCGTTGATGAAGGAATCGGGATCGTCCTTGTCGAAGATCGGCGTTCCCTTGGGTGATGCCGACTCCCCATGCCCGCCGAGCACCTGCAGCCTGCCGGCAGCGTCGGTCTGCAATTCGCCGATCTTTACCGGCACGCCAGTGAAGTGGCCGCTACAAACGATCGGTTGCGCGCTCTTCCCACTGATGTATTGCATGCCCGCGTCGATCACCAGCGTTTCTCGATCAGCAACCTTGGCGTTGCGGCGCGGGAGTACCGTATCGGCGGCCTCGGGGATATCCATGGCAATTTGCCACTGGTACCAGGCGGCCTTGTGGTTCGCCAGGTGCACGCCCCAGGTGATCTTGGCCCAATCCGCCGTCAATTCGCGCACGACCTGGCCTGCGGCGTTGTAGCCGTAGATCCGGAACTGCGCCGCTTCGCGCTTGAGAGCACCGCTGTCATCGCGATAAAAGCCCGATGGTTTGGCGGGCGGATCGATCAGTTCCGGACCGATGTAAAAATCGGTTTCGCTGTCGCCCACGCGGGCAATGCCAATCGCCGGATGAATCGCCGCCCGTACGATGCGCTCGTCTTTCGCGGCCGGGTAATCGACGCCCGGCGCATATTGAGCCGGCCGCGGCTCTGCGGGTTCGGCCAGCGGCACGCCGTTGACGTTGCGCCGATTGCTGGCAGAAGCGCGATAAACCACCTTGCGCGCCTCCGCGATGCTGCCGACGGGCTGGTGTTCTTCCAAGGCATGCCACGTGTTGAAAGCGAGGTTCTCGCCATACACGGATTGATTGCGGGTATCGAGATCCTGTTGCGGCAATTCGAGTATGCCCAATTCGACAGGTTCGCTAAGACGCTCATCCCAGCGCTGGGTGGCCTTGTCGAGCGGCATGTCTCGATCATTGGTTTGGAATTGCACCATGAAGCGAAACCGCGCATACCCCTTGCGCATGCGCGCATGCAGATCGGCACGCAAATAGAACGGATCGTCGTGGTCCGGCGGCTCGTCGGCGGGCGGCGCTTCCACCGGCTCCAATTTGTATTTGACGTAGCGCCCCTCACCAAAGCGCGACGGGAGAACACTCCAATACGGTGTCTGCAACACGGAATCGACCACCTTTTCCATCTCGTTGAGGATGTCGTCGGTGATCTTATGCGCCTCCAAGTATTCCTCGATCTTCCCGTGCAATGCAGCACAGGTGAATTCGCACATGTCCTTGGCGGTATCGACAAAGAACACGTCGTGGTTCTGAAAAATGAAATCGTGTGTCGACGCGTCTTGATCGGGCTCCAGCAGCTTGGGGCCTTCCACGCCGAACAGCTTGATGCCGATGCCGACGGTGCCCTTCAGATCGGGGACGCCGGGTTGCACATCGGACGAGAAGCGCACCCAAGTCTCGTATTCGCCCGGCTTGGCGAAGATGCCTACCTTATATTCTTCATTCAAATTATCCGAAACGATAAAACGCCCATTCGCGACGCCATGCAGGCGAAGAAAGACCGGGCGAGTGGCCGGATCACGGCCGGCCGCCATGGCCCTACCCTGGGAATAATCAACGAATAACTGCTTGAGACCCTCGATCGGATCGTCATCGCAACAACATGGCTCGGGCGGAAGCGTCGGCGGCAGCGTGATCGGGGTTTTCGAAGAGGAAGACTTGCTCTTACCAGACATGCTTTGACTCCTTTTGGCTACGGCATCCGATAGGAAGTACCGCCTGGTTCATGAGAGGCGAACCAGGCCCGTTCTGAAGCACTGGGGAAAGCTGGTAAATGGACGATCCGGTTTGGCGATGACTTTGGAGCGACCCGAATTATTGCGAGCACCGATTATCGCGAGCACCGATTATCGCGAGCACCGATGTGCACGCGATGTGTAGCGGTTACGTTACACAGGAGTCAGAAAGTGGTTGGATCTTTTTGGATAAAACGTCCATCGCATTGGAGTTGATGAGACTGGCAAACGACGTGGGCAACGTTACAGTGCCAACGACGCCAGCACCTCAAGCGCCGGAGTTTTGGCCGCTGACGCAGGAATCGACTTAGGCGCCCCGCCACTGACGCGCCATGCCAAACTGGTACGCACCTCCAGCTTGCCCATGGTGATGTTCACACCAAGCCCTGCCCCCGAAAGCGTTCGGCGATTGGATGCCTTTGCGTCAAACGGGTGCTTGTTGGTCTCGATCGAGCCCATGTCGTAGAACAAGGCTCCCTGTATGCCTGGCCGCAGGAGTTGCCTCAATTCCAGTGTCGCGGTGTAGCCGCTGTCGCCGGTGGCTTCGTCGGTGGGATAGGCGCGAACACCGGTGGGGCCGCCCAGACTGAACTTCTCGGACGAGTCGAGATTCTTGCTGGACAGTTGCCCAGTCAAGGAAGCCAGCAGCCATGTCTCGCTGGCTAGGCGCTGTTGTCGGCTCAATGCATAGGACAGCTTGCTGTATTCGCCCTGGGTCTGCGCCGATGCCGCATCAATCGCTCGCGTAGAAGCAGGCTGGATGCCCAGGTGCCCCAACGTCCATGCCAGATTGAAACGGTTGACCCCGCCCCCGCTGAATCCGTCTTGCCACAGACCGGACAAGGCGAAGCCGACGACTTGAATGTTCTTGCGTGATGCGGTCGATGTGGCGCCTACATCGTCGTCCAGATGTTTGTCTTCGAGTGAAGTGGTCGCGCTGAGATTGCCGGCCGCGCTCCGTATGAGTGGATAGCCCGCATAGAGCGTGGCGCTGCGGGCCGTACCGTGCGCGTCCAGTGCGGCGAACTCCTTCCCCAGTTTGTAGTGGAGATCAAAGTAGGCCACGCCAACACGCAAGCCATCCGCCCCCACCGGCACCTGGTAAGCGAGCCGACCGTATTGCAAGTTTTTGCCGCTGGTAAGACCCGTTGCACTCAACTGATCGCCGATCTTCAGTGGATTGGCCAGAGATACATCGCTGCTCAAGCGGTATTCGCCGACATAGCGGCCACCGTAGTTATCCAGCGATACGTCACCGCCGATGGCCGCCGCGGGAAGAACGTCGATCAGCAGTTCCGATGTGCCGGGGCTGGCACCGGGCTGCAACGTGGCATGCGATGCACTGATGCCGGGTGTGTCCTGCAGCAGCAGCAAGCCGCGTTCGATTCGCGTTGAACGGACCACATCGCCGTCCTGGATGTCACCTAGGTATTTGCTGACGCGCTCGTTCGACAGGGACGATCGATTGTTCAGCACATGGCCGGCAATGTGCCCTTCCACGATAGCGATGGTCACCGTGCCGGCTGTGATGTCTTGCTCCGGCAGATAGGCACGAGCCACGGCGTAACCCTTGCGGCGATAGTAGGCCGTGATACGGCGAGCGGCTGCATCGAGTTGTTCCAGGGACACCGCCGGCCCCTTGGCGCCCTCCACCAAGGTCTGCAATGGGGCCGTTGGCACTTCCTTGTTGCCACTGAGCACGATGGCCTTGACTGCAAACCTGGCCGTCTTGCTCGATCGGGAATCAATGGCAGCATCCACCTGCTGCGAAGGGTCTGTTTGCGGCGTCGGCACCAACGGCGCCTGCGGTATGTCGCGCAATACCTGCCCCGCGTTCGGGATGACGGTTTGAGCCGAAGCCATCGTGCCGGCGCCATACAGAGCCAATCCAAGGGCGCAGAAAACGGGCGTGCGTTTTACAAGCATGCTGATCACAGAGAAAGAGAGAAGAGAAAAAGGGCACCCAATGCCTGGGGTATCCACACGTCTTGTTTTGTATGTCAAATCATGTAAATCACAGATAGAGCCCATGCGGCACGAGGCATGTTTTTGCTCGTCATTCCGGCGAAGGCCGGAATCCAGTAGAAGTGCCGTGCGAAGCACTCAAAACAGTTTTGGTGTGCTTCGCACGGCACTTCTACTGGATTCCTCGCTCCTCAAACCCGAGCACATCCATGTGCTCTCCCCGCGTACCGGCCTTCGCCGGAATGACGGCTCAAAGCGTGGGGATACCTCAGACCCAATGCCCCTGATGTGCTTATTCGCAGCCCGTGGAAATGGCGGACCTCGGCATCCTGACCCCGCAGTTCAGCACGCTGATCGGCGAGCCATCCATCGGCGGAGCGTCATGGGTTGCGCGGGGCACCCGATCCGCAACATCGACCGGGGTCGTGATATTGCCGCCTGCGGACGAAGATGTGCTGGCGACCGCGTGCAATGCACTGCCGTAACCAGACGCTACCGCGACATTGGCAACGCCGTTATCCGCGCCGATGGACGTAAAGATGGTGGCAGTGCTGGTAGCCGTCTTATCGGTGAGCACGTAGTTGCCGGCATCCTTGCCGTTCAAGGCAAAGGTTTCGCTCACTTTCTTGCCGCTACCCAGACTCGCACTATCGAACGTGCCGCTCTCACTCAACGACACGCTGTCGCCGGCAACCACCCCACTCAGGACGCCACCACTGATCGTTGCCGCGGCCGTACCGTCATAGACTTTGTCGGCGGCCTTGGCACCGCTGACCATCAACGGTGCCGCGCTGATATCCGCCGTGGTGACCCCATTGCTGCTCAACACGTAGTTGCCGGCATCTGCACCGCTCAGATAAGCCTTGACGCTCACGGTTTTGCCCGTTGCGACGGTTTTGTCGTTGAACACACCGCTGCTTACCAAATTCACTGCATCGCCCGCGACGGTGCCCGCAAGCACACCATGGGTGATGGCAAGCGTGCTTCCATCGTAGGTCTTGCTGTCGGCGGTCATGCTGCCGCTCACTATTCGCGCGTTGACGTCAGCCGTGGCTACGGCTGTATGGCTGAGCAGTCTGTAGTTGCCGGCGTCGCTACCGCTCAAGCCGAAGGTTTCGGTGACGGTTTTGCCGGTGCCCGCGTTTTTGGTATCGAACGTGCCGGCTTGGCTCAGTGACACGCTATCGCCGCCGATCACGCCGCTCAGTAGGCCGCCACTGATGGCCGCGGCTGTCGTGCCGTCGTAAATCTTGCTGGCTGCACTCGCACCGCTGGCGGTCAAGGTGGCCGCGGTGATGTCGGCAGTCGCCGTGCTGGCGGCCAGCACGTAATTGCCAGCATCCGTACCGCTCAAATGATTGGTGATGAGGACGGTCTTGCCCTTACCCGCGTTCTTGTCACCAAACATGCCGGTCTGGTTCAGCACCACATGGTCGCCCGTGATCACGCCCCCAAGGACGCCCCCGCTGACGACGGCGGCTGTCGTGCTGTCATAGATCTTGTTGGCAGCGGAGAAGCCGCTGACGGTCAGCGTTGCCGCATTGATGTCGGCGGTAGTCCTTCCGCTGGTGCTTGCCAGCACATAGTTGCCGGCATCGCTACCGTTCAAACCAAAGGTTTCGGTGACCGCCTTGCCGGTGCCGACGTTCTTCGTATCAAAGAGGCCGGTCTGGCTCAGAGACACGTTATCCCCACTGATCAGACCATTCAGTACACCGCCGCTGATAGCTGCGGTCGTCGTAGCGTCGTAAATCTTGTTGGTGGCCGTGGCGCCACTGACGGTCAAGGTAGCCGCTGCGATGTTGGCGGTGGTCGTAGCGGTGTTGCTTGCCAGTATGTAATTACCGGCATCGCTGCCGCTCAAGCCGAAGGTTTCGGTGACGTTCTTGCCGACGCCAACGTTCCTGGTATCGAACGCACCGGTCTGACCCAGCAACACGTTGTCGCCACCGATCACGCCACTCAGCACGCCACCGCCGACAGTCGCATTCACGGTGCCGTCGTAAACCTTGTTGGCCGCACTGGCGCCGCTGACAGTCAACGTCGCGGCTCTCACGTTGGCTGTGGTGACCGCGGTGTTGCTTGCGAGTACGTAGTTGCTGGCGTCGCTGCCACCCAAGCCGAAGGTTTCGTTCACCGTCTTGCCCGTACCGACATTCTTGGTGTCGAACGTGCCAGCCTGACTCAGCGACACACTGTCGCCGCCGATCACACCGCTCAGTACGCCGCCACCAATGGTCGCGGCCGTCGTGCCGTCGTAAGTCTTGTTGGCGGCCGTGGCGCCGCTGACGGTCAAGGCAGCCGCCGCGATGTTGGCGGTGGTCGTAGCGGTGTTGCTTGCCAACAGGTAATTGCCGGCATCGCTGCCGCTCAAGCCGAAGGTTTCTGTGACGGTCTTGCCGGCACCGACATTCCTGGTGCCGAACGTACCGGTCTGGCTCAGTGACACGCTGTCGCCGCCGATCACGCCGCTTAGTACGCCGCCACCAATCGTCGCGGCGGTCGTGCCGTCATAAGTCTTGTTGGCGGCCGTGGCGCCGCTGACGGTCAAGGCAGCCGCGGCGATGTTGGCGGTGGTCGTAGCGGTATTGCTTGCCAGTATGTAATTACCGGCATCGCTGCCGTTCAAGCCAAAGCTTTCGGTGACGGTCTTGCCGATGCCAACGTTCCTGGTGTCGAACGCACCGGTCTGGCTCAGCGACACGCTGTCGCCGCCGATCACGCCACTTAGCGCGCCGCCACTGACAGCCGCGTTCGTGGCGCCGTCGTAAATCTTGTTGGCTGCATGGGCACCGCTGGCAGTCAACGTCGCGGCACTCACGTTGGCCGTGGTGACCGCGGTGTTGCTTGCCAGTACGTAGTTGCTGGCATCACTGCCACTCAAGCCGAAGGTTTCGTTCACCGTCTTGCCGGTACCAACGTTCTTGGTGTCGAACGTGCCAGCCTGGCTCAGCGACACGCTGTCGCCGCCGATCACGCCACTCAGTACGCCGCCACCAATGGTCGCAGCCGTCGTGCCGTCGTAAATCTTGTTGGCGGCCGTGGCGCCGCTGACGGTCAAGGCAGCCGCCGCGATGTTGGCGGTGGTCGTGGCGGTGTTGCTTGCCAGTATGTAATTACCGGCATCGCTGCCGCTCAAGCCGAAGGTTTCGGTCACGGTCTTGCCGATGCCAACGTTCCTGGTGTCGAACGCACCGGCCTCACTCAGCGAAACATTGTCGCCACCGATCAAACCGCTCAGCATACCGCCGCCAATAGCCGCGTTCGTCGTGCCGTCGTAAACCTTGTTAGCCGCACTGGCACCGCTGACGGCCAAGGTGGCCGCGGCAATATTGGCGGTGGTCGTAGCGGTGGTGCTTGTCAGTATGTAGTTGCCAGCATCGCTGCCGTTCAAGCCGAAGCTTTCGGTGACGGTCTTGCCGGTGCCAACATTCTTGGTATCGAACGTACCGTTTTGACTCAGCGTCACGGCATCGCCGGCGATCACGCCGCTCAACACGCCGCCGCTGATGGTTGCGGCGGTCGTTCCATCGTAGGTTTTGCTGGCTGCACTGGTGCCGCTGACGGTGAGCATCACGCGCGTGATGTCGGCCTGGGCGGTAACACCGACCACGCCGCCGAACCCACTCCAAAGCGACCCGCCTGACTGCACACCCGTCAAGACGTAGTTGCCGACATCGCTGCCACCTAGGCTGTAGACCTCCAGGATGGACTTGCTGCTTCCGACGTTCTTGTTGGAAAACGATGCGCTCGCGATCAAGCTGACGCTGTCGCCGGCCAATACACCGCTCAGGCTTCCGCCGCTGATGGCCTCATTCTTCGTGCCGTCATAGATTTTGTTGGCGACCGTACCGCCCGTGGCGATCAAGTTCAGCGGGTTGATGTTGGCGGTGGTGGTGCCGGTATTGCTGGCCAACACGTAGTTACCTGCATCGCTGCCGCTCAACCCGAAGGTTTCGCTCACCGTCTTGCCGGCACTCACGTTCTTGTCGCTGAAACTTCCCGACCCGGCAAGCGTGACCGCGTCTCCGGCGATCACACCGCTCAGCGTGCCGGTGACGGTGGCGGCAGTGGTGCCATCGTAGGTTTTGCTGGCGGCGCTGGCGCTCACGCCAAGCGTCGCCTTGGCGATGGGGAGGCTCGCATCGGCATAGCCGATGTCGTAGCCCTGCTGATTGGAATAGAGGCCCGAGAAAATCAAGGTACCCGCATTGCTGTCGTAGCTGCCGGCCTTGGCTGAGCTGGTGGTGTACGTAAGGCCGCTGCCTAGCAGCGTGGCGCTGCTGTTCGATACCGTATAGCTGGTGCTGCCGCTGGCGACCGTGCCGTCATAGGTCTTGCCCGCGGAGACGCCGGTGGCGGTTACGCTGACTGGCGTAAGAAAGCTGCGCAGCAGCGGTGCGGTGTTACCGTCGTAGATGCGCCACACGCTGCTGGAACCGTCCGTCGTCGATACATCCCAGCCGGCGCTGACGTAAATGGATGCTTGCGGCATCTGCGCAGTGGTGAGGCCGGTGCCGTACGAGCCGAAGGCCAAGCCCGAAGTGTCCTTATTCCAGAAGCTGTTGCTGACGACACTGCCGGGGCCACCAATGCCCACCAGTCCTTCAACGTTGCTGCCTCCCGTCACCGTGCCATTGGCATAACTGTTGCTGACGCTGCCGCGGTTCGCGCCGACCAGCCCGCCGACATAGCCCGCGGTAGTCGTTACCGCTGCCAGCGAATAGGTGTTGCTGACGCTGCCGATGTTTTCGCCCACCAGGCCGCCGACATAGCTGCCTCCCATGCCACGGTTGGAAATCACCGTTCCGGTGACGTAACTATTAGTGATGCTGCCGGCGTTGTAACCCGCCAGTGCGGCCACATGATCCACGCCGGAAACGCTGGCATTGACCATGCCGACATCACTGGCCGCGCCGCCGGCACCGATGTAGCCGAACAACCCCGCATAGTCGATGGCAGGCTGGCCGGCAACGCTGGAAGGTTCGTTGATGCTGAGTCCGCTGATCAGCTGGCTATTGCCTTCCAGGCTGCCAGTGAACGCATACGCGCTGTGACCTACCGGCATGAAGCCCGATGTGCTCCACATGCCGCTGGCGTTGCTGCCACTGGTTTCGCTGGCGTCGATGCCGTTGCCGAGCGCGTAGTTGGCGGCCGGATTCACCGCCATCAGCTGCAACTGGTGCACGTTGCGAATGTAGGCGCTGTATTCGCTGTAAAGGAAAGGCCGGCTCGAACCTTCGGCCATGGCCCAGGTGTGATCGCTGGTGACCCATACGCCCGAGCCGATGGCGGTTTCGGTCCAAGTGCCCAGGTTGACGTAGCTGCCGTGGTTGTAGCGGCTGGATGCGCCGACGGCGTTGACGTTGGTCACCGTGCCGTGGTCGTTGTAACCGATCGTGCCCCCCTGCCCCGTGCTGTCGCTGTCCCAGTAGGTATTGGTGAGCTTGGAGTTTACGGACATGTAGCCTACGAGCCCGCCGACGAAGGTGGGGCCCGATACCGCACCGCTGGCCCAGCTCTGGTTCACGACGCCGTAGTTGGGTGAATAACCCACCAACCCGCCGACGTTCGTTTGGCCCGTTACCTTACCGGTGGCATAGCCGCGGGTGATGGTGCCGTTGTTTTCCCCGACCAAGCCGCCGCTGGACTGATAGATGTCGACCGAACCGGTGGCATAACTGTCGCTGATGGTGCCCCCGTTTTCGCCCACCAGGCCGCCACCGTCACTGGGATAGCCATGTACCGCAACCGCCGCGTAGCTGTTGCTGATGTTGCTGGCATTTCTGCCCACCAGCCCGCCGACGTAGCCCTCGCCGCGCACCTTGCCGGTGGCGTAGCTGTTGCTGATGCTGCCGCTGTTGAAACCCACCAGCAGGCCCGTGAGATTGCTGCCGCCTTCGATATCGCCATTGACTATGCCGATATCGCGAACGACGCTGCCGGTGTTGGTCCATGCGAACAAGCCCGCGTTGTTGCCTCCGTTCACGGTGCCGATCGAAAGGTTGCTGAACTGGTGCCCCAGTCCGGCGAACGTACCGCTGAAGCCGCCGGAGCCGCCGATCAGGGATTGGGTGAAGGTAGTGCCGTTGTAATCCTGATCCTGCGCCAGCGCGTAGCGACCGGAGAGGTTGTTGTTGATCGCGGCCAGATCGCTGATGGTGTGTACCAGCGTGTAACTCGTGCCGTCGATCGACAGGCTCGCACTGGCGCCGCTCAAGCTGATCGGCGCCTTCACGTTGTAATCGGTGCCGGCGCTCGCGCTGCCGGCCGATGCATAGTTGCCGTAGTTCAGCACCAGGCCGGCCGATGCACCGCTCGCGGTGATGGCGGCGTTGACGTTGATGTTGTGGTACGCGTTGAGCGTCAGCGTGGTGTTGGCGCTCCAGCTCACCGCTGCGTTGACGTTAATGTCGCCGCTGTCGCTGCCAGCACTCGTGTCGGTGGCCAGCGCGACATTGGTGGTGGCCAGGTTGTTCGCCAGCGTGGTCGCGCCGATGCCGCTGTTGGTCGCTGCCGCGCTGCCGCTGCTGATAGTGAAATCGGTCGGGTCGATCAGCCAGGTGCCGGTCTTGCCGCTGTCCGAGCGCGTGCTGACCGTCGCGCCATTGGCTACCTGCACGTGCGCGCCGCTGGTTTCGATCGTGCCGCCGTTGTTGCTGCCGCTGGCCGAGGCATCCAGGGTGCCGCCCACTCGGACGGTGCCGTTGTCCATGTCGCCCAGCAGCAGGATGCGGCCAGCCTTGTTTGCAACCGTGCGCGCTTCGATCATGCCGGTGTTGTTCACGGCCGCGCTGGCCAGCGCATCGGCAGCACGCGCCGAGAGCAGTACGCGGCCGCCATCGGCCTGGATCAGCTGGCCATTCTCGACCAGTGCGGCTACCGCGCCTTGGTCGATGGTGTAACCGAGCAAGCTGTTGCCATCCAGGTCGAGCGTGACCTTGTTGCCTGCGGCCAGCGCGGCCGTGCCCAGGCGGGCACTGATGACGCCTTCGTTGCGTACCTGTGGCGCCAGCAGTGCGATGTAACCACCCGGTGCCGCACGCAAGCTGCCCTGGTTCACCACGGCGCCGCTGCCATCTGCAGCCTTGGTGAAGGTCGTTCCACCCGCCATGAAGTCGGCGTTGCTCAGGCCGAGCGTGGAGGCCACCAGACCACCCACATTCGTTTGGCTGCCGGCGCCGAACAGCACGCCGTTCGGGTTGAGGATGAAGACCTGGCCGTTGGCGCTAAGGCTGCCCTGCAGCACGGTGGGACTGCTGCCGACGATGCGGTTCAGCACAATGGCCTGGGCGTTGGGCTGGTTGAAGACCAGCGCTTCGTTGCGGCTGGTGGACAGCGTTGTCCAATCGATGACCGCCCGCTGGCTGCGCTGGTCGATGGTCGTGGTCGTGCCACTGGTGCTGACGCTTGCCGTACCCGCGGTGACGGTGGCATGGGAGGCATCGGCCGCTTGGGCATCGGTAACCACCAGCCATACCAACGCCACCACGGCCACAGCGCCGCGGCCCCCGGTTCGCGCACCGCCGCTCTTCCCGCGTGCCTTGGCGTTTTCCGTAACAGCCACCCACAGTTGTAGAGCGGCGTTCCAAACCAGCCGGTAGATACGATTCACGATTTGCCCCTGTGCGAAGTGGAAGCCCGCAACCACAACCTATTATTGTATGACGCTTATGGCGTTGTCGTCCGTAGTCAAATGGGCTACACCCCGTGCTTCGCAGGGGTTGCAAAACGACGTGCTCTTGAACGTGCTCTTTAAACCGCCAGGAACCTTCATGCCATCACCGGCCAGCGGCCAAACACCCGCGCTCATTCACGTGGCTATCGTGGAAGACGACCCTGTTTTCAGGCAGGCGCTGGCTGGGGCGATCGAGGGGACGCAAGATCTGAAGTTGGCCGGGGCAGCCGGCACGCGCGCCGAAGGTTTGGCCATGCTGGAAGGGCCTGCAGCCGATGTGCTGCTGGTGGACCTGGGCTTGCCAGACGGCTCCGGCATCGACGTCATCCATGCCGCCGTGCAGCGATGGACCCGCTGCAGCGTGATGGTCAGTACCAACTTCGGCGATGAAACCCACGTGATCCGCTCGATCGAGGCCGGTGCATCGGGTTATCTGCTGAAAGACAGTTCCCCCGCCAGGATCGTGGACGAGATTCGCAGCCTGGCCAGTGGCGGCAGCCCCATCAGTCCGATCATTGCGCGACAGGTGCTGGCTCGTTTTCGGCAAACCAAAGTAAGCGCCGCGAGCCAGCCGATGGCATCAAACGAAGCGCCGCCGCTGTCCGCCCGCGAGAAAGAAGTACTGGAACTCATCACCAAGGGTTTCATGACCAACGAAATCGCCAAGCTGATGGAGCTGTCGCCCTTCACGGTGCGCAGCTTCGTACGACGCATCTATACCAAGCTCAAGGTCACCTCCAAGGCGGAAGCCATCTATGAAGCGAGGAACCTGGGGCTGTTGACCAATTAGCGAGCGCTATCCAAGCACTGCATGAAATACCGTCCTACGCCCTTTTTTGCCAACGCGGTGTTGGTTCTCTCCCTGCTGTTGCTGGTTATCGTGGGCATCTTCTATTCGGGTGCCGGTAGCAAGCAATCATCGGCGGCAAGCCCGCATCTGACGCAAGCGGACTGGCAGGTTGACGATGCGCAGGGTTTCAGTGCGCCGCCGCCCGTGCTGGACAGCGCATCCTTGCCGAACACCTGGCAGCACTCTGCGCTGCCCCTGGCCCCGCCCATCGCTTTGTTGCGCCAGGCCAGCACGAAAACAAACGCAACGCTCGTCCACACCACCTGGCTCAGGCTCTCCGTCCCTGCTCTGCCCAACCATGACAGCCCCTTGGCGCTATACGGCGCACGCATCAAGACGGACGGCACCATCGCGGTCTATGTCAACGGCCGGCTGGTGTATCGCGCACAGGAACAAGGACCGCTGTGGAACGGTACGCGCACCCCATTGTGGGTCGTGCTGGACAGACCGGCCAACAGCGCGCCGTTGAGCGAGATCCTTATCCGCCTGGAGCACACCCAAGGCACGCGGGTGGCGGTGTCCTCGCTATGGCTGGGCCCGGTCGAGACGCTGAAGGTGCGCTATCACCTGCGCCAATGGCTGCAGCAGGAACTGCCTGCGATATTGAGCATGGCGTTCCTGACCATCGGCATTTTTGCACTGTTTGTGTGGTTCAGGCGCCGCCACGAAACCAGCTATCTGCTCTTTTTCAATCTGGCCGTCACTTCGTTCCTGCGCAGCCTGCACTTCTATATGGGCGTGCCGATTGCCAACGACTGGTTCGCCTGGCTGACGGTCAACTCGCTGTTGTGGCTGGTCCTCGTTGTGCACTTCTTTCTCTGTCAATTGCACGGCCGCCAGCTCACATGGTTCACCCGCGCACTGGTCGGGGTTACCGGCATGGTTGGCGTGTTGACCTTGCCGGTGCTGGCGGTACTGCCGAACACGCCCAAAGTCACCCCGCTGATCTATCCGATTGCGGCGCTCATGGGCGCATCGGTCGGATGGGTGGGAGGCGTCAACGCCTGGCGCCGCCGCTCCAACGAAGGGGTCTTGGTGGCGATCGGTGTCGGCATCTGCACCTTGTTGGGCGTGTCGGACTGGCTGCTGCAGAACAATTTCGTCAGCCCGGAAGGCTGGTATTTCGGGGCTTACAGCAATGCCATCACGTTCGGCATCTTCGGGACCCTGATGTACCGGCGTTACGTGAATGCCATCGCCGAGGTGGAGCGGGCCAACGCCAACCTCGCACAGCGCCTGCAGCAGCGGGAAGCCGAACTGGAGCAAAGCCATCAGCAGTTGCGTGAAATCGAACAACGGCAGCTGTTGAGTGACGAACGCCAACGCCTGATGCAGGACATGCATGACGGACTCGGCTCCACCCTGATCAGCGCCATACGCTCGGTGGAGCAAGGCGGCATGCGCGGGGCCGACGTATCGCAGCTGCTCAAGGACTGCATGGATGACCTGAAACTGGCGATCGACTCCATGGAGCCCGTCGAAGCCGACCTGTTGCTATTGCTGGCCACGCTGCGCTTCCGGCTGGAGCCACGCATGGAAAGCGCGGATGTTGCCTTGCTGTGGGAGGTGAAGGAGCTGCCGGCGCTGGACTGGCTGGACCCTTCGAGCGCACTGAATATTCTGCGCATCGTGCAGGAATGCATCGCCAACACGTTGCGCCATACACGCGCCACCCGCATCCGGGTCGCCACGGCCATGGAAGAGGCTGGCGTGCAGGTCATCATCGAAGACAACGGCCAGGGCTTCGACGTAGCAGCCACCCTCGAACGCGCCAACGGGCGCGGACTGCGCAATCAGCAACGTCGGGCTCAGGCTATCGGCGGAAAGGTGACATGGCGATCAGGAGCAACCGGCACCCAGTTCGCGCTGTGGTTGCCTTTGAGGCGTGATTGTTAGGGTCAAAGGTAGTCCTGCCATACCCTGGATAGCCCTGAATGCCCCTGCCCCCGCCGTCAATTGGCCAGCCTGCTTACGACCATATCCAGCAGCACCCTGAGCCTTGGGAGCCGGCGCATGTCGCGGTGATAGCCCATCCAGATCTCACGCACAGGCGGCTCTTCGCCCAGATCGATGCGATGGAGCTGCTCGATGGCGTCGCCCAATGGCCGTGGCAACACGGCGATCCCCGCGCCCTCGCCGCACATACGCGCCTGCACCGAGCGCGAGTTGCTGCGAAAGACGATGCGCGCGTTCGGCAGCATGCGCTGCAACCACGTGACTTCGGGCATGCCGCCAAAGGCAAGATTCATCACCAGCAACGATGCGCCCTCGCCATCGCCGGGCACGGGGCGCGGATGGACCGCCGACACATAGACGCCGTAAGGCATGCGGAGCAGTTTGCGGGAAACGACATCGGGCTCGTCGAACGGCTGGATGCGAAACGCCAGGTCGGCTTCCTGGCGCGACAGGCTGAAAAGCCGCGAATCGGTCAGCAGTTCGACGCTCACGCACGGATACCGCCTGGAGAACTGGGCGGTGACGGGCGTCAACACATACTCGGCAAACCAGTCCGCCGAGGTGATGCGCAACATACCGTCGAGTTGCTGTTCCTTCCCGGCGAGCCGGCGCTGAAAGGCGAGCGCCTCTTCCTCCATGCGCTCGGCATGACCGAGCACCGCCGAGCCTTCGTCCGTCAGCACGAAACCATCCTTGGTGCGCTGTAACAGCCGCTGCCCGAGCGCCTGTTCCAGCGCCTGCAATCGTCGCCCCATGGTGGGCTGGGTCTGTCCCAGTTTGCGCGCGGCACCGCCCAGTGTTCCTTCGCGGGCAACAGCAAGGAATACGCGCAGATCACTCCATTCCATCCACACAACCTCAATCGAACTCACGGGCTCGTCGCCAAGAACGGCCACGACACCCATGCAATTGTGTATGAAGCCCGCACAATTCAATCAATCAACATGCAGAAATATTTGGCGTAGCTCACGCAGCCACGCTCGGGCCAGCCGGATTGGGTTGTGTATCGTCCATTACGAGAGCAAGAAGCCAAGTCCACAAAGGCCAGCTCAAGTAACGAACGGCCCTCGCTGCCGTCCAATCTCCCAGGACACGCCGCCGCGTACCGTCGCAGCGAGCTGCTGACCCAGTCGCTGTTCGATAATCTGAAGGTTATCCGGCCAGCCCCGATTCACTCTGTCGCTGCCTCCAAGGCTAGCCGGACAAAAGTCAGATTCGCTCGTCGACCATCCGAAGTGAATCTGACTTTATTTCTGCACCTCAGGCAGCTTCGCCTTCCAGCAGGAAATCCAGCACCGTGCGTACGTAGGTGTCCGGATGCTCAACGTTGGGAAAATGGACGGTCGGCAGGATCACCAAGCGCGCACCCGGCACGGTCGCAGCGATGTGCTCGCCATGGCTTGCGAGCGTGATGGTGTCATCCCTACCCGCAATCACCAACGTGGGGCGATTGATGAGCGCGATCGTTCGCCGCATGTCGTTGTCGCGCACCGCGGCGAAGGAGCCTGCCAGCCCTTGCGGGTTGGTGGAAAGCAACATGTCGCGGAACGGCTCAATGGCCGAGTGCTCTGGTTCAAACATGTGGGCCGGGAACCAGTTGGCCAGGAATCCCTGCGCTACGGCGGTCATGTCGGGCGATATCTTCAATGCGTTGATGCGTGCATCGAACTCGTCGACTGGCCCCAAGTGGGCTGAAGTATTGCTCAGGATGAGCAGGTCGACGCGATCCGGCGCATAGATGCCCAGCCACTGTCCCACGAAACCACCGAGCGACAAACCAAGAAAGTGGGCGCGTTCGATACCCAGCGCATCGAGCAACTCGATGACGTCGCGACCTAGCCGATCCATCGAATAGGCGCCTTCGGGTGAATCCGATTCGCCGTGGCCGCGGCCGTCGTAGCGCAGCACGCGAAAGTGCTCGGTCAGCGCGGCTATCTGGCCATCCCACATGTGCAGCGTGGTGCCGATGGAATTTGAAAGGGCAAGCACCGGCTTGTTGGCGTCACCGTCAAGGCGGTAGGCCAGGCGGCATCCGTCGCCGGTGGTGATGAAAGTGGTGTCATTCATGGCACTTTGCTTCTCGGGGTTGGGGGTTGGGTTGGAGCCTGTACGGGTGGAGATGCTGGATGCTGCCGCCACAGGTAAGAGATTTTCAAAGGTGAGCGTGCGCCCCCTTTTTTGTGTACGAAATTCTCTTTGCAGCAGAAGAGCGCAGATCTCGAATTGAGCGGTAAGGCGATTAAGTTCTTCCGCCTCAGCGCCGTGCTTGACATGTTATATAAGCGCTTATATACATGTCTACATGATGCCCGGACTTGGAACCCAACTACGCCATTTGGTCGAGCTGCTCGACGGAGCAGTGGAAGAGGCTTATGCCTTGGCGGGGCTGCGCTATCGACCGCGCTTCACGCCGGTGATGCGTGCCTTGATGGTGTGCGAGCCTTCCACGATCGGACAGATTGCGGAGGCCGCAAAGATCACTCAGCCTGCGGCGACACAGACGGTTGCCTTGATGATCAAGGAGGGGCTGCTCGCCTCCGAACCTGGGCCGCTCGATGGTCGCCAACGACTGATCCGTCTATCAGCGAGCGGTCGCGCGATGCTGCCGCGACTGCGCGAATGCTGGAAGGTAACGCAGTTGGCCGCTGAGAGCCTCGATGCGTCGCTACCGCACCCCCTATCGACGTTACTTGACGAGGCGATCGCGGCACTGGGCGTGGAATCGTTCGGCAAGCGGATGGCGAAAGCACGTACGCAACTGCCCGGTGCGGAGCCTCCATCCAGTAAGAGTGCTGCGGGGAAACGTAATTCAGGCGCAGGGAAGAATGCCGCGAAGAAGAAACGGGCTGGTGATGCATGACTGCCGGCCTTGCGCAAGCAAGGCACCTCGCGAACAACGGCAAGAGATACACGAAGATCGCTTCATTCCATCGACAGCTCCGCGGTCGAACTCACGGGCTCGTCGCCATGAACTGCCGCGACACCCATGCAATTGTGCATGAAGCTCATGCATGTCTTTCGATCAACATGTAGAAATATTTGGCGTAGCTTACGCAGCCACCTCCCGGACGGCCGCGCACGCAAGCAGACACCGCCTGACCCGAACGCCTTGGGACGCCAAGCCCTCCCCCACCGAGATACCCATGAACAGCTCTGCGATCGACATCCCGGGCTATACGTACGGAACACCTGAGGTTGCGCTCTCTCCCGCCACACTCGCTGATCTTGAGCGACTAAAGGTGTCAACAGGATTCACGAAAGAAGACGAATACTACCTGCACATGGCGGGTGTCGTGCTCGACGCGCAGGTCGAGACCATCGTGAATCACTGGCGAGCCAACATCATCGCGGGCATCCCGCACCTGGCCAAGCACTCGCGCAACCTGGATGGCACGCCAGCCCCGGACTATCTGGCGCGGAGCAATCAGCGGTTTCAGCAGTGGATCCGCGATACGTGCCTGCGCCCATACGACCAGGACTGGCTCAATTACCAGCATGAAATCGCTCTCAGACACACTAGCTTAAAAAAGAACCAGACGGATGGCGTCACATCGACGCCCTACGTGCCTTACGGCGACATCATCGCCTTCGTTGCGGTGCTCAACGAAACCATGCACTCGTATCTCGCTGCCAATGGCCATGACGCCGCCGCCGTTTCCGGCATGCACAAAGCCTGGTGCAAATCGATGCATATCCAGATCGCGCTCTGGGCCGGGGCCTACATGGACACTGAGGCTGCTGGCAAGGAATCGTAACAACCGGCTCGAGGGGCATCGCGAGTTCGCGACCCGTTTGGCGGCTTTTGTAGATCACCCGGCCATGCGCCCTCACCCGTTTGCCGTGAGCCGGCGAACCGGGCGCGGGTCCTCCCCCTCCCTATCAACAAACGAGGTACGAACATGTCGACCATCAGAACCGCAACAACGTGGCAAAGGGCTCTTTCGCTTGCTTTGATAGGAGCATGGGCCGGATCGGCATTGAGCGAGGAGAGTGTTGTCGACAAGGTCAATGCCGAAGCCGCCAAGGGGGTTATCGTTACGCATGCGCTGCGCGCCAACGTTGCGGAGCTGGAAGGGTCTGGCGGCAACATCACGGTTTTGAGCGGCCCCGATGGCAAGTTTCTGGTCGACTCCGGCATCGGCTTGTCCAAGGCTGCCATGCAGGCAAGCCTGGCCAAGCTTGGTTCATCGCCTGTCAAATACGTCGCGAATACCCATTGGCATTGGGATCACTCGGACGGTGACGCATGGCTTCAACAGGCAGGTGCCACGGTCATCGCCACTCCGCAAACGGTAAGCCACCTCACCCAGGCCTCACGCGTCTCGGATTGGAACCACACGTTCCCACCCGTCTCCGCGGATGGTGTGCCATCGGTCCGACTGACGGCCGACAAGACTTACACGATGAATGGCGAATCCGTTGTCGTGCATCCGCTTATGGCGAGTCACACTGACGGCGATATCTCGGTCTACTTCAAGCATGCCGATGTGCTCGCAACAGGCGATACGTTTTGGAATGGCGTTTACCCGTACATCGATGATGAACATGGCGGTGGCATCAATGGAACCATCGCTGCGGTCGACTCCTATCTGAAATTCGTTACCGACAAAACGATCATCGTTCCAGGACATGGCGCGGCGGCGGACCGCAAACAGCTACTCGAGTATCGCGATATGCTCGTCGCGGTCCGCGACCGCGTCGCGGCACTCAAACATCAGGGAAAGACGCTGTCCGAGGTTGTCGCGGCCAAGCCCACCGCACCGTTCGACGCCAAGTGGGGCAAATTCATCGTGACGCCGGAGCTGTTTACGAAGCTCGTCTACGAAGGCGTGTAAGCGGATCTTGATGGATAGCCACCCGCGCTCAGACGACAGGCGGCCATTGGCAGACATGCCCGTGGCCGACATGGATGAGACGGGCGTTCAAGAAGGCGCCTCTCCCCGTCGTAAACCAAAGCTTCAGTCGGCAAGGCGTGCGCGATAGTGCTCTGGCAGAAGCGCTGGACGAATGGACTTGTTTCATGGACTAACTGAATTCAAACCCGCCGTCGGCATTCGCATACTGGGTCACTATGCAAGCATTGCCTAAGGACCTGATCCATGAACATTGCCGTTTTCGATACTCACGTCGTCCGCCCCGACGGTCGCAAGATGCATTTCGACATTCTCGTGCGCGATCGCGCCAACGATAAGGAACAAAGTATCGTGCTGGAACACGGTCGTCGCTATCTCGCGGCCAAGGGGATTCCCGCCAGCCATCTGACCGCATCGGAATGCCGCTTCTGTCATATCGAAACGGCCTCGCCCCAGGTCGAGGCGGAAATCAACGAGACCGGGTTTGCCATCATCGAGTTGAAGAACTGCGATTGAGCAAAATCGGGATCAAGTTCACTTTCTGGGAGCATACCTAGCGGTACTGCACCGATCTGTCGGCAGCGCTGGCCAACGCAGTGCCGTCAATGGACGGACTGCACGCTCATACGACTGGGTGGCATGGGTGAGTGGTAGCATCCGTCGCCAACCTGAGAACATATCTATGGCAAGACATTGTTGCGAAGACATGGCTCGACACGTAGAGAAGCCGTGCATTGAGCATACCCAGCCCTTGGACTGTCCAGATCGAGTGATCAAGTACTCACCCGTGTTCGATGAGTACGGCCTCATCATCCATGATGGCGGCTCGGCATCCTACAGCATCCTGTATTGCCCCTTCTGTGGCATGAAGTTACCAGCGAGCAAACGAGATCGCTGGTTCGACGAACTAGAGGCAAGTGGATTCGACAACCCATCATTGGATGATGACATTCCCGAGATTTACAGAAGTGACGCTTGGTATCGCAGGGATCGTGGCGCGCACTAGGAAACGCGACCCTATAGCCAATATCAATCGACCACCCGCTTTCTCAACAGCCTGCCAGGGCGCCAGGAGGGTCGCGGCAGGATGCACCCCTGTATCAAACACAGCGACGGTGGGTGCGTCGGGCGGAGGGCTTCGTTCGAACGTGCTCTGGGCTACCCGTGTCTGATGGGCTCCATAGTTCCTGGTTCGTCGACGCCCAGAACTATCGCTTAGAATGGAACCGGCTTTCCCGCACAGGAAAGGCCTCTGCTCCCCTTGCACACGAAAATCCCGACACGTCCCTCGAAGAGACACTCCCTTGCAAGATATGACTGGTCGGTTGATGCAGCACAAGCGAAGCCTATGGAGAGGTGCGCTCATTTCTCCCTGGGTGGTGCCCGTAGGTCTGGCGCTTCTCCTCGGGGTCATCTGGCTCGTCGGGAGCCTTGTCGGTGCAGGCGACCACGACCCGGAGCCACCGGGCGCCGTTGCGGGATTCCTTCTGTTGATCATTCTTTTCGGTGTGCCATTCACCTATCTGGTCACGTTCGTGTGCGTTGTCCCGATGGCACTCTTGCTTCGGGCTCGGCAAGCGCTTTCAACAGCAAGGCTATGCCTTTGGTGTGCTCTCTTGGGGCCGGTGACCATGTATGCCTATGCGCGGTTTATGAATGGCCAGCCCGACCAAGTCCTGAAACCTTTCGGCATCGCAATGGGAGCGAGCTATGGCCTGATCTCCGGCGCGGCCTTCTGTCTGGCCTCCGGCGTGCGGCTATTCGCCGGTCGCCGGGGTGCGTAACAGGTACGGGCAGGACGATAGGCGCGGCGCCATCCTGACGACCTGACGATCTCATGCGAAGCGACGGGACGCATGGTCCATTCCGGCCTTGAAGGCGAAGTGGTCTGGCATAGACTTTTCATTTGGGCAATGAGAGTCAGCGGATTGCATGGTTCTTCGGGCAACCCAAGCACGGCCTGTAGTCACTCCAGCGCCCGTGCTTCTCGGCACCAAGTAAACAGCCGCAAACGTAGCACGTATCCCCTCCCCCCCTACTCCAGCGCCAAAGTCGAACACACTGGAAGAGCATCATCAGAACAGTGACGACAAGCCCTGCAAGAAAAACATAATCAGGCCACTGCGAGTCGACCGGTCGACCACCAAGACTTCCTGGTAAGTCGTAGATGGTGTCCAGCACCCAAGAAGTTAGAGCACCGAACAACAACGGCATGAGACAAGGAAGCAGCATTCGAAGCTGCATCTTGGTTGTGTACGACATGGAACCCCTCCCTGCGTAATGGCTACTGGCCGTAGCCTGTAACGCTTCCGTCTCATAACTTGAGATCTCTGCCGGCAGGTTGTTTAGTCATCGTGATGATTATGTGATGACCGATTTGACGCCATGACAAAGGCCATGGAAACCCATGACGAGTGGCTGGTAGAGGAATGCCTTGATTCGAATGGACTATCTATTAATCGTCCTTCGAGCCAACGGGTGGCCGGCAGGAATAAGTGCCGTCGCTCAAGGTGCGCCGAGTTGATCATGCGCTTTGACGACGCGCACTTGGTCACAGAAAAAAATCGAAACATGCTCAGACTTTATTCGCCGAGTTAATCACTGCAACTTCCCTGTCAAACCGGTCTGGCATTTTTTCCATCGGCCCATGACATCGGCGACGCAATGTGGCATATGTTGCCGGCCGAGAGTCACGTCGGCGGAGAATTACGTTGGTTTGTAGTGCGGAATCGCGAGTCTCTATTGAAGAGGGATATTCATGAGCAGTCCGTTCGACGACGACAGCGGCCATTTCCTCATACTCGTCAATGCTGAAAACCAGCATTCGCTATGGCCGGACTTCGCGGACATTCCAGCGGGCTGGCGTGCGGCCTGCCTGGCATATGTGGAGAGAACCTGGACCAACATGCGTCCCGGTCGTTTGATCGCGGTGATGTAAACCCCCGTTACTTGACAGTGATGATCGGCCGCCATGCGGCTGATGCGGGTTGGGCCCGTGCGCCGCAGAGGCAGGGGCTGGTACGTCGAATGGCAGAGCCGGCAAAGGATTTCGAGACCTACGTCTTTAATCTTTAAGGAGGGTGGCTTGAGCGATATTCAGTCTGCGCGTGCGCCGATGCGCACCACGGGGGCGTCCTCATGATTCCCTTGTCCTACGCCCAGCAGCGTCTCTGGTTCCTGCAGCAGCTAGAGGGCCCTAGTGCGTTGTTCAATGTCCCGCTGGTGCTGCATCTGCGCGGCCCGCTGGATACGGAAGCCCTGCGTGCAGCGCTGGACGACGTGGTGTGCCGCCACGAAAGCCTGCGTACGGTATTTGCCGACATCGATGGCATTGGCCGGCAGATCGTGCGCGAGATGGGCGAAGTGCGGGTCCCGTTCGAACTGCGGGACAGCGATCCCGACATGGTGGAAGCCGCTCAGCGAATCGTGGCGGCACATGCCTTCGATCTCGCTCAGGACATACCCGTACGCGCAACGGTATTCCGGCTGGGTCCGGATGAGCACGTGCTCCTGCTGTTGCTCCATCACATCGCCAGCGATGGTGGTTCGCTGGCGCCGCTCACCGATGACTTGGCGGCGGCCTACGCAGCGCGCAGGCAGGGCCACGCACCTGCCTGGGCACCCTTGCCGGTGCAGTATGCGGACTACAGTTTGTGGCAGCGCGAATGGATGGACCAGGCGCGCGATCCCGACAGCGACGTCGCGCAGCACCTGGCCTATTGGCGGTCGACGCTGGCCGGCCTGCCGGAGCAGCTCAACCTGGTTACCGACCGGCCGCGACCCGCGCATGCCAGCCACCGTGGCGCGGGTATCGAGCTGAAGATTCCCGCACCGTTGCATGGCCGTCTGCGCGAACTGGCGCGCGAGACCCAGTCGAGCCTGTTCATGGTGCTGCACGCCGCGGTCGCTGCGCTGCTTTCGCTGCATGGCGCCGGCGAGGACCTGCCGATCGGCACCTCGGTGGCCGGCCGCGACGATGAGGCCATGGACGCGATGGTCGGCCTGTTCGTCAATCTGCTGGTGCTGCGCACAGACACCTCCGGCCATCCGAGCTTCCGCGATTTGATCGGCCGCGTGCGCGCGGTAGACCTGGCCGCCCTGGCTCACCAGGCACTGCCGTTCGAGCGCGTGGTCGACACCGTCAATCCGGTGCGTACGCAAGCCGCGCACCCGCTGTTTCAGGTTGCGTTGATGCTGGACAACAACGTTGCCGCGACGCCCGCCGTTGCCGGGCTGGACGCCACTTGGCGCTACGCCGACACCGCCACGGCGAAGTACGACCTGTGGTTTGGCTTCGTCGAGGAAACCAGCCCGGACGGCTCGCCAGCGGGTCTGCTCGCTACATTGGAGTACGCCAGCGATCTGTATGACCACACCACCGCACAACGTTTCGCCGACAGGCTCCTGCGCCTGCTGTCGGGAGTGACCCAACATCCCGATGTGCCCCTGAGCGAGATGGATCTGCTCGAGGCATCAGAGCGCAAACGGCTGCTCGTGGATTGGAACGCAACGGCGCATACCACCCCCGCCGGAAACCTGGCCGATGCCTTCGCCGCCGTCGCCGCACGCCAGCCCGATGCCATCGCAGCCCGTGCCGGCGAGCGAACGCTGACCTATCGCGAGCTCGACGGTAACGCCAACCGCCTTGCCCATCACCTGCAATCGCTTGGCGTCGGACCCGACGTCTTGGTCGGGCTGTGCCTGGAGCGCTCACTTGAGCTGTTGACAGCCACCCTGGCGATCCTCAAGGCGGGCGCGGCCTATCTGCCGCTGGACCCGGACTATCCCGTCGAGCGCCTCGCGCACATGCTCGGTGAAACCATGGCGCCGGTCGTGGTCACCCGGGCCGATCTGGTTGAACGTCTCCCCGCACACTGGGGAGCGCTGGTGGTGCTGGACGAAGAGGCCGAGGCTATCGCGAAGCAAGAGGCGACTGCGCCGCTGCATGCGCTGCAGCCGGAGCATCTGGCCTACGTGATGTACACCTCCGGCTCCACCGGCATACCCAAAGGTATTGCGATCACGCATCGCAACGTATTGGAACTGGCGCTGGATCGCCGCTGGCAGGGTGACAGCCAGGAGCGGGTACTGCTGCATTCGCCGCAGGTGTTCGATGCCTCGACGTATGAGATCTGGGTGCCCTTGCTGGGCGGCCGGCAGATCGTGGTCGCACCGCCTGGCAAGACGGATGTGGAGGTGCTCGCGCGCAGCATCGTCGAAGGGCGGGTCACCGCGTTGTTCCTGACCACGGCGTTGTTCCGCCTGCTTGCCGAAGCGCCGGCCTGCTTCGCCGCTGTGCGCACGATATGGAGCGGCGGCGAGGCAGCATCCCCGCAGGCGTTTCAGCGGGTCATCGAAGCCTGCCCGCAGGCCACGGTCGTGCATGTCTATGGCCCCACCGAAACGACGACATTCGTGACCTGCTATCCGATGCATTCGCCCTTTCGCATAGACGCTGGCGTGCCGATCGGCGCGCCGATGGACAACACGCGCGCCTATGTTCTGGATGCCCGGCTGCGACCGTCGCCGACCGGTGTGCCCGGTGAGTTGTATATCGGCGGCTCGGGGTTGGCGCGTGGTTACCTGCATCGCCCTGCCCTCACCGCCGAACGCTTCGTGGCCGATCCATATGGCCCGCCCGGCAGCCGCCTGTACCGCACCGGCGATCTGGTGCGCTGGCGCGCCGATGGCCAGCTCGATTTTGTCGGGCGCGTCGACGATCAGGTCAAGATCCGCGGCTTTCGCATCGAGCCGGGCGAGATCGAGGCCGCATTGCGCGAACTGCCCGGTGTGGCACAGGCCGCCGTCATGGCCCGTGAGGACCAGCCGGGCCACAAGCGCCTGGTGGGGTACGTGGTTGCCGCGCCGGAGCATGCGATAGACCCTGCGATGCTGCGCCGCCTGCTCGGCAACCGGCTTCCCGAATATATGGTGCCTGCCGCGATCGTGCCGCTCGACGCGCTGCCGCTCACCAACAACGGAAAGCTCGACCGCAAGTCGCTGCCGGCACCGGATTTTGCACCGGCCGTGTGCCGTGAGCCGCGCACGCCGCAGGAAACCTTACTCGCAAAACTGTTTGCCGAGATTCTCGGCCTGGAAAAAATAGGTATCGACGAGAGTTTCTTCGACCTTGGCGGCGACTCGATTCTGGCGATCCAGCTCAAGGTGCGCGCGCAGCATGCCGGCATCGCTTTCGAGTTGGCTGGCCTGTTCGATCACCAAAGTGTCGCCGAGCTGGCGACCATCGCCGGTTTCACGGCAGGCTCCGCCACCCGCGCAGTGCAGGCCTTCGAGCTGATCTCGCCCGACGACCGTCAGCGTATTCCCGACCACATCGAGGACGCCTATCCGCTCGGCCGGGTGCAGGCAGGCATGGTGTTCTACAACCGCTACGACACCGACTCTGCGCTCTATCACGTGGTGTTCTGCGCGCTGATACGCATGCCGTTCGACGAGTCGTTGATGCGTGAGGCGCTGGGCGAGCTGAGCCGGCGCCACGAGGTGCTGCGCACCAGCTACGACTTCAGCAGCTACAGCGTGCCGCTGCAGCTGGTGCATCGCACTGCCAGCATGCCACTGATAGTTGAGGATCTTCGCGCTTTGGACGAGGCGGAGAAAAATGCGACGTTCGAACGCTGGTGCAGGCAGGAGGCGCGCCGGTCTTTCGATATCTCCGTGGCGCCGCTGCTGCGCGTTTTCGTGCACCAGATGACTGATGCACAGTTCCGCTTCACGCTCAGCTTCAACCACGCGGTGCTGGATGGATGGAGCGATGCCAGCCTCGTCACCGAGCTGCTGCAGCGCTACCAGGCCCGGCTCGGTGGCCGTGCGATGCCCGTCGAGCCGCTGTCGATCAAGTATCGTGACTTCATCGCGCTGGAGCTGGAGGCGATCGCCTCGGAGAGTACCCGTGCGTTCTGGCGGGACATGCTGGCGGGTTATCGGCCGGTGGAGCCGCAACGCAGCCTCGCGATACAGCCGCAAGCGGCGTGGGAGAACCGGCGCCCGGAAGACTTCGCGGTCATCGCGATTACCGAACGCACCACCCAGGGCCTGATCGACCTGGCCCGTCAGGTCCAGGTGCCGCTCAAGACGGTGCTGCTGTCCGCGCATCTGGCCGCACTAAGCGTATTGACGGGCAGTCGCGATGTGGTGACGGCGATCGTCAGCCACGGTCGTCCCGAAGCGGTTGATGCGGAAAAGCTGATCGGGCTGCTGCTCAACGGCGTGCTGCTGCGTCTGCGTATCGGCAACACCCACTGGAAGGGCCTTATTCGTCAGGTGCTGGAGGCCGAGAGTGGCATGTTTCCGCATCGCCGCTACCCCTTGCCGACCATCCTCGGCGACAACGGCCTGCAAAATTCGGTCGGCGTCATTTTCAACTACATCCACTTCCACGTGTATGAGCAACTGAGCGAGCTGGGAGAAAAGCTCGACGTCGGTGGCGGCGAGAGCCATTCGGCTTTCCCGCTCGGCATGGATTTCCAACTCAGCGCCAAGGGTCTCGAAGGCACGGTCACGGGTCATACCCATCTCTACGACCCCGCCACCTTGCAGCGCTACGCGGATTGCTATGCCGACATCCTGCGGACCATGGCGGAAACACCCGATGCGCCGGTACACGTTCGCAGTCTGCTCGGCGAAGAGGAAGCGAAACGCATCCTGGTCGACTGGAATGCCACCGTGCGCTCGATACCGGGTGCCTCGATGCCGCCGGGCATGTCGGCCGAGGGTGTTCGTGCCTACATCCTCGACGGCACGCTTCAGCCGGTACCGCCTGGCGTGGCGGGTGAGCTGTATCTCGCTGGGGATGGCGTTGCGCATGGGCACCTGGACCAGCCTGGATCGACAGCGCAACGCTTCGTCGCCCATCCCTTCGCTGAAGGACTGCGCATGTACCGGACCGGCGATCTGGCGCACTGGTCGCCGGACGGATCGATTGTGCTCGTAGACCAGGCTGGCCGTGGCCCGCGTCACGGCGATGCCGGCATCGATATCGACGGCATCGATGCTGTGCTGCGCGCACATCCGGCCATTGCACAAGCGGCCAGCATTCTGCGCGAGGACGAACCGGGGCGTAAGCAGTTGGTGTCCTACGTCGTCGCGCGGCCTGGACAGACACTGGATACGGAAGAGCTACGGCAGAGCCTGGGCAAGCATCTGCCGCCACACGTCGTCCCAGCCATTGTCATTGCGCCGGATTCGCATGCTGTCTCGCTGCAAACACGCTTGGACAAGGAGACCGCCATGTTGTGGTAGCGAGACTTTCTCAGCGATCGATGGGTCATGGGGTGTGCCCGAATGCGCACACACCGCAGGGTCGGATCTTCAACTTGAAACAAGCGTCAGCCGATGAGGGAAACGCAATGAACAAGTTCAGCCGTTACTGCCGATCTATTCTCTTCACGCCAGCGCTGGTGACCGAACGTTCGGTCAAGGCGACGACATCACATGCGGATATCTCGCTGATCGATCTCGAGGATTCCGTCGCGGCAGCCCGCAAGGCCGAGGCCAGGGCACGCGCCGTGGAGTTCTTTTCCAGGCGCGCCGAAACGCCGTGTCGCCGCGCCGTACGCATTAACAACCTCGGCAGCCCCGATGGCCTGCTAGACCTGCTGGCTTTGCGTGAGTGTCTGCACGGGCCGGAAGTGGTGATGATTCCGAAAGTGGAATCGCCGCGCGACGTGGAGATCGCCGGCCAACTGCTGGGCAGCCAGGTCGAATTGATCGTGATCATCGAAACGTCTCGCGGCGTGGAAAATCTTTCCGCCACCCTCGCCGCGAATGCCCACCTGACCGCTACGATTTTCGGTGCCGCCGATTTCGCGCTGAGCACCGGCTCATCGCTCGACTGGCACTCGCTCTACCACGCGCGTGCGCGCCTGGTCACAGCCACCCGTGCCGCAGGCCTGCATCCGCTCGACTCGCCCTGGTTCGACGTAGTCGACACCGCCGGCCTGGAAACCGCCGCCAAGCGCGCCCGCGACCTGGGCTATGGCGGCATGGGGGCGGTGCATCCGCGCCAGGTGCCGATCATCAACGCGGTGTTTTCCCCCAGCACGACGGACATCGAGCACGCGCGCCGCATCACGGTGGCCAGTCACAGCGACGGCAGCGGCATGTGTCTTGTCGATGGTGTTGCCACGGGGGCGCCATTCATCGAGGCGGCGCAGCGGCTGCTGCATGAGTTCGATGCCCGATAGCTCACACGACTGACCCCTGGAAAACATACGGAGCATCATGCAACAGGCCCATCGAATCCCGCTTCCCGAAAGCAGCTTATCGACCCCACCCTACGTGGTCTCCGATATCGCTCCGCTCCGGCGTGTGGTCGTGAACTCGCCCTCGCCGACGGATTATCACCTCGAAGTCGCCACCGGCAATTTCCTGCATTACAACCCGCCCCCCGAAGATGCGGCGCGGCAGCACGCGGAGTTCGAGCGACTGTTGCGAGCTGCCGGTGCCGAAGTGCTCTCGATCGAACAACTGCTGGACGAGGCCATCGAGGCGGCCCGTGCAAGCGGACAGTTCACGACATGGTTGCGCGCCGCCCTGCCCAGGCTCGCAAGCCTGGCCGATACGGTCACCGGCGCCACCCTGCTGACGCGGACCGCACAGGTGCAGTTCCAGACGGATGCCGAGGGCGTCTATCGGCACATCGTCGATCATCGTCTTGGCCTCGCGTTCACCCGGGACGTGGCGGTCATGACGCCGCGCGGCCTGGTGCTCGGCAACTTCGTGTCGCCTTCCCGCCGCAGTGAGGCGTTGCTGATGCGTTTCGCCACGCAGTTCGCGCCCTCGCTGCGCGACTACCCCGTGGTATTCGACGGCGCAGAGGAAGGGCTTTTCCTGGTCGGCGGAGACCTGCAGGTAGTCGACGAACACACCCTCATGATCGGCGTCGGGCACTTTACTGACCCTCGTGTCGCGCCACGGCTGGCCAAACGGCTCGGCATGGACGTCATCGCCGTGCAGATGCGCAAGAGCGAGGTGGCGCGCTGGAAGCCGGATTACGACCTCCTGATGCATCTGTTCCTGCATCTCGATACCTGCTTCACCCGTGTCGACGACAAGCTTGCCGTCGCCCTGCCTTATTTCCTGGAGGCGGAGTACGCGGACAACGACCCCCTGACCCGTTTCCTGAAAGGGTTGGTGCTGGAGCCCACCGTGGACATGGAGCAAGCCAGGGCCGCCATCGCCTGCCTGGCGGACATCGGATGGGTCCGCCGCTTTCGGGCGGGCAGCGGCGAGGAGGACCTCAGCATCGGAAAATTGAAGCTGGTGGATCTGGTCCGCCAATGGGGATGGCAGGTGAGCTTCGTCGGCGGATCGCCCGATGGTCTCGACATGGAACATTTCTTCCGTGTCGTGCTCGCCGAGCACCACAAGCAGGCGGCGAACCTGGTCGCTACGGCTCCGGGCAAGGTGCTTGCCTACGAAGGCGCCTCACGCACCAAGGCGGCGCTCGAAGCCTGCGGCGCGAAGGTGCAGGCCTTCAACGGGCGGGACCTCTGGCCTTGGTGGGGCGGCCCGCACTGCCTGACCCTGCCCCTCGAACGCGGATGAACGGTGTTCGCATCCCACATTCTTCGACACATGCAGCACGTATCGACAGCGACGACATCCATTCCCATGGGAGAGTGCAATGAACGACAGCGTTCTTAATGACAGCGTTCTTAGTGAGATCACTGGCCCGCATCGCTATCGCAATGCGGAAGCGATGCTCGCCCACGGCGAGCGGGTCTGGCTGCGCGCGGCCGAAAGCGGGCTGCTGAACATCCAGGTCGATCACGAATCCAACGACCGCCTCATAGTTCGCGAGACCGGCCATGAGTTCAGCCTGTTGTGTTCCTGCTCCTACCTTGGCCTCAACCACCACCCGAAGATCATCGAAGGCGCAGTGAGCGCGTTGCGCAAGGCGGGCACCACCGGTCTGTCGATCGCGGAAATACGCGTCCGGCTGAATCTGCTGGTGGAACTGGAGGAAAGCCTGCGTGACCTGTACGGGGCTCCCGCACTGCCGGGGGTGAGCTGCAGCGTGCTTACCGCGGGCATCCTGCCGCTGGTGGCTTCTGGACACATCGGCGGCGGCGGGCCGCGAGTCATGGTCTTCGACCGTTTCTGCCACTTCTCGATGGCCTACATCAAACCCATCTGCGGCGACGAGAGCCTGGTGCTCAGTTGCCCGCACAACGACCTGAACTATCTCGAAGACATCTGCAAGAAGTATCCGCGCGTGGCCTATGTCGCCGATGGTGCCTATTCGATGGGCGGGCGTACGGCGCTCGAGGGCCTGCTCGAACTGCAGAACCGTTACGGCTTGTTCCTGTACTTCGACGACTCGCACGCGCTCTCGATCGAGGGGCCGCGTGGCGAGGGCTATGTCCGCTCCAACATCGAGATGAACCCGCTGACCCTCATCGTCGGCTCGTTGGCGAAGGGCTTCGGCGCCTCGGGTGGCGTCGCCATGCTTGGCAGCGAAAAGGACTTCCAATTCCTGTATCGCAACGCGGGGCCGGTGACCTGGTCGCAGAACATGGATGTGCCCGCCATTGGCGCCTGCCTGGCCAGCGCGGATTTGCACCGCACGCCCGAACTCGGGCAATTGCAGGCAAAACTACGTCACAACATCGACGTCTTCGACCAGCGCTTCCCCACGCGCTTCTCGGGCAATGGGCTCCCCATCCGCTTGATCGAGGTGGGCGACGAAGACCTGGCGGTGCGCCTGTCGGAACAACTCTTCCGCGCCGGCTACTACTGTTCCGCAGTCTTCTTCCCCATCGTCGCGCGCGGCGCCGCCGGTGTTCGCGTGATGCTGCGTGCGGATTTCGCTCCCGAACGCCTGGACAACTTCTGCGACGTCGTCGAGTCGCTGATGGTGAGTGCCTGATGTCCGCGCTTCCTGGCGCAACCGGCGCCTTGGTGGCGCCGGACCACCATGACACCGTGGAGAGAGTGAGCATGGATCACGAGGATCGCTTATGGGGTTACAAGCTCGTCGGCGAGAACCGTTACCGCGAGGTGATCGGGTTCTGCTACGACGACTTCCGCCTCGGGGATGTCTTCGAGCATCGACCCGGGCGCACCTTGAGCGAATCGGACAACCTGCTGATGGCGGGCTTCAGCATGAATCCCTCGCCGCTGCACATCGATGCCGAGTACTGCGCGCACACGCCATGGAAACGGCCGCTGATGTCCAGCCTGGTGACTTTCAGCATCGTCTGCGGCATGAGCGTGCGCAGCACCAGTGGCCGCGCCCTGGCCAACCTCGGCTGGGACAAGGTTCGACTCACGCACCCGGTATTCGCCGGGGACACCATTTACGCGGAGAGCCACATCCTGGCCAAGCGCCTGTCGGAGACGCGCCCCGGCGCCGGCATCATCACCTGCGAGACGCGCGGCCTGCTGTCGGGCGGCGAGGTGTTCCTGACCTACGAGCGTAGTTTCCTCGTGCCCACGCGTGGCAACGATACCGAACGTTTGGCGAGGTACTGACGCGATGGACGCGATGAAGGCAGTCGTTTACGAAGGCAAGGGTGGGCCCGAAGTTATCGTCACGCGCGAGTTGCCCATGCCGGTCTGCACACCGGATTCGCTACTCGTCAAAGTGCACGCGAGTGCGCTCAATCGTGGCGACGTACTGCAACGCGAAGGCGAATACGACATACCAGCGGGGCAATCCACCATCCCCGGCATCGAGATTGCCGGCACCGTGGAGGCCTGGGGCGAGAACGTCCGCGGCTTCACCGAGGGGCAACGCGTCTATGGCGTTGTCGAAGGCGGCGGCTTTGCGGAGTTCTGCCTGCTCGATCGGGGCATGGCCAATCTGATTCCCGAAACGATCGGTTTCGAAGAGGCAGCGGCTACCGCCGAATCCTTCCTGACCTGCAACGAGACCTTGTTCGAGCTTGGCGGATTGGCGCCCGGCGACCATGTACTGATCCACGCCGGTGCCAGCGCCATTGGCACCACCGCCATGCGGATGACCCTGCATGCCGGTGCCCGGCCGATCTGCACCGTTGGCTCGCCACGCAAGGCCGAAGCCCTGCATGCGTTCGGCGCGTCGGCGGTTATCGAGTACAAGACCCAGGACTTCCTCGCCGAAGTCTTGCGCCTGACCGGCGGCGAAGGCGTTCCGCTGGTGCTGGATTTCGTGGGCGGCGCCTATCTGGAACGCAATCTGCGTGCCTTGCGCCTGGGTGGTTGCCTGGTGGTCGCCGGCCTGCTGGACGGGCTGTCGGCAGAGATCGATCTGCTGCTCGTGGTCGAACGCCGCCTGCGCATCAAGGGTTCCTCGTTACGGTTGCGCCCGATGCGAGAAAAGCGAGAGGTGAACAAACGGTTCCGCAGTCGTTGGATCGAACCGCTTGAACGAGGCGAAATCCGGCCAGTGATTTATGCCACTCACCCCATCGCCGAGGTAGCTCAGGCTCAGCACCTGATGGAAAGCCATCAGAACATCGGCAAGATCGTGATCGCCGTTCGCGATGCGAACGGACGGATGTTGTTGTGAGCAGGCGCTGCGGGGTGTTTTTTGAGTTTGCGTTCTCCAGGTCGCGATAGCCCAAAACCAAAGCAAGAAACCGCGAACCAAAGGCTTACCTCCCCATGCAGCCTGATTAGCGTCGACTCTCAGCTGGTGCGGTTTTGCCCCTCCCCTTGCTTGCGACGCAAAGCTAGTCCCGGCGAATCAGCGGGCCACAGTCACCCCACTGTGCACGTCGCTGACACCTGGCGTATCCAGGGTGAGTGTTAAGGCTTTTGCCAGCACTTCGGGGTTGGTGGTGAAACCGGTCAACATGACATGGCCTTCGTCGCTATGGACACTGAGCTTGGCGTCACGCGTCATGGGATCATCAGCTAGCCTGCCTCGTACCGCTTGGGATAGCTTGTTATCCGCATTGAGATCCAACCAGTGGACGCCGACACGCGAATCAGCCGAATGGTCGGCAATCCGCATCACGCATCCACCCAGGCTACTCACCAATAATTCGGCTACTAAAACGCCGCGCAGCAATTTCGTACTTGCTCCTTTTCGGTCTCCGAAGATCAGGGCTTCTGCGGCCCCCTGGATTCAGCGCGCACGCTATGGTCATACGCTGGGGAGTGGCTTCAACATGCCGGTTGTCACGTAGCCTGCAAGATCGGCGTGCGCATCGATCCGCTCTATTCCTTCGTTCGCCGATGAGTACTGCTGTGCCAGCTGCAGTCATTCTCGTCGAACGCCCCCGTCCCGCAGAATCCACCCCGGAGAAAGCTTCAGGTTCCAGCCCTTACCGCGATACTCGCCACCTTCGAAGGAGACGGTGCCTGGCACCGAGGCTGTCTTACCATCGGCGGCCACGAGCACGCCATCGCTTACCGTAAGCGTTCCCCACTCGTCGCGGATCACGACGGTCGGATACACGGTGCCGCTGGGTGGCAAGGCAAATAGGTTCCGGGGGTCAAACTGGAAACCTGTGTGTATAAGCGGCAGCCGGATCGTAGGGCCGTCGACCAGCAGGGTTTTCCACTGAGCTGCCTGACGATCGTGCGCTTCTTCCTTTGTTCGCTCTTCCTTGCTGATATCGGCGTAGCCATACCGGTCACGGATCGATGCGACATCGGGTAGCGCGGCATCGGCGATCGAATGATGCAGTATGGCGCCGAGATCGCTATCGGAACGCAGCTTCATACGCCAGCTCGGTGCAAGAGCATCAAGCAGCAGCCCATAGGCAGGGCCGGACGCATAGGCAAAGCTGCGCATGTAGCCGTTGCGTTTGTCGTAACTAGCCAAGGTCTCGATTGTCGAATGGGCAGGATCGGTCGTGTCACCAAGGCGCTTGCCCGTGTATTCGGCCAGCCCTTCGTTGATTTCCAACGCATTTTCACGCTTTGCAGCATCTTCGACCTGCTTCCGACGCCAGGCACGAAAGGCCAGTGCATCGCGCGCGGCTACCAGTCGATCCTGTCCGCGCGTTTGCAACGCGAGCGCCAGCGCCCGCCATTCGAGCCGCATGGCCACACGCTCGTCATAACCATCGAGATGATCCGGTAGTGGCAGGACAGGCGGCGGAAGTCGATGCGGCTGAATGCGATGATACGCTTCGTGCATCAGCAACTCTGCGCGCTGCTGCCGATCGGGCGGAAGTGGAAGCTGAAGCATCGTCCAACGGACCCCGGCCCATTCTGTCGCGGTGTTGGCAACGCTGATGTCTGCGGGTAGCGAGCCGGTAAATATCTTGCCTTGCCGACGAAGTTCGTGGCCCGGTGTGTCGCGATCGGTGTAAATGGCGCGTGTGTCACGATTCACCAGCATGATCGGTCCGCAGAGGCTCATCCCCCATAGACGGCCGCCATCGCGGGTGCATAGTGTCCGATACTCGTCGATCGCAGACGATGCCGACTGCGCCTGAGACGAGGAGAACTGCTGGGTTGGTGATGCCGCGGCCAGCGCACATCCGAACATTGCTCCGATCGCCAGGCTAAAGCGATAACGATTCTTTGCGTGCATTGTTGTTTGAACTCGCATCGGTAATGGAGTTGTCTTTGTAGACGACGATGGTGTCGCGAGCATGCCGGCCATGTATCAAAGATTCGCATCGCGACATAATCGCGATACGTTCTCTTTCTATAGTTAAGACATGTCGAGCAAAGCAGCCAGGATTATCCTCGTCGAGGACGACGACAGCGTGCGCGAAGCGATCGTCGCTTATCTCGGCCGGCACGATTTCGACGTGTCGGGCGCTCGCGATGCCAGTGAATTCGACGCCCTATCAAACCATCGCCGCGCGGACATCATCATTCTCGACATCATGCTTCCGGGGGAAGACGGATTATCGATCTGTCGCCGGCTGAGGGACGGAGGGCCACCTGTTCTGATACTGAGCGCTTTAGGCGACACGACCGATCGCATCGTCGGCCTGGAGATCGGCGCGGCGGATTATCTGGCCAAGCCGTTCGATCCTCGCGAACTGCTCGCTCGCGTGCGGGCCATCCTGCGCCGTGAGGCACCGCGAACCCAGACATCCGAGCAGTCCTTCCAGTTTGAAGGGTGGCTGTTCGAGCCCGGTGCGGCTCGCCTGACCGCGCCCGACGGGACACTGGTGCCCCTACCCGCTGGCGAGCTGCGGATGCTGCTCGCCTTCGTGCAGCATCCGGCGCAGGTTCTCAGCCGGGACAAGCTGCTCGATCTGACGCATGAAACGCCAGATGGCCCCTTCGATCGGGCGATCGACATCGCGGTCAGCCGGTTGCGTCGAAGATTGTCCGCTGCTGACGGATCGGCGCTGATCGAAACCATGCGCGGTCTCGGCTACCGCTTTCGTGTCCCGGTCCTGCGCCGGTGAGGCGGTCGCTTCCCATTCTGGCGCAAGTGGCGGCGCTGGCATTCAGCACCCTCGTCCTCGCCTTCACCCTGTGCTTCGGCATCGTACTGTTGACACCGGCGCCTACCCCCATACGGATGACGATACGCGAGGCGGCGATCGCCCTGCGCGGCGATGCAAGTGACGGGTTCCAGACCGCCGTTCGCGCTACGCCGCCGACCGGCCCGTATGTGCGAGAGGTGGAAACCGCGCTGGCACAGGCCATGCGCGTCCGACCCGAACGAGTACGCGTGCGCTGGCTGGACGGCGATGGTGCCGGGAAAGCGAGTGGAACGGGGCAGAGCGTCGTCTTGGTTGGCGACCGGACATTGCTGGTGGACAGCGATGCCGGCGGCTTCCGGATGCGCTACGGTGCCGACGCCCTGATTGAACCGGATGCGGAGATGCCGGCATTCGAAGCATCCATTCAGCAGATGGATGGTCGCTGGCGTTCGGTCACGCCCACCGACCGGCACCTGGCCGCATGGCGCCTGAGGATGATGTTGGCCTTCGCTGCGGCGCTCGGCTTATTGGCAGTCCCGGTGTGGATCGCCGCACGCAGTCTCTCCAGGCCCGTCCGGAAATTGGCTGAAGCCGCGGCGCGTAGCGGTCTGAATACGAAAGCGCCCTTTCCCCTCGACGGCCCGCCCGAAGTCGAAGCGGTCGGCGCGGCCATGAACGCCATGCACGCGCGATTAGCGAAACAGGCCGAAGAACGGTTCCGCGATTTCGCGGCGGTCGCGCACGACATACGCACACCGTTGACGGCCCTTCGCATCCGTGCCGAACTAGTCCCGCAAGGCGAGCGCCAGCGCATGATCGATGACCTCGACCGTATGGCTGCCATGATCAGTGAGGTGCTTGACTATGCGCGGATCGATCGGCAACCGGCCAGCCTCGACAGGATCGACCTGACCAGCTTCGCGGCAAAGATGGCGGCCGACCGGCGCTCGCTTGGGCAGGATGTCAGCGTCATTTCCGGCTCGGCCCATGCCTCCGTGTTGGCCGATGAACCGATGTTGCATCGAGCCATCGACAATCTTGTCGACAACGCTTTGCGCTTCGCCGGAAGCGCCGCGCTGACGATCGAGGATGCGGGCGATCAGGTCGAAATTCACATCGACGACAACGGCCCCGGGATCCCAGCCAATGCGCTTCCCGGTATCGTCGCTCCCTTTCAAAGGATGGAACCTTCCCGCAGCCGTTCAACCGGAGGCGTTGGCCTCGGTCTGGCCATAGCCGATCGCATCGCAACGGCGCATGGCGGTCGGCTGATATTGACGAACCGTGTACCGCATGGGCTTCGCGCAACGATCACCCTTATGTCACGCAGCTCGGCTTAGCGCCTGTTTTCGCGCCATCCTCTCGAAGCCTGTTCAAAATCTCCGCGTAGCCCGTTGCAGGAGATTTTGAACAGACTCTGAGCTGACGGGAACGGTTGGGGGACCGTATGGACGAAGCATCCATGTTCCGACCTACGAACTCCGCCCTGAGAACTAACGGTCCGCTGTCAACAAGCCTGCTGCAGCCTGTAGGCCCGACAGCATCGCCGTGGGTACGCCAAAACCCGGAAACGTCGTCTGGCCCGCCAGATGCAGGCCCGGCAGCGCGGTGCGATGCGGAAAGTAAGCATTGGGATTCGCGCCAGGTGCGATGCCGTAGAGTGCGCCTTCGTGTAGATGCCGTTCGCGCGCGAAGGTGGCTGGATCGATGGTTCTCATCGTCTCAACTTCCATGGCCGGCAGATGCTTTCGCAACGCGGTCAGATGCCCTTCGAGCGCACGCTCTGTCATGGCCGGCGTCCACTGTTCGGCGTGATCTATTCCGGACACCGGCGCATACAGTTCAATGACCGCCCTGCCCGCTGGCGCCACGCTCCTCAACACCTGGCTCGGCGATGTCCAGGAAAGCCAGCGGGGTGTACCGGTCCCGACCCGATGCAACTCGCCTTGCCGGCTCATGGCAGGAACGTGATTGACGATGAAGGATCTGGAGGCCGCGTCGAAGCAGCCACCAAGTTGCACGGCGACGGCCCGATGCGACAGCGGTGCCTTGCGCACGACGCGCTGCAATGCACGCGGCACGGCGGTCGCCGGCAACAAATGATTGACCACGCTGAAACCGGCACAGGTGGCGATGACGTCGCGTGCTGGCAGGTATTCGCCGCCTTCCAGCATCACACCCGTCACGCCACCGCTGCCCACTTCGATCCGCTCGACTTTGCAGCCGCAACGCACAGGCACACCCAACACCTGTAGCGCGCGATGCGGCGCGGCGGTAATCGCGCCCATCCCGGTCTTCGGCAAATGGAAGCCTTCCTCCAGCAAAGCCAGCAGACCGATCAGCTGGGAGGACGGCAGGCGCTCTGGCGCGGTGCCGGTGTAGAGCAGGATAGAAGCCACTGCCGCCTGCAGGGAGGGGTCGGGAAAGTAGCGGGCGATCAGGCGATCCGCACGGCCAGCCAGCTTCGGCAGATAGCGCCAGAGTTGCGCCAGCGTTCGCGGCAATGACGGCTCGAACGGCAGCACGTCATCAAGCAGCCGGCGATAGATGGGTTGCCAGTCGCCCTGCAGTTTGCGCAGGCCGTCGCGCAATAGTGCAGTACGAGATGATGCCTGAAGCCCCTCCACCCGCGCCGTTTCGAGTGCCCCAAGATGCACCGTCGTGCCATCGTCGAGATGCGTCTCGTGCGGATGATCGATAGGCACCAGAGGCACCTCCGCGTCGAAGTCCAGCCCGAGCTGCTCAAACGTCAGGCGAAGTAGCGATGGCACGGCCACGTAGACAGCGCCATTGTTAAACGTATAGCCGTCCACTTGTGCGGTGGAACAGCAGCCCCCCGGTTGATCCGCCGCCTCCAGCACGATCACTTCGCGGCCAGCACGGGCCAGCGCCAGGGCGGCAGAAAGGCCGGACAGGCCGGCGCCGATCACGATGACGGGAGTAGTGTTGCGGGACATGGGTAGCCTCGTCCAAGCGTTGTGAATGCGGGAGCGCACGCACGGCCGGCGGGCGACCATCGCCGCGCCATGGTATGCTCGCTCCACCATAATTGAACAATGCCCAATTATGGGCATTGTTCAATATCGAGTCAGACATGTCCACACCCACCCGAACCCTCGGCAAGCGCGACCGCACTCGCGAACACCTCTCCGCAATAGCGCTGGCGCTGTTCTGGCAATTTGGCTACGAGACCGTCACCATGGAGCAGATTGCAGCCGAAGCGGGTGTCGCACGCGGCACGTTGTACAACCACTTCCCCGTGAAAGAGGCGGTACTCGTGCACGCCTTGCACGGCGAACTGGCTAACGATCTCGGGCCATTGCTGCGCAAGGCGATGGCGCGTCGCACCCTACAGACGCGACTTGCCGCGATCCTGGATGCCTCGGCGCAATGGTGGGAGTCGCACCGCGACTATGCCGCGCCATACATTCGCTACCGCTTCCAGGCCATCGGGAATGAACAGCCTGGGCAGAGCGACTCCGACATGTTGCCGCTCTACGCGCAATTGATCGCACAGGCGCAGGCGGAAGGCGAAGTCCGCAACGATATCGCCGCCCCACTCCTGGCCAGCCACCTGCATTTCCTCTATCTCGGTGCAGTGCTTCGTTGGCTCGACGATGACTCGGTAAGTTTGCCTGCCGAGCTTGCGCGGACGCTGAAATTCTTCATGGCGGGAGCAACTGTGCCGAAGCTCTAGACACATCGCTCAATGAGCATCACCTAACCCACTTCCACGATTTTCTTGCCATACACCCATAGAGCCTGTTCAAAATTTCTACGCCGGCCTATATGTCGCCGAATGCAAACGCCCCGGTATTCACCGGGGCGTGCCGTTTTCCAGATGGCGCGTGCGGAGCGGCTGCCCTATTCCGGCTATGCGCCGTTGCGGATCACGCTAGTTCCAGGGATTGGCGGGCTGGTCGTTGATCGCCGTCCAGAACCGCGTGATGCCGGCAGGGATCGCGCCGTAGCCCCAATAGCTCCAGCCGCCGCCGCCGTCGTGGAACTCCGCCATCCGCCAGCCGCTGCCGAAGGTGGCGGAGCATTTGCCGTCCGCTACCGCGCGGCTGGTCAGTTGCGATCCCTGTAACGCCCCGGTGAACGCCAAATTGCCGCTTGCCCAGCCATCGGAGAAATCGGTGGTGATGCCCGTAGGAACCGCGCTTCCGGTCACGTTGAGGCACAGGATGGGCAAGGACGCGCTGGGAGACGTATCCCCGTTGTACGGATTGGTGGTGTTGTCGCGCCCGACATGAATCACCGTGGATGTTCTCACCGACCAGGTCATCGCTTTTCCCGTCGTCGTATTCCACGGGTTGGCCGGCTGGTCGTTGATGGCGACCCAGAAACGGCCCAACCCGCCGGGAGTCGCACCGTAGCTCCAATAACTCCAGCCGCCACCGCCATCATGGAACTCGGCCATACGCCAGCCGCCGCCGAAGGCGCTGGCGCACTTGCCGTCCGCCACCGCCCGGCTGGTCAACTGCGATCCCGGCATCGCCCCGGTGAACGCGACCGTACCGCCCGTCCAGCCATCGTAGTAATCGGTGGTGATGCCAGCAGGCAGCGCACTGCTGCCAGTGCTGACGCACATGATGGGCAGCGCCGTGCCAGTCGAGGTATCCCCGCTGTAGGGATTGGTGGTGCTGTCGTTGCCCACATGGACCAGGCCCGCCGTGTTGCCCGGAAAGAAGCTGGCCCAGGTCATGCCAAGATGGCTGGCGCCGCCGGAGCCGCCGCCCGAAATGAAGCCCGGATTGGCGGCGATGAAAGCCTTGGCGGCCTGGATGTCGAAGCTGCCCCAGCCCGTCGCATTGTCACGCCCCGCGGTGGCTGGGTAATGGCCGTTGCCACCGGTTGTCACGTCGTGGAAAGGAAACGTGCCGGCATAGGCGGACAACGATGGCGGAGCGAAACCCAGCGCATTACCGTTGGCTGTCTCCAGCCGCGCCCAGGCGCCGACGAACAACGGCGAGGCCAGACTGGTGCCGCCATTGGTGTAGTAGCCCGACGCGGTAATTCCCGACCCGGCGCTGGCCGTGAAGTAGGCGACGATCGGCGTATTCGTCCAGTCCGCGTCGAAGGCGATATCCGGCAATTGGCGATAGGAACCCGACAGCGAACTCTGCCAGGTGGGCTTGGCTTCATGCGCGCTGATGCCGCCGCCGCTATACGCCCAGGACGACTCGGAGATGTAGCTGTCCGCGGTGCTGGTGTTCAAGGTCGTGCCGCCAACCGTCACGACATAGGGCGAAGAAGCCGGATACCCCACGCCCAGGGTGGTGCCGTAGCTACCGTTGGTGGAAGCACCGCAGGCATAGGCGCCGTTGTCGCCACTGGCCGCGGAAAAGGTCTGGCCCTGGGCGATGCCCAGCTGAAACGCGGAGTCCGCCCAGCCGGTGCTGGCGTCTTCGCAGCCGGGCCAGCCCCACGACATGTTGATGACCCTGGCCGCGTTGTCGCTGACCACGCGATTGATCGTCTGCAACATCAGGCCCTGGTCTTCGGCACCGCCCGCCGTGTAGAAGATCAGCTTCTGCACGCCGCCGCTGATGCCGACGATGGCCTGCGCATCCATGCCCCATTCGCCCTGGCCGGCATCGTCGCCATTGTCGCCGCCGAGAATCACCACCTGGGTCGGCACGGCGGCAAGGCCCTGGCTGCTCTCCATCTGCGCCAGATCGTTGACCGAATTGGTCATGCTGCCCCAGCCAATGATGGCTGCGGTCGTATTGGTCGCGGCGGGTGAGCTGCCCGCGTTGTACACGGTAGCGAATTCCTGGGGATAGTAGCCGTGCGCATTGGTATTGCCGTCGGGGCTGGTGACGATGTGGTAGCCCGGGCGCGGCTGCGAAGTCGCTACAGGATGCATCTGGCCATGCCAGGAAAATGTCTGCGCGTGATCGAGCGTTTGCAGGCCAAGTACGCGGTCGACCGTATCGCTCAGCGCGGTGGGCACCTGTACATCGAGGATGTTGGCGATGCCGGCGCGTCCATCGCGAGTGAAGTGGCCGATCTGCGTGCGAAACGCCGAGCGCGCATTACCGACGGTGCCGTCTGCAGTGACCAGCATGCGGTTCGGCGCGATCCTGACGTTCGTGTAGCCATGCTGCCGCAGATAGTCCGCCACCGCCTGGGCCTGTTGCTCGGTCGGCGCAAAGGTAGCGGTGGATTGCGCACTGCTGAGGAACTGGTGATAAGCCGGACTGCCCGGGCGATGCAGCTCGCGGACGAAGCTGTCCAGCGCATCTTTGTTGCGCAATTTCAGTGTCACCGTGATCGAGGCCGGCTCCTGGTCTGCCGCCAGGCCGCCGAAGGCGGCATTGCCGGTCGCGGCGACGCGCGTTTGCGTCGTCGCCCATGCGGCAGTGTTCGAGGTCTGCGCCGACGCTTCGTACATCACGGTTTGCGCACCGAGCGCAAGCATCAACGCGACTGCCAGCCGCGATCGTACCGAAGCGGGCGGCAAGGCATGCTTTAATCTTTTCATGATCAAATACTCCATTATTTGCGAATAATCGGATATGGCGACATTGCGTCGTCCATTTATTGCTATCGAACATCGCTTGCAGCGCCTCGCGACAACGGTTATCCGTTTGCGATCCAGCAAAATGATTCGTGGCGCCTTGCTGGAAATCGGGGCATCATGGCACAGCTAAAGGCAGTCAAGCACGAAGCCACGAAACATTTATTCCTCGCCACACCGCAAGGAAAAACAGGCACCTTGACGAAGCTTGCACACGTACTGTGGTGAGAGATTCGGTAATCAAACGAAATATTCAAATAGGGATCATCTGAACAATTCACCCGCCGAGAAGTTAAAAGCCGCCGATACGTCCACGGAGCGGCTTTTGAAACAAACGGAGGTGGCATTCAGGGCAATGCCTGACAGGATTCCATATTCGACACACCTCCCCGGCCGCATGGGTGATCCGCCATCCCCAAGTCCTCGACGCGCAGTCGGTCGCGGTCGATCAAACGGTCGAGCGAGCGGAAAAGGTCTTTGCTTTCTTCAATCAGCTTCTATGAAACGGGCGAAGATTCCCTGGTTGATCCCATATGCCATGGCTCTTAAGTCTGATAGGAGCCGGCGCCGCTGAGGTCGACTTCGCCCCATGGCTTTCGTCCTTGCGATGAATGCCCTTCAGTACCTTAAAAACATTCTTCTTGTTCAACACGTTTACGCGAGGATCGTGGCGATAGACGTGGTGCAACAAACCTTTGAGTTCTTTCTCGCAACTGCGCTTCTGACGGCGTGACGGTCTGTCAGCGGCATCACAAAGCGGCCTCCTGCGCCAACAGGATCCCATTCTGCCGATGCCTCACCGCCATCCTGATCCGCCAGAAGTACATCGCGCCGATCGCCCCTTCGAATATCGACCCGACCACCCAGCACGTCGGGAGGAAGCTCGCGTCTCCAACGTGACCGGTCATCAGGACGTAGGTGGTGGGAATGCTGATCGCCCACATCAGCACGACTCTGGTGAGGAACAGAAACCTCGTCAAGCCGAAGCTCTCCAGCACCATGCCTCCAGTCATGGAGAAGGCGAACGCGAGCGAATAGAGCCACAGCACCCGCACGGTCGCGACGGATACCCGCTGAATCTCTTCTCCCTTATCGATCAGCCCGAACGGGTTGAGCAGGAACAGGGGTGTCACGATCTGGAGAAACGAGATGACCGCGAGATACGACAGCTCGATCCCCATCGTCACGAAGAGGATCCGCGTTACCTGCGGATAGTCGCCCTCGCCGATGGCATTCCCGCACAGGACGCCGCACCCGATGCCCAGGCCGATCAGCGGCACGCCGCCCAGGTAGTTCACCGTCAGGTTGACGTTGTTGGCCGCGAGCCCGGCGGCGCCCAGGCCGGCGACGATCCAGACGAAGGCCGCGCTGCCGAGGTTGGTGAGCCCGGTGGAGCTGCCGATGGCGAGCCCTTTTCTGACGCGCGGGATCAACTCGCCTCCGATGTGCCTTCCACGCTGGAACAGCAAACCACCCAGATCCCTCCAGACCTCGCGCGGCATGCAGCCCACGTAGCAGACCGTCATCGTCAGCGTGCCGATCAAGGTTCCGATCGCCGAGCCCCGCATGCCGAGCTCCGGCAAACCGTATTTGCCGAATACCAGGCCGACGATCATGAAGATGACCACGGCCTGGCCGATCAGCCCGACAACCAGCGTCACGCGGGTCCGGCCGATGCCGCTGAAGTAAGCCGAGAGCGCCATGTTCAAGGTCATGGCGGCACCGAAGAACGCCGACCAGAACAAGAACTGCGACTCCAGCCGGGTAATCGCCGGAGGCCGGTTGCTCAGCGACGGAATCCACTCGATGAGCGGTGCCATGAGACACAGGATGAGCGCCAACGCGGCGCCAACCAGGATGCCAAGCGCGGCCTGATAGGCGGCCTGCCGCTGCCCTGATCTACCGAACGCCTGCGCCACGCATGATCGCGAGAACCCGGCGAACCCGGTGAAGAAAGTGACGATCGCCATCGCCGTATGGATGGCCGGCCCGGACGCCTCCAGCGTGTCGGTCGAATATCTGGCCAGGCAGATGCGATCGACCAGCATCATGATCAGGTTACCCAGCATCGCCCCCATCAATGGTGCGGAGACGTTGAGGATTCTCCTGCCCACCTGGAAATAGGTAGCGCCGTCATTCGACTTCAAGGCCGTATCCATCGCCATCAGGTCCGCGACCTGAGTCGCACCGGTACGGCGCTCGGCCCCATGAAGAAGGTCATTACCTGCTGCACCGGCGGCGCCGTGGTGTCGAACTCCAGCTCGAAGTTGCGCATGATCGCCGACACCACCACCTTGACCTCGATCAGCGCCAGGAAGCGGCCTGGGCACAGGCGCTGGCCGCCGCCGAACGGAAACACCTTGCGCGCGGGGTCGTCATCCTTCTGCGGCTTGTGCTCGAAGATCCAGCGCTCCGGCTGGAACTGCTCATGCTGCGGGAACTGTGTCTCGTCCAGCCCGTCGCCAAACGTCGTCGGCACGAAGATCACCATGCCTTTGGGGAGGAAGGTGTCGGCCACCACGCAGTCGGCTTTAGCGAGCAAGCCCAGGAAAGGCGTGGACGAGCGCAGCCGCTGGGTTTCGCTGTGCGCGGCGTCGAGGTACGGCAACAATTTCATCTGCTCCCACTCGCGCGACATCCGGGCATCGCCCAGTACCGCATCGACTTCGGCGGTGAGCTTGGCGGCCGTATCAGGATTCTGTGCCAGCAGGTTGATCATCCACGCGATGGAATTGGCCGTGGTGTCGATGCCGCCCACGACGCTGGCGATGGCATTGCTGACGAGGTCCTGGTCGCTGAAACCCGACTCGGGGTCTTCGCTGGCGACGATCATGGCCTCCAGCATGTTGGTGGGCTCTTCGCGCAACTGAGGCTGCTGCTTCATTCGCTCGCGTGCCTCCGTGATCAGCCTGAGCACGGTCTGTTCCACGTCATGCGCGGACTGGTCGGCCGCGCGATCCACCGGCAGGCGGAAGCGGCGCCAATAGGGGTAGAGCGACGTGCCCCGGCTGGCGAGGCGCCGCATCAGGCTGTCCAGGTCGTGCTGCAACGGGTGGCTGTCGTCGCTTACCACGTTGAGGTCATAGCCCATCGCGATACCGACGATGATGTCCAGCGCCAAGGCCTTCAAATCACGGCGCAGGTCGACGCGCTTGCCGTCGGCCAGCGTGGCCTTCCAGCGGTCCACCATGCGCTGGGTCATCATGCCCATGGTGGGGAAGAAATTCCGTATCACCTCGACACTCAGCCCGCCCGTGACCAGCTTGCGCTGCTTGCGCCAGTCCTCGCCTTCCGCGGTGAACACGCCGCCCACCTTCAGCTCGTTCATGCGCATGCGCAGGCCTCTGCTGCGCTCGAAGCTCTCGGGTCGATCCTTCAGCAGGCTGCTGATGGCCGCGCGGTCGGAAACAACCACGATAGGAATGCCGAACGCATTCAGGCGGTAGATGGGCCCGAACTCGCGGATGTAGTTCGACAGCGTCACATGCCATTGGCTGCCCCGCATCTGCAGCTGATTCCCAAAGAAAGGGATCCCCTTCGGGCCCGGCAGATCCTCGATCGTGCGCGAGTATTTGAGTTCGTCCGCTTCTTCCATATTCAGTTCGGCGGCTTCGATGTTCGAGTTCATGATGGCTTTCCCTCAGTGCAAGCGTGAAATTCCCGAAACCTGCGTGATGGTGGCTAGCAGGCTGTTGAGAAACAGCTTGCTAGTGCAGGCCATGGATGGCCTGCCTTGAATCAAGCACGTTATGTGCTTGATTCAAGGAGCCGAGTCCGGACATGTGCCGGACTCGAGCGAGTTGAGAAAGGGCAGGACAGCCCTTTCTCAACACCCTGCTACACCGACGACAACTCGGCGCTTGGCGAGCGGCGCCTGAGTCGCCGCGCGATCTCGCGCGCCAGCTTCTCGATGCGCGGCGCCTTGACGATCGACGCATGGCTGCCGCCGATGCGCATCACCTCCAGGCTGTCCCCAAGCAGTTCGCCCCAGCCGAACGACACGTCCTCGCCTTCGCCGCGATCGGCGGCGAAGTAAGTCACGGTCGTGGCCGTGGACGGCGCTTCGTACGCCAGCGCCGCCGTGGCGCCCGCGCGGTAGACCGCCAGCACGCGCTTCATCAGTGCCATGTCCAGGTGCGCCGGCAGCAAGCCTTCGCGCTGGGACACGGCGATCATGGCGGCGACATCGCCACGTTCGGCGCAGGCCATCAGTTCGGCATGCGCGGGATGCTCCCGCACGTCGCCGCTTGGCGGCTGCAGATCGGCGATCCAGTGCATCAGCGCGAGGCATTCGTCGAAGCCGGCTTCGTTCGCAAGCAGGTGCGCGCGCAGGTACGGGCTGCTCCCGGTGTCGATCATGCCGACAAAACCCACTTCCTCACCCGCGGCCAGCAACTGGCTGGCGATCTCGTACGCGATCATGCCGCCCAGCGACCACCCCGCCACCAGGTACGGTCCAGACGCTTGCACATGCCGCATGGCGTCCAGATAGACTCGCGCCATCCCGACGATGCTTGCGTGTGGCGTTTCGCCGGCGGCGATGCCGGTGGCCGCCAATGCGTAGACCGGCTGGTCGGCATCCATGTGCCTGGCCAGGTCAAAGGCGTACTGCACTTCGCCGCCAATGGGGTGGATCAGGAACAGCGGTGTCGATCGCCCATGTGTGCGGATGGGAACGAGATTCGGATGCCGCGACGAAACCTTGCTCGAATCGATGAAGGCCGCCAAGGCACCAAGGGTCGGATGCGAGAACAGATGACGCAGCTCCATCTCGATGCCAGCACGCTTGCGCAACTGCGAAACCAGTTGCACCGCCAGCAGCGAATGACCACCCAGCGCAAAGAAGTCGTCGTGGACGCCGACCCGGTCGAGCTTCAACACCTCGGCCCATAGGACCGCCATGGTCTCTTCGATCGGCGTGCGCGGCGCGACGTATCCTGCCTCGCTGCGCGTCATGTCGGGCGCCGGCAGCGCACCGCGGTTGACCTTGCCGTTGGGTGTCAGCGGCATGCGCTCGAGCGCCATGACGTGGCTCGGCACCATGTACTCGGGCAACGTCTGCGAGAGAATCGCGCGTAGTTGTGCCTCCGTGGGCAAGCTCTGCCCTTCGTACGCCACCAGGTACGCCACCAGCCGCTTATCGCCGACGCTGTCCTCGCGCGCCAGCACCAGCGCCTGGCGTACTCCAGTGCACGCAGTCAACTTCGCCTCGATCTCGCCGAGCTCGATGCGGAAACCACGGATCTTTACCTGGAAATCGTTGCGCCCAAGATATTCAATGCTTCCATCGGTCCGCCAACGCCCCAGATCGCCGGTCTTATAGATCCGCGCATGCGGGTCGGCGAGGAAGGGATCCGGCAGGAAACGCTCCGCCGTCAGCTCCGGACGGTTCAGATATCCGCGCGCCACACCGTCACCGCCAATGTAGATCTCACCTGCAACCCCCACGGGCACCGGCTCCCCGTGCTCATCGAGAATGTACACGCGCACATTGCCGAGCGGCCCGCCGATGCTTGGCCAGTCGCCAGCGTCACGCAACGCACAAGCTGTCGCATCCACCGTGCATTCGGTCGGGCCGTAGACGTTGTAGAAATTGATTCCGCTCGCCTGCCGCAAGCGCTGCCAAAGCGGCAACGACAGCGCCTCTCCACCCACCAAGATGGTTTTCAGTGCCGCTTCGTGGCCAGACGGCGCCAGCAATCCCGCATCAAGCAGCATCTCCAGCTGCACCGGCGTGCAGTCGAAAGCCACTAGTTGCTGCTGCCGGATATAAGCGAGGAGCGCGGCGCTCTCCGTGCGCAAGGACTGCGGAAAAATAACCAGCGTCCGTCCCGACAGCAATTGCGTCAGCGATTGCACGGACGCATCGAACGTCACCGATGCATTCAGACCCACCCTCGCCGCTTGTTCGCATTCGGCAAAGGCCACGCGTTCCAGGCTCAACCAGAGGTTCAGGATGGAACGATGTTCGACCATGACGCCCTTGGGCATCCCAGTCGAGCCTGAGGTGTAGATCACATAGGCCAGGTTGTGCGCTTGGGCGTGGTGATCCAGATTGCTGTCGCTGTAAGCAGCCAATGCATCCGCGTCGCTATCCAGGCAGAACAGCGGCGAACCTGGTGCCGCTGGCACCGCATCGCGCACAGGCTGTTGCGTCAGGATCACCACCGGTTTCGCATCGTCCACGATGGCTGCCAGACGATCCGAAGGGTGACTCGGATCGAGCGGCACATAGGCACCGCCGGCCTTCAACACACCTAGCAGGCCGACGATCATCGCCACCGACCGTTCCACACACAACCCCACCAGTACGTCCGGACCGACGCCCAGCGAGCGCAGATGACGCGCCAGACGGTTGGCCCGGACGTTGAGTTCCGCATAGGTCAGCGACTCGCCTTCGTACACCACGGCCACCTGCTCGGGCGTCCGCGACGCCTGGGCTTCGAACAACTGATGCAGCGTCTGCGTGTTGGGCTCGAGGTCCGGATAAACCGTGGCGGTGTCGTTGAACGCATACAGCAGTTGATGACGCTCGGCATCGTCCAGCATCGCCAGCTTGCCAACCGGGCGGCCCGGCTCGGCCACGATCGCCTGCAGTAAGCGGGTGAAGTGCCCTGCCATGCGTTCGATCGTGCGCGCCTCGAACAGCTCGGTGCTGTACTCGAAGCAGCCCTGCAATCCCTCCCTGCCCTCGGTCAGGGTCAGCATGAGGTCGAACTTGGCGGTGGCACCTTCGCTTTCCAGAAGGCTCATCGACACGCCCGGTAGGGTCAGCTCGCCTATCGGCATGTTCTGCAGCACCAGCATCACCTGGAACAACGGCGTGTAACTGGTGTGGCGTTCCGGCTTCAGCGCTTCGACCAGCTGCTCGAACGGCACGTCCTGGTGCGCATACGCATCCAGCGTGTGCTGTCGCACTTGCTGCAGCAGGCCATCGAAGTCGAGCGTCAGATCCACCTGGGTGCGCAGCACCAGCGTGTTGACGAAGAAGCCGATCAGGTCCTCGATATCCGCGCGGTTGCGATTGGCGATCGGCGTGCCGATGCAGATGTCGCTCTGCCCCGAATAGCGGGCCAGCAGCACGTTGAACGCCGCGCACAACGTCATGAACAGCGTGCTTTGCGTGCGTCGGCCGAGCGACTGCAGGCCCGACACCAACGCCGCCGGCACCGAGAACGGCAACGTCGCGCCGACATGGCTCGACTGCGGCGGCCGTGGCCGGTCCGTGGGCAAGGCCAGCAGGCTGGGGCTATCGGCCAGCTGCCGTTTCCAGTAACTGAGCTGCCGCTCCAGCACCTCGCCGCGCAGCCACTCCCTCTGCCAGTGGGCGAAGTCCGCATACTGGATCGGCAGGTCGGGCAGCGGCGAGGGCTCGCCTTCGAGGAAAGCTCGATACAGCGCAGCCATCTCCCGCACCACAATCCCCATCGACCAGCCATCCGAGACGATGTGATGCATCGTCAGCAGCAGGATGTGCTCCTGCGCATCAAGCCGCAGCAGCGCACCGCGGATCAGCAGATCGGATTCCAGGTCGAATGGCGTCTGCGCTTCTTCCATCAACAGGCGGCGCGCTTCCACCTGCCGTTCCCTCAATGGCAGGTCGGAGAGGTCACTCAGGGCCAGTGGCAAGGCCGTGGCCGGCATCACGATCTGCACCGGCGAGCCTTCCTGGTCCGCGAATCGTGTGCGCAGCGCCTCGTGGCGTTGCAGGATCGCATCGAGCGTACGGCCCAGCGCATCGATATCCAGATCGCCGGACAGACGCAACGCCAACGGGATGTTGTACAGCGCACTCTGGCGATCGAGCTGATCGAGGAACCACAGGCGCGTCTGGGCGAACGACAACGCCAATGGCGTATCGCGTCCTACCGGCTGCAGCGGCGGAGCGCCAGCCCCGGTATCGGCATCGGCCACCCGATGCGTCAATGCCGCCACCGTGGGCGCGTCGAACAAGGCACGCAATGGCAGTTCGACGCGCCAGGCACGTTGCACGCGCGACACCAGCTGTGTCGCCAACAACGAGTGACCTCCCAGTGCGAAAAAGTCGTCGTGAATGCCGACCCGATCCCGCTTCAGCACCTCGGCCCACAGGCCCGCCATGATCTCTTCCGCGGGCGTGCGCGGCGCCACATAGCCCGCCTCGCTGCGTGCCATGTCCGGCGCCGGCAGCACACCGCGGTTGATCTTGCCGTTCGGCGTCAGCGGCATCCGTTCCAGCGCGATGAAGTAGCTCGGCACCATGTACTCAGGCAGCGTCTGCGACAGCAGCGCCCGCAGACCGGCCTCGTCGGGCAGCGCCTGTCCTTCGTGCGCGACCAGATAAGCCACCAGACGCTTGTCGCCCGCGTGGTCCTCGCGCGCCAGCACCACCACTTCGCTGGCCAGCGCCTGTAGCGCGGACTCGATCTCGCCCAGCTCGATGCGGAAGCCGCGCACCTTCACCTGGTGATCGATACGGCCCAGGTACTCGATCTCGCCATCCGCCCGGTAGCGGACCAGATCGCCGGTGCGATACATGCATGCGTCCGGCACGGCACTGAAGGGGTTCGGGACAAACTTCTCCGCCGTCAGTTCCGGCCGTTGCAGATAGCCGCGCGCCAGGCCGTCACCCGCAATGAACAGCTCGCCAGCCACGCCCAGCGGCACCGGCTCCCACTGCGCATCGAGAATGTAGGTCTGCGTGCCTGCAATCGGTCGACCGATCGACACTGGCGTGGTCGATCCCTTCATCACCAGGGTGAAGGTCGAATACGTCGTGTCTTCCGACGGACCATATAGGTTGTAGACCTTCTCCACCGACGGCTGCTGATACAGCGCCTGTGCCAGCGTGTTTGCCAGCGCCTCGCCCGCCAGGTTCACCACCTTCACCGACGCCGGCAGCCCGCGGCCACGCAGCACCTCCACCATGGCTGACGGCACCGTGTTCACCAGCGTTACCGGCAACGCATCGGCGTGTTCCATGAAGTCGAGGATGTTGTCGACCAGCCAGGCGGCACCGCCCTGACTGAGTGGCACGAACAGCTCGAAGATGGACAGGTCGAAGCAGACCGAGGTCGAGGCCAGCACTTTGCTCAAACTGTCGCGGTCGAAAGTGGCCTGAGCCCAATGGATAAAGGCCACCGCGTTGCGGTGCTGAATCCCCACCCCCTTGGGTTTGCCGGTCGAGCCCGACGTGTAGATCACGTAAGCCAGATGATCGCCACGGGTAACGAATGAAGGATGGTCGTCGCGCTCGCCGGTCCACAACGCGTCGGCGGCATCGACACGAATCACCGTCATCCCATCCATCACGGGCAATTCCAGCTGCAATGCTTCCTGCGTCAGCAGCACGCGCGGCTGCGCATCGAGCAGCATCGTCGCGATGCGCCCCGCCGGATAGGCCGGGTCCAGCGGCACATAGGCACCGCCAGCCTTCAGCACCGCAAGCAGGCTCATCACCAGGTCGGGCGTACGCGCCATGCACACGCCCACCAGTACATCCGGACCGACGCCCAGGCGCCGCAGATGGTGCGCCAGGCGATTGGCGCGCCGGTTCAACTCGGCATAGCTCAGCGCGGTGCCGCGATGCATGAGCGCCACGTTATCGGGCGTGCGCGCGGCCTGGGCTTCGAACAAACCCTGGATGGCCGGCGTCCCGGTTGACGACGCCACCACCGTCGCGGCGTTCCACTCATCCAACAGCAACTGCCGCTCGGCGACCGGCATCACATCCAGGCTGTCGATCGACGCCTCCGGCTGGTTCTCCAGCGCGTCGGCCAGTTCCCCAAGCACGGTATGCATGTACTGGCAGACCCGCCGCGCGCGATCCTCACCCGGGATTTGCACCGCGATGCCAAAGCCGTCGCCCGAATCGTCGATCGACACCAGGCACGGATAGTTGGTGCGTTCCTTCACCTTGATCGGCCGCATGCCTTCCAGCACGTCGATAGCGGACGCGTCGGCACCGGCGTTGTGGCGGTAGTTGAGCAGCGACGAGAACAGCGGCGTCGGCGCCGCCACGCCACTGGCGCGCTGCGCCAGGGCCAGCGACGCGTGCTCGTGGCGCAGCAGCCGGGTCAAGGTCGCGTGCGTATCGCGCACGCCGTCGAGCACCGGCTTCGCACCGGTTGGAATGCACACCGGCAACGTATTGATGAAGATGCCCAGCACGCGGTCCGCACCTTCGCCGCTCTGCATGCGGCCGAACAGCACCGTGCCGAACACCACGTCCTGCCGCCCCGAGAGGCGCGACAGCACCTGCGCCCACGCCAGATGCATCAGGCTGGCGGTGCTCACGCCAAGCTTGCGCGCCTGCTGCCGCAGGCGCCGCCCCAGCAACGTCTCCACCTTGAGCTGTGCCTCGGCGATATCCGTGCCGTCGCCCTGCACATCCAGCAGGCCGAACGGTGCGGTGGGCTCGTCGACATGCGCCAGCATCGGGCGGAAGAACGCTTCGTGCTCCGCCTGGCTCACCCCGAGTCGAGCCTGGGCCACGAAGTTGCGGTACGGCAGCGGCTCGGGCAGCGTGCCGCCCTGCCCTTCGAGGATGGCCTTCAACTCGCCCATCAGCAGTTTGAGCGAGGTGTTGTCGTCGATCAGGTGATGCAGCATCACCTGCATCAGCCAGCGGCCCTGCTTCGCATCCTCTGCCACAAAACAACGGATCAGCGGCGCCTGCCGCACATCCAGGCGATAGTTCAGCGGGTTGTAACGCTCGCTCAGTTGCGCCGTCACATCGCCGCCCTGGTCCAGACTGACCTCTTCGAGCGGCAGCGGTGCCTGTCGCCATACCACCTGCACCGGTTCGGCCAGGCCATCCCAGTGCATGGCCGTGCGGAAGGCGTCATGCCGCGCAATCACCGTCTCCAGCGCCGCCACGAACCGGTCGAGCAGGCCGCGCGTCTCGAACGCCCACAGCATCTCCATCAGGTACGCATCGCGCTCTTCCGCCATGCGGTGATGGAACAGCAGGCCCTCCTGCACCGGCGCCAGCGGATAGATGTCCTGGATATTCGCGGCACCGCCCGGCACGCGTTCGGCGATCGCGGCAAGCTCTTCGTCGCTGAGCTGCACCAGCGTCACCATCGCCGGCGTAATCCGCGTGCAGCCGGCCGGAATGCCGTTGGCCGGCACCGCGATCTCGCTGCCACCCTTGCTCGCCGCCACGGTCAGCGCCGCCACGGTGGGCTCGGCGAAGAACTGGCGGATATCCACCGACAGCTCCACGCGGCGCATCCGCTCGATCATCGCAATGGCGAGCAAGGAATGGCCGCCCAGGGCGAAGAAGTCGTCGTGGACGCTGACCTTGTCCAGCTTCAACACTTCCGCCCAGATACCGGCAATCACTTCCTCCACCGGCGTGCGCGGCGCGACATAGGCCGCCTCGCTGCGCGTCGTATCCGGCGCCGGCAGCGTCTTGCGGTCGAGCTTGCCGTTGGCCGTCAACGGAAAGCTGTCGAGCGCCACGAAATGGTTCGGCACCATGTACTCAGGCAGGTGCTTGCCCACTGCGGCGCGCAGCTGCGCTTCGTCCGGTATGGACTGCCCGGCCTTCGCCACCAGATACGCCACGAGCCGCTTGTCGCCGGGCTGGTCTTCGCGTACCAGCACCAGGGCATCGCGCACGGCCGGATGCTCGGCGAGGCGAGCTTCGATCTCGCCCAGCTCGATGCGGAAGCCGCGAATCTTGACCTGCTCGTCGTTGCGCCCGAGGTATTCGATGCTGCCGTCCGCCAGCCAGCGGCCGACGTCGCCGGTCTTGTAGAGACGCGCCTGCGGATCGTCGACATGAGTACTGTCGATAAAGGGATGCGCGATAAAGCGCTCGGCCGTGAGTTCCGGCCGGTTGAGATAGCCGCGAGCTACGCCCGCGCCGCCCACATAGAGCTCGCCGGCCACGCCGATCGGCGCCGGCTGGCGATGCGCGTCCAGCACATAGAGTTGCAGGTCGGGAATCTGCCGGCCGATCGGACTGGGGCCGACGCGATACGCATCCGACGGCTCCAGCGCCAGATAGGTCACGTGCACGGTCGTTTCGGTGATGCCGTACATATTGACCAGGCGCGCCGCGGCATTCACCGGCCGCTCGTACCAGGGCTTGAGCGCACTCAGCTCCAGCGCCTCGCCGCCGAACACCACGTAACGCAAACGATGCGCCTTGCCCTGCGCACCCTGCGCGGCGATCAACTGCCGGAACGCGCTCGGCGTCTGGTTCAGCACGGTCACACCTTGCGCGCACAGCAAGTCATAGAACTCCGACGGCGAACGCGTCACCGCCTGCGGCACCACCACCAGCTTGCCGCCATAGGCGAGCGCGCCCCAGATTTCCCACACCGAGAAATCGAAGGCGAACGAGTGGAACAAGGTCCACACGTCGTGCGGCCCGAAGCCGTACCAGTGATCGGTGGACGACAGCAGCCGCATCACGTTGCCATGCGCCACCATCACGCCCTTGGGTTTGCCGGTGGAGCCGGAGGTGTAAATGATGTAGGCGAGGTGATGCGCTTGCAGGCCGATCGATGCGGCGTCGAGATTGCTCGAGTCCGCATTCGCCCACGCCTCCGCGCCGCTGCGCAGATTCAGCACCGGCGCTGCCGAGGCCAGCAGCATGTCCTGCACCGCCGGCGGCAGGTTTTCCCAGCCGTTGACCAGCACCGCCACCGGCGAGCTGTCGGCCAGGGTGTAGCTAAGACGGTCGGCCGGATACGCCGGGTCGAGCGGCACATAGGCGCCGCCGGCCTTCAGCACGGCGAGCAAGCCCACGATCATGTCCACCGAACGCGGCACGCATAGGCCCACCAGCACGTCCGGCCCCACGCCCAGGCCGCGCAGATGGCGTGCCAGGCGGTTGGCCCGCGCGTTGAGTTCCACGTAGGACAGCGACTCGTCCTCGTAGGTCACGGCGACAGCGTGCGGCGTCCGCGCCGCCTGCGCTTCTAACAGCCCGTGCAGCGTGCGCGCGTCAGGCGTACTGCCCGGAGCCACCATGCCCGTATCGTTGAACGCATACAGCAACTGGTGACGCTCGGCTTCACCCAGCATTGGCAGCTCGCCCACCGGGCGTTCCGGCTCGGCCACGATCGCCTGCAGCAAGCGGCTGAAGTGGCCGGCCATCCGCTCGATGGTGCGGGCGTCGAACAGCTCCGTGCTGTACTCGAAGCGACCCTCCAGGCCATCCCGGCCTTTCGCCAGGGTCAACGTCAGGTCGAACTTCGACGTAACGCTCTCGCTTTCCTTCAGGCTCAGCGACAGCCCTGGCAGCAACTGCTCGTCCGTCGGCATGTTCTGCAACACCAGCATCACCTGGAACAGCGGCGTGTAGCTGGTATGGCGTTCCGTCTGCAGCGCTTCCACCAGCTGCTCGAACGGCACGTCCTGGTGGGCGTAGGCCTCCAGCGTGTGCTGACGTACCTGCCCGAGCAGCTCGGTGAAGCCGCGTTGCAGATCCACTTGCGTGCGCAGCACCAGCGTATTGACGAAGAAGCCGATCAGGCCCTCGATATCCGCGCGGTTGCGATTGGCGATCGGCGTGCCGATGCAGATATCGCTCTGCCCCGAATAGCGCGCCAGCAGCACGTTGAAGGCCGCGCTCAGCGCCATGAACAGCGTGCTCTGCGTACCCCGGCCCAGCGACTGCAGTTGCGTCACCAGTGCCGCCGGTATCGCGAACGGCACCGTCGCACCGGCGTGGCTGGCCTGCGGCGGACGCGGCCGGTCGGTCGGCAGCGCCAGCAGGCTCGGGCTGTCCGCCAGTTGCCGCTTCCAGTAATTCAACTGGCGCTCCAGCACCTCGCCCTGCAGCCACGCCCGCTGCCAGTGCGCAAAGTCGGCGTACTGGATCGGCAGCTCCGCCAGCGGCGACGGCAGCCCTTCGACAAAGGCGGCGTACAGGGCCGCCATCTCGCGCACTACCACGCCCATCGACCACCCATCCGACACGATGTGGTGCATCGCCAGCAGCAGGACATGCTCTTCGTCGGCCAGCTTGAGCAGACTCGGGCGGATCAGCGGCCCTGTCGACAGATCGAAGGGAGCGACCGCCTCTTCCTGCAAGCGCAGGCGCGCCTCCGCTTCGCGTTGCGCGGGCGGCAGGTGGCTGAGGTCCATCACCGGCAGCGCCAGCGATGGCGCTACCGCGACGCGCTGTACCGGCTCGTCCCCCGCCAGCACAAACGTGGTGCGCAGCGCTTCATGGCGACGCACGATTTCATTGAACGTGCGCGCCAGCGCGTCCACATCGAGCCGCCCCGTCAGGCGCGCAGCGGCGGCCAGGTTATAGATCTCGCGGCGGGACTCGTACTGGTCGAGGAACCACAGGCGCTGCTGAGCGAACGACAGCGGCAGCGCCGCGTCGCGCGACACGCGCGGTATCCCTCCCTGTATCGGCGGCGCCACGACGGCCGGTGCCTCCTGGATGGCACGCAGAGTTACTTCCTTGCCGAACTCCACCGGGCGACCCCATCCACGCGCGGCGCGACGTTGGGATGCCATGACCGGCGCGGACTCCACCACCGGCGTCGTTATGGCCGCCGTCACGGCGCGCGCGGCTACGCTCGTTTCGCTGGCAGGTGCTCCGGCGATCGCCGGGTACGCGCGCGCCAGGTGCTCAGCCAGCCCTGCCAGCACCGGGTATTCAAAGAAGATCGTCGGCTTCAGCTCCAACCCATACCGCTGGTTCAGCGCATTGGCGAATTCGGTGAAGGTGATCGAATCGAAGCCGTACTCGCTCAAGGACGTCTCGTCGTCGATGTCTTCCGGCTTGACCTTGATCAGTGCCGAAGCCACACCGACCAGTTCGCGCACAAGCTTGTCCGACGATGGCTGCGCCACGGGGGCGGCTTCATCGCGAGGCACCTGGGCCGCCGGCGCCTCCGGCCGACCCGAGAGCACCTGTCGGATGCGCGCGGCATCGCCCGCCATCACCAGCAACTGGTGCTGCGTGCCGGCCCATGCCCGGCGCAGCGCCGCAACGCCGCTATCGGTCTCCAATGCATGCATGCCCAATTGCCGCGCCAGCATGGCGCGCGTCGCAGCGTCCACCTGCATGCCGCCCTCGTCCCACAACGGCCAGTTCACCGACAGCGTGCGCCCGCGGCGCTGCCCCTTGGCTACCAGCTCGCCGCGGTAGTGCGCGAACGCATCCATGAAGGCATTGCCCGCGGCGTAGTCGGCCTGCCCGATATTGCCGAGCGCGCCGGCAATCGACGAGAAGGTGATAAAGCAATCCAGCGGCATGTCGCGGCTGGCTTCGTCCAGATTCAGCGTGCCGGCCACCTTGGTGCCCAGCACGTCGCGCAACTGTTGCTGCGTCTTGCCGGCCAGGTAGCCGTCGCGCAGAACGCCGGCGCTGTGGATGATGCCGTCGAGGCTTTCGAACTCCTCCGGAATGCTGTGCACCAGCGCCGTCAACGCCGCCGCGTCGGTGACATCCACGGCGTGGTAGCGCACCACCGCGCCCAGTGTTTCGAGCTCGCGGAGGTTGGCCTGAATGCTTTCGCTCAGCGCCGAACGGCCGGTCAGGATCAGCACCGGGTTGCGAGCCTGCCGCGCGATCTCCCGCGCGAAGATCAGGCCCAACCCACCGGCACCACCGGTGATGAGGTAGACACCTTGCGCCTTCCACGGGATAGGCGCCTCGGCGACATCCTCATGCGCATCCCACCCCGCCACCTGCCGCTCGCCGTGGATGTAGCGCACCTGCTGCGCATCGTCACCGTAGTTGTCCAGCAGCGCGCGGGCGACATCCTGCCCCGGCTCGACGCTGATGATCTGGCCGGCGATGCGCGGGTTTTCCAGTTGCGCTGTACGCAACATGCCGCCAAGGCCCCGCAGAGTCTGTTGCACACCGCGATCGGGAACGACGACCTGCACCAACAAGGTTCCGCTCTGGCCGTTCCAGTTCTGGAGCTGCTCCAGCAGGACGCCCGCGGCATCCATATAGCCCGTTGCGGCATCGGGTCCAGTCGGCAGCCGCACGCAGATCGCATCCGGCAGCACGTGTGCGATATCCGTATCCACACCCAACAGCACCACATGCCTGGCGTAGCTGGGATTCGCACCCTTCGCGGCCGGGCGCGAATGCCATGCGGGCTGGAACATAAGTGTCTGGATCGGCAGCGTCTGGATCGGCGTCGCGGACGACGGCTTGGCCACCGCCGGCGCTCCCAGCATCGGTCGCAGGCTGAAACCGCGCAGACGCACGCATACCGCACCTTGCTCGTCGCACAGATCCACATCGAGCCGGCGCACGGCGTCACTCGCATGGCTGCCGGCGCTGGGGCGCACTACCGCCCACATCGAAGGCGTGCACGAACGCAGCATTTCCAGAACATCCAGCGCAAACGGCAGCACCGGCGTGGCGTCGGCCTTGCCGGTAGCCGTATCGACTTGCATACCGATGGTGGCCTGCAACGCCGCGTCGAGCAGGCTGGGATGCAGTCCATAGCCCTCCCGCGGCGCGGTGGCCGGCAGCGCAATGCGGGCCACCACCTGTCCCAGCCCCACCCACAGTTCCGCCAGCCCCTGGAAGGTCGGCCCATAGTGCAGGCCCATCTGCCCGAACAGCGCATAGCACTGCTCCGCCGCTAGATGGACAGCGGAGCACTCGCCACGCAGCGCAGACAGATCGTGCGTTGCCGCCATGGGCGGCTCGGTTACCGCCAGCGTGCCGCGGCTGTACACCACCGCCTCGCCGTCGCTGCCGTCGCTATAGATCTCGAACGGCAGCTCACCGGAGGCTTCCGGATAGAGCGCGATATGCAGATCGAGACCATCGGCGCCCACGGTCACGGGGCGCGTCCACGCTATATCCCGCAGTTGCAAGCCGCGGTCGTCGCCGAGCGCTTCACGCGCAGCGCAACGCGCCATCTCCATCTGTGCGGCCCCCGGCAGAACGCGCGCTCCACGCACACGATGGTCGTCCAGATAGAACTCATGGCCTGAAAGCCGCGTGGTAAAGCGCAGGCCCGCCACATCGGAAGTGTTTCGATGCAACAGCGGATGCAGCACCGCGGCAACGGACGCCGCCACGTTTTGCGAACGGGTATCGAGCCAGTAGCGCTCGCGCGCGAACGGATACGTCGGCAGGCTGATCCGTCGCGGCAGCAACGCGCCGTACAGCATCGCCCACGCCACCGGCAGGCCCTTCACCCACAGGTCTAGCAACTTGCCGTGCTGGCCTTGCGCGACCCAGCCGGACAGCAAGGTATCCATCCCCGGGTCGCCAGCCAGCGACCTGAGCACGTCCTTGGTCCGCTTCACCTGGCCGCGGTAGATCTCTTGCTCGCCGCTCGTCTCGCCATCCAGGTAACCGGCCAGCGTGGAGCGCAGTTCGCCCAGCGTGTGAACCACGATACCCAGGCGCTCGTCCATCGCCTCGCGGCCGACCTGCAGCGTGTAGGCCAGGTCATCGAGATGCAGCGTTGCATCGACTTCGCGCCTGTCCAGGAACGCAGCCAGCCGCGCTACCTGTTCACGCAGCCGTTCCTCGCTGCGCGCCGACAGCACCACCAGGGCCGGGCCTTGGCTCGCCACCTCGGCTCGTGCCGGTGCTTCGTATTCCTCGATCAATACATGCGCGTTGGCGCCACCGGCGCCGAACGACGAGATGCCCGCGGTACGCGGGTAGGTCTTGCTGACGCCACCCGTTACGACCACCGGTCGTTCCCACGGCCCCAGCGTCTGCTGCACCACGAACGGCGTGCCGGCAAAGTCGATGTTCGGGTTCAATACGCTGGAGTGCAGGCTCGGCGCCAACTGCCGGTGCTTCAGCTGCAGCAGCACCTTGGTGACACCCGCGATGCCCGCCGCGCTCTCGCAGTGACCGATGTTCGATTTGGCCGAGCCGATCGCGCAGAACTGCTTGTCCTGCGTCCAGTGGCCGAAGGCCTTGCTCAATCCCGCGATCTCGATCGGATCGCCCAGGCTGGTTCCGGTGCCGTGCGCTTCGATGTAGCTGATCGCGCGCGCATCGACGCCGCCTTCGCGCAATGTCCGCTCGATCACCTGGGCCTGCGCATTCGGGTTCGGCACGGTGTAGCCGTTGGTCTTGCCGCCGTGGTTGATCGCGGTGGCTTTGATCACGCCGTAGATATGGTCGCCATCGGCGATGGCCTGCGACAACGGCTTGAGCAAGACCGCGCCCACGCCTTCGCCTGGCACATAACCTTCGCCGCCTTCACCGAAGCTCTCGCAGCGTCCCTTGCCAGAGATGAACTTGCCCTGCGCCAGCATCAGGTATTTGTTCGGGTGGATCGATACGTTCACGCCGCCGGCAACCGCCACCGCGCAACCGCCCTGCCGCAGGCTCTGGCACGCCAGGTGAATCGCCGTCAGCGACGACGAGCACATCGTGTCCAGTGCCAGGCTCGGGCCGTGGAAATTGCAGAAGTACGAAATACGGTTGGCGATCGATGCCGCGCTATTGGACACCGACACGTTCTGTCCACGGGCCTGCGCCTGCGCGCCGTAGAGCTGGTACTCCTCGTACATCACGCCGACGAACACGCCGACGTTGCCTTCCTGCCCGTCCGCTACGCTGTCGCGCGTATATCCGGCGTCTTCCATCGCGCCGTGCACGCATTCGAGGAACAACCGCTCCTGCGGGTCCATCAGTTCCGCTTCCCGCGGAGAAATGTTGAAGAACAGCGGGTCGAACTGGTCCACCCCGTCCAGGAACCCGCCCCACTTGCTATACGTGGTTCCGACCTTGCTGCGGTCCGCGTCGTAGTAGCGCTGCCAGTCCCAGCGCTCCAGCGGGATCTCGGTGATGCTGTCCTTGCCGCCGCTCAGGTTCGACCAGAACGTCTCCATGTCACCAGCCTGCGGATAGCGTCCCGATAGACCAATGATCGCAATCGCTTCGTTCGCCGGCGACGCATGGCGCAAGGCGAACCGTGAGCGGTGGTGTTGAATCGATGCGACCCGCACACTGTCGCGAGGTTTCGCTACGGCAGCCGGCGCGGCGACATTCGTTTTCTCGCCAAGCAGCTCGACCAACGCGGTGCGATGGTGTTTCAGGAAATAGTCGGACAGCGCCGCGATGGTCTGGTATTCGAAGAACAACGTCTTCGGCAGCGAGCCGAAGACCTTTTCCAGCTTGGCGGTCAGATCCATGACCATGACGGAATCGATGCCGTACGCTTCCAGTGGCGCGCTCGCATCGATCTTTTGCGCCGGCAATTTGAGCGTCGACGACAAGGTGCGCACCAGGTGGCGAACTGTCTTCTCGTGCAGGTCTTCGGCCACAAGGCTTGCGCTGTCCGCCTCGACGGCAACAGCGACGGGTTCTGCCGGGGCATCCTTCATCGACAGCGTGGCTTTCAGCCGTTGCGGCAGGCCTTCGACCACCAGGACCTGGGGCGCACCGCTCGACCAGGCCTGGGCCAATGCCGCGCAACCGTTGGCGGTATGCAACGGCGTCATGCCGATTTCGCGCAACAGATACTGCCGCGTCGCGTCATCGACCTGCATGCCGCCCTCGGCCCACAGCGGCCAGTTGATCGACAGCGTGCGGCCATGGCGCAAGCCCCGGTCCGCCAAGTCGCTGCGGTAGTTTGCGAACGCATCCATGAACGCGTTCGCCGCTGCGTAGTCGGCCTGGCCTACATTGCCGATCGCGCCGGTGATCGAGGAGAAAACGATGAAGCAATCCAGCGCCAGATCCGCGCTTGCCTCATCCAGATTCAGCGTGCCGGCCACCTTCGCGCTGAACACCTCGCGCATTTGCGCCGGCGTCTTCCGGATCAGGAAACTGTCGCGCACCACACCTGCGCTGTGGATGATGCCGTCGAGGCTTTCATAGTCTTCCGGAATGCTGCGCACCAGCCGCGTCACAGCGGCTTTGTCGGCGACATCGACCGCGTGATAGCGCACGACCGCGCCCAGGATTTCCAGCTCGCGCACGTTGGCCTGGATGCGTTCGTCTAGCGCCGAACGCCCGGTAAGAATCAGCGTGGCGCCCTTCGCCTGCCGTGCGATCTCGCGCGCGAAGATCAGGCCCAAGCCACCCGCGCCGCCGGTGATCAGGTAAACACCTTGCGACTTCCATGGCGAGCGCGCCTCGGTCGCCTGCTCGTACTCGGCCCAGCCAGCGACCTGACGTGCGCCGCCGGCATAACGTATGTGCGCAGCAAGGCTGCCGCGGTTTTCGGCCAACGCCTGCACGATGTCCTGGCCGGCCTCGACCTGGATGACCTGACCTGCCAAACGCGGATTCTCCCGTTGTGCCGTGCGCAACATCCCGCTCAACCCCGCCAGCAAGGCGCCTTCGCCGTCGCACGGCACCACCACCTGGATCAGGTGCTGCCCCGGCTGGCTGTTCAATCCCTGGAGCTGCTCCAGCAACGCCACAGCCGCCGTTTCGTAGCCTCGCGACAGGTCCCCGTCGACGGTGGTAACCAGGCGGATCGCATCCGGCATCTGCGCCTGTACGCGATCAGCGTCGATGGCATTCACGCCGCACAGCAGTACCCGATGCTGCGCGAACACGGGATCCTGCGCGTGACGATGGGCGACAGGCCGCGCTTCCCATGACGGGATCATCAACAAGGTCTGCAAAGACTTGCCGGACTCGGCGATCGCCTTCGCCAAGCGCAATTCAAGCCGACGGAAACGAATACATACCGAACCCGTTTCATCGCACAGCTCGATGTCGAACCTTTGCGATGCCTCGTCCATGGCGTCGCCCGCGCTATGCCGCACGACGGCCCACATAGCCGTGGTGCACGGCGCCAGCATCTCCAGCGAACCCAGCGCGGCAGGCAACCACAGGGTGGACTCATGGGCGCCATCGGTTGCCAACATCCATCCGAGGGTGGCCTGCAGGGCCGCGTCCAGCAGGCTGGGATGCAGGACGTAATCGTCCTGAGTTGCCTGCACGGTCATTGGCAGGGCGATCCGCGCCAGCACCTGCTGCGACCCGACAAACAACTCGGCCAAACCCTGGAAGCCGGCGCCGTATTGCAGACCCAGTGGCTCGAACGCGGCATAGCACTGTGCCGCGCTCATGGAAGCAATGCTTTGCTCACGCAAGGCGGCAAGATCGTGTGCTGCCGTCGCCACAGACTCATCGGCGATGGCGGTCACCAGGCCCTGGCTGTAGCGCACGGTATCGCCGTCTTCGGCGTCGCTATACAGCTCGAAATCGATGCCACCGTCCTCGTGCGGCACCAGGGCGATATGCAGATCGAGCCCTTCCGCCCCGACCACCACGGGGCGTATCCAGGCAACGTCTCGCAACTGCAGCGCGCCATCGTCCTCGATCGCCTCGCGCACGGCCCGGCGCACCATCTCCAGCTGCGCCACGCCCGGCAGTACCCGCACGCCCCGCACCACGTGGTCGGCCAGGAAGAATTCCTCGCCGCTAAAATGCGAACTGAAACGTTGCACCGAAAAATTCGAGGTATTGCGATGCACGAGGGGATGTAGCACCGCGCCCGTCGTCGTCGCCATACCTTGTGCCGCATCGGTGTCGATCCAGTACCGCTCGCGCGCAAACGGATAGGTCGGCAGACTGATACGGCGTGGCTTCGTCTCGCCGTACAGCCTCTCCCACGCGACCGACAGACCTTTCACCCACAGATCCAGCCACTTGCCGTGCTTGCCCTGGGCGATCCAGGCGACCAGCAGGGTATCCATGCTGTCGTCGCCGGCCAACGCCGTGAGCGCTTCTTTCGTCCGCTTCACCTGGCCCCGATAGACTTCCTCGAGCCCGGCTTCGCCACCCAGGTAAGCGACCAACTTCGCCCGCAGCTCACCAAGCGTGCGCGCCACGATTCCCAGGCGCTCGTCCATCGCCTCACGGCCTACCTGCAGTGTGTACGCCAGGTCATCCAGCCGCAGCGTGGTGTCTGCTTGCCGTGCCTCAAGGAATGCCGACAGCCGCGCCACCTGCTCTTGCAACTGCTCCTCGCTGCGTGCCGACAGCACCACCAGCGCCGGGCCGTTGATGGTGGCCTCCGTTCGCACTGGCGCCTCGTATTCCTCGATCACTACATGCGCATTCGCCCCGCCCGCGCCGAACGAGGAGATGCCCGCGATGCGCGGGTACGTCCGCTTCAACCCGTCCTGCTCCAGCGTCGGCCGCTGCCACGGTGACAGCGTCTGCTGCACCACGAACGGCGTGCCGGAAAAATCGATGTTCGGGTTCAATACGTTCGAATGCAGGCTCGGCGCCAGCTGCCGATGCTTCAGCTGCAGCAGCACCTTGGTGACGCCTGCAATGCCCGCCGCGCTTTCGCAGTGACCGATATTCGATTTGGCCGAGCCGATCGCGCAGTACTGCTTGTCCTGCGTCCACTGACCGAACGCCTTGCTTAGCCCCGCGATCTCGATCGGATCGCCAAGACTGGTTCCGGTTCCGTGCGCTTCGATGTAGCTGATCGAGCGCGCATCCACGCCGCCTTCGCGCAACGCCCGCTCGATCACCTGCGCCTGCGCATTTGGGTTCGGCACGGTGTAGCCGTTGGTCTTGCCGCCGTGGTTGATCGCGGTGGCTTTGATCACTCCGTAGATGTGGTCGCCATCGGCGATGGCCTGCGACAGTGGCTTGAGCAATACCGCACCGACGCCTTCACCGGGCACGTAGCCTTCACCACCCTCTCCGAAACTCTCGCAACGCCCTTTGCCAGAGATGAACTTGCCCTGCGCCAGCATCAGGTATTTGTTCGGGTGGATCGATACGTTCACGCCACCGGCGATCGCCACCGCGCAGCCGCCCTGCCGCAGGCTCTGGCACGCCAGATGGATCGCCGTCAGCGACGACGAGCACATCGTGTCCAGAGCCAGGCTCGGGCCGTGGAAATTGCAGAAGTACGAGATACGGTTCGCGACTGATGCCGCGCTGTTGAGCAGCGCTACATTCTGGCCGCGCGCCTGCGCCTGCGCGCCGTACAGCTGATACTCCTCATACATCACGCCTACGAATACGCTTACGCTGCCTTCCTGGCCGGCACCGGCATGCCGTGTCACGCTCTCACGCGTGTACCCCGCGTCCTCCAATGCGCCATGCACGCATTCAAGGAACAACCGCTCCTGCGGATCCATCAACTCCGCTTCCCGCGGAGAGATGTTGAAGAACAGCGGGTCGAACTGGTCTACCCCATCCAGGAATCCGCCCCACTTGCTATACGTGGTTCCGACCTTGCTGCGATCCGCATCGTAGTAACGCCGCCAGTCCCAACGTTCCAGCGGGATCTCGGTGATGCTGTCCTTGCCGCCGCTCAGGTTCGACCAGAACGTCTCTATGTCGCCAGCCTGCGGATAGCGTCCCGACAGACCGATGATTGCGATCGCTCCCGTGTCGCTGGCCACCGTGATCGGACCGGAGCGAAGCGCCTCTTCGGGTCTCCCGCTATGGAAGCGGCTGTCCTGCGTTCCGAAACGAGGGCGCCGACTCAACGGTGCCATGTTGGCTTCTGGCGGCACCTCTTTCGTTTCCGGCTCCACAACGGGAGTGTCAGTCAGGGTTTCGCCCAGCAGTTCGCTCAAGCGCGTGCGGTGGTGTTGAATGAAATAGCCGGCCAGCGCGGCAATGGTCTGGTATTCGAAAAGCAGCGTCTTGGAAAGCGATCCGAACACCTGCTCCAGGGTTCGGGTCAGCTCCATCACGAGAATGGAATCGATGCCGTAGGCTTCCATCGGCGCATGAGCGTCGATGCTGTGCGCCGAGCGCTTCAACGTGCTCGCCAGCAGACGCACGAAATAGCGGACGGACTTGTCCTGCAAATCCCCTGAGATATTTTCCGGCGTGGCGGCTTTGGCGGCCTCCGGCGTAGCGGCGGGTTTCGCGCCGTGCGCAAGGCTGGCCTTGAAGCGGTCGATTGCCCCTTCGGCGACAAGGACCTGAGACATCCCGCTGGCCCATGCATGCGCCAAGGCCTCGCGGCCGCTTTCGGAATGAAGCGGAACCAGGCCCGTGTCTTGCGTCATGGCGCGACGGGTCGCGGCATCCACCTGCATGCCGCCCTCTTCCCACAAAGGCCAGTCGATCGAGAGCGTGTGGCCGCGGCGCGCGCCTTGTCGCACCAGATCGGCCCGGTACGTCATATAGCCGTCCATAAAAGCATTGGCCGCCGCGTAATCGGCCTGCCCCACGTTGCCGAGCGCACCCGAGGTCGATGCAAAGCAGATGAAGCTATCGAGCTCCATGTCCCGGCTGGCCAGGTCGAGGTTGACCAGGCCGGCAACCTTAGCGCGAAGCACCTCGCGCACTTCCTGGGCGGTCTTCCTGACCATGAAACTGTCGCGCAGTACACCGGCGCTGTGGAGGATGCCGTCCAGGCCCTCGAACTCGTCGTGGATACCCTGCACCAGATGCGTGACGCTGGCGGCATCGCCGACGTCCAGCTCGCGGTATCGCACCACCGCACCCCATCGCTCGAGTTCCTGGATGCCCGCGCGCGCTGCCTCGGTGGCCGGCGAACGACCGGCCAGGATCAGCACGGGGTGCTTCGCGCGACTGGCGATGTCGCGGGCGAAGATCAGGCCCAATCCGCCGGCACCGCCGGTGATCAGGTAGACGCCGCGATCCTTCCAGGGCGAGGAGACATCGGTTACTTGCGGCAACTCGCTCCAGGCCAGCGTCATACACTTGCCTGCGACGTAACGCACCTGTGGCGAATCGCCGGCGCCATGCTCGGCGAGCACGCGCGCGATGTCCTGGCCGTGCTCGACAGCGATCACCTGGCCCACGATGTTCGGGTTTTCCAGATGGGCACAGCGCAGCATGCCGCCGAGACCAGACCACGCCATGCCGGCGCCGTCATCCGGCAGCACGATCTGGATCAGGTGCCGGCCCGGCGAGCCGTAGAGCGCCTGGATCTTTTCCAGCAAGAGACAGGTCGCCGCCTCGAAAGCGTGCGCCAGATCGTCGTCTGCGTTGACGACATGGACCTCGACTCCGGATATATGCGGCTGCGGCGCATCCGCGACACCGCACAAGAACACCACGCGCTGCGAGAAGGCTTCTGCTCCCACCGCCGCGGCTGGCGCTTCGCGCCACTCCGGAGACAACAAGGCCATACGCGAAGGCGGTTCGACCGCCTCTGCCGCCGCGCGTACGCAGAACTCCTTGAGACGAACGCAGACGGCACCCTTGTCATCGCACAGATCAATGTCGAACTTCTGCATCGCACCGCCGGTGCGTCGGTTTACGACCGCCCACATCTGCGGCATGCACGGTGCCAGGATCTCCAGCTCCCCGAGCGCAAAAGGCAACAACAGCATTTTCTCGCCCGCGTCCCGCTCCCCTTCCCGCATGCCGATGGCCGCCTGCAGGGCGGCGTCCAGCAAGCTGGGATGCAACACGTAGCTGCCTTCCGAAGCGCGCAGCGCTTCCGGCAAGGCAATACGCGCCAGGGCCTGTTCGTCTCCCACGAACAGCTCGATCAGACCGCGATGTCCGGGTCCATAACTCAAACCCGCCTGGTCAAAAGCGGCATAGCATTGCTCCGCGCTCAAGTGGGCGCTTGCACAGCTTCTGCGCAGATTTTCGAGATCATGCGGCGCTGGCTGTTCGGAGACGAGCTTCGTTACCGTGCCCTGGGTGTACACGACGGGCTCTTCGCCATCGCCCTCGCTGTAGATTTCGAAATCGACCTTTCCGTCCTGCTCCGGAAACAAGGCAAGGTCCACATCGATCGGGCCAGCATCCGCCGCGACCGGACGCATCCACACCACATCTTTCAGTCGGTATGAGCCGCCCGGCCAGCCGATCGCCCGATCCATGGCGCAGTGGGCCATCTCCAGTTGCGCGGCACCCGGCAAGGTACGTCTGCCCTGTACGACGTGATCGGCCAGGAAGAATTCGTTGCCGTCGAAGCGCGAGCTGAAACGCAATCCCGCAACGTTGGAGGTATTCCAGTGCACCAGGGGATGCAGGGCCGCCGGCCCCTGTTTCGCAGCGCCCGCTTCAACCCAATGCCTTTCCTTGACGAAAGGATACGTGGGCAAAGCGATGCGACGAGGCGTCTTCGCGCCGTAAAGCCCTGCCCAGTCGGGCTCATAACCAGCGACCCACCGCTTCGCGAGCTCGGGAAGGTTCTGCTCGGACAGCAGCTTTGCGAGCTGGTCATCGAGCGGCGGCTCTCCCGCCATGCGTGCCAGGACTTCCGCGCCGACCTGTCCGGTGAAGACATCCACGGCATCGCCCGCAAGCCAGGCTGACAGATGCGTCTGCACCGCCTCGAACGAATCGGCCACAAAGGCCAGCCGTGCCTCCATCGGCCGGCGTCCAACCTGCAACGTGTAAGCGAGATCGCTCAGGCCATGGCGACGGACCTCTGGCGATGCGATTGCATCCAGCAGCTGGTGGGCGCTTTCCCGCAATACAGGCACGGTCTTCGCGGAAAGCAGAATCAGGGCTGGCTCCGATGCCGTCCCGCGGTTCTTGTCCAGTTCTGGCTCCCGGTATTCCTCGACGATCACATGCGAATTCACACCGCCGAAGCCGAATGAACTGATCCCCGCACGACGCGGAATCGCCAGACCGGCTTTGTCGACCAATGCAGGCCACGGCTGCGCTTTGTCGACAATGAAGAACGGACTTCCGTCAAAGGCGATGCGCGGATTGAGCTTTTGATAATGCACCAGCGGCGGAAACGACTGATGCCTCATGCACAGCACCGTCTTGATGACACCGGCCAGGCCGGCCACCGACTCCAGGTGTCCGACATTGGTCTTGACGCTGCCAATGCCGCAGGAGTGTTCCTCCAGCGTTTCGCCCTGTTCGGCGGCAACGCGCGAGAAGGCCATCTTCAGCCCTTCCACTTCGATCGGATCGCCTTTGGGTGTGCCCGTGCCATGCGCTTCGACGTAGTTCACCGTACTGACCGGGACACTTGCCTGACGCAAGGCTTCGGCCACTACCTTCGATTGTGCGAGCGAGCCGGGATAGGTCACCGTACGTGCGCGGCCGCCGTGATTCATCGCCGACCCGCGCAGCACCGCGACGATGCGGTCGTTGTCCCGAATCGCCTTGTCGAGCGGCTTGATCAGGACCATCGCGGCGCCTTCACCGCGAACGTAACCGTTGGCGCGTTCGTCGAAGCTCTTGCAACTTCCGTCGGGCGACAACATGCCGGTCTTGGAGAAGGAGATGAAATGCGTCGGGCTGCACAACACGCTGATGCCGCCGACCAATGCCTGGTCGCACTCGCCTCGACGAATGGCGTGCGCGGCTTTGTGCAACGCGACCAACGAGCTTGAGCAGGCGGTATCGATCGGCAGGCTCGGCCCATGCAAGTTCAGGAAATACGAAATGCGATTGGGTATGAGCGCGGTATGCGTACCGGTGGAAACGTGGCCTTCGATCGCATCGAGTGCGTCGCCAAGGCGATCTTCGTAGTCGAAATTGAACACACCGATATAGACACCGGTGTTGCTTCCGCTGAACACCTTCGGGTCATAACCGGCGTCTTCGATACACGCCCACGCCTGCTCTAGCATGATCCGCTGCTGCGGATCCATGACCAGGGCCTCGCGTGCCGAAATGCCGAAGAAATCGGCGTCGAAGAACTCCACCCCATCGACAAAACCGCCCCACTTGCTGATGGACTTGTTCTTCTCGCGAGGATCGGCCGAATAGAACGCCTCCTTGTCCCAGCGGTTCTCGGGCACCTCGCTGATGTTGGACAGCCCGCCGCACAGGTTCTGCCAGAACTGCTCATAGTTTCCCGCACCGGGAAAACGGCAGGCCATGCCGACTATCGCGATAGGTCCGCCCTCACCGGCACGGATGGTGGTGTCATCACTCGCGCCGCTGTTGGACAGAGACGCGTTTTCCCGGGGCGGTAACTGATGAGTGCTCATGCTGGTGCCTGTCCTGTGATGTGTTCTTCGGGAAACGCTGGCTCAGTGATCAAGGAAGCGGGCGTAGGACCGCCTCTCGCTGGCCTTGATGGCGGCGACTGTCTTGGAAAGAACGCTGGCCCCCATGTCTTCGAACTCGACCACCCATCGCCCCATCGGATAACGGATCGAATCCACCCACGGCATGGGCGACGCCATCTGCATAGCCAGCGTTTCTGCAATGCGCTGTCCGTCGCAGGGTCGCGCCGTGGCGTTGGCGATGACGGGAACGCCCGGGAGCTGCGTTCGCCGCAACGCGCGCGCGCCACGCCGTCCGCGTGACGCATCGCTTCCCGAAAGCCCGCGTCACACTCGAATAGCTCAAGCCCCATCTGAAAATGGTGCGAGCTCTGTCCTGAGAAAAGCAGTACGTTCTTCACATGTAACGCACACATTTCGGGCCACAATCCCACCCCAAAATCACGCCATCCTCCAGGACGCTGGCAGGCGGGCGCAGGTGTGACGTGCGGCAGACTCGGCAAGCAGCCCCCTGGGGCGTGCGCGCAAACACGCGCGTGGCGTCAGATGCATGGCACAGAACAAACCGCGCCGTCCATCTGGCGAGTCATGGACCCAGGAAAGGATGCCGTTGCTTTATTGCATTTTTCCGCTTGCGACGCGGACTAACTCACGCGCATCTCTTCGCGAAGCGAAAGAGGCCGCATATCCGCCCAGACCTCATTGATGAACGCCAGGCAGGCCGCTTTCGAATCCTGCTTGCCAGCCTTCGTCCACCCGAGCGGCAAGGCCTTGATCAAAGGCCAGATGGAATACCGCGCTTCCTGGTTGACCACCACTTCATACAGCGTTTCCGACTGAATCGAACGGTTGGACATGCACGCTCCTGCGAAAAAAAACCGTCATCGCCCTGCCGGACGACGAACACATTCACCACACGGAATTGGCCTGCAACGAAAAGGCGAAGCGCGCCACGCTGCTGCGTGGCGATCTGATCTTGAATCCATTTCAAGGCATGAACAGAGGAGAGACATGCAGACACAAATCCATTGCACTCATCGCCTGTATTCTTCGAGTACCACGGAGCGGCTTGTCAACAAGCACGTTCTTGCGATTAGCCGCAAGAATGTGAAAATCATCATTTCACGTGACCTGCTCGCGCGTAAGCATGGCTCATGCGTGATCGAACGCACTCGTCCACATGCATTGATATCGATTCAATGCGAAGCAGTTCTCAAAAATGCAATCGAAGCGACCCGGCCTACCGCCGTTCCTGCTTTTGCCAGGTTCGTGCGCCGTTGATCGCAACATCCATCGGCAGGACGCTGGCATGCGTATCGCTGCTGCCATGGCTTGGCATCTTGTCGAGCGCGATCTGCTTACGCAGGAGCCTCATAGCAGACGCGCCAAGCCCACCCCAGGTATGTCGTACCGCGGTTTCGCCTGCCGCACACCGCCCCGCGAAGCTGGATAAACGTGATCTAAATCACTCTCCATGACCGATGAACCATCGCGCATGGTGGGATGGATTCACTTCAGGCAATGCACATCTCCGACGTGCGACCGACCATGGCGCGGCGCATCGGCGTGCACCGCACCCGGGCCACACGTTCCAGGGGCGTGGAGAGGTCCTGGTGTCCCCGACTGAAGCAGGAGACAACCATGAGCATGGATATTCGAAGGGTGACCCGCGTATCCGCGATCGGACTCGCCTATCTACTCCTTTACTCCATCGGTATTGCGCAAGCGACGGATTTCCTACCGCGCAGCATCACATCGTCGACGATCCCGGCGAACGGTGACTTGAACCCATACGGCGTTGCATTCGTACCCCGGAACTTCCCTCAAGGCGGATCCATAGCTCCCGGCGATGTGCTGGTATCGAATTTTAACAACATCAACAATCTGCAGGGCATTGGAACAACGATCATCAAGTTGACGCCCACCGGTGACCTGGCGCCCGGTGTCGCAGCGGGCATTCCCGGCAATGCCACGACGTTTTTCCAAAGCCATCTTCCTGGCCTGACAACCGCACTGGGTGTGCTTAGCCGTGGCTTCGTAGTCGTTGGAAACGTGCCAACGACAGATGGCACGGTAAACACGATTTCGCAAGGAGCGCTCCAGGTCATCGACCGCCACGGCAATCTGGTGACTACGCTGTCCGATAGCACGTTCCTGGATAGCCCCTGGGATCTTGCTGTCAACGATCAAGGCTATCGCGCGCAAATATTCGTCTCCAACGTGCTCAGCGGCACCGTATCGCGATTGGATGTCAGCATGGGTGCCTCGGGGTTCGTGGTCACCAGAAAAGTACAGATAGCCATGGGGTATGCCCATCAACCCAACGCGGCAGCGCTGGTCCTGGGGCCAACGGGGCTGGCTTATGACGGAGGCTCGGATACGCTGTTCGTCGCTTCTACCGCGGACAACGCGATCTTCGCCGTGCCCAACGCGGGCGGACGCAACACGGCAGTGAACCAAGGCCACGTTGTCTTTGTGGATCCCCACTTGCGCGGCCCCCTGGCGTTAGCGTTTGCTCCCAATGGGCATCTACTCACCGCCAACGGTGACGCGGTCAATGCAGATCCTCTGCATCCGAGTGAAATTGTGGAATTTACGCGCTTCGGTCGCTTCGTCGGAGAATCCAATGTCGACGCTTCACAAGGCGGTGCATTCGGCATAGCCACGGTACTGTCGGCTCAGAACGCGGCATTCAACTACGCGGCGATCGACGATGTCGCCAATGACCTCGTCGTTGCTCTCGTCCCGCCCACCGAGGATTAGAAGTAAACATTTCAGTGCCGCCGCGCCAGGAAGTCAGGTCGGGCACGGCGGCCTGCTTTTTCCAGGTGTCTCGCCTGTCTTCGTAGAAAGCAACGACAGGTCATCGATCAGCGTCCCTGGATCAACTCATTCAACCGATGAACCAAACGATGGCGTTGTGCGTCGCAGATCAGCTTTCCCGGCAACCGTAGTGACAAGGTTATGGCTGATGTTCAGGCGTTGATCTGCGATCGCCGCCACGCCGGGCCGGTGCGACACGACGATCAGGATCGTCCGCGGCAGACGACGCTTTATCGCTGAAAGAACCTCGATCTCAGAGGCGGCATCGAGCGCACTGGTGGCTTCGTCCAACAAGGCCAGAAAGGGCTGCCGCAAGATAGCCTGGGCCAGCATCAGTCGCTGCAACTCACCTCCGGAAAGCCGGCTCGATGAGCTGTGCAGCGTGGTGTCGAGTCCGTGTTGCGAACCGGTCAGACGCCTATCGAGGCCAACGTCAGTCAATGCGCTGCTCAACATCTCATCCGTTGCTTCGGGCGCAGCCCACAGCAGGCACTCACGAACGGAATGCTGCCAAGGCCGCACATGCTGGCTGATATAGGCACCCTTCCGCACGAGCTCGCGGTATTCGTCGAATCCGATAGGTCGTTCGCCGACGCGTGCCGCGAAGTCCTTGGGCGTCATCATGCCCGCCAGAATATCGACAAGACTGCTCTTGCCGATGCCGGAGTCACCAGAAATCAAGGTCAGCTCACCCGGCACTAGCCGTAGGTCACCGATATCGAGGCCGGGTGCCGGCGGCGTCACCCGCATCCTCTCAATGTGCAGTGCGCCGCGAGGAGGCGCCGTGTGCAATGCCGCAACCGGCAGCCGTGATGGATCCAGACTCATATACCGCTGCCACAGCTCGAAGGCCGGAGCGGCCGAACGCAGCTGTTGGAAGCTCTGCCGGGTCGACACCAGGTAAGGCAGCAAGCGTCCGAGCAGCAGGCACACGGCAATCAGTGACGACTGATCGATACCGCGCCAGCGATGGGCGAGCACGAAGAGCGCCGCAATGCCGATCGCCGCCAGCAGTTCGAGCATCAACCGCCCGGTGGCCACCAGCTCCAGCTGACGCCGGTAGCCGTGGCCCAGCCGGGCGGAAATAGCACCGTAACTCGCTTTCTCCGCATCCTCCTTCTCGAACGAGCGGACGTGGCGCAAGCGCCGCGGAAAGTCCTCGCTGTGCCAGAACAGTCGCGTTATGTCCGCGACGTACTGACGGCTGACCAACGATTGCTCGCGACCATAGACACGCGAAGTCAGCAGCCCGAGAGCCGCAAGCAGCGGCACCGCAAGCATCAGTGGCGGCGAAACCCAGAACGCGAAACCGAGACTGACAGCAGCGGTGACACCAGCGACCAGCAATTGCTGCAGGGCGCTGAAGCCCTGGACGATGATCTCGACGTTGTGGGTGAGGACGTTGGCGATTTCCGCGGAGGTCGAATCCGCCAACGACGTCAACGGAGCATCGATCAGGCGCGCGTGAACCCGGCACCGCATGCTCACGCCGTATTGCCCCACCAGGCGCGCACCTAGTCGCGCGGCCTGCCAACGCAACACGGCAAAGGCCACCATCGCGACGGCAAAGATGGCCGCTTGCATTTCGACGCTACGGCCCGCGTCGAACAGCGCGCCACCGAACGGCAGCGTGCGTCCCGGCTGTACCAGGGGTACCAGCAGCACCGCCGCAAGACTGGCAGCAAACGCCGCGCCCAGGGACAGCACGACATACGTCGCCGTTTCCGCCAACTCGATACCCGTAAGCGTGCGCACAAGCGAGCGCAACGGATCATGGGCACGATCGTGTGACTGGGACGGTTCGCCTGACATCCTTAGAGCCATCCCTTTCAGTGTCTGCGAGAAGCTTCAGGTGGCGTGGTTTTAGCTCCCTCTCCCCTGCGGGGAGAGGGTTGGGGTGAGGGGGCAATCTTGCGACGCCGCAGATTCGAAGCGGGTTTCGATGTACGTGACCGCGAGCACCCGCCGTGGATGAGTGCGTCCCTCAGGAGAAAAGGTTGCGCCTACGCCACCGCCGCAAGCGATTCGGCTCTTAGAGCCATCCCTTTCAAGGTCTTTTAGGTCGAGCTCGGGCACACGATGTGTGGAAAGGTGGGCGCGGGCGATGGCCCACGCCAACAGGTCGTCGCCGAAGGCGTCACCGAATCATGTGGATGCCAACGCTACCGCGGCATGGCCGACAAGAGCATCGAGCCACGCGGCGGTAGAGCCGATATCGAGTAAAGGCCCGAAGAAATGATGGGCCGGATTATGCCCCGCGCAACCCATGGTTCGACGCTGGCATCGCCAGCGAGGCCATCAAGTGCAGATCAGGCATGATCGGCGAAGCTTCCCACGCTCCTTGCCCGGCATCGAACGAGGCCATGGCCTGCACCAACTGCTGCGCCTGGCTCTCCGTTTGTGCGGACGCCGTCGGATGGCCGTACAACGACTGGATATCCGACACATCCCTGGCATCCAGTGTCCGGTTATCCGCCGTCAAGGCGTAATACATGATCGAGTGCGCGTCGGTGTTGGAGGCCAAGCCCAGCGCATGGCCGATAAAGGCAACCCCATCTCGCACCTGCACCCATGGAACAAAAGGACCGAACCGGCCAGGGCGCACAATCCGCGTGCCTATAGCTGGGGTTCGAGCCTCACCTGGCGCGGCCACAATTTCGAGGTCGGGGCCTATGCACGGCTTTACCTGAGCGCAGCGGCGCGAGCATTGCCGCCCGGCAAGCACGTGGCGGCCGACGGTGCCGGACTTGATTTCAGCCTGCCAGATGAACATGGCGGCGAAATCACCTTGCGCTGGAACATCCCTTCGCTATGGAACGCATTCGAACGCAACCGCGCCCGTGCGTATTCCCTCGCGTTCAATATCGGAGTCACTCGCGAGAATATCGCGCTGGCCGAGGCAGCCATTGCCTCCGGCGAAACCAGAACGCGTGTATCGCTCGACAACGTGCCGACGGGACAGCGACTCGGCGTCGGCTTGTGGGGGGCCAGTCGTGGCTTCCTGGCGCACTGGGCCGTGCTGGATGAACAGGTGATCGACAACTACCAGATTGCCATCCCTTCACGCATCAATGTCGGAACACGCATGCCCGATCGTACGCCGGGGCCGCTCGAGCAAGCCTTGGCCAACACGCGCATCGTTGAAAGCCGCTACAACGGTCCGGATGATTTTGTCGGCATCGATATCCAGCGCGTCGTTCAAAGCTTCGATCCATGCATGGATTGCACGGTTCATATCCTGATCGGCGATGATGCCACTGTGCTGGAACGAACCGTCGATACGCGCGTTCGTTAGTGGATGTCATCGTTGCGTCGCTAGCGGCCCTCGTCCACCTCACTGCTGCCATACCACATCACCATCTACCGCATAGAGCCGACACCCCGGGTGCTTGGCGTTGCACGCTTTTAGCGCGTAAGCCGCCGGGTCCATTCCCATGGACGCCGCATCCCAGCCGCCATCCGGCGCAATCGCAAACGCGCGCGGCCGCCCCATCTGCAAGAACCTCTCATAACCGATGCGCCCTTGCGCATTGAGAAATGGAACGGCGTCCTTGTTCGTCAGCTCAGCAAAATGGCTCGGCACAGGCACAGGAGTCTGGCGTGTCCAGACCACGTCGTTATTGACCGCGTAGAGACGACAGCCCGGCGTCGTCTTTGCGCAATTTTCCAGTGCTTGCGCAATGGGATCAAATCCACCAGCGGCCCTGCCGGCGCCGCGCAGACCGATAGCGATGGCACGCGGTACCGGCTCCTTCAAGAACTGCTGATAGTAGGGGCGCTGGGCCTCGCCAAAATAAGGTAGTGCCTGTAAATCGTCGATGGCCGCGTAATGACTGGGCGGCGGAGGTGGCTGTGGCAAATATTCCGGAAATACAGGGGCATTTGGCAAGCCTATGCGCGCAAGAAAGGCGTCCAACTTGGGAACCCAGAGCCGCAGGCCGTCGCCAGAGCCGAGCACGTTGTGCGAATCCGTTCCAAATTTGCCGTAGACAACCAGCTCAGCCGGCGAACCGCCTGCTGCATAGCTCTCAAACATCGCATGCCACAGCGGTGTGGCAAAGACCGAATCATTGTCGCCAAAGAACCAGATGGAGGGCAGCCTGACTCGTTTTCCCAGCGCGCCCGCCGCATCAACAAGGGCCTTGTCAGGATCCTTGCAATCCGAGGCTTTCATGCCGCCGGCGAAGCTGACTAGCCCCTTCACGCCGGGCACGCCGAATTGGCCTAGAGATAGCGTGTTCCAACCACCAAAACTCTGGCCGGCCACTACGATCCGCGATCCATCGATATATGGCTGCTGCCGCAGATAGTCGATCACACCACGAATATCTCGCGCGGCCAGCTCGCCCGTTGCAAGATCATCGCAGCCGTGACGCTCAATATGACCACCGGAGCCGGCGTAGCCACGCATCATCGGCAAAGCAACAGCGTATCCCCGAGAGAGAAAGTAATACGCAGAGAACGAGAAACGGTACCGCTCTTGCTGATCCGCAGGTACTTTGCCGTTTGACCCATGATTCATCACCGCGAGCGGAAAGGGACCTTCACCAGGCGGGGTATAGAGCGTCATTTGCAGCGCAACAGGACGTTCGCTATCCCCGGGAACACGCAGTACACGCTCATGCAGCAAGGCCGCATTGGGCGCCTTCGAAGCATCTGTCACCCCGTCCGCTGAAGCTGTTTTAGAAATTGAAAACAGCACGACCAGCATCAGTGTGACCAACCTGATGCCCAAACCCCGAACAAAATGAGGTGCATGACGAAATTGATTTGCGAGCATCTCGACTACTTTTGGTTCCATAAAGATGAAGCACTAGGAAAAGATCGCTCCGGCGTCGATCGAACAGCTTTTGCCTTGAGTCCCAGCTTTTTGGCCGCCAGCAGGACAAGGTCACGGTCGAACGAGCGGCCCGGCTCCTTGAATTCGTGAGCGAGCTGCACGGGATCGGCCGCAATGCCGTGAAGCCGCGCAATTGGCACCAAGCCCAATATCCCGGTGTCGGGAGGGGTGTCGGAGGGAGCCTCTGAATTGGCCGTTGCTGAAGTGTCCACAGTATCGGCATGACACTGCCCTGCCCCGTCGTTTCCCTGGCTCACATAGCACATCCATCCATGAAATTCCCCGGCGCAATGTTCAATCGCGGTGATTCATCTGGTCAAGACTTGACCTTCTGCAGGTGATACTTTACGACGGCAATGCCGTAGTCGAGCCGTCGCTTCGCTAGCGACCAACGAGGTTATTGCCGATGTTCAGGCATTGGTCCGCAGTCGCCGCCACGCCGGTTCGGTTCGGCCAGCCGCTTGTCGAGCCCGACGTCCGTCAGCACACTCCGTAGCATCTCATCGGTGGCTTCAGGCGCAGCCCACAGCAGGCACTCGCGCACAGAATGCTGCCAGGGCCGGACATGCTGACTGACATAGGCACCTTTCCGCACGAGCTCGCGGTACTCGTCAAAATCGATGGACCGTTCGCCTACGCGTGCTGCAAAAGCCTCGGGCGTCGTCATGCCCGCCAGAACGTCGACCAGGCTGCTCTTGCCGATGCTGGAGTCACCAGCAATCAGCGTCAGTTCGCCGGGCATCAAAACCAGATCGGCGACATCGAGACCGTTGGCTGGCGGGATCAACCGCATCCGCTCAATGTGCAGAGCGCCGCCAGAAGTCGCCGTGTGCGCCGGTGCAACAGACAACCGTTCTGGACCCAGACTCATATATCGCTGCCAGAGCTCGAACGCCGAAGCGGCCGAACGCAGCTGGTGGAAGCTCTGCCGGGTCGCCACCAGGTAGGGCAGCAAGCGTCCGAGCAGCAGGCACACAGCAATCAGCGACGACTGATCGATACCGCGCCAGCGATGGGCGAGCACGAAGAGTGCCGCAATCCCGATCGCCGCGAGCAGTTCGAGCATCAACCGCCCGGTGGCCACCAGCTCCAGCTGGCGTCGGTAGCCGTGGCCCAGCCGGGCGGAAATAGCGCCGTAACTTGCTCTCTCCGCATCCTCTTTCTCGAACGAGCGGACGTGGCGCAAGCGTCGCGGAAAATCCTCGCTGTGCCAGAACAGTCGCGTTATGTCCGCGACGTACTGACGGCTGACCAAGGCCTGCTCGCGACCATAGGCACGCGAGGCCATCAGCCCCAACGCAGCTAACAGAGGTGCAGCAAGCATCAGCGGAGGCGATACCCAGAACGCGAAACCGAGACTGACGGCGGCGGTGACGCCGGCGACCAGCAATTGCTGCAAGGCACTGAAACCCTGGATGATGAGTTCGACGTTGTGGGTGAGTACGTTCGCGATTTCCGCGGACGTCGAATCCGCCAGCGACGTCAACGGAGCATCGATCAAGCGCGCGTGAACCCGACGCCGCAGGTTCATGCCGTAACGGCCCACCAGGCGAGCTCCCAGCCGCGCTGCCTGCCAACGCAACAGGGCAAAGGCAACCATCGCGGCGGCAAAGATGGCCGACCGCATTTCGACGCTAAGGCCTGCGTTGAACAGCGCACCGCCGAACGGCAGCGTGTGCCCCGGCTGGACCAGGGGCACCAGTAGCACCGCTGCAAGACTGCCGGCAAACGCCGCACCCAGCGACAGCACGACATACGCCGCCGTTTCCGCAAACTCGACACCGGTGAGCGTGCGCATAATTGAGCGCAGCAGATCATGGGTCCGATCATGTGACTGGGACGGTTCGCCTGACATCCTTAGAGCCATCCCTTTCAAGGTGTTCGCCACCTGCCCCCTCTGGGGAGAGGACTGAGGTGAGCAACTGTGTTGGCAGTCAAGCGGATGTCGCATGTTCCAGATGCCACGAGGCGTTGTCGCGAACCATGGCGTTGAGCACGGTTAATAGCTTGCGCATGCAAGCGACGA
>NZ_JAPDPD010000022.1 GCF_026283965.1 Dyella subtropica
GCCCAGGCAACTGTTCGGGTTGTGAGGAAAAGTCCCCGCCGACCCAGGCTCACCTACGATCTCGTGATCCGAGGGGCAACGGTCTGGCGGGGGTAAAGCAAACTTACAAGGGGCGGGTGCTCGCGATTACGTACATCGAAACCCGCTTCGAACCTGCCCCGTCGCAAGATTGCCCCCTCACCCCAACCCTCTCCCCGCAGGGGAGAGGGAGCTAAGTCATCAAGCTTCTTGAAGACCCTGAAAGGAGTGATCCCTAGAGCCTGTTCACTACTCTGCGTATCCCGCGTTGATCCGCCCTGGATGAGTGCGCCCCTCAGGAGAAAAGGTTACGCCTACGCTACCGCCGCAAGCGACTCGGCTCTTAGAGCCATCCCTTTCAAGGTCTTTTAGCTTGAGCTCGGGCACGCGATGCGTGGAAAGGTGGGCGCAGGCGATGGCCCACGCAAGTGGGCCGTCGCCGAAGGCGTCACACAATCATGTAGACGCCAACGCTACCGCAGCATGGCCGACAAGAGCATCGAGCCACACTGCGGTAGAGCCGATATCGAATAAGGGCCCGAAGAAATGGTGGGACGGATTACGCCCCACGCAACCCATGGCTCGACGCTGGCATCGCCAGCGAGGCCAGCGGGTGCAGATCAGGCATCATCGGCGAAGCTTCCCACGCTCCTTGCCCGGCATCGAACGAGGCCATCGCCTGCACCAACTGCTGCGCCTGGCTCTCCATGAGCGCGGACGCCGGCGAATGGCCGTACAACGACTGGATATTCGACACATCCGTGGCATCCAGTGTCCGGTTATCCGCCGTCAAGGCGTAATACATGATCGAGTGCGCGTCGGTGTTGGAGGCCAGGCCCAGCGCGTGGCCGATTTCGTGCAGCGCCGCCTGCTCGAAGGAGGCATCGGTGCTGGTATAAGTGGCCTCGCCCGTCGCATGGCCGACCAGGGCATCCTGGCCGGGGTCCTCCAAATAGATCTCGGCGCCGCGCATCATGCCAGCGACGGAATGGCACTCGGTATAGCCGGCCACACCGGAGGTGACGGTATCGAGCTGGCCAAGACCTACACGGATTTCCGCCTGGCTCGCATCGGCCACCTCCCGGAAATGGATCCCGGAAGCCTTGCCCCAGGTGTCGAAAGCTTGTTCGACCGCCGCCAATTCAACCGAGCTCAGCGAACCGCTGAATGGACCGCCCACGCCCGCGGCGCTCCAGGTGATCTCCGTCCGCGGCTGGCCCTTGCTGGCGGCATACCAATGGGCGTTTTCGTAGGGCGACGCGTTGCTGCCCGGATGCGCCAGGGCATCGGCGATCGAGGCCGCGGCGCGCTGCAAGCCGATACCGGCCGTCGCCAGATCGCTCGCGTTGCCCAGCTTGAGCAAGGATGACGTGAGCCCGCCGCCGACACTGTGCAGCGTGTTTTGGATCATCTGCGCGTCGCCAGCCAGGCCATAAAAGCCGTCGCTTTCCTCAGCCCCGGGGTCGGCGGCCATGCTGTAGCTGTCGTAGCCGGACAGCACATCGCCCCACGGATCAAAGGTCACCGTGCCGTAATTGACGCCCGCGCTGGAAAACCAGGTGTCGCTGTAATCCACCAGCTGGCCCTGGCTGTCGTAGTAGTAATTGATATCTGCCGTGTAGTTGCTCAGGTTCGTTTGGGCCTCCTGGAGCAACTCGCCGCCGGCGTTCTGGCCACTGAAGGTCTCCGCCCAGCCCGAATAGCCCTGCGGCAGATTGAACCCGTTGTACCACTGCACGGTGGATTCGCCATTGCTGGCGTTGTTCAGAAGGCTCGCGACCTCGGTGGCCGCGCCATTGGCATTCGTGAAGAGCTGCTCATTCGAGAGACCGGCACTGGCGCCGAAGGCCATGTCTTCGGTGTATTTACCGTCCGTGCTGTTCCACGCCAGGGCATCATTTACACCGGCGTTGAACGTGTCATCGGCACCTATGACCGTAAGACTATCTCCTGCCGCGCCAACAATATGCTCGCTCGAGCCGTTGATAGTTTCCCCCGTATCACCGGCCGCCAGATCGACCGTGTCACCGGCGGAGGTCAGGGTCACGTTCGAGTTGTTCGAACCGCCCGACCAGAAGTTCACGGTATTCACGCCGTTGACCGTGGCATTGGTATTCCCACCCAGAACCACGTAGTTGCCGGTCGAGTTCACCGTCTCCGCACTGCCGATGACGCCCATCCAAGTGTTGCTGTTGGCCTGCAGGTCGATCGTGTTGCCCGAGCCGAAAACGCTGCCGCCTACGCCGCTCGCGCCGTTGATCGTGTCGCCGGTGCCGGTGATGCTTTCGCCGCTATCGCCATTGGCCAGATTGACCGTGGCGCCGGCGGAGGTCAGCGTCACGTTCGAGTTGTTCGAACCGCCGGACCAGAAGTTCACAGTCGTTACGCCGTTGACCGTGGCATTGGTATTCCCACCCAGAACCACGTAGTTGCCGGTCGAGTTCACCGTCTCGGCACTGCCGGTGACGCCCATTGAGGTGTTGCTGTTGGCCAGCAGGTCGATGGTGTTGCCCGAGCCGTAGACGCAGCCACCAACGCCGCTTGCGCCGTTGATCGTGTCGCCGGTGCCGGTGACGCTCTCCCCGCTATCGCCATTGGCCAGATTGACCGTGGCGCCGGCGGAGGTCAGCGTCACGTTCGAGTTGTTCGAGCCGCCCGACCAGAAGTTCACGGTTGTCACGCCGTTGACCGTGGCATTGGTATTCCCACCCAGAACCACGTAGTTGCCGGTCGAGTTCACCGTCTCGGCACTGCCGGTGACGCCCATCGAGGTGTTGCTGTTGGCCAGCAGGTCGATCGTGTTGCCCGAGCCGTAGACGCAGCCACCGACGCCACTTGCGCCGTTGATCGTGTCGCCAGTGCCGGTGATGCTTTCGCCGCTATCGCCATTGGCCAGATTAACCGTGTCGCCGGCAGAGGTCAGCGTCACGTTCGAGTTGTTCGAACCGCCGGACCAGAAGTTCACAGTCGTTACGCCGTTGACCGTGGCATTGGTATTCCCGCCCAAAACCACGTAGTTGCCAGTCGAGTTCACCGTCTCCGCACTTCCGGTGACGCCCATCGAGCTGTTGCTGTTGGCCAGCAGGTCGATCGTGTTGCCCGAGCCGTAGACGCAGCCGCCGACACCGCTTGCGCCGTTGATCGTGTCGCCGGTGCCGGTGATGCTTTCGCCGCTATCGCCATTGGCCAGATTGACCGTGGCGCCGGCGGAGGTCAGCGTCACGTTCGAGTTGTTCGAGCCGCCGGACCAGAAGTTCACAGTCGTTACGCCGTTGACCGTGGCGTTGGTATTCCCACCCAGAACCACGTAGTTGCCAGTCGAATTCACCGTCTCGGCACTGCCGGTGACGCCCATCGAGGCGTTGCTGTTGGCCAGCAAGTCGATCGTGTTGCCCGAGCCGTAGACGCAGCCACCGACACTGCTTGCGCCGTTGATCGTGTCGCCGGTGCCGGTGATGCTCTCGCCGCTATCGCCATTGGCCAGATTAACCGTGTCGCCGGCAGAGGTCAGCGTCACGTTCGAGTTGTTCGAGCCGCCCGACCAGAAGTTCACGGTTGTCACGCCGTTGACCGTGGCGTTGGTATTTGCGCCCAAGACGACGTTGTTGCCGGTCGAGTTGACCGTCTCCGCACTACCGTTCACGCCCATTGTGGAGTTGCTGTTGGCCTGCAGATCGATCATGTTACCCGAACCGTAGACGCTGCTACTGACGCCGCTCGCGGCGTTGATCGCGGTCTGGTTGCCAGTCACCGAGGTGCCAGTGTCGCCCGCCGAAATATTGACGACACCGCCCGTGCTGGTGTCGGTATCGTTGTTGCCTTGGATCGTGGTGGTCGCGCCATTGCCACTGGTGATGGTGTTGTTGGCGCCCCGGACGGTCACACTGCTGCCGGCCGTATCGGTAATAGTCGCGCCAGAAAGGTTAACGGTCGCGTTCGAACCATCTACCGAGGCACTAACGGCACCACCAGTCGTGGTGGTCAGAGTCTCAGAATTGATGTAAGTACCATTAGCCTGCAGGTCTTCTTGCGTGTTCACAGACTGGATACCGGCAGAGGGTGCCGGAGCGGTATCGATAACCTGTAGCGAGGGGTCTGTGCTGTTTCCGTTACCCGCGGCACCAGGCTGAAGCCAGTTGTATGAAGACGTGTGCCCCGTTCCGGTATCAACAATCGTGCATTTCAGGCCAGAGCTGAAAAACGACGTATTTGTGCTCACATTGTAGGCATTGGCCGCGAACATGGTGTCGGCCTGTAGCGTGGTAAGCGGAGACGCCGGATTGGCTGTGTTATAGAGCAGGCCGTCCTGCGCGTAATTGATCTGGAAAGGCTGGCCGTTGGCGGCCTGGCACAGGGAGCGAAGTGCCGAGTCGCCGTAATATTGATTATTGTCATTGCTCGGCAGGGATAGCGATCCACCTAGTGGAGTATTCCCAGTATTGCCGCCTGATGAAGGAGCTTGCCCGGCAATATCTATAGCACCGGCGAGGCTTTGAGCTGTATCGATGGTGCCGTCACCGCTACTGGAAAGTACGATTCCGCTTTGGGGCGTTCCATCCCTTCGGAAGAGATAACTCACATAAGCATCTTTCTCCGCCATTTTCCCGATGTCACCAGCAGTCAAGCTGGTCAGGCCCTTGTCTTTCATATAGGCCGCTGCCGCGGCATTGAAGCCCTCCATCATGGCACCAGCTTCGTTGCCATCATTGTTCTTCTCGTGTTGCTGCAACAACAGATCCGGCGTGGTGCCGGAGGCGGTTGGATTTGCAAAATAATTCTTGACTGAACTCACCCAGTCGCTGTACTGAGACTGGATTGTCGGGGCATAAAATACATGATAATTCTCATGCCCAATCAAATCGGCCACCACAAAGGAATTCATGATCCCCCTATCTATTAATCCAGACAGATAGTTTGATCCAAGTTCAATAGTCGAAATGGGAAGTCCAGCGGCCGTAACATCTCCGGTTGTTTTGGCGAAGCAGCTATTTGTATAGGTGCCTGTCGAAAAATTGATGGCACCCAGGGAGCCGTTGATAGCATTGGCATTCAATCTATCGAGCAGGGGCTGGCTCTGCTGAATGGACTGCATCAGCGTGTTATAGGTCTGCGTGCCGATCGGATCGTTAGCCGTGGATGCTTGGAAATTATTTAGGATAGCCTGGAGCTGGGGACTGATGTCGCTCATACTTACATTCCTTGATCGGCTTAGGGGCAATATATACCAAGTAAATTGAATTGGGCTAATTTAGCGCAAACGAACGCTATCTATGCACCCATCTACGTGCAAGATATCCATGAAATAAGCGCCTTTTCCTCCAGGCAAACTAAATACATCAAGGCCCGCGCGCATTGTAAATGGATCACTCCAACCAAGCTTCTTGAGCTCCTCAAAAGCAGTACTTGCTGGCAGGCATGGGTTGTTGTAATCAGCGTCTTTCGGCATAAATTCCTTGAAGCCAATGGAGGGACTCGACCTCTTGGGATCAAGAGTAGAGTTTTTGCCTGGCTCAATGAAACTCACAATTAATGTGTGGCCAGATCCAAGCTTTGCCATATAAACGAGATCGTCGCCCCCAGCCACGACAGGGGGGGGGAACCTTATCCCAAACATCTTTTCAAAATCGGACTTACTTATGTCTTTACGCGTCGTCGCCAACTGGATCAATTTGCGCCAAACTTCTTGCGACTGCTCTAGCGTGATCGGCTTACCCTGAGCCAATTCCTGATTGTGGGAAGCTGACGCCTCCGGGATCTTCTCTTTGGCTAATACTCCGCCCACTGGGACTGACGCGCAGCCGGCGATAATCATCACGCCCGTCATGACTGCGAACCAAGGAAGGATAGATTTAAACATGTTGCACAACCTCTCTACTGATGCGGAATGTTTAAGCCTCAACGAACACTTATCTTTCATGCAAATACATCAGATCACCCTTAAGGGCTGGATTCGTCACTGGCCTCCCTCCGGTGTGGCGGCGCGGGTAACTCGATTGAACTCGAATTTATCGGACTGCATGATTATTCTGTCAGCACAATGTGTTGGTTCCGAATAGACAAGCGTCAATACACCCTGATCTCCTTTGATGAGGGTATACCAACCAAGTGGCATGCCGGGCGGAATCTGTTCTCTGATATCCCCATGAATAGGCTCTCCTGGAGAGTGAGTGTGTAGCACCCATCCAGCTCGCTGAAGATCCCTCATCGCTTGTTCGTGTGCAATGCATGGCTTGGTATCTATCCATGGATTATCATTTGGCCGGGGAGGAAGGAACTCATAGAATGTGAAGTTCGACCCTCTCTCTGGGTAATGTAGCGTGAGGCCAAGACGGTTACTGCCGAAGGCGATTTCTACGAAATTTTGTATTTTGTAAGAATCGGGAAAGCCGGGATTTTTCCGATGCACTGACTTTTCCTGAAAGGCGCCCTCAAGGTCTTCGACGGTCACGACGGCATTTGGCTTAGCGGCAAGCTTGAGAAAGCTCTGCCAATGGCGCTGGTCGCTCAATGCCACAGGATCTCTCACGTTTGCGGCAGTTGTGCTCGCCGGCGCAGAGGCGACGGGAGGAGCATTTTGGGCCCGGGCTATCGGCGGCCCCATAGCCGCAATAGCTATCGTAGCGATGATCAAATTTCGGTATTTGCGGTTTTGATTCATTTATTTGCACCCTTTGACCAAGCAATGGAAGTCTGACATCGGTGAACTATCCACATGCTCTCTTTATGAATGACCTACAGATTTTCCGCGAGCTCTGATTAAGGCCAGGATCCCTCACTGGCCGATTCCCGGCTTATTGGCCTGAATAGCTTCATCAAATGCAAGCTTATTCGATTGCATAATAGCCGTTGTCGCACAATTTGTTATCGAATAGATCAGTCTAAGAACACCCTGATCTGCTTTAAGGAAAATATCCGAACCAACCTTCATGTCGTCCGGCATATCTTCTGTTAAATCCCCTTCCGCTGGAGAATGGGCGTGTAATATCCATCCAAAATTCAGAAGATCGCTTATCACTTGATCGCGAGTGATGCACATTTTGTTGTGCCTACCAAGAAAACCAAACGAAACGTAGTTGGACGCTCGTTCCGGATAACGCTCTTTCGCAAATCGATCTTCACTTGGAAGAAGTGTCACGAAGTCTTTAATACTGTAAGAATCATAAAGTCCATTCTTCTTCAGGTATACCGCCTTTTGCCCAAAGGCATCCTCAAGGTCTTTGACGGTAACGACAGCATTTGGCTTAGCGGCGAGCTTGAGAAAGCCCTCCCAATGGCGCTGGTCGCTCAACGGCAGAGAGTCATCCAGCGGTGCGGCAGCTGTGCTTGCTGCTGCGGGGGCGATGACAGGAGCGCCTTGCGCTCGCGCTATCGACTGCCCTGTAGCCGCAATGACTATCGTAGCGATGATCAAATTTCGGTATTTGCGGTTTGATTTCATTGATCCGCACCCTTCGAAAAAGCAACAGAAGTCCGACATCAATGATCTATCCACATGTTTTCTTTAATGCCGGCCGGATTTGCGGCGCACTTTGATAAAGGATTAGATTCGTCACTGACCGATCCCCGACGTCCATTTATTGGTAAGTAAATCAAAGTAAATTTTGTTCGCATCCAAAGATGCACTCTCTGGGCAGCCGCCTGCGTAAGCTATCGAGATAACTCCCTGATCTCCTTTTAAGAAGATTGTTTGAGCTGGATAATTAATTGGAGGGCCGCCATCAACCCCCGGCTGAACGAATTCAGGGTGTGCAAAAAGTTGCCTCCACTGCGCTCTATTGAGATCGCTCACCAGCTCTTCTTTGGTTAGACATGTTCGCAAGTCTTTATCGTGAAAATAGAAATCCAGATGAATTTGCTTTCGACCCGGAAATAGCTCGCGCAGTCGTTCCGGGATGGACACGACGTACGCCAGAGCATTTGGCATCCCATATTGTCCTGGACTAGTTGTCGAAACTGTCTCATCACGGAATGATCGCTTAATGTCTTCGAGAGTGACCACGGCGTTAGGCCTGGCTGCAAGCTTTAGAAAGCTTTGCCAATGGCGCTGGTCGCTCAACGCTAGGGAGTCCCCTGGCAGTGCAGCAGCTGAGCTTGCCGGCGCAGCGGCGACAACAGGGGCGCTTTGCGCTCGCGCTATCGACTGCCCCATAGCCGCAATGACCATCGTAGCGATGATCAAATTTCGGCATTTGCGGCTTGATTTCATTTATCCGCGCCCCTTTGGCAAGGCAATACCGGAAAATCGTCCATATTCTGCTTCCTAGCCGCCCTGAAAGTCTTTATTCCGACGCTGACAAGCTTAGATCGTAGCTCAACGATCAATCGAGACAATCACGCCCTGGCATCCTTTGCCACGCATCGCCCGGTGAAGCTCCAACCACCATCCAATCCACCGCCCTGATGGGTAATCATTCCGCTCTTTGCATCGAAATCAAAGCGCTCATTATATGAACGCGAAGCCCCTCGCCGCCGTGGTGAGCATCTATATGAATAGTGCTATCCGTGCGACTAATTGTGCAATCAGCAATCGTCGAGCACAGCGATTTGGAAACCGGGCTATCGATCCATACTTCAATCTTGCTTGGATCTTGATCCATATGGACCACCATCTCGGAGGTGTGCTTCTTATACGAGCCATTCGACATTGGACCTTGCTCATTAATTCCTGAGCACCTTAGAAGATTGGTGGCAACCCCAAGGGGCGATGCAGGAGATTTAGCTTGCCTCGCGCAAGAGACGCTAAGCGCAGAAAGAACGGCTAACAAAGCTGCACTAACCATTGAAGATCTATTTAACGTCACAATATATCCCAGATGATAACCTCATGAATTAACTATCAATGTTCGTCACTTGATGGCATGAAAGGCTCTGGCGCCGCCTTCTTCTAAACGGTGAGGCAACGCCTAGTCATCGGCGCTTACCCTTCCCGGCGTTCCGTATAGCCTTCAACATGAACTCCCAAAACGCACCCTGCGATTTCAGCCCCGTACTCGAGAAATGTAGTGACGCGCGGAAATTTTCTATTTGGCAATGAAAACACTTGCTCGGGAGGAGATAGCAATAGAGCTCCTCTGTCAACGAAGCCGATATCTAATAGATCACGCCTGGCATTTTCCGGCGTAATGCAATCGGATGCCAAAATATCAAAATCAAAAATAGAATAATAACCGGGTCTGTAGTAACCGCGCGTAAGTCTCCACACTGGCATCTTCGATCTTGGGAGATCAGGAGAACCGCCAAACTCGTCCAGTCGGACGTGGTATTTCCCTGATTGCGTTCCTTCAGCGGTGTAGATATCGACCCCATCGAACGCCGATTGCTCATTCAATTTGACGCCAGTGATTTTCTGGAGGCGGTCCGCCGACACGTACCCTCCCTCTTCGCGCAAAAGTGGCAAAAGACGCTTCCAAAAGACATTCATCGATAGAGGGGGCACTGATGCATCCATCTTCGCCTCTGTTGCCGCACCCGGCATTTCATATCTCGCCTGATGAACGGGCGATCGTCCAGCCACTGGCGCGCAACCCGTGCCTAACGTCATGAATCCGAGCATGAGGAACACCCACTTACACGCATGCTCAGGTGATCTAATTTTCGACGCTACTAGTGACCTTGCCGACTGACGCACTTTGGAGTTGAAGTTCATAGATGTTCTCCGGCGAATTGAGTTGGACGACTTCTGGTTGCGCTGGATACGCCACTACCCGCTACAGATGTCATCGCTCATGCAAACTCTCCCGTGCGTGCTGGATCAACGGACTCAGCAGATAGCTGATAATCCGCCTTCGCCCGGTCTTGATCTCCGCCGTCACCGTCATCCCCGGCGTCAAGTGAATCTCCTTGCCCTCAATCAGCATGCTGTCCGTCGGCAGGGCGATCTGCGCGGCAAACACCCATTTCCTCTTGTCCGCTTCATCTGGCCTGGCGTCGTTGGAGACCTGCACCACCGTGCCGTGCAGCACGCCGTAGCGTGTGTACGGAAACGCCTCGACCTTCACTTCCGCCGGCTGTCCGGCATGGATGAAGCCAATGTCCTGGTTGTCGATCGTCGCCTCGACCAGCAGTTGATGGCTAAGCGGCACCACCGTCATGATCGCCTGGGCTGGACTGACCACGCCGCCAATCGTGTGCACGGCGAGGTGCTGCACGGTGCCGTCCACCGGCGCGATGAGATGCATCAGCCGGCTATGGGCTTTCGCCTTGGCGAGCTCGCTGCCCGACGCTACCGCCTTGGTTTCATCGTCCTGGATTTTCTCCAGCCAGGTGCGCCGGGTTTGCGCGATATAGGCATCGCGCTTGCGCTGAGCCGCGTCGAGCGCCGCCTGGGTTTCGACACGCTTGGCACGCTGTGCGGCCAGGTCCTGTTTCATCTGGATCACGGCCTGCTTTTCGCCGTAGTACTGGTGCAGTCCCACATACCCTTTCTCGGCGAGTTTGGCGTAGTCCTGTTCCTTGGTTTGCTCGATGGGCAGCGTAGCTTCCAGCTTGCTGATTTCCGCCTCGGCGCCGTGCAGGCTGGCGGCAGCCTGGGCGACTTCCGCCTCCAGCTCCCGCACATTGCTGAGGTAGTCTGCGTATTCGCCGGCCAACACATGGCGCTGCGCCGTTAATTCGGCGGCCTCCGCGCCACTGGAGGCTTGCAAGCTGGGGGCGCGCTGATGATCGATGGCTTCCAGCAGGGCGCGGCCACGCGCGGCTTCGTTGCGAGCGGATGCCAGTGTGGAGCTGGCCTGTTCGGCATGGCTTTGCGCATCGGTGGCGTCCAGGTCGATCATAGGGTCGCCTTGCTTGACCTGCTGACCATCGACGACATGGATGGCAGTGACGACCCCAGTGTCCTGCGACTGGATCGTCTTGACGTCTCCGTTGGGGGCGATTTGGCCCTGCGCCGTGGCCATGACATCCACCTTACCCAGGCTGGCCCAAGCCACAGCCACGATAAGCAAGCCCACAATCATCGCCATGGCCCAACGCGGGGCCGGATGGATCGGGGTGTCGCACAGCGCCAGCGCGGCGGGTTGGAATTCGGTTTCGTGCCGCCGTCGTGTCGGCGCATCGAGGCTGGCGCGCAGCCCCCAGGCTGCACGGAATGCTTGCGCGTAACGGCCGCACAGCTCGCGAAACGCCAGCCATCGCATGGTGGGAGTACTCATGCCAGTTGCAGCTCGTGCAGTCGTGCGTAATGGCCGGCCTGGATTTGCAGCAGCTCGGCATGGCTACCTTGTTCGACGATGTGTCCGCGCTCCATCACGATGATGCGGTCGGCATCGCGCACGGCCGACAAGCGGTGCGCGATGATGATCACCGTGCGGTCCTGGCAGATCGCGCGCATATTGGCCTGGATGATGCGTTCGGACTCGTAGTCGAGCGCGCTTGTGGCTTCGTCGAAGATCAGGATGCGGGGGTTGTTCATCAGCGCCCGTGCGATCGCGATGCGCTGGCGCTGGCCGCCGGAGAGCGTGGCGCCGTGCTCGCCGACCACGGTGTCGTAGCCTTCGGGCAGTTCCAGGACAAAGTCGTGTGCGCCTGCCAGCTTGGCCGCGGCGATCACGGCGTCGAGCGGGGCACCGGGATCGGTGAGTGCGATGTTTTCGCGCAAGCTGCGATTGAACAGGAGGTTCTCCTGCAGCACGACGCCGATCTGGCGACGCAGCGAAGACACGTCCACCATCGCCAGATCCATGCCGTCGATCAGCACACGCCCGCGCTCGGGCACGTAGAGGCGCTGGATAAGCTTGGCGAGCGTACTTTTGCCTGAGCCCGAGCGGCCCACGATGCCGATCACTTCACCAGGGCGCACCGCCAGGCTCAGGCCATGCAGCACCTCCGGGGTGTCCGGCCGGTAGCGGAAGCTCACCGCATCGAGTTCGATCCGCCCTTCCAGGCGCGGCATGCTGCTGCGGCTGCCATTACTCGCCTCACTCGGGGCATTGAGGATGTCACCCAGCCGCTGCATGGATAGGCCCGTCTGCTGGAAGTCGGTCCACAGTTGGGCGATGCGCATGATCGGCTGCGCTACCCGGCTGGCGAGCATATTGAAGGCGATCAGCTGGCCTATCGTCATGCTGCCGTTGATCACCAGGCGCGCCCCGACCCAGATCGTTACGACCGTGACCAGCTTGCCGATGTAATTGACGCCTTCGCGCGCCACGGTGCCCAGCGCCGCGGTGCGAAAGCCCGCCTCGACATAGCCGGCCAGCTGATTGTCCCAGCGCCGGTTGGTCTGCGGTTCCACCGCCATCGCCTTGACGGTGTCGATACCGTTGATGGTCTCGACCAGGAACGCCTGGTTTTCGGCGCCCCGATTGAACTTCTCGCGCAGCCTGGCCCGCAACGCCGGCGTCAGCGTGAAGGACAGGAACGCATACAGCGGCAGCGAGGCGACCACCGCCAGGGTCAGCCAGCCGCTGTAGCACAGCATCACGGCGATAAATACGAAGGAAAAGAGCACGTCCATCACCAAGGTGATGGCATTTCCAGTCAGGAAGTTGCGGATGTTCTCGAGTTCGCGGATACGCGCAACGGAGTCGCCTACCCGCCGCGCCTGGAAATACGCCAAGGGCAGCGACAGCAGGTGCCGAAACAGCCGGGCACCGAGCTCGACGTCGATACGACTGGTGGTATGGGCGAATACGTAGGTCCGTAAGCCGCTAAGTATCGACTCGAAGGTAAGGCACAGCAGCAAGCCGACGGCGATCACATCCAGGGTGGTCAGCCCCCGGTGCACCAGCACCTTGTCCATCACCACTTGGAAGAACAGCGGCGTGATCAGTCCCAGCAGCTGCAAGAAAAACGAGACCAGCAAGATCTCGCCCAGCAGCTTGCGGTACTTCACCACCGCCGGAATGAACCAGCTGAAGTCGAAGCGGGAGAGTTCGCCCGTGAGCGACGCCCGCGATGTGAAGAGCAAGACTTCGCCCGACCCACGGGCTTCGACTTCCGCCAGGGAAAGTATTTCCGGCGCAGCGCGTCGAGGGTCTTGAATTAGGACCTTCTGATCATTCGCTCGGGCAATGACGTAGAAGCTGCCGTCGCGATCCATGGCGAGTGCCGGTAGGGCGAGGTAGCTCAACCGATCCGCCGCCGATTGCACCGCCTTGGCTTTGAGTCCGAGCTTCTTGGCTGCTAGGAGAACAAGATCGCGACCGAACGGTCGGCCTGGCTCCTGAAATTCATGGGCGAGCTGTGCTGCGTCGGCAGCGATGCCATGAAATCGCGCAATGAGCACCAGGCCCGCCAATCCGGTGTCGAATGCCGTGTTGGCCTGTTCCTGTGGCTCGCTGGCCACGGCACCCACGTCATTCTCGGCACGCGATCCTTTTGACGCGACACTTCCTTGGTGCACTCCACAAATCCGTTCTGAATTCCCCGGTGGTCATAATCGAACATGGCGTTCTATGACGTCAATCGCAAATTTCCACACTTCTAGGAAGCGCCATGGCGTGCTCCAACCAAACATCCTGGAAGATCAGCAACCCCCTCCTCTAACGCATCGTTGTCACCCTTGGCTTAGCCACTGGAGTTTAAAGCGGGTTTCGATTTTGGTCATAGCGAGCACCCACTCCTCACCTCCGTTCTGCCCCCCGTGGACAAATGGGTAACCGGGGGTGAGGAGGCAGAGGGCGAAGACCTTGAAAGGGATGGCTCTTAGTCGAGAAGCTGCCGCAGTGCGTCGACCGAGGCCCGTGGGTGGCGCCCGCGGCGCAATTGGTGAACGCCCAACTGCATCAGCTGCCGCTCGAAGCCATGCCAGCCGGGCTGCCCGGCTGCATACCGCTGGTCGGCAGAGAGCCGTGCAGCGATTTCATCCCTGGGGATAGGGCTCAGCAAGACGTCCGGATCGTCAGCGGGTTGGCTGGAAACGAATACCGCGCCGGCCAACTCCAGTGGCACCGCCGCGAGCCGGCCATGACCCTGCCGCAGATCGGCTTCGAATTTCTCGACACCACTGCGACGGCGAATCACCGGGGCCTGCGTGATCCACTGCCGGGCCGCATCGTCATCGATGAAACGCAGCGCATCGACCTGCACGTGCAAGTAATTGGCGACGCCGGTGGCGAGCAGATTCTCTGGCTGCACGAAGATCGCGTCTTCGGCGAGAAAGTCCAGGCCCTGCAGCAGGCTGTGCAAGGCCAATGTCGATTTGCCCGAGCCGCTGGCCCCCAGCAACAGGATGCCGCGCCCATGCCGGCCGACGCAGGCGCCATGCAGCGGGACCAAACCAAGTCCGCGCGTCGCCAGAGTGAAGACGGCGAATTCGATGAGCTCATAGCGCAGATGGTAGGGGCGACTGAGCATGTCTTCGGAGGCCACCACCAAAGCCCGGTGCTGCTCAGGCGCGAGGACAGCGTAGTTCGATGCGTCCATGACGCCGGTGAGCAAACCGGCCCCCGATTGTTGTATGACGGGCGGCGGCTCGACACCGCCCAGCGAAGCCTGGCGCGGCAACAAACGCAGCTCGATGCGGAACTCCGGCGTGGTCAGCGGTAGATGGTGCTGCGGCAAGCCGCCATAGGCGACCTCTACCAGATGCAGGAGCGCCTGGCTGGTGCTCTCGAATCGGAACGGTCCGCCCAATATCTGCTTGCACACCGAGAAGCGGCGACCCGGTCGCTCGCAAAAGGGGTCGGCATCGGCGTCTCCACGCCACGGCGGGGAGTCAAGACCATCATCGTCGTTCAATAGTTCAGCCACGCACTAATCCACATAGATCGTGTGGTAAGTGCGACTTCTTCGGGAAAAGGTTGTGCCTGGACTTGTTCAGAGCGTCCCTAGCGCAAGCCGCCTGAGGGATCCGTCAAGAAGCTGCCACTGCACGTCGCCGGACATCCGTGGAAGGTGACCCAAATAACGATGTCCCAATATTTTTACTACGAGACGCAACCGAAGAGCCACGCGGAGGCACTTACGTCCAGATATCACGCTCATGCGCTACTTCGGCATATCTCCACGGCTACGATTGAGGCCTCTTCGAGATGCTAAGGATTCTGGCCGGTCACTCTTATTTCTTGAGGTACGACCGGAAACAGTGGGAGCGCGGCAAACCTTATCCCCCGCTCGCTACGATCCAGATCGCCGCACTCCTGAGGCAGATGGGACATGAGGTCGCATTGTTCGACGCGATGCTGGCCGAAGGCGTTGAGGACTACGCAGTATCACTGCGAGCCGCACGGCCGGATGTGGTGGTCATCTACGAGGACAACTTCAATTTCCTGACCAAGATGTGCCTCAGCCGCATGCGCGAGGCGGCCTGCCAGATGATCGCCGAAGCGCGCGCCCAGGGCGCCCGAGTGATCGTTGCGGGCTCCGATGCTTCCGACCATCCGGATGCCTTTCTCGCGGCGGGCGCGCATGCCGTGCTGGTCGGCGAAGGTATTGCGGCCCTGGTCGAATTGATCGAGCGCCAGGACCGGGATTCGAGTCTCGACACCCTGGACTGGACAGCCGGCATCCCCGGCGTCGCCACGCGGCTGTCGAGCGGACAGACGCACACAACGCACATCGGTGCGATGCCGCCGGATCCGCGCCTGATCGACCGCCCTGCCTGGGATCTGGTCGACATCGAACGCTATCGTGCGATGTGGCGCGAACGGCACGGTTATTTCAGTCTCAACATGGCGGCGTCGCGAGGCTGCCCGTTCCGCTGCAACTGGTGCGCCAAGCCGATCTGGGGAAACCACTACAAGCAGCGCAGTGCCCAGGATGTGGCCGCGGAGATGACGTATCTGAAACAGACGTTCAAGCCCGATCACATCTGGCTTGCGGATGACATCTTCGGCTTCCACGCCGATTGGGTGGCGGAGTTCGGTGCGCACCTTCGCGCTGCCGACGGGCCGATCCCGTTCACTATCCAGACGCGCGCCGACCTGATCAGCGAACGCATGGCCGCCGCGCTTGAGCAGGCCGGCTGCGCCGAGGCGTGGATCGGTGCTGAGAGCGGCAGCCAGCGCGTGCTCGATGCGATGACCAAGGGCACGAAAGTCGAGGACCTGATTGCAGCCCGCGCACGACTGGGTGGGCACGGCATCCGCGTAGGTTTCTTCATCCAGCTGGGCTATCTGGGCGAGCAACTGGCCGACCTGCTGGCAACTCGCGAGCTGGTGGCGCAGGCGGCTCCGGATGACATCGGCGTCAGTGTTTCCTACCCGCTGCCGGGCACCAAATTCTACGAGCAGGTTGAGGCCCAGCTTGGTTCAAAAACGCATTGGCAGGACAGCGGCGATCTGGCCATGATGTTCAGCGGCGCCTACGACTCGGATTTTTATCGCAGCGTGCGCGACCTGCTGCACGAACAGGTCACCCTCCAGCAATCGAAGGCCATCGAACCGCCGGAGCATCATCGCCAAGCCAGCGTCGCTCTCGATGCACGATGGGATGCGCTGATCGCGAGTGAGCAGGCACACCGAACCAAAGACGCAACGACGTCACCGCTCCCGGCAGCGCGACGCATAGCCCTGCATCTGCTCTAGCTCCTCGATGCTGCCACCACTCAAAATCGTCAAGCACGGCTTACGCCTCACTACCGAAACGCTTGCCTTGGAACTGGCGAAATCGCAGCCGGGCGGCACAACGCCCGCGTGGAACGAGCTTGAATGGCAGCTCGCATCGGCTGCCGCCGCCGCGCATGGTGTATCGCCATTGCTTTGCAAATTTTCCTCGTGGCAAAACCCGCAGTGGAGGGTGTTCCTCGCCAGTCAGCGCGAGCACGTCGAGCATCGCCATCGACGCATCGTGGCTCTGCTGAATCGCATCGACATCGACGCCCGCGCCGCTGGACTAACCATCGTTCCTCTGAAGGGTTCGGCGCTGCACGCGCTGGGACTCTACACGCCGGGCGACCGGCCGATGGCCGACATCGACCTGCTGGTTCGCGAGAACGATGCCGAGCCCACGATCAAGCTGCTGCTGGACCTCGGCTACGTGGAGTCATTCGCCTCGTGGAAGCACCGGGTATTCAAGCCAGCAGAAGGCTCACCCGTTGCAGGCTTGGGTGAGCACCGCGACACACCGGTCAATATCGAACTGCACACCCGCATCCAGGAGCGGCTACCGGTCTCCGCCATCGATATCACCGAACGAATCTATCCGCGAGAGCCGCGGCCAGGTTTGAATGACTACCCGTCTATCGGCGCCTTGATGAGCCACCTGCTGCTGCACGCGGCAGGCAACCTCTGCAACCGCAGCCTGCGCCTGCTGCACTTGAACGACATCTCGCTGCTGGCGACACGCATGGTGGCGAGCGACTGGAACGTATTGTGGGACGAGCATGCCGCCGACGCCCCCTGGTGGGCGCTGCCGCCGCTGCACCTGGTTGCGCGCTACTACAAGAATGCCGTACCCGAAGCCGTGTTAGCCCGGCTCGAGCGTGACTGCCCTCCCCTGCTGCGGACGATCTCGCGCCATCAAACCCTGACGCAGGTTTCGTGCTCCGAATTGTGGCTACACGCGCTCTCCGGCATCGAATGGTCCCGCTCCGTGCGCGAAGTCGGGCGCTACATCAAGAATCGTGTCAGGCCGTCGGGAGAAGCCATCAAGGAACGTGCCGACATGGTACGCACGCAGCTATGGCTACAGGGTCAAAGCTGGGTCACGTCGAACCATAGCCGACGCATGCTGACCTGGCTCACCCGGCCGGTGCCGCGGATGGACACCTTGTATGTGGTACGCGCAGCGTTGGAATCTCTCGTTCCAACGAAATAGCCCCGGAAAATCGAACAGACGGATAGACGTGCACACTGGAGAGCAGTACCACAAATTCATTCTGACCTCGCAGCGAGACCGGGTGGTGCGCGACAGGTTTCAGAAGATGGCACTGGATCTGCTGCCAGACGGAGCAGACGTGCTCGATTTTGGCGCTGGCACCGGTATTGATGCGAAGGCCTATGCCGCGAACGGACACGTGACGTTCGTGTATGAACCTTCGGAAGCGATGCGCGAATACATGGCGCAGTACTGCCGCGACGAAATCGCCCGCGAAACCATTATCACGGTCGCATCGCCTCTCACCCGCAAGGTGCAGGGAGTCACGGCGAACTTTGCGGTCCTCAACCATTTCGCGGATCACACATCACTTTTTGAGGATTTGTCGCGCGTGGTCGCCCAGGGCGGCTTTGTCCTGGCCAGTATGCTCAATCCTTTTTATCTCGGTGATGCGCGTTACGGCTGGTGGCGAGCAAACGCCATCAATCTTATGCGCAGTGGTCACTACGCCAGCCCAAGCGAAAGCCGCGTTCATCGTTTTGCGCCGCGTGTCGTCGCGCGAGCAGCATCACCGCATTTCCGGCTGGAACGCCTCACCCCGCGTGGTTTCGGATTGGCCACGCATCTCTACATGTTCTTGCTATTTCGGAGGGTCTGAGATGTGGAAGGATTGGATAAGGCCATTCCTGCGTCCACTGCCGCAATGGTCTCCGGTAGCCCTTGCTCCTCCGCAGCAGCTGGTCAACGCCACCTTGCGTTGGGATGGAACATCGGCAGATGTCACGGCGGACCACACGGTAGCTTCGCTCAAGCCACTTCAGATCGCGACCAGCCTTGATGCCGGCCAACGCCCCGTACTTGAGTACAGAGATAACGCGACAGGAAGGCTACTCGGGGTTTTGCGTCTGGCGCAGACAGCGTCAGTCGCTACCGAAAATGCGTCACTCGCCCTTTATCACGTGGCCGCTGGCGAACACCACTGTCTCGGCTGGCCGCGGCGCCCGTGGAATGCGTGGCTGCAGAACCGCCTCATGCTGAAGAATCGCTCGCCCCACTTCGCGATGGAGCCCGCCGAGGTACAGCAGCTCATGACCGCCTATCTGTGTGTGCGGCCGGTCGTCCTTGTCTCCGTCGACGCGCCAGGCCATCGAAACATCTTCCCGATGGATTTGATTGGCCCGCTGGGGCGGAGCGGATTTTTTTCGCTCGCACTACGCAGCACCAACGTTTCCGTGCCAGCCATGCGCGAAGTGCGCCGGGTTGCCCTGTCCAACATCCCTGCAACCATGAAGGCGGTCGTCTACAAGCTCAGCGAGCATCATAAGCAGCCGCTCATGGATTGGAATGCACTCCCGTTTCCTGTTCGACCATCGCGGGAATTCGGTATACCCGCTGTTGCTGCTGCGCTGCGCATTCAGGAGTTGACCATCGTGCATAGTCAGGAGGTCGGCTCGCACACGTTTTTCCTCGGCCGTATCACCTCTGACGAAAATTTGGCGGAAGGCGACCAACTGCATCACACGGCAGGTTTTCATCAGGCTTATCGCCGCAAGCAGGGCATGCCGCTTACGGAGGTATAGGGATGCTCTGATCAAGTCTGCGTAGGGAGCTGTCTCTTGTGCACATCCCGCGTCGGCGCGGAGCTGGTCTTTCGACCCGGCAGGACATGACTGCCTTCCAAACCAGTCGCATCAGGCAAGGTAGATACCATTGATATGCACCATGCAAGGATATATATTTCTGATAGATATCAAAGGAGCCCCATCATGTCGGCCACCGCCAAACTATTCATCACCGGGCGAAGTCAGGCCGTCCGGCTTCCGAGGGAATTCCGCTTTCAGGGATCCGAAGTATTCATTCGCCGTGACCCTCAGACTGGCGATGTCGTACTGTCGCCGAAGCCTGCCTCCTGGCAAGAGTTTTTCGAACTTGCCAACCGCACCAAGATCCCAGCGGATTTCATGGTGGATCGTGAAGACCTACCCGCCGGGGAAAGGAGTCTGTTTTGAGTCGCTTCATGCTCGATACGAACATGGCGAGTTACGTCATCAAGGGGCATCCGCCTGAGGTCCGCCAACGACTCGTCGCATTGCCTATGGACAGCATCGTCATTTCTGTCGTCACTCAAGCGGAGCTGCTATACGGGTTGGCTCGTAAAGGTCACCCCGCTGCTCTTGCCAATGTTATCCGCGAGTTTTTGCTGCGCGTCGAGGTATTGCCGTGGGATGAGCGCGCTGCCACGGTCTACGGCGATTTGCGGGCGTCCTGCACGTCGGCGGGTATCACTTTGGGAGCACTCGACATGATGATTGCCGCCCATGCGGTTGCCACCAACGCGACGCTCATCACTCACGACAAAGCGTTCACACTCATTCCGGATGGTGCACTCGCCGTCGATGATTGGACCCAAGGCATGTGAAACGCGAGGCCGCGGCGGCCCTCTCTATTTCGTAGCCACCGCGATCGTGAGACTTTGTAGAAAGTGAAAGTCCGGCCGCCGCAACGCATAACACGCGTCATCCGGATCACACAGTCGCGCCAGTGCTTCGAAATCCTCCCGCCGCAGGTAAGGCCGAAGGCGCTCACCCCATGTGCCACGGAAGATCACGTGGAGCAGGTAACGCTCGTCCGCTTCTGTCAGCGGATGGGTTCGCTCGATCATCCGCGTTCGCACGCTCACTTGCCGCAATTCCGCGGTCTGCAGCCATCCGACGAGCGAACGGATGGCTGCCAGATCATGCTCGCTTCGGCCGTAACGCTCTCGGTAATACTGCCGCACCGCTTCGTTTACGATCCTTTCCAAGCGGGAATCCCATGCAAAGTACATGTCGGGCAGCAATGAGCTTTGCCCTATCACGAGGCGTCCGCCCGGGCGCAGCAGGTTCGATAGAACCCGCACGCCGGCAACAGGATCACTCAGATGATTGATGGCATTGACCGCCCAAACGAGATCGAAGCTGCCGTCTGCCAGGGGCGGCCGCATCATGTCGGCCTGCAGGATCGGCGCGCCGGTCGGTGCGGTACGGCGAGCGATGTGTATGTGCGCGGTCGCGAGATCCATTCCCACCACCATGGCGCGGCCCTGGATTGACTGGTGAAACCACGCGACCGCCTCGCCCGTGCCGCAACCGGCATCAAGCACGCGCGAACCCGCCGGCACCGCCAATGCGTCTATCGCCTCGCACAGCTCAGGCCGTGCGAATGCGTTGAACATCTTCAGTTTCTCCGCGTAATCACGCTGGGGGGTATCGCCGAGCATTCCGGCCTGGATGCCTGACGAGCCTATGGAGCATTTCGTTCTCATGCGGCGAGCAACCGTAGATAGAGCGCTTCAAACGCGAGGGCGGTGTGATCGGCGTCCTCGCGGATCGTTCGAAACTGCGCCGCAACGGCCATCCGTAGCCGCAGATCCTCGTCTTCAAGCATCCGGCGGATAGCATCCGCGAGTGCCGGCGCGTTTCCGACGGGTACGGCCAACGCCGCCGACGGTGCCCATTCCGCAATGTGTCCGACCGCCGTGCCAACGGTGGGTACGCCGACTGCCGCGGCTTCAAGCACCACCAGCGGTCCGGCCTCGTGCAGCGACGACATCACCAGCAGGTCGGCCGATTCCATGATCGGGCGCAATTCGCGCTGGGTCTTGAATCCGAGAAACCGCACCTGCCGTTCCAGCCCAAGCTGACAGGCAAGTCGCTGCATCTCGCCATCCAGCGTGTCCACGCCGACGATGTCCATCTCAAATGCCATCCCCATGTCGGCCAAGGCTGCCAGCGCCCGCAGCAGCGTCTGCTGGTCCTTGACGCGATTGAGACTGGCGACGTGGATCAGCCGAGCCTGCTCGGTGTTGCGCCTGCGCGGAGCGCGCGGAGGCCACAGCCGCAGATCGACGCCCAGCGGTACGCGTCGGGCCGGCAATCCGAGCGCGTTCAGCGAATCGATGATGGGTGTGCTGGCCGCCGTGATGACACCGGTGCCGCGCAACACCAACGCCTCGCGCAGCCGCCCTTTCCACTTTCGTCGTCCGCCGTAGTCGAACTCGTGCAACGCGACGAGTTCGCCGCCGGCGATATGCACCAGGCTCGGCAGCCGCAGCAGCTTCGCCGCAGCCACGGCGACCAGGCTGCAGGAACCGGAGAAGATGGCATGGACCAGATCGAACGGCGCGCGGCGATGCTCGCTGAGGATCGCCGCGATCGCACGCAGCCGGGTCCAGCCGTCTCCAGTGTTGTGCACAGTGGCACCAGCGAGTTCCCAGCGGGCTGCCGCCGCCTCCTGGTGCAGCGCGAAGACATGGACTTCGTGCGTCCGCGCCAGCCGCTCGATCAAGGCCAGTAGCGCCGGGATCACGCGAAACTCGCCGGTACGATCCACGCCTCCCGGGACCACCAGCGCGAGCTTCACAGTGTCCTCCGTCGCCGCTCGTTGTGGACTTGCGCATACGCGTCGGCCCACTGGCGGCCCACGGCTGCAAACGACAGCGTGGCATCGAAGTGCTCGCGCACCTGTTCCGGCGACGGCCGGTTGGCCGCCGCATCGACCAGCGCTTCGGCCAACCGCGCCGCGTCGCCACGGGGCCACAGGTGACCGATGCGGCTACCGCCGATCAGCGCGCGAAACGATGGAATGTCCGTGACCACCGGCATGACGCCACAGGCCAGCGCTTCCAGTACGACATAACCGCAGCTCTCGGCGAGGCTGCCCGATACGAATAGATCCGCAGAGCGCATCAGTGCCTCGATGCGCGCATGCGCAACCTTACCCAGCAGATGCACGCGCCCGGCAAGTTGTGGATCGCTCGCGATGCGGCTTTGCACCTCGTCGAGCAAGGGTGCGTTACCGAAGGCGCACCACAGTTCCAGGTCAGGCAGCTGCAGCGCGGCCCTAGCCACGCCGTCGAGCACGGTCAGCGGGTCTTTCCCGGAGTTCAGGTGTCCGACCCACAGCACGCAAGGATCGCCGTAAAGACCGGTCTCCGCACGGGCATCGGCTTGACTGCCCATGGTGAAGCGACTGCTGGATTCGGGAATCGCGAAGAGCTGCGCGTGCGGCCCAAACCATCCAGTGCGGGTGAACGGTCGTGCCAGCTCGGATGCCGTGAACGCGACGCCGGAAATGGCGGCATACCAGCGCCGCCACTGCGGCCATCGCCACCAGCGCGGCGGCCGGTCGGCGTGGTCCTGAATGATGATCGGCAGCCGTGGCAGGCATTGCGACACGGCGAACGCGGTTCCGGCGAACGCCAGGCCGTGCGCATGCAGGACGTTGATCTGGAGGTCGGCTAGCAAGCCGGCGAAGCGACGGGCCCGGCTTGCCGACGTTTTCAGTCCGCTGATATCGACGAAGTGATAGTCGATGCCGTTGCGTGTTATCAGATCCTGACGCGCTGCCGCCTGGATCACCGAAACCCGGGTTCCGGAACTGGCCACCACTTCGGCGATATCCACCAGCGAGTGCCATTGATTGAGAACCTCGGCGTGCGCGAGACCCTCCGGCACGGGCAGGAAATTGATCTGCGCGACGTGCAAAGTCGGCACTCGCCTAGAGCCCCGAAACCTGCGGCATACGCAAGCGCACCAGCCGGTTGGCCAGCTCCAGTTCCCACGGCCGGTCGTACTTGCCGTAGTGATAGCGCCACCCGGCCATGGCACTCAGGCTGCGTTTGGCCCAGGACGGCGAACGCAGATCCTGCACGGTGGGGTAGCGGCAACGCAGCACGGTAACGAAGTCATGGATGCGTTGGCGCAACTTGTCGTCAAGCCAGGGCGCATCGGCATGGCAGGTGTAATCGACCCAGCGCGGCTGCGCCCATTCCTCCACCGTCGTCGGGAACACGACCGGTTCGCCGTTGAGGTCGAACAGCGGCGTCGCGGGCCGCTTTGCTCGGTCCTTCTCGTGCCGGCTGTTCTCCGGCAGCGGCGTGTAGATGTAGATGACGATCTCAGTCTGCGGATTGACCCGCTTCAACGCGCGGATGAATTCGAAAGTGTGTTCGGTCTCTTCTTCCGTATTCTCCGGCGGCGCGACCATGAAGGACAGCTCGGGGATCACGCCGTGTCGCCGGCACAACTCGACCACCTCCATGGTTTGATCCGGCCGCGTGCCTTTGCGGATCTCCTTGAGCATCTGGCCGTTGGGCGACTCCGCGCCGATATACGCCATCCGTAGCCGGCTCTTGCGGACCAGCTGCCACGAACGCTCCGACAGGTTCAGCAGCGCGTCCGAACGAGCGAAGCACCACCACGGCATCTCGAATCTGGCCATCACTTCGAGCAGAGGAATCATGTCCTTTTCACGGTCGAAGAAGTTGTTGTCGAAGTACTGGACCGAGTCGGCGCCAAGCTCATGCTTGAAATAGCTCAAGTCGCGTTCGAGCCGCTCCGCCGCGGGCAGAATGGTGGTACCTCCGAACATCGCGGCCACGCCACAGAACGTGCAGCGAAAACGGCAACCGATCGCGGCTTGATGCGCGACGGTGCGCCGGCCGAGATAGGTGCGCGCCAGATATCGTCGCGGGTCGCCAAGCTTGTCGTAGGGCACCTCCAGGTGGGTGTCGCCCAACGTGAAACGGCGGTTCGGGTTGTGGACGATCGCGCCGTTGTTCTTCCACGACAGCCCACCAATCGACGCGAGCTTCGAGTCTGCCTTGCTGCCCAGCGCATCGACCAGCTCCGGCAGGGTTTCCACGCCCTGTCCGCGCACCAGGTAGTCGACGTACGGCGCAGCCAGCGCGGCATCCGCATTGAGCGTGGGGAAATAGCCACCCCAGACGATCGGCACCGCCGGAAAGCGCTCGCGAATCGCCTTGGAGACGGCGATACCTGATACGAGCTGTGGGCCGCCCATGACGCTGACGCCGACGGCGTCGAAGGCGTTCTGTTCCATCGCGCGCAGGGTATCGTCAACGAAATCGCGGTCGACGTTACCGTCGATGATCTGGCTGCTGCCTGTTCGCTCCAACGCCGCCGCCAGGTGCAGGACGGCCAGCGGAAACCGCGCGCTGCGACGCGAAACGATGGTTGGATTGATCAGCAGTGTGCGCGGCGCATGGGTCATGGCTCGCGCCTCAGTTGGAACACCAGTGCCACGGGAACCTCCAGGGCCTTGGGGTCGAAGTGCGCACCGGCGGGGATGTCGGCCGGATCGAGCATGGGTTCCAGCACCCGCTCGATACGTAGACCAAGCGCCGCGCAGGCGGCATGCCAATGACTGTAGAGATGCTGTGTGTGCCGCACGGCGTAGCGCCGGCCGCCGGACTCGAAATCGCGCAGCCAGCCCAGCGCATGCCCGATCGGGTGCACGTCGCTGCACAGCAACGTACCGCCTGGACGGGTCACCCTGCCTAGCTCAGCTAGCGAATGCTGCAGATGCTCCAGATGTCCGATGACCAAACCGCAGATCGTCAGATCCGCCCAGGCATCCGGCACCGGAAGCGTTGCCAGGTTGCCTTGCATCAGCTCGACCTCGGTGCCGGGTCGGCGTGCACCCAACTCCCCACGAGCCAGTTCCACGCGGGCCAGCTCCACACGGGCGCGTTCCAGCATCTCCGGCGAGAGATCCACGCCGGTCACGCGTGTCGCACCACGCCGCAGCGCATGCAGCATGTAGCGTCCGCTGCCACAGCCGGCGTCGAGCACGGCCTGTCCCTGCAATGTGGCCGGAATCAGCTCAAGCATGGCGCGCTCTTCGGCCTGCATGAGCGGATTGTGGGCGTGCGCCGGATAGCTGGACGCCCACAACGTATAGGCCTCGGCGGGTTCGAGCATCGGTAGGCGTGCCATCAGTTGCACCGGGCGTCGATGGTGAGGGCGTTGTTGGTGAGGGCGTTGTTGGTGAGGGCGTTGTTGGTGAGGGCGTTGTTGGTGAGGGCATCCTTGGTCAGATCAGGCTCGCGCTCGTTCCGATCGGCGATCCGTTCGAGCCCGGGTTCGAGAGCGATCAGCGCCGGATCGGCCAGAGGCCGGGCCAGCAGCTTCGGCTTGCCGTCCAGCATCACTGGCACGGTTTCCATACCGGTCGCCGCAAACCAATCGGCGAAATCGGGATCGGCGATACGGGGAACACCATCGCGTACCACGGCGCGGATTTGGTTGCGCTCGATGTCCACCAGGCTGCGCGCCTCGCCGCCACGATCCTCGACAATCACCAGATCCGCTGGCGCACCCGACGCAAGGCTGCCACGCAACGGCTGACGCAGGATGCGTGCGGCCTGCGTCGTGACCAGCTTCAGCAGTTGCATCGGTTTGAGCTCGCCGCGGGCGGCGATGCCTCGCATCTCTTCGAGCAGGTCGCGCGCACCGCTGAGCCGTGAGTCGCTGCCCAGTGCCAACCGGCCGGCCGCGTACAGGCGCCGCGGATCCAGCGACCGCCCTAGCAAAGCGCGGTTGCTGGTCGGACACCAGACCACCGCAGCCCCGCTCACGATCACCCGATCGACATCCTGTTCGCGTAAACCCACGCCATGGATCAGCACGCTGTTCGCCGCCAGGCATCCCAGCTGGTCAAGCCGGGCCAGCTCCGCCTGCGCGGTCGCATCGGTGCCTTCGGCCAGATGGATCAGCCAGGGACGGTCGGCCGGCGTGGCGGCAAAGCTCTGCTGCACTGGCGGGCCATAATCGGGCCAGCCCAGCGCATAGCTCCAACCGTAATCGCGTAGCAGTGCGACCGGAAAGTTCGTTGCATCGAGCGCCGGATGCCAAGGGTCGTGATGCACCACAAAGGTGGTGCCGGCGAGCAGGTTCTTCAGCGCCCCGTGCCGCAGCCGTAGCTCTTTCGGCACCTGCAGCGCGGCGATGACGGCAGGCTCCTCGAAATGCGCCTGAAACGCCTCGATCCAGGCGTAACTGTTGGGAAACCGCGCGCCGGTGTTCAACGGCGGAACGGTGTTGACGTGCAGATGCTCGTGCGCGTTGATCAGGCCAGGAAAGATCAGATGGTCATGGAGGTCGACCCGATAAGCCCGCGCGGCCAACGAGGCGCCGATCCGCCCTGCCCTGATCGGCAGCGGTGCACGCGACGTGCCTTCGGGCGTGATCGAAGCCGCGCGGCACAAGCTGACGTCCATCGCTGCCTGGAGAATGTCCACGGATTCAACGCCTCCGCATCACCATCAGGAAATGGTCGCCCATGTCGCGCAATAACGGCAGCGCACCCAGGCGATCGTCGAGTCGGCCCAGGCGCTCGCACCAGTGGCGACGGCGCCGGTAGTAGTCCACCAGGTAAGGCGGCGGCATAAACAGGCTCAGCGCACGATAGCTCTTCAGCGAAAAGTGTTCGGCGAAGGCACGGTAGAACTCGCGTGGCAGGTAGTAATACGTCCAGATCGTATGGCCGTTCATCCCCACCGCCGTCGCGCCTCGCGCGGCCCGCACGCCGGCCCGTTTGAAGCGGCCCCGCAGCGCGTAATACCCCAGCTCCCACGGACAGATCCGACCCATCACCGAAAAAAACAGCGTGCCGCCGGGGCGCAGCAGGCGCGCGCATTCGGCCGCGACGGCGCGAAGATCCGGCGCGCAGTTCAGCGGGCCGAAGTTCGAATAGATGCCGTCGAACTCACCTTCGAGCTGATCGAGCTGCTGCACGCCGAGGTGCGTCGCCGTGACGCGGGATTGCAGGGCTGCAGCTGCGACGCGCAACCGCGTCCGCTCGACCATCAACGGCGACCAGTCAGTGGCGACGACATGGAAACCGCGCCGTGCGAATTCGACGGCGTCGATGCCGGTGCCGCATCCCAGGTCGAGTAGGCGGCAGCCGGACGGCACCTCGCTGTGCACCGTATCCCACAAGGTAAGCCGCATGCGCTGGATCAGTTCGTTATTGCCCCGCGGTCCGTCATAGTCGGCGGCGACACTGTCGAAGGCACGCTGCGTATCGAGCAGTTGCCCATCATCCAGGGGCGCGCTCCATTGACGCTGGCGAGCGTTCGCGCTGGGTACCGTCTGGCGCACGATTTCAAGCTTGTGTGGGCCACTCATAGTCGATCCCCCGTCCTGATCAATGTCGAATCTCAGCGACGCGAGCTACGGGCTCCCTCCCCTGCTCGCAGGGGAGGGCTGGGGAGGGGCGGGTACTTGAGAAAGCGTTTCGGGAGAGGTTTTCGCAAGTGTTCACCCCCTCCCGACCTCCCCCTGTCCCACGGGACTAGCTTTGCGTCGCAAGCAAGGGGAGGGGAACATCGCGCCAGCGGAGATTCGACGTCAATCAGGTAAGCCTAGGCAATTTCTTCCGATCCTGATCGTGAGTGCCGATATGGGCCGCTTTGGTTGAATGCGGGCGGCGTGTGGCCCCTCCGTCGCAAAGCATTTCTTGCCATGGCGATCAATGCACCCAGAGAGGCCCCCAGAAAAATACCGACACCCCATATCAACACCAGATTCGGGGATGCCCTTCTATCAGGGACATAGATGGCCCCCAGAAGCGATGTTTCATACGTATAGGTGGAACTGAGGCGGTCGGCGAGATCGCTTCTTGCCGACTGCAAGCCGCGAATCTCGGTGTTCTTGCTACTCAGCAACACACTCGCGAGCAATGGATTCTGGATGCTTTTGCCTCCCGCGTCGTCCCTGTTTCCCGGCGTGATCGCTTGTTGCAATCGATCCCGTTCAGCCAGCGCATCGCGTAGAGCAGTCTGGATTTCATCAAGCCGCGCATGGGCCAGCGTCAGCGGCGTCGCCTCAAGTTGCTGGTGGATGGCTTGCAGCTGTTTGACCGTCGCCTCAGCGAATTGGCGCGCCTGTTGCGGTGAATACGCTCGCAGGCTCATCCGGACGAGCGGGCCAGCGTAAGGCAGCGGGTCCAGCTTAATGCTCTTGCGATAGAGCTGGGCTTCCGGTGAATCGGGTGAAAAGCCGAGATTGCTCATCACGCCGTTTTGGAACGGGGCCATTTGCAAGCGCTCGAGTACGCGTTGAAGCGGCTCGATCTTTGGGTCCTGGCCCTGCGGCAGCGGCCCGACTTGCCCGACCTGCCCGATCTGGATCCAGGCGGTCGCCTCCCACTGATTCTTTAGCCGATGCGTGAAGGCATAGGTGCAGGCCAAGGCCACGACCAGCGCGGCGGCAACCCATCGCCACTCACGGGAGAAGATCCGCCAGAGATCCACCAAATAGACTTCATCTTGTTCCATGGTTCTGTGCTCACTGGATGGAATGTGAAGACATGGTTTGCACGGCCGTCGCAGGGGCATCGCCCTGCCCGTTGCCTATGGGCTCCCACAACCTCCTGTTCGGCAGCCATGTCGCGAAGACCTGCATGAAAAGACATAAGCCGATGAAGCCGGCGTTCGTCCAGGTGAAAGCCTGTGGTGCAAAGGGAGACATCACACACACATAGGAAACGCGCAGGAAAATCAGGAAGGAAAACAGCGGAACCGTCGATCGAAGACGACGCACGCTCCACAACAGCAGGCCATACAAAAGGAAAATTGAAGCCACCGCGCCAACGGGGCCCAACGCCAGCAGGAATGGAAAGAACTCCGTACCCACGTTGATATTCGACGCATCCAGCGGGATATCCGTCCCGGCTGTCGCGACGGAGCCATGCATGGGGACCACCTGATTGATAAGAAAGCTGGCATTGGAGTAATGCTTGGCCAGCATGGCGCTGAAGTTGTAGGGTCCCGCGCTGCCGTAAAGCAGCAGCCACTTGATGCCCACCGGCGCAGCCTTGTACATGGCACTGAAGGGCAGCGTGATGTGATCCAGCGGACCGGATCGCAGTATGCCGAGGATCGAGAAAATGCTGGTTCCCGCAAGCGCCAGAAAGCCGACACTCTTCCACGGCAGCGGCCTGGCCTCGTTCCGGCGCAGCAGGATGACGAGCGCAAACGAAAATACGGCGGCGAAGAGCCTGTTCCGGTCGATCACCAGCACGGGAAACAGAAAGCCGACGGCTATGAGCACGTTGCGCAGCGCCTTGCTCCTCGCACAAAGCAGCCCGATCGGAGGAAGCACCCAGCAGATGTCGGAAATGTGCCGGATATGTTCGCGGCCACCCTCCATCGAGGCATACGACGATGGTTTGTCGAACAGCGGGATGGGAAATAGCGTGAGATCAAGCAGACAGAAAAGCAGGATCAGGCCTGCAAAGGCCAACGCGACGAACGAATCGCGGGTGCCTGCATAGTTGCGCGTGCGAAATCGCACGGTCTCCGGAATCCTGACGCCTGCATTCACGTCGAACAGCACGATGACCGATGCCGTGGCTGCCAGAAGGAGCAGGCCATCCAGGTAATCAACCGGGAGATCGTACGTCAGCCACGTGATGCCGCAGGCAAGAAGCATCGGAAGCCCGAGATAGATGGAAGGAAGGCGCAACAGCTGCATCATGCCTCCTCCGTGTCTGGCCTGACCGATGGAAGCCGGGTCTTTGAAACCATGACCAGCCATAGATAAATCATCAGGTGAACCAGCAGATTCCACGGCCGTCTCTGCAGGAACGAAATCTTGGCCTCGATGTAATGGGACTGCGCGCGGAGCAAGGTTCGGTAAGGCTCGTCGAACAGGCTTTCCCTTCGTAGCGCAACCTGCTTCGACTCGACCAGATTGACTACACGAGTCGCCGTGTTGCGCGTCATGCTCAGATTGGCGCCGTGGACGCGGTACGCACAAACACTGACGTCGATGAAGCCAAGCGCATCTCGGGCGGCCAGGCGAAGAAACAGATCCCAGTCTTCGATACGCAGGCCTTCGCTCCAGCGGACGACCGTGTCAAGCGCGCTCTTTCTGATCAAGGCGACCGGACCGCCAACGGCCCACTGACTGATGACGGCACGACGAATGCCTTCATCAGAGCGATAGAGATTTTTGTTGGCACCGTGAAGGTCGCACATGCCGCTGTCATGTAACTTGTTCCCACCCCGATCGACGACGATCGAATCACCGATCACCGCCTCCTTGGACGGGTGCGCCAGCAAATAGTGGACCTGGGCTTCAAGGCCGCCAGGCAACAGATAGTCATCGCTTGCGCCCGGCCGGAGGAACTCTCCGCTCGCTCGCACCACCAGTTCGTTCAAGGTCGCTGCGATTCCTTTGTTATCCCGGCGCACATACTCGATGGGAAGCTCCATGCAATGCGTCGCCACCCAATCGGTAATGATTTCGCCGGTTCTGTCGGTCGACCCGTCATCGATGATGATGAGCTCCTTGGCTGGATAAGGGTCTTCCAGCACGCTATCCAGACACTGCTGCACGAAACGCTCGTGGTTGAATGCGGGTATGAGCACGGAAACCAGCGGCATCGCCGCCCCGCCCTTCGATGCGTCGAAGGCCATCGTCACAGCCCTCCCAGGTAACGTCGTACGACCAGCGCATTGAACGCGAGGTAGGCGAGATAGTTGATCGAGAATGCATACATCGCACCGACCAGGCCGAAGCGCGCGGTAAACACATAGACCAGCGCCAGGTAGCTGGCCGCAAACACGCACTCCGAAATCACGAACAGCCATGTCATGGCCTTGGCCAGCATGATGTAGGAAAGAATGAAGGAGGCGATCTTGATGACATCGCCCACCAGCTGCGGCCCGTACAAGGCGTTGGCGGACCTGAAATCCGCACTGAACAGCAAGCGCGTCACCCACCCTCTCAACACATAGACCACCGCCGCAAGAACGACGACGGCGGGCAAGATGTAGCGATACGCATTGCGCAGCTCCAGCACCAGGGAAGCGCGCTCATTGATCGATGCCAACTTGGGCAGGTAGTAGATGTTGATGGCTGTGGTGAGGAACAGCAGATAAGCATCCGACACCTTGCTCACCGCCTGCCAGTAGCCCACCTCCTCCCAGCCGAGCTGCAAAGCAAGATGATCGCGAACCGCGATATTGATCAAGGGTGCCAACAAGGCGGAAGTGACCGTCATCACCGAGAACGCCGCGAGCCGCAGGGTCATTTCGCGGTCGAAATGAACCCGCAGCATGCTGCGCCGGAAATACGAGCTTCGCCACCATGCCGGCAAACCGACCGCAAGCCACAGCACCTGACTCAAGACCAGTGCCAGCAGAGCGCCGTACAGATCAAGCCAGCGCGACAGCAAGATCACCATCACGATACTGAAGAACGATCCCGTCACCTGGATAAACGCAAGCCGGCGCACATCCATGAAACCGTTGACCACGGCAAGAATATAGTTGACCAGCGCGATGCCAATCTGCGCCACGGCCAGCACGCGGATCAGCCCTGCATAGCGGGGGTCATCCAGAAGCCAGGTGGCGATCTGCCGACTGAACAGCAACGCAGCGCATCCCATCAGGCAGGATGCGAAAAACGCATACCAGAGCGCTGCTGCAAGCAGCCGCGACAACCGTTCCGCATCGTTACGATATTCGGCCACGTATTTGACGATGCCAGCGCTTATGCCACCGCCAGCCAGCACGGCCAGCAACGACATGAGACTCATGAACTGCCCCAGTTTGCCCACACCTTCAGGCCCGGCAAACGATGCCACCAGCTTGATGACGACCAGGCCCGCGAGCAACCGCGCGGCGGTACCGGTGGCCGTATAGACACTGGCGCGGACGATGTTCATGCGGGGCCTTCGAACGCCTGACAGACCTCGATAACCCGATCTACCGCGTCCTCGTGCAGCGTCGGCCCCATCGGAAGACTCAATACTTCATCGTGCAATCGTTCCGTCAGCGGCAGATCGGCATGGCGCAAGGCAGCATAGGCCGGCTGTCGATGCGGTGGCGTCGGGTAATGCACCTGGCTGTGAATGCCGTGCGCCAGCAGATGCCTCTGCAAGGCATCTCGGTAAGGGCTGCGAACCACGAAGAGATGCCAGGCGTGCTGTTCTTCTCGCGCCACCGCCGGCAACTGGATATGCGGGTGAGAGATGCCATCGCGATAGCGACGCGCCACACGGCGGCGCCATGCCACATCGTCGTCGAGATACTTCAGTTTCACCCGCAACATGGCGGCCTGTATCTCGTCCAGCCGTGAGTTGAGGCCCTGGAAAAGGTGTCTGTATTTCACGTCGGAACCGTAATTGCGCAGGGCCGCGACCCGTTCCGCCAGCGCGGCATGGTGGGTCACCACCGCGCCGCCGTCGCCCAGCGCCCCCAGGTTCTTGGCCGGGAAAAAGCTGAAAGCCGCCGCATCCCCGAACGTGCCGGCCTTGCGTCCATCACTCATCGCCCCATGCGCCTGTGCCGCATCTTCGATCAAGAGCAGCTTGTGCCGCCGGGCCAGTGCCGCCAAGGCAGGCATGTCGGCCAACTGGCCGTACAGATGTACCGCCATGATGGCCCGCGTGCGCGGCCCGATGGCCGCCTCCACGCATGCCGGATCCAGGTTGAAACTGGCCGGATCGGGTTCCACCGGTACCGGCACGAGCCGGTTTTCGGTAATAGCGAGAAAGCTGGCGATAAAGGTATTGCCAGGCACGATGACCTCGTCGCCTTCGTCAATAGCGCCGAGCTCCTTGTAGCCGCGAAAAATCAGCGACAGGGCATCCAGTCCATTGCCGACGCCCACAGCGTGATGCACGCCGCAATAGGCGGCGAACTCACGCTCGAAGGCCGCAAGCTCCTCGCCGAGCACATACCAACCCGAGTCGATAACCCGCGCGACAGCCACCTTCAGCTCATCGGCATACCGGGCGTTGACGTCCTTGAGGCTGAGGAACGGAACCTCCATCAGGGCGGTCTCCATCAGGGATGTTTCCATCAGAGCGGCCATTCATAGAAATCGTGCACGACGGCACGGGCGCCGAAATATTCTTTTTGTGTAACCAGGCCGCTGTTGAGCACTCGCCCTTCCCTTTCGGTAGAAATGCCGAAGCTGAAATAAGCCCTGTTGGCGTAGATACCGCCGATCAGTTCCGACAGCAAGAAACTGAGCGCCCCCAGGCGCTGCCCCTCCTCCGACGCGGCCATGTACTGCGTGTGCACCACCCTGCCGAAATCGTAGACAAGCACACCCGCCAGCAACGCCTCCTCGCGGCGTGCTTCATGCAGCACGACCCTCTGGGGGAAGCGCGCTTGCAGCAGGCACAACTCCTTCAGGCTGTGAGTCGGAAGGACGTCGTGCTTGTGCAGCACTTCCGTAAGCAATGCATGAAAAGGCGCAGGATCGGTGCTGGCCTGCAATTGGATACCCGCCTTTCTTGCCTTGTTGATGGAACGCTTGCGCCCCTCCGTGAAGTGAAACGTTTCCTGCAAGGAAATGACCGAGGAAAGATCACGCCGTTTCAGCTGTGCTCCCAGTCGATGCAAGGCATACAGATCTTCCTCGGCAGGATAGGCATGAAACACATGCGGCACCGCCTTGTAGACCACTCGTTCCACGCCGAGCCCACGATAGTGGCTGCCGATCTGTTCGAACGCGGCAAGCGTCGATTCGGCACGCAGGGCATGGGTCGTTATGAGACCGGCATAAGTCAGGCCGCCGTGACTCATCACCAGGTTGCCCTGAAGGTTGGCAGGAAAGACCGCCACCATCTCGCCGTTTTTCTCCACGATCAGCGATTGGTCGACAAAGCGATCGGCGTGGTAATCCATATAGCCACGCCGATGCAACAGGTTGCCGTTTCGGGAGCGCTCGACCGACGCATCCCAAGCGTCCGCATCGGCTTGAACGTAGGGTCTAACCGTGAACATCCGCACCACCATCCAAGCAGGCGTGGTTGACCTCGGCAACGCCGAATCCATCCACCCCCATGTCGTTGCCGTTGTAGAACATCAATAGCTTGTCGCGCTGGCGAATCAGGGCGGGATAGCAGATGACCCGCGAATCCCAACCACTGTCGGACAGCGTCATGCCGAACTCTTCGTCGCGGCGCTCCCATTCGATGCCGTCATCGCTGTAGGCAACGCCCGGAAAGTATTCACCGGTCACATTGCCTCGCGTGAAGTACATCACGTACTTGCCGCCCAGCCGGTAGACACGTGGCCGGCCAATTCGATACTCGCTACCACGAGGAAGCAGGCATACGCGATCCTCGCGCGGCATCGCCCTGGGATCGCCCGTCTCCGCATAACGGATGTGGTAACGCGGAAAAGGCTGGCCGTTGATGGTTTCCCAATCGTCGCCAACGGCATACCACATGCGCCAGCGACCATTTTCGCGAATGACCGAATGCACGGCACCGATGGTGCTGCGACCTTGCGCACGATCCAAGATGGGTGTTTCCTGCACACGCTGGTAGCGATCGCCACCATCGCTGGAGACCGCCAGGCCCGTAAAGGCCAGAAACTTGGCCTTGGCCACACGCTGAAAGCCGACATAGAACATGTGCAGGCCGCCCGGCGCATCGACGATATCGCCCAGGATCACGCCGTGGTCGTCGAAGCAGCCGTCCCGACCTATGTCCAGCACCGGTGCCGCACTGACGCGCACGATAATCGCAGGATCAGCTGCTCGCACGTCGACGTAGCCAATGCGGCTGACACCTTCGGCGTCGCGAAACCCTGCGTAGACGCGAATGAGGTCATCGTCGAGGCGATATGGCGTCGGCGTAAGCGCCGAGTGCTGCATCCAGCCGCCCACGCCCCGCTGTGCGGTGTCGAACACCAACCCTTTCTTCGTCCACTGGAACATGGGTTCTTTAGAGCCTCACTTCGAGGCTGGACCTGCCGGGCACCGCATGGGCCGGTGACCCGACATAGACCAAGCCGGGCTCCGTATCGCGCGTGACCAGCGCACCGGCGCCAATCACATTGTCGGGCGCGACTTTTACGTGGTCGTTGAACGTGGCGTTCACGCCGATAAAACTGTTTTCGCCAATCTCGCAATAGCCGGAAATAACCGCATGCGAGGCGACGAATACGTTATCGCCCACGATGGTGCGATGCCCGACATGGTTGCCGCTCCAGAGGATGCAATTGTTGCCGATGCGAACGAAGGGCTGGATCACATTGCCTTCGAAGATGAAACTGTTTTCGCCTACTTCGGCATTGCGCCATACGAAGGCGCGCGTACTGACATACGTGGCGAGCCGATAGCCCCTGCGCTTCACATCTTGATAGAAGCGCGTGCGCAGGCGATTGAGTTGGCTGGACGGGATGGCGACAAACACGTCGACATCGGCCGGTGGGTAGTGTGTTTCCAATGTCTCGTAGGCCACCACGGGACGATCCGCTAGCATCGGCTCTTTGAGATAGTCGCGTTCGACACTGAAAGCTACCACGTCATAGTCGCTGTCGTGCTCGAAGTATTCACAGGCGATCTGCGCGAACTCCCCTGCCCCGATCAGGACTAGTGGCCTTGACATGCTGCCATGTCCTCGACGTACATGGAGCCGCTGACCTCGCGCAGGAATTCGGCGTAGTCGGTGATGTAGTCGCTGGGATCGTACAACTGGTCGGCCAGCACCATCAGCACGCAATCGTCGCTGAAGTCGTACAGCTCGCGCCATACCATGCGACCGAGCATCAGCCCATGCGAGGGGTCGTCGAGAACGACCTCTTCAGCCCCACTGCCGTCGTCCAGCAGAAAGGTGACAGAGCCTCGCACCGCCACCGCCAGTTGATGCAGATGGCGGTGTGCGTGCCGACCCCGATGCACGTCGTTCTTCGTGCCAAATATGTAGTACACGCGCCGGATCACAAAGGGCACGTTCCGATCCTCCTCCAGCGCAATGAGCATGCCGCCGTGGTCGCCGTGCGTCTGCAACTGGATTCGCTCGATTTCCATATTCCAGGCCAGGCTGTGGATTTGAACGTGACCGACTTTTCATTGAGTGCCGTCTGGGTGGGGAAAGGTTGCGTATCTTCAAAGCTGGCGAGATGGTGTGTGCCTTTGCCTCCTCTCCCCTCCGGGGAGAGGATTGAGGTGAGGGGCGGGTGCTCGCGATAACCTCTCATTGTCGTCACCCCGGCGTAGGCCGGGGTCCAGTAGCGTTGACGCTTCGATGTTCGCGTTATCGCGACCTGGCTCGTTGCGACCGAAGGGAGTCCCCGTGGGACCGCGGGCTTTCGAACCGCTGCCGCGGTCCGAGTCACTTTTCTCTGTTTGGCCAGAGAAAAGTAACCAAAAGAGAGGCCACCCCGGTTACGCGCTCTCCGGGCTTCGCCCTCCGAGTCCGTGAGGGCTGGCCGGGCTTTTCGACACGACGTTTGGTGTCCTGTCGGGAGGCATGGGCATCCTTGCCCATGCCCCTGCGGGCCTTTTCGTCCAGCCCTCACCGCTCCACAGGGGCCCCCGAAGAGCAAGAGCAAACCAACACCACGCTCATACGCCCTGGCAACTTGGAATGCTGGTAAGAGCGGCCCAGCCCCCCCTCGACCGACATCACCAGCTACTGAGGTAGCTCGCCAGCGCCTGCATATCCTCATCGCTAAGCGTCTGCGCCACGCCGTGCATCACCTTCGCATTACTGCTGCCGGCACGCGTGCCGCGCTTGAAGTCGTCCAGTTGCTTGGTCAGATACAACCCGGACTGGCCGCGCAGATGTGGAAACGTGGCCCATGGTGGTTGCGGTGCGGTGCTCGGATGCGGCTGTGGGCCGAGGCCTGCCGGTCCGTGGCACGCTTGGCAAGGCGGAATGCCTTGCGTGGGATCGCCGGCCAGATACAACTGCGCACCGCGCGAGCTCGTATCGGCCTGCCCTGCCGGCTTGGGCGTCAGCGAGGCGTAGTAGCTGGCCAGGTCACGCATGTCGTCATCACTCAACGCGGTGGCCTGGCCGGTCATCACCGGATCGGTGCGCTGGCTGTCGTGGAATTCTTTCAACTGCACATAGAGATAGGTCGCCGATTGCCCGGCCAGGTTCGGGAAGTTCGGTGCAATCGCCACACCCTGTGCACCATGGCAGGCAGCGCAAACCGCAGCCTTGCCGGCACCGGCCTTGGCGTCGCCGCTGATCGGCTGCATGCGGCGCAGGTCCAACACGCTGGTCGGCGCAGCGAACGTACTGGCCGCCGGTTGCTGTGCGTTAACGCCGGGCACGACGGTCGACATCAGCAGGCAGGCCAACAGGAGACTTGTGCGAGACGTCATCACGGCTCCTACAACTTCAGGCTCAACATGACGCCCACCACGCTCACGCTGTAGTGCAGCTGGCCGCCCTTGTCGGTATAGAGGCGGTGGTCGTAGCTCAGCGTGTTGTTGAGCCCGGCGTAATGCCAATCACTGAATGCGCCCGTTTCGTAGCGGCCGTACAGGCGCACGCCGACGTTGCTATTGACGCGAAAGCTCAGGCCCAGGTCGAGCGTATTGGTGCGGTATTTGTTGTCGGGAAAACCGCTGCTGGCCGCGGCAACGCCAGCAGCATCGCGGTAGGCCAGCGCGCCGATGGTGGCGTAGTTGTAACCGACATGACCGAACGAGCCGGTGTAGTTGTAGCTGAGGTCGACACGCGCGCGGCCGATGGCATGACTGACGCTGAGACCGGCATTGCGATTGCTTTCGCGGTCGAATTCCCACCACTGGTTCGCATACGGATATAGCGGCCCACCGAGATGGGGGTTGGCCTGGCCGATCCGGCCGTAGGCATTGCCATTGTCAGAATTGTCGGCATCGTTGATGTTGGAGATGCCCATGTGTGAGCCTTCCACACCGAGGTAGGCGTTCATGGTGGTCGCCGGGGTCGGCTGCCAATCCCACTGCACGGTGGCACCGGTCGTACTGGTGCTTTGCCGGCCGATCAAGGCATCGTAGTGATCGCGATTGCCGTAGAACGTGGTCGAAAGCGTGGCCGAGTCACCCCATGGATAGGTGACGATCACACGTGCCTTGCTCTCTGTGCGATTGGACAGATCGTACTTGCGCATGTCGGCGACGGTGTAGGCCGGCAGGCCAATGGCCGGAGTGACGAAGCCGGGCAGCGACTCGGAGTAGAACGGCACGAAGGGATCGTAGTTGTACTTGCCGCCGTCACGCTTGGCGTATTCCCAGCTCAGCCGCACGGTAGCGCCAACGACATCGCGATTGACCCAGTCGAACTTGATGCGCTGGTCATCGACGCGCTTGCGCTCGCGATACTTCGGCTGATTTTGGTCGTAGGTGTAGGTGACGCCGAGCGAGGTCTTGCGGCCGAGTTGCCAGTCGGCGCCGAGTTCGAGCTGAGAATCGGTATAGCTGAAAGGCACGTTGCGCACAGGGATGTTGGCTGACCGATACAGCGGGTTGTTCGGATCGAAGATGCCGGTCTCTCCCGGCACGATGCTGCCCTGCGAACCGTTCTCGGAGATGAAACCGTACTGGCCGGTGAGCGGGTTGTAGGAGAGGTAGCGGGTCTTGTTGTCCTCGCGATACCAGCGCAAGCCGGCATGCCAGCCGAACACGGGCGTGGGATGGAAGGTCACCCGTGCATCGAACAGGCCGGTATCGATGCGCGCATGTGCGCTGCGCTGTGACAACGCCGCGGTGGTGTTCCAGTTCGCGCATGGAAAGGTGTAGTCGGCCGTGGGCGCAATAAAGACGCCGCCGGTGCCGGTGCACGTGGTTGGCGGCAGCAGCGCATCGTTCTGGCGCATCGTGCCCCACGCCCCAGCCAGGGTGAGCTGGCCGCTCCACTTCAGTTCGCGCGACAGGTCCAGCCGCAGGTTGTGGTAGTCGTTGTCCGGCTCCAGCGAGGACTGGCCGTTTTTGATATCGGCCACCTGCGGCGTGCCGGCCACGTTGTACAGGGCAAACGGACTCTCGAAGTTCAGGTGGTCCTTGTGGTTACGGAAGAACGAGCCGTTGTAGGTGGCCAGGAAGTGCCAGATCTTGCCGACGTTGCGCACACTGAGGTTGATATCGGTGGTGCGGAAGTCGACGGGCCGCACCGTCTCCAGAGCGCCGCCGTTGTCGGGAAACGGGTAGTTGAAGAACATCGAGCCGCCCCACAGTCGGGTACCCGTGCGCTTCTCGTTGGTGATCGCAGCCGAGCCTATCCAGTCGCGATACAGCACGCCCTCGTAGCTGAGCCCTTCGCGAGTGCGGTTAAGCCCGATAGTGCGCCGGGGGACGGTCGCAGATACTGCCGCCACCTGCGCCGGTGTGCTGGCACCGGCGACCAGCCGCGCGGGCAAGGTCAGGTCGGTGGTGCCGACACCATTCCAGATCGGGTAAGCGTTGGTCGACACGGTATGCGGCATGTCGCGGTAAAAGCCCTCGATACGGTAGCTGCCGTAACGGCCGGCGCGCAGGCGATAGAACTGGTCGTCGCCGCTGAGGTGGTCGCCGCGGAATTCGGCGTATGCGCCGGTCTTCCGATTTTCGAAGTCGAGTGCGAGCAGGCCCAGCACGGCGCCGCTACGCCAGTCGGCGTATTGGCGGAAATATTCCGCGTTGCGGTCACCGCCGACGTGGAGGTAGCCGAATTCGAGCACCCCGGCATAGGTCCAGTCGCCCTGCCCCAGCGGCTTGCCCGGATCGACCATCGGCGGATACGGATACAGCGCGCCGGTGGGCGTGCGCAGCATGCCTGCGTGCAGATACGACATGCCATCGGGATCGCTCGGTTGCAGCATCGGCGTCCAGCCGCGCGGGTCGAGTGCATTGCCAAACTGCATGTCACCCACACGCATGGTGCCGCTGGTGTCACCAGCCAGCGCCTCCCGCGTGCCGAACAACGCCAGTAGCAGGCCCAGAGTCAGGGCTGTCGGCGTCATGCGATTTCCCTTCAGCGCAAACATCGTCCGCCTCCATCACTCGTGGAGCTTCGATCCGGAAGGATGGTTCGAACCGTGGATATTGGTATGGCAGGTCAAGCAGCCGCGCCCGATCAGCCGCTCGTCCGGATGCGGGCCGGTGCCGAGTCCGGCCGGGGTCTGCAGATCGTTCGGGTGGAGCGTCATGGTGTGGCACTGCTGGCACAGCATCGGAATCGGCGCGACCAGCAGGGTCTGCTGGTTGGAGCCGTGCACGTCGTGACAGTTGAGGCAGTTCGCGCGCACCGGCGCGTGCTCGAACAGGAACGGCCCGCGCTTCTCGGCGTGGCAGCTATAACAAGTCTCGTTGACCGTATCGGTCTTCAGCAGCGGCTTGGTGATGCTGCCGTGCGGGTTGTGGCAATCGGTGCAGGCCATCTGCCCTTCCGGCAGCGGCATGTGCGAGCGACGGTTGAACTTGGCGCGGATGTCCTGATGGCAAGTCGCGCAGACCTCGTCGATCGACGACTTCGCCAGCACGCCCTCCGGCGAAAGCCGCGCCATCGGATTGTGGCAATCGGTGCAGGACAGCCCGCGGTTCTGATGGATCGAACCGATCCAGTGCTGCCGTGCGCCGCCGGCATGACAGCTCAGGCATACACCGGCCTGCTCTTGCGGCGACGTCTTCGCATCGTGGGTGAACGCGATGATCGAACCCGGTGCGGTTGGCTGCTTGGCGTGGTCGGAACCGGGGCCGTGGCAGGTCTCGCAGGCGGCCTGTGGGCCCCTGTTCGCCGCACCGGCGCGGAACGAGGCAACGTGCAGGCTGTGCGAGGCTTGCAGGTTTTCCTGCGCGTGGCAGGCCACACAGGTTTTCGCGCCGATCGCGTCGGCGTTCGGCGCCAGCGGGTTGACCGGAATCGAGGCGGCATCGAACGGCGTGGCCAGGCTGTCGCTGACCGATGGCAGATGTGGATTGTTCTGGCGTGCAGCATTGGCCCCCATGTCGGTGGCCGGCAGCATTTTCGCGATATCGCTCTGACTGAGTCCGCTGGAAGCGCCGTGCTCGACAGCTGCTGTGCTGGCGTTGGTTGCAGCCGCCTGTTGGGCTTGTGCGCTATGTGAACTCAGCAAGATGCCACCGGCGCCCAGCATCACGCTGAGCAAGGCCGTATAAACCAACGAAATGACACGCATGGCTTGGAGCCCTTGGCTAGATCTCCCATTTCAAGCCACACCATGGACAATGCATGCCCAGGTGAATCAACGGTACGTCTTCATCACCCGGAGATGCTCGTCGGTAAGGTGTGAAAGGATGGCGAAGGAGTCGGAGGCCGCTACTTCAGGGAGCGCGATGTTCCCCTCCTTCTGCTAACAGCCTGATTAGTGTCGAATCACAGCTGGCGCGGTTTTCTCCTCCCCTTGCTTGCAGGGGGAGGCCGGGAGGGGGTGAACACTTGAGAAAGCCCCTCCCGAAACGCTTTCTCTAGGGCCCACCCCTCCCCAACCCTCCCCTGCAAGCAAGGGAGGGAGCAAACAGCTCGCGAGCTGTGATTCGACGCTAATCAGGTGTCGCCACGACTCTGGCACTCCTTCACCGAGAATCCACATCTTTGGGTCGAGATTCGCGATCACGTCGCATATGCGATTCCCCACGGCTACGGTCAGGCGGGAAGGTTGTGGGGCAAGGGATCTAGGCGGGTTGAACTCGATCGCATCGCGGCCGCCCCTGGGGCATGGCGGCCATGGGGCGGTCTGTGCTCCCCGCCTTCAGGGCGCAGCGATTTCGCGACCCTCCGACCCGGAGACAACTTTTTTACGTTGTCACGGCACCTACACGGTCACCAAGGCACATCCCAATGACCTCCTCGGCACCCATGAACGACGACGTTATCGATGCTGATGCCACTGATCGCATGCTGCTCCAACGCATGTCCATGGGTGATCGTGTCGCATTGGGGGTGCTTTATCGCAGTTATCACAGCAGGCTATGCCGCTTCCTTTCTCGATTGACGCGACGCGCCGACATCATTGATGAGGTCATCAACGACTGCCTCTGGATCGCCTGGCAGAAGGCGGACAGCTTTCATGGGAACTCACGCGTTTCCACCTGGCTCATGGGCATCGCCTATCGCTGTGGGCTGAAGGCCCTACGGCAACATGGTGACGAGCCTGTCGAAGACGACGCTTTGCAGGAACATAGCAACCACGCCAATGATCTGGATGAAGATCGTGAGTTGCGCGACTGGTTGAGCAAGGGGCTCGATCACCTGTCCGTGGATCAACGGGTCGTGATCGAACTGGTCTATGGGGTGGGTCATTCCTTGGACGATGTCGCCATCATCATGCAGTGCCCCGTAGGCACGGTGAAGGCGCGTCTGTTCCACGCGCGGGTCAAGCTTCGCAACGTTCTCCCAACCTTGGCTGGGGACTTGCCAAGACATCGAGAGCGCGAGCCATGACGTTCCCGACTGATGCAGGCAAGGACTGCCTCCGTGCCTGGGAAGCGATGCCTTGGGTACTGCAAAACACGGCCACTCAAACCCAAAGCATGTGGTTGGAAAGTCATTTGGCGCACTGTGAATCGTGCCGTGTAGAGTTTGCACAACAAAGTCGCTTGCGGCCCGCCGTGTCGCTGCCCTCGGATATTCCGATCGACGCCAATGTCGGGTTGAAGCGCTTGCTAGGTCGCCTTGATACGCCTGATCTTCAACTTCGTTCACGGTCGCGAAACGGGTTGACCCGAGCACTGGTCGCCACGGTGCTGATCCAGGCCATCGGCATCGGTGCATTGGGCGTGAAGTTATGGCCGGCGGGCGGAAGTCCCATGTACCGCACACTCAGTCAAGAGCCTCCCGCCACGGTCCCAGGCGCGATCCGCGTCGTGCCCGACACATCCATGACACTGGGCGATTGGAATGCGTTGCTTCATGCCCTTCGGTTGCAGACAGTAAGCGGCCCCAACGATGCAGGTGTCTACACGGTTGCACCAGCGACAACGAGTTCCACTTCAACAGCGCAACATGCCTTGCAGCAGCTGCGCACCACACGAGGTATCCGCTTGGCGGAGTCTGTCACCGCCACGCCATGAAATGCAGCGCACCATCTGTAAGAGCCAGTTCAAAATCTCTGGTTCTGTATTGAACTGCTCGCCCTCTGCTCGCGGAGGTAAGCCTTTGATTCGCGGTTTCTTGCTTTGATGTTGGGTTATCGCGACCTGGCCGCTTACGCAGCGGGCGTTCCGCCTCGCTGCCGCGAGTCGGGTCACTTTCTCTTTGCTGGACCACGCACCCGCAGGAGCGGGTGCGAACAGCGCAGCTGGCCCGAAGGGCGGAGGGCATGGATGCCCGGAGTAAAGAGAAAGTAACCCAAGAGAAATGGCCTCAGAGCAGGCGATGTGCTCTGTAGCTGTGTCTTATCCAGTGTCAGGCGTCGGGATGGTTTTCTGATGTGTCGCCTTGCATAGCTTTTGATTCTCTCCGTCTTGCGCGGGAGATGACGAGAGCACGAGCCTCTTGGTAACGCCACGCTTCTAACGTCTGACACTGGAAAAAGCGTCGCCACGAAGCGCACCACGCTTTCAGACCATTTCTCTTTGGTTACTTTCTCTTTGGGTCAGCAAAGAGAAAGTGACCCGGGCGCCGGCAGGCGTCCGGAATGCCCGCTGCATAAGCGGCCAGGTCGCGATAGCACGTCGATTGTCGCGAACACAAAAGACACCTGACAGCGCCTGCCCCGCCCCCTATGTTCCGACGTAGAGATTTTGAACAGGCTCTAAGAGAGAAATAGTGGCCTTGGATGTCGTTCGCCAGCGATGTTGGATCGCTACCGATCGTATGAAGAGGGTTGAAGTGGCTCCAGACGTTGGGCCACTGGTGCGTTCGCTCGATCGTTCGACCAAAGCGGGCCGCCAGCCATAGGGACACCTCGCCCTATGAAGTATTCCCCAAGCAATTTGCGCGAGGGCTTCTCCAGGGAGTGATAACTGAGCAGCCCGACCCCCAACCCTATGACACCCATGAGTGTGGCAAGTAAGGTTCGATCAACCACCCCTACCCATCCGAGATGCACGAATACCGCGGCGACAGCATTGAACATGATGGCGTGCCACAAATAGATCGAGAACGAGGCGTCACCCAGGTATTGCAAGATTTTCGGCATGATCCAGGTATTTCGCATCTCGAGCGCGAGTGCCCCATAGACGATGAGAGCGGCCGGAAATCCCCAGCACACCAATCGCAACAGATACGATTGCGGCACCCGACCTGCATGGTGCAGCAGCTCGACTGCCCCGAAAAGCATCCAAATAACGCCAATGCAAAGGGACGCTGCGTAGAAGCGACTGTGGCCGCTTTCGATGAGAAGTCCGATAACGATGCCTAACAAGAACTCCAGCAATATCGGAGCGAATGCATAGTCCAAGGGAATGGGCAGATCGAAGACCGTCGCGAGCATGGCGGCCAAGCCGACAACCGCAAACCAGATGAGCAGTCCCGCAAAGAGTTTCTTTGGGAAAAGAAAGATGCTCAGCGCCGTTACCGCATAAAAGTAGACTTCGAGGGTCAACGTCCACGCGGCCTGGACGCGAAAGTTAGGGATGCCGTCAATCAGAAAGAAGAGTTCCAACTGAGGCTTTTTCACAAACGATGCCGGTAGCGGAACCCATATCATGATCAGCGCGGCCACGCCAAAAGCGATCCAATAGAGCGGATAGATTCTGATGATCCGCTTCATGGCGAACTCGTAGACCGCGCGGCCTCGGCCCACGACGTCCACCTGTGCCGCCGATCGCTTGGCGACGTTGTAGATGATGAACCCCGATATCACAAAGAAGATATCAACCCCGGCCGGTCCGATGGGCACGATATAGGGCTTTGCCCAATGCGTTCGCATGGGAATGATGTCCCAGAACAGATGGCTCGCAAAAACCATCAGGGCGGCGATCGCCCGAAGTCCTTGGATATTTCGATAGTTCACCCTTGCCGATTCCATGGCGTGGCGGGGCAAGCCTGACGATGGAACTCAAGCTCGGTCGATAAGAAGCGATCCCGACCCCCGACCAACTCTTTGCACGACATGGTTCGCATGGAGGCCCCCTGCTTCCTGGCTCGTGTGTCCGTAGACAATGGTGTAACCCAGCGCTACTGGATGCGCACACGAAAGTACGAAGCTCAAAACAGGTAGTGCCGGCGAAGCCGCAAATGGTTGCATTCCTGGCAAGCCGTTCTCGACTTCCCAAAGTGGCGCCGTCCTTGGCGCCTCGTGCCATGACCACCAAGTAGCCATGGCTCCGGTTCTCAGTCTCCGCTATCGATCTTCACTTCCACGCGCCGGTTCGGCGCGAGGCAGGCGATGAGCTGCGTGCGCGGGCCGTCCGGGCAGTCCTTCACCGGGTCGGCGGCGCCATGGCCGTCGGCGCGGATGCGTCCGGCGGGTGCGCCCTGCTCCACCAGGTAGTTCATCACCGCGTCGGCGCGACGCTGCGACAGCTTCTGGTTGTACGTCTCGCCACCGAGACGGTCGGTGTAGCCGACGATGCGCACGGCGTGCAGTTTGTCGCCCTGGTCGCGCAGCTCCGCGGCCAGATCATCCAGTGCCCGGTGCCCGGCCGGGGTCAGGGTTGCCTTGTCGAAGGCGAACAAGGCATCGGCGGAAAGTACGCGCGATTTGTTCGGCGCGGGGGCCGCTGCTGCGGGTACGGCTGACGCCGGTTCCGCGAGCAGCGCCGCGCACGACTCGGGTTTCCAGTAGAAGCTGCGCGCTAGCCGGTTCTCGTCGAACAGCACCTTGTACTGGCACACCGTCACTTCGTCGCTGCCGGGTTTCCGGAAGTTGAACACGTAGTTCCACTCGCGCACTCCCCACACGCCCTCGCTGAAATGCGGATAGCCGATCAGGTCGGACAATTGTGGTTTGTTGAGCCCTGCCCTCACCTGCCGAAGATTGGCCAGGTTGGGGAAGGTGCCGCCCTTGTGCATGGGGGTGACACTGTCCGGCGCCGGCCACACCTGTTCGCTGGCGTTGTGGCCGTCCTTCGCCACGTCGCGGCTGACATTGCCGCAAGCGGCCAGGGCGAGCGCGATCGACGTGGCGACAATGCCTTTGAAATGAAGGCCTTTGAAATGAATACGCATGAATTGAGTTCCTTGAATATGCATGGACACGCCCGCGCTCACCACACCACGCCCGCGCCGACACCCGCGCCGGTATCCCCGCGCGTATTGCTGGTGGCGTTGAGCTTGAACACGTAGCGACCGCTTTCGCTGATGGTCGACACGCCGATAGCGATGCCGCTTTCACCGTGGAAGCTACCCAACGCCACGCCCGCCGAACTCTGGTTGGGCTGGTAGGCCTGCGGCAGGCTGGCCATCGCCATCGCCGAGGCGACGCCGGCATTGGCTCGGTTGCCGACGCGATTGAGGTCGCGGTTGACGCTCTGGAAGCGCTGGTCGGTGTAGTTCTTGGACCAGTCCTTGGCCTGCGTGATGGCATCGCTCAACTGCCCCACATTCACCGCATCCGTGGCGGCGGTGCCTGCGGCCACGTTCGTGACTGTGCGCTCATGTCCCGCCGAGCCCACCGACACTGAGTTGGCCGCGGACGCCACCGAACCCGTGCCGACCGCCACGCTGTTGTCGCCGCTGGCGGTGGAGCCGGCGCCGACGGCAGTGCTGTTGTTGCCCGAAGCCGTGGAACCCGCGCCAGCCGCCGTCGAGTTGCCGCCAGTGGCCGAAGATGCCGTGTTGTTGCCGCTGCTGGTCTGGTAGGTAGTGATGGTGGTGCCGCCACCACCACCACCGCCGGGTGGCGGGTTGTGGATCGTGTTGGACAGATTGATGACCTGCGAACCCAACTGCTGCAGCGTCTGATTGGTGGCATACAACTGCGAACCGTTGATCGCGTCCGTGCTGGTCGCGCTGATCCGTCCCGCCGCCACGTTGGTGAGGGTGCGTTCCGCACCTGCCGCGCCCACGCTCACAGTCGAGCCCGGCGTGGTGCCAGCGAAGTTGTACGTGGTGCCGTTGAGAGTGGTGCTGGCCGTAGCGACAGGCGCGGCGGTGACCGAACCCGCGCCCAGCGCCACACTGCCGGCATAGGCCGCCTGCGTGCCCGCGCCCAGCGCCATGGCCTGGATGCCGTTGGACGTAGCATTGGTACCCAGCGCCACGCCATCGGCCAGGTTCACCGTGGCGTTCTGGCCGATGGCTGTGCCACCCGGTGCCGTCTGCTGCACGATGGCACCGTTGCCCACGCCAATGCCGTTGTCGCCATTCACCGTGGTCTTGGGACCGACCGCTACCGATTCCGCACCCGCCGCCAACGAATCGGAGGCGCTGGAGTTGGCGTGGAAATACTTGATCGGCGTCACCGAGAACGAACTCATCGCGCCCTTCAATTGACGCAACGTCACCGCGTCCTGATCCGCCGTGCCGTCCGCTACGTTGGTGATCTGGCGAAAACCGGTGGCGTTGCCTACCGAAACCGCGCCGAGCAAGGTGCGATCGGTGGTGTTGTACGGCACGACATTGGTGCCGACCAGGATCGAGCCGGAGCTTGGCGCGATCGCGCGATCGGACACCGCGCCCGAACCCAGCGCCACGCCGCCCAGTATCGAGACGCTCGTGTTCTGCCCCAGCGCGGTGCCGCTGTTCGCCGTTGCCGCGGCCCCCACGCCCGCCGCCAATGCATCGAGACCGGTCGCGCCGTTATTGGTGTAGTTGCCTCCGTGCGTGCCGTTGTCGTTCACGCTGTAGTAGTGCGTCGCGCCGGCGGTCACGCTGCTGCTCAGGCTCTCCACGGCCTGGTTGGTGGCGAACAGCTGGGAGCCGTTGATGGCATCGGTGCTGTTCGCATTCACCTGACCCGCCGCTACGTTGGTGACCGTGCGCTCCGCTCCCGCTGTGCCCACGCTCACCGTGCTGGTCGGCGCGGTGCCGGCGTAGGCGTAGGTATGACCATCGATGGTGCCGCCGGTGGTGACCACCGCCGCGCTGGTGGTGCTGCCCGCGCCTAGCGCCACGTCGCCCGCGTTCGCACCCGCAGTGGCGCCGTTGCCGATCGACACCGCGTTCACCGTGCTGGCGGTGGACACCGGCCCGATCGCCACGCTGTTGGTGCCAGCCGCATTGGAGTCGGCCAGCGTGGAATTGGCATGGAAGTATTTGATGCCTCCGCCGTTCACCACGCCGCTGATCTGGTTGAACACCTGCTGCAGCGAGCTGTACGTAGCGCCGCTATAAGTGATGCTGGTGTTGAGCGTGCCGGTACTCGGGTTGTAGGTGGTGCTGCCGCCATAGCTGTTGGCGATCGAGTTGCCCAGGCTGGTCACCGTGGTGCCCACGGTGTTGAGCGCCTGGTTGGTCGAGAACAGCTGCGAGCCGTTGATCGCATCTGTGCTGCTGCCACTGATGCGGCCTGCAGCAACGTTAGTGATCGTGCGTTCGGCACCTACCGCACCCACGCTCACGGTCGAGCCCGGCGTCGTGCCGGCGAAGTTGTACGTGGTGCCGTTGAGAATGGTGCTGGCCGTAGCGACTGGTGCGGCGGTGACCGAACCCGCACCCAGCGCCACACTGCCGGCATAGGCCGCTTGCGTGCCCGCGCCCAGCGCCATGGCCTGGATGCCGTTGGACGTCGCGTTGGTGCCCAGCGCCACGCCATCGGCAAGGTTCACCGTGGCGTTCTGGCCGATGGCCGTGCCACCCGGCGCCGTCTGCTGCACGATCGCACCGTTGCCCACGCCAATGCCGTTGTCGCCGTTCACCGTGGTCTTGGGACCGACCGCCACCGATTCCGCACCGGTCGCGAGCGAATCGGAGGCGCTGGAGTTGGCGTGGAAATACTTGATAGGCGTCACCGAGAATGAGCCCATGGCGCCCTTCAACTGACGCAGGGTCACCGCATCCTGGTCCTGCGTACCGTCCGCAACATTGGTGATCTGGCGGAAGCTGGTGGCGTTACCTACCGAGATGGCGCCGAGCAAGGTGCGGTCGGTGGTGTTGTACGGCACGACATTGGTGCCGACCAGGATCGAGCCGGAGCTTGGCGCGATCGCGCGATCGGACACCGCACCCGAACCCAGCGCCACGCCGCTCAGCACCGAGACGCTCGTGTTCTGGCCCAGCGCGGTGCCACTGTCCGCCGCTGCAGCGGCCCCCACGCCCGCCGCCAGCGCGTCGAGACCGGTAGCGCCGTTGTTGGTGTAGTTGCCACCGTGCGCGCCGTTGTCGTTCACGCTGTAGTAGTGCGTCGTGCTGGCGGTCACGGTGCTGCTCAGGTTCACCAGTGCCTGGTTGGTGGCGAACAACTGCGAGCCGTTGATCGCATCCGTGCTGGAGCCACTGATGCGGCCTGCGGCGACGTTGGTGATCGTGCGTTCCGCATTCAACGCGCCCACGCTCACCGTGCTGCTCGGCGTAGTGCCGGCGAAGTTATAAGTGGTGCCGTTGATGCTGTAGTTCGGCGTGCCGACTGCGGTCGCGGTGGTCGAGTTGGAGCCCAGCGCCACATCGCCCGCGTTCGCACCGGCGGTGGCACCGTTGCCGATCGACACCGCGTTCGCCGTGCTGGCGGTGGATACCGGCCCGATCGCCACGCTGTTCGCGCCGGCCGCATTGGAGTCGGTCAGCGCGGAGTTGGCATGGAAGTACTTGATGCCCCCGCCGTTCACCACACCGCTGATCTGGTTGAACACCTGTTGCAGTGAGCTATACGTATTGCCGCCGTAACTGACATTGGTGGTCAGCGCGCCCGTGGCCGGGTTGTAGGTGGTGCTGCCGCCGATGCTGGTGGCGATGCTGTTACCCAGGTTGGTCACCGTGTTGCCGAGGTTGGTCACCGTGGTGCCCACCGAGTTCACCGCCTGGTTGGTCCCAAACAACTGCGAGCCATTGATCGCATCCGTGCTGCTGCCGCTGATGCGGCCTGCAGCGACGTTGGTGATGGTGCGCTCGGCGTTCAATGCGCCCACGCTCACCGTGCTGCTCGGCGTGGTACCAGCGAAGTTATAAGTGGTGCCGTTGATGTTGTAGTTCGGCGTGCCAACTGCGGTTGCGGTGGTCGAGTTGGAGCCCAGCGCCACATCGCCCGCGTTCGCACCGGCGGTGGCACCGTTGCCGATCGACACCGCGTTCGCCGTGCTGGCGGTGGATACCGGCCCGATCGCCACACTGTTGGTACCGGCCGCATTGGAGTCGGCAAGCGCGGAATTGGCATGGAAGTATTTGATGCCCCCGCCGTTCACCACGCCGCTGATCTGGTTGAACACCTGCTGCAGCGAGCTGTACGTAGCGCCACCGTAAGTGACATTGGTGGTCAGCGCGCCGGTGGCCGGGTTGTAGGTCGTGCTACCGCCGATGCCGGTGGCGATGGTGTTACCCAGGTTGGTCACCGTGTTGCCGAGGTTGGTCACCGTAGTGCCCACCGAGTTCACCGCCTGGTTGGTCGCAAACAACTGCGAGCCATTGATCGCATCCGTGCTGCTGCCGCTGATCCGTCCCGCCGCCACGTTGGTGATGGTGCGCTCGGCGTTCAATGCGCCCACGCTCACCGTGCTGCTCGGCGTGGTACCAGCGAAGTTATAAGTGGTGCCGTTGATGTTGTAGTTCGGCGTGCCAACTGCGGTTGCGGTGGTCGAGTTGGAGCCCAGCGCCACATCGCCCGCGTTCGCACCGGCGGTGGCACCGTTGCCGATCGACACCGCGTTCGCCGTGCTGGCGGTGGATACCGGCCCGATCGCCACACTGTTGGTACCGGCCGCATTGGAGTCGGCAAGCGCGGAATTGGCATGGAAGTATTTGATGCCCCCGCCGTTCACCACGCCGCTGATCTGGTTGAACACCTGCTGCAGCGAGCTGTACGTAGCGCCACCGTAAGTGACATTGGTGGTCAGCGCGCCGGTGGCCGGGTTGTAGGTCGTGCTACCGCCGATGCCGGTGGCGATGGTGTTACCCAGGTTGGTCACCGTGTTGCCGAGGTTGGTCACCGTAGTGCCCACCGAGTTCACCGCCTGGTTGGTCGCAAACAACTGCGAGCCATTGATCGCATCCGTGCTGCTGCCGCTGATCCGTCCCGCCGCCACGTTGGTGATGGTGCGCTCGGCGTTCAATGCGCCCACGCTCACCGTGCTGCTCGGCGTGGTACCAGCGAAGTTATAAGTGGTGCCGTTGATGTTGTAGTTCGGCGTGCCAACTGCGGTCGCGGTGGTCGAGTTGGAGCCAAGCGCCACGTCGTTTGCGTTGTTGGCGGCGGCAGCGTTGCCGAAAGCCACCGCGCCGGCGGCCAGCGCATTGCTGGTGTTGCCGATGGCAATGGAACCCACACCCTGCGCATTGTTGGTATTGCCCATCGCCACCGCGCCATCACCGTTGGCGGTGTTGTTGGCGCCCATCGCGATCGCGCCGTTGCCGGTGGCTGTATTGGGATCGCCGATGGCAACCGCGCCATTGCCGGACGCGGATTGTTGCTGACCGATCGCAACGGCTCCGATGCCGGAATGGACCGTCGACGCGTTGCCCATCGCCACCGAGCCGGTGCCGGCCGCAGCCAATACGGACGACGAATTACCCAACGCAACGCTCGATGCTGCCAAGGCCGAGGAGCCACTACCTCCGGCAAATGCATTACCGCCCGTCGCCTGTGCGTTATAGCCAACCGCCGTGTCATTGGTGATCGTGGCTGAGCCCGAAACACCCGCCACTGCGTTAGGCCCAAGCGCCAAATCCTGGGTGTTGTACGCAAAGGCATGGTTGCCGATGGCCACCGACACCGTGCCTAGCGCATTGGCAGACGCGGAGGGCAGGCTGTTGGCGCCGATAGCGATCGCGCCGGTGCCCGACGCCGTGGCGGACGCGCCAAGTGCGGTGGCATAGGTTCCGCTGGCCGTTGCGCGGTAGCCAACCGCTGTCGTATTGGCATTGCTCGCAACCGTCGCGTTGCCCAATGCGATGGCGCTACCGCCTGACACCGTTGCATTCGTGCCCATGGCGATGGCATCGGCATTGGCGCCCGTCTGAGCCGAATCACCGAGGGCGATGGACGAGGAGCCACCCGCATTCGCGCCGGCCCCAATTGCAACCGCACGAATGCCCGACGCCGCAGCGCCCGCCACTGCTGCTGGTGCAGATGAACCGCCCTCTATGAGGGGATCGGAGGTACCCAACGCCACCGACGAATTCCCCGAAGCAGTGGCGCCACCACCTATCGCCACCGCATTTTGCGCGGATGCCGTCGCCGCGGCCGATGCGGCATTTGAACCGATTGCCGTTGCACCTGCGCCAGTGGCTTGGGCGGAATCCCCCAACGCCGTCGTAAAGTCGCTGGACGCATTGGCACCCTCGCCGACAGCCGCCGATCGCCAACCCGCGGCAGTGGTCGAATCTCCCAACGCCACCGCGCCACCGTTGCTGGTTCCGCTGGCTTTGGCATTCCAACCGATCGCCACATCATTGATAAACGTTGCACTGCTTCCTGCTCCCAATGCCACGGCGTTCTGCGCCGAGGCGAAAGCTACCGTGCCCGCTGCCAGCGAAGAGGGGCCGGAGGAAGTCACATCCGTGCCAATGCCAACCGCCCCCGCCGCGGTCGCTCCCGTGCCCGCCACGGTACGCGCACCCAAATACACGGCATTGAGGCCACTGGCGATGGACTGAAAGCCGATAGCAACAGCGTGTTGCCCAGAACCGTTGGCCACATAACCCATCGCGACGGCTTCGGGTCCGCTCGCCAGCGTTTGGTAGCCAATGGCGGTGGCATAGTCAGCGCTGGCGTTGGCTTGATAGCCCAGTGCCGCGGCGTAGTTCCCGGTGGCCGTGCTCGACGCGCCAGTGGCGATGGCAGAGACACCCGAAGCTATCGCCTGGGTACCGATGCCAATGGCATTCCCGCCGGAAGCCGTCACGTCGGTACCGATGCCAATGGCGCCCCCCGAGGTCGCTCCCGTGCCTGCAGCGCTGCGCGCGCCCAAATAAACAGAGTTAATCGCATTGGCATAAGCCTGAAAGCCAACGGCTATACCGTTCTGTCCCGTACCCTGGGCTGCGTACCCCACCGCGAGCGCGCCCAGTACGGAAGCGTTGGCGGTCGAACCCAGTGCCGTGGCTCCGGTCCCACTGGCCTTGGCCCCAAAACCCATGCACGAGGCGGTGCCGTTGTAGGTGTTGTAAGGCGCCGCGGTGCAATCCACCGACTGTGCCTGCGCGAACGAAGTCCATCCGATCCCGCCCGACGCCATCAGCACGGTGAAAACCGCGGGGCCCAGGCCTCGCGATGATGGACGGCGCCGACTTTGCCCCTGCGAGCCACCGCGATGGCACGCGGCTATCTCCGAAGCGACCACGAGCTGATTCAGCGCGCGGCTCCAGACTTTGCTGTGGATCTTGTTCATACCTTCTCCTTCTGTGGGGACAGGAGCCGGAAGCCGGAGGTCACGAATCGCGGGCACGCAAACGCCCTGGGCGCGGAGCCACTATGGGTTCCGCACCAGCCGTGTCCCTCTGTTCTCCGCGCCCCTGTTGGCTTGCTTACGCGCGCGATCGCCGACCGCGCGCGATGGTCATGTCGAGACAACGTCCCGGATCAATCGCTCAGGCGAGTGGGGGAAACGGTTACACCCGCCGAGGCGCAGGTGGCGCATGCAGGAGCGGTGCGTAGCGAAGAAAGACCTCGAACGAAGGGGCGCGAACGTACTGCGATTCAATCAGCGGCATTGGGTATTCCCATGTCTTGTCCATCTCGATGGATACGTTCCTTTGCGTATGCCACTTCCCATCCTGGGAAGCTGCCCTCCCCTCCATCTGTTGCCGAGGCGCCCGGCCCATTCGCGAGGCCGGCAAGCGCCATCGCCGCGCCGGCCGGCGCGGCGGATGCGTGTAGTCGCTGTATGAACCGAAGGAACCAGCGGTCGCGTCGGGCGTGAGAGATGCACGGATGCGACACCGCCTGTATGCCGCGCGCTCCGCGGGCAAGTACGGTCTCGATATACCGGCATGCACGTCCCAGTTCCTTGTTGACGCGATGCCATAGGGGGTTGATCTGAGGAACTCGGCTCGCGTGAGGCAAACACCAACTCGCGACGACAAGGCGTGAGCCCCGTGCCGGATACCTGAGTGTTCGACCCGTGATTCGCGGGAGCCTGCTCCCCATGCCCCCTGTGAGCACCTGTGGGTGAAACCATACCGCCCTGGTTTCCTGGAACACCTCGCATCGTCGCTGCGGGCGTCATCCGGGCACTAAGGACTTGTATCGATCTTATGCAAGCCCGGCGCAAGCATGAAGTCGCACCACAAAAAAATGCGACGGCCATCACTGAATCTCCGTGCATGCGTCGCGTTATGACCCATGCGTTCGGTTCATGGTGATCGCCAGGTCACGGCATTTGGCCCGGACTAGCTCGCATCACCCTGCTGTCTTATCTCAGATCCTCAAGCCGATAGCGGCATCGGCGCCACGTGACCTTGATCGGAGTTGAGCTGTGATTGCGGCCAATCGCGTTTTGCCTTCTTTCTGAGAAGTGGCCGGGAAGATGGGGCCACGCCTAGAACCTCGTGCTCTTCGAGGAAGCGCAAGCCGAATGGTTGCGGGGCTCGGGATAGAGCAGGCAGTCATCTGGGGCGCCGCAGGCCCGGCTTAGGCGGTGCCCTCGGTCAAGATCGACTACCGGCGCCCCGCTCGCCTCGATGATGCACTCGAGATTCGAGAAGCCGTCATCAAACTCGGCAGAGCCACGATCGAGCTACGACCGCAGACGTGGCGCGAGGAGACGTGGCTGACTGAGGCCATGGTGCGGCTCGTTTATGTCGATGCACGCAACCAAAAGATTGTGCCGCCACACTCTACTCCTCGTGCGGTCGACGGTTGAGCTGCCCATCCGAGAAAGGGGGAGGACTCAAGAAGCACGGCACCAAGACCGCCATATCGAAGCGCCGATTGCATCGATAGCGAAATTCGACGGCCCGATAGAATTGCCCGGAACCAGGGCTGGCGCAGGCCACCCACGGCCTGCGCCAGCCCGCTCGGTTGTGAGAGCGATACAGCCCACCAAAGGGTATCGAATGAGTACTAAACGCACTTATTCCAATCGCTATCAAAACCCCACAAAGAACCAACAATTTTCCCGCATAGACATTCAGGCAGAGAACTGCCCCGATCCTGGCGCATTATTAATATTAGCGCCACTTACGCCAGGACCCTCCATCTGACCAATCGGCGCACCATTTTGACTGAATACAAGGAATGTCCTGTTGGACTGTATAGTCAGGGCAATGGTAAGAAGCCCATAAGCAAGGACTTCGTTTCGAGACGGAAGCATGCCAGAGAGAGGAATAACCGTATCGGTCGTCAACTGCGGCGCTGACGTAGCCGGACTTACCCGGCCGATAAAATTGGCATTACCACCAGAATCGAAATTGACGCCATTACAAAAAATCCTAATCGTATTCGAAACCGAATCGTACCTGAAGTGAAAATCACCCCATACCTGCGTCAATCCTTTGATAGCCCTTTTAACCTCTTCAGCAATTTTACTATGATGAGGCTTCAGCTCAGGAAATTCCTTGCTATCCGATTCCAACTGATGCAGGGCATTTTCAATCGTACTGCGTGCGATGACAGCATGCGCATTCTTTAGCTCTTGTGTAAGCGTTTGCATTTCGCATCTCCAATATCAAAATGAGAGTTGTAATCAACGCTGCGACGTCATTACCGACCATCGTCGCAAAGCTCCTGGTCGCGCCGGACACTAGTAGCGTTTCATATCATCCGTAGCGATATTGTGAAAATAAATGACTTAATTCACACCAAGCCCAAGCTCAAATGAGGTCTTGACCAGCGCTTTGCGCGGCGCAATGACACAGCGTCAGTCAAGGCAAATCGCTGGCCAAATATCCAACTCTTCAACACCATCTATCACAAGAGCCTTCACACTCTAAACCTAACGAATATTTCGAATATTGCGAATATCGAGGAAATTACATGACAAAAATCTTCACGCATCGTTGACGATTCATTCAGAAACCAACACCAAAGACGCCATTCAGGAGATCACATCGCATTTGATACCGAGGAATTCCGTAACACTAATTGGCAAAAGAATTCAGGCCGGCAATCGGCAACAGAATGCCAATAACTCTTGGAAGGTAGCCCGGCTTTTAGCGACAACTTCGTGGCGTCCTATTTTGGATGTTGGGCTATCGCGACCTGGCCGCTTACACAGCGGGCGTTCCGCCTCGCTGCCGGCGCCCGGAATGCCCGCTGCATATGCGGCCATATCGCGATAACCCAACCAGGAGAACGCCAACCAAACCCCATCCCTTGCGACCCAAGACAGCCCCCTCCCCCCGTAGAACGGGCAGGCAAAGGCGCAACGGAAAACGGGGCCGGGTTCACTTACTCCGCACAGAAGGCAAACCTGATCCCAAATTCGCGAATTCAGAATTCGCTAATTATGAATTCTGAATTCATCACGACGACATTTACGGCTTCGTAGCGAAATGGCAGACGGAATAGCAATGCCTGCATAACGCCTCCTTCAAAACGTCTCAAGAATCCTTGGATCCGTGCCATTCGTAATGCACCTCAACATTCCATAAACGAGCAGAGCATCACAACAGCAACATCGGCCTTCCATAATTCTTGCGCCCTCAAGCAATGCCGATCATCGCAATGACGAACGGTGAACCTTTGTATGAAGGTGGAGGGATACGCATGAAGGCTTTTACCTCGAACTGGCTCCGCACCGCAGTGCTTGCCTTAGTTCTGTGGCCAACGTTCTGCCTGGCTCAGGTAGCTGGTCCATACAGTGATGCCGAGGCGGCGCGCTTTCTCGCTCAGGCGACGTTTGGCCCTACCGCGACGGACATCGCTCACCTGCGACAAGTCGGTTATCAAGCGTGGTTGAACGAACAGCTGACCGCGCCGGTGTCCACGCAAAAACCTTATCTCGACTGGGTAGCGGGCTTGCCGAACGTGCCGGACGGCAATAACGCAGTCAACGACGACACACGAATGGAAGCGTGGTGGATCAATGCATTGGGCACGCCCGATCCCAGCCGCAGCAACCGTGTGGCGGCCGATCAATTACGCCAGCGCGTCGCCTTTGCGCTTTCCGAGATCTTTGTCGTCTCCAATGCAAACGGCACGCTCGCCTACGAACCCTATGCTCTGGCGAGCTGGCACGACATGCTCGCCGCCGATGCGCTCGGTAATTACCGCACCTTGCTCGAAGACGTGACCAAGCACCCGGCGATGGCCACGTATCTCAGCATGCTCGCCAATCAGAAGGCTGATCCGACGCAGAACATTCATCCCGACGAGAACTATGCGCGCGAGGTCATGCAGCTGTTTTCGGTCGGGCTGGTGCTGCTCAATCCCGATGGCACCCCCAAGCTGGACGCCAGCAACCAACCAATTCCCACCTACGACCAGACCGTCGTGCGCGGCATGGCGGCGGTGTTCACGGGCTGGAACTGGAACAACACGACTTGTGTCACAGGCTCGTGGACGTGTTGCGCTGTGGACACCTATACGAATTGCGGCCCGAGCAACACCAACGATCCCGCATGGTGGAATCCGCTGCAGCCCGTTGCCGACTTCCACGACAGCACCTCGGACAAGCAGTTGCTCATTTACCCAGGCGTGGCATTGAGCAATGGAATACTTGCACATGGCGGTAATGCACAAACCGACATGACCGCCGCGCTGGACAATATCTTCAATCATCCTAATGTCGGTCCGTTCATCGCGCGACGCCTGATCCAGCGCCTGGTGACGAGTAACCCGACGCCGGGCTATGTCCGCCACATTGCACAGGTATTCGCCGACGACGGCAGCAGCGCCCATGTGCGCGGCAACCTGCAAGCGGTGGTACAGGCGATCCTGCTCGATCCGGAGGCGGTGATAGGCGCATCCTATGTGCCGAATCCGGACGCTTACGGCAAGTTGCGCGAACCCTTGCTCAAGCTCACGCATCTCTGGAGAGCAATGGCCGCTGTGACGCAGAACGGCCGCGTGGATACGCCGTATCCAGAATGGGAAAGCAGCTATGGCCAGGCGCCGCTGCGCTCGCCCAGCGTCTTCAATTTCTTCAAGCCGGATTTCCAGCAACCGGGTGAGCTGCACCAGCGCGGGCTGTACGGTCCGGAATTCCAGGTCTACACGGCGACGGCAGCGGTAGCCATACCCAACGATATCTTTCATCGCATTTTCTGCGACTACGCCACCAGCGCGCGCTGCTATACGTCGTCGGGTCCGAACACGATGTCGATCAATGCGGATCGTGACGCCGCGCTTGCACTCAGCAACCCCAGCGGATTGATCGATCTCTACAACCTGCTGTTCATGTCGGGCCAGATGTCATCGTTCATGCATGGCACCCTGCTGACGCGGCTCAATGCCCTGACCGACAACTCCGCCGGCGATCTCGGTCGCCAGCGTGTGCAGCACGCGCTCTATCTGATCATCAACTCACCCGAATATTCAGTGCAGAAATGAGGATGTCGATATGCCTATAAGCCGTCGTGAATTTCTGCGCCGTAGCATGTATGCCACGCTGGGCGGAGTCAGCCTGTATTCGGGGTTCGGCAACCTTCGCCTGCTCCAGGCAGCTGCCTTGCAAAGCAATTATGCCTTCAGCGATTACAAGGCACTGGTATGCATCTATCTGTATGGTGGTAACGATGGTTTCAACACCATCGTGCCTTACGACAGCACAACCTATTCCACCTATGCGGGTACGCGCGCCGGCCTCGCATTGGCTCAAGCCGATATCCAGGGGAATAGCCTGACTCCCGCCGCGTTCGCAGCGGGCTTGCCCGGTGGACCGCCAAGCGATGGCGGCGCCTATGGCCTGCATCCGGCCATGCCGGAATTGCGCGGCCTGTTCAATACGGGACACGCTGCGGTCGTCGCCAATGTCGGCTCCCTGCTCTACCCAATCACGCAGCGGCAGTTTCAGCAAGGCCTGGTGCCGGCACCACCGCAGTTGTTTTCGCACGACGACCAGACCGCGCAGTGGCAGACCTCACGCCCGGACGACGCCAATGCCAATGGCTGGGGCGGCAGGATGGCGGATGTGTTGTCGTCCGCCAATGCCAATCCGCAATTCTCGATGAGCATGACCTTGTCCGGCACCAATCTCTTTCAGCGCGGAGCGATGGTGAACCAGTACGCCGTCGCCCCGGGCGGTGTCGAGGCCATGAGCTATCTCGGTAATGGTCCCGAATCCTGGGTGGCCGGCGGCACGACGGACGATACGAATGCCTACAACGCATTGATTCGAGGTCCCACGCCGAGCAACGCGTTTGAGCGCGCATTCGCCGCATCAAGCAGCAGCGCCGTCGACTATTACACCGTGCTCATCAATGCCCTCAATCAGTCACCGGCACTTACCACGGCATTCCCGGATACGGAGCTTGGCAATCAACTCAAAATGGTGGCGCAGCTGTTGCAAGTGCGGGCCACGCTGGGCGTGAGTCGACAGATATTCTTCGTTTCCGCGAGTGGCTACGATACCCACACCAATCAATTGGCGCAGCAGCAAGGCAATCTCACGCAACTCTCGCAAGCGCTGTCCGCGTTCTATAACGCGACGGTAGCGCTGGGCGTGGATCAGAACGTAACGGCCTTCACCGCCTCCGACTTCGGCCGCTCACTCTCGGTCAACAGCGGCGGCACCGACCATGGCTGGGGCGGCCATCACTTCGTGGTCGGCGGCGCGGTTCGCGGCCAGCGTTTTTACGGCACGATGCCTAGCCTGCTGAACACGGTGGCAGGCAATCCGGATGATACCGGTTACGGCCAGATCATTCCGACCACCGCGGTGGATCAATACGCGGCGACGCTGGCGAGCTGGCTCGGTGTAAGCGGGAGCGATATCGCCAACATCTTCCCGAATCTCGGCCGTTTCAATTCGTCGAATTTGCGTATTTTCGGGTGAGCTTCGCTTAAAGATGTTCTGATCTATTCCGCGCATCCGTCACCGCCCTGTATGCCCGCATACAGGGCGGCCCCAACGCCTGGTCGGAGGCGGCGACATGAGTCTTCAGGCTCACCCATCTCGCAAAGAACGCGGGGAGAGTGCAAGGATGTGCTCGGCTCTGAGGAGCGAGGAAAGCGAACCCGCCCCGATTTCTCGATCAGTTGTCGTCACCGCTCAGTATCGAGCCCACGATGCCTCCGAGCAGACCGCCGCCCACGGTCGCCGACGCCGCTCGCCCGCTGCTGCCCTCACTGGGTAGATATTCGGCAATCTTGTGCGCCAGGCGCGCGAGAGGCAGCGTCTGCAGCCACACTGTGCCAGGGCCGGTAAGCGCAGCCAGGAAGATACCGTCGCCGCCGAAGATCGCGTTCTTGATGCCGGGGACCGTAGTGATCTGAAAACCCACCGAAGCCTGGAACGCACCGACGTGGCCCGGGTGAACCCGCAAGGTTTCGCCGGGCGCCAGATCCTTCTGGATGAGTTCGCCGGAGAGTTCCAGCCACGCCGTACCCGTGCCGCCGACCTTTTGCAGCACGAAACCATCGCCGCCAAAAATGCCTGCACCCAGTGACTTCTGGAAGCCCACACCGATGGTGATTTGCGGCGTGGCGCAAAGAAAGCCATGCCGATGCACCATGTATTCGCTGCCGGGGCCCACCGACACCGGCACGATATGGCCGGGCACTTTGGTGGCAAATGCGACCTCCCCAGGTACCTGCATGGCGCGGTACTCGGTCATGAACAAACTGCCTCCGCCGACCACACGCTTGAACATACCCATGAGCCCCCCGCCGCCGCCCATCTGGGTGTGCGTGGTCATCTGGATCGATGAGGTCATCCATGAAAGCTCGCCGCTCTCCGCGAAGACGCTTTCGTTGCGATCAAGCTGTACTTCCAGCACGGGCATCACCGTGCCCTGGATGCGAGTCTGCATGATGTTCTCCTAATGATGGATGGCGGCCGGAACGTCACCCGGGCGACAGGACGTCGGGAGACCATCGGCCGCTCGGCAATGGCATGCGGATATTACGCCCTGCGATGCCGGACGGAACGGTTCGGGGCAATCGAAATCTTTCGCCAGACTGGCGAGGACAAGGCGTTCGCCGCTTCGGCACTGCCTGGCGCCGAAGCAAGTGCGGCATGGGCCCAACGAGCGCCATCCGAAGGTGACAGCGTCTTCTTCGAGTCGCGTTATCTACCCGAAGCGATACGCCACTGGACCCCGGCCCTCGCCGGGTGACCACGTAGGGGTGTTATCGCGAGGCCCCTCACCTCAATCCTCTCCCCCGTGCACAAATCAGTGAACGGGGGAGAAGAGGCGAAGGCAGAAGCCAGGGATGTGCTCCGCTCTGAGGAGCGAAGAAAGCGAAGCTGCCCCCCGATTTCACCGATCATCAGTGGAAACTGCTGCCCGCATCCTGACTGTACGGCGCCGCTTGCCACTGAGCGGGCGTCAAGGTCACACCCTGGTCATGGGCCATGAACTGCCAGGGGCCGACATAGGTGTTGTTGCTGAAAACATTGCCCTGGCTGAATGTGATGGCCTGCTCGATGACTTGTCCCTGGTATGGCGACCAGGAAGGATAACTTCCCCAGTTGGAAAATATGCCTTGGAATCCACACGAATTGGATACAGTGCAATTCGATCCGATGTTTGCGGGAGTCAGGCTGAAGACGTTGTTGTTGACCAGGATATTTTGGCTTTTCCAGCGACAGTCTGAATAATTGGGCGAATTGTTGATCGTCCCCGCCACACACGTTGACAGGTTAACGACACGGGGATTGACCAGCGTGCATTCGCCAGTGCTTGTGTCGGCCGGAGAGTTACAGAAACGATCGGCGTTTTCCCAAATCACCACACCAGACCAATTGTCAGTGAACATGTTATTGGCGACCGTGAGCGTTTGATAGCGAGCGGATACACGACTGTCCCCGCCACTTTCTGACAGGTAGATGGCGCCAGTCGGAAATCCAGGATTGGTTGGGCCGCTTACATTCGCATTCCGCAGGAATGTGTTGTTTTTTATCAGAGCGTTGTAGGATGTTTCATAAATTATTCCAGAGTTCTCCTCATCACTGAAGACATTGTTTTCAATATCAAAATCATTGTTATTGGTATCCGCCCACAAGCCCGGACCCTCATGATTATGGTGGAACCAATTATTGGTGATGGTCGCGGTATTGGTTGCCCAGAATTTTCCGCCGCCAGTGCAGCCGCATCCAGGCTGGGCAGTTTCCCAACCATAAGTGTTGTTGTATGAAATCTCGTTGTGGTCGATCACGACATTCGATACACCATTATCTTCGTAGGCGCTGAAGCCGTATTGTCCATTATGGGTCAGGCAGTTGGACTGCACGACATCAGAGCTTCCGACGAACACGCCAGCCCCGGCATTTCCTTGAACAGTGTTGTACTGAATGGTCCATCCATGGCCAGCATCGTGATTGACGACGCCTTCGTTGTTGTTTGCACCCGCGGCCCCAAAATTCTGGATGGTCAGGTATTCAATGGTCACTCCCGTGGCTTGGCCAGTGAAGGCATACAAGTTGAGGTTCTTGCCATCCAGAATGGCTCCCGGAGCACCGATGAACGTGCTGTTGTTCGCCGGGATGATTTGGCCGTAAGGATCCGTGCCCAGCGTGTGCGTGCCAGGCGCAAACCAGAATGTCTTTCCTGCCTGGTTGAAGTTGACGGAACTGTTGTCACCTGCGGGCACCGTGATGGCTCCCACAGGCGGAGCCAAGGGACCTGTCAACACCGACGCGTTTCCGCAGACAGTCATGGCAACAGGCGCTGGCGCTAGTGCGAGGGATGGCGCTTCCGCGGCCGCTGGCCGCACACCAAACAGAGCGAACGAGATCATAGCGGCAATGGCCGCCATGCGGATCATGGGGAGCGTTTTCATACTTTCCTCTTCCTTATGAAAGTCAGTGATCTGCGGGGAAACGGCCATGGGGACTCGCCTGCGTGGCAAGCTGGCCGTCGTTGATGGTTCCACTTCAACTACATGGCAAATCTACGGGCGATGGATGCGACCGGATCTTGAGTAAGCACACATAGGCGCTTAGCGCTCGCTCGAAGCTCCTTACATGTCAACGCCAGGAAAGCTTTGCTCGGGAAAGCAAAGCTCTCTGGACGACGCATGTCGCGTTCGATTTTGAAATGACGGCGGCATCTTCGCTTCTTGCGACCCAACAACTGTGAACTGGTACTCATGATTGCCCGCCAGCCGCACCACCAAGCTTCAGCGCCAGCGATGACAGCGCTAGTCACGGCGCTACGCGCCATGCCCGGCGCACCAAAAAAGAGGGCCTCGTATCGCTTGTCTCTTATGCACATCTCGCGTCGGCATAGAGCTCCTTTTCCGACCCATATGGATATGACTACCTCCAGACGAGCGAGGGTCTGCTTTTGATCTTGGGGTCCCCTGTGAAGCGGTGAGGGCTGGACGATCAGGCCCCGAAGGGGGCGCAGGCATGGATGCCTGCGCCTTTTCGACACGACAGGGACGTCGTGTCCCCATGTCATCTAAGAGCAGGCCCGGCCAGACCTCACGGACCCGCAGGCGAAGCCGGAGGGCGCGTAACCGGGGTGGCCTCTCTTTTGGTTACTTTTCTCTGGCCAAACAGAGAAAAATGACCCGGCCTCCGGCAGGAGGACGGAAGCCCGCGGCAGGCGAGCCAGAGCAAGTAAACGCGACAATCGAAGCACAAAGACACTGGACCCCGGCCTACGCCGGGGTGACGACAGTGAGCGGTTATCGCGAGCCCCCGCCCCTCAGCTCAATCCTCTCCCCGGAGGAGAGAGGAGGCCAACACAAAGAGGCCAAGCTCATGCACGCGTTGAGTTGTGCACAAGAGACAGCCGCATCGGGGGCCCCTCTCGTTCGGTGGGTACCCCCCCTCAAACCATCTGCGACTCCGCATCCCTTCGCGGCCCAGCCTTCCGAAGCAACTTCTCCAACTCTTCGCTGGTGTCGTCGGTCGATCCTTCCGGACAGATAAACGGATACTCCCGATTGTCGATAATCGGTTCGATGCCGAAGAAATCGTTGAGTACCGATTCCGATGTGCAGTAGGCACCTTCCACCCAGGCCTGGTCGTTCGAATAGGCCTCGCCGACGATGAAGATGTCGGCGTCCGCGTCGTCGATCAGTTGCGAGGGTTTGCGGATCTTGCGCTGCACGTCGCCGATGTCGAAATGCGGCGCCCATTCGTGATAGCCGGCGTTGAACGGGGGCAGCGACCAATCCATATATGCGGACTGCAGCGGCTCGGGCACGGCGGTGTAATCGCAGTTCGGGCCGAAATGGAGTTCCGCCAGCATTTTGCGCAGCATCTTCACCATGCGCGCCGGCACCGGGCGCGGACCATCCAGGGGCTGGGTGTCCTGCGAAATCGGTATCTCGCGCTGACGCTTGGGGCCCAGTTCCAGTTCCTGCCAGAACGCGGTGTTGTCCTCGTCGTCGTAGCTGGCCAGGATGCCGTAGACAGGCGTCTTTTTCGGCGCGCTCGCGTTGTTGCCGAAATACACCACCATGCGAATGGGCGAGTTGCTCACGCTCGGGCCAATGGTGTTGTTGCGCGAGACGGCGGTCAGCTGTTTGGTCTGCGCGATGGTAAGCGCCTGTTCGGTGATGTTCTCGATCGCCCCCACCATATCCGCCACCGAGGTGTAAGGCACGTCGATCAGCGTCTGCATCGCCTTCAGCGCGGCGGCGGGGAACTTCTTTGCGCGGAGCTTGGCGATGGTTTCGGGCGTGATCGTATAACCGACGATCTGCGCGGGATAAGGCGCCGGGCTGTCGATATCGGGCGCCCACCATGGCTGGTCGAAGAACATGCCCACCTTGTACGACGGCTGCATGATCGTCGATTCCAGGTACAGGTTCACCTTCTCGTGGTTGAGCACGTCCACCTCACCGCGCGCCGGTGCGCGGAAACGCGTGGCTTGCGCCACCAGGTCGATCGCAGCACGGGGCATCGCCATCCACGCCGCGTCAGCCTCGCGCGTGCCGGCGGCGATGTTGGGGTTGTCGCGATGGGCGTAGGTAAATACCGCCTTGTCGGATTTCCACAGGATCGAATGCAGGCGCGTGTCGGCGTGATAGCGGAACTCGATGCCCTTGGCCTTGGCCAGCTTCACGGTCTCATCGAACAGCGCATTGAACATCCCCGAGTAGCCGATCGACAGCGTGCGGTACTGGCTGCCTGGCGTGAACTCGTTGTTGATGTTGAACGAAACGCCGGCATGCGTATTGATGACGTTGGAGCTGTAGCCGTTGCCGTCGGCGGCGTAATCGAAGCCTTCCGCGCCCAGCTGATCGTAGAGCAGGTTCCAGTAGCCAATGTCCTTGAGGTAATCGCCTTGCTGGAAGATGCTGGATTCCGGCAGCTGCGCGGTGATCCTTCCGTTCTGGTAGAAGTCGCACCAGTCGCGACGGGTGAAATCCACCCACGGCTTGGTGGTCGCCAGGTCCTGCACCGTGGTGAAGCCCTGGTCGGGCGTGGTGGAGGCACCGAAGTTGTTCACCGTGTACGGCGCGGGCGTGTTCGATCCGATGGCGTTCAGATAGAAGTTTCGCGAGCGCAGATAGAACAGCTGGTTGTTAGTGACGTTGAACGGCACGGAGTACTTGTCCAGGCCGACCTTGGAGATCACCTTGGTGACCACGCGATGGCCGGGCGCCAGGCCATTGTTCGGGTCCGGAAACTCCTTGGTCGGCGCACTGTTCCAGTAGGAATAGCGCATGCCGCCGAGTTCGACGTATGAATCGGTCTTGTCGTTGTTGTAGTGCCAGGTGCAGACGCGAGCACCCGCCGCGCGAGTACCTTGATGGCGCTTGGAGAAGTCGTAACGGCCCCAGTCGTACAGCTCCAGGACGTCGCCCTTCTTCAGTTGCTTCGAGGCGAATTTGGTTTTCTTGCATTGGCCGCCCAGCAACCGCCACGCGGTGTAGAGGCCGGCGGCGCCGGCGCCAAAGATCGAATAGGTTTTCTGTGCCATGGTCGGAGCCCTCAGTGAGGAATGGGCGGTTCATTCGCTGCCGAGGCGATACATCTGGCCGGGCAGATCCTTTTGCGGAATGACAACTTCGACTAGAACGGGTTTGTTCTTGATCCCCGCAATGCGGGGCAACGCGGATGTCAGATCGTCCACCGTCTCCACCCGGATGCCTTCCGCACCAAAGGCTTTCGCCAGCGCGAGGTAGTCCCACTTGGGCAGGATGTCGAAGGCGTCGAAGCGGTGCTTCGGGCCGGGTTGGAATGCGGCCATGTCCACGTACACTTGTTCGATGGCGTAGACCTGGTTGCTCATCACGAAGATGACGGCGTTGAGCTTGTTACGAGCCAGCGTGGACAGCGACTGGCAGACCATCATGAAGCCGCCGTCGCCGGCTACGGTCCAGGCGCGCTTGCCACTGCCCAGCTGCGCGCCGGCCGCGGCGCCGGTCTCGAAGCCGATGCACTGCCACGCCGCCGAAGCGATGAAGCTGCCCTGCGACAGGCCATAGCAGTTGGTGGCGACGTACATCGCCGAACTGACGCCGTAGGTCATCACGATGTCCTTCAGCAGGTTCTTGTCCTGCAGGAACTTCATCGTGTGCTCAAAGAACCGGTTGTAAGTGATGACCTGCGGTTGAGCGTCGTAGACAGGGTCGGAATTGCCCTTCCACGGCTGCGGAAATTTTGGCTGTGGCGGCGCTTTGGCTTTGATCGGATAGGCCTTGCTTGCCTTGAACTTCGCCAGCAGGGCTTCCATGAAATCCTGCATGGTGACGTCGCCATATTTGAAATACCCGGCGCGGACACCGGCCGTATCGGCCAACACCATGTTGGCGTATTTGCTTTCGATAAAGACAAGATAGTCGTCGGTGATGATGGCGCCCAGGGTCAGCACGCAGTCGGAGGCTTGCACGATCTCCCGCACCGATTCGATCGAAGCGGCGTCGGAGTAGGTACCGATGAACTTGTCGCGCTTCTCGTCCAGCACGGTTTTGCCGAGCGACGTCGTGGTGTAGAGAAAGCCGCTGGCGTCGATGATCTTCTGCAACAGTTCGGACAAGCCGAAGCGCAGGATCTCCACCCCAGCGAAGATCAGCGGATGCTTCGCCTCCGTGATCTGCGTCCAGGCCTGATCCACCGCGTTGCGCAGCGCCAGCTCCGGGCTGCGGGTGACGCGTGGCTTGAGCGGCGTCTTCGACGGGCGTGGACAGGGCTGGCCCCAGACTTCCTTGTAGCAGGCGATATAGACGGGCCGCATGTGGGAGATCGCGTCGATCAGCAGTTCGTCGATCTGCTCGGCCGCCCCCACGTTGGTGCTGAGCGTAATCGCCTTGACGGTGACGTTCTCGTAGATCTTCCGGTCCGCATCGAGGTCGCCGGTGGAGTGGTGGTACAGCACGTCGTACATGTCGGTGATATCGCGCATGTCGGCGCCAGGCGTGGCGCTGATCACCACGATCGGGCTGCGTTCGACCCAGGCGCCGGCAATGGCATTGAGCGCGCTGCAGGTGCTCACCCCGAACTGCAGCGAGACCGCTGCAAGACCGCGAGTGCGCGCGTAGGCGTCGGCGGCGTAAGCGGCGTCCAGTTCGTTGATCGCGCCGATCGTGTTGACGCCGTCGAAATGCTCCAGCGCCTGGGTGAAGTGCTTCACGTAGTCACCGGGGATCTGGAATACATCGGTGACGTTCAACTGCTTGAGTCGGGTCAGCAGGTAGTCGGCGACGGTGAAGTCGACTGCCGAGGTCGGGACCGGATCCGAGGCGGTGTGCTGGGACTTCTTCGAGGTACTGGCGAGCGGCATGGCGATTCCCGTGCGCGGCGAAGGGATGCGCACGAGATACGCTGGACGGCACCGTGCGCATGGTGTCCGTCGTTGCGACCGGAACACCGGTCAAGGCACAGCAACATCGATCTCAACGTTCAGCGGGTAGCTATGACCTTAAGATCAAATTAGGATGAATTGAAATCAACCGACAAATCGCCATACAAACACTTTCCTACGGGAATGGCGGACATTTGAATCGATAGTCAGTGCCTGTGATGGCTAATTCGATCTTTGAGCGCCACCTTATGCTCCGACCTATTCCACTTCGTCGGCGTATCGTCGTTGAATGGCATGTCAACGCGCGGTGAAATCTCCGTTCGCGAAAAATCACGCAGAAAGTTGTGTCGCATTGACGGCGCGATACCCAGCGCCTCAAATCATGAGCACTAATTTTCATCGAAAAATGAGCCGGGTTCTTCATCCAAAAACTGATCAGCGTCGAATCTCAGCCACACGAACTATGGTCGCCCTCACCTGCTCGCCTGTCTCTTATGCACATCTCGTATCGGCATGGAGCTGCTCTGCTGCTCTTTCTCCCCGGCACGACTTGATGACCTTCCGACGAGCAAGGTTTTGCTTTTGCTCTTGGGGTCCCCTGTGGAGCTGAAACTGGCTTGGCTCCTGCTAGCAAATAAGCAACGCCCGTGTTGCAGTCGAATGTCCTGACGAGAGATCGATCTGCGACAAACCGCTGCGCGGATAGAGGTCGGCGACAGGTGCGGGGACTAGATCAGAGCACCCTTGCGACGGCGTATACCGAGACCCTTCCTCACGTCCTTTTCACGGAGCACATCGTTTTATCTCCGTGCAGATTTGGGGGAATCTAGCGGGGGAGCGAGTTCCGATTTTCACGCGCCCGGTTGCGGCCGCGACGCCTAACTCATCCAATAGATCGCATTTCTACATTATTTGCTGCAAAGCAAATTCATGCCGCCTGCGTGTCAATCGTGCACGAAAGCCGAGGCGTGCACCCATTTGTCACATCGCGCAAAACAGTAGCCTGATCGACTTTTTCTTACTTCCACAGGAGTAGAAAGGCAATGATAAAGCCAGCTGCAACGAAGCGGAACCATCGTGCGATTTTCAAATTCCTGGGCGCCTCAGCGCTGGTGCTGGCACCCATGGGATTCGCCGGCGCAGAAACCGTGGTGCCATCGAATGCGCAACCGCTGTGCGCCGTATCCAACGCAACCTTCGCCAGTTGGTTCGTCAGCGGCAAGCCAAGCCTGAACGGCGCGGTCAATCCGGCCAACGGCATCACGTTTCCGCACCAGAACGACTGCAACTTCTACAACTGGGGTGCGCAGATGTTCCTCTGGCTCACCTCCCCAGCTTCAGGGCCGTATGGTTCGAGCGGTCTCGTGTTCAACTCGCCGATTTTCTACAACGTCTCGGGCGTGATTAAGCAGGGCCCGGATAAGAACAAGCGGATCTACACGAAAAACCAACCGAACAATCCACTTTCCCAGTTGATCGTGCGCACTGCCGAGGCCGGTCAGCACGGCTTGCAGCTTGTCAGGGACAAGACGGGGCAGCTGTTCGAAGTGCTGCCCGCTTCGCAGGCCAAGAACGGCAACTCACTGATACGCAACGCAGCCAATAAAATGGTCGAGATCCATCGCATCGAAGCGCAGCCTGGCCAGAAGCCCAAGTTCTTCGACGCGGCAGACAAGGAGATCGTTCGACCGAAAGCCCCCGCGCTCGACACCACACTGGCTTTGCGCGTCGCACCGGAACTGACGGAGGTTCCCCCGGAGGAAACGAAGAACTTCGTGCAAGCGTTCGAAGCGGACGGCAAGGTGGTGTTCGTCGACAGCAACGGCAACACCATCGACCCGACCCAGGGCCAGGCCGGCGGCCTGTCGGGCGTGCTTCTGGCACAAAACAAGTCGCTGGTGTACTACGCCACGATGGTCAACGACGTCTACGCCTTTTTCCAGACCGGCACCCTCAACGGCACCTTCGGCAAATACAACAAGGACAGCAACTACTTCTTCCCCACCACGCAAGACCAGCTCAACCCGGTGATTAACTACGCTGCCTCGAAGAATTCACCCCTACCGGACCGTATTGCCTTGGCGGTCGAATTGAAGACCTCGTGGATCGATACCGCCGACCTGCCAAGGCTGGGGTTGAGGCCAAGCGACTTCATTACCGTCACGACTGCCGTACCCGTGTACAACCAGAGCAACCCTAAGCTGTGGATCCCCACCGGTCAGAAGAAGACGGTCACCCTGGCCATGGTGGGTATGCATGTGGTCGGTAGCGTCGCGGGGCATTCGGAAATGGTCTGGGCCACCTTCGAGCATATCGCCAATGCGCCGAGTTCCGGCTACCAGTACACCAACAACCAAGGCGGAACCTCCACGGTGCCGCAAGGTAAGGCCGGCAGGTGGGTGTTCGCCTTGCCAACTGCGACTGCCTACAACGTGCAGATGGCGAACTACAAGAATGCCCCCAACATCCAGGGACAGACGACCGGCAGCACGACGACGACGATCTCGCCTAGCGACACCATGCTCATGAAGGCTTGGGGTACCGGCTCGGATGCGTCGAACTTTCTACTTGAAAATACCGAGGTCATTTCGGCCGATAGCAGTGTGCTCACCCAGCTCTTCAAGGGTGATGTACGGGCCAATTACGTCATGACCGGCGCGACCTGGACTCAGGGTGGGCAGGTGGTGCAGCCGACTTCCAGCCAACCTACGCTGCCTAGCAACCAGATCGGCACCAACCTGCTCAACAACACGACCATGGAAACTTACGATCAGGGCGCCACCAGCCAAAGCAACACCGGTTTCAACTGCTTCAGCTGCCACGCCAACGGCTCGCAGTCGCCCGGGCAACCAGCCAATACCGGGGTGAGTCATATTTTCAGCACGCTGATCCCGCTGTACCTGAAGTCGAACTAGCCACGTCGCCCTGCGGCGCCGCAGGCGCCGCAGGGCATCGTCAACGGCAAACACGTCGGGATCGGCTCATGTCGACAGTGTGGCAACACATCGAAGTGCGCGTTACGGGTACGGTGCAGGGCGTGGGGTTTCGCCCAACGGTGTATCGGCTGGCCCTCGCCTGCCGTCTTGATGGGGAAGTCCTTAACGACAGCGAGGGCGTACTGATCCGGCTGGCCGGCGCGCCGCACGATGTGCGCGACTTCCTGCACCGGCTGCCTGGCGAAGCCCCGCCGCTGGCCAAGATTGATTCGATTACCGCGACCGAGCGTGCGGACTTCCGCGAATACCGCGGCTTTCGCATCACCCATTCGCGCCATGCTGCCGGCCGGACCGAAGTGGCCGCTGATGCCGCGGTCTGCCAAGCCTGCCTCGATGAGATCAGTGATCCGCAGCAGCGGCGCTATCTCTATCCCTTTACCAATTGCACCCATTGCGGACCACGACTGTCCATCGTGCGCGGCATTCCCTACGACCGCGCGGCGACAACGATGGCAGCTTTCGCGATGTGCCCCGCGTGCGCTCACGAATACGCTGACCCCCTGGACCGCCGCTTCCATGCGCAACCGATCGCTTGCCACGCTTGCGGTCCGACCCTGACGCTGCACGAGCCTGGGGTGGACGAGCCTGGGGTGAACGAGCGTGGGGTGGACGAGCCTGGTGTGGACGGGCATGGAGTGGCGCGCCAGCTTGAGCATCTGTGCCATGGTCTTGCCGCAGGCAAGATCGTGGCTTTGAAGGGCCTGGGCGGGTTCCATCTGTGCTGCGATGCCACCAGTCATTCGGCCGTCACTACGCTACGCCGGCGCAAGGCGCGCGAAGCCAAGCCCTTCGCACTGATGGCTGCGGACTTGGCCGAAGTGCGCCGCTATTGCGACATCTCCCCGCTTGAAGAGCAGCTGTTGGGAAGCCCCGCCGCGCCCATTGTTCTACTCGAGATGCGCAACGAGCCGGCAGCCGGCAGTCCGACGCTGCCGGACGCCATTGCGCCGGGCAGTCGCCTGCTTGGGTTCATGCTGCCCTATACGCCGTTGCACTACCTGCTGTGCCGCCAGTTTGGCCGGCCGCTGGTCATGACCAGCGGCAATGCCTCCGGCGAACCGCAACTGATCGACAACGCCGAAGCCTTGGAAAAATTGGGCGGCATCGCCGACCTGATCGCGACCCACAATCGCGACATCGCCAACCGCATGGACGATTCGGTGGTGCGTGTCGTCGCTGGCGAGCCTCGGCTTCTCCGGCGCGCGCGAGGCTATGCACCGCGCTCGATCACGCTGCCCGTGGGTTTCGAGCATGCCGACGGCATCCTCGCTTACGGCGCCGAGCTCAAGTCCACGTTCTGCCTGGTGAAACAGGGTGCAGCCATCCTGTCGCAACACCAAGGCGACCTGGAAGAGGTCAACACCTACGAAGACTACGTGCACAATCTCAACCTGTATCGCCTGCTGTTCGATTTCACGCCGCGCCATCACGCCTACGACCTGCACCCCGAATACCTGAGCAGCAAGCTGGCCTGTCACGAGTCCCCTGTTCCCACCATTGCCGTACAGCATCATCACGCGCACATTGCCGGCGCCATGGCGGAAAACGGTTTGGCCAGAACGCATCGCCCGGTGCTGGGCATTGCTTTCGACGGGCTGGGCATGGGCGACGACGGCAGCCTGTGGGGCGGCGAATTCCTGTTGGCTGACTACGCGGGCTACCGCCGGCTGGCTTGCCTGAAGCCGGTAGCGATGCTTGGCGGCGGACAGGCGGTCCGGCAACCGTGGCGCAATACCCTGGCCCAGCTTCTGGCCTGCATGGAGTGGGAGGATTTCGCTGCACGCTACGGCGACACGGGCATTGGCCGGATGCTGCTGGCCAAACCCATCCCGACATTGCGAGCGATGTTGCGCGAGCGCGTGAACTGCCCATTGGCGAGTTCCGCCGGCCGCCTGTTCGATGCCGTGGCCGGCGCGCTCGGCCTGCACACCGAGCAGGCGCAGTTCGAAGGGCAAGCTGCCATCGCGCTGGAAATGCTGGCCGATCGCGCCACGCTGCAGAACTGCCTTGCGGTCGGGATGGGCCCCCACCGCGAGGACTACCGACTGGACATCGTTCCCGATGCCGTGCCGCTCGTGCTCGATCCAGGCAGCATCTGGCCACGGCTTTGCGACGATCTGCTGCACGATGTGCCGCCCGCCGTTATCGCCGCACGCTTCCATGCAGGATTGATCCTTAGCATCGCCGACATGGCCGAGCAGTTGCGGCGCGAGCATGACTTCGGCGACGTAGTGCTCTCCGGCGGCTGCATGCAGAACGCACTGCTGCTCGAGGGTTTGATCGACACGCTCACAGCTCGCGGCCTGCGCTGCCTGACCCATACCCTCGTGCCGGCCAACGATGGCGGCATCGCCCTCGGACAAGCCGTGGTCGCCGCTGCGCGCATTGCCGGGCAGCCATCAACCACCGCATCGAGTCGCCATCTCCATGCGTAACCCGAACATGCTTAACCAGAAAAGGAAAGGCATATGTGCCTAGGCATACCTGGAAAGATCGTCGCCATCAGCGATAGCGAGCAACTGCTCGGCATCGTCGACGTGGGCGGCATACAGCGCGCCGTGGATTTGAGCTGCGTCGCCCAAGGTTCCGAATCGCTTGAATCACTGATCGACCGCTGGGTGCTGGTCCACGTGGGCTTCGCCATGAGCGTGATTGACGAAGCCGAAGCGCAGGCCACCCTCGCGGTCCTGACGGAACTGGGCCAAGTCCAGGAAGAGCTGGCCGCCATGCAGGAAGGCGAGTCATGAGCAGCGGAGAAAACATCGAGCCACTGCAGGCGCTCTATCCGTTTCTAAACGCAAAGAAAACCGATAGCGCCACCATGGAGCAGGCCCTGCTGATTTCGGTGCAGCAAAAAATCGCCCAGCACCTGGATGTCGTCGAGCGATTCTTTTCGACCCAAGGCGAGGCGGTGGTTGGGTGCGCCCGCACGGTTGCCGACGTTTATCGAAGACAGGGCCGGCTCTTCACCATGGGCAATGGCGGTTCGAGCTCGGATGCATCGCATATTGCGGTCGAGTTTCTGCATCCGGTGACCACCGGCCGCCCCGCCCTTCCTGCCTTCGACCTGAGCTGCGACAAGACCGTCATGAGCGCGATCGCCAACGACGTCGGTTACCAGCATGTTTTCGCGCGCCAGGTAGCGAGCCTGGTACGCAAGGAGGACGCGCTGATCGGCGTTTCGACCAGCGGCAATTCGGACAACCTGCTTCGTGCGTTTTCGCAGGCCCAGAAAATCGGCGCCAGCACCATCGGCCTATGCGGTGGCGACGGCGGCGAAATGGCCAAGGCCGGACTGGACCATTGCCTGGTGGTCGATTCGGACAGCATCCACCGCGTTCAAGAGTGCCACGTCGCCATCTACCACGTGCTGTGGGACCTGGTGCATACGCTGCTGGCCGATGAGCGCGGATTCTCGGGCAGCCAATTCTCGGGCAGCAAAACCTCGGGCAGCAAATCCCAGGAACCAACAGGGGCCAAGCCATGAAATATGTGGATGAATACCGCGATCCGGCGCAGGCAGCAAAGCTGATCAAGGAAATCACACGGCTCGCGGATAAGCTTGCCGAACAACGCGGCCGCGCGGTTTACGTGATGGAAGTGTGCGGCGGCCACACCCATTCGATCTTCCGCTACGGCATCGAGAACATGCTGCCGCCGAGCGTGGAGCTGATCCACGGGCCGGGTTGCCCGGTATGCGTGCTTCCCATAGGGCGGGTCGACGATTGCGTGGCGATCGCCGAACACGAGAACGCCATCATGACAACCTTCGGCGACGCCATGCGCGTCCCGGGTTCGAAGCGCAGCCTGCTGCAAGCGAAGTCGCTTGGCGCTGATGTGCGCATGGTCTATTCACCGCTCGACACACTCAAGATCGCGCGCAGCAATCCCGACAAGGAAGTGGTGTTCTTCGGACTCGGTTTCGAAACCACCATGCCCAGCACTGCATTGACCGTGCTCAAGGCCGAGGCCGCAGGAATCGGCAATTTCTCGCTCTTTTGCAACCACATCACCATCATTCCGACCATCAAGGCCGTGCTCGACTCGGAAGGCTTCCAGGTCGACGGTTTTCTCGGTCCCGGCCATGTCAGCATGGTTATCGGCACCCGTCCTTATGACTTCATCGCCGAGCACTACCGGCGCCCCGTCGTGATAGCAGGCTTCGAGCCGCTGGACATACTGCAATCGCTGTGGATGGTATTGAAGCAACTCGATGCGCAGGACGCGCGCATCGAGAACCAGTACAGCCGCGTCGTCCCGGAGGATGGCAACCCCGCTGCGCTGCAGGCGATCAACCGCGTCTTCGAGCTGCGCCCGTTCTTCGAATGGCGCGGCCTTGGTTCGATCGACCATTCCGGCGTCCAGCTCACCGCGCGCTATGCCTCCTACGACGCGGAACGGAAATTCGCCGTGCCCGCCGTGGCCATCGCGGAGCCCAAATCCTGCCAATGCGGCGAAGTGCTCAAAGGCGTGATCAAGCCCTGGCAGTGCAAGGTCTACGGCAAGGCTTGCACGCCCCAGACACCGATGGGTGCGCTGATGGTGTCAAGCGAAGGCGCGTGCGCCGCTTATTACCAGTATGGCGGTGGTCCGCGCCAGATCGTAAACGAACAGATCGTCGACGATCAGCCGGTAGGAGAACAGCCGATAGGAGAGCAGGCCGCATGAACGCTACGCAGGAAAAGACTTCGGCCGGATTGACCGGTGGCGCCTCGGAAGATACCCGCATCCGGCGCAGCAAGCTGGCCAGCCCGCTCATCACACTGGCGCATGGCGGCGGCGGCAAAGCGATGCGCGAGTTGATCGATGACGTCTTTATCAACGCCTTCAGCAACCCGACGCTCAACACCTTGGAGGACCAGGCGCGCGTTCCACTGGCCGAATTGGCACGCCTCGGCGATCGCCTGGCCATGACCACCGACTCCTACGTCGTCGACCCGATCTTTTTCCCCGGCGGCGACATCGGCAAACTGGCCGTCTGCGGCACCGTGAATGACTTGGCTGTAGGCGGTGCCACACCGCTGTACCTGACCTGTGCCGTCATCATCGAGGAAGGCATGCAGGTCGAAACGCTGCGTCGCATTGTCACCTCCATGGCCGAGACAGCCAGGGCTGCCGGCGTCAGCATCGTCACCGGCGACACCAAGATCGTCGGGCGCGGCAGCTGCGACAAAATATTCATCAACACGGCCGGGATCGGCGTGATTCGCCAGGACTATCGGCTCGGTGCAAACCAAGCACGCCCTGGCGATCGCATCCTGGTCAACGGCTATCTGGGCGATCACGGCGCCACCATACTGAATGCGCGCGGCGACATGCACCTGACCAGTCCGATCCAGAGCGACTGCGCCGCGTTGCACGGCCTGATTTCCGTGCTGCTTGAAGCTGCTCCGGGGACACGCTTCATCCGCGACGCCACGCGCGGCGGCATTGCGTCGGTCTTGAACGAAATCGCCGAAGCCTCGGCGTGCGGCATCGAAATCGCCGAGGCCGCCACGCCGATCCACCAGGAGGTCAAGGGATTCTGCGAGATCCTCGGCCTCGACCCGCTCTACCTGGCCAACGAAGGCAAGCTGGTCGCCGTAGTACCGGAAGCCGAAGCCGCCGCGGCGCTGCAAGCCATGCGCGCGCACCCGTTGGGCCGGGACGCGGCCGACATCGGTGCGGTGCTCGCCGACGGCCGTGCCGGCCGCGTTCACATGCAGACCGTCTTCGGCGGCAGGCGCATCGTCGACATGCTGATCGGCGAACAACTGCCTCGCATTTGTTGAGCACGCATTTGTTGAACGCGCCCTCTCAATCTCCGCAAGGGTTCCCTATGCACACATTCTCATCCAAGCAGCACCTCCCGGCCGAAGGCCTGCTGACCCGCATCGTCGACCACGACGAGGTGTTGACGCTGGACTACCAGGAAGCGACGCGCCGTCATCAACGCTCGCTCTGGTGGGGCACGGCTGTCGGCTATCGCGCCATGCAAGTCGCCGCCGTCGCGCTTTCCGGAGATAGCCTGTGGCGGCGCGACAACCTGGTCGTCGTCAGCGGCCATCCCGGACCCGGCGTGCTCGACTCATTGAACTATGTCACGCTTTGCGCCGACCGCGGCACGCTGACCGTGCTGCAGAACGACCATTGCGTCAATCGCTGCAATAGCGAGATGAAATTCGAGTGGTGGGTCAGCGACGGCGACAGGACCGCTCATATCATGCTCGACGAGGATTTCGTTCCGCGCGAATTCTATGAGTTGATCGATCGCCGCGTGTACAGCGAAACCCGCGACGACGACGACAAGCTGTTCGAGCTGTACAAAGTGAACCTGTCCTCGCGGATCTGGGTTGCGCCGTTGGAGCAAAGCTTCTCGTTCGAGCTGCTGCCGCCGATGGCGCGAGGCGAATTGCCTGCTGGCCATGCCTGGGTCAAGGAATCCGCATGACCGGAATGCCATCCCCGGCTGCAGCGGAACTACCGGAGGACAGCATTCCAGCGAGGACCCTGGCGCTGGCGAGCGTGGCCGAGCCGCCGCGTGATTACGACAGCGACCTGTTCCGGCGTTATCCCGGCATGAAGCTCGGACGCATGTCCGACGTCGACTTTTTCGCCGAGCTATTGAGCAACCTGACTGCGGAAGTGCTCGCGGAAGGCGAGACGGCCGATGCCTGGGTGCTGACCGCACCGGCTTATTACCAGCTTCCCTCGGCGGCCAACCTGCTGGCGGAGCGCATGCATGCCATGCTGCGCCATCGAGGCATCGCATTGCCGCTCGTGGAATTGCGACTGTCGCCCGAACAGCTCGCCGTGCACAGCCTTGAGGAGTTTCGGCTCTCCTGCGATTACAGCCGCCAACCGCTGGCGCAGCGTGTTACCGAGCGCCAGCGCCTGCAGGACACTGCACCGCCCGACCCAGGCTGGCAGCGTTTCGCCAAGCGCAACGTCATCGTCGTCAACGATATCCACGTTACCGGCACGCAGCAGCGCTTCATGCAAAGCTCACTGGCGGCGGCCGGCGCAAACGAGTGTCATTGGCTATATATCTTTCACGTCGAGGGTGAATTGGCGCGCACCTGTCCGGAGATCGAGCACCGCATCAATACCAGTAACTTGGCCGATCTCGATAGCTATGCAGCCCTGCTGTCCGACCCCGCGACACGCCACACGGCGCGTTGCCTGTCGCGCCTTTTCAGTGAGGAGCCCGACGCATTCCGCTATCTGGTCGCCACGCTACAGCCGGAAGCGCACGCACGGATCTACCGCCTGGCGAAGGACGAGGGGCGGTATGACACTCCCTTGTTCGGCGAAAAAATGCGGCTATTGGGCGCTGGTGACTAGAGGAAAATCCGATCATGTACGGCATCGATTACCGTATCCCCCAAGTCGACCTGGCGGAAATCCGCAAGCCGCATTACCAGATTCCGCTTGACCACACTTCCCTGCTGTTTGCCGAGGAAATGGTCGACGTGCGCGACTACGGCCTCAGCTTCCTCTCCTGGCATGCCATCGACGACGGCAGCAATGCGCCTTATGGCAGGCCGATCGCGGGCAGCCGGACCGACGGCTGGCTGCGCAGGACGTTCGCCGAGAAGCTCGCGCGCGCCGACCGATTGCTTGCCGCTTACGATGCGCAATTGCTGATCCTCGACGCCTACCGCCCGATCGAATGCCAGCACGGCCTGTGGCGGTTCTTTTGGGAACTTGGGCGCCAGGCAAACCCCGCAGCGAGCGACGAAGAGTTGCGCCAATATGCATCGCGCTACCTGCGCGACCCACGCAGCTTTGATCGCAACGACGCGCGCACCTTTCCCATTCACAGCACCGGGGCATCCATCGACGTCGTGCTGCGTAGCCGCTCGCAGGGGCATTGGCTCGATATGGGTTCGCGCTTCGACGAATACACCGAGGCCAGCGTCACCGATTATTTCGAACGCCAGCTGCTGCTGGGTGCGATCAGCCAGGACGACCACCGGCTGTGGAACCGGCGCCTGCTGCACTGGGCGCTGTCGAGCGAAGACATTACCAACGACCCGCTGCTGTACTGGCACCACGACTGGGGCAACCAGATCTGGATCAAGGTCAAGCGGGCGGTCTACGGCGACGCCATGGAGACGGCATGGTACGGCTACATCGATGCCCCTCCCCTCCCCCGGCCCTGCTCTTGGTCTGCATGCTCTCGGACTGACGGAGTAAGTTGATCATGAGCCTTCAGACGCGCGCGGAAGCGGATGCGGAGCGCCGGGACGCCGCCGGTGAATTGAGCGCCGCGATGATGCGCGAGATGCGTGCACGCAATCGCGCGAACCTGGCCGCGTCGGCGGCGCAGACCGACCCGCTGGCTCGACTCGAAGGTAGCCTGGCTGTGCATTGCCGAGTCGATCTTGAGAGCCGCACGGTGGTGGAAAGTGCGTCGATGGCCAGCTTGTTCAAGGGGTACGAGGCACTGCTGCCAGGACGCGACTTGAGCAAGGTCGGCCTGATCAGCGCGACCGCCTCCGGCATTTGCGGCGGCGTGCACGCCACCGCCTCTGCGCTGTGTCTGGAAATGGCGCTTGGCCTGGCGCCACCGCCCTTGGGCATCGTCTTGCGCAACCTGCTTTTGAGCTGTCAGTACCTCAACGACAGCTGCCTGCATCTGTTCGTGTTGGCCGGACCGGACTATTCGCGACTGGCGTTCGAAAGGACCAATCCGGAAATCTGGAACCGTGCGATAAAGGCACCGTGCCGTCGCTCGCAGCAGCACGGCTACACCCGCGTCGGCGATCTCATGGCCGCGCTCGATAAAGGCACCGGCGCCTTGTACAAGGAAGCGTTGCAGATGGCTGCACGCGCACGCCAGGCCTACACGCTACTGGGTGGCAAATACCCACATTCGGAGTCCATCGTTCCTGGCGGGGTAGCCCTGCCCGCCGACGCGGCCAAGCTGGCCGAATTCAGCGCTGTATTGCGGCCGTTTGCTGCCTATAGCCAAAAGGCCGCCGCCGTCTGGGACGACGTGTTCGACTTCCTGCTGGAAGCCGAGCCGCGCTATGCCGAACTCGGGCGAGCGCCCGCCTCGATGCTCGACTTTGGCCAATGGGATCATCCGGATCACTACGACGGCAGCTATGCACGCTGCGACAGCTGGGGCGCGCAGCGCTGGTCCACGCCAGGTGCGTTGATCGACGGTCAGCTGGCCTGCACGGCGTTGAGCCTGCTCAATGCCGGCATGGAAGAGCATCTCGACCACTCCTATCAGCAGCGCGCCGCGCTACCGCACGCCATGCTCAGCACCGACCCCAAAGGCAACCCCATCTCGCACCTGCACCCATGGAACAAAAGGACCGAACCAGCCAGGGCGCACAATCCGCGTGCCTATAGCTGGGGTTCGAGCCTCACCTGGCGCGGCCACAATTTCGAGGTCGGGGCCTATGCACGGCTTTACCTGAGCGCAGCGGCGCGAGCATTGCCGCCCGGCAAGCACGTGGCGGCCGACGGTGCCGGACTTGATTTCAGCTTGCCGGATGAACATGGCGGTGAAATCACCTTGCGCTGGAACATCCCTTCGCTATGGAACGCATTCGAACGCAACCGCGCCCGTGCGTATTCCCTCGCGTTCAATGTCGGAGTCACGCGTGAGAATATCGCGCTGGCCGAGGCAGCCATGGCCTCCGGCGAAACCAGAACGCGCGTATCGCTCGACAACGTGCCGACGGGACAGCGACTCGGCGTCGGCTTGTGGGGGGCCAGTCGTGGCTTCCTGGCGCACTGGGCCGTGCTGGATGAACAGGTGATCGACAACTACCAGATTGCCATCCCTTCACGCATCAATGTCGGAACACGCATGCCCGATCGTACGCCGGGGCCGCTCGAGCAAGCCTTGGCCAACACGCGCATCGTTGAAAGCCGCTACAACGGTCCGGATGATTTCGTCGGCATCGATATCCAGCGCGTCGTTCAAAGCTTCGATCCATGCATGGATTGCACGGTTCATATCCTGATCGGCGATGATGCCACTGTGCTGGAACGAACCGTCGATACGCGCGTTCGTTAAGGATGCTCTGATCCATGCTGCGCAGGCGGCATGATGTCCGGACAGCCCGCAAGGCGCGTTGCGTGGCGGGAAATGTGGTCGGGCTCACTTATCCCGCACGGAAAGCGAACCTGACCCCGATTTCGCCTTGATGTTGGGATATCGCGACCTGGCCGCTTATGCAGCGGGCATTCCGGACGCCTGCCGGCGCCCGGGTCACTTTCTCTTTGCTGACCCAAAGAGAAAGTAACCAAAGAGAAATGGTCTGAAAGCGTGGTGCGCTTCGTCGCCACACATCTTCCAGTGTCAGACCTCGGAAGCATGGTGTTAGCGAGAGACTCGTGTCGGGAAACAGGGCCGGGTTCACTTATCACGCACAGAAAGCGAACCTGACCCCGACACGCCTACCCCCGATTTCACCATCAGTGCTGATACGCCCCCTGATCAATCAATCCGCTCGTCGTTGTACGAGCCGCTCCCGCGTAGTCGTATGCCCCTTCCACCACCAACCCAAGATTCAGCCCCTGGAGGATGCCTGGCGACCCTGCGGCGAGCCTCAGATTCAGCGCGGCCGCGTTGACAAAGAGAGGATCGGCGAGCACCCCATGGGTCTCGCTGCCGCTCGCCTGCTGGAACGTGCTGAGGGTGATGTAGGTGGAGCCGTTCCAGATCCACGACGCGCCGGAAGAGCCAGCACTGGAGAAGTACAGATTGTTCTGCAGGGTGGCCGGTGGCGTGCTGTAGGTATAGGGGCTGCTTACAAGCAGGCCCTGATCGTTGGCGTAGAGGATGTTGTTTGCGACGAGATTGCTGCTGGCGTTGTACTGGATCTGGAGTTCGCCGCTACCGGAGGAGTTGGTGTCATTTTCGTACAGGGTGTTGTTGACGATGTTGCAGTGGGTGGTGCCGCCGACGCTGGCTGCGTAGCCGCCGATGGACATACCGACGACGTTACTGTTGAAGACGATGTTGTTGCGGGCGGTGATGTAGCTGGTGGTGCGGCCGTAGTGTTCGCTGGCGAGTTCAATACCAAGGTCCGCGGCCTGCACGGTGTTCTGTTCGATGGTGATCTGAGTGCCGCCGTCCACGTAGATGCCGTCGGCGCTGGGCTGGTAGTTGTAGGCGGGATTGGTGCTGGAGGTGATGTTGTAGACGTTGTTGTTGGCGATCCAGCCGTTGCGGGCCTGGTCCAGGCTGGTCGAGGGCGCAGTGCCTTCGAAGCCGATGGCGACGATACCGATGTTGTTGTTGTCGTGGACTTCGTTGTTGGTGACTTGCCAGTTCTGCACGTTGCCGTTGACGGAGAGGGATTCGCTGTAGCCGAGGGTGAGGCTGTCGAGCGTGTTGCCGTCAATGATGAGCTGGCTGATCGGCGTGATGGCCGTGCCGTAAACAGCCAGGCCGAAGGCATCGCCATCGGAGGTCGTGATGGTGGTAGCGATATGGTGAATGTGGTTGTTGCGGATCTCGATGTGATCACCCGTGCCTTGGACATAGATGCCCGCGGGCGTCTGGCTGATCGAGTTGGATGTGTAGTTGCGTAGCTCCAGGCCGATCACGCGTACATAGCTGACGTTGCTCAGGTTGAGAAGTCCCTGCGTGCCAGATGCGATGCCCAGCCCGGTGCCGTCGATGATGGCAGTCTGACCCGGCGCGGACATCAGCGTGATGAAGCCGGCCGTGGCAGAACCGGATTGGGTCATGGTCACGAGCTTGTTGTAAGTGCCCCCTGCCACCTGCACGGTCGCACCGGCAGGCACGTGATCCACCGCCCATTGGATGCTGGCCCACGGGTTCGCGGCGCTGCCGTCGTTACCGTCGTTGCCATTGGTCGCCACGTAATAGGTCGGCCCGATGTAGGTGGCTGCTGCCACGGCGGCGGAGGCTGCGCCCGTTGAGGTCGGCGATGCCACCGAGGCAGCGCTGATGGTGGCTGTGAAGTTGGAGGAGGCACCGGCCGGCGCCGTATAGACACCCGTCGGGGAGATGGTGCCAAGGCTCGGCGCGCCGCCCGGCACGCCATTCACCAGCCACGTGACGTTTGAGTTACTGCTGCCGGATACGTTAGCGACGAACTGTTGCGTGCCATTGGCTGGCAGCGACACCTGCGCGGGTGACACCGAGATGCCAACGTCCGCGGCCGCGGGCCGCGCGCCAAGCAGAGCGGACGAGATCACGGCGGCGATAGCCGCCATGCGGAACATGGGGAGCGTTTTCATACTTTCCTCTTCCTTATGAAAGCGAGTGATCTGCGGGGAAACGACCATGGGGACTCGCTTGCGTGGCAAGCTGGCCGTCGTTAATGGTTCCACTTCAACTGCATGGCAAATCTACGGGCAATGGATGCGATCAGATCTTGAGCAAGCGCACATATGCGCTAAGAGCCTCCTTGCATGTCGGCGTTAGGAAAGCTTTGCTTCGGAAAGCGAGGCTCTTTCTGATTGGCGTCGAATCTCAGCAGGCGCGATGCTCCCCTCTCCCCTGCTTGCAGCTGTCTCTTGTGTACAGGCGGTGTCAATCTAGAAGTGCATCATCGATCTTCTGAGCGAGGTCGTGACGTCCCATCGCCCGCATGAACATCTCCGCCGGACAGTGGCAATCGAGCGTGGCACGCGGACACAGATTGAGTCGGCGGGCGGACGGAAGCCCGCCGCGGGCGAACCAGTGCATACAGACACGGCAACCAAGCGATAACGCCGCTGGGTGATTGAACAAGCAGCGAAGGGTGTGGCTGCATCATCCAAGCAAGTGTCGAAGGCGGAAAGGAAAGGCCCTTTGCGGCGCCTTCCCTTTGAGCGGACAGACGCGCTGCGGTACCGTTGGGGGGCGTTGAAGTGGCGACGGAGACAGCGACCGCAACGACTAGGGAGTGGAGCCACGACCAATGACAACAGACCGCCGTCAGGCGTCTCAAACTTGGAGAGCTACATGAAACCATCTCTTCTATTGCGAATCGCGTCGATCCTCTCGTTGCTTTTCGCCGCAGGACACACCAGTGGTGGACTGAGCCTCTGGTCTCCCGCGGGAGAAACCGAGGTGCTCCGCGCCATGGGATCATTTCGCTTCGATGCCATGGGTGTCAGCCGAACCTACCTGGATTTTTATCTTGGCTTTGGTTACACCATCAGCGTCTACCTATTCATTCAGGCGGTCGTTCTCTGGCAGTTGGCCACCCTCGCGAAGTCCGATGCGCTTCGCATTCGCCCACTGATCGGCTCGTTCCTACTGGCTTCCATCGCATCGGCCGCCCTCTCATGGAGGTTCGTGTTTGTGGTGCCTGTGGTTTGTTCCTCCGCGGTTGCTGTTTGTCTTGGGCTTGCGTTCTATGCTGCGGGGAAACACAAAGGCGCCTAGTGCCTTAGTGCCTCCAGTTCTGTATTGAACTGCTCGCCCTCTGCGCGGGGAGGTAAGCCATTGGTTTCTTGCTTTGATGTTGGGTTATCTCGACCTGGCCGCTTACGCAGCGGGCGTTCCGCCTCGCTGCCGCGAGTCGGGTCACTTTCTCTTTGCTGGCCCAAAGAGAAAGTAACCCAAGAGAAATGGCCCAAGAGCAGGCGGCGGGCTCTGTAGCCGTGTCTTATCCAGTGTCAAGCGTCGGGAGGGTTCTCTGCTGTATCGCCTCGCATAGCTTTTGATTCTCTCCGTCTTGCGCTGGAGATGACGAGAGCACGAGCCTCGCGGTAACGCCACGCTTCCAACGTCTGGCACTGGAAAAAGCGAGGCCACGAAGCGCGCCGCATGCTCTTCAGACCATTTCTCTTTGGTTACTTTCTCTTTGGGTCAGCAAAGAGAAAGTGACCCGGGCGCCGGCAGGCGTCCGGAATGCCCGCTGCATAAGCGGCCAGGTCGCGATAACCCATCGATTGTCGCGAGCACAGAACGCATCCCTCAGCGATTCGCCAGAATCCTGACGAACTCGGCAGCGATGACACTCGTGCTGAAATGCTCCCGCACATAATCGCGCGCCGCTGCACCCATCGCCTGCCGGCGAGACGCATCGCACATCGCCAGAATGGCATCGCGCCATGCATCCACGTCGCCCGGCGGCAGGAGTAAACCGGTGACCCCCGGCATCAAGGTCTCGGGTATGCCGCCGACGTCGCTGCCAAGCACGGGGATACCCGCTGCCTGCGCTTCGATGGAAACGCGGCCAAAGGTCTCGGACGCGATGGACGGAAAGGCCAACATCGACATCGCGCTGTAGTAAGGGTGGACGTCGTGAATCCAACCGAGAAAGTGGTGCCGGCTCCCCATCGGATGGGAGGCCGCGCGGGCACGCAGCTCCTCAGCCTCCGGGCCGTCGCCTAGCCACAGGCAATGCAGCCGCGGCTCCTGCGCCATAGCCGCGGTGGCGGCCTCAAACAAGGTAAAAATACCTTTGCCGCCGTGCATGCGGCCGGAATAACCCAGCACGATGGCATCGTCGCTGATGCCGAGCGTACGCAGGATCGCGCTGCGCTGCTGGGCGTCGGGCCGGTACCGCGCCAGACTGACCGGGTTATAGAGCACCTGAACCAAGGCGGCCGGTACGCCGCGCTCCAGGTAGAAGTTGCGGGCGTTCTTGGAGACGGCGAAGAAACGCTGCGCCAGACGCGGCAGCAGATAAGCCGATAGCGGCCTCATCGGCGGCGTGCGGTGGCGGAACAATGCGACCGGTACGCTGAGCAACCGCCCGATGACGATCAGCGGCCAATACTCCTTGCCGAAGTTTCCGACCAGCCAATCGGGCCTGAACTGTTTGGTGACGGCGAAGACCTTGGCATAGCCCCGCAGATCCAACGCATTGCGAAACGCCGCGCCATGCAAGCGCACATCCGAATGGGCCAGCTCCTGCGCAATCAATCCAACCGGATAAGCGACCACGCTGACCTCATGCCCCGCTTCAGCCATCGCTTGCGCGAGCGCGACGAAGTGAGTGGCACCGCCTGTGTTCTCCGGATTGGTGCCGACGAAGAGAAACTTCATGCACGCCGATCCTCATACCCGGTCAACGCGCGCATGGCGAACTGCGGCAAGAAATGGTGCCTTGCCACCTGCACCCGCGGCAGCCGCCACAGGTCCGTACCCGGAACAGCGCGTCCGCGACGGGTGGTGGTGGCCGCCGCATAGCCCGCTTCTCGGGCGAGGTCAGCGACGCGATCATCCATGTCGCCATAGGGGTAGCAGAACTGAGTGACCGCCACACCCAGGCGATCTTCCAGATCGGTTTTGCTGCCGTGGATTTCGTGGCGCAACTGGCGGTCGTCGCATTGCGTCAATCGAGGATGGGTTTGCGTGTGCGAGCCAATCTCCATACCGCCGCTGTGCCAGGCGCGCAACTCTTCGGCCGTCATGAGGCGCTTGCGAATGCCTAAACGCTCCTCATCCCACGTGTTGTGACGACCTATGCTTCCGCTGACCACATACACCGTTGCGCTGAAGCCGAACCGGGACAGCGTGGGAAGCGCGGCCTCGAGGTTGTCGGCATAGCCGTCATCCAGGGTAATCACGACCACGCGGCCGCGGCGCTCGCCCCGCAGGTAAGGCATCGCGGCCGACATCGACAACCCGGTGTATCCGAGCCGGTGCAGCAGCCACATCTGGCGCGTGAACGCCTGCGGGCTCACGTACAAACTGCGATAGACAGGCAGATTGCGCGGCGCCCGCGCAATGTTGTGATACATGAGGATAGGCAGGCTGTCCTTGCCCTCGGATGATGCTTGCCGCATATCCCAACTCCCTTCCTTGCCAACGTGGTAGCTCTGACCAACCCGGCCCGCCGCAGTGGTGCTGACTAGCGGTCGGCCGCATGGTATTCGGCCTGACCTCACACAAGCCAGTGGATCGTGCGCGATCGGTACTCGATAGCATCACGATTTCAACAGGTCAGGCTTGCGCTGCGCTGTCGGGCAGGGTCGCCCGCGCCAAAACCCGATCAGTACGTCTCGATGGTGGCGCTGATCGTTACCGGCCTCAATCAACGGTCAGCTCATTTCAAAAAACGACGCCTCATCCGTCATAGCTCCAATCCAAAGCGATCCGTGGGATGGGTGCGGCATGAAGGCTGTCTTGGTAGACGAAGATTTTGAGGGTGGTCCGCCGGCCGACAGGGTCCAGCCGGCACGGCGGCATGCCGGTTCGTTGCTACGGGATGCGTTTCGGAACCGCTGGGATCTCCGCCGCGCCCCTGCCCCGCAGATCATCCGCAGTTTCGTGACTTACGGCTGCCGCACGATGCTTCGGCTTGCTCGGCAGATCCAGTGGCTGCGCATTCTGGATGACTCAGAGGTCATGCAGCGAGCGGTCAAGGCGGACCCGGGGCTGTATGAGCGGTGGCACCTGCCTTATATCTCCCAGGGCTTTTCGGCCGGAGCGAGATATCGCTTGATCGCCGCGCACTACGCCTTCCTGCTGCAGCGTTTTCCGGTGCGGTTGCGCGACAAGATATTGAAGGGCCACGACGTGCGCATTGGCACGCTACGCCTTAGGCATGGCGAGATGGTGCACCTGCATGTGCGCAAGCCGGTGACGCGAGCGGTGGGCGAATTAGGCCTCTTTCTGCTGACGAATGACAAGAAAGTGCTGTCTTCTTGTGTGGTCACCTTTGGCGGCGACGAAGGCCTGCTGATTGGCTCCCTTCAAGGCTCCTGGCCATTTATGGGCAAGCAGCCCATTCGTGAGTTCACTCGAGGCAGTCACGGGTTGCGCCCGAAGAATCTGCTGCTTTCCTTGGTGCGGGCGCTCGCGAGGTTCTATGGCGTGGAGCGAGTGCGTGGCGTTTCCCGCGCGGGGCATGTCCTCGCCCTCTCCGGTTTGATCAAGGCCGATGTCGACGGCTTCTGGAGAGAGAGCGGCGGTGTGCCGGGGGAAAACGGATGCTATGAACTTCCGCGCTATGAATCGTTGCGACGAATGGGAACGCTGCCTAGCAAGCGGCGCGCGGCGCGACGGCGGCGTGAGCAGTTTCGCGATGAGGCGTGTGCACTGTTTCTTAAGGCGTTCGATTGGCGAAGCACCGTTACCTAAAGCGACGCCAATGGGGCCGGCGAATTCAACGCTGAAGTGCACGACCCGGCATACGTGAAGGTGGCTGAAGTCTGCCAAGGAATGCTCTGAGCTATTCAGTGCAAGCCATGCGCAACTCGCCGTCCGCTATGTGCGTCACGCGCGTACCGAGCGAGCGCCCTTCCCGCTCCAGCACCTGCGCAAGCCGCTTCACGTCGGCCTCGCTGGCTCGGACGAGCTTGAAACGCCAACGTCGCAGCGGCACGAGCGTCAGGTCGGCGAGCCGGCCGTGTTGCTCTGCATCGCCTGCGTCGCCGTCCGCGCAATGCACGGTTACGAAGAACATCAGCGCGAGGTCCGGCGCATAGTGTTCTTGTCCGCCGATGCCTTCGTAGTCGTTCACGAAATCGCCGCAGCCGTGCAGGATCAGCCGGCCGCGATGGCACTCGATGCCCTTCACGTGGTGCGATGAGTGCCCGAAGATCAGGTCGACGCCGGCCTCGTCGATCAGCCGGTGTGCAAAACGCTGCTGACCCGGCTCCAGCGCATAGCCCCAGTTCTCGCCCCAGTGCACGGAGAGCACAACGAGATCCCCAGGTTGGCGGTTGGTGCGCACCCGCGCCGCGATGGTTGCGACGCTGGCCGAGGAGAAATCCGATAGCAGGCAGACACCGGGATGCCCGTTGCGCGCGGCCCATGCGCGTGGCGTGCCGGCGTTCTCCATCGTCGCGCCCAGAAGCAGTACCCGGCCCTTGCCAGGCATGTCGAAGATCGTCGGCCGCACCGCCTCGACGCCGTCCTCGCCCGCGCCCGCCGTGGCGATACCGGCCGAGTGCAACACCGCCAGGCTTTCGCGCAACCCTCCTTCGCCCCAATCCAGCACGTGATTGTTCGCCAACACGGCGCAGTCGAGGCCGGCCGCTTTCAGGCAACCGATGTTGGCGGGATGCATGCGGTAGTGAATGCCCTTGCCGGGCCATGCGTCAGCGGATGTCGTCACAGCGGTTTCGAGGTTGACGATGCGCAGATCCGGGCGGCGGGCGGCCAGTTCAGGCAGCGCATCTCCCCATAAGTAAGCGTTATCCACGGACCGCGGGATCGGCCCGGACACCCGCTCGGCGAGCGCGACGTAGTTCCGCGCATCGTGCGTGCCGTACTCGTGCAATATGGGGTCGCTGGGCGTGGCCAGTATCTGGTCGACGCCACGGCCGGTCATGACGTCGCCGGCCAGGAACAGGCGCAACAAGCGCATGGCGTGACTCCCGGAATGCACCGTTGTAACAGGGCGGTGCCTCGTATCACGATACTCCACGTGATCGACGCGTTGACGCACATCGCGCGCATCGTCTCAATGCATGAGAGCGCAGGCGGATACGTACCGAAAACCGGATCGGAGTCCTTGGGGCCATCGGATTCGCGTCGAATCTCAGCTGGCACGATGATCCCTCCCCTTGCTTGTCCCATAGGGACTTCCTTCGGTCGCAAGGAGGGAGCCCAGTTCGCGCGTTGCTGAGATTCAGCGCTAATCGCGTAATGGAATCGTCCGCTCAGACGTTAGTCGCCAACGCACATTGAGCTCGCCATCCCCTGACAAGGTCTTGGCTCTACTGCCTAAGAAGCCCCGTAACTGTCCGCTCCGGGTCGAAAGCGGACAGCTCCTAAGTCACAAATCCAGTCACCTGGCGGGACGACCCTCGCCATTTCCCAGGGTAATGAATGTGAAAGCCGCAACGATGACGGCACTACCAAGCGTTACTCGGGATACCGCGTAGAGAGCGACAAGGAACTTGTAGTTGACCCCCAAGATTAGGCATTTGATAAGCACCACGACCATGACAATGGTCGTAACAACTGCGTAGAAGATCGCGCCAGCCAGAAGGCACTTCAAGGTTCTTTTCATCCCTGCCCCCTTTCAAACTGCAGTCCGTGAAGCGTCCGCTTCGGGTCGAAAGCGGACATTCTCAGCATGCTGGCAACAGCCGCCCGGTGACAAGCAGGCGGCCATCCACCAGCGTTTACCTGTCGCCTGATGGACGGCCCACTGCGTGACTTTGTCCTGGGCATGAGCTCGCTCTCCTGGGGACCGCCGGGCCCGACGCCCTGCCAACGAAATTCCTGCCGACTGGTTTGGTTGCCTCGCGCTGTCGATGGTCGCTAGTCTTTGCGCAAAGCCACATGGATAAGTCCGCATGCGCCTCTATCACTTTCTGGAAGCCAAATGGGCGCTGGACGACATCCGCTATCGGCGCTTGAAAGTGTCGCATCTGGACAAGCTCAACGACCCCTTTGAGTTTTTCGCCGTCGATCTGTCAGACAAGGTTTTTCGTCGGGCCTTGATTCGAACACGCGATAAGTTGGCAGCTAATCGCGGCATCATTTGTTTCTGCAATAACTGGCGAAACCCCCTGATGTGGGCGCACTACGGCGACCGCTACAAGGGTATTTGCCTAGGCTTTGATGTGATCGCACCTGAGGGAGCCATCGCAAAAATTGACTATGTGGAAAGGCGACTCAAACGACCCAGAGACTTTCTCGCCCAGACAGAAGCCGACAAGCTCGCTTTTCTTCAGCGCCTAATCACGACGAAGTTCCATCACTGGCAATACGAGGGCGAGCACCGGCTCTACGTCAGCCTAGACACGAATGACCCGAACACAGGGCAATACTTTTTCGACTTCGGGAAACAGTTAGTGTTGCGTGAGGTCATCGTGGGCGCTGAATCGGACACGACGCGTAAGCAAGTTCGCGATGCGCTGGGTTCGCTGGCGCCCACGGTCGAGGCATTCAAGAGCCGTCCGGGCTTTAGCAACTTTGAGGTTGTGCGCAACCAAGACAGGAGCGCATGGAAGTAGTCGCCGGCCGCAGGGAGTGAGGCGCCCCCGGCGTACCGTCCAGCCCCAGCCTGCTCCTTGGTCTCAACCATGCTCTTCTGCCCCATCGGACCCAACCCGCTCAACGCTTTGGGTCGGAAACAGACGTTCCCAAATCGCCTTCTGGAGCCTGTCAATCACCTAGGCAGAGCACAAAAGATTCAGAGTCATCTTGCGCACGGTAGCTTGCGTTGGACTATCAACGGTGCCGGAAGCATCGACTCTATACCCGGGACAGTCCATGTTGCCCTCGCGATTGTCCTTGATGGCACATTCGGCCCCGATGTTGAAATCCACGCGCCCCTAGCGGCTTGACCTGACTACGGAGACATCCTTGCATGTCCCCAGCACCCGTACCAGTACCGCGTCGTTGCTCAGCGCAATCCATTATCGCTTCTCAAGTCCTCGCCAGCGACGCTAGCTGAGAAGGGCCATAGTGCAGCGAGGAGAATCACCGGAACGACTGATACCGTACAAAGCCTTCTCTTCATCCCTGCCTCCCGAAACAAGCTCTTGGTTAGATTCGCTGGCGAATGGCCAGCCATGGGCCTAGTAAATCCATCCTAGACCAAGCTCCTGTCGCGTGAGTGGCTTAGCCAAGGCTAGAAGATGTCTCCTATGGGTCGAAAGCGGACACTACCGATCATTTGGGCGTCGCTCGCGGATGCCCTTCACATTGATTCCGGTGACGCCCAACACAATCCAGTCGGCAACGAAGGGCCATAGAGAAAGTGCAGGATGCGGCGAGGTGACGGAGAGCGTGGCTTACTGGATGAATGAATCAGCAAGGGACGCATGACCAATGCACCGCCCCGTGGCACCAGGCATTTGATCCTCTGCTCTGCGTACTTGCTGACCGAAGCACTGGCGAGCCGCCCCTTCGCATGGCTCCCGGGAACAACCTCGAGCGGCCCCGTCTCGGACGCATTCCCGTCCAGCTGAAGGCGCACTGCGACCAGGTCCTCCAAAAATGCGGTAGGAGGCTGTGCGAACCAGACATTCTCCTTCCTGGACCAGCCGGCCCACCCAGGGATATCAACGCGATCGGCTACAGGGATGCTCAGGTCCTGATGCGGCGTCACCGACCAGCTCACACCATCCCCTTTGGCGAAAAGGGAGCATTGGACGGCGCGATGCCGCTCGTCCAGCAAACCCAAACCAAGGAGCTTCCGATGTAAGACGCCCGCCGTGTGAGCGACGACTTGGTTACCGAGAAGATCACGCGATCCAGGTTTACTCGAATCTCTATCTGAGATGGCCTTTATTAGCTCATCACATGCATCTGGCGATACAACTTCAGAAAGAATGGTGAAGCCATCGTCTTCAAACTTCACGTTTCCTCCTTGATTCGCTTACCACTTCAGTCGATGCAACGTGAAATGCGCAGTGTCCGCTTCGGGTTGCGGATTCAGCCGGTCGTTGCAACACCCATAGACTGCTTGAGCAGGAGGCGTGTTGCCAATGGCCCAACGACCCCGGATCCATTACACGGACACCCAGAAGGCGCTGATGTGGGATCGCTGG
>NZ_JAPDPD010000023.1 GCF_026283965.1 Dyella subtropica
AGCCATTAAGGACCCTCTGATCTATTACACGTAGGCGGCATGACAATCAGGAAGGGCGCTGCCACTGCCGCGTGGCGAAGCGCCTGACTGGCTGTCAGGTCGAGCCGCGCGGCAGTGGCAGCGCCCTTCCTGAATGTCACCTTGTCATCTGTAAAAATCATAAGTAAGGCCGTTGCTGTTTGCGCGCAGCTCACCGCCGCGCCGTCTAGACAGACGTCCAGTCTGCCGTCGCCATCGCAACGGCGATCTGCGCGCAAACAGCAACGGTGACGCCTGCGTGTAATAGATCAGAGGGCCCTTAACGGCGCGCCGCGACTTCCTCAGGGGTCAGGGTCTTGAGCGCCAGCGCATGGATCGCGCCGCCCATCAGATCGCCCAGCGTGGCGTAAACCAGTCGATGGCGGGCCAGCGGCAGCTTGCCGGCGAACTGGGCAGCCACCACTTCCGCCTCGAAATGCACGCCGTCATCACCGCTGACCTGCGCCTGCGCACCTGGCAGGCCGTTTTCAATCATTGCCTGAATGGTGGCAGCGTCCATCGGGTGGTTCCAAATCAAGAGCGAGCACTTGTACTAGGGGACGTCTGACGTCGGAGAACCGGATTCCATACGGAACCCATTGGCAACGACCGTGACGATAAAATGCGAATATGCCATGTTAATGGAAATCTGCTGTCACAGAAACGACGCGCCATGGTTCAAGCCACTGGCAAGTGTCGAAGAGCGGCAAGCAAACTATTGAACGGGAAGCCAAAATTGGCATCTCGGCCCGCCCAACCACCGAGGACGCATGAACGCCCACGTCGCCCATCCCGCCAAGCCCTCCACGCTCGACGCCGAGGCCATCGTGCGCAGCGCCCGCACGGTGATCGCCACTGAGGCGGCCGCCATCCGCGCGCTGGAGCCGCGCATCGGGCCGGCTTTCGTCGAGGCTTGTCGCATGATCCTGGGCTGCGCCGGGCGCGTGGTGGTGACCGGCATGGGCAAGTCGGGCCATGTGGGCCGCAAGATCGCCGCAACACTGGCCTCCACCGGTACGCCGGCGTTTTTCGTGCATCCGGGAGAGGCTAGTCACGGCGATCTGGGCATGATCCTGCCGCAGGACGTGGTGCTGGCGCTGTCCAATTCCGGCGAGACCGACGAAGTGCTGTTCATCCTGCCGGTGATCAAACGCCAGGGTATCCCGCTGATCGCCATCACCGGCAATGAGCGCTCCTCCCTGGCCGACCAGGCCGATCTGCATCTGGACGCCAGCATCTCCACCGAAGCCTGCCCGCTGGGCCTGGCCCCCACCGCCAGCACCACGGCGGCGCTGGTCATGGGCGACGCGCTGGCCATTGCGTTGCTGGAGGCCCGTGGCTTCACCTCCGAAGATTTCGCCCGCTCGCACCCGGCAGGCACCCTCGGCCGCCGCCTGTTGCTGCACATCAGCGACATCATGCACACCGGCGACGGCATCCCCGCCGTTACCCCGGACGCCAGCCTGACCCAGGCGCTGATGGAAATGACCCGCAAGCACCTGGGCATGACTGCGGTTATCGACGCCAGCCATCACTTGCTCGGCGTGTTCACCGACGGCGACTTGCGCCGCGCCTTGGACGACGATGGCGTGGACCTGCGCGGTGCCGCGGTCGCCGACCTGATGACCCGCGGCCCCAAGACCATCGGTGCCGACAAACTGGCCATCGAAGCCGCGCAGATGATGGAGAAGCACCAGATCCATGCCTTGCTGGTGGTCGATGAGCAACAGCGCGTGGTCGGCGCCCTCAACATTCACGATCTGCTCCGTGCCCGCGTGGTTTGATGGCTCGTCACGGTTCATGGCCGCGGAAACTAGGCAGCGGACGATAAGGTGAAGGTCAGCCTTCTCCTGTTTCATCCGTTTTCAGCTTTCCAGCCGTCCCCTTCCCTATCCAGACTGTCCCCGTGCCGCCTTCAAGCTATCTCGCCAACCTCCCCGCCGACCTGCTCGCCCGCGCCGCGAAGATCCGTCTCGCGGTGTTCGACGTGGATGGCACGCTGACCGACGGCCGCCTGTGGTACGGCGAGGACGGACATGAAACCAAGGTGTTCCACGTACACGATGGCCTGGGCCTGAAACGGCTGCAGGCCAACGGCGTGCAGGTGGCCATCATCACCGCGCGCATCAGTCACCCCGTCGCATTGCGCGCGGAGGAGCTGGATATCGCCCACGTCTATCAGGGCCAGAGCGACAAGCGCGCCTGCTTGCTGCAATTGATCGAGGCACTGAACCTGACCGCCGAGCAGGTCGCCTTCATCGGCGACGACCTGCCCGACCTACCCCCCATGCGTCTCGCCGGCTTGGCCGTAGCCGTGGCCAACGCTCACCCCTGGGTGGCCGAACAGTCACATTGGCAGACTCGCCTCAGCGGCGGCATGGGCGCGGCACGTGAAGTGTGCGACCTGATCCTGCTTGCCCAGGGCAAGGCCGACGCTGAGCGGGAGCGCTGGCAGTGAGCCTTCGCGAATACGTGCGCGATCGCCGCCTGAGCTCAGCCATCGTCCTGGTCGGCCTGGCCGCTGGCCTCAGCCAGCTGCTGCTGTGGTGGATCGGCCCCGCGCCCAAGGCCAATGACTTCATCGGTCCGCCGCGCTCCGGCTACACCCTCACTAACTTCAAGGGCTACGTCTACGGCGAAGACGGCCAGCCCAGCTTCCGCGTCACCGGCCCGCGCCTGGATCGGCGCGAAGGCGACGAATCGCTATATATCGACGCCCCGAAGTTCCAGATGCCCTCCAACACCCCGGGCGTGCCCGACTGGCTGGGCGAATCGGAATACGGCTGGGTCGACAAGAGCGGCACCCTGCTCAAACTGCAGGGCCCGGTCTACATGCATCGCGCGGCTTTTGCGGACAGCCCCCAGGCGGAGCTGCACACCTCCGAGGTCACCGCCTGGCCCAAGGAAAACCGCATGGAAACCGCCGAGGCGGCGCAGATGAACCAAGGCGCCACTACAATGCGAGGGATCGGCATGCGTGCCAACCTCAACGACAATCATCTGGAGCTGCTCAATGACAGCCACGGCTCGTTCCCGCCGCGCAAACGGAAGTCGTAACACCGCGATCGGCCTGCTTTCACTGGCCGCGCTCGCCTTGCTGCCAGCCATGGCCTTCGCCAAGAAAGACGATCGCACCAAGCCGATGGACTTCGTGGCCAAGACCACGAATGCCTTCAACGCGCCCAACACGATCACCACCCTGAGCGGCAACGTGAAGCTCACCCAGGGCACGCTGCTGATCACGGGTAGTGAAGCCAAGGTGCATTTGGACGCGGATACCCAGATCGCCCGCGTGGTGGTCACCGGCAATCCGGCGCACATCCAGCAGCTGGATGAGAACAACAATCTGATGCAGGGCGATGCCGCCACGCTCGACTACGACAATATCAACGGCATTGCCGTGCTCACGGGCAACGCCAAGGTGACGCAGATGGGCCGAGGCACCTTCAATGGCGACAAGCTCACCTACAACACCGACACCAGCCTGATCACCGGCGAATCCGGCGGCGACGGCCTGGTGCACGGCACGCTGGTACCGAAGCAGAAACCCGCCGCACCGGCGCCTAAACCCGCCGCGCCGGCCGAGGGTAAGTAATCGATGCTGTCCGCCGAAGGCCTGCAAAAGCGTTTCCGTGCGCGCCAAGTGGTGCGCGACTTCGCCTTTTCCATTCGTGAAGGCGAAGTGGTGGGATTGCTCGGCCCAAACGGCGCCGGCAAGACCACCTGCTTCTACATGGTGGTAGGCCTGATCGAAGCCGATGCCGGCTCGATCAAGCTCGACAAGTACGACATCACCGGCCTGCCCATGCACGCACGTGCCAAGCTGGGCATCGGCTATTTGCCGCAGGAGCCCTCAGTATTCCGCCGGCTCAGCGTGGCCGACAACATCATGGCGGTGCTGGAACTGCGCGAGAGCCTCAACGCCAAACAGCGCGCCACCGCGCTGGAAAGCCTGCTGGACGAGCTCAAGATTTCGCACATCGCCGAGCAGAAAGGCATCAGCCTCTCCGGTGGCGAGCGCCGTCGCGTGGAAATTGCCCGCGCGCTGGCCGCCGAGCCTCGCTACATGCTGCTGGACGAGCCTTTCGCCGGCGTCGACCCGATTTCGGTCGGTGAAATCCAACGCATCGTGCGCCATCTGAAGGAACGCGGCATCGGTGTGCTGATCACCGATCACAACGTACGCGAGACGCTCGGCATCTGCGACCGCGCCTACATTCTCAACGATGGCGAAGTGCTCTCGCGAGGCACGCCGGCGCACATCCTTGCCGACGAGAAGGTGCGCGAGGTCTATCTGGGACGCGAATTCAAACTGTGAAGACCAAGTAAAGACGTAAGCGGTAAGCAGTAAGTCCGCCGGGATGAGGGGCTTTGGGCTGTGAAACGCTTACTTCTCCGTACTTACTTTCTCTTACCCCATCACATTCGGCCATCCGGCCTAGGCGTTAAGCGCTCGAACCTATGGCCGCACTCCCAGCTTAAGGGGTAGGATGAACGTGAGTTCAACCGACCCGGCTGGCATGAAACCCGGACTGCAGTTTCGCCTCAATCAACAGCTCACCCTGACGCCACAGTTGCAGCAGGCCATTCGCCTCCTGCAGTTGTCGCAGCTGGAGCTGGAGGCTGAATTGCGGCAGATCGCCGAGGGCAACCCGCTACTCGAATTCTCTGAAGACAGCGCCTCCGAAAGCGACGGTGAGAACGGCGAATTCGAAGCGCCCGCTGCTGAAGCGTCCGCCAGCAACGACGTCGACGCTGACGATGTAGCCGACTGGAGCGAATCCGGCGGCAGGGCGGAAGAACCCATCGACTTCTCCAGCAGCACCGGCAGCCGCTCCAACACCGCCTCGGACGACGACGGTTTCGAACCGCAGAACGCAGCGCCGGAAACCCTGCAGGAACATCTGCTGTGGCAGCTCAATCTGACCCACCTGAGCCTGCGCGAGCGCACCATCGCAGCGATCCTGATCGACTCGCTGAACGCAGACGGCTACCTCACCGAAGGCCTGGATGCTGTCACCGCTGCCGTGCCGGCCGATCTCAAGGCCAGCGTGGAAGAAGTGGACGCGGTGCGTCGGCAGTTACAGCGCTTCGACCCCACGGGTGTCGCCAGCCTGGACCTGCGCGATTGCCTGCGCATCCAGCTCGAACAGTTCGATCCCACGCTACCCCAGCGCGAGCTGGCCCTGCGCATTGTCGACAGTGAACTTGAACTACTCGCTCGCAACGACATCGCACGCCTTGCCCGGCGCCTGCGCGCCAGCGAGGACGACACCCACGCCGCCGCCGTACTTATCCGCAGCCTGGATCCGCGCCCAGGCGCCGCGTTGGATGTCACCCCGGTGGAATACGTCGCGCCGGATGTCTACGCCCGCAAGGACGCCGGCCGCTGGCGGGTCAGCCTCAATCCCGACTGCCAGCCACGCCTTGGCCTCAATCAGCACTATTGCAACCTGATCGCCCAGGCCCGCGGCGACGATGCCAGCTGGATGCGTGGCCAGTTGCAGGAAGCCCGCTGGCTGATCAAGAGCCTGGAATCGCGCGCCGAGACCCTGCTCAAAGTGGCCGAAGCCATCGTGCGCCGGCAGAGCGCCTTCCTCGATTACGGCCCCGAAGCCATGCACCCATTGGTGTTGCGCGAGGTCGCCGAGGAAGTGGGCATGCACGAGTCCACGATCTCTCGCGTCACCACACGCAAATACATCCATACCCCGCGCGGCACCTTCGAGCTGAAGCATTTCTTCTCCAGTGGCGTGTCCACGGAGGATGGCGGCAGCGCTTCGGCCACCGCCATCCAGGCCATGCTGCGCAAACTCGTCGATGCGGAAGATTCGCGCAAACCGCTCTCCGACCAGGCCATCGCCGAAGAACTGCACCGCAAGGGCATCCAGGTGGCCCGTCGAACCGTTGCCAAATATCGGGAGGCTATGCGAATTCCGAGCTCCAGCGAACGCCAGCGCGCCGGCTGATCCCTACGGCTGACTCATACGGCTTGTTCAGGTTGGCACTGCGCGTTTCGTACTGATCTCGGGAACTTGGCGGGATGGAAAACGTCCCCATACCAAGAGATGACAGTGGTGTGTCGATGGCATGACGACGTGAGCCGTCATGTGACCGGCACATCGATCCACGCCGCCAGCGGCGGCAGTACCAGAGGAGGCGCAACATGCAATTCCAGCTCAGCGGCCAGCAGATCGAAATCACCCCCGCCCTTCGCGACCGGGTGAACAGCCAACTCGATCGCCTCACCCGCCTCGACGAAAGGGCCATCAGCCTCAGCATCGTGCTCTCGGTCGACAAGCTCCAGCAGCGTGCGGAAGGCACGCTCAATGTCACCGGTGCCGCGCTGCATGCCGAAGCGCTTACGTCGGATATGTACGCCTCCATCGAAATGCTGTTCGACAAACTGGTGACCCAACTGCGCAAGCACCGCGAGAAGATCAGCGACAAGCATCAGCGCGAAGTCCGCGAAGAGCGGCAGTACGGTTGATCCTTTCCGGCCCGCCCTACCCCAGGGCGGGCCTCTACGACCAGCACTATCCGCCCCATCGGGGCGCGCCCCCTCCCGAACTGGCACAATGCTCCTTGCCGCCGCCGCTCGCCCTACCCGGCCAACCCGCGGCGCAAAGGACAAGGCTTGGATCGGCTCACCGCACGACAACTCTACGATGGTGTCCACGAACGCATGGCGCTGCGCTGGGTTTCCGGCATGCGCGGCGAATCGCGTGTGCTCGAACGCGGCGCCACCACGACGCGCCGCCCTTCGCTGATCGGCTACCTCAACGTCATCTATCCCAACAAGATCCAGATCATCGGCACCGAGGAACTGAACTTCCTCGACGGACTGGATTCGCGCCAGCGCTGGGAAGCGATCAACAAGATCGCCGCGTACCAGCCGGTGGCCATGATCGTCACCAAGGATCAGGCGATCCCCGCCGACCTGCGCGAGGTGGCCGAGGAAACCAATACGCCACTGTGGATCAGCTCCAAGCGCGGCCATGAGCTGCTGACCTGGATGCAATACCACCTGGCGCGCATGCTGGCGCCGAAGATGACCCTGCACGGCGTGTTCCTCGAAGTATTTTCGATCGGCGTGCTGATCACCGGCGAATCCGGCTCGGGCAAGAGCGAGCTGGCGCTGGAACTGATCAGCCGCGGCCACCGACTGGTCGCCGACGACGCCACCGAGTTCACCCTGATCGCCCCCGACGTGATCGACGGCAACTGCCCCGAACTGCTGCAGGATCTGCTGGAAGTGCGCGGCCTGGGCGTACTCAATGTGCGCGAGATGTTCGGCCATACCGCGGTCAAGCAATCGAAGTACCTGCGCCTGGTGGTCCACCTCAAGCCCATGCGCGACGGCGAGGACACCGACGGGCTGACCCGCCTCACCGGCGACGTGGGGCACCGCGAAATTTTCGAAGTGCAGGTGCCGATGATCACCATTCCCGTGGCACCCGGCCGCAACTTGGCGGTACTGGTGGAAGCCGCCGTGCGCAACCATATGTTGAAGAGCAAGGGCATCGACCCTGCACAGACTTTCATCGACCGCCAGGCGCACCAGATGCGCCGGCTGCCGCCGTGGTGACCTCATGAGCAACACCATCTCGCCCACCGATATCCACCAACCCGACGCGATCCACCTGATCGTGTTGACCGGCATGTCCGGCGGCGGCAAGACCGTGGCCCTGCGCGCGCTGGAAGACCTGGAGTTCTACTGCGTCGACAACCTGCCCACGGCACTGCTGCCTGAGCTGGTCGCCGCGGTCAGTCATGGCAGCGACAGCGCTAAACGGCGCCACATCGCGGTGGGCGTGGACGTGCGCAATCGCGGCGAAGATTTCCTGCGCATGCCGACGGTGTTGTCCGAACTTGCCGCTGTCGGCGTGCAGGTGCATTTGATCTTCCTCGACTGTCGCGACGACGTGTTGATCAAGCGCTATTCGGAAACGCGTCGTCGCCATCCACTTTCGATCCTCGGCCTGTCGCTGGCCGATGCGATCATGGAGGAGCGCAAGCTGCTGCGCCCGCTGATCACGATTGCCGAGAAGGTGATCGATTCCAGCGAACTCAACGTGCACCAGCTGCGCCGCCTGGTAGCTACCGATTATGCGGAGGCCACTGAGGGCCTGACTCTGATGTTCCAGTCCTTCGCGTTCCGCCGCGGCCTGCCGCTGGACGCGGATTTCGTGTTCGATGCGCGCTGCCTGCCCAACCCTCACTGGGAACCGCGACTGCGGCCGCTTTCCGGCAAAGATATGCCGGTACGCGAGTACCTCGAGTCGCAGCCGCTGGTGGAAGAATATTTCAATGACACGGTGCGCTGGCTGGATGCCTGGCTGCCGCGCTTCGAGGCCGACGACCGCAGTTACGTGACCATCGCCATCGGTTGCACCGGTGGCCGGCACCGCTCGGTGTACCTGGTTGAGCGGCTCGCCGCCCACTACCGCGCCCGTCACGAAGGGGCGCTCACCTTCCATCGCGAACTCGAGTGACTCCAATGCAGGCGTCCCTGTCTACGTTCCGATCAAATCCGAGAGGCACACGGCCATGAGCGTTGGCGTGCTGTTGATGACCCACGAAGCGGTCGGCCAAGCGCTGATTTCGGCCGCCCATCATGTGCTGCCCAAGTTGCCGTTGAGCGTGGAAGCGGTGGAAGTGCCGCCATCGTCCGACCCGGACGTGATGCGCACACTCACCGCCAAGCACGCCCGTGAGCTGGATACCGGCGACGGCGTGTTGGTACTGGCCGATCTATACGGCGCCACGCCTTGCAACATCGGTCTTTCGCTCAGTGCGCTGGGCGTTCATTTGCGTTGCGTGTCGGGACTCAATCTCCCGATGCTGCTGCGCGTACTCAACTATGCGGAAAAGCCGCTCGACGAACTGGCGGAAGTCGCCGCCAGCGGCGGGCGCGGAGGAATCTTCATCGATCATGCTTGAGAAAGAGATTGTCGTAACCAACAAGCTGGGCCTGCACGCCCGCGCCTCGGCCAAACTGGTGCAACTGGTGCAGGGTTTCAAATCCACCGTGTGGTTGGTCAGCAAGGGGCGGGAGGTCAACGCGCAAAGCATCATGGGCGTCATGATGCTTGCCGCTGGTATCGGCACGCCGCTAACGGTGCGGGCCGAAGGACCGGATGAAGACACAGCCCTGAGCGCGGTGGTCGCGCTGTTCGATCGCAAGTTCGACGAAGGAGCCTGAGTGGCGAAAGCATTTGCCAGCCCATCGCTGCAGCAAAACGTGACGTCCGACGCAAACCGTCGCACGACGTGCAGAACCGCTATTGCCGCGGTCACCGGTCGGCCCCATGTCTCGCGCTTTCTCCGAATTGCGGCGCGCCACGGAGGGTGCTTATGAGACACGTCCTTTCAGGTACTAGTGCATCCCGTGGCATGGCGCTCGGCCGCGCGCGCCTGGTGCAACCCAGTCGCTACCTCGTCGATATGCGGCCGTTGGCCGAGGAAGAGATCGAGGTCGAGCTTGAGAAACTGCATCGCGCCCTCGACACCGCGCGCCAGGAGCTGCGCGAACTGCGCGGCAAACTTCACGGCGCGCTCGCCCGCGAGGTCAACGAGTTCATCGACGCACACAGCCTGTTGCTGGACGACCAGGAATTACTGCGCGGCCTCGACGATCTGGTGCGCATCGGCCACTACCGCCCCGGCGCCGCACTCAAGAAGCAACGCGATCGCCTTGCCGCCGTGTTCGAAGCGATGGACGACCCCTACCTGCGCAGCCGCAAGGAAGATGTCGACCAGGTCATCAACCGCGTCATCTCCGCCCTGCAACGCCAGACCAGTCGCGAAGAGCGCAAGCTGGCGGCGCGCGTGGGCGAAATCCTTATCGCCGACACCATTGCGCCCGCCGACATGGCGCACCTCGCCGGCAACGGCCTGCTCGGTGTAGTAGCCAGTTCCGGCAGCGCCTATTCGCACAGCGCCATCCTTGCGCGCAGCCTGGACCTGCCCATGCTGGTCGGCGCGCGCGATGCGTTGTCCAGCATCCACGACGACGACCTGATCCTGCTCGACGCCGAACGCGGCGAAGCCGTAGTGCATCCCACCGCCCAGGATCTGGCCCGCTATCGTGCCTGGCAACGCGAAGCGCAGGCGGAGGGAAGGCGTCTGGCCTCGCTGGCCAACGCCCCCACCCGCACCAGCGACGGCGTCGACATACGCCTGCTGGCCAATGCAGAAACACCCACCGACATCGCCATGGCACGCGCACGCGGCGCCGACGGCGTGGGCCTGTACCGCACCGAATTCCTGTTCCTGCGCCACAAGGGATTGCCATCGGAAGATGAGCAATTCATCGCCTATCGCGATCTGGTGCTGGGCATGGGCGGCCTGCCCGTCACCATCCGCACGCTGGATCTCGGCGCCGACAAGGCCGACGCCGCCGGCCTGGCGGCACGTGGCGAGGAAAATCCGGCGTTGGGCGTGCGCGGCGTGCGCTTGTCATTGCGCCATCCAGCCGTGTTCACCACCCAGATCCGCGCCATCCTGCGTGCCGCCTGCTACGGCCCGGTGCGTGTGCTGGTGCCGATGGTGACGCAACCGGACGAACTGATCGCCGTGCGCACCTTGTTCAAACTGGCTCGCCAGGACCTCAAGCGCGAAAACGTCGATTTGCCGGAGAAACTGCCGCTGGGCGCGATGATCGAAGTGCCGGCCGCCGCCATCAACGTGCGCTCGCTGCTCGATCATGCCGACTTCCTCGCCATCGGCACCAACGATCTGGCGCAATACGTGCTCGCCGCCGACCGCGGCAACGATGCGCTGGACAATATCTACAACCCGCTGCAGCCCGCCCTGCTGCGGTTGATTTCGTACGTCATCTCCGCGGGCCGACGCGCGAAGAAGCCGGTGAGCCTGTGCGGCGAGATCGGCGGCGACACCAAGTTCACCGCCATGCTGCTGGCGCTGGGCCTGTGCGAGTTCAGCATGCACTCCAGCCAGCTGCTGCATGTGCGCGACCGCATCGCCACGCTGGATCACGCCGCCTTGCGTCGGCTCGCACCGGCCATCCTCCGTGCACGCACGCATGAGGAAGCCGAGGCGCTGTTGGCCGAGATCGGCGGTTAACTGCCACCCACGATTTCAACCTGACCCACCACACATCGCTGTATGGGCTGGTCGCGCACAGGGTGCGCTCCTACCTACAACCTGGCATCGGCGAGAAAGGTGTCGAGCAGCGCGCCGCGATACTTCTCCCGATGCATCAGCAGGAACAGCTTGCGGCGCAAGTCCAGGAACGGTGTCTTCAATGCCTTCAGGCGGCCCGCCGCCAGTGCGTCGATCACCGCCACCTCGGGCAGGCAGGCAATGCCGAGGCCTGCCACGACGGCCTGCTTGATCGCCTCGATCTGGTCCAATTCCAGTGCCGTCTCGCCCGGCGGCAGTTGCGCCAGTACACGCTCACTGGTCGTGCGGGTGGCCGAGCCTGGTTCGCGCAGCACCCAACGCGCACCGGCGAAATCCTCCGGCTGCAATCGCCGTTTACGCGCCAATGGGTGATCGGGCGGCGCGCACACCACCAGTGCGTCGTCGCGCCACGGCTCCATCTCCAAGGAGGGGTGCGCCACCGGCCCCTCCACGCAGCCCACGTCCAGCTCATGAGCCAGCAGCGCCGCGGCAATCGCATCGGTATTGGCAACGCGCAGACGAATGGCCACCTGAGGATGCGCGCGCACGAAACGGCCGAGCAATTCGCCGACGCGATAATTGCCTACGGTGTTGCTGGCACCGATGCGCAGCTCTCCGGCGAGTGACTCCGCCCCGCCGCGTCCAAGACGACCGAACTCGGCGTAGCGTTCCAACAACTCCTGCGCCAGCGGCAATAACTCACGGCCACGCGCGTTGAGCCGCAGCCGCCCCCGCTCGCGAGCGAACACAGGCGCATCGAGTTGCCGCTCCATTTCGGCCAGCGCCATGCTGGCGGCGGGCTGAGTCAGGTGCAGCGCGTCCGCCGCGGCACGCACGCTGCCTAGGCGGGCCACCTGCACGAACACATCGAGCTGGCGAGGGCTGATATTGATCATCAGCTCATCTTATACATTGAATCAGATATTCCAAATTTTCCTGATGGGCCGGCGGCAGGACAATGGTGTTCGATTTCAGGAAGACCGTCCATGAACACCACCGCTATCCCCACCCCTGCCAGCCCGACGCTGGGCCAGCGCGCCCCGGGCCTGTTGCTCGCCACTGGCATAGCTTTGCTTGCGCTCGGCTTGGGTCGGGTGGCTCCCCTGGTGGGTGGGCCGGTGTTCGGGATCGTGCTCGGCATTCTGGTGCGCAACCTGGTCGCGCCGAGCGGACAGTTCACGCCGGGCATCCAGTTCGCCGGCAAGCAGGTGTTGCAGTGGTCGATCATCGCGCTCGGTTTCGGCCTGAGCCTCGCTCAGGTGGCCAAGACCGGCCTGGAGTCGTTGTCAGTAACCCTGGTCACCATGACCGTGGCCTTTCTCGCCGCCTGGGGCCTGGGCCGCGCGCTGAAAGTGCATGACAAACTCAAGATTCTGATCGGCGTAGGCACGGCTATTTGCGGCGGCTCGGCCATTGCGGCCGTCACCCCCATCATCAAGCCGGACGAACACGACACGGCGTTCGCCATCTCCACCATCTTCCTGTTCAACCTGGTCGCGGTGCTGTTGTTTCCGCTGCTGGGGCACGTGCTGCATCTGTCCGACCTCGGCTTCGGCCTATGGGCCGGCACGGCCATCAACGACACATCGTCGGTCGTGGCCGCGGGCTACAGCTTCAGCAAGGAAGCGGGCGACTACGCCACCATCGTCAAACTCACCCGCGCCACGCTGATCATTCCGATCTGCCTGGCACTGGCCTTCGCGGTGGCATGGCGCGAAAAGAAGCAGGGCTCCAGCGACTTCAGCCTGCGCAAAATCTTCCCCTGGTTCATCCTGTGGTTCCTGGTGGCCTCCGGCGTGCGCACGGCGGGCCTGGTGCCCACGGCGATCCAGCCGGCCATCCATATGGCGGCGGAGTTTTTGATCATCGTGGCGCTCACGGCCATAGGACTGTCGGCCAACCTGCGCAGAATGGCCTCGACCGGTGCGCGTCCGATTCTGCTGGGCCTAGGCGTGTGGGCCGCCGTATCGGTGAGCAGCCTGCTGGTGCAGCTGGTCATCGGGCAGCTTTGATCCGGCAGCGCCCAGCACCACTCTTAGCGCCCCTGCTCCGCCAACGTCAGCGCCACCTTGTCGCGCAGATAGACCGGCAAGGCCAATTCGGGCGCTAACGCATGGCCGGCGCGAAATTCGCGCACGGCCAGTTCAGCGACATGTTCGGCCTGCGGGAAACAAGCGCCGTTCGATGAATGCAGCGCACCCGTCAGACGATGGCCCAACACCTCCGCATACGTCGCCCAGCCGGTGCCGACGACATGCCACGCATCGGCCTTCGGCAATGCGAGCGACTCCGCCGTGCAAACGCGTTCGTCATCGAGCGACACCAGGCCGCCGTTGTCGTCGCGGCGATAGCTCGCGGCATAGATCTCGCCCATGCGCGCATCGATCACGGCAAGGATGGCGGCATCGTCTTCGGGCGCCTCCAGCGCCAGCGCGGCGAGCGACGATACCGTCACCACCGGGCGATCCAGCGCCAGCGCCATGCCCTGCGCCAGCGATATCCCCAGGCGCACACCCGTGAAGGCGCCCGGCCCACGTCCAACGGCGATGGCATCCAACGCATGACGGCCCAGGCCTGCTTCCGCCAGCAGGCCATTGGCCATGGGCAGGACGAGTTCGGCGTGACGGCGCGGCGCGATTTCGCTGCGAGCGATCACTTCGTCGCCGTGGACCAGGGCGACGGAACAGGCTTCGGTGGAGGTTTCGATGGCGAGCAGATTCATAGCCGCGCCATGGTAACAGTCGCGCTTGCGCACCGGTTTTTGCAGTCCGGGCCGCGACCCACCATCCATCGAGCCCATCTCATGATTTCTTCGCGCATGATTTCCTCGCCATCCCTTCACAAACGCCCCCGCAGTTTTCCCGAGTGCAAATCACAGCACGCCGCACGGCCCGCCCTGTGCCGGGATCGGGCCGTTTGCGGGCGGCGCGTGGCTTTCGCGAAGCCATTACCTCCTAGGTAATCGTTCTGCGGCCACCGCTGGCGCAAGCTGGCTCCATTCAACGACCACACCAAGGAGCCAGCCATGCCGTTCTTCCAAGCCACCGACGGAACCCGCCTGTTCTATGAAGACTGGGGCCAGGGCGACCCCATGGTATTCGTCAGCTCATGGGCGCTGGACTCGCGCATGTGGGCGCCGCACATGCTGCACTTCAGCGCAGCGGGCCGCCGCTGCATTGCTCTCGACCGCCGCGGCCATGGCCGCTCAGACCGCCCGGGCGGCGGCTACGACTATGACCGGCTCGCCGATGACCTTGCCGAACTGATCGCGCACCTGGACCTGGATCGCATCACGCTCGTCGCCCACTCCATGGGCACCGGCGAAAGCATCCGCTATCTCGCACGCCATGGCACCCGGCGCATCGCCCGCGCGATATATCTGGGTGCTATCTCGCCCTGCTATCTGAGAAACGCCAGCCATCCCGATGGCATCGGTCCAGAAGTCATCGAACAAGTCATCGCGGAGATCGCCGGCGACTTGCCCGCCTGGCTGGCCGAGGGCGCAGACGGCTTCTTTTTGCCGCGCAGCACCGGCACCTCGGCGGAAACCATCCGCCACACCATCGACATCATTCTCGACGCCTCGCTCAAGGCGCTGGTCGAGTGCATCCGCACCAAGTTGAACGCGGATTTGCGCGACGAACTGCAACAGCTCGACCTGCCCTTGCTGCTGATCCACGGCGACCGCGATGTCAGCGAATCGTTGGCGAACAGCCAGGCCATCCAGGCCCTGGTCGAAGGCTCCCACATGATTTCCTATGAAGGCGCACCGCACGGTCTGTTCCATACGCACCGCAGTCGCCTGATCGCCGACATCGAGCGCTTCATGCTGGAAACACACCAGGGACACACTCGCGCGGCACCGGCATCATCGCTGGCATGAATGCCGCCCTCACCGACCTTCACCGCCCCGTCGGCGACCTGCTGCGCGAATGGCCGCCGACACCGGCTGCGGCGCCGCCAGCCATGACCTGCAGCTGATGGCCTTGCTGCATGAACTGCAGGCCCTGACCTGCCCTGGCGAACACGCCCACATCAGCGGGACCGACCCGGTGGGCGTCGCCAGTTCGATGCCGTTGGAAGTCGATGGCGTCGTACTGTCGATGCTCAGCACCACCACCATCTTCGGCACACCGGTCGATATCACACTGGCCGAATTGGCCCTGGAAGCGTTCGTGCCCGCGGATGCGGTTGCAGCGGCGGCGCTGCGGCGGCTGGCGGGGACTGCCTAGAGTGAGCGGAGAGGATTAAGAAGTGAGAAAAAGGCTGATAACTGCGGTTTTCGCCCATGTCTCTCACTTCTCACTACGTTCCACTCACTCCTAGCTTGTTCTCCCCAGACGAGGCGCGAAAAACTTTCCGCCCGTTGTGTCGATCCAGCCGATCCCCAATCGTCGCCTAGGCAAGAGTCCCCAAAAACTGGCGGATTCCCACCCTACCAAGGAGAACGACGATGCGATTCATGGTGATGGTCAAAGCCAACAAGGACTCGGAAGCCGGCGTAATGCCGAGCGAGCAGCTCCTGAGCGACATGGGCAAGTTCAATGAGGAACTGGTGAAAGCCGGCGTCCTACTCGCCGCCGAAGGTCTTCACGCCAGCTCCAAGGGCGCGCGCATACATTTCTCCGGCGGCAAGCGCACCGTGATCGACGGGCCGTTCGCCGAAACCAAGGAACTGATCGCCGGATTCTGGTTGATCCAGGTCAAATCGATCGAGGAGGCCATCGAATGGATGAGGCGCTGCCCCAATCCCTTCGATGGCGAATCGGAGATCGAGATCCGCCGGGTGTTCGAGGCCGAAGACTTCGGTGCCGAGCTCACCCCGGAATTGCGCGAACGGGGAGAACGTCTGCGCGCCGAAGTGGCCTCACGCTCCACGCGTTGACGCACACCCGCACCACATTGACCGTCCAATCTCAAACCCGCCCAAGGAGACTCTCATGTTGGCCCAGCCCTACCTCAACTTCGACGGTCGCTGCCAGGAAGCGCTCGACTTTTATCAAAAAGCCTTGGGCGCCGAAGTCACTATGCTCATGCGCTTCAAAGACAATCCGGAACCGCAGAAGCCCGACTGCCACAGTGACCCCGCAGCGGCTGACAAGGTGATGCACTCCGCCTTCCGTATCGGTGAAACCATGGTCATGGCCACCGATGGTTACAACACGGGCGGCACCAAGTTCAGCGGCTTCTCGCTCTCGCTCACGGTGAACGGCGAGGCGGAGGTCAAACGCTGCTGCGATGCGCTGGCCGACGGCGGCCAGATACAGATGCCCCCGGCCAAAACCTTTTACGCCGCCAGCTTCGGCATGGTCACCGACCGCTTCGGCGTGTCGTGGATGGTGATCGCGTTGCCGCAATAAGCCGACGCTTGGGATGCTCCGTCCATGCGGCGGAACGATGCCTTCCGGCGGTTGCACCTGAGCGATGGTGATGGTGTGATCGGGAGCTATGACCGCGACCGACATCCACCGTGCCATTGACGCCGTATGGCGCATCGAATCGGCCAAACTCATCGCCGGCCTCGCGCGCATGGTGCGCGATGTCGGCCTGGCCGAAGAGCTGGCGCAAGACGCGCTGGTGATCGCGCTGGAGCAATGGCCCGAATCGGGCGTGCCGGACAACCCCGGCGCATGGCTGATGACCACCGCCAAGCATCGTGCCATCGACCGTTTGCGCCGTAGCAAACTGATCGAACGCAAGCACGAGGAAATTACGCGCGAGCTTGAGGCTGAACAGGAGTTCGCCTTCTCCGAAGTGGAGCTGGCCGCGGACGACCACATCGGCGACGACATGCTGCGCCTGGTGTTCACCGCCTGCCATCCCGTGCTCTCCATGGAGGCACGCGTCGCGCTCACCCTGCGCCTGCTCGGCGGTCTGACCACCGACGAAATCGCCCGCGCCTTCCTCGTGCCGGAACCCACCATCGCCCAGCGCATCGTGCGCGCCAAGCGCACGCTTGCCGATGCGCAGGTGCCGTTCGAAGTGCCGCGCGGCGACGAGATGCAGGAACGCCTGTCCTCGGTGCTCGGCGTGATCTATCTGATCTTCAACGAAGGCTATTCCGCCACTGCCGGCGACGACTGGATGCGCCCCTCACTTTGCGATGAAGCGCTGCGCCTCGGCCGCATCCTGGCCGAGCTGAGCCCGCGGGAACCCGAAGTGCATGGGCTGGTCGCCCTGATGGAAATCCAGGCTTCACGCGCCGGCGCACGCACCGGCCCCACCGGCGAACCGATCCTGCTGCTCAATCAGAACCGCGCACAATGGGATCGGCTGTTGATCCAGCGCGGCCTGACTTCACTACAGCGCGCCGAGAAACTCGACGAAACCCGCGGCATCTATACCAGCCAGGCCGCCATCGCCGCCTGCCACGCTCGCGCCCGCACCGCCGAAGCCACCGACTGGCGCCGTATCGTCACGCTCTATGGCGAGCTTGCGCAAATCGCTCCCTCACCCGTGATCGAACTCAATCGCGCCGTCGCCGTCTCGATGGCCTTTGGCCCTGCCGCCGCACTCGCCATTGTCGAGACGCTCACCGGCGAACCTTCACTCAAGAACTACCACCTGCTTCCGAGTGTTCGCGGTGACCTGCTACGCAAACTCAATCGCCCCGATGAAGCGAAGGCGGAATTCGAACGCGCCGCCGCGCTCACGCGCAATGCGCGTGAGCGGGAGCTATTACTGGATCGGGCGGCGGCGTGTGCGAAAGAGATAGAACGCGGCAGCGAGGACGAAACCCATTGAACAGGCTCTTAGAGACCAAACCGTCAAACGCCGCACTCCAACGCCCTAGCCACCTCCCCCACTTTTGGCATTGCCTGCCAAGTGTCGGTATATCTTCCGTGCCTCACGCAATCGATGCGCATGGGCCGCAAGCAGGTCACCGCGCGTGATGATGCCGACCACGCGGCGCGCGTTGGCATGGTCGACCACCACCAGACGTCCCACGTCGGCTTCAACCATATGGTCCGCTGCGTCACGCAGCGAGTGACCTTCCACCACCACCAGCGGCGGTCGTCGAATCAGCGTGCCCACCAGGGTTTCAGCCGGGTGATGATCGAACAGATCGCGCCTGGTCACGACACCAAGCAGCTGGCCATCGTCGCCCAGCACCGGGAAGCCCTGATGCCTGGTTGCCGGACTGCCGCCTTCCATCCATTGATGCACCTTCGCGAGCGAATCACTCGCCCTCAGGCTGACGACGTCGCGGCTACAGGCATCGCGCACAAGGATGCGGTCGAGATGGTCGGCGGCATAGTCGCTGGGTACGCGCACGCCGCGCCGCGCAATCTTCTCAGTCATGATGGTGTGCCTCATCATGAGGCCCGAGACGAGGTACGCAGCGACGCAGGCGCCTAGCAACGGCAGCAGCGCGTGCACCTGCAAGGTTGTTTCGAAAGCAAAGACGACCGAGGTGAGAAAGGCCCGCGACGCTCCCGCAAAGATCGCCGCCATACACACCAGCGCCGCCATGCGGGGATCGATCTTCAACCACGGTGCTGCATGCATCAGGGCAAGGCCCAGCACGCCGCCCAGCGCCCCGCCGATCGTGAAGAGCGGCGCCAATGTACCGCCAGAGGTGCCGCTGCCCAGCGCTACCGACCAGGAAAGCAGCTTGAAGAAGCACAAGGCCATCATCGCGCCGATGCCAAGCTCGCCGGAAAGCACGGCGCCGATATTGGAATAGCCCACGCCCAGCGTCAGCGGCGCAATGTACCCCACGACGCCGACCACGAGTCCGCCCAGCGCCGGCCACCACATCCAGTGGATCGGCAGCTTCTCGAAGCCATCCTCGATGGCATAGGTAAGCCGCGTGATGCCGACGCTGGCCACGCCGGTCAGAAGTCCGAGCAGCGCGTAGGCGACCAAGGCGCCAAGCCCCGGAGCGCTCAATGCGGGCATGGCGAACATCGGCTCGCTGCCCTCGACGACATAACGCACACCGGTACCGACGAAAGCCGCAAGCGCGACAGGGATCAGGGAGCGTGCGCGGCGCTCGAACAGCAACAGTTCAATGGCCAGCAACACCGCGGACACCGGCGCGGAAAATACCGCCGCCATGCCAGCCGCCGCACCGGCTGCGAGCAGGGTCTTGCGTTCGTCGGCAGTGACATGCACGAACTGACCAAGCAGCGAACCCAGCGCGCCGCCCGTGGCGATGATCGGCCCCTCCGCGCCAAACGGACCACCGGTACCGATGGCCACGGCGGAAGAGACCGGTTTGAGCCAGGTGAGGCGCGGCTTTATCCGGCTCTCGTTGACCAAAACCTGCTCCATAGCTTCGGGGATGCCATGGCCGCGGATGGCTTGCGATCCCCATCGCGCCATCGCGCCGACAATCACGCCGCCAACGACAGGCACCAGGATGACCCACAGCCCGAGCCGATGACCCGCAGGGCTGACGAACGCATCGCTCCAGCGGCCATAGAACGCGATGTTTGTGATGAGCCCGATCAGTGCCGTCAGTGCACGCGCCACACCGGCCATGATCGCGCCCAGCACGATCGCCATGGCGGAAATCCACAGCACCCGCATGTCGAGCGGCCGGAAGCGCCGCGGCATATGAGCTTGGGCCAGCGTCGGGTCCAAAGAAGGGGCAAGCGGAATCGCCGCACGGGAGTGCGGATCTTTAACAGTGTCGTGCATGGAGGGCGACTCAGAACCGAGGCCGCGCAAGAGTACGCGTTTGAGCGCTCAGTAGCTGGCTGGAAAATGAATGGCCATCCAAAGTGATGACGTGCTCCCCGCCGGGGCTAGTCATCCGCTTCGGATTGCTCTGCATCGGCGTCTGGCTTCGCCACCTTGGCGTCGACCCGGAAACGGCAACACTGCCCACCGCGCACGATGCATTCCATATGGTGGACGTCACGCCCGCTCGCCGCCTTCATATAGGCAACATCGAACTTGCAGACTTCCTTGTGCTGCCTGGCCACGTCGTGGAAGACGCAATTGAAGGCTTCGATCTGCCACTCGTCGCGATATTTGACCGGCAAGGCTTCATAACCGAGCCGATCGAGATGCGCAGCGAGTGCGCGCACCACCTCCTCGTGACTTGCCGTCGCAGGCAACGGCACCTCCCGCTGCCCAAGGTCTTGCCCCATCTGCTGCATGAAATGATCGAGTTGTTCGTCACCCAGCCGGCTTCGAAGCGCGGCGAACATTTCGGTAGCGATGACACCGTAGTTGCGGGGAAACAGCGAGCTCCCCGTCTCGGTGATACGAAAGGTGGCCAAAGGCCGCCCTCCGCTGGGCCGCGACTGAGCGCGCTCCACATAGCCGTGCGCCATCAGAGCGCTCAAGTGTTGGCGCACGGCGTTATGGGTGATGCGCAGTTTCACGCAGAGGGTCTCGACCGTGCAGCCGGCGTGCTCAGCCAGCAGCGCCCTCATCAGACGCTGCTGGGTTTCGCCCAAGAGGCCGAGGCCACTCATGTTCACGCGGCCTTGGCGGGGAACTGCTTGGCGATCGCGCCGGCCAACGCATCGGCGATGACATCCATATGTTGCTGCATCGCCGTCCAGGTCGTGGCCTCGGTCTTCATATCACCCGCCATGATTTCCTGGATCTGCGCGGAATGATGCGCAACGTGCCCTGCCAGCAGGCTTGCCACCGTTGGCTCTGGCAGATTGGGATTGGCGGCGGCGAGGAACTTTGCAATCTCAGCGCCATTGACGCTCAGCGCTTTCAGAGCCGCCGCCTGACCCACAGCGTCGTGTGTGTTGTCTGCGTTCGTGAGTGCCTTCACGCCGCCCCAATGTCCCGCCAGCAGAGTAAACATCTGATCACCGGCAGCCTTCCCGTAGAAACCGCCGACGGCTTCGGCGATGGCTCTCGCGTTGGCGACGACCGCATCTTCCGCAGCCTTGGTCTTGGTTGCATCGTGCGCGTGCACGGCCAGTGCGTATTCGCGGGTATGCACGACATGCTCATGCCACAGGGAACGCATGGCCGCTTGTAACTTGGGCGCGGCGACCGGCGCGCCTGCCTCCATGATCATGCCGTCCATCGTGGGGGCTGCCGTAAGCGGCGAGGGCTGCGCGAAAGCCGACCCTGTGCAAGCCAGCAAGAAAGTGGTGGTGAATATAAGTCGAGTGTTCATTGATCTGCCCCAGAACGTCGCCCTATGCGACGAAGTTCATTTTGGGCGGGCCCTCGAGATACGCAATTGATCTATGTGTAAAGGTTACTCCACATGGCGCAAGATCGGCGATCGACGGATCAAACTGGCCTGCGAGCGCCCATTTGGCCGATGCCTTACTCACGTGGCGGCGGCCTGTCTTGGAGCCTGTTCAAGATCTCTACGCCGGGGCCCAGGGGGCAGGCGCTGCTGGGGGTGTTTTGTGTTCGGGTTCTCCAGGTGGGGTTATCACGACCTGGAGAGCACGAACCAAGGGCTCACCCCTCCTAGCCTCTCCGCAGGAGGAGGAAGTGCATATCGATACAAAAAACAGAGATTTTGAACAGGCTCTCAGGCCCTGCATTCACTTCTTCGTTCCGCGCCGAAGCTTGCGCACCTGCTTCGCCAACGCCGGCATGCCCAGGTCGTTGGCCATGTAGTGCACCAGCTTGCGCGTGGCCAGGTCGACGGTAACGAAATCATCCGGCGTCTTGGTGTCCGCGCCATCCGTGGCTGGGTGGTATTCGATGCGCAACTGGTTGGCGTCGACGATGACGCGGAGATAGCCGTAGTTCTTGTCGTCGTAGTTTTCCAGCACCACTTGGTCGGCGCTGGCTGCGGCGTTCTGGATGATCTGCGGCGCACGCAGCGTGGGTTGCCCGCCCTTGACCAGCTTCTGTACGTTGTGGCCGCCGTTGCCGCAGACCACATAGGGAATCTGCGTGCCGCCACTGCGGGTACGAGTGAAGCGCTGGTAATTGTGCGCGTGGCCCGACAGGAAGGCATGCGGCCATACGCCGACTTGATCGCACAGCGTGTCGATCTGCTTGAGCAAATCCAAGCTCCAGCCGTGGCGGGAAACGGTGTAGGGCGGGTGATGATCCATGAACAACAGGGCACCCGTGTATTTCTCCGCCTTGACCCGCTGCAGCGCGGCTTTGATGAAGTCGAGCTGGCTATGACCGATGTTGCCGTCGGCAATGACGCCCGGGTCCTCCAGCGTATTGCTGTAGAGGGCGATGATGCGCACGAACGGCGCCTCGAAGGTGAAGAACACGCCCGGCTGGATCTGCGCCGTGCGCGACAGTCCGCCAGCATCGGGAGTTACCGTGAATCCTTCCGAACAGAAGTTGCGCAGGAACGCATCCAGCGAGGTAGCGTGCGCCAGCGGCGAAACCATGCCGTCGTGATTGCCGGCCACCGCGAGAATAGGTGCCGCGTAATCGCGATAAGGATCGTAGAACTGGTCGTAGTAATAGTTCGCCTCGCCGAAGCTGTAGACGATGTCGCCGAGCAGGAAGTTGAATTGCGGCACCTCGCGCGGATCGGCTTCTTGGAAGTCGCTGGTCATCTTGTCGGTGACCATGTTCTGCGTCGCCGGGCCGCGCGTGCTGCCGCAGTCGCCGGTGGAATGGAACACCAGTTGGCCGCCCTGGGTGATGCGCTTGATCGCTGCTGTGTTGCCGCCGAGCACCTGATCCAGCGTCAGCCTCGGCTCCACGCCGCCGCGCGGCGCAGGAAAGGGCAGCGGTTGCAGTTTGTGCTGCTTGTTGAGCTGGTCGATCGCCGTGTAGGCCGGGCCGTCCGACGGGTGATTGACCTGGAACGTGGCCGGATCCGGTGTGGGCTGTGGCTGCGAAAACACCGGCTGACCAACGTCCCGTACCGGATCCCCATAGGGTGGATTCCCCGTGCCGGGCGCAGGCGGAGCAACGGGCTGATGCTTCCGGCCGGCCGTGGTCTTTGCCGGCTTGCGTCTGGTCCGCTTCATGTGAGTCTCCGCACAAGGCGAGCGTTGCCGCGCTTTTGAGCAGACAAGCGCGGTGCACGCACGAAAAGACGCACAGATTGTGTGTCTTAGCGTCTAACCGAAGTGAAGCGCTTGTCGCAGCCAGCGCCGGTGGGATGGCGATCATTAAAAAGGCCAAGCCGATGGAGGGTATACCCGCCGGCGTCATGCCCCGATGTTTGGATCACTTCTGTTTTGATCGCCTCCGCCCCCAACCTGATTCACCCTGCTATGCGCGCATGTGCGCCGCAGCTGGATGCGTTAGACGATAGGAGTCGTCGGCTTAGGTCGCAGACGGTTGCCACAACTCGATGCGCGTCCCTTCTGGATCCATGATCCAGCCGAAGCGGCCGAACTCGCTTTCCTCGACGCGCTCGTCTACGGCAACACCTGCCGCGCGAAGCTGCGCCAGCAGCGCATCGAGATCGTCGACGCGGTAGTTGACCATGTAATGCTGCGTGCCCGGGCCGAAGTAGGAAGTATCCGCGGCAAAGGGCGCCCATGCCGCGTAGGCGTCGCGGCTCTCGCTTTCGTTGAAGCGGGCACCACCCCATTTCTCGACAGGCAGGCCGAGGTGCTCGGCATACCACGCTGCCAGGCCCGCAGGGTCGCGGGATTTGAAGAAGATGCCGCCCAGTCCAATCACCTTTGCCATGGTCTGCCCTCCCCAATGTGGGAGGACATCCTACGCGGACTTTGGCGTGGATTGGCAGTGCCTACCCTTCTGCCCTATCGGCCGCAGCCGCCTCGCCAAAGAACGTCTGCACATCCGTCAACTCACGCGTCCGCGGCATGGGCGGCAGACTGGCGAGGAACAGTTTTCCATAGCCCTTGCTGGTGAGTCGCGGATCGCACAGCATCAGCACGCCGCGATCGTGCACGTCGCGAATCAGGCGGCCGGCACCCTGTTTGAGCGCAATCACGGCGCTGGGCACTTGCCAGCCCATGAAGGGGTTGATGCCGGCCTGCTCCAGCGCTTCCAGGCGTGCCTGCAACACGGGATCGTCCGGCGCAGCGAACGGCAGTTTGTCGATCACCACCACGCTCAATGCCTCGCCAGCCACGTCCACGCCCTCCCAAAAGCTGGCCGCACCGAGCAGTACGCCGTGACCACTGGCGCGAAATTCTTCCAACAGGCGATGCCTCGGTGCCGTGCCTTGCACGAACAACGGCCACGGCACGCGCTGCTGCAACAGCTCGGCAGCGCGACGCAGGGCGCGGTGCGAGGTGAACAGCAGGAAGGCGCGGCCGTTGGATGCCTGCAGCACCGGCATCACAGCGTCGATCACACGCTCGGTGTAATCGCGCGCCGCGGGATCGGGCAGCGCGGGCGGCAGATAGCACAGGGCCTGGTGAGCGTAGTCGAAAGGACTTTCCAGCCCCAGCGTCTGCGGATCGTCCAAACCAAGTTGCCGTGCGAAGTGGCCGAAGTTGCCGGCGACCGACAAGGTGGCCGAGGTATGAATCCACGCCGCTTGCGTCCGCTCACGCAGGGCGCGCAATGGCGCGGCAAGGTCGAGCGGCGTGGCGTGCAAGGCAAAGCCGCGCGGGAAGGTTTCGTACCAGCGCACGTCCTGCTCATCCGCTTGCTCGACGATGCGGTCCAATCGTTCGCAGAAATGCGCGGCGCGTTCGTGCGCATTGGCGAAGCCGCGTGAACGTTCCGCCTGTGACGCGAGCACATCGGTCAGCGCGGCCAGCACTTCACGCAAGTCGTGCAACGCCTCACGGATGGCCGCCGAGGCTTCCAGCTGATGAAAGGATCCGCGCTCCGGCAACGCATCCATCGCCAGCCGCAGCTTGCGGATCGCTTCCTGCAAAGCCTCGACCGGCTCCAGCACCAAGCCGATCGCGCCGGTAATACCGTTGCATTCGCCCAGCGCATCCTGTGCCAGCTCCGTCAACTGACGCGCACTGATACTTTGCGAGAAGAACTGGCCGGCCAGCTCCGGAATCTGATGCGCCTCGTCGAGAATGAACGCCTGCGCGCCGGGCAAGATTTCGCCGAAGCCTTCCTGCTTCAACGCGAGATCGGCGAACAGCAAGTGATGGTTCACCACCACCAGGTCGGCCTCTTGCGCCTCGCGTCGCGCCTTCACGACATGGCAGTCGTCGTAGAACGGACACTCCACGCCCAGGCAATTTTCCGGTGTGGACGTAACGCGCAGCCACATCGGCGATTCTTCAGGCACCTCGGCCAGCTCCATGCGATCGCCATGGCGCGTCCGTGCCGACCACGCGCGAATGGCCGCGAGCTGGGAAGCTTGTGCGCGGTCGAAGCTGGCTCCTTCGCGCACAGTCTGGTCGAGGCGGTACAGGCAGAGGTAATTGGCCCGCCCTTTCAGCAGCGCCGTCTTCAGCCGCGCGCCGAGCACCGAGCGCACTTTCGGCAGATCGCGAAAGAACAACTGGTCCTGCAACGCCTTGGTGCCGGTGGAAACGATCACCCGCTCGCCGGATAGCAGGGCCGGCACCAGATACGCATAGGTCTTGCCGGTACCGGTGCCGGCCTCGGCGATCAGCGTCTCGCGCTCGACGATGGCGTGCTGCACGGCACGCGCCATCGTCTGCTGGGCGTCACGCGGGGCGAAGTTGGGCAGTTCGCGGGCGAACGGGCCGTCCGCGCCGAGCAGCGCGGATACGTCGGTATCGGTCATCGCACAAGTATCGCCGACTCTGCGCGCAGGGGCGATGCCCTAGACTGCGACGGCCCATACCACGCGGATTTCCCCATGCGGTCCCGATCGCTGTTCGCCATCGTTCCCATCGAGGTATCGCAATGACGGAGACCGCCGTCAGCGCATGGTTTGGCGATGGATTTGAGCGATTGCATCCGCTACTGCAGGATCTGCACCGACACGGCGGACGATTGCATGGCCCGGTGCGTATCCGCATTGGTCGTGGCGTCGCTGGATGGGTTGGCCGCAGGCTGGCTCGCAAGCTTGGTGTGCCGGTTGACGAAGGCCGCGCGCATACGCTGAAGGTCTCCATCCACCATACGGATGGGCAGCTCCATTGGGATCGTCGTTTTGATGATGCGCATCACTTCCCATCAACCTTCCGGCCGGTAGGCCGGTGGCCTGACGGTTACTGGGTCGAGGACACCAGCGCTATCGCGCTGTTGCTGCAGGTCGAGGTCATCGATGGCGGCTGGTATTGGCGTTGCGTGGGTGCCACGAGAGGTCCGTTACGCCTGCCGGCCTGGCTGCTGCCGCGCGGCGACGCGTACAAGCGCATAGAGCAGGGCCAATACCGGTTTTCAGTGAGCTTTGCTTTGCCCTTGCTTGGCGAACTGCTGGCCTATGAGGGGCTGCTGGACGCTGACACAGCAACGTCATGACGTCATTGAGCCAGCATCCCTAAGGGAAGCCGAATGCCGAGGGAGAACACTGGCAGCAGGCGACGGTAACCACCGCGCCGTGCAGGTCATCCTTCAAGGGAGCTACGTATGCGTCTTCGTACCGCTGTTGTCAGTTCGCTCATTGCCTTGCTCGCACTCGGCGCGGGCACCGTCACGGCCGGCAGCGCGAGTCAGGCCAAACTCATGGCGCAAGCCAAGGTCACCGAGAGTCAGGCCAAGGAAACCGCGCTGGCCGCCGTACCCGGTGGCAGCATCGCCAGCTCCGAGCTTGAGCGCGAGCACGGCAAGCTGGTGTGGTCGTTCGATATCAAGACACCCGGCTCGAAGGACATCACCGAGATCCAGGTGGATGCCATCGGCGGAAAGATAGTCTCGAACGAGAAGGAGTCACCCGCGGATCAGGCCAAGGAAGCGGCGGCGGACAGCAAGCATCACCACTGAGCGTCGCTCCAGGTGAGTCACCGGGGCGGGAAGTTACCCGCCCCAAGTGGTGCGGCATCAATAGCGCGGCACGCCTTCCACGTGACACTGCTTCACCCACTTGTCGGCGGTGGTGGCGGCGGCATCGTCGCCAGCATGCAGGCGCAGTTCCGCGATGGTCTTCCAGTTGCGCGCGCAGAGCGCCCCCAGACGCGGACCGAGTTCCCAGGACTTGCGCGCCAGCTTCTCCGCGTTCGCATAGTCCTTGAGGTGGATTGCCAATTCGGCGCGCTCCTGCAGCAGGTCAGGCGAGTTTGGGCTCAACGTCAGCGCCTGGTCGAGCTTGGCGGCGGCCGCATCATATTGACCGGTGCGTAGATCGGTCTGCGCCGCATCCTGCAGCGATGCCACGCCCGGATCGCGCAACGGGTGCACGTCGATCACCGATTTCTCTTTGTCGCCCGCCGCCTGGATGGACGCGAGCATGTCGTTGTCCGAACGCGTTGGGCGCGTGGCTTGCGAAGGTGCGCTGGGTTGGGTGCAGGCGGTGAGCGCAAGGGCGACCAGTACAGCGGAGAGAACGGGACGGCGGGCAAAGCGGTACGACATGATCAATCTCGGATAGGTGCGGTAGAGGCCGGCGCTGGCGCGCTGTCGCCGAACCAGTTTTGTACACGCTGCCAGAAGCAGCCTTCAGCATCCTGCGCAAGGGTACCGGCAACTATCGGCAATTGGCGCGCGCCTTCGCAAGATGGGTCGGTGCGCTTGCCAGTGGCTGGGCTGATCCAGGCCAGTTCCAACCCTTCGCCCGGCGCAGCGGACAGCGGACGCGTCGGCAGCTTGCGGAACGTTTCCTGCCACGCGCGCAAACTACCGGTGGCGCCGTAGAGGCCGCTCGGCTTGTTGTCGTCGCGGCCCATCCAGAACACCGCCAGATGGTCGCCGGTGAAGCCGGCGAACCAGCTGTCGCGCATATCGTTACTGGTACCGGTCTTGCCGGCGACATTGAGATTGCCGAGGGTCTTGCCGATCGCCGCCGCCGTACCCGAACGCACCACCTGCTGCATCGCCCACGTCACCTGCCGCACAGCGAGCTGATACTCGCCATTGCCAGTCTTCACTTCATAACGCTTGATGGTTTTACCCTTGTCGTCGACCACGCCGCGAACCGCTACCAGGGGCAGCGCATGGCCATCAGCGGCGATGTACTGGTACAGCTGCGCCACCTGCAGCGGCGCCAGTCCCTGGGCACCGAGCAGCAGCGATGGGCTGGGATTGATGTCGGTCAGCCCGAAGGATTCCAGGAAGGACTTGATCCTCGGCACGCCCACTTCGAGACCGAGGTGGATGGTCGCCAGGTTCCAGGAGTGCACCAGCGCATCGACCATCGGCACCTGGCCGTGCACGTCGCCCTCGTCGTTCTTCGGCGTCCACTGCGTGCCATCGGGCTGACGCATGCTGACCGGCGTGTCGTCCACCGGTGTGCCCAGGTTCCAACGCTCGGGCTGCGCCAACGCCACCAGGTAAACCAGCGGCTTGATCAATGAGCCGATCGAGCGGCGCGCATCCATCGCGCGGTTGAAACCCTGGTCGCCCGGGTCCTTGCTGCCGACCACGGCAAGCACGCTGCCGGTCTGCACGTCGGTGACCACGGCGGCCGCCTGCGCTGCATCGCCACGCTTGCCCAGAGCCTTCATGGCGGTGGTGATGCCCTCCTCGGCATACAACTGCGCGGCCGGATCGAGCGTGGTGAAGACGCTGAGGTTGCCGGCGCTGAGCGTCGCATCGTCGAAGTCGTTGATGATCTGCGCACGCACCAGCTGCATGAAGGCCGGGAACCGGTTGTGCGGCAGCTGACCGTTGCTGACGATGCCCAGCGGCGTCGCTGCCGCGGTCTTGGCATCCGCCGCACTGATCAGACCGGTGCTGGCGAACTGATCGAGCACCAGGTTACGGCGCGACAGCGCGCGGTCCGGATAGCGGCGCGGGTCGTAATAGCTCGGCCCCTTCACCATGCCGATCAGCAAGGCCATTTCCTGCGGACGCAGGTCTTCCATGCGCCGGCCGAAATAGAACTCCGATGCCGCGGCAAAACCATGCACGGCCTGGCTGCCCTGCTGGCCGAGGAACACCTGGTTGACGTAGGCCTCGAGAATGCGACCCTTGTCGTAGTGCGCCTCGATCAGGATCGACATCAGCGCTTCGTTGAATTTGCGCGTGTAGTTCTGATCGCGATCCAGGAACAGGTTGCGCACCAGCTGCTGGGTCAGGGTGGAGCCGCCCTGCACGGTGTGGCCCGCACGCAGGTTGGCGAACGAGGCGCGCATGATGGCGAGGAAATCGATGCCGATGTGATGCTTGAAGTCGCGGTCTTCCACCGACTGCAAACCGGCGATGAGCAGCGGCGGCACGTCGGCCAGGCGCACGATGCGGCGCTCTTCCTGCTGCGCGCCATACAAGGTGGCGATACGTGCCGGGTCCAGGTGCGCCCCCTTGACGGCCTTGTCGCTGGCGACATCCTTTACCGCCGTCACCTGCCCCTTGGCCAGCGACACGCGGACGCGCTTGGGCAGCTCGCCGCCATCCGGGCCGGCATAGCCGCGCGAGGAGATGACGTAGTTGGAGCCGTCCTTCGCCCAGCTGCCAGCGACCTGGCCACGGCCGTCGTTGCTGTAGCCGGAAAACGTCAGCTCCAGTTCCAGCGCAGCCGGGGTCATCGGCTGGCCCGGCTCCAGGGCCAGCGGGCGGGCGTAGATACGCGTGGGCACCGCGAAGACCAGGTCGTTGAAGCGATCCTGCACCCGCTTGTTCAGCACCAGCGTGTACGGCAACACGAAACCGAACAACAGCCCCATGCAGATCCAGAACGGAATGCGCACCCAGGGCCAGGCGGCGCTTGCGATAGAGCGGAGTCGGGTCAAAAAGGCCAACGGGGAGGAATCCTGGGCGATAAGGCAGCGATCATAGGGCCTGCTTCCCGGCGGGCATATGAATGCGGGCCATTATTTGGGGCGGAAATGGGGCGACCAGGCAGCGATTTGGTGGAATTTACTCAGTTTTTGCCCATGCCCCAGCACGCCGCATCCGGCCGGAACGGGCGTGGCGATACACCCAACACCCGCTGCAAGTCACCGTTGTCGGCGATCAGGTCGCCTTCCAGCCGGCTGAGCGGGCCGCGCAGACGCGGCACGCCATGTCGCCCCAGACGAAGCAGCCAGGCCGGCAAGGGGATAGGCAGCGTCGCCATCGGCAGGCTCCGGCGCACGCGCGCAAACATCTCGCCCGCCGGCAATCGCTCGCCGCCACCGATGGGGAGAATCCTGCCCGATGCATCCGGCGTGACAAGCGCCGTCAACACTGCTTGCGCGATGTCGTCGGCATGGACCGGTTGGCGCATGCCACTGCCAGCCGGCAACGGGAATACGTGAGTGCGACTTGCCCGCCGTGCGATCGGCGTCAGGCTCTTGTCGAGTCCGGCGCCGTAAACCAGGGTGGGTCGAAAGACCGTCCAGGCATAGCCACGACGCTCGCATGCTGCCGCCAGGGCGGCTTCGCCGTCGCGCAGGTGCTGCGAGATCGCGCGTTCGGCGGGCACTTCGGAGTTCCGCTTGGTCTCGGCGCTCATGGAACTGGTGGCAATCACACGCGGCGAGCCGTCGATCTCGGTCTGGGCGAGCCAGTCGGCAAGCCCCTGTAACGGTCCGAAACTGATAATTGCTGAAAGCGGCCCAAGCGAAGGAACGCTATGCGGCAGATTGCCTTGCAGCCAAGTCACGCCATCCTGCGCGGGCCGCACATGGCGGCTGAGCGCAAACACGGTATCGCCTCGCGCGCGCAGGCGCGGCAGCAGGAAATAGCCGATCTGGCTGCTGGCGCCGAAGACAAGAACGTTCATGACGACATCCCGACTCAGCCGCCGGCCTGGAGGCGGGCAGCAATCGTGGAGAGGCGCGGATTATCGGGGGACAGCTTGCGGGCGCGATCCAGGGCTTGCGCCGCACCCGCACGATCGCCGCGAGCCAGCTGCTGCTCGGCCTGATCCATCCACGCGCCGGCCAGACGCTGGCGTAGTTCCGCTTGCCCGGCTTCGCCCGGTGCGAGATCGCTCAGGTCGGACAGACGCTCCCCCGCTTGAGCGAGGTTGCCGTTGGCCAGCGCCTGATTGAATTGGCGGGCCACCTGTGAAGGCAGGTCCTGCAGTCCACGGCGCGCAACCTCGTTGTTGCCGTCGATCGCCAGCGCGCCGCGATACAGGTCATACGCGCTTTCGCCCGGCGGCAACATGATGTCGCCGCGATGCGCCGCAGCGTCCGCACGCTGGATCAGCCGAGCGAGCTCGGCGCTCTGTTGCGGCGTCAGTGTCTCCGGGGTTGCCTCGGCCACCGGCGCTTCGCCTGCCGGGGTGCGCTTGCCCGCCTCCGCGTGCTTGCTTACGTCGGCGAGATGCGCGCGTGCCGCCACCAGTTCAGCCGATTTGGGCGCCAACTCACCGGCCTGGTCGAGCAGCTGGCCGGCCTGCGCGTTGTCCCCGCTATCCAGCGCCGCATTGGACTGCACGATCAACGCCTGCGCCACCTGCCCCAGCCCGGCTTTCGCTTCGGCGTTGTCGGGGTCGATGGCGAGTGCCGCCTTGAAGTGGGCGAGCGCCGTGTCGTCGCCGGCCCCGGCCATATGGCCGGCGCGCAACGCGTCCTGACCTTTCTTGAGTGCATCGGCCAACTCGCCGTCGTTGGCTTTTCGATCCTGTACCAGCGCGGCGCGCAACGAAGGCAGCTCGCCGTAGTTCGGCAACAAAGCCGCAAGGCGATCGACGCTGGCGCTTGCCGCGGCGCGATCACCCCCTTCAATGGCCTTGCGCGCCTGGGCGGCCAGCGCGTCGCCCACCTTGTCCAGGCCGTGCGTCGCCACGGCATTGCCGGGATCGGCCGCCAGCACGCGCTTATATAGATTGCCGGCTTCTTCCGGCTTGCCGTCAGCCATGGCCTGCTGCGCCTGGTCGACTAGCGCACCCGTTTGTACGCTGGCGCCGCGTGCCTTGCCGATGAGCTGGGCAAGGCGATCCACATCGCTACCGCCGCCGAGCAATTCGCGGGCGGTATTCATGGCTTGCTCGGCCTGGTCGAGCTGGCCGGCGGCAAGCGCCGCGTCGGCGTGCGCCACTTCAGCCAGACCCACCTTGCGCAGGCCGTCGCGGGCGCGATCGTTGTCCGGCTCCAGCGCCCGCGCGGCCTCGAACAGTTCGCGCGCACTGCTGCCGTCCGTGCCTTCCAGGCGTCCATTCTGCAAAGCCTGTTCGGCGCGGCCGAGCACATCATTGAGTTCGGTATTGGGTACCAGGCCGCGCAGGCGGTCCTGCTGCAGCCAGAACGTAACGCCAAGACCGAGCACCAGCAGCAGGAGCAGCGGCCACAGCCAGCCACGCTTGCTGGAGGACCGACGCGAGCGCGGCGCAGTCGGCGGCACCGGACGGCGGCGCTCGGGGTCCAAGGTGACCTTGGGCAGTTCGTCATTCGGGCTCGACGGCGCAGGCACCGGCTCGTCCAGACGATCGATATCGCCCAGAGTCGGTTCCATGCGCCCTTGTGGGCCTTGTTCGTGCTGGTCTTTGCGTCCGTTCATGGTCTACACAATGGCCTCAACCGAGGCAGCTTAGCATCGCACCGCAGCCGCCCCCGCCTCGAAAAGACCTGCGTTCAGCTGCCGCTGACGCGCCTGGCTTCCACCACGTTGGGCAACGCCACCAAGCGTCCCAGCAGAGTGGACAGCTGTTCGTAATCGCGCACGCGAAGAGTGAAGCGCATCTCCACCTCGCCGGTACGGGTGAATACCCGGCTGGACGAGGCAATGATGTGCGTGCCCGAGTTGCTGATGACGCTGGTGACGTCCTTCTGCAAGCCCTTACGGTCGTAACCGTGCAGCTCGACGTCCACCTCGTAGGCTTGCGCGGCGGCCTTGCCCCACTCCACCTCGATCACGCGATCCGGATCGCGCTTGGCCAGTCGCGCCAGGCTGGTGCAGTCGGCGCGATGTACCGACACCCCGCGGCCGCGCGTCACGAAACCCCGCACGACATCGCCGGGCAACGGTTGGCAGCAGCGCGCCAGCGTGGTCAGCAGGTTGCCTACGCCCTCGATGCTCAGCGCGCTGTGGTCCAGCGTGGTGTGACGCGACGCCACCGGCAGCGCCGACTGCGTCATATCGGTCAGCGGCGCTTCCGTTTCTTGCAGCGCGCGTGCGATCTGGCCCGGGGTGATTTCACCCAGGGCCAGCGACACCAGCACGTCATCCAGCTGTTTGACGTGGAAATGCGCAGGCAGCTTGCCGATGTCGGCGGACGGCAGGGCGAGACGCCTGAGTTCGCGCTCGAACATCGTGCGCCCCGCGGCGAGGTTGGCATCGTGCGCGCTGCGGCGGAACCAGTTGCGTACCTTCTCCCTGGCGCGCGAGGTATGGAGGTAGCCGTGGTGCGCCGAAAGCCAGTCGCGGCTCGGCTCGGCCGTCTTGGCGGTGAGTATCTCGATACGGTCGCCGCTGTGCGGCTGGAACGTCAGCGGCACGATGCGGCCGTTGACCTTGGCGCCGCGGCAACGGTGCCCCACCTCAGTGTGCACATGATAGGCAAAGTCGAGCACAGTGGCGCCGCGCGGCAGGTCCACCACCTCACCCTTGGGGGTGAGCACGTAGACGCGGTCTTCCATCAGCTCGGTGTGCAGCTCGGCGGCGAGATCGCCCTCGCTGCCTTCCGTCTTGGGTTCGAGCAAGCGCCGCATCCAGGCGATCTTGGCTTCGAACTCACTGTCGCCGCTGCCGCCTTCCTTGTAGCGCCAGTGCGCGGCCACGCCCAATTCGTTGATGCGATGCATCTCGTGGGTGCGGATCTGCACTTCCAGCGTCTTGCCGTGCGGGCCAATCACCGCGGTGTGCAGCGAGCGGTAGTCGTTGCCCTTGGGGCGCGCAATGTAGTCGTCGAACTCGCCCGGCAGATGCGGCCACAGCGAGTGCACCACACCGAGTGCGCCGTAGCAGTCGCCTACGCTGTCCACCAGTACGCGTATCGCGCGGATGTCGTACAGGTCGGAGAACTCCAGCTCCTTGCGCTGCATCTTTTTCCAGATGGAATAGATGTGCTTGGGCCGGCCGGCCAGGTCGGCGCGGATGCCGGCGGCGTCCAGCGAACGCTTCAGTTCGGCCAGCGACTCGCGGATGAACACCTCGCGGTCGGTACGGCGCTCGTCGAGCAGGCGGGCGATGCGGCGATAGGTGTCCGGCTGCAAGTAGCGGAAGGCCAGGTCTTCCAGCTCCCACTTCAACTGCCAGATACCGAGACGGTTGGCGAGCGGCGCATGAATGTCGCGGGTCAGCCGCGCCACTTCCTGACGCTCGGACTCCGCCAACGCGCTGGCGGTGCGCATACGCGCCAGCTGCCGCGCCAATAGAATGAACACCACGCGCAGATCGCGAATGATCGCCAGCAGCAGGCGGCGCAAACCTTCCGCGCCGCTTTCCGGAGCTTGCTGCGCGTGCAGCGCCCAGACTTTTTCAGCTGCCAGCTGGCCGGACACCAGGCGCTGCAACTCCGTCGGCATATGCGATTCACGCTCGGACCACAGCGCCGGATCGACGCGCGCCAGTTCGAACCACAAGGCAGCGGCTTGGGTCTGCGCATCGCAACCGAGCATGCCCAGCAAGTCGAGTACATCCGCGCACTCCGCCTCGTGCACCGAACGCTGCGCACAAGCCTCCAGAGCCTGGGCGAGCAGCGGCGACACCGTGCCCGCGCGGCTGTGCCACAGGGCCAAGCTGGATTCAGTAGTGGGGGCGGGTTGAACCACGAAGGCTTCCATCCTCAACAATGCAGTCATTCTAGTACCGCGAAGGGTGCCGCTCGCGCTGTTGTAGGAGCGCACCCTGTGCGCGAAAGCTCCGCGAAGCGGAGCCTGTTTTGTTCTGCGCCGGGTAAAACGCGGCCCTTGCGGGCCGCATCGCGCACAGGGTGCGCTCCTACAGAAGCGCCTCGAGCGCTTTCGCCAATCGCTTCGCCGAGACCGGCTCGGCTGTTTTCAATTCCTGGGCGAACAGGGACACGCGCCATTCCTCGATCAGCCAGCGCAGCTCCGCCAACGCCGCCGGATCCGTGCCTGCGGCACGATGTTTGAGGTACTCGCGCCAATACGGCAGCACCTGCAGCATGCGCTGCTGATCCTTGGATGGATCCTGCCGCAGGCGTTCCGCGCGCAGGCGCATGGCTTTCAGATAGCGCGGAAAATGCGTGAGTCGTGACGTCGGCAGCTCGCGCAGAAAACCGGACGTGAGCAGGCCATCGAGCTGCTCGCGCAGATCGTCGTAGCTGGCACGGGCGAAGCCGATCAACGGCGGCTCCAGCCACGGCTTCAACTCGGCTTGCGCCTCGATGGCCGGCTCAGCCAGCTTCAATCGCTCCACCGCGGCGGCGAACAGTTCGCGCGCGGCTTGCGTACGCAGGGCTTCAAAGGCACCTGCTGTACGCACGTGGAGATCGTAGCGCTCGATCAGATCGGCGAACCCGCCTTCGATCAGATCTTCGCGCAGACCATCCACGCCACCTAGGGGAGCGTACTTCAGCGCCAGCGGATTGCTGATCGGCAAGCGGCGGCGCGCCTGCTTCATGTCGGTGGCGATGGCATTGCGCAGCAGCCGCACCACGCCAAGGCGATGCGCTTCGCGCGCTTCGTCGCTGCGCTCGAATACACGCAACGCCACCGCCTCGCCCAGATCGACCAGGGCGGGGAAAGCCATCAGGCCGCCTTCGGAACGCACCTGGGCCGGGATGTCCTCGAAGTCCCAGCTGGTGACATCCTCGCGGGTGAGTTCGATATCGGTCTTTCGCGAGAAGGCTTCGCGCGCCTGACCTTCCCATTGGCCGCGCAACGCGGCGAGATCGCGGCCCGCGGCAAGCGTGCGACCGCTCTCGTCATGCAGTCGATAGCGCATCGCAAAGTGCGGCGGCAAGGCAGTCGCATCGAACTCGTGCGGGCCAATGTCCACACCCGTGGTCCGTTTGAGGAATGCGGCGAGCGATTTGGTCAGCTGCTCATCGCGCGGTGCTTCCGCTTCGACGAAAGCTCGCGCGAAATCCGGCGCCGGCACGAAGTTGCGACGCAAGGGCTTGGGCAGGCTACGGATCAATTCGGCGATTTTTTCACTGAGCAGCCCCGGCACCAGCCACTCGCAGCGCGCCGCTGGCAGCGCGTTCAACATCGCCAGCGGCAGGTGCAGCGTCACGCCGTCAGCCTCATCGCCAGGTACGAAGCGATATTCCAAGCGATAACGTTTTGGCGGCATCTCCATCGCCGCCGGAAACGCCTTGGGGTCCAGCCCCGCGCCGCCAGCCATCACGTCGTCGATCGACCAGCGCAACGCGGCCTGTTCGGCCGGTCGCGCCCGGCTATACCAGGCATCCAGCGCACGGCTGCTGGCGATGTCCTGCGGCAGCTTGCCCTCGAAGAAACCGGCCAGCTCGTCTTCGTGACGGATCAGGCCTTCGCGACGCTGCTTGGCCTCGATGCCGTGCGCATCCTCCAGCACACGCTGATTGGCGCGCACAAAATCCGCTCGGGCATCGATATCGCAGCGCGCGAGGGCTTCTCGAACGAATATCTCATGAGCCAGCACCGGGTCCTGCTGCTGGAATGTCACGGGACGGCGCTCGACCAAGGTCAGACCGAACAGACTCACCTGCTCGTAAGCCACCACCGTCCCGCGCTTGCGCGACCAATGCGCATCGCGACAAGCCGAACGCAGCAGATGCGCCGCCTGTTGCTCGACCCATAGCGGTTCGATGCGGGCGCACATCATGCCCCACACCTTGCCGCCGACATCGAGGATCTGCGAGGCGAAGAGCCAGTTGGGTGGCACCTTCGCCAAGGCCGAACCGGGGAATACCTGGAAGCGGCGTTCGCGCGTGCTGCGGTAGATGCCCTTTTCGTCCTTATGACCGACTTGGGTGGGTAAACCCGCCAGCAAGCTGCGGTGGACGGATTCGTACGAACGCTCTGCTTCATCACTCCCTCTCCCCTCTGGGGAGAGGGTTGGGGTGAGGGGCGGGTGCTCGCGGGAAGCTCGCCTATCTCGGCCTTTCTTTGCCGGCGTTGTCGCGCTGCGGGAGGGTTGTCGCGAGGTTGCCCCCTCATCCCGACCTTCTCCCCGAAGGGGAGAAGGAGAAAGGGTATGGGCTCCCCGAGGGGGAGAAGGAGAAGTGAAGGTCCAACCCAGCTCCTGCACCACCAGCAACAACTGCCGATGTAATTCACGCCATTCGCGCATACGCATAAAACTAAGGAAGTGCCGCGAACACCAGTCGCGCAGCTTCGACTGCGTCAGCTCCTCGTGCGCCTTGCCGTACTCGCGCCACAAGTTCAGCACGCCCACGAAATCCGACTTCGGATCGGCAAACGCCGCATGCGCCGCATCCGCCTGCTGGCGCGCGTCGGCGGGGCGCTCGCGCGGGTCCTGGATGCTGAGGAAGGACACGATCGTCAACAGCTCGCGCAGACTGTGCAGCTTCTCGGCTTCCACCAGCATGCGTGCCAGCTGCACATCGATCGGCAACCTCGCCAAGATGCGGCCGATGCCCGTGAGCCTGCGTTGCTCATCAATGGCGGAGATCTCGGCGAGGCGACGATAGCCGTCAGCCACCACACGCGGATCGGGCGCCTCCAGGAACGGAAACTCGTCCACTTCGCCCAACTGCAGCGACAGCATGCGCAGAATCACATTGGCTAGCGAGGAGCGCAGCAGTTCCGGATCGGTATACGCCGCGCGGCTGGTGAAATCGGCTTCGTCGTACAGGCGATAACAGATGCCTGGACCAACACGACCGCAGCGACCTTTGCGCTGATCGGCAGCCGCCTGCGACACCGGCTCCACATGCAGGCGCTCCAGCTGGCTGCGCTGGCTATAGCGCTTCACGCGCGCGCTGCCGGTGTCGATCACGTAGCGGATGCGCGGCACGGTCAGCGAGGTTTCGGCCACGTTGGTGGCGAGCACCACGCGCCGCTTCGGGCCGGGCTTGAACACACGGTCCTGGTCGCCAGCCGACAACCGCGCATATAACGGAAGGATCTCGGTCTCGCGATACTGTCGGCGCGACAGCAATAGATGCGCGTCGCGGATTTCGCGCTCGCCAGGCAGAAACACCAACACGTCGCCGCGCGGGTCGTCATGAGTGATCTCGTCCAGCACGGCGGCGATGTGATCCGCACTGCCCTGCTGCATGTCGCGTCCGCCGCGACGCGCGCCCATTTCGTCCAGCGACCGCCAGCGCACGTCCACCGGATAGGCACGCCCTTCCACCGACACCACCGGCGCACCCTCGAAGTGCTCGGCGAAGCGCTCGGTATCGATGGTGGCCGAGGTGACGATGATCTTCAGATCGGGGCGCTTCACCGCCAGCCGCTTCAAGTAACCCAGCAGGAAGTCGATGTTGAGGCTGCGTTCGTGCGCCTCGTCGATGATGATGGTGTCGTAGGCCGACAACCACGGATCGCCCTGCGTCTCGGCGAGCAGGATGCCGTCGGTCATGAACTTGACCAGGCTGCGCTCGGAGACCTGATCGGTGAAGCGCACCTGGAAGCCGACTTGATCACCGAGCTGGGTGCCCAGTTCCTCCGCTACGCGACGCGCGACCGAACGCGCGGCCAACCGCCGCGGCTGGGTGCAGCCGATCATCCCCGCCTCGCCACGACCGGCCGCCAGGCAGAGCTTGGGCAGCTGGGTGGTCTTGCCCGAGCCGGTCTCGCCAGCAATCACTACCACCTGGTGATCGCGGATCAGCTTGACGATGTCGTCGGCGCGCGCGGTGATCGGCAGCGACTCGTCCAGACGAATCGCTGGCTTGGCCTCGACCCGTGCGCGGCGCCTTGCCGCGGACCGCTCGATATCGGCTGCCAAGGCGTCCTGCTTCTTGTCGTCAGGACGGCGCGACAGGCCACGCCAGCGGCCCAGCAGCCGGCCAAAGTCGCGACTGGAAACCCCGTCGAGCGCCTTGCGCAGTTGGCGCAGGCGGGCATCGGGCACAGGTGGTCGGGTTGCGGAGGCATCACTCATCGGACCGCACATGATAGCTGCTGACTATCGGCAAGATCAGAAGGATTCATTTCTTCCTGACTCCTCGGACCGCTAAGCTCAGTTCCAGACTCTTCATCACCTGTCAGAAAGGAGCACCACCATGGCCATTTCCATCGGTATTGCCAAAAAGGATCGCGAACAGGTCGCCAAGCAACTGTCCAAGCTGCTGGCCGACACCTATTCCCTGTACCTGAAGACCCACAGCTTCCACTGGAACGTCACCGGCCCGCAGTTCAACAGCCTGCACGCCATGTTCGAGACCCAGTACAACGAGCTGTGGCTGGCAGCCGACGAAGTCGCTGAGCGCATCCGCACCCTGGACGTGTTCGCCCCCGGCTCCTACAGCCAGTTCGGCAAGCTGACCACCATTAAAGAGGAGCCCGGCGTGCCGGACTGGAAGGACATGGTCAGCCAGCTGGTCGACGGCCACGAAATCGCCGCGCACACCGCCCGCGAAACCATCAAAGTGGCCGCCCAGGCCGGCGACGAAGGCACAGCCGACATAGTGACCGGCCGCCTCAAGGAGCATGAAAAGACCGCATGGATGCTCCGCTCCCTGCTCAAGTGAGGCGCAACCCCGCGCCGGGTCTGACCTAGCGCTGACCATCGCGGCCGGCTTTTGTTGAGCCGGCCGCGCTGCATCGGTAAGCTCCTCAGGCTTTAGGGCCTCGTGTGAGAGGCAACCACGGGGATTGTTCTTGAGCGCGACCGCAGCAGCCACCCACCACAGCCGGCACCCGCTGCTTGCAGCCATCCTGCTGGCGCTGATCGTGGCCGCGATGAATATTGGCCTGTGGTGGTGGAGCAACCTGCCGCATGGCCCGGGAGACTGGAAAGGCCCGATCGGCGGCTTCGCGCTCTCCGCGTTCCAGCGCTACCAGAACCCGCTGAAGAACGATTTTCCCAGCGAGGAGGAGATCGAGGGCGATCTCAAGCTGATCAGCAAGTACACCTCGCGCGTCCGCACCTACTCCATGCTGCAAAACTCCCAGGTCTATCGACTGGCGGAGCGTGACGGCCTGGATGTGATGGCCGGCGCCTGGATCGACCGCCGCCTGGACAATAACGAGCTGGAGCTGGAAGCGCTGATCGCCCAGGCGCGCCGCTATCCCAACTCGATCAGCCGCGTGATCGTCGGCAACGAAGTGCTGTTCCGCAACGATATTTCGCCGGAACAGCTGATGGCCTACGCCGACCGCACCCGCGCGGCGCTGAAGCAGCCGGTGTCGATCGCCGAGCCGTGGCACATCTGGGCCAAGTACCCGGAGCTGGCCGACCACGTCGACTTCATCACGGTCCACCTGTTCCCCTACTGGAACGGTCGGCCGCAACGCGAAGGCATCGCCGACGCACTAGGCAACTACCGCTATCTGCAGCAACTGTTCCCCAACAAGCACATCGTGATCGGCGAGATCGGCTGGCCGTCGAACGGCGACCGTTTCCAGTACGCCGAACCGTCGGTATCGAACGAGGCGATCTTCCTGCGCGATTGGTTCAATGCGGCCAAGAAGCAGAACATCGACTACTACGTGATGGAGGCCTTCGATCAGCCGTGGAAGGAGAAGCTCTCCGGCCGCACCGAAGCCTATTGGGGCATGTTCAATGCCGACCGCCAGCTGAAATTCCCGTTCACCGGCCCGGTGACCGAAGACACCGCCTGGCCGTGGAAGGCGCTGGCCGCCAGCTTGCTGGCGCTGCTGCCCATGATCTGGTTCGCGCGTCGCTACACCCGCTTCAAGCTGATGGGCCGTTTCTTCTTCGCCGCGCTGATTCAGCTGGCCTGCGGCCTGATCGTGTGGTCGGCCACCCTGCCCTTCAATTTCTACCTGAGCTGGATCGACTGGACCATGCTGGCGCTGTTGTTCCCGGCCCAGGTGGCGATCCTCGCCATTCTGTTGATCAACGGTTTCGAGTTCACCGAGGTGCTGTGGCGCCGCGGCTGGGTACGCCAGGCCGGCATGCTGCGCCCCGATCCGCCGGCCAAGCAGCCGTTCGTGTCCATCCATCTGGCCTGCTACAACGAGCCGCCGGAGATGGTCATCGTCACGCTCGATTCGCTGGCCGCACTGCAGTACGAGAACTACGAAGTCCTGGTGATCGACAACAACACCAAGGACCCGGCGATCTGGAAGCCGGTGCAGGAATATTGCGAAAAACTGGGTAGCCGTTTCCGTTTCTTCCATCTGGAGCCATGGCCCGGCTTCAAGGCCGGCGCGCTGAACTTCGGCCTGCAGGAAACCGATCCGAGCGCGGACGTGGTGGCGGTGATCGATGCCGACTACGAAGTACGCGCCGATTGGCTGGCCACCCTCACCGGTCACTTCCACGATCCGAAGGTGGCGGTGGTGCAGTGCCCACAGGCGCATCGCGACTTCGAGCACAACCGCTTCCGCCGCATGACCGCGTGGGAATACGACGGCTTCTTCCGCATCGGCATGCACCATCGCAACGAGCGCAACGCCATCATCCAGCACGGCACCATGACCATGGTGCGGCGCTCGGCGCTGGAAGGCACCGGCGGCTGGTCGGAATGGACCATTTGCGAAGACGCCGAACTCGGCCTGCGCCTGATGCATGCCGGCTACGAGCTGGTCTATGTCGACGAACTGATGGGCAAGGGCCTCACCCCGGCCGACTTCAAGGCCTACAAGAGCCAGCGCTATCGTTGGGCCTTCGGTGCCATGCAGATCCTCAAGGGTCGCTGGGACTGGATGACCAAGAAGGGCCCGCTCTCGGCCGGCCAGCGCTTCCACTTCCTCACCGGCTGGTTCAGCTGGTTCGCCGACGCGCTGCATTTGATCTTCACCCTGATGGCGATCTTCTGGACCGCCGGCATGGTTGCGGCACCGAGCCTGTTCACCCTGCCGATGCAGCTGTTCCTGATCCCGGTGATCGGCTTCTTCTTCGCCAAGGCGATCTTCGGCATCGTGCTCTATCGCGCCCGCGTCCCCTGCAGCTGGTACGACACGCTGATGGCCTCGCTGGCCAGCATGGGCCTGTCGCACGCGATTGCGCGCGGCATCCTGCACGGCCTTACGCGCGAGAAGACCTCGTTCGTGGTCACCGCCAAGAGCCGCCGTCTCGGCGGCAGCAATTTCGCCGCCTTCGCACCGGTGCGCGAGGAATTGCTGATGGCCTGCGCGCTGGCGTTGTGCGTCATCGGCATGGCGATGAATTACGGCACGCAGTACATCGAAGGCACCTTGTGGATGTTCATCCTGTCGGCGCAGGCGATTCCCTACCTGTCGGCGGTGATTGGCGCGTGGATTGCGCACAAGGCTGGCGACAAAGCCGGCTGAGGGTTCGTCATTCTCTGCGTGCAGGCGCAAGCAGGGAATGACGAGCTGAGCGCTTCCGACCTGGGCAAAAGCGCAGTTTCAGAATTTTCCACGGAACACCACTGTCCATTTGCGGTCAAGCTTCCAGCCGTTAAGCTCGGTCTTGGGTGATGCGTTTGCCCGCCGCCTCATTGGATGGAACCTGTGCATGCGCCCTAAGGCAACGCTGACTACGTATCGCCATCGTTGCCTTCGCCGACGCCTGGGTCTGCTCACCCTGCCCTTGCTGCTGCTCAACACGTTGGCGCATGCCGGCGTGCAACTGGTGGTGGAAGGCGTGGACGACACGCTCAAAGGGCCAGTGACCGCGGGCGTCGCGTTGTCCCAGTACGCCACGCGTGAGGTCAGCGAGGCTCAAGTCCAGCGCCTCTACGAACGCGCACCAGCCCAAGTCAAAGCAGCACTGCAACCATATGGTTATTACGACGCCAGCGTCGACGGCCGCATCGAACAGATCGGCACGGACTGGCGCGTCACTCTGCATGTGACACAGGGCGAGCCGGTGCGAGTGACGTCGGTCGATGTGACGCTGGATAGGACAGCCGCTGATATTCCCGGCATTCGACGCGCCGAGCGGGCCATCGAAAAATTCAAGGACCAACCGCTCAACGACGGTAGCTACGACACGGCACGCGATGCCTTGAGTTACGCGCTTACCGCCAACGGCTTCCTCGACGCCCGACTAGTCACCCGTCGCGTGGAGGTGAACCGGGGAGAGCACAGCGCCGCGATCAAGCTGGCCTGGGACGTGGGACAACGCTATCGCTATGGGCAGGTGCACTTCGAGGGCTCGCAGTTTCGCGACGGCTTCCTCGATCGCTACGTGCCGTTCAAGTCCGGCGACTATTTTTCGCAGGGCCAGCTGCTTCAGCTGCAGCAGGCATTGAATGGCGCGGACTATTTCTCGGTCGTCAACGTGCTGCCCAACATCGACGACGCGAAGCACGGCGTGGTCGATGTCAACGTGCAGCTGGCCCCAGCCAAACGCACGATCTACACGGGCGGCCCCTTTATCGGCACCGATACCGGCTTGGGCGTGCGCGGCGGCATGGAACGACGCTGGGTGAATCGGCGCGGGCACAAGTGGAAGAACGAACTCGTGCTGGCGCAGCGCCTGAAAACGCTGTCCACCTTGTATTCGATCCCGATGCCAGGCGACAACCAGCGCAGCTTCAACTTCGGCGCCAACTTCCGCGACGCCGACACCGCCACTTCCAAGTCGCGCACGCTGGAACTGGTCGCCAATGAGTCCCGGCTGTGGCATGGCTGGACCCGCACCATCGGCCTGCATGCGTTGTCGGGCACCTTCACCGTCGGTAAAAAAAGCGGCGAAAAGGACAACGCCGAGGGCCTCGAGCACGGCCGCAGCACGTTGTTCTACCCGGAGGCTTCGCTGTCGCGCAAAAAGGTCGACAACCCTACCTTTGTACGCGATGGCTGGTCGATCGACCTTTATGCGCGCAGCACGGTGGGCACTCTTCTCTCCGATACCAGCTTCAGCCAGTTGGCGGCCGACGCGAAGTGGATTCATGCGTTCACGCGACGCGACCGCCTGATCCTGCGCGGCAGCGCGGGCTACACCTGGACCGACGACTTCGACTCGCTGCCACCGCAGTTGCGCTTCTTCGCCGGTGGCGACCGCTCGGTGCGCGGTTACGGCTTCCAAACCATCGGACCGCGCAACAGTTTCGGCCGCGTGATCGGCGGCAGGAGCCAGCTGGTCGCCAGCACCGAGGTGGAGCACTACTTCACCAAGAACTGGGGCATGGCTGCCTTCGTCGATGCCGGCAATGCGTTCAGCGGTGTCGACTATCGGCCGCGCGTCGGCGCCGGTCTCGGCGTGCGCTGGCTGTCGCCGGTAGGCATGATCCGAGTGGACCTGGGCACACCGATCAACGACGCGAGGAACCACGGTGTGGAACTGCATCTGGTGATCGGGCCGGACCTGTGACGCATGGAGTACCGGGAGCAGTCATGTTGAAGTGGCTCAAGCGCATCGCACTGGTCTTTGGCGTGCTGTTGCTGCTCGTGATGGCAGTGCTGTGGTGGCTGCTCGGCAGCGCCAGCGGCTTGCGCTTCGCGCTCGCACGTGCGGAACAGGCCACGAATGGCGCACTCAGTGTGCAACAGGCGCAAGGGCGGCTGATCGGTCCGCTGCAACTCAACGGACTACGCTACACCGATGACCAGGGCCTGGACGTCAAAGTGGCCAGCGCAACGCTCGACCTCCGCGTGTGGCCGTTGCTGCGCAAACGCCTGCACGTACTCGATCTGCAAGTGGACGGCGTCGACGTCGCCCTACCCAAGCCGCAGGAACAACCCGCCAGCGAAAGCAGCTTTTCGCTCAAGCCGCCGCTGGATGTCGTGCTGGACAACGTTCGCGTCGGCACGGCGCGCGTCACCGAGGCAGGCCGGCCGCTGTTCGCTTCCGACAGCCTTGACCTGGCCGGGCAATGGACGAGCAAAGGCATCGAGCTGCGCAAACTCGTGCTGCGCGCGCCCGACGGCCGCGCCGACCTCAGCGGCACACTCGCCATCGAAGCCGGTGAACAAGGCGACGGCACCGCCGACTTCAGCTGGAAAGTCGGCGGTGTCGACTACGCCGGCAGCATCGAAGCGCACGGCAACGGCAAGCAGGTGAAAGCCGATCTCAAGCTGACTCAGCCGATGGCCGCGCAACTGGCACTGACCATGGTGCAGGGCGGCGAGTATGCATGGACCGCCAAGCTCGACGCCCCACGCTTCGATCCCAAGCCGCTGATGGGTGCGAGTTCACTGCACGCGCTCGGGCTCGACCTGCAAGGCAGCGGCGATCGCCACGGCGGCACGCTCAACGGCCAGGTCGATCTCAACGACTATCAACTGCTGCTCAAGCCGCTGCGCGCGCACTTCAGCGACGACTTCAAAACCTTGAATCTCGAACAGCTCAGCCTCGGCTCGCCGCAGATCAAGGGCACGGTGGATGCCAGCGGTACGGTGCAGTTCGGCGCACCATCGGTGAGCGGCGACCTGCAGATCAGCTGGAAAGACCTCGCACTTCCTGCCTCCCTGGTCGGCCAGGACCTCGCCAGCCATGGCAGTCTGAAAGCGCGCGGCAGCGCCGAAGTCTTCCATGCCGAAGGCGATGTGGATATCGGGCCACCTGGCAAGCTGGCCAAGCTCGCGCTGAATCTGGACGGCACGCAGAAAGTCATCCATCTGCAAACGCTGGAACTCAAGCAGCCCCAAGGCGGCATGCAAGCCAAGGGCACGCTCACCATGCAACCTGCACTTGCCTGGCAGCTCGACGCGACCGCCAGCAAGCTCGATCCCGGCCAGCTCTTTGCCGGCTGGGACGGCGCGCTGGACTTCGACATCGCCACCACTGGCACGCTGCCCAAAGATCAACCGGACGCCACGCTGGACATTCGCAAACTCGCCGGACGCCTGCGCGATCGTCAAGTGCGCGGCGAGGGCAAACTGCATCTCAACCCCCAGCAAGTGGTCGACGGCAAACTCGACCTCGCCTCCGGTGGTAGCACGGTGCAGATTCAGGCCAGGCCCGGCAGCAGCAACGACATCGACCTCACGCTCGCCATCGCGTCGCTGGGTGACTGGTTGCCGGACGCGCAAGGCCGCCTCAACGGCGACTTCCGCGTCCGCGGCAAGCAGCCCAAACTCTCACTCAACGGCAAGTTGCAGGGGCAGGCGATCGTCTATGCCGAACAGAAGATCGACAGCCTGCACCTGGTCGCCGACGTGCCTGACCTCAGCAACCCCGGCGGCCAGCTCGACCTCGAAACCGGCCATGCCACTCTCGGCGGCCTCGCCTTCCAGCGTATCGACTTGCGCGGCGACGGCACGGCAGCGCGCCACACACTGAGCCTCCAGGCCAAGGGCACCGAGCTGTCCACCCAGCTTGCGCTCACCGGTGCGCTGAAGGGTTCGGCCTGGAACGGCACGCTGTCCACGCTCGACCTGGAACCGCAGGGCCTGCCGCGCTGGCGCCTGCAGCAACCGACGCAGCTCAGCTACAACGACGGTGCGATGAATCTTTCCGAGCTGTGCCTGAGCGCGGGCGAGCCACAGCTCTGCGTCGCCGCGAAACAGGACAAGGCCGGCAACCTCGACGCCAACTACCGCCTGCGCGACCTGCCGCTGGCGTTGCTGGCAACACTGGCCAGTTCGTCCGAACTGCCGATGCGCGCCGACGGTACGCTCGACGGCAGCGGCAGCATCCGCCGCAACGCAGCCGGCGCACTGACCGGCACGGCGTCGATCACCTCGCCGCACGGTACAGTGACCTACACCGAGCATCCCGATCATCCGCTGCTCTCTTACAGCGATCTCGCCTTGCAGGCCGAGTTAAGTCCCAGCAGCCAGCGCGCGACTTTGCGCGCCGATCTCGACCATGGCGGACGTCTGGACGGCCATATCGGCATCACCGGCGCGCAGCAGGCACTGGACGGCCAGCTCGACCTTCGCATCAACAACCTCGCCTTCATCGAGTTGTTCACCAACGAAATCGCCAACGTGAAAGGCGGCATCGACGGCACCTTCCGTTTCGGCGGCACGCTCAAGCAACCGCTCCTCGCCGGCCAGGCCAACGTCAACGGCTTGGCGGCAGAAGTACCGTTTGCCGGCCTCAAGCTCAGCGAGGGCAAGCTGGTAGTCAGCACCACCGACGCGCAGCAATTCCTGATCAGCGGCGGCGTGCAATCGGGCAAAGGCGCATTGCAGATCAGCGGCTATGCCGGCATTGGCCAAGGTGCAACCACCGCGCTGACCATCAAGGGCAGCCAGTTCACCGTCGCCGACATCCCTTCCGCCAAAGTGATCATCTCGCCCGACCTGCAGCTCACGCAGGACGACAAGGGCACCAACGTCGACGGCTCCGTGACGCTGGACAGTGCGGATGTGGACGTCTCCAAACTCCCCGGTGCCGGCGCCACCAAGGCCTCGCCGGATGTGGTCATCGTCGACCAGGCGCAGATGCAGGAGCAGGCTGCGCGCTTGCCTATCACTGCACAGGTGAAAGTCGATCTGGGCCGCAAGACGCATCTCGTCGGCCTCGGCCTCGACGGTCGTCTGAGCGGCACCCTCACCGTAAGCGAGCGCCCCGGCCGCGCCACCACCGGCCAGGGCCAGATCACTGTCGACGGTATCTACAAGGCCTATGGCCAGAGCCTGCAGATCGAACAAGGCCGCCTGCTGTTTGCCAGCACGCCGATCGACAACCCCGGCCTCGACATCCGCGCCGTGCGCAAACTCAACCCCACGGCCACCATCGACGAAGGGCAGAAAGTGGGCCTGCTCGTCTCAGGTACCGCGCAACGCCCGGTGCTCACCGTGTTCTCCAACCCCGTGATGGAGCAATCCGACGCGCTGGCCTACCTCATCACCGGCAAGCCGCTGTCGCAGGTGAAGGGCGGCGAAGGCAACATGGTCGGCGCTGCCGCGCAAGCGCTCGGCTCTGCCGCCGGCGACTTTCTGGCCAAAAGCATCGGCTCCAAAATCGGCCTCGACGACGTCGGCGTCACCAGCAACGAAGCTTTAGGTGGCACCTCGGCCTTTACCGTCGGCAAATTCCTCTCCCCGCGCCTCTACCTCAGCTATGGCGTCGGCCTGTTCGAACCCGGCCAAGTCATCACCCTGCGCTATCACCTCAACCACCGCTGGAGCTTCGAAGCTCAAAACGCCACCGACTTCAGCCGCGCCAGCCTCAACTACCGCATCGAGAAATAAGCAGACGAGCGCTTAGGAATGAGCCGTCGTCACACCGTGAATCAGCCGCGCGGCAACGCGAGCGGTGGCGCCGACGGGATCCAGGCGCGGACATAGTTCGGCGACATCGAACATTCGCAGCTTTCCGGTCTGTGCAATGGCCTTTGCGATGAGCTCAACAACGTCCACGCCAACGCCACGCGCCGCCGGAGCGCTCACTCCCGGCGCAACGGCCTCCGGCAGCACGTCCATGCACACCGTGAGGTAAATGGCATCGACCATGTCGAGCTGCTCCTTCAACTCGGCGAGAACCGCGGCCATGCGTATCGCGGCCAGATCCTCGTCCAGCCAATACCACGACCCCGTGGATTGAGCGGTTGCAAACAGACGCTGCGTGTTGGCCGATCGACTCACGCCAAGGCAGAAATAACGCAGCTCGATCCCATGCGCATCCGCATGCCGGATCGCCTGCAGAAAAGGCGTGCCGGAATTGGAGACGGGGTTGTCCCGCAAATCCAGATGGGCGTCCAGATTGACGATGGCGATGCGCTGACCGCGGCAGCGCTCACTGCGAACCAGTCCCAAATAACTCGCAAAGGCGATTTCATGCCCTCCTCCGAGCCCGACTGGCAAATGGCCATCATCGATCAGGGCGGAGACGCGATCGGCATAGCGCAGCTGGCTGCGCTCGAGGTCGCCGTCCGCGCAGCCCTCGTCACCGGCGTCATAGATGGGTGTGTCACCGATCACGGGTAGATTGCATAGCGCTCTGCGCAGCGCATCCGGCCCCTCGGCAGCACCGGTGCGGCCGCCATTGCGCCTGACACCTTCGTCGCTGGCGAAGCCGATGAGCGCGATGCCGGAGGGCGCATGCGGCACAACAGGGCGAACCCTTTGATGCCAGCGGAACGCGGCCGAATCTTCGAGTGAATCGATTCGCCCTTGCCATTCGATTGTCATGCGAGCCGCTCCGTAATGACGCTGCCAATGCCGAGCCGCGGCATGCTAGCCAAGTTCGCCATGCTCCACAAACGAGGTGGCGCCAGCGACCCCGAAGCGGCAAAGGCGACTCAGCCACGCCAGCCTCGATTGCCGCGTACGCAGAATAAGCGCTGGCCACTGGCTTTTGCTCTTCAGCCGCTGCCCCCTATGCAGCTCCGGGGATGAACGGAAAGGCCCCGCTGGCCCCAAGGCATGGATGCCTGCGCCGCCCCCACCCACACCCCGCAGTGCAGCAACGAAACGGGCATAATGCCCGCGCGACACCACACTCATCAGGGAATCAACATGCGATCGACAAAGCGCTACCTCGCGCTAGGCATTGCCGGCGTGCTACTGGCGGCCTGCGGCCACAAGGACAAGGATGCCCCGTTGGCTTTCGTACCGGCAGATACGCCGTACGTGGTAGCCAACCTGGACGTACTGGATGACGACACCCGCAAGGCTCTGTTGGCCCAGGCCGACGCACAGCTGCCTAGCCAGCTGGAGCAGCTGAAGTCGACCGCCAATGACATGGCCGAGAAGGACGCCGACAACGCGCGCCTGCTCAAGGCCTTCATCGCCGAGCTGGACGGCAAGACCATCGAAGCCTTCGCACAGAACGCCGGCCTCAACATCAAGGGCCGCTCCGCGTTCTACGGCCTGGGCCTGGCCCCGGTGCTGCGCTTCGAACTGACCGACGCAAACGCGTTCAACGCCTTCGTCGGCCGCCTCGAAACCGCCTACGGCAAGAAGCTCGATACCGCCACCGTGGACGGCCAGAGCTACCGCAAGCACGTCTCCGCCGAAGCCGGCACCCAGGTGATCCTGGCCGTGGTCGGCAAGCAGGCTGTCGCGGCTGTACTGCCGGCCGATGCGCCGCAGACGGTGCTGCGTCAGGCCTTGGGCATGGATCGTCCGGCCAAGAGCATCCAGGACGACGATCGCCTGGAGAAGCTGGCCAAGGACAAGGGTTACAAGCCTTGGGCCATCGGCCAGCTCGACCTGACTCGCGCGCTACCGCTCGCCGCTGGCGGCAAGGACCCCTTCTTCAACGCCATGCACAAGGCGCACGTCGAAGCCGAGTCCGCCAAGACCGGTGAGCCGGTGGCCAACCAGTTGCAGGTTCCGCCCAGCTGCGAAGCCGATGCCACCCGCATCGCTGCGCGCGTGCCGTCGATCAGCTTCGGCTACACCAAGCTCGACACCAAGCATCAGGATCTGCGCTGGGACGTGGCGCTGGCCGACGACATCACCAAGGCTTTCGCTGGCGTGAAGGTGGAGCTGCCCGGTCTCGGTGCCGCCGGCACCGCGCCGTTCGATCTGAGCTTGGCGCTGCCGGTGGCATCGCTGCGCACCTTCTGGGGTGCGCAGGCCGACGCCGTCGCCGCCAAGCCCTTCAGCTGCCCGGCGCTGGTGGATCTCAACGACGGTTTCGCCAAGCTGGGCCAGCTGGCGCAGCAGGCGGCGATCCCGCCCTTCGGCGATCTGCTCGGTGTGCGCGTGGCGCTGGACAGCTTCGACGCTGGCGGTGAAGCGAGCGCACCCAAGTTCACCGGGCGTGTCGTTGTGGGCACCAACAACCCGGCCGCCCTGCTCGCCATGGGCAAGCTGGCATCGCCGGCCATCGCTCAGCTCAAGCTCGCGCAAGACGGCAAGCCCGTCGCGCTGCCGCAGGATATGACCGCTGCACTGGGTCAGCCGGTGTGGGCCGCGATGGGCGAGAAGGCAGTGGCGCTGGCGATCGGCCCAGGCGAAGACGGCAAGCTCGGCGACATGCTGAAGGCAGCCTCCGGCGACGCCGGCCGCATGACCCGCCTGCATCTTAACGGCGACATGTACGCGTCCTGGATCAAGGCCATGGCGCAGAAGTCCGAACGCATCGCCGCACTCACCTCGTCGATGGGCCACGGCGAAGGCAGTGCCGAAGGCGACGATGAAGCCGCTCCCCAGAAAGCCGCCGAACGCTCCAAAGCCCAGTTCGAAACGATGCGCCAGCAAGCCGAGCACATCAAGGCGATCGACGGCGAGATGCATGTGGAAAACGCCGGCCTGGTGTTCACCAGCCAGACCGAGCTGAAGTAATTTCATCGCTTCAACAAAAAACGGGGAGCCATGGCTCCCCGTTTTTTTGTGCCTTCAGTCCGGCAAGCTCACCCCAATACCGTCGCCTGCATGGACGGACGAAGCTGAAAAATGTCGTACCACTGATTCAAGCCCTGATGATCGACGCGCCAGTTCATCTCCGGAAATCGCAGATCGAGATAGCTGAGTAAGCAAGCGACTGAAATCGTGCCGATGTCGAGGCGGGATGACAGCTCGGCAGCCCGGCTTTCCAGCCAACGCAGGCCATCGGTGATTTTCGCTCTCTGTCCCGCGACCCAGTCCGGGAAGCGTGCATGCTCTGGACGCACCACGGTTTCGTAGCGCATCGACACCGCGGCGGCGAGCATGCCGTCGCACAATGCCTGGTCGCCCAGTGCCACCCATCGCGCACTCCCTGTGCGCGGAAAAAGATCACCCTGGGCGAGATCGTTCAAGTACTCGCAGATCACGCGGCTGTCGTAGAGCGCCCGGCCATCGTCCATGAACAGCGTTGGCACCTGCCCCAAGGGGTTATGGCGCACGATCGTGAGGTCTCGGTTGATTGGATGCGCCGCGCTGGGCAGCCGCTCAAGGCGATCCGCCAGCCCCAATTCGTAGGCAACGACCAACACCTTGCGCACATAGGGCGAGGTCGGCGAATAGAAAAGTTTCATCCAGAACGTCTCCCTGGCGGAACCGGCATCCACAGGAAGCATGCGCGATAGCGCCGCGCCGCGGTAGTCGGCTTAGCCTGAAAGAGTCACGACTTTGCCCGTCGAACCGAAAAAAAACCACCGGCGGACGCCGGTGGTTTTTCGAGGCGGCATCCGGCACCCGAGGATGCCGGATCTACCCATCCCGCTTAGAAGTCGTAGCGGGCGGTGACACGGAAGTAACGCGGATCCGTGTAGTTCAGCTCACGACCGTACAACGGGTTCACCGTGGTGCGGTTCAACGAGTAACGGAAGTTGTACATCTGCGGGGTCTGACGGTTCAGCACGTTGATCGCGTCGAGCTGCAGGGTCAGCTTGTTGTCCATCCAACCCGGCGTATAGGCCACGTTGAGGTTCAACTGGTAGGTCCACGGCGTGGTGCCGTGCGAGCCGCGCGGCGAGATCGTGTAATCCGCCGACGGTGCAACATAGCCCTTCGTACCCGGTGCCGTGCCCGAGCCAGCCAGACCGCAGAACCAGTACGTGGAGCTGTTGTACAAGCCCTGGTCGGCGGTCGGATAGTAGCTGGTGCAGCTCTTCGGACGACCCGAAGCCGCGATCACCGTGGCACCGAAGCGCCACTCCTGGTCCAGCTGGTAGTAGCCGAACGCCTTGACCTGATGCGCGCGGTGGTTCGGCAGCACGCCGCCCGAGCCCACCATCAGCTGCGCCAGATCCCAGTCCTGGGTACGCGACACGTCTTGCTGGCCGCCGATGCCGGTATCCAGATCGGAGGCCAGCTGGCCTTCGGTGTTGCCGTAGTTGCGCGAGAAGGTGTAAGCCACCTTGCCGTACCACTTGTCGGCGAACGGATGCTCGACGAACAGGTCAACCGCGTAGTACTTGCGCTTCAGATCCGGCAGACCCAGATCTTCCTTGCTGAAGTGCTTGGAGACGATGCTGCCGTCCGGCTGCAGGAAGTTGAAGGTGTTGCCGGTACCCGGGTTGAAGGTGAGGCAGCGGCCACCCAGTGCCGGGACGCAGGTGTCGTCGATCGCGCTCATCAGCTTGCGGTAGGTCAGCTTGGCGCCCCAGTTGTAGCTCGGGGTGATCTGCTGCTCCATGCCCAGGATGTACTCGTCCTGGTAATGCGCGCGCAGGTTCTTCGCTGCCACCGTACGCGGGTCCGGCGCCGGGCCGCACTCGATGTTGGTGGAGACGCCGCCAGTGCTGGTGCAAAGGTACGGGTTGTTCGGGCTCACCGCGATCGGGTTGAGCCCGGTCGGCACGCCGGACTTCTGATCGACGCCGGTGTAGGTGAAGTACTGGCTGGTGAGGATCGAGCCGGAAACGCTGCGTGCGGCGGCGCTGTTCGGCACGGCCAGGTGGTAGCGGCCGGCATTGGCGTACACCTTCAAGGTGGAATCGCCGAACACGTCCCACGACGCGCCAAGGCGCGGCGCCAGCTGGTGACGCTGCTTGATGTAAGCCTCGCCATTCTTGTTGTAGTTGGTGAACTGCTCGTTGCGCAGGCCGACCGACAGCAACCATTGATCGTTGATCTGCCAGCGGTCCTCGATGAACTGGGCCGCCTGATCGGTCTCGATATTCGCGCTCGTGGTGCTGTAGGTCTTGGTAACGAAATAACCCTGCGTGCCGTATCCGCCTGCGGAAGCCGGCGAACCGATCACGTTCAGGCTCGCGTTCGCGGCGGCGTTCGGGTTCGCCTGCTTGCCGTAGATCCAGGCGTAGTCGCCCGCATACTTCTTGCCGGTGAACGACTTGGCGTTCTGGGCGTCGTAACCGAAGCGCACGTCATGACTGCCGATGCGGTACTCGACGTCCAGTCGCCAGCCGTGGGTCTTGTCGTTCGCGCCGTCGAGCGGAATGGTCGAGGTCACGGCCGTCTGGCAGGTGTTGTACGCCAGTCCAGGAACCTGGTTCACCGTGCTGGACTGAATATACGGGCAGTTCGGGTCGTAACCGCCATTGACCTGCACATGGTTGACCTTCTGCGTGCCGTACAGCGCCGACACGGTCAGGTCCTCGGTGATGTAGCCGGTGTACTTGCCGACGTACAGATCGCCGCCGTCCTTGGTGTACACGCTGCCGGTCTTGCTGGTGCCGTGACTCAGCGTGCCGTAGTCATAGCTGTAGCGGTCCGACTGGACCTCGGTCTTGTCCGACACACCGGTCAACTCGATGATGTGGTTGTCAGTGATATTCCAGTCGAGCTTGCCGGTCCAGCGCGGAATCTTCCTGGTATAGCTGCTGTAGCCAATGTTCGACGCAGCCGCCGACGAATTGGAGGACGACAGCACACTGGCGCCTTCCTGGCGGTTCATTTCGGTGTTGAGGTAGAAGAACAAGCGGTCCTTGACCAAGGCGCCGCTCACGTACGCGCCCACCGTGGACTTCCAGTACTGGTTACGGTTGTTGTACTGGTACAGCGTGCCGTCGGTCGGCGTAGTGCTGCCGGCACCGTAGAAACCGGTCTTCGGGAAGTAATTGTTGCGCGGGTTCGCGCGACCGGCTTCCGGTTCCCAGATGGTGTAGACGCCGCCCTTTAGCTGGTTGCTACCGCGCTTGGTGACGATGTTGATCACGCCACCGGTGGAGCGGCCGAACTCGGCGCCGTAGCCACCAGTCAGCGTCTGCTGCTGGTCGATCGCGTCGAACGGCAGCTGGGTGAAGCTGATCGAGGTCAGCGGGTTGGTCACCGCGTAGCCGTTGATGAAGTAGGCGTTCTCGGACGAAGCCGAGCCACCGAAGCTCGGCGCGCCAGGGTAGGCGGTGTTGGCGATCACGCCCGGCGCCAGCAGGGCGGCGGCGGCAACGTCACGAGCGATCGGCAGCTTGGCCAGTTGCTCGGAAGTCAGCACGGTGCGGGTATCGACCGAGGACACGTCGATCGCCGGCAGGGCCGAAGCCACCACCGAGACGCCGTCCAGGTTCTTCGCATTGTCGGCAGCAGCGGACGCAGCGCCGAACGAAACTTCGGTACCGGCGGCGATGCTCAGCTCCACGTTATCGCGGGTGCTGACGTTGGCGCCGTTGTTCTTCAGGGTGACCTGGTAGCGACCGGTCGGCAGCGAGCTGAAGCGGTAGCGGCCAGAGTCGTCGACCGAGGTCGAGCGGGTCAGGCCGGTGTCGACGTTCTTGATCTCGATGGTGTTGCCGGACTGGGCAGCGACCTGGCCGAAGATCGAGCCGGTGATATTGGACTGAGCGAGGGCGCCGGTGCTTGCGAGCGCAAGGGCAACGGCCAGGGCCAGGGACGAACGTCCCTTAGGCCGCTTCGTAAAAGCAGCGAAATAGCTCACGAGTTGTACTCCCATCAACTAGCTTGTAAACGCATGACTCGCAGGGGATTGCGAGCCGGGGATGTGGGTCTAACGAGCCCGGGGAGGGCCCTGCTCAGAGAAGATCAATTGCACTATCTGGACGGAAACCGCGGACACAGGCCTGCAACGAGCCCCCCTTTCTGTCACCGTCCAGCCCCAAAGAGCAGCGGGCTGTATAGCGCAACAAACTACGAAGCACAACGAATTCGTAACTAATTTTTCCTAGCCGTGTCACAGGTAACGGCCTGATTGTGCAGTGCGCAATTACCTAACCTTATGTATGAATTGGCCTAATTGATCATCGCAAGGTTGGAGCAAGCTTTTACGCGACATCGCAATCACCTTCGCAACGACGTTCCCGGCGCCATCGCGATCACCCCAAAAAGAAAGGAGCCCACTGGGCTCCTTTCTTCTTCCTCATGAAACGGCAGTTCAGCGTTGCAGCAAACCGCCGCCGAAGTTCTGCGAATCGCGGGTCTCTTCCAGCTCCACGCCGTCCAGGCCCTGCGACAGCGTGTGGGCATCGCCGCCCTGGGCCAGCTTGATGCGCAGGCGCACCTCGTTGGAGCTGTCGGCGTGGCGCAGCGCGTCCTCGTAGGAGATCTCGCCGGCGTGATACAGCTCGACCAGGCTCTGGTCGAAGGTCTTCATGCCGAGATTGGTGGACTCCTTCATCACTTCCTTGAGCTTGTGGATCTCGCCCTGGCGGATGTAGTCCTGCACCAGCGGCGTGCCCAGCAGCACCTCCACCGCCACGCGGCGCGCCTTGCCGTCCGGGGTCGGAATCAGCTGCTGCGCGACCACGCCCTTGAGGTTCAGCGACAAGTCCATGAACAGCTGCGAGCGGCGATCTTCCGGGAAGAAGTGCAGGATGCGGTCCATCGCCTGGTTGGCGTTATTCGCATGCAACGTGCACAGGCACAAGTGACCGGTTTCGGAGAAGTTGATCGCGTGCTCCATGGTCTCGCGCGTACGCACCTCACCGATCATGATCACGTCGGGCGCCTGGCGCAGCGTGTTCTTCAGCGCGTTGTCCCAGCTATCGGTGTCGATGCCCAGCTCGCGCTGGGTAATGATGCAGCCCTCGTGCTTGTGCACGTATTCGATCGGGTCTTCGATGGTGATGATGTGGCCGGTCGAATTCGCGTTGCGATAGCCGATCATCGACGCCAGCGACGTCGACTTACCGGTACCGGTGCCGCCGACGAAGATGATGATGCCGCGCTTGGTCATCGCCAGCTGCTTGATCACCGGCGGCAGGTTCAGCTCTTCGATGGTGGGGATCTTCGACTCGATCCGGCGCAGCACCATGCCCACGCAATTACGCTGGTAGAAGCACGACACACGGAAGCGGCCCACGCCCTGCGCCGAGATCGCGAACTGGCATTCGTGGGTTTTCTCGAACTCCTCGCGCTGCGAGGGCGTCATCACGTTGAGCACCATATCGCGCGACTGCTGTTGCGACAGCGGGCTCTGCGTAATCGGCACGATGCGGCCCTGCACCTTCATCGAAGGCGCGACACCGGCCGTGATGAACAGGTCCGACGCCTTCTTGTGCACCATCAGTTTCAGGAACGAGGTGAAATCGAAGTCGCTCATGGGATGTCTCCTTGGGAGACGGGAACAGAGAATGGAACACAGGGAACGGAGAAAGAGCAGCGGAAATGCCGGGTGCGGCTTTCACCCGTTTCCCGTTCATTGTTCTCTGTTCCCGCCATCATTTGAATACATCCTTGTTCTTGGCATAGCTCCCCGCCTGCTGGCGGGTCACCAGGCCGCGCTTCACCAGATCCTGCAAATTCTGGTCCAGCGTCTGCATACCATGCTGCTGACCGGTCTGGATCGACGAATACATCTGCGCCACCTTGTCCTCGCGGATCAGGTTACGGATCGCCGGGATGCCAACCATGATCTCGTGCGCCGCCATACGGCCGCCGCCCACCTTCTTCAGCAGCGACTGCGAAATCACCGCGCGCAGCGATTCGGACAGCATCGAGCGCACCATCGGTTTCTCGCCGGAGGGGAATACGTCGATGATGCGGTCGATGGTCTTGGCCGCCGAGCTGGTGTGCAGCGTGCCAAACACCAGGTGACCGGTTTCCGCGGCGGTCAACGCCAAGCGGATGGTTTCCAGATCGCGAAGCTCGCCCACCAGGATGTAGTCGGGATCTTCGCGAAGCGCGGAACGCAATGCCTCATTGAAGCCATGGGTATCGCGATGCACTTCACGCTGGTTCACCAGGCACTTCTGCGAGGTGTGCACAAACTCGATCGGATCCTCGATGGTGAGGATGTGACCGTATTCGTTCTTGTTGACGTGGTCGACCATGGCCGCCAGCGTGGTCGACTTGCCCGAACCGGTCGGACCGGTGACCAGGATCAAACCCTGCGGCTGTTCAATCAGATCGCGGAAGATGCGTGGCGCGCCGAGATCCTCCAGCGTGAGCACTTCGGACGGAATCGTACGGAACACCGCACCAGCACCGCGGTTTTGATTGAACGAGTTGACGCGGAACCGGGCCAGGCCGGGAATCTCGAACGAGAAGTCGACCTCGAGGAATTCCTCGTAGTCGCGCCGCTGCTTATCCGACATGATGTCGTAGATCAGCGAATGCACCTGTTTGTGTTCCAGCGCCGGAATGTTGATACGGCGTACATCGCCGTCCACGCGGATCATCGGCGGCAGGCCGGCGGACAAATGCAAGTCCGAGGCCTTGTTCTTCACCGAGAAGGCAAGCAATTCGGCGATATCCATCAGGTTCCCCTTCAACCGATCATCAAGATGTCATAGTGCGGTCGCCGCTTCGGCGAGGGTGGACACGCACAGCGCGATGCTACGCGCTTACGGCAGCCCGAATAGCTGAAAAACCGATTCCCCTTGCAGCGCGACGATACTACTCGCGGCGAGGGCGGTGGGACCAGTCTTTCCTCGGGTGTACTTCTGAAAGTGATGACGGTGTTACAGAAGTGTGGAGATGTGCACGGCGCGTGTTTTACTCCCGTCCCCTCTGAAAGGGCTGGGGTGAAGGTCTCGGCTCGCGATACCGCATCTGCTTCGTCACCCCGGCGCAGGCCGGGGTCCAGTGACTTTGACGCTTGATTGTCGTGATTGCCTGCCCTGGCTCGCCTGCGGCGGGCTCCCGTACCGCTGCCGCGGTCCGGGTCACTTTCTCTTGCTTGCCCAAGAGAAAGTAACCAAGGAGAAGGGCACCCCGGTTTCGCGCTCTCCGGCTTCGCCTGCGAGTCCGTGAGGGCTGGCCGGGCTTTTCGACACGACGTTTGGTGTCCTGTCGGGAGGCATCGGCGTCCACGCCGATGCCCCCTTCGGGGCCTGATCGTCCAGCCCTCACCGCTGCACAGGGGCCCCAAGAGCTGACGGGCTCGCTTGCGCATCGCCTTTCTTTTACTCCCTCCCCTGCTTGTCCCGTAGAGGGACTTCCTTCGGTCGCAGGAGGGTTGGGGAAGGGGTGAATACTTGCAACCACGTCGCGCGGGCTCAAAACAAAGGCTCTGCTCCGGTAAGGTATGGGCCTGCATTTGCGAGGAGTCCGCATGACACACATCGCTTTCATTGGTGGCGGCAATATGGCGCGCAGTCTGATCGGCGGCTTGCTGAAGACCGGCGTCGCGGCCTCGACCATCAGCGTGGCCGAACCGCGCGCCGAGGCCCGCCAGGAACTGGGGCGCGAGTTTGGCGTGGCTTGCTATGCCGAGAACCGGTTGGCCGCCGCCGATGCGCAAGTGCTGGTGTTGGCGGTGAAGCCGCAGATCATGCCCGCGCTGCACAACGAATTGCGCGACACCTTGCAACGCCAGCGCCCGATGCTGATCTCGATTGCCGCTGGCGTGCGCATCGACCAGCTGGAGCGTTGGTTCGGCGCCTATCTGCCGATCGTGCGCTGCATGCCCAACACCCCTGCCCTGATTGGCGCCGGCGCCACGGGGCTGTGTGCCAACAGCCGGGTCAGTCCGCCGCAGCGCGCGCAGGCGCAGCACATTCTGGATGCGGTCGGCCTTACGCGTTGGATCGACAACGAGGCGCTGATGGATACCGTCACCGCCATCTCCGGTTCCGGCCCTGCCTATTTCTTCGCTCTGGTCGAAGCGCTGGAGGATGCAGCCGTGGCGCAAGGCATGCCGCGCGACACCGCCCGGGCTCTGGCGGCTCAAACCTGTCTTGGCGCCGGCCGCATGTTGGTCGAAAGCGGCGAGGATCCCGGCGTGCTGCGCCAGCGAGTCACATCGCCCAACGGCACCACCCAGGCCGCGCTGGAGAGTTTTGCCGGCGATGGTCTGTCGCGCACTGTCTCCCGCGCCGTCTCCGCCGCCACCCAACGCGGCGCGGAACTGGCCGCCGCACTGGATAACGCCTCGTGACTTATCTGCTCAGCGCCTTCTCGTTTCTGATCGACCTGCTCTTCGGTGCAGTGGCCACGCTGTTCGTGCTGCGGCTGCTGGCCGAAGCCTGCCGCGTGGATTTCAATAATCCGCTCAGCCAGTTCCTCTACCGCTACACCAATCCGGTGCTGGCACCCGTTCGCCGCGTGCTGCCCAATTGGCGGCGGATCAATCTGGCCGCGCTGCTGGTGGCGTGGCTGTTGATGCTGATCAAGCGCGCCTTGCAGTTCGCGCTGATCGGTACCGCGCCAGGTATCGCGGGGCTGCTCTTGCTTTCGCTGGCCGAGCTGATCGATTTCGTGCTGGTGTTCTATCTGGTGCTGATCTTCATCTGGTCGCTGATGAGTCTGTTCCAGGTGGATCGGCGTCAGCCGGTGTTGCGTCTGGCCGGCAGTCTGGTGGAACCGGTGCTGCGGCCATTGCGCGGCAAGCTAGTGGTCGGGATGCTGGATTTCTCACCGTGGGTGGTGATGGTTGTGTTGATGCTGGCGCGCATTTTGTTGGTGGGGCCGTTGAGCAATGTGGGGTTGCGGATGGCGTTGGGTGGCTGAAGCTCACTGACACGGCGGAGTAAAGACCATGCGTACCGCGTTGCTGCTCTCGCTATCGGTCCTGTCCGTGACACTGGCGGCGGCGACTTCGCCCACCCTCCCGTTTCAGGTGAGTATCAACGGAAGCATTCGCACCAGTGCGGGCGAACAACCGGCGACGCTCACCGTCATCTGTGCGGAGGGCAAGGGAGGCGCCCTGTCCTTGCAACTGCGCCTTCCGGGGACCCAACTGACGGACTACGACCTGGATGCCTATGAGGGACCCGGCGCTCCGGCCGCGCAGAAGCCCTCTGCCCATCTACAGATCGGCAACTTGCATCCAGTGGCCAAAGTCGGTGGCTGGTATACCAACGACCAGGCCGACGGGCCGCTGCTCTTCGTGTTCGGCATAGCCAGCATGTCGGGCCAATCAGGGACGGCGGCGATGGTGGTTCGAGCCCTGGGACGCACCGCTGCGAGCTTGCGCTGGACGCAGGACAACCCGCAGCCAAGGGGACAACCCCTGATTGCAAGCTTCAGCCCAACCCCCGAAGAAAGCGCGCAGATCGCTCGCATCTCCGCGCCCTGCCTACCCGCCGCCAAGCGACGCTGAAGCCTCTACGCTTACCGCGCGGCCCACGCGGCAATATGCCCATGGATGGCATCAAGGCCATCGAACAGAGCGGCTGGCCCCGGCTGCAAGATGATGGGCGACTTGATCTCATAGAGATCACCATTGCGTACAGCCGGCATCGCTTCCCAGCCCGATCTGGCCGCCACACGCTCCGGACGGAAGCGCTTGCCGCACCAGGAGCCGAAGATGATGTCGGGCGCCTGCCGTACGACTTCGGTGGGGTCTTCAAGAATCCGGTGTTTGGCCAGGGATTCGCCAGCTTGCTGTGGAAACACGTCATCGCCACCCGCGATGCGTACCAACTCCGCTACCCAGCGGATGCCGGTGATCAGCGGTTCGTCCCATTCTTCGAAGTACACCTTCGGCCGGCGTGGCAATGCCTCTGCAGCTGAGCGGATGGCTTCTATGTGTTGTTCGGCTTTGCGCGCGTAGGCTTCGGCCTTTTCCGCTGCGCCCACCATGGCACCGAGTCGACGGATGTAGGCGAGGATGCCATCCACGCTGCGATGATTGCTGATCCATACCTCCACGCCGGCCTTGATCAGCTCGCGCGCGATGTCGGCCTGGATGTCGGAGAAACCGATGGCGAGATCGGGTTGCAGCTGAAGGATGTCGCCGATCTTCGCGCTGGTGAAGGCAGAGACCTTGGGTTTCTCTTTGCGCGCCCGCGCCGGCCGCACAGTAAAACCGGAGATACCGACAATGCGGTGCTCTTCACCGAGCGCGTACAGCACTTCAGTGGGTTCTTCGGTGAGGCAGACGATGCGTTGCGGGTAGTGATCGGACATGGGCTTGGGAGCGAAGAGTGAGTGGAGAGGAGTGAGAAGAGAGTACGAGCAGTGTGCACTGCTTTTCACTCACTCCTTACTCCTCTCCACTCTTTCTCGCTCTTAGTGTCCCAGCACCGTCACCGTGACCTTGCGCTGATGCGGGTCCACACGGTGCTCCCACAAATACACGCCCTGCCAGGTACCCAGCTGCAATTTGCCGCCATGTACGGGCACGGTGAGGCTGACGCCGGTGAGGATGGCGCGCACATGAGCCGGCATATCGTCGGGGCCTTCGGCGTCGTGCTGGAAGATGCTGTCGCCATCGGGGACGGCGCGAGAAAACCAACGCTCCAGATCGGTGCGCACCGAAGGGTCGGCATTCTCACTGATAAGCAGCGAACAACTCGTGTGCGCCGTGAATATGTTGGCGATGCCGGTCTGCACGCCGCTGGCCGAGACGATCTCGCCCACCTTTTCGCTGATCTCGCTGAAACCACGTCCACGCGTATGCACGGTGAAACCGGTTTGCGCGACGTGCTGGGCGGGTGTGGCTCGGCTCATGGCGGGCGGGCTCTCTAGAGGCGTGTTCTCAAGCGCATGGGCTCAGGGATAAAGCATCCGGCAGGTCCAGGTCTGGCCATGGCGGCTCCAGCGCACCCGCTCGTGCAGGCGGAACTCGGCGCCGTACCAGAATTCGATCATGTCCGGCTCCACCACATAACCGCCCCAGTGTGGCGGGCGCGTGACGTCGCGACCTTCGAACTCCTGTTCGTAGCGCGCCACGCGCTGATCGAAGGTTTCGCGATCCGGCAGCGTCTGCGACTGCAATGAAGCCCAGGCGCCGATCTGGCTCTGGCGAGGGCGACTGGCGAAGTAGGCATCGGACTCTTCCGGCAGGACTTTGCGCGCCGAGCCCTCCACTCGCACCTGTACGCCCTCGCGCAAGGTCTTCCAGTGAAAGCACAGCGCCACCTGGGTGTGCGCATCCAATTGCGAACCCTTGTCGCTCTGGTAGTTGGTGTAGAAGCGGAAACCGCGCTCGTCGGCCCCCTTCAGCAGCACGATGCGCGAACTCACCCGGCCGGCGCCATCGACGGTGGAGAGGTTCATGGCGGTGGGTTCCGGATCGCCGCCCGCACGGGCATCGTCCAGCAGTTGCAGGAAGGTATCGAGAATCTCTGATTTCAGCATGGGTTTGAATCGTGGTCGCCGCGCGCCATCATGGCCCGCATGGTTAACGATGCTAGCACGCAGAATTCGACCCTGGCGGGCCACTTGCTCGATCAGTACGCCGGGCGCATTGCACGCTCCAAACGACCGTATCTGCTCGGCCTTTCCGGTCTCCAGGGCAGCGGCAAGAGCACGCTGGCGCGTGAACTGAAGCGGCAGGCCGAGGCTCGCGGGTGGTCTACCGAGGTGCTCTCGCTGGACGATTTCTATTACAACCGCAGCGACCGCGAGGCACTGGCTCACCAGATCCACCCGCTGCTGCGCACGCGCGGCGTGCCCGGCACTCACGAAATCGAACTGCTGATGTCGGTGCTGGCGGCACTGCCCACCGCATCCGACAAGTTGCCGGTGCCCTACCCCCGCTTCGACAAAGGTCGCGACACCCGCATACCGCCCTCGCGCTGGCCCAAGATCACCCGGTCGCCGAAGCTGGTGATCCTGGAAGGCTGGGCGCTAGGCATCCGCCCGCAACTGCAGTCCGCGTTGGAACCGCCGATCAACGAACTGGAGCGCAACGAAGACCCCGACGGCACCTGGCGTCATTGGGTCAACAAGCAATTGCGTGGCTACCAGCCGCTATGGCGCAAGCTCGATGCCTTGATCGTATTGCAGGCGCCTAACTGGGATGTGGTTCGCCAATGGCGCAGCCAGCAGGAAGAAGCCTTGCTGGCGCGGCATGCGCCGCTGGCCATGGACGCCAAGGCCATGGCGCGCTTTCTCGCTCACTACGAACGTTTGAGCCGCCACGCTCTCGCCACGCTGCCCGCCCTGGCCGACAGCTGCGTGGAGTACGACACCCAGCGCCATGTGATCGGCTTGAGCCACGCCTGAGCGCCGGCCGGCGGCTGCCGGCGCGGCGTAGCGAAATGATTACTCGACGAGGAAGCTGACCCGCATATTGATGCGCCATTCGGTGACGCTTCCATCTTCATCAGTGTCCACTTTGATGTCGTGGACCCAGGCGCCCTTGATGTGCTTGACCGACTTGGCCGTCTTGCGCAGACCTTGCTTCACGGCGTCCTCCAAACCTTTGCTGGACGCGGAATTGATCTCGATGATCTTGGCTACCGACATGGCACAACCTCCGGTAATCCGCGCAGGCGGCGCGGTGCGCTCCCCCGAACGAGCAGTCTGGTCATCCGGGGGCTCGCCGGGCAAGCCGCAGTGCGGCAAGGCTTAGAGCCTGTTCATGATCTTCACGTAGCCCGCGCTGGGAGATCGCGAACAGGCTCTTAGGCCAACGGCTCGACCTGCACGGCCGTGCCGTAGGCCAACACCTCGGTCACGCCCTCGGCCACGTCGTTGGCGTCGTAGCGCATGGCTATCACCGCGTTGGCTCCGTGCTCGGCGGCGTGCTGAAGCATCAGCTCGAAAGCCTCTTCGCGCGCCTTTTCGCACAGCTCGGTGTAGATGGATATGTTGCCGCCCACCAGCGTTTGCAGTGCCGCGCCGATGTTGCCGATCACGCTGCGTGAACGCACCGTGATGCCGCGCACGATGCCCATGGGGCGCACGATGCGGTAACCGGGGATTTCGTTGCTGGTGCTGACCATGGTCGGTTGGATGCGGTTGGGCATGGGGTGGCTTCCTCTTTTGGGTTTGAGGAGTGGATCGTCCCACAGGGGCAGGGTGTGGATGCACGCTTTCGCCCCCTCTCCCCGCCGGGGAGAGGGCTGGGGTGAGGGGCGGGTGCTCGCGACACCGCTTCTACTTTTTCACCCCGGCGCAGGCCGGGGTCCAGTGACTTAGCGCTTTGGTTGTCGCGTTATCGCGACTTGGTTCGCCTGCCGCGGGCTTTCGAACCGCTGCCGCGGTCCGAGTCACTTTTCTCTGTTTGGCCAGAGAAAAGTAACCAAAAGAGAGGCCACCCCGGTTCCGCGCCCTCCGGCTTCGCCTGCGGGTTCGTGAGGGCTGGCCGGGCTTTTCGACACGACGTCCCTGTCGTGTCGAAAAGGCATCGACGTCCTGTCGATGCCCCCTTCGGGGCCTGATCGTCCACCCCTCACCGCTGCACAGGGGATCCGGAGATCAAGAACGACATCAAGAGCAACGTGCTGCCGCGCCTTGTCTTTCTCAAACCATTTGATTCGTCCGAAGCAACGCTTCATATCCTTCACGCGCATCTGGCCATTGCGGAGTGAAGCCGCTCGCGCGCAAGCGTGCATTGCTCAGTCGCTTGCTGCCGATGCCTGTCGGTGCGGCGCCTTCGGCAGGCGTGGGAGCGCCGATGCATGCTGCGAGGTGGTCGTAGAGCACATCCATGGGTAAGGGTGTGTTGTCCACGCCGATGTATAGCGATTCGACGTTTTCTAGTGCGAGCAGATGCGCCACAGCGGCGGCGGCATCGTCGATGTGCATGCGATTGGACCAATGCGTTACGTCGCGCGGGACGCGGGCCTGACCCGTGCGAAGACGCTCGATCAGTTGCAGGCGCCCTGGGCCATATAGGCCGGCAAGACGGAGCGTCACTGACGAGACGGGTTGCTCGGCCAACCAGCGCTCGGCGTCCAGCAGCACGCGACCATTGAAGCCTGGCGGATTGGGCGGTGTGTTCTCGTCCACCCAGGCATCGCCATGCTCGCCATACACGGCGCTGGAGGAAACGAACAGCACGCGTTTCAATGCGCCCCGGTCGACGGCATGGAGTACATGCTTCAAGCCATCCTCGAACACCGCGCGATAAGCCGCCTCGTCGCGTGCATCCGGCGTGGGCGAGTACACCAGTTGCGTGATGCCGAACGGCAAGTCCCGCAAGGACTCAGCCTGCGTCAGGTCACCGCGCAGCCAATGAATCGATCCGTCGTCGTCTACGGGAGGCCGGCGCCGCAGCGCCCACACTTCGTCGCCGCGCGCCAGCAAACGCCGCGCCACACGCAGCCCCAGGTCACCGCATCCGGCCAATAACACCCGTTCGGTCATAAGAGCCTGCTCCCTATCTCCGCGTGGCCCGCGCCGGATCTGTTTGCGCGCAGGGCAAGGAAGAATGAGGGCGTGTACGTCCGTACACAACCGAGTGATGACGCCGGCATGCGCGCAAACAGACCCGGCCCGAAGGGTTGAGTCGCTGTGGGCGCCATGCGGCGGCGCGCGGCTTGGCCTGACAGCCAGTCAGACGCTGCGCCACGCTCCACCACCTGACGCCCACAGCGACTCAACGCGGGCTACGCGGAGATAGGGAACAGGCTCTTAAGCCCTGCTGCTAAAGTCAGCATATGAATCCTTCGTGCAACCTATTCATCGTCGGCCCGACCGGCGCCGGCAAGACGTCGATCGGTCGACGCCTTGCCGCGCATTATGGGCTGCCTTTTCTCGATCTCGACCAGGAGATCGAACGGCATTGCGGTACCAGCGTGAGCACGGTGTTCGAACTGGAAGGCGAGGCCGGCTTCCGCCGCCGCGAAAGTACGCTGCTGGAAGAATGCAGCAGCCGCAGCGGCGTGGTCTTGGCCACCGGGGCCGGCGCGGTGCTCGATCCAGTCAATCGCCGCTTGCTTATCGAGCGCGGCTACGTGCTGTGGCTGCAGGCCACATTGGAACAACAGCTCGAACGCCTCGCGCGCGACCGCAGCCGCCCTCTGCTCGCCGGTGAAGACCGTGGCGCGAAGCTGGAGGCGATGGCCTTGGCGCGCACCCCGTTCTATGAAGAAATCGCCGACCTCATCATTCCCGGCGAGCACGAACTCGTCCTCGCTGCCAGCGAGCGCAGCATCGCCCTGATCGACCAACACTGGCAGCGCCAGCACGCCGCATGACTATGACCAGCAAGCAAGACACCCGCACCATCGACGTCGCCCTCGGCCAACGCAGCTATCCGGTATGGATCGGCCAGGGCCTGCTCGACGACCACACACGTTGGCGCAGCGCCCTGCGCGGCCGACACGCGCTGGTTATCAGCAATCGCACGGTGGCACCGCTTTATCTGGAGCGTGTAGCGAAAGGGCTGGACGGACTGCAGTGGTCGCCCTTCCTGATCGACGACGGCGAAGCCCACAAGACCTTCGCCAACGTTGGCCTGGCGCTGGAAGCCCTGGCGCAGCTCGGCGCTACCCGCGATGCGTGTGTCGTAGCGCTGGGCGGCGGTGTCGTCGGCGATCTTGCGGGCTTCAGCGCAGCCTGCTGGATGCGTGGCATCGACTTCATTCAGATGCCTACCACCTTGCTGGCGATGGTCGACTCCTCCGTCGGCGGCAAGACCGGCGTGAACCTGCCCGCCGGCAAGAATCTGGTTGGCGCCTTTCACCAGCCGCGCGCCGTGGTCGCCGATATAGACACCCTCGCCACCCTGCCCCAGCGCGAGTACCGCGCGGGCCTGGCCGAGGTGGTGAAAGGTGCGGCGATCGGCGACCTGCCCTTCTTCGAATGGCTGGAACGCCACGCCGATGCCCTGGCCGCACGCGAGACGGCGCCGCTGATCGAAGCCATTGCACGCAAGGTCCAGTACAAAGCCGGCGTCGTCGCCCGCGACGAAACCGAACAAGGCGAGCGCGCCTTGCTCAACCTCGGCCACACCTTCGGCCACGCGCTGGAAGCCGCTGGCAAGTACACCACCACGTTGTTGCACGGCGAAGGCGTGGCGGTGGGCATGTTGCTGGCTGCGCAATTGTCCGAACGCCTGGGCATGAGTCAGGCCGCCGACACCGCCCGCCTGCACCGCCTGCTGACCACGCTTGGCCTGCCTACGGCGATTCCGCCAGGCATGGACCCGGAGCAGCTGTTGGCCCTGATGCGCCTGGACAAGAAGAACACGGCCGGCACGCTGCGGCTAATCTTGTGGCGGGGCGTTGGTAAGGCAGAGATTGTGAGCGGCGTGGCTGAAGACGCCGTGCTCGCAACGCTAAGGGACGCCATTACGGCATAAGTACCGGAAGTTCGCTGAGTCATAAGCTCCTGCGTCTTCCTGTCTCTTGCGCACATCTCACGTCGGCATGGAGCTGCTCTTTCGACCCATGTGGATATCACTACCTGCAGATGAGCGAGGTTTTGCCTTTGATCTTTGGGGGCCCCTGTGAAGCGGTGGGGGCTGGACGAAAAGGCCCGCAGGGGCATGGGCACGTATGCCCATGCCTTTTCGACACGACAGGGACGTCGTGTCCCCATGTCATCTAAGAGCAGGCCCGGCCAGACCTCACGGACCCGCAGGCGAAGCCGGAGGGCGCGGAACCGGGGTGGCCTCTCTTTTGGTTACTTTTCTCTGGCCAAACAGAGAAAAGTGACCCGGCCTCCGGCAGGAGGACGGAAGCCCGCGGCAGGCGAGCCAGGTCGCGATAACGCGACAACCGAGCGATAAGTCACTGGGTCCCGGCCTACGCCGGGACGACGAAGTAGAAGCGGTATCGCGAGCCCCCCCCTCACCCCAAACCTCTCCCCGGCAGGGAGAGGGAGCAGAAGCATGCTCATGCACACGTTGAATTGTGCACAAGAGACAGTGCGTCACCCCTGCACTCGCTACAAACAGCCCAGCCTTCTAGAATGCCGGGCCTGCGGTACGCCGTGCCGCAATCACCACACTGCCTTCCATGCGCCTCTACCTGCAAACCGCGCCCGCTACCAGCGAAGCGCCACGCTACGTCCAGATCGTGCTGGAGCAGGATCTGCTCGGCGGCTGGACGCTCTATCGCGAATCCGGTGTGCAGGGCGGCAAGGCCAGCCTCAAGCGCGAACAGTTTCTTGAGCGCGACGACGCCATCGCCGCCTTCGAGAAGGCGCGCGATGCGCAGCTCAAGCGCGGCTTCCGCGTGATGTTCAGCCAAGGCATGGAAGGCCCCTACGGACGCTGAAATGACTGATGCATTAAAGAATGATCGCTTCCTGCGCGCCCTGCGCCACGAGCCCACCGACACCACCCCGATCTGGGTGATGCGCCAGGCCGGCCGCTACCTGCCGGAATATCGCGCCACCCGCGCGCGCGCCGGCAGCTTCATGGCGCTGGCGCAGAATCCGGAGCTGGCCTGCGAGGTGACGCTGCAGCCGCTTGAGCGCTTCGAACTCGACGCCGCGATTCTGTTCTCCGACATCCTCACCATTCCCGATGCCATGGGCCTCGGCCTGAGCTTTGCGCATGGCGAGGGCCCGCAGTTTGCCCATCCGGTGCGCAGCAAGGCCGACATCGACAAGCTTGGCGTGCCCGACATGGAAGGCGAGCTGCGCTATGTGATGGACGCCGTGCGCCTGATTCGCCGTGAGCTGCACGGCCGCGTGCCGCTGATCGGTTTCTCCGGCAGCCCGTGGACACTGGCCTGCTACATGGTGGAAGGCCAGGGCTCGCGCGACTTCGCCACGCTCAAGGCGATGTGCTGGAACGAGCCCAAGCTCGCCCACCAATTGCTCGACACACTGGCGCAATCCGTCGCCGCTTACCTCATCGCCCAGGCTGCCGCTGGCGCGCAGGCGCTGATGGTGTTCGACACCTGGGGCGGCCTGCTCGGCCCGGCCGCGTTCCGCGAGTTCTCGCTGCGCTACATGGCGCAAGTGATCGCGGCGCTGAAGGCCGACCCGCACGCCCGCGAATTGCCGGTGATCCTGTTCTCCAAAGGCGCCGGCCGTCACCTCGCCAGCATGGCCGACACCGGCTGCGCCGGCCTCGGCGTGGACTGGACCATCGACCTCGCCGATGCCCGCCAAGCCGTTGCCGGCCGCGTAGCCCTGCAGGGCAACCTCGACCCCGCCGTGCTGCGCTCCAATCCCGACACCATCCGGCGCGAAGCGCGCGCCGTACTCGACAGCTACGGCAACCACCCCGGCCACGTCTTCAACCTCGGCCACGGCATCACGCCAGAGGTGGACCCGGAACACGTGAAAGTGCTGGTCGACGAAGTGCACGCCTACGGGCGCACGCTACGCGGAAGCTGAGGAAGAGATCGCCATGGCGTGGATGGTCACCAAATACCTGCTGACCGCCGCCGTGGTGGTGATCGTGTCGGAAGCCGCCAAGCGTAGCGATAAGCTCGGCGGCTTCATCGCCGCCCTGCCCATGGTCACCGTGCTGGCGCTTATCTGGCTGTACGTAGAGCGCCAACCGCAGGAAAAAATCGCCAACCACGCGTGGTACACGTTCTGGTACGTGGTACCCACACTGCCCATGTTCCTGGCCTTCCCTGTGCTGCTGCCACGCATCGGCTTCTGGCCCACGCTGCTGGCCTGCGTCGTCATCACGGTTATTTGTTTTGGCTTGTTCGCGCTCCTAGTAAAGCGATTCGGGATTCAGTTGCTGCCTTAGCCACCTTTTATCGAGGTATGACCATGCGCCACAACCGCTCCATACCCTCAAGCACGATCATCCCGGTGCTGGGCTACTCCGAGGTGCGGCAGGCGGCTGAGTGGCTGTGCCGTGCGTTCGGATTCAGGGAAAGGCTGCGCATCGGCGACCACCGCATCCAGCTCGAATTTGGCGACGGTGCCGTAGTCGCTTCGGATGCGGGTCCGGAAAACGCATCCCGCGTATCGACCCATTCGACCATGGTCCGGGTCGAAGACGTCGACGCGCATCACGCAAAAGCAGAGGCCGCCGGAGCAACCATCCTCCATCCACCCACCAGCTATCCCTACGGCGAACGCCAGTATTCCGCAACGGATATCGGCGGGCACACCTGGACCTTTTCCCAAACCATCGACGATGTCGATCCGGCCAGCTGGGGCGGCGAGCTGATAACAAGCCGATGACCCTGTAGGAGCCCACCCTGTGGGCGACCCGGCGCGCAAGCGCCGATCCATGGCGTCTGTCATTCGGGCCTTCCATGGCCCTCGCCCTTCGGGCGGCCTACACCGTGCAAACCGGCTTTCCTGCCGGTTTGTCGCGCACAGGGTGCGCTCCTACGGGACTCCCCCAGCCCTCATCTCGTTTGAGTGGGTACCTAGCTGGCTTTTTGGCACCCCAGCCGCCCCACCCGTACAATCGTCCCTTTAAACGCCAATCCCCCGCGCCCCTCCCGGCGCGCAAAGACGAGCCCCCGATGGACAAGAGTTTCGAGCCCCAGCAGATCGAGTCGAAGTGGTACGCACGCTGGGAGGCCAGTGGCGTATTCAAAACGAGCACGGGCCAGCCGTCGGGGCAAGGCGAGCCGTACTGCATTCTGCTGCCGCCGCCGAATGTCACCGGCACTCTGCACATGGGCCACGCGTTCCAGCAGACCGTGATGGACATGCTGATTCGCTACCAGCGCATGCGCGGCATGAACACGCTGTGGCAGGTGGGTACCGACCATGCTGGTATCGCCACCCAGAAGATCGTGGAGAACCAGCTCGCCGCCGAAGGCAAGACGCGCCATGACCTGGGTCGCGAGCCGTTCGTCGAGCGCGTGTGGCAGTGGAAGGAGGAGTCCGGCTCCACCATCACCAACCAGATGCGTCGCCTCGGCGTGGCCGCCGACTGGTCACGCGAACGCTTCACCATGGATGAAGGTCTCTCGGCCGCCGTGCGCAAGGTGTTCGTGGAGTGGTATCGCACAGGCCTGATCTACCGCGGCAATCGCCTGGTGAACTGGGACCCGGTGCTGGGCACCGCCGTCTCCGATCTCGAAGTGAACAACGTCGAGCGCGACGGCCATATGTGGTCGATTCGCTATCCCGTGACTGGCAGCGGTGAAAGCGTCGTGGTCGCCACCACACGTCCGGAAACCATGCTGGGCGACGTCGCCGTCGCCGTGCATCCCGACGACGAGCGCTATCAGCACCTGATCGGCAAGATGCTTACCTTGCCGTTGAGCGGCCGCCAGATTCCGGTGATCGCCGACGACTATGTCGACAAGGATTTCGGCACCGGCTGCGTGAAGATCACGCCCGCACACGACTTCAACGACTACGCCATCGGCCAGCGCCATAACCTGACGCCGATCGAGATCTTCACGCTCGAAGCCAAGGTCAACGGCAACGCGCCAGCCAAGTACCAAGGCATGGATCGCTACGAAGCTCGCAAGGCCGTGCTCGCCGATCTCGAGGCGGCCGACCTGCTGGTCGAAACCAAGCCGCACAAACTGCAGGTGCCAGTGAGCCAGCGCTCCGACGCGGTGATCGAGCCCATGCTGACGGACCAGTGGTTCGTCGATCTCACGTCGGACGTCCAAAAAGATGGCCGCCCCGGTGGCCGCAAGGCCATCACCGAGCCGGCGCTGGAAGCCGTGCGCGGCGGCGAGATCAAGTTCGTGCCGGAGAACTGGAGCACCACGTACACGCAGTGGCTCGACAACATCCAGGACTGGTGCATCAGCCGCCAGCTGTGGTGGGGCCACCGCATCCCGGCGTGGTACGACGAAGCGGGCAATATCTTCGTCGGCGAAGACGAAGCCGATGCGCGCAAGCACGCTACGGTCGCCCCGGTCGGCGCACTCAAGCAGGACGACGACGTGCTGGACACCTGGTTCAGCTCGGCGCTGTGGCCGTTCTCCACGCTCGGCTGGCCGGCCAACGGCCCGGTGAAAAACGAGCGCGGCGAGATCGTCGCCCAATGGGAGAACGACAAGATCTTCCTGCCCAGCGCCGTGCTGGTCACCGGCTTCGACATCATCTTCTTCTGGGTCGCGCGCATGGTGATGGCGACCAAGTACTTCACCGGCAAGATTCCGTTCCGCGAGGTCTACATCAACGCCATCGTGCGCGATGCGGAAGGCCAGAAGATGTCCAAGTCCAAGGGCAACACCCTGGATCCGCTGGACCTGATCGACGGCATCGAACTGGAAGCGCTGGTCGACAAGTCCACCAAGTCGCTGCTGATTCCGCAGGTGCGCGAGAAAGTGGAAAAGCGCATCCGCAAGGACTACCCCGCCGGCATCCCCGCCATCGGCACCGATGCGCTGCGCTTCACTTTCGCCGCGCTGGCCAGCTACAGCCGCACCATCAACTTCGACATCAAGCGCGCCGAAGGCTACAAGGCCTTCTGCAACAAGCTGTGGAACGCGGCGCGCTTCGTGCTGATGAATATGCCGGAAGGCGAATTGCCGCCAGCGCCCGCCGCACCGGCCACCGAAGCGGAACGCTGGATCCTCACCCACCTCAAGCAGACGCTGGTGGAGGTGGAGCAGCACTTCGTCACCTACCGCTTCGACCTGCTCGCGCAGGCGCTGTACGAATTCACCTGGAACGAGTTCTGCGACTGGTTCCTCGAGCTGTCCAAGCCCGCACTGAATGGCGACGATGCCATCGCAGCCGCTTCGACTCGCCACACGCTACTGGTTGTGCTGGAAACCGTGCTGCGCGCACTGCATCCCATCGTGCCCTTCATCACCGAAGAAATTTGGCAAACCGTGGCACCGAAGCTGGGCATCCAGGCCGAGGGCATCCTGCAGCGCCCATGGCCGAAGGCTGACGACATCCCCACCGACGAAGCGGCCACCGCCGAAATCGAGTGGTTCAAGAACGTGCTGAGCGGCATCCGCCGTATCCGCGCGGAAATGAACATCGCCCCCGGCAAAACCATCCCGCTGCTGCTCGCCGATGGCGACGCCACCGATCGCACACGCGCCACCAAATTCGCCGCACAGATCAGCTTCCTCGCCCGCGTGGAAGCACCGCAATGGATCGTATCCGGTGCCGACGAACCCGCCGCTGCCGCTGCCGTGGTGGGTTCCCTGCGCGTGCTGATCCCGCTCGCAGGCCTGATCGATCTTGGCGCCGAGAAGACACGCCTCGCCAAAGAAATCGGCCGCATCGAAAGCGAGATCAAAAAGTGCGAAGGCAAACTGAGCAACGCCAACTTCGTCGCCAATGCACCGGCTGAAGTGGTTGCGCAGGAGCGTCAGCGCATTGCCGATTGGGGTGTACAGCTCAATGCGCTGCGGGAGCAGGCGCAGAAGCTGGGCTGATGCTCTTGCTCCTCCCCCTGCTTGCGACGCAGAGCTAGTCCCGTGGGACAGGGGGAGGTTGGGAGGGGGTGAACACTTGCCAAAACCTTTCCCGAAACGCTTTCTCAAGTACTCACCCCTCCCCAGCCCTCCCCTGCAAGCAAGGGAGGGAGCCAAGGCGATGCGTCAGCGAGCCTGCTCTTGATCTTGGGCCCCCTGTGCAGCGGTGAGGGATGGACGATCAGGCCCGCAGGGGAACCGGCATGGATGCCGGTTCCTTTTCGACACGACAGAGACGTCGTGTCCCCATGTCATCTAAGAGCTGGCCCGGCCAGCCCTCACGAACCCGAAGGGCGCGTAACCGGGGTGGTCTTTCTCTTGGTTACTTCTCTTGACTCCGGGCATCCATGCCCTCCGCCCTTCGGGCCAGCTGCGCTGTTCGCCATCGCTCCTGCTCAGGCGTGACCAAACTAAAGAGAAGTAACCCGGCCGCCGGCAGGCGGACGGAAGCCCGCCGCAGGCGAACCCGGTCGCGACAACGCGACAATCGAAGCGCTAAGTCACCGGCGCCCGGCCCCGCGCCGGAGTGACAAAATAGAAGCGGCGACCCAAGCGCCTACGGCGCCACCAATTCCAACGCCATCACAATGGCATCCTCCCGCCCCACCTTCGCCGGGTAATACTTCGGCCGACGGCCGATCTCGATAAAACCCACCGACTGATAGAGCGTCTGCGCCACCGGATTCGAAGGCCGCACTTCCAGAAACACCCGCTGCGCACCATTCCAGCGCGCCACATCCAGCAAGCGCTTCAGCAAATGCCGCCCAAGACCCAGCCCGCGATGCGCCTGGCCGATGCAAAGGTTGAGCACGTGCGCCTCGCCCGCTGCCACTGAAAGCACGCCGTAGCCAGCGACCTCGCCGTCCACCCACAGCACCCAGCATGGATGTCCGGCTTTAAGGCAATCGCTGAAGATGCCCTCGCTCCATGGAAAATCGTAGGAAGCACTTTCCATCGCGCTGACCGCAGGCAGGTCGTCGCGACGCATGGCGCGAACTTCCGCATGGGGCCGGGCGACGGCGACCACTTGGCTCAGCCTCCCGCCTGCGCCAGGGCGCGGCGCAGACTGCGCAAAGCGTTCCACAGGCGCCGCTTGCCGGCTGCGGAGGCATACACGCTGGCGGGTTCGTCCGCCAGAACGATATGCGCCTGATTGAGCGTGGCCGCAGGCAGTTCACGCCCCAAGGCGTGCGCCTGGGCATCGCCGAACACCAGATAGGCACGGGCCACCGGGGCCGAGGCCAGATGCCCATCGCGCACCTCGATACGCGCGGCGCGGGCCAGGGCCGGGCCGAAGGAATGAAGCGCCCGCCCAAGCAGGTCCAGCGCTTTCGTATCGCAACCCGCGGGCAGCAACACCACGCAGTCGCCGACCTGGGCGTCCGGCATGGGCGCCGCGGAAACGGAACCGGGCACTTCCGCCGGCATTGGCGCGGCACGGCGCACCCACGGCGTCACACCGAGGGCACGCAAGACCCGCGTGCGATGCGCCGAGCTGGCAGCGGCCTGGGCCATGGCGCTCACGCCACGCCTCGACGGCGGCGACGCGTAGCCCTTCCCCACAAGGTCATGACAGGGCCGGACAACAGGTACAGGGTGAACACCACGAACAATACGCGCGGCGGGTCCACGAAGAACGGAATCAGAATGAGCAAGCCGACGATGATCCACAGGAACGGCACGCGATCGCGGTCGCCCATCGGCAGCGACTTGAAGCTGTAGTAGCGGAAGCGGCTGACCATCAGCAAGCCGACGGTCACAGCCATGAACGGCGTAAAGAAGCACACCTCCTCGCCGACCACACCGAACTTGTCCATGCTCCACACGAAAGACATGCACACGGCCGCCGCCGCCGGGCTGGCCAGCCCCTGGAAGTAGCGCTTGTCGGCCACGCCGACCTGGGTGTTGAAACGCGCCAGGCGCAGCGCCGCGCAGGCCGCGTAGATGAAAGCCGCCGCCCAGCCGATCTTGCCCCACAGCGGGCCGTAATTCTTCAATGCGGACAGCGACCAGGTGTACATCACCAGCGACGGCGCCAGCCCGAAGCTGACCAGATCGGAGAGAGAGTCGTACTGCACGCCGAATTCGCTCTGGGTGCCGGTGGCGCGCGCCACGCGGCCGTCCATGCCATCCAGCAGGGCCGCCACGAACACGGCGATGCCCGCGTCGCTGTAATTGCCGCCGATGCTCGCAATGATGGCGTAGAACCCGGCGAACATGGCGCCGGTGGTGAACAGATTCGGCAGCAGGTAGATGCCCCGATGCCGCGGCGGGCGGACTGGCGTGCTCTCGCTCATGAAACAATCCGTGACGGAATACGCGCAGTGTAAACCATCGCTTGAGTCCGATCCGGCGGGGTGCTAACAAGGGCGCCACACCTCTGAACCTCCCGGAGAAGACCATGCGTCGCCCGTTGATCGCCGTCGCCCTGCTGCTGCTTGCCCCCCTGGCCATGGGCCAGGCTTACAAGTGGACCGATGCCAGTGGCACCGTGCACTACTCTGACAATCCGCCGCCGAAGGGCACCCAGTTCAAGCGTGTCACCACCACCGGCAGCGTCCAACCGCTCGCCGAGCCAGCGGCGCATGGGCCCGAGAGCACATCGCACGAACCGGCCAAACCAGCCGCAGCGTCCACCGCTGCTCAGAAGCCAATGGCCGACACCCCGGAAAACCGCACCAAACTCTGCGCCACCTTGAAGAGCAACCTGGAAACACTGCGCAGCAAGCAGCCGGTGGTGATGCAGGAAAACAACCAGCCCAAGCTGCTGGACGATGCCCAGCGGCAGCAGCAGCAGGCCACCGCGGAAGCCCAGTACAAGCAGTTCTGTCCGAACCAGTAGGCGTTTTGCCCCGCCCGCCGGGCACGGCGGGCGGCAAGGCGGCGCGGAGCCGGTACTGCGGGCCGCTATAATCGGTTCTTTTTCACGCCGGATTCGCCCGCATGCGCCTTAGCCAGTTCCACTTGGCCACCGTCAAGGAAGTCCCCGCCGATGCCGAGATCGCCAGCCATCGCCTGATGCTGCGCGCCGGCATGATCCGCAAGCTCGCCTCCGGCCTGTACACCTGGTCGCCGCTAGGCCTGCGCGTGCTGCGCAAAGTGGAACAGGTGGTGCGCGAGGAAATGAACCGCGCGGGCGCCATCGAAATGCTGATGCCCTCCGTGCAGCCGAAAGAGTTGTGGGTGGAAACCGGCCGCTGGGAAAAATTCGGCGGTCAGCTGCTGAAGATCAAGGACCGCAAGGAGCAGGAGTTCTGCTACGGCCCCACGCATGAAGAAGTCATCACCGATTTCGCGCGCAACGAGCTGAAGAGCTACAAGCAGCTGCCGGTGAATTTCTATCAAATCCAGACCAAGTTCCGCGACGAGATCCGCCCCCGCTTCGGCGTGATGCGCGCTCGCGAATTCCTGATGAAGGACGCCTACTCCTTCCACCTCACCCAGGAATCGCTGGCCGAAACCTACGACGCGATGTACCAGGCCTACAGCCGCATCTTCACCCGCCTGGGCCTGAAGTTCCGCGCGGTGCAGGCCGACACTGGCGCCATCGGCGGCAATGCCAGCCATGAGTTCCAGGTGCTGGCCGATTCGGGCGAGGACGCCATTGCGTTCTCCGATGGCTCCGAATACGCCGCCAACATCGAGAAGGCCGAAGCACTGGCTCCGGCCGGTGCCCGCCCTGTCGCCGCGGCCGCACTGCAGCGCGTCGACACGCCCACGCAAAAGACCATCGACGAGGTCGCCACCTTCCTTAAGGTGTCTCCACAGCAGTGCATAAAGACCATTCTGGTGCAGGGCAGCCAGGGGCTGGTCGCGCTGTGCGTGCGCGGCGACCATGAGATCAACGAGGTGAAGGCCGGCAAGCTGGCCGAGCTGCCGGGCGAATCCGTGCTCGCCACCGAAGCGGAGATTCTCGCCGTCACCGGCACCCGCCCGGGCTTCATCGGGCCGGTAGGGCTGCCTGCCGAGATCCCCGTTATCGTGGACCGTAGCGCAGCCATGCTGGCCGACTTCGTCTGCGGCGGCAACGCCGACGGTACCCACTACACCGGCGCCAACTGGGAGCGCGACGCGCGCGTCACCCGCATCGAAGACCTCCGCAAAGTGGTCGAGGGCGACCTCTCGCCGGACGGCAAGGGCACGCTGCACATCGCGCGCGGCATCGAAGTCGGCCACGTGTTCCAGCTGGGCAATAAATACGCCGAAGCGCTTGGCGCCACCGTGGTGGACGACCAGAGCAAGGCCCAGGTGATGCTGATGGGCTGCTACGGCATCGGCGTCAGCCGCATCGTGGCCGCCGCCATCGAGCAGCGCCACGACGAGGCCGGCGTGATCTGGCCGGAGGCGATGGCGCCCTGGCGTATTGCTGTCTGCGTGATCAACCCGAAGAACAGCCCCGCCGTGGTGGAGGCCGCCGAGGCGCTCTATCGCCAGCTCAATGAGCGCGGCATCGAAACCGTGCTCGACGACCGCGGCCTGCGCCCTGGCTCCATGTTTGCCGATATGGAGTTGATCGGTATTCCGCATCGCGTCGTGGTGAGCGAGCGCGGCATCGCCGCCGGCACGCTGGAATATCGCGCGCGCCATGAAACGGAAAGCCGCGCCATCAGCGCCGACGAGTTGTTCGCCCTGCTCGGCTGAACTTGCTCGACTGAACCGGCACGACATAACCGAATGGCGGCAGCCCCGCCATTCCGGCCTCCATCGCTAATCAAAACGGCCGCATGATGCGGCCGTTTTGCTATCCGCTATCGGGAAACACATTAGGCAGAACGCGGAATCCTTCCAAAATAGATTGGCCATTGCGAAAGCGACGCCTAAGCCGGGCGGGATTATCGCAATCATTTACGAGCATCCACATCCGCTTTGCAATTGACGAAAAATTCATGGAGAATCATTCGCGCAACACACTGGCTTTTTAGTTTCAACTAAAACAACAAATGCCTCTAATGGCTCATTATCATCCCGGGAGTCGTCATGGCCGTCGATATCAAAAATCTCAATCACAATCAGCTCAATGAACTGATCAACAAGGCGCAGCTCCGTCAGAACGAACTGCGCAAGGAAAAGGTCGGCAAGCTGCGCGAAAAGATTCACGCATTGATCAAGGCCGAGGGTTATGCCTTCGAAGACATCTTCGGCCAGGGTGTACGTGGCAAGGCCCGCAAGTCGGGTGGCATCGTGCCGCCGAAGTACCGCAACCCGGCCGATCCGGAGCAGACCTGGTCCGGCCGCGGCAAGCGTCCGCGCTGGTTCAACGATGCGCTGAAGGCCGGCAAGAAGGAAAAAGACCTGGCGATCTGACCCGCCCGGTTCGTGCACGACAAAACGCCGGCCATTGGCCGGCGTTCTTATGAGTGCATTCCAGTCAATTCAAAGCGAACGCCGCGGTGCCACCAGCAAATCGCCAAACAGCAGCCCCGCGACCAGTGAAATCAACAACGTTATCAGCAGCACGCCGGTATCCAGGCCAAGCGAAGTATCGCGCTCCAGCAAATACGATACGCTGCGAAATCCCACGCTGCCAGGCACCAGCAGAATGATGCCCGGTTCGCGAACCACCGCCCCCGGGCGATGGGCATAACGCGCATACACATTGGCCAATGCGCTGAGCATGAAACCGCCCAAAAATACGCCAAAAGGCGCCGCCGGCACGGCGCCGGAAACGAGTCCGCCCCAGCGCGTGGCGAGATAACCCAGCACCACGGCAGCCATCACCACCAGCCAATCCTTTCGCGCGGCGCGAAAAGTGATGGCGAAAGCAAAGGCCGCCGCCAGTAAAGCCGGATAATCCGTCCACGCCGGCAACGGCGGTAGCGCGAAATCGTGCGGGTAAATACCTACCGCGGCGCACAGCTGCGTGCCAGCCACGGTGCCGAAGGTCAGCTTGAGCAGGCTCGACACGGCCCCGCCCATCCTCGCCATGCCGGCCACCAGATGCTGACTGGAAATCTCGCGGACGCCCGTGGTCAACGCCATGCCGGGCACCAGCACGATCAGGCTGGCCAGCACCACCGACTTGATCGCCAGCGGCACCACAAAAGCACTCACCACGATCGCCACCACGGTGGCCACCAGCGCACAGATCGCCTCGCTGGCCACCGCCAGGCGCGGTCGCTTCGCCGACAACACCGTGATCATGCCGATGATCAAACCGATCAGCGCGGTCGTGAGCAGGTCCGCCCACGAACTGTGCAGCAGCAAGGCCACCACACTGGCCGCCGCCAGCCCGTAGCTGGCGATCACCCCGGCCTGGGCGCGGCGGGTATCCGGCTTGCCGAGTTCCCGCAACAAACGAAAACCTTCGCGCAGATCCAATTCACCGGCGATCACCTGGTCGGCGATCAGATCCGCCTGACATAGGCGTGCAAGATTCACGTCGCCCGGTGGCAGGCGCATCACCTGGGTCACCTGGGCCACGCCATCGTCGCCCTGGGCTAGGTCCGCAAAGGAAATGATGATCGCCGTGGGGCTGGACCAGACATCCGCCGCCAGCCCCAGCCGCTGCGCGGAACCGGAGATCGCCATCTCCAGACGCGGTGCCGAGGTGCCGTACTGGTGCAGCCGGCGCGCCAACTCCACCAGAAAGGCAATACGGGTATTCAGCGCCGTAGTGGCGAACTGGGTGGTCGACAGCGAAGCAGGCGAAAAAGTCATGCCGCATTCTTACCCGGAAGCCAGGGGCTTGAATACGTTTGGCCGTCCAGGCGATGTGCCTACCAGAGATTCAGATGGCAGCTACCAGCACCGCCGCCAAGCCAACCGGCCAGCAAGAACACCACCAGTACCGCCATCACAGAACCAGCCAACCCGATAAGCCGACGGCGCCACAGCCCCGCCTCACGACGCATACGGGACGCAATCACAGCAGCCACAAGCAACAGCACCGGCACCAGCGGCCACGCATACATCGCCATCAAGACCAACAAGAGCAAGGACCAACCGAATGCATCTTCCCCACATGCAGGAAGGTTGACTCCCAGCATCGCGGCAAAGAGCAATGCCAGTATCCATGCCAATACAAATCCGAAGCGACCGAGCCAGGCCATGATGCGCGAACCCTCCATGGATGACGTCAAGCGACTGGCCTTACTTTCAACGTATTGCCGTCCACGGCGATCACCTCGACCGTGCTGCCCTCGGGCAGATCCGGTCCGCTGACCAGCCACAAACCATCCCCTACGCGCGCCTTGCCGCGACCGTTGACGATGGCTTCCGCCAGCACATAACGCTGCCCGATCTTTTGCTCGCCGCGCCGATTCAGACGCGTGTCGCCAGGCTCGGCGCGCTGCAGCTTCGGACGCAGCAGATACCAGTAAGCCGCGCAGGAGAGAAAGGCCAGCACAACGAAAGCGATCGACTGCGACAGCAGCGACAGTTCCGGCCATACCAGCATCAACACGCCGGTAATCGCTGCGGCGATGCCGATCCACAACATGAAATAGCCGGGCAGCATCACCTCCATGGCGATCAGCACCAGTGCGAGGATCCACCACAGGTAGTGCGTTGCAGTGCTTGCAAACATGAAACACCCCCAAAAGAAACGCCGAAGATGATGCTGTAGGAGCGCACCCTGTGCGCGAAAGGTACTTGAAGGTGTCGTTGCCTTCGACCCAACAAGCGGGCGCCTGTCGGCACCTTTCGCGCACAAGGTGCGCTCCTACATGAGCCCGTTACGTGCGCCGGGCTGCGGCTTTCTCCTGCTGCTGCCCCAGTGACTCCTTGGCCAGCTCGGCGATACCCGCCAATGAGCCCAGCACGCCGGTCGCCTCTATCGGCAGCAACAGCATCTTCTGATTCGGCGAGTGCGCCATTTCCTTCAACGCTTCGACATACTTGTTAGCGACGAAGTAGTTGAGTGCGTTGACGTTGCCGTTGGCAATGGACTCGGAAACCATCGCCGTCGCCTTGGCTTCGGCTTCGGCCGATCGTTCGCGTGCTTCGGCGGCGCGGAATGCCGCTTCCTTCTCACCTTCGGCGGCAAGGATCACCGACTGCTTCTCGCCTTCGGCCTTGAGGATCGCCGCCTGACGGAAGCCTTCCGCCTCGAGAATGTTTGCGCGCTTCTCGCGCTCGGCCTTCATCTGTCGCGCCATCGAATCGATCAGGTCGCGCGGCGGCGCAATATCCTTGATCTCGATGCGGTTCACTTTGACGCCCCACGGATGCGTCGCCTCATCCACCACACGCAGCAACTTCGCGTTGATGGCGTCGCGCTGACTCAGCGATTCGTCCAAATCCATCGAGCCAAGCACGGTACGGATGTTGGTCATCACCAGCGCCAGCGCCGCCTGTTCGAGATTGGACACCTCGTAGGCAGCCTTGGCCGCGTCCAACACCTGATAGAACACCACGCCATCCACGCGGACCACGGCGTTGTCCTTGGTGATCACGTCCTGCGACGGCACATCAAGCACCTGCTCCATCATGTTCATCTTGCGGCCGACCGCATGATAGATCGGCATAAGGAAATGCAGGCCGGGCGTGAGCGTGCGCGTATAGCGACCGAACGTCTCCACCGTCCACTCGAAACCTTGCGGCACGATGCGAACGAGTTTGGCGATCGCGATGATCGCGACGACGACAAAGACCAGTGCAAAAAGCTGTCCCATTGCCACCCTCCTATCCATGACGAGGGCTTGAGTATAGGTGACGCCTACGTTGAATAGATCAGAGCATCCCTAGGGTGGCTGGTTACGTGATTACATAGCCTTGAGCGGCAGTAGCAGACTCACCCGCAGGCCGCCCTGTTCACGGTTGGCCAGCATGATCCGCCCGCCATGGGCTTCCACGATCTCGCGCGCCAGCGCCAGGCCCAGGCCGGTACCGGAACGCTTGGTGGAATAGAACGGCAGCAGCGCCTGCGCCAGCACGGTTTCGCTCATGCCTGGGCCGCGGTCCGCCACTTCGATGCGCAGATCGTGCCCGATCACCACCAGCGCCAGCGACACTTCGTGCTCCGCACCACCCGACTCGTGCGCGTTCTTGATCAGATTGATCAGCACCTGCTCGATCTGCGCGGCATCGAACCAGCCCGGCTGCTCCGGCGGGTTGCCCTGCAACTGGAAAACACAGTGCAAGGCCAGGCTGTCGAGGAAAGGCTTCCACTCGATCGGCACCGGCTGCGGCGCCGGCAGCTTGGCGAAGCTGGCATAGCCGGCGATGAAGCCGTGCAGGTGTCGCGTACGTTCGCCGATGGTTGCAAACACGCCAGGCAAGCGCGCGACATCGCCACGCCGCGCCAGCTCCGCACCGGAATGCGCCAGCGAGGAAATCGGCGCCAATGAATTGTTGAGTTCGTGACTGATGACGCGGATCACCCGCTTCCACGTCGCCACTTCCTGCCGCGACAACTCGCGCGTCATGCGCCGAAACAACTGCAGACGATGCGGCCGGCCTTGCAGGCGGAAGCTGCGCTGGGACAGATGAAACGTCTCCTCGCTACCGTCCATCTCCACCGTCAGCAACGCATCTTCACCGCCCTTCACCGCCTTCTGCAGCGCTTCGGGCGACCCTTCGATCAGCTCGAGAAAATCCAGCCCGTGCAGGCTGCGCCCCTCGTTGAACAGGTGACGGGCAGCGATGTTGGCGTAACTCACGCGACCGTTGGCATCCGTGAGCACCAGCGCCACCGGCGTGTTCTGCACCACCGTATCCAGCAGCAACTCACGCTGGGCCAGATGCTGGCGCTGCTCGCGCAGCGTTTGTCCGAGCGCGTTGTGCATGCGAATCAACTCGCCCAGCTCATCACCGCGCGTGGCCGCGATGGAGAAACTGAAATCGCCGTCGCGATAACTGGCAACGGCACCTTCGAGCGCACGCAGCAGCCGGCTCAGCGGATGCATCACACGCCCCGCCAACCAGATCGACAGCGGCACAGCCAGTGCGGCGCTGACCAGCAACCCGCCCCAAATACCCATATGCGCCGGCGCCTTCACGGTGACGCCCAGATCCTGCTTCATCCATTGCAACAACTGCGGCAGCGGCCACTGCGTCACGCCAACGTAGATCAACGCACCCGACACATAGGCTAGACACAGCAGCAGAGTAAGGCGCGCTTCCAGCGTATTCAGACGGCGAAGCACCCTATCGCTCCGACGCAGGTTTTGTACTAGGGGTCAGACAGGACGACGCCGTTGGATTCATTTCGCAGTTGGGCGCCGGACGGCCATACGCCGACTTCCCCGACTGAATCAGAATGCGGGGCCTGTCTGCCTTGTCATCACTCTTGAGGTGGAAACTGCCGGACTGCTCACGCGGCACCGTAGCGTTGCTGCCGTAACTCACGCTGGTAGCCGAAGCCGGCGCGGCCCAATGATCACTCCTGACCGAAGCCGGTGGCGCGGACTGGCCTTGCGCCGTTGCAGCGGCCAACAACAATGCGCAGACCATGCCTGACATAAACCACAGACGCATAACCAGCTCCCTAGGTGAATTGACGATAGCCCGCATCTTGATATGCCCCACCAACCATCGGCAACCATCTTTAGACATGTGCACGCAGGCGAAAGCCTGCCGCTCTTGACGTTGCTTTTGACCTTGGGTCCCCTGTGCAGCGGTGAGGGCTGGACGATAAGGCCCGCAGGGGCATGGGCACGGATGCCCATGCCTCCCGACAGGACACCAAACGTCGTGTCGAAAAGCCCGGCCAGACCTCACGGACCCGCAGGCGAAGCCGGAGGGCGCGGAACCGGGGTGGCCTCTCTTTTGGTTACTTTTCTCTGGCCAAACAGAGAAAAGTGACTCGGACCGCGGC